>CAMLJN010000009.1 GCA_946480445.1 uncultured Buttiauxella sp.
GCCCCTCGATATCGCCAAAGTCGAGTTTGTTAAAGCGGTATTTACCGCAGGCCAGCGTCAGGATCAGACAGTCTTTCGGCACGCTGGTCGCAAAGTCGGTGAAGTAGCTGCGTTCGCCGCGTTCGCCGTCGCAGCCGCCGACCAGGAAGATGTGGCGCAGTTTTTCGCGGCTCACCAGGTCAATCAGCGTATCGGCGGCACCCAGCAGCGTCTGGCGGCCGAAGCCGACGGTGATCAGGTGTTCAATTTCGCTGTACGGGAAGCCCGCCATTAGCTGTGCCTGGGCGATAACCGGACCGAAATCGTCGCCTTCGAGGTGGCTTACGCCCGGCCAGCCGACGATGCTACGGGTCCAGATACGATCTTCATAAGAACCGACTTCCGGGTTGATGATGCAGTTTGAAGTCATGACCACTGGGCCTGGGAAGCGTGCAAATTCACTTTGCTGATTTTGCCACCCGCTGCCGTAGTTGCCGACCAGATGTTTGAACTTCCGCAGCTCAGGGTAGCCGTGGGCGGGCAGCATTTCACCGTGGGTATAAACGTTAACGCCGGTGCCTTCCGTTTGTTGCAGAAGGTGATAAAGGTCCTTCAGGTCGTGGCCGGAAATCAGGATACATTTGCCCGCTACGGGACGTACGTTAACCTGGGTCGGGGTCGGGTGACCGTATTTGCTGGTTTCGCCCGCGTCCAGGATACTCATCACGTTGAAGTTCATCTGGCCGATTTCCATGGCGCACTCAAGCAGCGCGTCCATATCCGCAGGCCAGGTGCCGAGCCAGGCCATGATTTTGTGATAGCGGGCGTAGAGGGCGTTATCGAACTGGCCCAGTACATGGGCGTGTTCCATATAGGCCGCCGCGCCTTTCAGGCCATACAGGCACAGCAGGCGCAGGCCGAGAATATCTTCGCCGATGTCTGCTTTGTCGCGGTTAGGCGCAAATTCGCTAGCCTGACGTTGCAGGTCGCCTAAGTCGTCGCTGATCAGCTGTAGCCCGGCCATCGGGTGGGTGATCGTCACCTTTGCATTTACCGCAAGCGTGCGGGCTTTCAGGCTCTCGCGCAGCGCGATGGCTTCACGCGCGTAGCCAACGATGCGCGCTGAATCGAAATTGACGTTGGTGAGGGTGGAGAAGAAGGCGCGTGGGGCAAAGCTGTCGACTTCGTGATCGATAATACCCGCTTCGCGAGCCGCCACCGCCCAGGCAGAAAGCCCCTGTAAAGTGGCAATCAGCAGGTCTTGCAGGTCTGAGGTTTCAGCGGTTTTGCCGCACATCCCTTGAGCATAAGAGCAGCCATTCCCCGCCGGAGTGCGGATAGTTTGTTCACATTGCACACAAAACATAGTCGTACCTTTTAAAGTTATATTTAATATACATGTTTAAGGTTATGCCTCGCTCCGGCGGGAGAAAAGGGCTTTTTACGGGAATTGAAGAGAGATTGATTTAGCGCAAATTTGGCGGCAGGGATCTACCGCCAACGAGGTATCAGGAAGCGAAAAAGGCCATCAGCAAAGGGGTGAGTAGGCTCAGAATAAAGCCGTGCCCAATGGCTGCGGGGACAATTTCCAGTCCACCGCTGCGCTGGAGAACCGGCAGGGTAAAGTCCATGGATGTTGCGCCGCACAGTCCCAGCGCCGTCGAGCGACTTTTCGCGACAAGACCGGGGATTAGCATAATAGCCAGCAGCTCACGGATAAGATCGTTAAAGAACGTTGCGCTGCCGATCACCGGCCCGTAGGACTCGGTCATCAGAATGCCGGACAGGGAATACCAGCCGAAGCCCGATGCCATGGCAAGCCCGGTTTTTATCGGCAGGTCGAGGACAAAGGCGTTAATCACGCCGGCCGCCATCGAGCTCATAACCACGACAACCGCGATAATCATGCCGCGGCGGTTAAGGACGATCTGTTTTAGCGTCATGCCGCTGTTGCGCAGCTGAATACCGACCAGCAGCAGCAGGAAGATCAATGTGTATTCGCTGGCTTCGGTTGCGTGCTGTAAAAACGCCCAGCCGGTCAGGCCGAGCAGAAAGCCCGCGACGACCACGAAGCAGAGTTTGAGCGATTCCAGCGCCATCGCGATACGCGAAGGTAATTTTTCTTGCCGATGGTCGTGGCGCCAGGGGAGCGAACGTTCAAGCCACAGCAGCGCGGCGGCGTTACACAGCAAAATGACCGCAACGCTGACCGCCGAATAATGAAAGATGGCCAGCAGATTGCTCGCCAGGTTATCGAGAAAGGCAAGGCTAATTCCCATAAAGAACAGGATGACATAGACAATCCAGCTCAGCAGGCGGTTGATGAGTTTTAACAGGCTGGTTTGCTGCAGGGGAATAAGATAGCCAACAATCAGCGGCACTAAGATAATTAACAATCCCGAAAACATGAGACGGAGGATCCTTGCGAGAAATGAGAAACGGCACGCCCCACACTACCCAAAGAAACAGAATGAGTAAAGCTACGGAAAATAAGAATTTTTATGCGCTCAGAGGCAAGCTTTAGAGAGGATAGGGCGGGTGAGCGTTGCGCCACCCGCCGCTATTTTAAGCGTGGACAGCGCGGCTGGCTTATCCACTCTCTGGACGAGATGAATTAATTGCGTTTTTCCAGCAGGGTGCGATAAATCAACCCGCCGAGAATACCGCCGATAATCGGCATTAACCAGAACAGCCACAGCTGCTCCAGTGCCCAGCCACCCTGGAAGATCGCCACTGCGGTGCTGCGCGCAGGGTTAACGGAGGTGTTGGTGACGGGAATGCTGATCAGGTGAATCAGGGTCAGCGCCAGACCGATGGCGATCGGGGCAAAACCAGCCGGTGCGAATTTGTCGGTTGCACCATGAATCACAATTAAGAAACCGCAGGTTAAAACGATTTCAATAATAATGGCGGAGAGCATGGAATACCCGCCCGGTGAATGTTCACCGAAGCCGTTGGAAGCAAAGCCACTTGCCGCAGCGTCAAAGCCGCTTTTGCCGCTGGCAATCAGGTACAGAATACCGGCTGCTACAATACCGCCAATAACCTGAGCCACGATATAGCCGATCACTTCTTTAGCCGGGAAACGACCGCCAGCCCATAAACCGAGGGTCACCGCCGGGTTAAAGTGGCCGCCGGAAATATGGCCTACCGCGTACGCCATGGTCAGTACGGTCAGGCCAAATGCCAGCGCCACGCCCGTAAAACCAATGCCCAGTTCAGGAAACGCTGCTGCCAGTACCGCACTGCCACAGCCACCAAATACCAGCCAAAATGTTCCGAAGAACTCGGCCGCTAACTTTCTAAACATAACCACCTCTGTGTTGAAAAAACAGCGAGCAGCACAGCCCGGAATAGGACTTGAGACTGACGCCGTTTTATTACCGTCATTAAGGGTTTGACGAAAAATATAAAAGCCGAGCGATCTTAATAATTTCGTCTACCCGGAGCCAGGGCAATATATCCAGTTAATTTGATTTAAGGCAATGAGGTGCGATTCCTTTTCAGAATTTAACCTCAAAAGTATAGATGAGTTTCAGAACGAACAGGATTATTCTGATGTTAATAAGCAAAAACAGAAAACCCTATAAACAAAATGGCTTTATTTTCCTTCTACAGAACCTTTTCTGTGGCGCAGGGATTGGGGGGAAATCATACAAATGCCCGGCCCTTCCCGCTATACTCGATGCATTGCCAGCCTGCTAGTTTAAGGATATGCAGCGGACAGCCCTGGAGGGTGTATGTTTCTCGAACGAGTTGAGATAGTCGGGTTTCGCGGCATAAATCGTCTGTCGTTGATGCTTGAACAAAATAACGTGTTAATCGGTGAAAACGCCTGGGGCAAATCGAGCCTTCTCGATGCGTTAACGCTGCTGCTCTCGCCCCACGAATCGCTATACCACTTCAGCCGGGAAGATTTCTATTTCCCCCCGGGCGACATGGCTGGGCGTGAACGTCATCTGCATATTATTCTTACCTTCCGCGAGACGGTTCCGGGGCATCATCAGGGGCGTCGTTACCGTGGCCTGGCGCCGGTGTGGGTGGCAGGCCATGACGGTTATTGCCGTATTATGTACCGTCTTGAAGGCGAACTGGCCGATGATAATACAGTACTGACGCTGCGTAGTTTTCTGGACGACAGAGCCAGACCCGTCGAGCTTGATGATATCGACGCGATTGCTCAGCAAATTACACGTCTGAACCCTGTTTTGCGTTTGCGCGATGCGCGTTTTATGCGCAGGCTGCGTAACGGCGGCGTACCGGAAATGCCCGACACTGAAATGACCGCCCGTCAGCTTGATTTGCTGGCCCGTGAGCTGGTATCCCGCCCGCAGAATCTGACGGACTCCCAGCTGCGTCAGGGGCTTTCAGCCATGGTTCAGCTGCTGGAGCACTATTTTTCGGAGCAGGGCGCCATGGGCCATCAGCGCCTGATGCGCCGCCGCTCACACGATGAACAGCGCAGCTGGCGTTATCTCGACATTATCAACCGCATGATTGATAAACCTAACGGCCGGACGCATCGCATGATTTTGCTGGGGATGTTTTCTACGCTCTTGCAGGCCAAAGGCACGGTGACGCTGGATAAAGATGCGCGTCCGCTGTTGCTGGTGGAGGACCCGGAAACGCGCCTGCATCCGATAATGCTCTCCGTGGCCTGGCAGCTGCTAAACCTGCTGCCGCTGCAAAGGATCACCACGACCAATTCGGGCGAGCTGCTGTCGCTGACGCCGGTGGAACAGGTATGCCGCCTCGTTCGTGAATCTTCCCGGGTGGCCGCCTGGCGGCTGGGGCCGGGTGGCATGAACGCCGAGGACAGCCGCCGTATTGCCTTCCATATACGTTTTAATCGAGCCTCATCGCTTTTCGCCCGCTGCTGGCTGCTGGTTGAAGGCGAAACGGAAGTCTGGGTGATGAACGAACTGGCGCGCCAGTGCGGCCACCATTTCGATGCGGAAGGGATCAAGGTGATTGAGTTTGCCCAGTCCGGGCTCAAGCCGCTGATCAAATTTGCCCGTCGGATGGGGATTGAGTGGCACGTTCTGGTAGACGGTGACGAGGCCGGGAAAAAATATGCCGCTACCGTGCGTGGGCTGGTGGATAACGACCGGGATCAGGAGCGCGATCATCTCACGGTATTACCGGCAATGGACATGGAACACTTTATGTATCGCCAGGGATTTTCCGACGTTTATCACCGGGTAGCGCAACTTCCGGAAAATGTGCCGATGAATATGCGGCGGGTGATTGTGAAGGCGATTCACCGCTCCTCCAAGCCGGATTTGGCTATTGAGGTGGCGATGGAAGCGGGACGGCGCGGCGTGGAGGCCGTCCCTTCGCTCTTGCGAAAAATGTTTTCGCGTGTGTTATGGCTGGCACGAGGCCGAGCGGACTAAAAAAGGCTGGCGATATTTTCGCTCATCCCATCGAGCAGCGCATAGCGGCGGCGGTACTCGGCGCGTTTTTTACTGGCGATTTCCTCCAGCGGCTTACGCGCCACTTTGTTCGGCATTCTGAAATACCCTTCATTTAGCCGTTCGCCGCTCATTGATTGCCAGAAGCTGTCGTAATCCGCATGCAGCTTATCTTTTTTCTTTTTCTGGTAGCGCCAGCAGCGGTAAATGTGGGCGTCGTTACCCACGGCCAGAATTTGCTCCACCTCGAGGTGCTGTGCCAGCTGGCAGGCGGCTTCCAGCACCAGCCTTTTGGGGAATAATCCGTGGCAGGCTTTGGTCGCGCTCTGGATAGCCTCATGCGGCACCCAGGCTTTAGCCCCTTGCAGACCCCCAATAAACAGCGTTGTTTTCCCTTCATAGCTGCACAGGGTAAAGGTAAGCTCCGCCAGCGTATTACCTGCCTGATTGGTCATCACCAGCGTGGCTTCACCTTCTTTATCCAGATTGGCAAGCGAGCAGAATTTGATGTGATACTCTGATCCGTCTTTACCTTCGAGATGGGCCAGGGTAACGCCATTTTCTGAGAGGTAGCCGCGCAGGATCTTTTCAGGCAGAGTCTGAATCACCGTCTGGTAATGGAAACACAATGCATTCAGTGCAGCGTTGCGGTTAAAATTCACCGACAGATAGGGGCGGTGCAGGCGACAAGGCAGACCGGGCTGCACATGCAGCAGCTCTTCGAGCAGCGGCTGTTGGGCCAGGGTCGAGAGCAGACGGCCGGTGCTAATGGGGGCGGCCAGAGAACGCAGCATAAACTTGCGGCGGTAGCGAGGGTTTTGCCAGGCGTCTCCGGGTAGCTGTTGCCCCTTTACTAATGAAAGAAACAGTTGCCAGCCGCTTTTTGGCATCGTCGTTGTCAGTTGGTTTACGGCAATCTGCGACATAATCAAGACTCGTTTTGCGATGAAGAGGCCTATTTCAGCATCCGTAACCTCAATCAAGGCTCAATCACCCTTGACGCTGCGAAAGAATCTTTCCGGTTGTTGACGCTTTGTTTAACTGTGTATTTTTCAGGATATCTATGAGAATTAAGGGAAAAATCAAAAAACGCTATCTGTTGCTTGCCGTACTGGTGCTGATGTTGGGCATCTGGCTGTGGCAGTTTCTGAATGCCCCGACGCCTGCCTATCAGACGATGATTGTGCGTAAAGGCTCCCTGGAACAAAGCGTGCTGGCTACCGGTAAGCTCGACGCTTTACGCAAAGTTGACGTTGGCGCGCAGGTTAGCGGACAGTTAAAAACGCTGTCGGTGAACATCGGCGACAAGGTGAAAAAAGATCAGCTGCTGGGCGTCATTGACCCTGAGCAGGCGCAAAACCAGATTAAGGAAGTGGAAGCTACGCTGAGGGAGCTTCGCGCGCAGCGTCGCCAGGCGCAGGCACAGGCCAAACTTTCCCAGGTTACTTTGGCTCGCCAGCAGGCGCTGGCCAAAACTCTGGCGGTGTCTCGTCAGGATCTGGACACTGCCGCGACGGATGTGGATGTAAAACTCGCTCAGTTGGGCACCATCGACGCACAGATTCAGCGTAATCAGGCTTCTTTAGACACTGCGAAAACCAATCTCGACTTCACACGCATTGTCGCCCCCATGGCGGGCGAAGTGACTCAGATTACCACCCTTCAGGGCCAGACGGTGATCGCCGCCCAGCAGGCGCCGAATATCCTGACCCTGGCTGACCTCAGTACAATGCTGGTCAAGGCTCAGGTTTCTGAGGCCGATGTGATTCACCTCAAACCGGGCCAAAAAGCGTGGTTTACCGTGCTGGGCGATCCGCTGACGCGCTATGAGGGCAAACTAAAAGACATATTGCCCACGCCGGAAAAGGTCAACGAAGCCATTTTCTATAATGCCCGCTTTGAAGTGCCAAACCCGCACGGTGTGCTGCGTCTGGAAATGACGGCGCAGGTGCATATTCAGCTGGGGGGCGTGAAGGACGTATTAACCATTCCGCTCTCCGCTCTGGGCGACCCTGTTGGTGATAACCGCTACAAAGTGACGGTGCTGCGCAACGGCGAAACTCGCGAGCGCGAAATCACCATTGGCATGCGTAACGATACTCTGGTTCAGGTTGCTACGGGGCTTGAGGAAGGAGACGAGGTTGTGACAGGGCGGGTCAGCGCCGGGAGCGCCCAGTGACGGCGCTGCTTGAGCTGAAGGATATTCGCAGAAGCTATCCCTCAGGCGACGAGCAGATTGAAGTGCTCAAGGGCGTGAGTATCAGCATCGAGGCGGGAGAAATGGTGGCCATCGTTGGCGCATCAGGCTCCGGTAAATCTACGCTGATGAACATCCTTGGCTGTCTGGATAAGCCCACCAGCGGCAGCTATAGCGTGGCGGGCGTGGACATCGCGGCGTTAAGCGGCGATGAGCTGGCCACGCTGCGCCGTGAGCATTTTGGGTTTATTTTCCAGCGCTATCATTTGCTTTCGCATCTGAATGCGACGCAGAACGTCGAGGTTCCTGCGGTCTACGCGGGAACGGCGCGAGTCTACCGCCAGCAGCGCGCGCGAGCGCTGCTGATGCGACTAGGCCTTGCGGAACGGGTCGACTATCTTCCTTCCCAGCTTTCCGGCGGCCAGCAACAACGAGTCAGTATTGCCCGCGCTTTGATGAACGGTGGGCAGGTTATCCTTGCCGATGAGCCAACCGGCGCGCTCGATAGCCATTCCGGTGAGGAGGTCATGGCCACCCTCAAGCAGCTGCGCGAGCAGGGCCACACGGTGATCATCGTGACGCACGATCCGCTGGTGGCCGCACAGGCGCAGCGTATTATTGAGATCCGCGACGGGGAAATAATCAGTAATCCCCCGGCCGTGAAGCAGGCGACTAAGCCGAAGGATGAGAACACCTCTCGCCCGCCGATCTCGGCCATACAGCAGCTGTTCAGCAGCTTTCGCGAAGCCTTTAGCATGGCCTGGCTTGCGCTGGCCGCAAACAAAATGCGTACGCTATTAACGATGCTGGGCATCATTATTGGTATCGCTTCTGTGGTGTCGATTGTGATTGTTGGCGACGCGGCCAAGCAGCTGGTGCTGGAAGATATTCGCGCCATCGGCACCAATACGATAGACATCTACCCCGGCAAAGATTTTGGCGATGATGAACCGCAGGCGCAGCAGGCGCTGAAATACGCCGACCTGGAAGCGATAGAACGCCAGCCCTGGGTGGCTTCCGCCACGCCATCCATCTCAAGCAATCTGCGCCTGCGCTACGGCAACGTGGATGCGGCGGCCAGCGTCAGCGGCGTCAGCGGGCATTTCTTCAATGTTTATGGCATGACTCTGAGTCAGGGCACCGCCTTTAACGATGAGCAGCTTGCCGGGCGCGCCCAGGTCGTGGTGCTGGATAATAACAGCAAGCGGCAGCTCTTCCCGAATAAGGCCAGCGTGGTGGGTGAAGTGATCCTCGTTGGTAATATGCCGGCAACCGTCATCGGCGTGGCGGAAGAAAAGCAGTCGATGTTCGGCAGCAGTAAGGTGCTGCGCGTCTGGCTACCTTACAGCACGATGGCGAGCCGCGTAATGGGGCAAAGCTGGCTGAACAATATTACCGTTCGCGTGAAGGAGGGCTACGACAGCCAGGAGGCGGAACAGCAGCTTATCCGTATGCTGGAACTGCGCCACGGTAAAAAAGATTTTTTCACCTACAATATGGATAGCCTGTTGAAAACGGCTGAAAAGACCACACGTACTCTTCAACTGTTCCTGACGCTGGTGGCGGTGATCTCGCTGCTGGTTGGCGGCATTGGGGTGATGAATATCATGCTGGTGTCGGTGACGGAGAGAACCAAAGAGATAGGTATCCGCATGGCCGTCGGCGCAAGGGCGAGCGATGTCCTGCAACAGTTCTTGATCGAGGCGGTTCTGGTTTGTCTGGTGGGCGGCGCGCTGGGGATTTCGCTTTCTTTGCTTATTGCCTTCACGCTACAGCTGTTTTTACCCGGCTGGCAGATTGGTTTCTCGCCCATGGCGCTGCTGACGGCGTTTGCCTGCTCAACGGCTACCGGCGTGCTGTTTGGCTGGCTGCCCGCCCGCAACGCGGCAAGGCTTAACCCCATTGACGCCCTGGCGCGTGAGTAGCAAAGCCGCGTAAAAATGCCAGCCGTAAGGGCTGGCATTTGGGCTTGAGGATGTACACAATAAAACGCAGGGGGTCAGGCGACCGCCGCCTGCGCTTCGAAGGGGACGATAAGACTGGCATGATTGCCTTTTGGCCCCTGATGTACATCAAACCTGACAACTTGCCCGGCTTTAAGCGTTCTGTATCCATCCATCTGAATGGTGGAGTAATGTGCGAAGATATCTTCGCCGCCGCCTTCAGGGCAGATGAACCCGAACCCTTTGGCGTTATTGAACCATTTAACTGTACCCGTCTCCATACTTCGACATCCTTTGTAAATCTAAATAGTGAGATGGAATGAACCGGTGGGTAAGGGCGAACTGTACAAAACCTCGCCAACTCACGCTTGTACAATGTAGATAATTTCATCACTGCGTCAAGCGTTCAGCAGGGGGGGAAGGACGAAAATCAGTCAAAAATTTGAAGCAGTTAACGCTATTGCCATTAATGTGACGCAGCTCGCGATAAGGAGCCGCCGGTACCGTCGGGCGTAATTAGTGGCAACGGCAAAAGCGTATTACACTCAACCTAAGGGCCTCGTTTGGCCTCAGCCAGACGAATAAACATGATGACGACTCGCAATGGGTAAGACGAACGACTGGTTAGACTTTGACCAACTGGTGGGTGATAAACTGCGCGAAGCGCTACAACCCCCTTCGATGTATAAAGTTGTATTAATGAACGATGACTACACGCCGATGGAATTTGTTATTGACGTGCTGCAAAAGTTCTTTTCTTATGATGTAGAGCGAGCCACACAATTGATGCTCACGGTTCACTATCAGGGTAAGGCCATCTGTGGCATCTTTACTGCAGAAGTGGCGGAAACCAAAGTCGCGTTGGTGAACCAGTATGCCAGGGAGAATGAACATCCTTTGCTGTGTACGCTAGAAAAAGCCTGAAGAAGGCAAAAATTTGGGGGAGGTGCCTATGCTCAATCAAGAACTGGAACTCAGTTTAAACATGGCTTTCGCCAGAGCGCGCGAGCACCGTCATGAGTTTATGACCGTCGAGCATTTGTTACTGGCTTTGCTCAGTAACCCGTCGGCCCGCGAAGCGCTGGATGCGTGTAGCGTGGATCTGGTGGCGCTACGTCAGGAACTCGAAACCTTCATCGAACAAACCACACCGGTGCTGCCTGCCAGTGAAGAAGAGCGGGACACACAGCCTACGCTCAGCTTCCAGCGCGTCCTGCAGCGTGCGGTATTCCACGTTCAGTCTTCTGGCCGCAGTGAAGTCACTGGCGCAAACGTGCTGGTCGCTATCTTCAGCGAGCAGGAGTCCCAGGCGGCCTATCTGCTGCGCAAACACGAAGTGAGCCGCCTCGATGTGGTGAACTTTATCTCCCACGGTACGCGTAAAGATGAGCCCAATCAGGCATCGGGTTCTGAAAACCCGGTCAATGAAGAGCAGGCAGGCGGGGAGGAACGTATGGAAAACTTCACCACCAATCTCAACCAGCTTGCGCGCGTGGGCGGCATCGACCCGCTGATCGGCCGCGATAAAGAACTGGAGCGAGCGATTCAGGTGCTATGCCGCCGCCGTAAAAATAACCCGCTGCTGGTGGGGGAATCAGGCGTGGGTAAAACAGCGATTGCCGAGGGGCTTGCCTGGCGCATTGTGCAGGGCGACGTGCCGGAGGTGATGGCCGACTGTACCATTTACTCGCTGGATATTGGTTCGCTGCTTGCCGGCACTAAATACCGTGGTGACTTTGAGAAGCGCTTCAAAGCCCTGCTCAAACAGCTCGAGCAGGATCAGAACAGCATTCTGTTTATTGATGAAATTCATACCATTATTGGTGCGGGCGCGGCGTCGGGCGGCCAGGTCGATGCGGCAAACCTCATCAAACCGCTGCTGTCGGGCGGTAAAATCCGCGTTATCGGTTCCACGACCTACCAGGAGTTCAGCAATATCTTTGAAAAAGACCGTGCCCTGGCACGTCGCTTCCAGAAGATTGACGTGACTGAGCCGAGCGTCGAAGAAACCGTGCAGATTATTAATGGCCTGAAAACCAAATACGAAGCGCATCACGACGTACGCTACACCGCGAAGGCCATCCGCGCCGCGGTTGAGCTGGCGGTGAAGTACATCAACGATCGTCATCTGCCGGATAAAGCCATCGACGTGATTGACGAAGCGGGCGCCCGTAGCCGCCTGATGCCGGTGAGCAAACGCAAGAAAACGGTCAACGTGGCGGATATTGAAACCGTGGTTGCCCGTATCGCCCGTATCCCGGAAAAAAGCGTGTCGGCAAGCGATCGTGATACGCTGAAGAACCTTGGCGACCGTCTGAAAATGCTGGTCTTTGGCCAGGATAAAGCCATTGAGGCCTTAACCGAAGCCATTAAGATGAGCCGTGCCGGACTGGGTCAGGATCACAAACCCGTCGGCTCCTTCCTGTTCGCCGGGCCAACCGGGGTCGGGAAAACGGAAGTCACGGTGCAGCTTGCGAAGTCGCTGGGTATTGAGCTGCTGCGCTTTGATATGTCCGAATATATGGAACGTCATACCGTGAGCCGCCTGATTGGTGCGCCTCCGGGCTATGTCGGGTTCGATCAGGGGGGGCTGCTGACCGATGCGGTCATCAAGCATCCGCACGCGGTGCTGCTGCTGGATGAAATCGAAAAAGCGCATCCGGACGTTTTCAACCTGCTGTTGCAGGTGATGGATAACGGTACGCTCACCGATAATAACGGCCGCAAAGCAGATTTCCGCAACGTTATTCTGGTGATGACCACCAACGCTGGCGTGCGTGAAACCGAGCGTAAGTCTATTGGCCTCATCCGTCAGGACAACAGCACCGATGCGATGGAAGAGATCAAGAAGATCTTTACCCCGGAATTCCGCAACCGCCTGGACAACATTATCTGGTTCAACCATCTCTCTACCGAGGTGATTCACCAGGTGGTCGACAAATTTATCGTCGAGCTTCAGGTGCAGCTGGATCAGAAAGGCGTGTCTCTTGAAGTGAGCCAGGAAGCGCGCGACTGGCTGGCGGAGAAAGGCTACGACCGGGCGATGGGTGCCCGTCCAATGGCGCGGGTCATTCAGGACAACCTGAAGAAGCCGCTCGCCAACGAGCTGCTGTTTGGTACGCTTGTGGACGGTGGGCAGGTTACCGTAGCGCTGGACAGCGCGAAGGAGCAGCTGACCTACAACTTCCATAGCGCCCAGAAACACAAACCGGAAGCGGCTCACTAGTCGTATTAGGCAGATAAAAAAAGGCCGGGGTAATCCCCGGCCTTTTCATTTGGTCAGACTTCAACGCCCCCTGCAAAGCAGGCGGCGGAAATTAAAAACTATTAACGACTACGGAAGACAATGCGGCCTTTGCTCAGGTCGTACGGGGTCAGCTCAACAGTGACTTTGTCGCCCGTCAGGATGCGGATATAGTTTTTGCGCATTTTACCGGAGATATGAGCGGTTACCACGTGCCCGTTTTCCAGCTCAACGCGGAACATGGTGTTAGGTAACGTATCAAGAACGGTACCCTGCATTTCAATATTGTCTTCTTTGGCCATCTAATCCTCGGGGGTATCACTACCATAGTTTGAACCGGCAAGATAATGCCGAAGTTCGCTTATCATGTAAAGAAATGTTGGTGAAATCGCAAGCGAAAGTGCATTTTGCACATTACCCGTTAACCACGCGAAGTTCGCACTGCATGCGCTTAAGACGCGGGTGCGAATAGATAAACGATGGGCTTCCCTTTTAAACTTCTTTTCCCAAACGACTGCGGGGTAATGGGCAGAGTTCACTCTGCGGCGCTGATTATAACACCCTCAACAAAATTGTGCCGTAAACATTATTACGGCATTAGCGTTTGTGGCACCCAACAGTGGCTCTCCAGATGGAGCGGACGTAATGTCGCCAGCTGTTGCAGATAATCTCGCCGCAGGATCTCTGTCGCGCCCAGCGAGGCGGTATGGGCATTTAACACCTGACAGTCAATTAACCTGCCGCCGTAGGCCGAAAAATGCTGACAGAAAACCAGCAGCGCCGTTTTTGAGGCATTCACGCGGCGGCTGAACATGGATTCGCCGCAAAACAGCGCGCCCTGGGCCACGCCGTACATCCCGCCAACGACTTCATTGCCTTCCCAGACTTCAATTGAATGGGCATAGCCCAGCTCGTGTAAACGGCGATAGGCCTCTACGATATCCGCAGTGATCCAGGTGCCTTCATCACGATCGTTGGCGCAGCCCACGATCACCTGGTCGAAGGCATGATTAAGCGTCACCCGATAAGGTGAACGCTGGTGAAAACGTTTCATGCTGCGGCTCAGGTGAAACTGCTCGGGGACGAGGACCGCCCGCGGGTCCGGGGACCACCATAAAATAGGGTCGCCCGGAGAAAACCACGGGAAAATTCCTCGCTGGTAAGCCATCAGTAACCGAGCCGGGCTAAGATCGCCCCCTAGCGCCAGTAACCCATTAGGTTCACGCAACGCGCCTTCCGGTGAAGGGAAGGCGATAGAGTCGCGAGAAAGCTGTATCAGGCGCATGACTTTAACACTCCACGACGAAGCTGATTATTGATTGATAATAGACTATACGCAGGGGCTATAAACGCTGGCGGAACTGATAGTAGCGGCCGTGCGTAGCCATTAATGCTGCGTGCTGACCCTGTTCTTTAATTTCGCCGTTATCCATCACAATTATGCTGTCGAAACGCGCCAGCCCGCGCAGACGGTGGGTGACCATCAGCACCGTTTTTCCCGCTGTGACCTCAGCCAGTAAATCCAGGATCTGCCGTTCGGTTTCCGCATCCAGACCTTCAGTCGGCTCATCAAGCAGCATTAACGGGGCGTCGTGCAAAAGTGCACGGGCGATAGCCAGGCGACGCAGCTCTCCTCCTGACAGCGGGCGGCCGCCTTCACCCAGCCAGCTGTTTAAGCCGCTATCTGACAGCAGCTTTTCCAGCCCGACACGCTCGAGCACGGCGCTAAGCGCTTCGTCACTTGCCTGGGGGGCGGCCAGCAGCAGGTTATCACGCAGGGTGGCGCTGAACAGATGGACTCGTTGTGGTACTACGCTGGTCGCGGCGCGCAGCGTCTCTTCGCTCAGCTCGTTGAGGCGTCTGCCATTGAGGCGGATTTCGCCCTGCTGAGGGTCCCAGGCTCGGGTCAGCAGCTGGAGTAGCGTCGACTTGCCGCAGCCGGTACGCCCCAGAATTGCGATATGCTGGCCTGCTTCCACCGCCAGCGAAACCTGACTCAGCGCGGGCTGCGGCTGATCTGGATAGGTGAAACTGACGTTTTCCATCGTGACTGAGATTTGTGTCAGCGAGCTTTGCTCCTCGGCGACAAAAGTGACTTCCGGCTGCTGGCTGGTGATCTGCGTCACGCGCAGCGCCGAGGCGATAACCTGCCCGAGATGCTGAAAAGCACCGGTAACCGGCGCCAGAGCCTCGAAGGCGGCCAGCGCGCAGAAGACAAACAGGGCAATCAGCGCCCCCGGCTTAGTATTATCCCCGACGCCAGCCGCGGCCATCCACAGCATCATCACGACGGCCAGACCGCTTATCAGCAGCATGATAGCAAGCGAGAGCGCCGTCAGCTCAGACTGGCGACGCTGCGCTTCCTGCCAGCGGAATTCCGTGGCATCGAGCTGTTCGCGATACCGCTTTGTCGCGCCGAAAATAGTCAGTTCTGCGTGCCCCTGGAGCCAGGCGGTCAACTGCTGGCGGTACTGGCCGCGGTTTACCGTTAGCGCTTCGCCCGTTGGTTTTCCGGCGTAGTAAAACACCGGCGGTAAAAAGACCAGCGTCGCGAGTAAAATGGCACCCAGCGTCAAGGCGAGCTGCACGTCCAGGAAGCTCAGGCCAAAGGTCACCACCACGATCACGACAAACGCCCCAATCAGCGGAGAGATGACGCGAAGATAGAGATGATCGAGCGTATCGACATCGGCAACCAGCCGGTTCAACAGTTCACCCTGACGAAAACGGGCAAGCCCGGCAGGGGAGAGGGGAAGCAGCTTGCTGAAAGTAAAGACGCGCAGATGTTGCAGCACCCGGAACGTGGCATCGTGGCTCACCAGGCGCTCAAAATAACGCCCCGCTGTACGTGTGATTGCCGCGCCGCGAACGCCTGCGGCAGGCAGCATATAGTTAAAGCTGTAGATACCCGCCACGCCAACCACCGCAGAAGCTGAGAGAAACCAGCCTGAGAGGGTAAGTAAACCAATGCTGGCAAGCAGCGTTACTATCGCCAGCACAACGCCCAGCGAGAGCAACCAGATATGGCGGCGATAAAGCGCCAGATAGGGCAGTAATGCGCGCATCAGATTTCCTCCTGACGGTTAGCTAACAGTTCGGCAAACGGACCATCCTGGGCGGCGAGCGTTGCGAAGTCGCCCTGCTGGACAATCCTGCCGCCGCGCATCACCCAGATGTTATCCCAGTCGGTGATGTAGTCGAGCTGGTGGGTCACCATCACCGTTGTTTGCAGCCGTGATGCTTCACCCAGCGCTTCCATTACGCGCTGCTCGCTATGGGCATCGAGGCTCGCCGCTGGCTCATCCAGCAGTAAAAGTTGCCCCGGCACCAGCAGAGCACGGGCCACGGCAACACGCTGCGCCTGGCCTACGGATAAACGCGCAGCCTGATCGCCGATTGGCGTATCCAGGCCCTGCGGCAATAGCGGCAGAAACTCGCTGACGGAAGCTTTCTCCAGCGCGGCCGTCAGAGCGGCTTCGCTGGCATCAGGCGCGGCGAGCAGGACATTCTCCCGCAGCGTGGCGGCCGGAAGCTGCGGGTTTTGTCCGACCCAACTTAGCTGTTCATGCCACCAGTCAGGGTCCAGTTGCGAAAGCTCGACGCCGTTAACCTTAAGCTCACCCTGGTAAGGCAGAAAGCCGGAAAGCACATTGAGCAGCGAGCTTTTACCCGCGCCGCTCTGGCCAACAAGTACCACACGCTGGCCCGCAGTCAGGGTAAATGTCAGCGGGCCGGCGAGCGTATGGCCTTCGGCGGAGAGAACCCTGAGGTCTTTCGCTTCAAGGCTGAACGGCATAACGTTGCTGAGCTTAGCCTTGCCTTTTTCCGGCTGTTGTAAGGGGGCCTCGAGGAAGGTCATCAGGCTGTCAGCGGCGCCCACGGCCTGAGCTTTAGCGTGGTAAAACGTTCCTAAATCACGCAGCGGCAGGAAAAATTCCGGCGCAAGAATCAGAGTCAGAAAGCCTGCGAACAGCGTCACGCCGGTGCCGTAGTGACCAAAATTCAGTTCACCCAGATAAGAGAAGCCGAAATAAACGGCGACCAGGGCGATGGAGAGTGAGGCAAAAAATTCCAGTACCCCGGAGGACAGGAACGCGAGCCGCAGGACTTCCATAGTGCGCTGACGGAAGTCCTGGGAAGCGCGGCGGATATTGTCTGTCTCTGCCGCCCCGCGGTTGAACAGGCGCAGCGTTTCCATACCGCGTAAACGGTCCAGGAAATGGCCGCTTAAGCGCGCAAGGGCCTGGAAATTACGTCGGTTGGCATCCGCAGCCCCCATGCCCACCATAGCCATAAACAGCGGTATCAACGGCGCGGTGCCCAGCAGAATCAGGGCGGCAGCCCAGTTTGAGGGGAAGATGGCCAGCAGGATCAGCACCGGCACCATCACCGCAAGCGACATTTGCGGCAAATAGCGGGCGTAGTAGTCGTGCATATCCTCAATTTGTTCCAGTACCAGAGTGGCCCAGCTGCCCACCTGTTTACCCTGGATCCAGGCCGGGCCTGCCTGATGCAGACGATCGAGCACCTTGCGGCGGATCTCCTGGCGAATATGTTGCCCGGCATGAAAGCCTACTTTTTCGCGTAGCCAGACAACCCAGGCGCGCAGAATAAAGATCAGAATCAGCATAATAAACGGCAGAAGCAGCGCTTCTCGCGGAATATTTTCCATGATCATGTGATCGAGCAGGCGGGCAAGGACCCAGGCCTGGGCGACAATTAGCAGCCCGCTCACCAGCCCCAATATACGTGACAGCCCAAGCCAGCGGCGGGAGAGAACACTTTGCTGCTTTAGCCAGCGGCTAAGCTCTTGTTGACGGGTTTTATTCATGGCAGGCCAGTGCAGGTAGATAAAGGAATTATCAGGCAAAATTTGCTGGCAATGTTACAACGAGGAGAAAAGAAAGGCGACCTATTAAGCCGCCTTCAGACTGATGCCTTAGCTTATCTTTTCGCAGGACGAGCAGAGATCGCCAAATAAAAAACAAGGAAAATCAATTTATTGATTTTCGGCAACTGACCACAAAGAAGGAAAAACCACGTTTTTTCCCTCTTTGTCAGTAATATCAAGGCGACCTATTAAGCCGCCTTGATGGTGCCCTTTACCCTTCAATACACAATGGTAATGAGGGAAGGGGGTTACTTGTTTTGTTCTGCCAGACCGTCTAAATAACGTTCTGCATCCAGCGCGGCCATACAGCCGGTACCGGCGGAAGTAATTGCCTGGCGATAAATATGGTCCATCACGTCACCCGCGGCGAACACGCCCGGAATGCTGGTCTGGGTGGCGTTACCATGGATACCGGACTGCACTTTGATGTAGCCGTTTTCCAGTTCCAGCTGATCGGCAAAAATTGCCGTGTTCGGGCTATGGCCGATGGCCACAAACAGGCCGGCAACCGCAAGCTCTTCAGTCTGCTCCGTATTGTGGGTATCACGCAGACGCAGACCGCTCACACCCATCTGGTCGCCGGTAACTTCGTCCAGCGTTTTGTTGGTGTGCAGAACGATATTGCCGTTGGCCACTTTATCCATCAGGCGATTGATAAGGATTTTCTCAGCGCGGAAGCTGTCACGGCGGTGGATCAGGTGCACTTCTGAGGCAATGTTGGCCAGATAAAGGGCTTCTTCCACTGCGGTATTGCCGCCGCCAATCACGGCGACCTTCTGGTTGCGATAGAAGAAACCGTCGCAGGTCGCACAGGCAGAGACGCCGCGTCCTTTAAAGGCTTCTTCAGAAGGCAGGCCAAGATAGCGTGCAGAGGCACCCGTTGCGATGATCAGCGCGTCGCAGGTGTATTCGCCGCTGTCGCCAGTCAGACGGAACGGGCGATTGCGCAGATCGACCTTGTTGATATGGTCGAAGAGGATTTCGGTTTCGAATTTGGTCGCGTGCTCGTGCATGCGTTCCATCAACGCAGGCCCCGTCAGGTCGTGCGGGTCGCCTGGCCAGTTTTCCACTTCTGTCGTGGTGGTAAGCTGACCCCCTTTTTCCATACCGGTGATTAGAACGGGTTTCAGGTTGGCGCGAGCAGCATAGACCGCTGCGGTATAGCCCGCAGGGCCGGAGCCCAGAATAAGCAACTTACTGTGTTTAGCCGTGCTCATGAGTTCCTCATTGAACGTTTGCTGACAATCGGAGGATTGTAGGGAATTTGGCGGGCTAAAAAAAGGGTGTAACGGAGATGTTGAGAATCGTGTTAGCGATAAGTGCAATAGTTGCGTCCAATCAAAGCGCTGAAACCGCATAAATACGCAGCGGGCAAGGGGGAGTAGTCACGGGGGTAAAGTAATGAATAATCGTCAACAACCGTTAATACC
This sequence comes from uncultured Buttiauxella sp., assembly GCA_946480445.1. Classification (GTDB taxonomy): domain Bacteria; phylum Pseudomonadota; class Gammaproteobacteria; order Enterobacterales; family Enterobacteriaceae; genus Dryocola. Next base: position 19,099 of record CAMLJN010000009.1, read on the forward strand.
TGGCACGTTCCACTAAAAATAGATGTTTTGCTTTGACAATCACCTAAGCATTTGCGAAAACATTCGAGGAAGAAAAAACATTTGGTGTGAGCGTTCGCAGAACATTACGCATACCTGATGCAAATTTACCGGGTCATTGAACGCTACGCATGGTGTGGACAGACGCCATGCGTGATGTCGATAGCAGCCATCAGGCGCCGGTCTTCTCACGTACACCCGGAACAGTGACGTTAACCGGGATTATGGCAGGTGATGGAAGGAACAGAGAGAGACAATAATAATGGTAGATAACAAAAAGCGCCCTGGCAAAGATCTCGACCGCATCGATCGTAATATTCTCAACGAGTTGCAAAAGGACGGGCGAATTTCTAACGTCGAGCTTTCAAAACGTGTTGGGCTTTCACCGACGCCGTGCCTTGAGCGCGTACGTCGCCTGGAGCGACAGGGTTTTATTCAGGGCTACACCGCGCTGTTAAACCCGCATTACCTGGATGCCTCACTTCTGGTATTTGTTGAGATTACTCTGAATCGTGGCGCCCCGGACGTATTTGAGCAATTTAATGCCGCTGTACAAAAACTTGAAGAAATTCAAGAGTGTCACCTCGTGTCGGGCGATTTCGACTATCTGTTGAAAACCCGCGTACCGGATATGTCGGCCTACCGTAAACTGCTGGGCGAAACCCTGCTGCGACTGCCGGGTGTGAATGACACCCGTACTTATGTCGTCATGGAAGAAGTCAAACAGAGCAATCGTCTGGTTATTAAGACCCGTTAACACGGGCCAGGTGCAAAATCCGCGTATTTTGGTTACACTCCTGGTAATCCATACAGCAACGGTGCCGGGATACTCCCGGCGCTGTTGTTCTCCCTATTTTTAAGGACCTGGAGAGCCTTACTTGAGCCAGGAATACACCGAAGATAAAGAAGTCACATTGAGGAAACTCAGCAGTGGGCGCCGGTTGCTTGAGGCGTTGCTGATTCTTGTTGCCATTTTTGCCGTCTATTTGATGGCCGCTTTACTGAGCTTTAATCCGTCCGATCCAAGCTGGTCGCAGACGGCGTGGCATGAACCTATCCATAATTTGGGTGGCGCGCCGGGCGCCTGGCTTGCTGACACCCTGTTTTTCATCTTTGGCGTCATGGCCTACACCATCCCGGTGATTATTATCGGCGCGTGTTGGTTCACCTTCCGCCAGCGCGGCAGCGAAGATTATATCGACTACTTCGCCGTTTCGTTACGCCTGATAGGCGTGCTGGCGATGGTCCTCACTTCCTGTGGGCTGGCCGCCATCAATGCGGATGATATCTGGTATTTTGCCTCCGGCGGCGTGATCGGCAGCCTGCTCAGCACGGCTATGATGCCGTTGCTAAACAGCAGCGGAGGAACCATTGCTCTGCTGTGCGTCTGGGCCGCAGGTTTAACGCTGTTTACCGGCTGGTCGTGGGTGAGCATCGCTGAGAAACTGGGCAGCGCCGTCTTAACGGTACTGACGTTCGCCAGCAACCGGACGCGCCGGGACGACACCTGGCAGGACGATGATTATGATGACGACGATGAGCATGATGAAGACCACGATGATGAACACGAACCGCTAAGGGAGAAGCGTGAGTCTCGTCGTGCCAGAATTTTACGCGGCGCGCTGGCACGCAAGCAGCGCGTATCCGAGAAGTTTGCCAATCCTATCGCAAGGAAGACCGATGAGGCGCTGTTCTCCGGAAAACGCATGGACGATGACGAAGATGATGTCTTGTTCACCGCACGTGGCGTTGCAGCCGATGCTGATGATGTGCTGTTCTCCGGCAATAAAGCGACGCTTCCGGAAGCCGAAGAGTACGATCCGCTGTTAAATGGACCTTCTATTACGGCGCCCGTTGCCGCTGCCGCAGCGGCAACAATGGTGAACCCATCTTATGCTGCGCCGGTTGCGCCGGTGGCTCCTATGCCATCGGTACAAACCCCAGCACCGGAGACGCAAACCAGCCCCGGCATAGCCTGGGAACCTGCGCCGACTACGGTAACGCCTGAACCGGTGATTGCCCCGGCGCCGGAAAATTATACCTCGCCACGTCCGGCGGCCCAGCAGGTCCCGCAGGAAACGACCAGCCACTGGTCGGAGACCGTCGCGCCTGTGGCCGAAGCGGCTTATCAGCCTGAGCCGGTGGAAGAAGTTAAACCTGCGCGTCCCCCGCTTTACCATTTTGAAGAAGTTGAAGAGCAGCGTGCCCGCGAAAGAGAGCAGCTTGCGGCCTGGTATCAGCCTGTTGAGGAGCCAAAACCGACGCCTTACGAGCGAGTCTCTGCTCAGTCGGCGCCTCCTGCGGCCGCGCCGGAGATACCCGCTGAGTCAGCGACACCAGCGGTTGCGCCGGTTGTACAGGAAGCCGCAAAAGCGGCGACCACGGCAGCGGCCTTTACCCCTGTCTTCGGCATTGCCAGCGACGCCCCTCGCGCCCAGGTGAAAGAGGGTATCGGCCCACAGCTGCCGCGTCCAAATCGGGTGCGAGTTCCGACCCGTCGTGAACTGGCCTCTTACGGCATTAAACTGCCGTCACAGCGCATGGCTGAGCAACAGGCTCGCGAAGAAGAACGTCGGCAGAATGGTGATTATGGCGATGACTTGAGCGATGACCGTGCAGATCGCCTCCAGCAGCACGAGCTGGCGCGTCAGTTCTCCGCGCAACAGCAGCAGCGCTACGGGGAAGAGTACGAAGAAGAGCCGCTGTCTCAGGAAGACGAAGAGGCGGCAGAGCAGGCCGAACTGGCTCGCCAGTTTGCCGCTCAGCAGCATCAGCGTTATGAGCAGACCACATCGCCTTCCGGCGCGCCTTTCTCGCTGGACGATTTTGACTTCTCACCGATGAAAGAGCTGGTCGATGAAGGCCCAAGCGAGCCGCTGTTTACGCCAGGGATTGTTGAAGAGCCTGCGCCGGTTGCGCACGCTCAGCAGCAAGCACATCAAGGGTATGCTCAGCAGCCTGCGCCGGACGCCTATCAGGCTCCCGCTCAGCATCAGGCCTATCAACCCCAGCAGCCCGCGGCCGTACAGCCGCAGGAAAGCCTGATTCACCCGTTCCTGATGCGCAACGGTGACGATCGCCCGCTGCAAAAACCAACCACGCCGCTGCCTTCGTTGGATCTGCTGACTTCGCCTCCGGCGGAAGTGGAGCCGGTCGATACCTTCGCGCTGGAGCAGATGGCGCGTCTGGTTGAAGCTCGTCTGGCGGATTACCGCATTAAAGCGGACGTGGTGGATTACTCTCCTGGCCCGGTTATCACGCGCTTCGAGCTTGATTTAGCCCCCGGCGTTAAAGCTGCCCGTATCTCTAACCTGTCCCGCGATCTGGCGCGTTCACTGTCTACGGTAGCGGTGCGTGTGGTCGAGGTGATTCCTGGCAAGCCATACGTTGGCCTGGAATTGCCGAATAAAAAGCGTCAGACCGTCTATCTGCGTGAAGTGCTGGACTGTGCGAAATTCCGCGAAAGCGCGTCTCCGCTGACCGTGGTGCTGGGCAAAGACATCGGCGGTGAGTCGGTGGTTGCCGATCTCGCGAAAATGCCGCACCTGCTGGTGGCGGGGACGACGGGTTCGGGTAAGTCGGTTGGCGTGAATGCCATGATCCTCAGCATTCTGTATAAGGCGACGCCGGAAGAAGTTAAATTCATTATGATCGACCCGAAAATGCTCGAACTGTCGGTCTATGAAGGCATTCCACACCTGTTGACCGAAGTGGTCACCGATATGAAAGATGCGGCCAACGCTCTGCGCTGGAGCGTCAATGAAATGGAACGCCGCTATAAGCTGATGTCGGCCCTCGGCGTGCGTAACCTTGCCGGTTACAACGAACGCGTGCTGGAAGCTGAACGCATGGGCCGCCCGATTCCCGATCCGTTCTGGAAGCCGGGTGACAGCATGGACGCCACGCATCCGATGCTTGAAAAACTGCCTTATATCGTGGTGCTGGTGGATGAGTTTGCCGACCTGATGATGACGGTGGGTAAAAAAGTCGAAGAGCTGATTGCTCGCCTGGCGCAGAAAGCGCGTGCGGCGGGTATTCACCTGGTGCTTGCCACTCAGCGTCCTTCGGTTGATGTTATCACCGGGCTTATCAAGGCGAACATTCCAACGCGTATCGCGTTTACCGTGTCGAGCAAAATTGACTCCCGCACGATCCTCGATCAGGGCGGCGCGGAATCTCTGCTTGGCATGGGGGATATGCTCTACTCCGGTCCAAACTCCACCACGCCGGTGCGCGTTCACGGGGCATTCGTACGCGATCAGGAAGTGCACGCGGTTGTGCAGGACTGGAAAGCCCGCGGCCGTCCGCAGTATATCTCCGCCATTACTTCCGATAACGAAGGTGAAGGCGGTGCAGGCGGAGGGCTGGATGGCGATGAAGAACTCGATCCGCTGTTTGATCAGGCCGTGGCTTTCGTTGTTGAGAAACGCAAAGCATCCATTTCCGGCGTGCAGCGTCAGTTCCGTATCGGCTATAACCGGGCGGCGCGTATCGTTGAACAGATGGAAGCGCAGGGCATCGTGAGTCCACAAGGGCATAACGGTAACCGGGAAGTGCTGGCCCCGCCGCCCTTTGAATAACCGCCCAGCAAAAGAGCCGCCTATGCGGCTTTTTTGCAAAGAAGGGTAAATTACCGGAAAATCAGCTTTTTCTTCTGTTGCTCCGCTTTGGCTCTGCACTAGAGTGGGTAGCAGAAGGGCCATTGTGCCATCGCACAGTGCATGTGAATTCAGAGGGAAAATAATGAAAAAGATCGTATTGGCCTGCGCTTTGTTGACTACCTTTGCCGCCACCAGCGTTTGGGCTGATGCCGCAGGCGACCTGAAGAGCCGCCTGGATAAGGTGAGCAGCTTCCACGCCAGCTTCACACAGAAAGTGACCGATGGCAGCGGGGCTGCGGTGCAGGAAGGCCAGGGAGATCTGTGGGTGAAGCGCCCAAATCTCTTTAACTGGCATATGACCCAGCCGGATGAAAGCATTCTGGTTTCTGACGGTAAAACTCTGTGGTTCTACAACCCGTTTGTTGAGCAAGTCAGCGCGACCTGGCTGAAAGATGCCACCAGCAATACGCCGTTTATGCTTATTGCACGTAATCAGGCCAGCGACTGGCAGCAGTACAATATCAAACAAACCGGCGACGACTTTTTACTGACGCCGAAAACCAGCGCCGGAAACCTCAAGCAGTTTACGATTAACGTCGGGCGCGATGGCACCATCCATCAGTTTAGTGCGGTAGAGCAGGACGATCAGCGCAGCAGCTACGCTCTGCAAACTCAGCAAAACGGTTCCGTGGATATGACTAAGTTTACGTTCACTCCGCCAAAAGGCGTGACGGTGGACGATCAGCGTAAGTAGAGGTCTGAGTGGGCAATCTGTCGCTCGATTTTTCTGATAATACCTTTCAACCTCTGGCCGCTCGTATGCGGCCAGAGAATTTAGCGCAGTATATCGGCCAGCAGCATCTTTTAGCCGCCGGGAAGCCGTTGCCGCGGGCGATTGAAGCGGGTCATCTTCACTCGATGATTTTATGGGGGCCGCCTGGCACCGGTAAAACGACGCTTGCGGAAGTGATTGCCCGCTACGCTAATGCTGATGTCGAACGCATTTCGGCCGTAACCTCAGGCGTAAAAGAGATACGCGAGGCTATCGAGCGGGCGCGGCAGAACCGCAACGCCGGACGCCGGACTATCCTCTTTGTCGACGAAGTACACCGCTTCAATAAAAGCCAGCAGGATGCCTTTCTGCCGCACATTGAAGACGGCACCATTACCTTTATCGGTGCCACGACCGAAAACCCCTCTTTTGAACTGAATTCCGCACTGCTGTCCAGGGCGCGTGTTTATCTTCTTAAATCGCTGACCGTCGATGATATTGAGCAGGTCCTTGATCAGGCGATGAACGACGGCGAACGGGGCTATGGCAAGCAGAGCGATCTGGTTTTACCGGATGAAACCCGGCGGGCTATCGCTGAGCTGGTGAATGGTGACGCACGTCGTGCCCTTAATACGCTGGAAATGATGGCCGATATGGCCGAGAGCGACGCGAAGGGAAAACGTGTCCTGCAAACCGTGTTGCTGACAGAAATCGCCGGGGAACGCAGTGCGCGCTTCGATAATAAAGGCGATCGCTTCTACGATCTCATCTCAGCTCTGCATAAATCAGTCCGTGGTTCATCGCCGGATGCGGCGCTGTACTGGTACGCGCGCATTATCACCGCCGGGGGCGATCCGCTTTATGTCGCACGTCGCCTGCTCGCCATTGCTTCTGAGGATGTGGGCAATGCCGATCCTCGGGGAATGCAGGTCGCGATATCCGCATGGGACTGTTTCACCCGGGTGGGTCCGGCTGAAGGTGAGCGGGCTATTGCCCAGGCTATCGTTTATCTGGCATGTGCGCCTAAAAGCAATGCCGTTTACACCGCCTTTAAAGCGGCAATGGCCGATGCGCGCGAGCGCCCGGATTATGATGTTCCGGTCCATCTGCGTAACGCGCCTACCAAATTGATGAAGGAAATGGGGTATGGGCAGGAGTACCGCTATGCCCATGACGAACCGAATGCCTATGCCTCAGGCGAGGTTTACTTCCCGCAGGAAATGGCACAAACGCGCTACTACCGCCCCACAAACAGAGGTCTTGAAGGGAAGATTGGCGAAAAGCTCGCCTGGCTTGCTGAACAGGATCAAAATAGCCCGACAAAACGCTACCGCTAATGCAGGCGTTGCGGTAAGGTTAGCAACACTATCTGTGCGGTCGCAGGCTGTGGCCGCATCCCCTTCATTTAATTCGATAAGCACAGGATAAGCATGCTCGATCCCAATCTGCTGCGTACAGAGCCAGACGCAGTCGCTGAAAAACTGGCACGCCGAGGCTTCAAGCTGGATGTAGAAACGCTGCGCTCTCTGGAAGAGCGTCGTAAAGTACTGCAGGTCAAAACTGAAAATCTGCAGGCTGATCGTAACTCGCGATCCAAATCCATCGGCCAGGCGAAAGCACGTGGGGAAGACATTGAGCCATTGCGTCTTGAAGTCAACAAGCTGGGTGAAGAACTGGATGCGGCGAAAGCCGAGCTGGATGCTTTGCTGGCGGAAATTCGCGACATTGCGCTGACCCTGCCGAATATTCCTGATGACTGCGTACCGCCGGGTAAAGACGACAGCGATAACGTCGAAGTCAGCCGCTGGGGCGAGCCGCGCAAATTCGATTTTGAAGTGCGCGACCACGTTACCCTGGGCGAAATGGCTAAAGGCCTGGACTTCGCTGCCGCAGTAAAACTTACCGGCTCCCGCTTTGTGGTGATGCAGGGACAAATTGCCCGCATGCACCGTGCGCTTAGCCAGTTTATGCTCGATCTGCACACCGAGCAGCACGGCTACATGGAAAACTATGTGCCGTACCTGGTCAACAGGGACACGCTGTTCGGTACCGGCCAACTGCCTAAGTTCGGTGGGGATCTGTTCCACACTCGTCCTCTGGAAGAAGAAGCCGACAGCAGCAACTACTCGCTTATCCCGACGGCGGAAGTGCCGCTGACCAACCTGGTGCGCGACGAGATTCTGGAAGAAGAAACTCTGCCGCTGAAGTTAACGGCGCACACGCCGTGCTTCCGCTCCGAGGCGGGCTCCTACGGTCGTGACACGCGTGGCCTGATCCGTATGCACCAGTTCGACAAAGTAGAAATGGTGCAGATCGTTCGTCCGGAAGATTCCATGGACGCGCTGGAAGAGATGACCGGCCACGCAGAGAAAGTGCTGCAGCTGCTGGGTCTGCCGTACCGTAAAGTTCTGCTGTGCAGCGGCGACATTGGTTTTGGCGCACGTAAAACCTACGATCTGGAAGTCTGGCTGCCGGCGCAGGATACCTACCGTGAAATTTCTTCCTGCTCCAACTGCTGGGATTTCCAGGCGCGTCGCCTGCAGGCTCGCTGCCGCAGCAAAGCAGACAAGAAAACCCGTCTGGTGCACACCCTGAACGGCTCCGGCCTGGCAGTAGGGCGTACGCTGGTTGCCGTACTGGAAAACTATCAGCTGGCCGACGGCCGTATCGAAGTGCCGGAAGTGCTGCGCCCTTATATGAACGGGCTGGAGTACATCGGTTAAGCATTAAAATGCTGAATGATTCCTGTTAAGCGCCTGCGGGCGCTTTTTTTATGCCATTTAAACGCTAATGGCAGTAGATAAACTGCCTTCTTTGACGCCAGACAATAACCTCTACCCCCAAAGAAGTATCATCCTCGCCAGAAAGTGGGTGATGATAGTCATAATTATATCTCTCAAGATTTTTATCATTTGGCCGCCGTGATTGACATGACGCGACACGACGGGACAATCAGCATAACTCTACTTATTCCCGACACTCCTTTCTTCCTTTGGCTGCGCTTTGGATAAGCACCCTTTGGGGTTTACGCCACGGCCAGCTCTTGTTAACTGTGAGCAAATCAAGTGGGTCCCTATGAAAGAGAAAACCCCTAACGCGCTGCTGACCGCGCAGGTAAGCCGCCGTAAGCTGGTGAAAACCACGGCTATCGGTGGGCTTGCTGCCGCGAGTAGCGCCTTCTCCTTACCCTTCTCCCGGATGGCCTTTGCCCAAACGCCAGCAGGCACCGTTAGCGACGCCGGAAAAGTTATCTGGAGCGCCTGTACGGTGAACTGCGGCAGCCGCTGTCCACTGCGTATGCACGTGGTTGACGACGAAATTAAATATGTTGAAACCGACAATACGGGTGATGACGACTACGAGGGTTTGCATCAGGTCCGTGCTTGCCTGCGTGGTCGCTCAATGCGTCGTCGTGTCTATAATGCCGACCGTCTCAAATACCCGATGAAGCGCCTTGGCCTGCGTGGCGAAGGAAAGTTTGAGCGGATCAGCTGGGACGAAGCCTTCGATACCATCGCCAACAGTATGAAGGCCATTATTAAAGAGTACGGTAACGAAGCCATTTACCTGAACTACGGTACGGGCACGCTTGGCGGTACGTTGACGCGCTCCTGGCCGCCGGGTTCCACGTTAATTGCGCGCCTGATGAACTGCGTGGGCGGTTATCTGAACCACTATGGCGACTACTCCACGGCGCAGATCGCCGCCGGTCTGAATTACACCTACGGTGGCTGGGCCGACGGCAACAGCCCGTCAGATATTGAAAACAGTCAGCTGGTCGTGCTGTTTGGTAATAATCCGGGTGAGACGCGCATGAGCGGCGGCGGGGTGACTTACTATCTTGAGCAGGCTCGCGAGAAATCGAATGCCCGCATGATTATCATCGATCCCCGCTATACCGATACCGGAGCCGGACGTGAAGATGAGTGGATCCCAATCCGCCCCGGCACCGATGCGGCACTGATCTCCGCGCTGGCGTGGGTGATGATCGATGAGAACCTGGTTGACCAGCCATTCCTGGATAAATACTGCGTCGGTTACGATGAAAAAACGATGCCCGCAGGCGCACCCGCTAACGGTCACTACAAAGCCTATATTCTTGGCGAAGGGAAGGATGGCATAGCGAAGACCCCTGAGTGGGCATCGGCTATCACGGGTATTCCTGTCGATCGTATAGTCAAGCTGGCGCGAGAAATTGCCACGGCGAAACCGGCATTTATCAGCCAGGGCTGGGGGCCGCAGCGTCATTCAAACGGTGAGCTGGTATCACGCGCTATTGCCATGCTGTCCATTTTGACCGGCAATGTGGGGATCCACGGCGGCAACAGCGGGGCCAGAGAAGGGTCTTACAGCCTGCCGTTTGTGCGTATGCCAACGCTTGAAAATCCTGTGCAGACCAGTATTTCCATGTTCCTGTGGACGGACGCGATTGAACGCGGCCCGGAGATGACCGCCACCCGTGACGGCGTTCGCGGCAAAGAGAAGCTGGATGTACCGATCAAGATGGTCTGGAACTATGCCAGTAACTGTCTGATTAACCAGCACTCTGAAATCAACCGCACCCACGACATTCTGCAGGATGAGAAGAAGTGCGAAATGATCGTGGTGATAGATAACCACATGACTTCGTCGGCTAAATACGCTGATATTCTGCTGCCGGACTGCACGGCCTCCGAGCAGATGGACTTCTGCCTCGACGCCTCCTGCGGGAATATGTCGTACGTTATTTTTGCCGACCAGGCAATCAAACCGCGTTTTGAATGCAAAACCATCTACGAGATGACCACCGAGCTTGCCAAACGTCTCGGCGTGGAGCAGAAGTTCACCGAAGGCCGTACTCAGGAAGGCTGGATGCGCCATCTTTATGAACAGTCCCGGGAAGCGATTCCGGGTCTGCCGGAGTTCGACGAATTCCGCAAGCAGGGCATCTACAAGCAGCGCGATCCTGAAGGCCACCACGTTGCTTACAAGGCGTTCCGTGAAGATCCGGCGGCGAATCCGCTGACTACCCCTTCCGGCAAGATAGAGATCTATTCGGCTGAACTGGCCGATATTGCTGCCACCTGGCAACTCGCTGAAGGCGATGTCATTGACCCGCTGCCGGTCTACAGCCCAGGCTTTGAAAACTACGGCGATCCGTTAAGCGAGAAATGGCCATTGCAAATGACGGGCTTCCATTACAAAGCCCGCACTCACTCTACCTACGGTAACGTTGAAGTGCTCAAGGCGGCCTGCCGCCAGGAAATGTGGATCAACCCGCTGGATGCGCAAAAACGGGGTATCGCCAACGGCGATATGGTGCGTATTTTCAACGGCCGGGGCGAAGTTCGCATTCCTGCCAAAGTCACTCCGCGCATCATTCCTGGCGTTGTCGCGCTCGGGGAAGGGGCCTGGTATAACCCGGATGCCAATCGCATTGACCATGCCGGGAGTATCAACGTGTTAACGACCCAACGCCCGTCTCCGCTGGCGAAAGGTAACCCATCCCACAGCAACCTGGTTCAGGTCGAGAAGGCGTAAGGAGTAGCAGATGAGCGTACAGTATGGATTTTATATTGATTCCAGCCGCTGCACCGGCTGCAAAACCTGCGAGCTGGCCTGCAAGGATTATAAGAATTTAGGCCCGGACGTCAGCTTCCGCCGCATTTATGAATATGCAGGCGGGGACTGGACGGAAAACAACGGCGTCTATCAGCAGAACGTGTTCGCCTACTATCTGTCAATTGCCTGTAACCATTGCGAAGATCCGGCGTGCACCAAAGTTTGCCCGAGCGGCGCCATGCACAAGCGTGAAGATGGTTTTGTCGTGGTCAACGAAGAGGTCTGCATCGGCTGCCGTTACTGCCATATGGCCTGTCCTTACGGCGCGCCACAGTACAACGAGCAAAAAGGCCATATGACCAAATGCGATGGTTGCTATGACCGCGTGGCTGATGGCAAAAAACCGATCTGCGTCGAGTCCTGCCCGCTGCGTGCGCTGGACATGGCTCCGATCGACGAGCTGCGCAATAAATATGGCGAACAGGCGGCTATTGCTCCGCTGCCGTCGGCGCACTTCACCAAACCGAATATCGTCATTAAACCTAACGCCAACAGCCGCCCTTGTGGGGATAAAACCGGTTATCTGGCTAACCCGAAGGAGGTGTGAGATGGGTAACGGATGGCATGAATGGCCGCTGATGATCTTTACCGTGCTCGGCCAGTGCGTGGCGGGCGGTTTTATCGTTATGGCGCTGGCGCTAATGACAGGTATTCGTGACCGGCAGCAGAAAAAGCGCGTGGAGTGGACGATGATCGTGCTTTGGGTGCTGATGGGCATTGGCTTTATGGCCTCTGTGCTGCACCTGGGGTCGCCGCTGCGTGCCTTTAACTCGCTTAACCGAATCGGTGACTCTGCGCTGAGCAACGAGATTGCCAGCGGCTCGCTGTTCTTTGCCGTGGGCGGATTCTGGTGGCTGATTACCGTGCTGGGCAAAATGCCTGCCGGGTTAGGCAAGCTGTGGATGATGCTTACGATGGTTCTGGGCGTGGTGTTCGTCTGGATGATGTGCCGCGTCTATCTGATAGACACCGTGCCGACATGGGATAGCGTATGGACTCCGCTGAACTTCTTCCTGACGATGTTTATCGGTGGTCCGCTGCTCGGTTGTCTGCTGCTTCGCAGCGCAGGTGTGAGCGGCTGGGGAATGCGTATTCTGCCGGTGATTACCCTGGTGGCACTGGTTATCAGCGCTGTTGTGGTGTTGCTACAAGGCATGTCGCTGGCAACCATTCACAGCTCTATTCAGCAGGCCGCAGCGCTGATCCCGCAGTACGGCTCACTGATGGCGTGGCGTATGCTATTGCTGGCGGGGGCGCTGGTGTGTTGGATTGTGCCGCAGCTCAAAGGTCGCCAGCCTGGCGAAGGCATCCTGATCCTCGCTTTCGTGCTGGTTCTGGCCGGTGAGTTAATCGGTCGCGGTGTGTTCTACGGTCTGCATATGACGGTCGGCATGGCGATAGCCAGCTAAGGCCATGAAACCAGGCGCGGCTTCGGACGCGTCTGGTTTCAGATAAGCAAATATCCCTCCGTCTGACCATGAAATTTTTCATCCATCGCGCTGCGATTAATTTGCAGAGATCTCATCAAAAACAGGGAGATAGCTTTTAAGCGTGCTGCACGCTTCGTTTTATAGATAAGTTTTTCAAATCGACGGGCGGCAATTCGTGCGAGGCCCCGTCAGCGCTGGATTGACAATAGTTTTGCCGGTGGCAGAATGCGCACAAATTTCCTCTCTTCCTCGCGGTTTTTACATGTCCACCTATACCCGGCCAGTGCTGCTTTTGCTCTGTGGTCTGATGCTTTTGACCCTGGCTATCGCGGTGCTTAACACGCTCGTTCCTCTGTGGCTTGCCCATGAGCACCTTCCTACGTGGCAGGTGGGGATGGTGAGCTCATCTTATTTCACCGGCAACCTGCTGGGGACGCTGTTGACGGGCTGGCTAATCAAGCGTCAGGGCTTTAACCGCAGCTACTATCTCGCGTCGCTGATTTTTGCCGTCGGCTGCGTGGGCCTTGGCTTAATGGTGGGCTTCTGGAGCTGGATGATGTGGCGCTTTATCGCGGGCGTGGGCTGCGCGATGATCTGGGTGGTGGTGGAAAGCGCCCTGATGTGCAGCGGCACCTCCCGCAACCGCGGCCGCTTACTTGCGGCTTATATGATGGTGTATTACGTGGGCACCGTGCTGGGCCAGCTGATGGTCAGTAAATTGCCGACGGATTTAGTCAGCGTGCTGCCATGGGTGACCGCGCTGGTGCTGACTGCCATTCTGCCTTTGCTGTTTACGCGTATCGTTAACGATCGCAGTGAAGAGCAGGCTGCTACCCCCGTGTGGCCAATGCTGCGATTACGCCACGCACGTCTTGGCGTGAACGGCTGTATTATCTCCGGCATTGTTCTGGGTTCGCTGTATGGCCTGATGCCGCTGTATCTGAACCACCAGGGCGTCAGCGATTCGGGCATTGGCTTCTGGATGGCGGTGATGGTGAGCGCCGGCATCGTCGGGCAGTGGCCGGTAGGACGTTTAGCCGATAAGTATGGCCGTCTGCTGGTGCTTCGCGTTCAGGTGTTCGTGGTGATTTTAGGCTGTCTGGCAATGCTGAGTAATGCTGCAATGGGGCCGGCGTTGTTTGTGCTGGGCGCCGCAGGATTTACGCTTTATCCGGTGGCGATGGCGTGGGCCTGTGAGAAGGTGGAACACCATCAGCTGGTGGCAATGAACCAGGCTCTGCTGCTGAGCTATACGATTGGCAGCCTGCTGGGCCCGACCTTTACGGCGATGCTGATGCAGAACTATTCCGATAATCTGCTGTTCGTGATGATTGCAGGGGTGGCGTTTGTCTACCTGCTGATGCTGCTGCGCAAAGCGGGTCATCACCCAACGCCCGTGGCGCATGCCTGATTCTAAAAGCCTGTCACTGACAGGCTTTTTTTTCGTGTCGTAAACCTGTCAATATGGGATTCGACCTTATTGAGTTAGTGGCGATAAGTACGATACTCAGCGTGTGTCTTACTTTTTCAGAAGGCAGTCATCATGTTAAATCGTCGTTTAAGCGCCAGCGTGCTGGCGGTCATTCTGGCCCTGTCTTTTGCCTCCGCGCCTGCCATGGCTAACCCCGGAAACGGAAACGGTCATGGAGGTCAGCACGGTAACAGTGGGGGGCAGGGTAATAGCGCTAACCATGGTCATCAGCAGGACAGCGAGCGAGGAAAATCGCATAGATCAGGTAAGGACAATAACGATAATCTCTCCGTTAACGTTAGCTACGATCACGCCCGCCATCTGGCGTTAAATTACGGTTTAACCGGCTATGAGTCATTACCTCCGGGTATCGCAAAAAATCTGGCCCGCGGTAAACCTCTTCCTCCGGGCATTGCGAAAAAGACCGTCCCGGCCTCCATGCTGGGTCAGCTACCATCTTATCCGGGTTACGAATGGCGTGTTGTGGGGGATGACCTGGTGCTGATCGCCCTTAGTACGGCCATCGTCACCACCGTGATAAACGGCGTCTTCAGATAAATAAAAACGCCCGGTTTTTACCGGGCGTTTTTTTAATACATCACTTTGTGACCGTACTGCTCGAGAATGCCTTTCACACGCTCCATGGTCTCTTTCTTCGGCGGGTGGACGCCGTCGAGCTTGTACTCTTCACCCATCGCGACCCATTTGTGTTTGCCCAGCTCGTGATACGGCAACAGCTCGATCTTTTCTACGTTGCCCATATCGCGGGTGAATTCACCGAGGCGGTGGGCGGAGTCATCATCGTCTGACCAGCCGGGAACGACCACATAGCGGATCCAGACGTTGATATTTTTATCGGCGAGGTAGCGGCAAAATTCCAGCGTGCGGTGGTTTGATACGCCAACCAGATTCTGGTGGATTTCGTCGTTCATCTGTTTCAGATCGAGCATGACCAGGTCGGTCACTTCCAGCAGTTCATCAATCACCGGATCGTAGCGGCGAACGAAACCATTGGTGTCCAGACAGGTATGGATACCTTCTTTGCGGCAGGCGCGGAACCAGTCGCGGACAAACTCAGCTTGCAGAATAGCTTCACCGCCGGAAGCGGTCACGCCGCCGCCGGAGGCATTCATAAAGTGGCGATAGGTCACCACCTCTTTCATCAGCTCTTCAACGGTGATCTCTTTGCCGCCGTGCGTATCCCAGGTATCGCGGTTATGGCAGTACAGGCAGCGCATCAGGCAGCCCTGGAAGAAGGTGATAAAACGAATACCGGGGCCATCCACGGTACCGCAGGATTCAAAGGAATGAATTCGGCCAATTGCTGACATTGCGGTGTTTTCTCCAGTATCGACCCATAAAGACAAAGTAGGGGTCAGGTTGCGCGCGGTCTGTGTACGGTATGCCGCGTCGAATCAGTTTTGCGGGATAACTGCATGCGGCAGGCATCCTGCAAAACCGGTTCTGAAAGGGGGGATAAGAAAAGGCCCCACCTGAGTGGAGCCTTTATTCTACGCCTTTTCAGACAAACCGGGTATTACATGGTTTGTGTGAAGGTACGGGTAATAACGTCCTGCTGCTGTTCTTTAGTCAGGGAGTTAAAACGTACAGCGTAACCGGATACGCGGATGGTCAGCTGAGGATATTTCTCAGGATTTTCCATCGCGTCCAGCAGCATTTCACGGTTCATTACGTTCACGTTCAGGTGCTGACCACCTTCGATGGACGCTTCGTGGTGGAAGTAACCATCCATCAGACCCGCGAGGTTAGTTTTACGAACTTCGTCGTCTTTACCCAGCGCGTTTGGCACGATAGAGAAGGTATAGGAGATACCATCTTTTGCGTAGGCAAACGGCAGTTTAGCTACGGAAGTCAGAGAGGCAACCGCACCTTTCTGGTCACGACCGTGCATTGGGTTAGCACCTGGACCGAATGGCGTACCTGCGCGACGGCCGTCCGGGGTGTTACCCGTTTTCTTACCATAAACCACGTTAGAGGTGATGGTCAGGACGGACTGAGTTGCAACAGCGCCACGGTAGGTAGGCAGCTTCTGAATTTTCTTCATGAAACGTTCTACCAGGTCAACAGCGATGTCATCGACGCGAGGATCGTTGTTACCGAACTGCGGGTATTCACCTTCGATTTCGAAGTCTACGGCCAGGCCGTCTTCGTCACGAATAGGTTTAACTTTCGCATATTTGATAGCAGACAGGGAGTCAGCTGCAACGGACAGACCCGCGATACCGCAAGCCATGGTACGCACAACGTCACGGTCGTGCAGAGCCATCAGAGACGCTTCGTAGCTGTACTTATCATGCATGTAGTGAATGATGTTCAGCGCGGTGACGTACTGTTTAGCCAGCCAGTCCATGAAGTGGTCCAGACGGTCCAGAACGTTATCGTAGTCCAGCACATCAGCAGTGATTGGCGCTTCTTTAGGGCCAACCTGCATTTTCAGTTTTTCATCCACGCCGCCGTTGATGGCATACAGCATGGTTTTCGCGAGGTTAGCACGAGCACCGAAGAACTGCATTTGCTTACCAACAACCATTGGGCTTACGCAGCAGGCAATAGCGTAGTCGTCGTTGTTAAAGTCAGGACGCATCAGATCGTCATTCTCGTACTGCAGAGAAGAGGTATCAATGGAGACTTTAGCCGCGTATTTTTTGAAGTTCAGTGGCAGTTTTTCAGACCACAGAATGGTGATGTTCGGCTCCGGAGACGGCCCCATGGTGTACAGGGTGTTCAGGAAACGGAAGCTGGATTTGGTGACCAGTGTACGGCCATCAACGCCCATACCACCGATAGATTCTGTTGCCCAGATTGGGTCACCGGAGAACAGCTCATCGTATTCAGGCGTACGCAGGAAGCGAACCATACGCAGTTTCATGACCAGATGGTCAATCATTTCCTGAGCGTCAAGCTCGGTGATTTTGCCCGCTTTCAGGTCACGTTCGATGTAGGCATCCAGGAAGGTGGATACGCGACCGAAGGACATTGCCGCACCGTTCTGAGATTTAACCGCAGCCAGGTAGCCGAAGTAAGTCCACTGAATCGCTTCCTGAGCGTTGGTAGCAGGACCAGAGATATCGCAGCCGTATTTAGCCGCCATTTCTTTGATCTGACCCAGCGCACGGTGCTGTTCGGAGATCTCTTCACGCAGACGGATAGTCGCTTCCAGATCTTCACCGTTTTCCAGTTTGGCCTGCAGTGAGTTGAACTGAGCGAATTTGTCTTTCATCAGGTAGTCGATACCGTACAGCGCAACGCGACGGTAGTCACCGATGATACGGCCACGGCCATAAGCATCCGGCAGACCGGTGATGACGCCGGATTTACGGCAGTTCAGGATGTCTTTGGTGTAAACATCAAACACGCCCTGGTTGTGAGTCTTACGGTATTCGGTGAAGATCTTTTTCAGCATTGGGTCGAGTTCACGACCGTACACTTTGCAAGAACCTTCAACCATTTTGATGCCGCCGAACGGAATAATGGCACGCTTCAGAGGGGCATCGGTCTGCAGACCCACGATGGTTTCGAGGGACTTGTTGATGTAGCCAGCATCATGAGAGGTGATGGTGGAGGCGAGGTCGGTATCGAAGTCAACAGGCGCGTGAGTGCGGTTTTCCTGTTTAACACCTTCCATAACGTTGTCCCACAGCTTGGTAGTTGCGTCAGTCGCACCTGCCAGGAAGGACTCATCGCCCTCGTAAGGGGTGTAGTTTTTCTGAATGAAGTCACGGACGTTGACTTCATTCTGCCAGTCGCCTTTGGCAAAACCTTCCCAGGCTGTGGCTAACTTTTCATTAAGCTCGGACATGTAACACCTACCTTCTAATGTGGATTTCTTATTTCCTGCGTGGTGATGGCACTTAGTGCTTGTCGCCACCGCGCAGATAAATTACCCAGTATGTCAACCCGACCAACAAACCGCCGCCGATGATGTTTCCGAGAGTAACCGGAATCAGATTATCGGTGAGGAAGTTCAGTACGGTCAGATGCGAGAAACTATCCGGAGACGACCCAACTGCGGTCCAGAATTCCGGGCTTGCGAAATGACGCACCACGATACCCATTGGGATCATGAACATATTGGCAATACTGTGCTCAAAGCCGCAGGCAACAAACATGGCTACCGGCAGGATCATAGCAAACATCTTATCCATTAAACTGCGACCGGAATAGCTCATCCACACGGCCAGACAAACCATTAAGTTCGCCAGAATACCCAGGCACACGGCTTCGATAAATGTGTGGTGCATTTTGTGGTCGGCGGTTTGCAGGACGTTTAAGCCCCAGGCACCGTTAGCCGTCATATACATGCCTGACAGCCAAATCAGCAGCACAAAGAGCAGTGCGCCAACCAGGTTACCAACATAGACGTTAACCCAGTTACGTGCTAACTGTCCCCAGGTGATACGCCCGCTCGCTTTCGCGACGACGATCAGCACGGTGGAGGTAAAGAGGTCGGCACCGCAGACAACGCAAAGTATCAGGCCCAGAGAGAAGCAAGTGCCGCCAATCAGCTTCGCGATACCAAACGGAATGGTTGAAGTACCGGTCGTGGCGGTGATGTAAAAGACAAAAGCAATCGAAATGAACATGCCCGCGGTGATCGCTAAATAAAACGTAGTCAGCGGATGTTTCGTTGCTTTATAGACGCCAGCATCTTCGGCAACTTTTGCCATGGCTGGTGGAAGTAATAGATCAAAAGGGTTGTCAGCTTTCACACTAACTCTCTCTTATTTATTCGGCGAGGTGATACTAACAAAGCATTATAGAGTAAAAATTGATGTGGATCATATCTCGCCAAGCTTATAGACCTGAAAAAAGCAGGTGATTACCTGTTTTTCAACTTAAGTTACTGATTATCCCAATAAAAATAAATTTTAAATATTATAAAGTAATTTGAACGTTACGTGCTGTGCTCCTTTTCGAGGTTAATTAAAACGGAGTATTTCACCATAATTGCAACAATATTTACGGTTTAATCGTTAAATATTTCACCTGTATTTAACTGACTGGCTACATATCAAATTGTTTTAACCACAATAAAAACAAGGGGCACTTAAATTGCCCCTTAATATAGCTTAAGCCGCGCTATACATGCATCTGTAAGATGATGTCAGGGCGTTAAACTTTCCAGAAACGCGCTTTGGCACGTTGTAATTTTTCGTAAGCGCCTAACAAAGCCTGATGCGCCGGGAAGGCTTTCAGATCGCTGTCCACGGCCTGCAGGCCGTAGAAGGCCGCTTCACCGCTCAAGGCTGCGCTCGCGGCCTCAACGGCTTCTGCTCCGTACATGCGCACAAACGCGTTCAGATACTGCAACGGTTCGCGTTCTTCTTCCATTGCCAGCAGCAGCAACGTCTGGAGGCAGCGATAATAGTTGGCGCGTTCGGCGCTGAAGACCGAGGCATTAAACTCCATGGTCCATTCTGTCCAGATTAGCGCCTGCTCCAGATCGCCACCGGCCAGCGCCAGCATCGCTTTCAGCTCGCCAATACGCAGCGTATACCAGCCGTTATCTTTGCCCGTCGCCAGGCCCAGCAGCTCACGCACGCGCGTAAAGTCGTCATGGCCTTCTTCATCCAGCTGAGAAATCAGGTCCAGATAATCCTGTTTTTCCCACTCGCTGCCCGGCAGGGCAAGGAGGGTTTCACGCAGGTGATAGCCCATATTGTTGTTGGCTAACAGCAGATCTTCGGCCGGATAAATGTCTGACATCCCTGGCACGATAATACGGCAGGCATAAACATCCAGATGCTGATAATCCGCGATATACACTTCCTGGTCTTCCGCGTTGAAGATAGCCATCAGCGTGGCGAACTCTTCCTCGGTGGTGCCGGAGAAGCTCCAGTCGACAAACGGATAATCGGCATCCTGCTTGAACATATCCCAGGAGATCAGGCCGCTTGAGTCAATAAAGTGGGTTTCAAGGTTGGCGTGCTCGGCCACTTCTTCATCATCAAATGTGGGAGGCGTGAACACATCGAGGTCTTTCAGACCGCGCCCCTGAAGCAGCTCGGTTACCGTACGTTCAAGCGCCACGCCGAAATCAGGGTGGGCACCAAAGGAGGCGAAACAGGTGCCGTTTGCCGGGTTAAACAGGACCACGCAGATGACCGGGTACTTACCGCCGAGCGAGCCGTCGTAGGCGAAAATAGGGAAGCCTTCCGCTTCGAGCGTCTTAATGGACTCCACCACGCCAGGATAGCGAGCCAGCACTTCCTGCGGGATTTCCGGCAGGCTAATGGATTCGGCAATAATACGGTTTTTTATATGGCGCTCGAAGACTTCAGACAACCCCTGAACGCGCGCTTCGTTAGCGGTATTCCCGGCGGACATGCCGTTAGAAACATACAGATTGCCAATGATATTCATCGGAATATAAACGGTCTGCAAATCGGACTGACGGGTAAACGGCAGGGCGCAGATACCGCGCTCTTCATTGCCGGATTGCAGGTCAATCAGCATACCTGCGGTCAGTTCGTTTTCCGGATCGTAAAAGGCGCGCAGACGATCGTCGAGAATACCTGCCGGCAGCTGCTCATCTTCCGGGATCGGGAACCATTTTTCATTCGGATAATGCACGAAAGGACCGTTGGCGAGGGTTTCGCCCAGCCAGAAGTCGGCGAAGAAATAGTTGGTGGACAGACGCTCGAAGTATTCACCAAGCGCGGAGGCCAGCGCGGCTTTTTTAGTGGCGCCTTTGCCATTCGTAAAGCACAGCGCGCTGTCTTTATCACGAATATGCACGGACCAGACGTTGGGCACCGGATTTAACCAGGAGGCTTCTTCTATATTAAAACCGAGGTCGGTGAGCTGCTGCTGGAAGCGGGCGATGGAATCTTCCAGTGCGGCATCTTTGCCAGGAATAAAGGTTTGAGTCATGAAGGTTCACTTTTGTCGTACGCAAAGCGCGCAATGATACGGGTTTTAACGGGCCGACGCTATCGCCAGCCGTATGCAGGCGAAGCTAGCATAACAGGCTATGCTTAGGGTCAGTAACTCTCTGTAATGGCGGGATAAATGAAGACCTTCGATTTACAACGTATGGCGTTCGATGAGGTACCTCCTGATTTTCTGTGGGAAGTTGCCGTGCGCAGCCTTTATACCTTTATTCTGGTGTTCCTGTTTCTCAAGATCACCGGGCGACGTGGCGTACGCCAGATGTCACTTTTTGAAGTGCTCATCATTCTGACGCTCGGTTCCGCTGCGGGAGACGTAGCGTTTTACCACGATGTCCCGATGCTGCCGGTGTTTGTCGTGTTTATCACGCTGGCCTTTTTGTATCGTCTGGTGATGTGGCTGATGAGCCACAGTGAAAAGCTGGAGAACCTCCTTGAAGGGAAACCGGCGGTCATCATCGAAGAAGGGGAGTTTGCCTGGGAAAAAATGCAGGCTCAGAATATGACGGAGTTTGAGTTCTTTATGGAGCTGCGTTTGCACGGCGTGGAGCATCTGGGCCAGGTTCGCCTCGCGATTCTCGAAACTAACGGGCAAATAAGCGTTTACTTCTTCCCCGACAAGCTTGTCCGGCCCGGTCTTTCTATTTTGCCTGAAGCCTGCAATGAGCGTTTTGAAACCTTCCCTGAAGACGGCGATTACGCCTGCATTCGCTGCAGCGAAGTCATGACATTTAACGCCGGAGAACACTCGCTTTGTCCTCGCTGCAAAAATCATTTGTGGGTTAAAGCCTGCACCGCGACACGGGTGACGTGACGGCAAGAAATAGGGCTTTTCACAGGTGAGCTGGTGAATTGTATTGTGTGATTCTGCGCACATTTCCCTTCCTCGCCGGATTAACCGTTGCAGCCTCTGCAACTGAGTGATAAAACCGATAACGTATTAGAAACTTATTGCTCTATGGCGTGGAGAGGGGAAATGACTCAGGTATACAATTTTAGTTCCGGCCCGGCAATGCTGCCGGCTGAAGTGCTTCGTCGTGCGCAGCACGATCTCTGTAACTGGAATGATTTGGGCACCTCTGTAATGGAGATAAGCCACCGGAGTAAAGAGTTTATTCAGGTGGCAGAAGAGGCCGAACAAGATTTTCGCGATCTGCTGCAAATCCCCTCGAACTATAAAGTTTTATTCTGTCACGGCGGCGGTCGCGGCCAGTTTGCCGGCGTGCCATTAAACCTGCTTGGCGACAAGAAAACCGCCGACTATATCGACGGTGGCTACTGGGCGAACAGTGCGGTAAAAGAAGCAAAGAAATACTGTACGCCAAAGGTCTTCGACGCCAGAGTTACCGTGGATGGCCTGCGCGCTATCAAACCGATGAGCGAATGGCAGGTTTCTGATAACAGCGCCTACCTGCACTACTGCCCGAATGAAACCATCGACGGCATTGCCATTCATGAAACGCCTGATTTCGGTGATACCGTTGTCGCGGCCGACTTCTCCTCGACGATTCTGTCGCAGCCGCTGGATATCAGCCGTTTTGGCGTGATCTACGCGGGCGCGCAGAAGAACATTGGCCCGGCTGGCCTGACGATCGTTATCGTGCGTGAAGATCTGCTCGGCAAAGCGCATCAGTCCTGCCCTTCTATTATTGATTACACCGTTCTTAACGAAAATGACTCTATGTTCAATACGCCGCCGACCTTCGCCTGGTACCTTTCCGGGCTGGTCTTTAAATGGCTGAAAGAGCAGGGAGGCGTTGCGGCTATGGATAAGATTAACCAGGCCAAAGCGGATCTGCTTTACGGCGTGATTGATAGCAGCGATTTTTACCGCAACGATGTTGCCCCGACAAACCGTTCACGCATGAACGTTCCCTTCCAGCTGGCTGACAGCGCGCTGGACAAACTCTTCCTCGAAGAGTCTTTCGCCGCCGGATTACACGCCCTGAAGGGCCACCGCGTGGTAGGCGGTATGCGTGCTTCTATTTATAATGCGATGCCGCTTGAAGGCGTTAAAGCGCTCACTGACTTTATGGTGAGCTTCGAACGTCGCCACGGTTAATCCGCCGCACGCCGTTATTCTCCCCGCGGCCGGTCCGTGGGGTTTTTATTCTGTTAGATTTGAGAGTACTTTTTCATGCTGGAATCCCTGACGTTACACCCCATCGCGCTTGTTGACGGCACCATTAATCTCCCCGGTTCAAAAAGTGTCTCTAACCGTGCTTTGCTGCTTGCCGCACTGGCGCAGGGCACGACTGTACTGACCAACCTGCTCGACAGCGATGATGTTCGTCATATGCTCAATGCGCTTAACACGCTGGGCGTAAGCTACACACTTTCAGCCGATCGCACGCGCTGTGAAGTCGTGGGGGGCGGCGGGGCGTTGCAAGCGTCAGGCGAGCTGGAGCTTTTCCTGGGAAATGCAGGCACGGCCATGCGTCCGCTGGCGGCAGCTTTATGCCTGGGCCACAACAATATCGTTCTGACGGGCGAGCCGCGCATGAAAGAGCGCCCTATTGGACACCTGGTGGATGCCCTGCGCCAGGGCGGCGCACAAATCGACTACCTTGAGCAGGAAAACTATCCGCCTGTACGCTTACGTGGGGGGTTTAGTGGTGGACAGATTGCCGTGGACGGCAGCGTATCAAGTCAGTTCCTGACGGCATTGCTGATGACCGCCCCTCTGGCAGACAAGGATTCTGAAATCACCATCAAAGGTGAGCTGGTCTCCAAACCTTATATCGACATCACGTTGCACCTGATGAACACCTTCGGCGTTGAGGTAGAAAATCGCGATTACCGCAGCTTTGTTATCCGCGGCGGCCAGCAGTACCAGTCTCCTGGTGCTTATCTGGTAGAAGGCGATGCGTCTTCAGCATCCTATTTCCTGGCAGCAGGTGCGATTAAAGGCGGCACGGTAAAAGTCACCGGCATCGGCCGCAACAGCGTGCAGGGTGATATTCGCTTTGCCGACGTGCTGGAAAAAATGGGCGCAAAAATTACCTGGGGCGAGGATTTTATCTCCTGCCAGCGCGGTGAACTCAACGCGGTCGACATGGACATGAACCATATCCCCGATGCGGCGATGACCATCGCCACGGCTGCGCTGTTTGCCAAAGGCACCACCACGTTGCGCAATATCTATAACTGGCGCGTGAAA
The DNA here is from genome assembly GCA_946480445.1 of uncultured Buttiauxella sp. Lineage (GTDB taxonomy): Bacteria > Pseudomonadota > Gammaproteobacteria > Enterobacterales > Enterobacteriaceae > Dryocola. Next base: position 43,063 of record CAMLJN010000009.1, read on the forward strand.
GAAACAGACCGTCTGTCAGCAATGGCCACTGAGCTGCGCAAAGTGGGGGCGGAAGTCAAAGAGGGCGAAGACTACATCACCGTCACTCCGCCTGCGAAGCTTCAGTTTGCGGAAATCGGGACCTATAACGATCACCGCATGGCTATGTGTTTCTCGCTGGTGGCGCTGTCCGATACCCCGGTCACTATCCTTGATCCCAAATGCACCGCGAAAACCTTCCCTGACTATTTCGAGCAGCTGGCGGGCATCAGCACCCTGGCCTGAGGCTGACCTCTTCTAACCGCATCATTTGATGCGGTTTTCTCCCCAGCGCACTTTTACGCGTTTACATACCACGCAAGTTGCGCAATTCTTCTACACTCAGCCTGATTCATAACGATATTTAACAGGAAAGATAACGGTCCGGCGGGTTGCCGCGTATAATGCGCGCGTTCACATTTCAGGCCCGCATTCCTGCGAGAAGGAGAAAAAGATGACGGTAACCGCCCCGGTAATAACTATTGATGGCCCAAGCGGTGCAGGTAAAGGCACGCTCTGTAAGGCTATGGCAGAGGCGTTGCAGTGGCATCTGCTGGACTCCGGCGCAATCTATCGCGTGCTGGCTTTAGCAGCGCTCCATCACCAGGTCGACGTGGCTTCTGAAGAAGCACTGGTCCCCCTGGCAGCTCACCTCGACGTGCGCTTTGTCGCCACCGGAGGCAATCTGGAAGTCATTCTGGAAGGCGAAGATGTGAGCGGAGAAATTCGTACTCAGGAAGTCGCTAATGCTGCGTCACAGATCGCCGCTTTTCCTCGCGTTCGCGAAGCTCTACTGCGTCGTCAGCGTGCGTTTCGTGAAGCGCCCGGCCTTATTGCGGACGGACGAGACATGGGGACCGTAGTCTTCCCGGACGCACCGGTAAAAATCTTCCTCGACGCCTCGTCTGAGGAACGTGCACGCAGGCGAATGCTTCAGTTGCAGGAAAAGGGCATTGATGTTAACTTTGAACGCCTTTTGGCCGAAATAAAAGAGCGCGACGATCGCGATCGTAACCGGCCAGTGGCGCCGTTAGTCCCTGCGGCGGATGCTTTAGTGCTGGATTCAACCAGCATGTCGATAGACGAAGTTATCGAAAAAGCATTGGCTTATGCACGTGAAGTCCTCGCGCAGTCATCGCACTGAATTGAGTGCCGCTGCGCTTTTGTCATATTTGTCATGATATTGCCATGGCGATATCACTGCAGATCGGGTAAAATTTGCCCCCTGTAATAAGAACCCTGTCGGCATGGAGCCAATGGCGGGGTATGTGAAACAACCCCATTCGGCGGGATGCTAAATGGACGTTAAACTAAAGAACCTTGAAGATTAACAACATGACTGAATCTTTCGCTCAACTCTTTGAAGAATCCCTGAAAACAATCGAAACCCGCCCGGGTTCCATCGTTCGTGGCGTTGTTGTTGCTATCGACAAAGACGTAGTACTGGTTGACGCCGGTCTGAAATCTGAGTCTGCCATTCCGGCTGAGCAATTCAAAAACGCTGCTGGCGAACTGGAAATCCAGGTTGGCGACGAAGTTGATGTTGCACTGGACGCGGTTGAAGATGGCTTCGGTGAAACTCTGCTGTCCCGTGAGAAAGCTAAGCGTCACGAAGCCTGGATCACGCTGGAAAAAGCTTACGAAGAAGCTGAAACTGTGGTCGGTGTTATCAACGGTAAAGTTAAAGGTGGCTTCACTGTTGAGCTGAACGGTATTCGCGCGTTCCTGCCAGGTTCCCTGGTTGACGTTCGTCCGGTTCGCGACACTCTGCACCTCGAAGGCAAAGAGCTTGAGTTCAAAGTAATCAAGCTTGACCAGAAACGTAACAACGTTGTTGTTTCTCGCCGTGCTGTTATCGAATCTGAAAACAGCGCAGAACGCGATCAGCTGCTGGAAAACCTGCAGGAAGGCATGGAAGTTAAAGGTATCGTTAAGAACCTCACTGACTACGGTGCATTCGTTGATCTGGGCGGCGTTGATGGCCTGCTGCACATCACTGACATGGCGTGGAAACGCGTTAAGCATCCAAGCGAAATCGTGAACGTTGGCGACGAAATCACTGTTAAAGTGCTGAAGTTCGACCGCGAGCGTACCCGTGTTTCCCTGGGCCTGAAACAGCTGGGCGAAGATCCATGGGTAGCTATCGCTAAGCGTTACCCGGAAGGCACTCGTCTGACTGGCCGCGTGACCAACCTGACCGACTACGGCTGCTTCGTTGAAATCGAAGAAGGCGTTGAAGGCCTGGTGCACGTTTCCGAAATGGACTGGACCAACAAAAACATCCACCCATCCAAAGTTGTTAACGTTGGTGATGTAGTGGAAGTCATGGTTCTGGATATCGACGAAGAACGTCGTCGTATCTCCCTGGGCCTGAAACAGTGCAAAAACAACCCATGGCAGCAGTTCGCTGAGACCCACAACAAAGGCGACCGCGTTGAAGGTAAAATCAAGTCTATCACTGACTTCGGTATCTTCATCGGCCTGGACGGCGGCATCGACGGCCTGGTTCACCTGTCTGACATCTCCTGGAACGTTGCAGGCGAAGAAGCAGTACGTGAATACAAAAAAGGCGACGAAATCGCAGCTGTGGTTCTGCAGGTTGACGCAGAGCGCGAGCGTATCTCCCTGGGTGTTAAACAACTCGCAGAAGATCCGTTCAACAACTACGTTGCGCTGAACAAGAAAGGCACTATCGTTACTGGTAAAGTAACGGCAGTTGACGCGAAAGGTGCTACAGTTGAATTAGCAGATGGCGTAGAAGGCTACCTGCGTGCTTCTGAAGCTTCCCGTGACCGCGTTGAAGATGCAACTCTGGTTCTGAGCGTTGGCGACGATGTTGAAGCTAAATTCACCGGCGTCGATCGTAAAAACCGTGTTGTAAGCCTGTCTGTTCGTGCTAAAGACGAAGCTGACGAGAAAGATGCAATTGCGACTGTTAACAACAAACAGGAAGAAGGCAACTTCTCTAACGCAATGGCTGAAGCATTCAAAGCAGCTAAAGGCGAGTAATCGTCCGAGCGCTAAATCAGGGCGGCTACGGCCGCCCTTGTTCGATTGATAGCTGTAAGCTAATTTTCCTGAAAGGAAACCGGAGGAATCATGACCAAGTCAGAATTGATAGAAAGACTTGCAACCCAGCAATCTCACATTCCCGCTAAAGCTGTGGAAGATGCAGTTAAAGAGATGTTGGAACATATGGCCTCTACGCTAGCCCTTGGCGAGCGTATTGAAATCCGGGGTTTCGGCAGCTTCTCATTACACTATCGCGCTCCTCGCACCGGACGTAACCCTAAAACCGGCGACAAAGTGGATCTGGAAGGCAAGTACGTTCCACACTTCAAGCCAGGTAAAGAGCTGCGTGACCGCGCCAATATTTACGGCAATTAAGTCTACGGATTTAACTGTTAAAAACGGTACCCTCGGGTGCCGTTTTTTTATGGCTGAAAGTCGCTATTGCGACCCTGCTCGGGTTTTGCGCTGAAAATATGCCTGCCTCCTGAAAGACGCTGGAAAGCGGCGCGTAAAAACAACATATGGCGCATGACGCTGCGTCGGTGAAACATCACACTGTCTTTAACAAGGAGGTCGCTGTGATGACTTTACCCGGTTTTTGCCTGAGCGCTATCGCAGGGATCCTGCCGCTGCTCTGGCTGGCAACTCTTCCCGAACTGGCCACTATTATTGCTTTGCTGCTGGCGGGGCTATGCTTTGCGGCTTTGCCTTTTTGCGTAGCGCGTTATCTGGCGACGGCTATAGTGTGCTGCTGCTGGGGGATGCTTGCCGGCCAGGAAAGCCTGCACCCCTTTGCGGAATGGACACAAAACCCTCTTGTCGTCGAAGCTGTCATAACGCGTACCGACGGTGAAAAAAATCATGAGCTGGAGCTGGTCAAGAGGGGAGATCGCTATATCTTTCCCCCGGTTGGCGTTGTTTTGCGCGGTACCCGGCTACCCGAACCCGTCTGCCCCGGTCAGAAATGGCTGATGACGCTGCGCCTGCAGCCGGTCCACGGCCAGCTCAATGAGGGCGGGTTCGATAGCCAGCGCTATGCGCTGGCACAGCATCAGCCGTTCCGGGGGCGGGCGGTCGCGGCGAAACGACTCAATGAACGTTGTTCCTTGCGTGGCAGGTGGCTGACCACGGTAAGATCTGCCACCCACTCCCTAAGCCTGCAGGGCATTATCCTGGCTTTAGGCTTCGGTGAACGCACCTTTATGAAGGACGAGGTCAAAGACAGCCTGCGGCAAACCGGGACGGCGCATCTGGTGGCGATTTCAGGATTGCATATTTCGCTGGCGGCAGGTGCCGGCTGGCTGCTGGCGCGTTTACTGCAAGGGTTGCTTCCGGCTCATCGCATTCACTTTCGGCTGCCTTTGTTGGCGAGTTTATTCACGGCCGGGATTGCCACCTGGCTTGCAGGGGCAAATCCTCCGGCGCAACGCGCATTTCTGGGGCTGAGCCTCTGGGTTGCGCTGCGCCTGAGTGGAAGACAATGGACGGCCTGGGAGGTCTGGGCTGGCTGTATTGCCGGTATCTTGCTTTATGACCCGTTAAGCGTGTTGTCAGACAGTTTCTGGCTCTCCGTCCTTGCCGTTGCCGCATTAATTTTCTGGTATCAGTGGGTGCCCCTGCCGCCGTCTTTCGCGCGTAGGGGGGCATGGTATCGCCTTCCGATCGGCCTGTTGCATTTGCAGGTGGGTATCACGCTGCTGCTGTTGCCTCTGCAGGTCTTTATCTTTCACGGCATCAGTCTGAATGCTCTGCCAGCCAACCTGCTGGCGGTGCCTGTCGTCTCTTTTATTATCATGCCGTTAATTTTTAGCGGCCTGTTAGTGACGGCAGTCCCCTGGCTGGGCGAACACCTGTGGTGGCTGGTGGATTTCTTGCTGGGGCAGCTGTTTGTTTTCCTCAAGCTGCTTCCCGGAGGCTGGCTTGAACTGGACAAACGCTTTCGGGCACTGAGCTTTATTGGCTGGGCAAGTATCGGGATCTTTCGCCTGCGGCTGTGGCGAACCTCTCCGTGTTCTGTCGGTGTGCTGATAGTGGCTCTGCTGGTGTGCAGCCTGCGTCTGCCCGAAAAAAAAGACGATCGGACATGGGAAATCACCATGCTGGATATCGGGCATGGCCTGGCTATGGCTCTTATCCGCCATGGCAAAGTGCTGTTTTACGACACGGGAGGCGCCTGGCCTGGCGGTGACAGCGCAAGGCAAGTCATTATTCCCTGGCTACGCTGGCATCATCTTGAGCCGGAAGCCATCGTTATCAGTCACGAACACCTGGATCACCGCGGCGGGCTGAACAGCCTGCTCAAAACCTGGCCGTCGCTGCCGGTGCGCAGCCCGCTGCGCTGGGTAAACCATCAGTCCTGCTTTGCCGGCGACAAATGGCAATGGCAGGGGCTGGATTTCACTGTGTTGTGGCCACCGGCAGAACACCGGGCGCCGGGTAATAACGGCTCCTGTGTGGTGATGGTCAGCGACGGGAATATTAAAATACTGTTGACCGGGGATGTGGAAGCGCCAGCGGAACGGGCTATGCTCAGAAGTCTGATGGGGGGATTACAGGCAGATATTATTCAGGTTCCCCATCACGGCAGCCGCACATCTTCCGGCGCGCCTCTCCTGCGCGCGGTGTCGGGCAAGGCGGCTCTGGCCTCGGCTTCTCGTTATAACGCGTGGCGACTTCCCTCGGTAAAGGTTATCGAACGCTATCGGAAACAAGGCTATGTCTGGTACGACACCGCACACTCCGGGCAAATCACTATTCGAATAAATAGTGATAAATGGCAAATCAATGGCTTCAGAGAACAAATATTACCCCGTTGGTATCATCAGTGGTTTGGCGTGGGCAAGGATAATGGGTAGAATATGCGGCTATTTCATCACATGCTGGTTTATTGAATGCATAACGATAAAGATCTCTCCACAGTACAGACCTTCCGCCGCCTTTGGCCGATGATTGCTCCTTTCAAAGCAGGTCTGATCGTGGCTGGGGTTGCGTTAATTCTCAACGCAGCCAGCGATACATTTATGCTATCGCTGCTCAAACCGTTACTGGATGATGGTTTTGGTAAAACGGATAAGTCCGTTTTGTTATGGATGCCGCTGGTCGTCATCGGGCTGATGGTGATGCGTGGTATCACAAGCTATGTTTCAAGCTACTGTATCTCCTGGGTATCTGGGCAGGTGGTGATGAACATGCGCCGCCGCCTGTTCAGCCATATGATGGGGATGCCCGTTGCCTTCTTCGATCAGCAGTCGACGGGGACTTTGCTTTCCCGCATTACCTACGACTCCGAGCAGGTAGCCTCTTCTTCTTCCAGCGCGCTGATTACGGTCGTCCGTGAAGGCGCGTCGATCATTGGCCTCTTTGTGCTGATGTTCTGGTACAGCTGGCAGCTGTCCTTGATTCTGATTGTGCTGGCGCCCATTGTCTCCTTTGCTATTCGCATGGTTTCTAAACGCTTCCGTAATATCAGTAAGAACATGCAGAACACCATGGGACAGGTCACGACCAGCGCGGAACAAATGCTGAAAGGGCATAAAGAAGTGCTGATTTTTGGTGGCCAGCACGTGGAAACTGAGCGCTTTAATAAAGTCAGTAATCGCATGCGCCACCAGGGCATGAAGCTGGTCTCTGCCTCTTCCATTTCCGACCCCATCATTCAGCTGATTGCTTCTCTGGCGCTGGCCTTTGTGCTGTATGCCGCAAGTTTCCCTAGCGTGATGGAAACGCTGACTGCGGGGACCATCACCGTGGTGTTCTCCTCGATGATTGCCCTGATGCGTCCGTTGAAATCCTTAACTAACGTCAATGCACAGTTCCAGCGCGGGATGGCAGCTTGCCAGACGCTGTTCTCGATTCTTGATTCCGAACAGGAAAAAGACGAAGGCAAAAAGACAATTGAACGTGCGAAGGGCGATCTTGAATTTAAAGATGTGACCTTTACCTATCCTGGCCGCGAAATTCCTGCGTTGCGCGACATCAGCCTGACCATTCCAGCGGGTAAAATGGTCGCGCTGGTAGGGCGTTCTGGCTCCGGTAAGTCCACCATTGCCAGCCTGATTACCCGCTTCTACGATATTGAGCAGGGCAGCATTATGATCGACGGCGTAGACATCCGTGAATATACGCTGTCTTCGCTGCGCAATCAGGTGGCGCTGGTTTCACAGAACGTGCATCTGTTTAACGATACCATTGCCAATAACATTGCCTATGCCCGTACTGAACAGTACAGCCGCGAAGATATTGAAAAGGCGGCTACCATGGCGTACGCGATGGACTTCATCAATAAAATGGACAACGGCCTGGATACCGTCATCGGTGAGAATGGCGTGCTGCTTTCCGGTGGTCAGCGCCAGCGTATCGCCATTGCCCGTGCGCTTCTGCGCGACAGCCCAATCCTGATTCTTGATGAGGCGACGTCCGCCCTGGATACCGAATCTGAACGTGCCATCCAGGCGGCGCTGGACGAGCTGCAGAAAAACCGCACTTCTCTGGTCATCGCGCACCGCCTGTCCACTATCGAGCAGGCAGACGAAATCGTCGTGGTGGAAGATGGTCGCATTGTGGAGCGCGGCCCTCACGCTGAACTTATCGCGCATCGCGGCGTGTATGCTCAGTTGCACAAAATGCAGTTCGGCGAATGATAGAACGCATCTGGTCGGGGAAATCACCTCTCTACCTGCTGCTGCTGCCGCTTGCCTGGCTGTATGGTCTGGTGAGCGGCATGATTCGTCTGTCCTACCGTCTGGGCCTGCGTAAAACCTGGCGTTCGCCGGTGCCTGTCGTGGTCGTGGGTAATCTTACGGCCGGGGGCAATGGCAAGACGCCGGTGGTCATCTGGCTTGTTGAACAGCTGCAACAGCGTGGTATCCGGGTTGGGGTCGTTTCCCGGGGCTATGGCGGCAAGGCTGATCGTTACCCTCTGATGCTCACGCCGGAAACGACGACTGCGCAGGCTGGAGATGAGCCCGTGCTCATTTATCAGCGCACCGCTGCGCCCGTGGCCGTGGCACCCGAACGCAGTGCCGCGGTGAAAGCACTGCTTGAACATGCCCGGCCTCAGCTCATCATTACCGATGACGGGCTTCAGCATTACGCCCTGGGACGCGACAAAGAAATCGTCGTGGTGGATGGTGTTCGTCGGTTTGGCAACGGCTGGTGGCTCCCTGCGGGGCCAATGCGTGAACGTGCCGATCGACTAAACTCCGTTGATGCGGTGATTACCAACGGCGGAGAAGCTCAGGCAGGAGAAATTGCTATGCGCCTGCAACCGGGCGAGGCGGTGAACCTTCTCACGGGCGAACGCCGTCCCGTACAGGCTTTGCAGAGTGTTGTCGCCATGGCGGGAATCGGCCACCCTCCGCGTTTTTTTGCCACCTTACGACAGTGTGGCGTTATCCCTGTTACTACGGTAAGCCTTGCCGATCACCAGGCGCTGACCGAGCCTGATGTGGATAAGCTGGTGCAAAAAGAGCAGACGCTACTGATGACGGAAAAAGATGCCGTGAAGTGCCGTGCGTTTGCAGAAGGTCATACTAACTGGTGGTATCTGCCCGTTGATGCCCACCTTGCCCAACCGCAGGCTGAAGCGCTGCTGCAAACACTGGTTGCGCTGGTGAAAGCATAGTTGCAGCCAGTCCTGGATGTTGAAGACAGGAAAATGCCATGTCCTTAACGTATCTGACTCTACGTGCTGCCCGACATCTTCATCTTGCCGCTCAGGGGCTGTTGCAAAAACCCCGTCGACGCGCCCGCGCGGCGGATATTACGGCGACTATTGCTCAGATGTCGCTTCTGCAAATTGATACCATCAATATCGTCGCCCGCAGCCCCTATCTGGTGCTGTTTAGTCGCCTTGGTCATTACCCCTCCGACTGGCTGGATAAAGCTTTAGCGCGCGGGGAGCTTATCGAATACTGGGCGCACGAAGCCTGTTTTTTGCCGAAAGAGGATTTCGCGCTGGTGCGCCACAGAATGCTCCAGCCGGAAAATATGGGCTGGAAATATAAGCCGGACTGGATGGCAGAACATGCGGAAGAAATCGATCGGCTGCTGGCTTATATCGCGGAAAAAGGGCCGGTACGCTCGGCTGATTTTGAGCATCCTCGTCAAGGTGCAGGCGGCTGGTGGGCATGGAAACCACATAAAAAACACCTTGAAGGCCTTTTTACATCCGGTCAGGTAATGGTCACGGAGCGCCGCAATTTTCAGCGAGTTTACGATCTTACGGCGCGAGTGATGCCGGACTGGAACGATGAGCTGCATCTTATCCGGCAGACGGAGGCGGAAGGCAAAATGCTGGAAAACAGCGCCCGCAGCCTGGGGATTTTCCGGCCCGAGTGGCTGGCTGATTATTATCGTTTGCGCAAAGTCCCCGTGAAGTCGGTCATCGCCGAGTGGGAGAAGCAGGGAAAAGTCATTCCCGTTCAGGTTGAAACCCTGGGTGAGATGTGGCTACATCATTCGCTGATGTCTTTGTTGCCCCGCGCGCAGAAAAACAAGCTGAACGCCACCCACAGCGCTGTGCTTTCACCTTTCGACCCCGTGGTATGGGATCGCAAACGGGCGGAGGCGCTGTTTGATTTTTCTTACCGCCTGGAATGTTACACCCCGGCGGAGAAAAGAAAATACGGCTATTTTGTTCTGCCTTTGCTGCATCAGGGGGCGCTGGTCGGGAGAATGGATGCCAAAATGCACCGTAAACAGGGCGAGCTTGAGGTTATCAGCCTGCATCTGCAAGAGGGCGTAAAGGCAGCAAAATCTCTTCGTGATGGCCTGCAGGGTGCATTAAGCGAATTTGCTCGGTGGCAGGGCGCCGCGCGAATCAGGCTGGGCAATATTCCCGCTCAGCTTGCTTTATCCTGGGGAACCGGCTGGGAAATTCCCCCGGCAGGCTAAACAGTTATGCTATTCTGACGCCCTTGATGGCGCCCATTCTGGAGTGACTATGGATCATCGTTTACTTGAAATCATTGCCTGCCCGGTCTGTAACGGCAAGCTCTATTATAACCAGGAGAAGCAGGAGCTTATCTGCAAACCTGATGGTCTGGCCTTCCCATTCCGCGACGGTATCCCCGTCCTGCTGGAAACCGAAGCCCGCACTTTGACACTGGATGAGACTAATCCATGAGTTTTGTGGCCATTATTCCTGCTCGCTATGCGTCCACGCGTTTGCCGGGCAAGCCGTTAAAAGATATCAACGGCAAACCGATGGTCGTGCATGTTCTCGAGCGCGCCCGTGAATCCGGGGCTGAACGTATTATTGTGGCAACAGATCACCAGGACGTGGCGCGCGCGGTAGAAGCGGCGGGGGGCGAAGTGTGCATGACCCGCCCCGATCATCAGTCCGGCACCGAGCGTCTGGCAGAAGTCATCGAAAAATGTGGCTTCAGCGATGAGACGGTCATCGTGAATGTACAGGGCGATGAACCGATGATCCCACCGGTCATTATTCGCCAGGTTGCTGAAAACCTGGCAAACAGCCAGGCCGGGATGGCAACGCTTGCGGTACCCATCGACTCAGCCGAAGAAGCCTTTAACCCGAACGCGGTTAAAGTGGTGATGGATGCGCAGGGCTACGCGCTGTACTTCTCGAGAGCGACCATCCCCTGGGACCGTGACCGTTTCGCCGAATCCCGCGAAAAGATTGGTGATACTTTCCTGCGGCACATCGGCATTTACGGCTATCGTGCGGGATTCATCCGCCGCTATATCAGCTGGGAGCCAAGCCAGCTTGAACAAATAGAAATGCTCGAGCAGCTGCGCGTGCTGTGGAATGGCGAAAAGATTCACGTCGCCGTCGCAAAAGAGATCCCGAGCATCGGTGTGGATACGCCAGAAGATCTGGAGCGCGTGCGTATCGCGATGCGCTAACTTCCTCTTTTCCCTCGCACTGTAAAAAAACCGGCTGCCTGCCGGTTTTTTATTATCTGAACACAGTTTGATCTGAGCAAATGTCATCCTGAAAAAGCACGCTCATTATGCATTAAGACCAGTGTTCATAAGGGGTAACGGGTTATGGAATTGCTGCGTAAGGAATTAAGCCACCTTTTGGGGGAAAAGCTAAGCCGTGTCGAGTGCGTCAGCGAACAGCGGGATACCGCGGTCTGGTCTTTGTACGATAGCGAAGGGAATGCCATGCCGCTGCTGGCCAAAAGCTATAACTCGCCGGGGGTGGCGGCACAGCTGGCCTGCAAGATGTCGATGCTGGCCCGCTCAGGTACCGTCCGTCTGCCCGTGGTTTACGGCATCGTAACGCATGACGAAACGCCCGGCCCGGACATCCTGCTGATGGAACGTTTACGCGGCGTCTCCGTCGAGGCACCCACCCGCACGCCAGCCAGCTGGGAGCAGCTCAAAGATCAGATTGTCGAAGGGCTGCTCTCCTGGCATCGCGTCGACAGCGGAGGCTGCGTAGGCAGCGTTGACAGCACGCAGGAAAACATCTGGCCCTCCTGGTATCGTCAGCGGGTTGAAATGCTGTGGCACACGTTAAACCAGTTTAAGAATACCGGGCTGACCATGCAGGACTGGCATATTTTGTTCCGTTCTCGTGAATGCCTGCCGCGCATGTTTGAGGGGTTTAACGACAACTGCGTACTCATTCATGGTAATTTCGCGCTTGGCTGCATGCTTAAAGACGGCAAAAGCGATCAGCTGCTGGCGATGCTCAACCCGGGTGTTGTGCTTTGGGCGCCCAGAGAGTATGAGCTCTTCCGCCTCTACGAGGAAGGGCAGGCAGAAAGCCTGTTCTGGCACTATCTGCAACGAGCGCCGGTGTCAGAATCTTTCCTGTGGCGCCGCTGGCTCTACGTGCTGTGGGATGCGGTAGCGGTGCTGGTGCAGACGGGCCGCCTGAACCGGCCCGCCTTTGACGCGGCGACGAAAGGGCTACTCCCGTGGATTGCCTGACGGGCCTTTAAGCCACTGCCAGATGCGCCCCAGCGTTTCGTAGCTAACCCTGTCGCTGTGCATCAGCCACAGCGGAGAAGGCATGATCCGCTCCCAGGGATTAAGCGGGGAGGCTATCGCCAGTTGGTTGGCGGGGGCAGGCAGAGGGTTCAGGCCCGCGTGACGGAAAAATATCATTGCCCGCGGTAAATGCGAGGCGGAAGTCACCAGCAGGAAAGGTTGCTGGCCGATAGCTTTAGCGACGGCAGCGGCTTCTTCCTCCGTATCTTTCGGGGTATCCAGCGTGATGATATCAGAGCGAGGAACCCCCAGGCTTTCTGCCACTCGCGCGCCCGCCTCGGCGGTACTGACAGGATTGGTTATCGCTCTTGCGCCGGTGAAAATAAGTTTAGCGCCGGGGTTTTCCTGGCGCAGACGTAGCCCTTCAGTTACCCGAGGCAGGCTGTTACTGATAAGATTTGAACTCGGCGCCCAGTCGGGGTTCCACGTATAACCTCCGCCCAGCACCACAATGTACTTCACGGGTTGGCTTCCGCGCCAGGTCGGGTAAGTTTCTTCTATGGGTTTAAGCATCCGATCGGCAACCGGCTGAAGGCTGAGCAGCAGCAAAACTAACCAACCGGCGGTAAGCAACGCTTTTGCCGTTTTTTGCCAGCGGCTGAACCACAGCAGCAAAATCGCCACGCCAATGACCAACAGCAAAAAAGGCAGAGGCAGTAACAGGCCCCCGATAAATTTTTTCAGGATAAAAAGCATGAATTCCGGGTCCTTTTTTAACCATACGGCAGGTAAACGCTGGTGATATTACACCAGCCAGGTTCATTCTCCTGCAAGCTGTGCCAAAATAGCGGTTTTGAAAGACTGAGCCCTAAAGCCGTGGAGTAGTACCCGTGCGTGACCGCAATTTTGATGACATTGCCGAGAAGTTCTCACGCAACATCTATGGTACGACCAAAGGCCTGCTGCGTCAGGCTATCCTGTGGCAGGATCTTGATGCCTTGCTCAGCACTCTCCCGGCAAAGCTGCGGGTACTGGATGCCGGCGGCGGAGAGGGACAAACCGCCTGCCGTATGGCCGAGCTTGGCCATGATGTCGTCCTGTGCGATGTTTCCGCCGAAATGATCGTACGCGCCAGAGCGATGGCCGTCGAAAAAGGTGTGAGCGAGAACATGCATTTTGTACATTCCTCTGCTCAGGACATGGGGCGACATTTGGAAAGCCCGGCCGATCTGATATTGTTTCATGCTGTGCTGGAATGGGTGGTCGACCCGCAGGCGGTGCTGAAATCTCTTTGGGATTGCCTGGCGCCGGGCGGCGCATTGTCGCTGATGTTCTACAATGCTAACGGCCTGCTGATGCGTAATATGTTCGTCGGCAATTTTGAATACGTGCTTCAGGGCATGAAAAAAAACAAGCGGAAAACGCTTTCGCCTGACAATCCGCTGCAGCCAGAACAGGTGTACCACTGGCTGGAGCAAATTGGCTGGCACATTACCGGGAAAACCGGTGTGCGGGTATTCCATGATTACCTGCGCGACAAGCAAAAACAACGCGATGGTTTTGACGATCTGCTGGCACTTGAGACGCGTTATTGCCGCCAGGAGCCATTTGTGAGCCTCGGCCGCTATATCCACGTGACAGCCATCAAGCCGCTTGAGCCAAGGAAAAATTATGAGTGATGTTTCCCAGACAGTGCCTGAACTGGTTGCCTGGGCCAGGAAAAATGATTTCTCGATCTCGCTGCCAACCGAGCGCCTGACGTTCCTGCTGGCGATTGCCACGCTGAACGGCGAAAGGCTGGATGGCGAGCTGAGTGAAGGGGAGCTGGTGGATGCTTTCCGCCACGTGAGCGAAGGTTTCGAGCAAACCACCGAAACCATCAACGTCCGCGCCAACAACGCCATCAACGATATGGTGCGTCAGCGTCTGCTCAACCGCTTTACCAGTGAAATCCATGAAGGGAATTCAATCTACCGCCTCACGCCGCTGGGGATTGGCATTACCGACTACTATATTCGCCAGCGCGAGTTCTCGACGCTGCGTTTATCTATGCAGCTTTCTATCGTCGCCGGGGAGCTTAAACGGGCCGCCGACGCCGCCGACGAAAACGGCGATGAATTCCACTGGCATCGCAACGTGTTTGCGCCGCTTAAGTACTCCGTTGCGGAGATCTTTGACAGTATCGACCTCACCCAGCGCATCATGGATGAGCAGCAGCAGCAGGTGAAAGACGACATCGCTCAGTTGCTTAATAAAGACTGGCGTGCGGCGATCTCCAGCTGCGAACTGCTGCTGTCTGAAACCTCCGGCACGCTGCGAGAATTGCAGGACACCCTGGAAGCCGCAGGGGATAAGCTGCAGGCGAACTTACTGCGCATTCAGGATGCGACCCTGGGGCGCGACGATCTGCACTTTATCGACCGTCTGGTGTTCGATCTGCAAAGCAAACTTGACCGCATTACCAGCTGGGGCCAGCAGGCTATCGATCTGTGGATTGGCTACGATCGTCACGTCCATAAATTCATCCGTACCGCTATCGACATGGATAAAAATCGTGTCTTTGCCCAGCGTTTACGTGTTTCGGTGCAAAACTATTTCGATGCCCCCTGGGCGCTGACCTATGCCAGCGCCGACCGCCTTCTCGATATGCGTGATGAAGAAATGACGTTGCGTGACGAAGAGGTGACAGGGGAGCTGCCGACAGATCTGGAGTTCGAAGAGTTCAATGAAATTCGCGAACAGCTGGCGCTTCTGATAGAAGCGGCATTGCAGAGCTACAAAACCAGACAGGTGCCATTAGATTTGGGCGTGGTGATGAAAGAGTATCTCACCCAGTATCCGCGCGCCCGTCATTTTGATGTGGCACGAATCGTGGTCGACCAGGCGGTACGCCTCGGTGTGGCTGAAGCAGACTTTACCGGCTTGCCGCCTCAGTGGCAGCCAATTAACGATTACGGGGCCAAGGTACAGGCGCATGTCATCAACAAATATTGAAAAAGTGATGCCGGTTAAACTGGCACAGGCGTTGGTTAATCCGCTCTTTCCGGCGCTCGACAGCCAGCTTCGCGCCGGACGACACGTCGGGCTGGATGAACTGGATAATCACGCTTTCCTGATGGATTTTCAGGACGAGCTGGAAGAGTTTTATACCCGCTATAACGTCGAATTGATCCGCGCGCCAGAAGGTTTCTTCTATCTGCGACCGCGCTCCACCACGCTGATCCCTCGTTCGGTTCTGTCCGAGCTGGACATGATGGTGGGTAAAATTCTCTGCTACCTCTATCTCAGCCCGGAACGCCTGGCGAACGAAGGTATCTTCACGCAGCAGGAGCTGTATGACGAGCTGTTGACGCTGGCGGACGAAAGCAAGCTGCTGAAACTGGTCAACAACCGTTCCACCGGCTCGGATGTCGACAGACAAAAGCTACAGGAAAAAGTGCGCTCTTCGCTGACGCGTCTGCGCCGCCTCGGGATGATTTGGTTTATGGGTCACGACAGCAGCAAGTTCCGCATCACTGAATCGGTATTCCGCTTCGGTGCTGATGTGCGTACCGGTGACGACCCGCGCGAAGCGCAGCTGCGCATGATCCGCGACGGTGAGGCTATGCCGGTGGAAACCCGCCTGCAGCTGAACGACGAAACGGATGAGCCACAGAATACCCAGGATAACGCGGAGGATGAACAGGAATGATTGAACGCGGAAAATTTCGCTCGCTAACGCTGATTAACTGGAACGGTTTCTTCGCGCGTACTTTTGACCTGGATGAGCTGGTGACTACGCTTTCGGGCGGTAACGGTGCCGGTAAATCAACGACCATGGCGGCCTTCGTTACGGCTCTTATCCCGGATTTAACGCTGCTGCACTTCCGTAACACGACCGAAGCTGGGGCCACGTCCGGCTCACGCGACAAAGGCTTGCACGGTAAGCTGAAGGCAGGCGTTTGTTATTCCACCCTCGACGTGATCAACTCCCGTCACCAGCGTGTCGTGGTGGGTGTCCGTCTGCAACAGGTAGCAGGCCGCGACCGTAAAGTGGACATCAAGCCGTTTGCAATCCAGGGGCTGCCGACTTCGATTCAGCCTACGCAGCTGCTGACCGAAACGCTGAACGAGCGCCAGGCCCGCGTGTTGAGCCTGCAGGAGCTGAAAGATAAAGTGGAGGCCATCGAAGGCGTTCAGTTTAAGCAGTTCAACTCCATTACCGACTATCACTCTCTGATGTTCGATCTGGGCATCGTGGCGCGTCGCCTGCGCAGCGCCTCGGACCGCAGTAAATATTATCGTCTGATCGAAGCTTCGCTCTACGGCGGGATCTCCAGCGCCATCACCCGCTCGCTGCGTGACTACCTGCTGCCGGAAAACGGCGGGGTGCGTAAAGCGTTCCAGGATATGGAAGCCGCGCTGCGTGAAAACCGCATGACGCTGGAAGCGATTCGCGTGACGCAGTCTGACCGCGATCTGTTTAAGCATCTTATTTCCGAAGCCACTGACTATGTCGCGGCGGACTACATGCGTCACGCCAACGAACGGCGCATTCATCTGGATAAAGCGCTCGAATTCCGTCGCGAACTGCACATCAGCCGCAAACAGCTGGCTGCGGAGCAGTTCAAACACGTTGATATGGCGCGTGAGCTTGCCGAACACAGCGGGGCGGAAGGCGACCTGGAAACGGATTATCAGGCAGCCAGCGACCACCTGAATCTGGTGCAGACCGCTATCCGCCAGCAGGAAAAAATCGAACGTTACGAAGCCGATCTTGACGAGCTGCAAATGCGGCTTGAAGAGCAAAGCGAAATTGTCGCACAAGCCAGCGAGCAGCAGGAAGAAAACGAAGCGCGCGCCGAAGCTGCAGAGCTGGAAGTGGACGAGCTGAAAAGCCAGCTTGCCGACTACCAGCAGGCGCTGGACGTGCAGCAAACGCGAGCCATTCAGTACCAGCAGGCGTTGCAGGCGCTGGAGCGCGCGCGCGCCGTCTGCCATCTGCCGGATTTAACCGCCGACAGCGCGGACGAATGGCTGGAAACCTTCCAGGCCAAAGAGCAGGAAGCGACGGAAAAACTGCTGACGCTGGAACAAAAAATGAGCGTGGCGCAAACGGCGCACAGCCAGTTTGAGCATGCCTATCAGCTTGTGACGGCCATTAGCGGTCCGGTCAGCCGCAGCGAAGCCTGGGAAGCCGCGCGTGAATTGCTGCGCGACAGCAACAACCAGCGCCATCTGACCGAGCAGGTTCAGCCGCTGCGTATGCGGCTTAACGAGCTTGAACAGCGCCTGCGCGAACAGCAGGAGGCCGAGCGTCTGCTGGCTGAGTTTTGTAAACGCCAGGGTAAACAGTTCGATCCTGAAGATCTTGAGGCGTTGCAGGAAGAGCTGGAAGAACGCATTGCCACCCTGCAACAGGGGGTTGCCGAAGCCAGCGAACAGCGCGTTTCCCTGCGCCAGGAACATGAACAGATTCAGGCGCGTATCAAACGTCTGTCCCTGCGTGCTCCGGTCTGGCTTGCGGCGCAGACCAGCCTCAACCAGCTCTGCGAGCAGAGCAACGAAGAATTCGAAAGCAGCCAGCATGTGACCGAATACATGCAGCAGCTGCTGGAGCGCGAGCGCGATGTTACGGTGGAACGTGACGAAGTCGGCGCCCGCAAGCGAGCCATCGACGAAGAGATCGAGCGTCTCAGCCAGCCGGGCGGGGCAGAAGACTCGCGTCTGAATGCGCTGGCCGAACGTTTTGGTGGCGTCCTGCTGTCTGAGATTTATGACGACATCAGCCTCGACGATGCGCCGTACTTCTCAGCGCTGTATGGCCCATCTCGTCACGCTATCGTGGTACCTGATTTATCGCTGGTGCGCGAGCAGCTTGAAAGCCTGGAAGATTGCCCGGAAGACCTGTACCTGATCGAAGGGGATCCGTCCTCGTTTGATGATAGCGTCTTTACCGTGGTAGAGATGGACGCGGCTGTGCTGGTGAAAACGGCCGACCGCCAGTGGCGCTATTCACGGCTGCCGGAGCTGCCGCTGTTTGGCCGCGCCGCCCGTGAAAATCGCCTGGAAAATCTGCATGCGGAACGTGAAACCCTGGCGGAACGTTTTGCCACGCTTTCCTTCGACGTGCAGAAATCCCAGCGCCTGCACCAGGCATTCAGCCGCTTTATCGGCCAGCACCTTGGCGTGGCGTTTGACGAAGATCCGGAAGAAGAAATTCGTCAGCTCAATACCCGCCGCGGCGAAATTGAACGCGCTATCAACAATCATGAAAATGATAACCAGCAGCAGCGCCAGCAGTTTGACCTGGCAAAAGAGGGCGTTGCACAACTCAACCGCCTGCTGCCGCACGTTAGCCTGCTCAATGATGAAACGCTGGCGGACCGCTGCGATGAAATTCGCGAGCGTCTGATGGAAGCCGAAGAAGCGGCACGCTTTATTCACCAGCACGGCAGCCAGCTGGCAAAACTGGAGGCGGTTGCCTCGGTCCTGCAAAGCGATCCGGAACAGTTTGAGCAGCTCAAAGAAGACTATCAGTACGCGCAGCAGATCCAGCGCGATGCGCGTCAGCAGGCCTTTGCTTTGACAGAAGTCGTGCAGCGCCGCGCGCACTTCAGCTATTCCGACTCTGCCGCTATGCTGGACGGTAACAGCGATCTGAACGAAAAACTGCGTCGCCGACTGGAACAGGCCGAAGCCGAACGTACCCGTTCCCGTGAGGCGTTACGCACTCATGCCCAGCAGCTCAGCCAGTTCAGCCAGCTAATGGCCTCCCTGAAAAGCTCCTTCGACACCAAGAAAGAGCTGCTTAACGACCTGCATAAAGAGCTACAGGATATTGGTGTACGTGCCGACACCGGCGCAGAAGAGCGTGCACGCGCACGTCGCGACGAGCTACACACTGCGTTAAGCAACAACCGCTCCCGCCGTAATCAGCTTGAGAAAGCCCTGACCTACTGCGAAGCGGAAATGAGCAACCTGACCCGCAAACTGAAACAGCTGGAGCGCAGCTACTTTGAAATGCGCGAGCAGGTGGTGACGGCGAAAGCGGGCTGGTGTGCGGTAATGCGTATGGTGAAAGACAATGGCGTTGAACGTCGCCTGCATCGTCGCGAGCTGGCTTACCAGACCGGCGATGAGTTGCGTTCTATGTCGGATAAGGCGCTGGGTGCGCTGCGTCTGGCCGTCGCGGATAACGAACACCTGCGCGACGTTCTGCGCCTGTCAGAAGATCCTAAACGTCCGGAACGTAAAATTCAGTTCTTCGTGGCGGTTTATCAGCACCTGCGCGAACGTATTCGTCAGGATATCATCCGCACGGACGATCCGGTTGAGGCCATCGAGCAGATGGAAATTGAGCTGGGTCGTCTGACAGAAGAGCTGACTTCCCGCGAACAGAAGCTGGCGATCAGCTCCCGCAGCGTGGCAAACATCATCCGTAAAACGATTCAGCGCGAGCAGAACCGTATTCGTATGCTGAACCAGGGGCTGCAAAGCGTCTCCTTCGGTCAGGTTAACAGCGTGCGCCTGAACGTGAACGTGCGCGAAACCCACGCCACTTTGCTGAACGTGCTTTCAGAACAGCATGAGCAGCATCAGGATCTGTTTAACAGCAACCGGCTGAGCTTCTCCGAAGCGCTGGCCAAGCTGTATCAGCGCCTGAACCCGCAGATCGACATGGGCCAGCGCACGCCGCAGACTATCGGGGAAGAGCTGCTGGACTACCGCAACTATCTTGAGATGGAAGTGGAAGTTAACCGCGGCACGGACGGCTGGCTGCGTGCTGAAAGCGGGGCGCTGTCAACGGGTGAGGCGATCGGTACCGGGATGTCCATTCTGGTGATGGTCGTACAGAGCTGGGAAGAAGAGTCCCGCCGCCTGCGTGGCAAAGACATCTCGCCTTGCCGTCTGCTGTTCCTTGATGAAGCGGCGCGTCTGGATGCCAAGTCTATCGCCACGCTGTTTGAGCTTTGCGAGCGTCTGGAAATGCAGCTGATCATTGCGGCCCCGGAAAACATCAGCCCGGAAAAAGGCACGACTTATAAGCTTGTGCGTAAGGTCTTTAATAACCACGAGCACGTGCACGTGGTTGGTCTGCGGGGCTTTGCCGCACCGCTGCCAGAAGCCTTATCGGGTACCGCCGAAGCGTCCTGATCCTGGTGACTTAATGTTTGAACAAAGCGGGCTGCGGCCCGCTTTTTTTATGTCCAAATCTCTTAATGTTTAATTTTCTTTACATTTATGCGGGCATTTGGTTTTCAGTATTTATATACTTAACCAAGCATCGGGTGAAATGCCGATGACCACAAACAGCCAAACTAAGGGCCAAGGGATGTTGCTTACGAAAATGCATGGTTTTAGAGCGTCGGCGATCGGTTATTGCCTGGCACTCAGTCTGGCTCCACTGTTTACGGTGCAGGCACAAGAGAAAGAACCCGCCGTGGTGCCTTCTGACAGCTCCGCCGATACGGCGCAGCAGCCAACTGTGCTTGAACAGCCTTTAGCGCAGTCTGCCGCAACGGCAACGATGGCGGGCACGATGCCGCTTAGCTCCGCGACGATGTCCGCGGCACAAAGCCGTTCCCAGCTTCTGGCTCATATGCCTGCGGGTTACGCACCCGTCTATCTCAATGCGCTGTCGGCATTTTATGCCGCGCGCGAGATGAAACCGATGTGGGAAAATCGCGAGGCGGTACAGGCTTTTCAGCAGCAGCTTGCCGAGCTTGCCATCGCCGGTATTCAGCCCCAGTTTACCACCTGGGTGGAGCTGCTCACCGATCCTTCAGTAACCGGTATGGCGCGCGATATCGTGCTTTCTGATGCCATGATGGGCTATCTCCAGTTTGTTTCCGGTATTCCTACCGAAGGGAATCGCTGGCTCTACAGTACGACGCCATACAAAATGCAGACCGCACCTTTGTCCGTCATTAACCAGTGGCAGGTGGCAGTCGACCAGGGCACGCTGGTGAGCTTTATCGCCACCCTTGCCCCTCAGCATCCGCAATATGCGCAGATGCATCAGTCTCTGGTGCATTTGCTGGGCGACACTCGTCCGTGGCCACAGCTCACGGGGACGGCCACGCTCCGTCCGGGGCAATGGAGCAATGATGTACCTGCTCTGCGAGAAATCCTCGCCAGAAGCGGTATGTTGCAGGTGGAGCCATCCATTGCGCTGCCGGGAGACGATCGGAACAACAAGCAGACCGCCGCAGCAGTGAGCCCTTCAGCCATTACCGTTGAAGGGGAAGGCAATGCGCAGGCTGTTCCGGCCGCGAACGTCGGGGCGAAGAAAAAAACTTCCGCCGCTGTGCGCAGCGCCTACAGCCGGGAACTGGTTGAAGGGGTTAAGCGTTTCCAGAAATGGCAAGGACTGGCAGCTGACGGGGCCATCGGGGCGCTCACGCGCGACTGGCTGAATGTCACGCCTCAGCAGCGGGCCGCGCTTGTGGCACTCAACATTCAGCGCCTGCGTTTGCTGCCCAGCAAGCTTGACACCGGCATCATGGTGAATATCCCGAACTATTCACTGGTTTACTATCTTAACGGCAGCGAAGTGCTGGCCTCACGGGTTATCGTTGGGCGTCCGGACCGAAAAACGCCGATGATGAGCAGCGCGCTCAATAATGTGGTGGTCAATCCGCCGTGGAATGTTCCGCCGACGCTGGCTCGCAATGACATCCTGCCAAAGGTTCGTCAGGACCCGGGCTATCTGGATCGCCATGGGTACAGCGTGCTTCGTGGCTGGAGCAACAATGCGGAAGCTATCGACCCGTATCGCGTCGACTGGCAAACCATTACCGCCAGCAATCTGCCTTTCCGCTTCCAGCAGAAGCCGGGCACCAACAACTCCCTGGGGCGCTATAAATTTAATATGCCAAGTTCGGATGCGATTTATCTGCATGATACGCCGAACCACAGCCTGTTCCAGAAAGAGGCTCGCGCTTTAAGCTCCGGCTGCGTGCGCGTAAACAAAGCGTCTGAGCTGGCCAATATGTTGCTACAGGATGCAGGCTGGAACGACACGCGTATCTCAGGCCAGTTGAAAGACGGCAGTACAAAATATGTCAACATTCGCCAGAGAATTCCGGTCAACCTCTATTATTTGACCGCTTTTGTGGGTGAGGATGGCCGCACGCAGTACCGTACAGATATTTACAATTACGATCTCTCAGCGCGATCTGGCGCACAAATCCTCACAAAAGCCGGGTTATTGATCAGGTAATTGCAGTAATACTAATGAATTAGTGGTCCTAACCAATGTAATACTTAGTCGGGCCCCTTGCAGGGCCCGGATTCACTGGGTTTTGCAGTGCCTTGACTCGGCCTTCTTTGGCGGGTAAGGTTCGGGCAGTGCGCCAGAAGTGCATATTATTCGATCATTTTTTACCTGTAGACCTGGACATCATGGACAACTTTGACGCTAATCGCCGCAAACTGCTGGCGTTGGGCAGCGTGGCATTGGGTGCCGCGCTGTTGCCGACGCAAGCGTTTGCCACCCTCTCGACACCGCGCCCGCGCATTTTAACCCTCAATAACCTCCATACGGGGGAGACGTTAAAAGCCGAGTTCTTCGATGGCAGAGGCTATATTCAGGATGAGTTAGCTCGACTTAATCATTTCTTCCGCGATTATCGCGCGAATAAAATTAAGTCCATCGATCCCAAGCTGTTCGATCAGCTTTACCGTTTGCAAGGCCTGCTGGGCACCAACAAGCCGGTGCAGTTAATCTCGGGCTATCGCTCGCTGGATACCAACAATGAACTGCGTGCCCGCAGCCGGGGGGTGGCGAAAAAAAGCTACCACACCAAAGGGCAGGCGATGGATTTCCATATTGAAGGGATTTCGTTAAGCAATGTACGCAAAGCAGCATTATCTATGCGCGCTGGTGGTGTAGGATACTACCCGAGCAGCAACTTTGTGCATATTGATACCGGGCCATTAAGGCACTGGTAAAACAACGGAACCCGGCGACAGCAGCCGGTAATGGAGCAGCATGAATTATCACATTATTCCGGTTACGGCTTTCGCCCAGAACTGTTCATTGATCTGGTGTGAAGAAACTTTGCAGGCGGCGGTGGTCGACCCGGGCGGTGAGGCGCAGAAAATTATTGCGGAAGTGGCGGCGAAAGGCGTTACGGTGACGCAAATCCTGCTTACCCATGGCCATCTGGATCATGTGGGCGCCGCAGCCGAGCTGGCTACACATTATGGCGTGCCCGTTGTTGGGCCAGAGAAAGCCGATGAATTCTGGCTGCAGGGGCTGCCTGCCCAAAGCCGGATGTTTGGTCTGGACGAATGCCTGCCCCTGACCCCGGACCGCTGGCTGAATGAAGGGGAAACCCTGACGCTTGGCGGCGTTACCTTACAGGTACTGCACTGTCCGGGACATACGCCCGGGCACGTTGTCTTCTTTGACAGCGAGGCAAGACTGCTGGTGTCCGGCGATGTGATCTTCAAAGGCGGCGTGGGGCGCAGCGACTTCCCACAGGGGAATCATGCGGCACTTATCGACGCGATTAAGCGTAAGCTTTTGCCGCTGGGCGATGACGTGACCTTTATTCCCGGCCACGGTCCGCTTTCCACGCTGGGCCATGAGCGCCTGCATAATCCTTTCCTGCAGGATGAGCTACCGGTCTGGTAAAGCAATAAAAAGAGCCGCTTAAAAAGCGGCTCTTTTTTTAGCGTAACGTTTTACAGTACGGCGACAATCGCTTCACACAGCGGCGCCATGTTGTCAGGCGTCATGCCAGCCACGTTGACGCGGCCTGAGGCCACGGCATATACGCCAAACTCTTCGCGCAGGCGCAGAACCTGTTCTTTCGTCAGGCCGCTGAAAGAGAACATGCCGTTCTGGTTGATGATAAAGCTGAAGTCGCGGTTCGCGCCTTTTTCCTGCAGGGTATTCACAAACAGCTGGCGCATACGGTGAATACGCTGACGCATATCGGTCAGCTCCTGCTCCCACAGCGTCCGCAGCGCGTCGTTGCTCAGGATAGTCGCGACAACGGATGCGCCATGTGCAGGCGGGTTGGAATAGTTGGCACGGATGACAGACTTCATCTGGCTGAAGGCGCGCTCGACGGTGTCGGCATCCGCAGCAACCAGCGTGCAGGCGCCTACGCGCTCGTTATACAAACCAAAGTTCTTGGAATAGGAGCTGGCCACGATCAGCTCTTTGTGGCTTGCCGCAAAGACGCGCAGGCCTTCCGCATCTTCTTCAAGCCCGCGGGCAAAGCCCTGGTAGGCAAAGTCGAACAGCGGCAGCCAGCCTTTTTCCTGCGACATTTTTGCAAGAGCCTGCCATTGTTCTAGGGTCGGATCAATTCCGGTTGGGTTATGGCAGCAGCCATGGAACAGCACCACGTCACCCGCCTGTGCTGCCTGCAGGCTGTTGATCAGCCCGTCAAAGTCCAGCGCATGGTTTTCCGCATCGTAGTAGGCGTATTCGCAAACTTCCAGACCCGCAGAGTTGAACACGCTTCTGTGGTTTGGCCAGCTTGGATTGCTTACCCATACGCGTTTAGCCGCGGTATTTTTGGCGAGGAAGTCGGCCGCTACGCGAAGCGCACCGGTGCCGCCCGGGGTCTGGGCCGTGCGCGCACGTTTGGCTTCGCTAATGGCATTACCTTTGCCAAACAACAATTCCTGGGTGCAGCGACCAAACTCAGGAATACCATCTATACCCAGATAGTTTTTGGTGTGCTCATTTTCCAGCAGATAAGCTTCGGCTTTTTTTACGCTGGTCAGAACAGGCGTTTTGCCAGTTTCATCCTTGTAAACCCCAATGCCGAGGTTAATTTTTGTTGGGCGGTCATCGGCACGAAACAGATCGGCCAGGCCAAGAATTGGATCGGCAGGGGCAGCGGTAATGTTCTCAAACATGACGAGGTTCCATTGTGATATCGAAGGGACAAACGTACTCAGGTTAACCGCTGTTTTCACAATTGCCAACCGTTTGCGACAAAAAGAAACCACCGACTTCACAACCTGAGTTTTTTCATTTTTCAGACATAAAAAAACAGGGCCCTGGCCCTGTTTTTGCACTTCAAACGAAAGCGTTTGAATGATTAGAACTGGTAAGTTACCGCTACAGCAACCTGGTCGTCTTTACCGTTGACGATACCAACGTTGTCAGTATAGGCGTTGCTGTCAATCAGGTTCAGCTGGTAGTCAACATAGACGTTGAAGTTTTTGTTGAAGTAGTAAGTTGCACCGATTTCAACAAATTTCTGCAGGTCAGCATCGCCACCCTGGAAGGAACCGGTAGAGGTTGCAGCCAGGTTTTTACCTTTAGACTGAACGTAGGAGATGGATGGACGCAGGCCGAAATCGAACTGGTACTGTGCAATCGCTTCGAAGTTCTGAGTTTTGTTAGCGAAGGTACCATCTGCTTCACGGGTGGTGTTGCGGGTTTCAGCATAGACCGCTGCCAGATAGATGTTGTTCGCATCGTATTTGGTACCTACAGCCCAGGATTCAGCACGGCCACCGCGAGCGCTACCACGAGTGTAGTTGTCGGTGGTCACGTTAAGCGCTTCCTGACGGTTAGTACGGTCGGCATTGCTGTATGCGCCAATAACGCTGAAGCCTTCAGCAAACTCGTAACCCAGGGAGTAACCAACGCCGTCACCGTTAGAGGTCAGGGCATTTGTACGGTCATTTTTACCCTGGTACTGTACGCCGAAGTTCAGGCCATCAACCAGACCGAAGAAGTCAGCGTTACGGTAGGTCAGCACGCCAGTGGTACGACCGGTCATGAAGTTGTCTGAGTAGTTAGCCCAGGTCATACCGGAGAAAGATGGCGCCATATCTGTGTAAGATTCAACATCGTAAACGATACCGTAGTTACGGCCGTAGTCGATGGTACCTGCATCAGCAATTTTCAGACCTGCGAATGCCAGACGAGTACGCTGAGTCTGGTCACCTTCTGCAGCGCTTGCATAGGCACGGTATTCCCACTGGCCGTAACCGGTCAGTTGGTCATTAATCTGAGTTTCCCCTTTGAAACCAATCTGCGCATAGGTGTTGTCGCCGTTGCTGGTGTTGTCACCAGAAGTCACGAAGTCGTGCTCGCCTACCACTTTGCCGTACAGATCCAGTTTGTTGCCGTCTTTATTATAGATTTCTGCAGCGTTTGCTGCACCGGCTACCAGCAGAGCAGGGATAACCACTGCCAGAATGTTGCGCTTCATCATTATTTATTACCCTCATTGGTTTTTATGAACACCTGCCACTGCCGTCAATAATTCTTTACGGAATTATTGCTGAGAGTTTGGTGTCTTTCTGTATCTGTCTGGCATCTTTCCATCCATGAAACCGTTTCGCTAGCCTGAAAGTGATACAAATGTCTAAACTAGGTAACAATAAGAAAATATGTGTAACTATATGTGTATTTTCGGGAACTTTGTGAACCAATTCAAATTTCCGTGCTCGTTGGCGAAATAGTTAGCGATTCATAACATATATATATGAATTACTTATGTTTAATTCGCATAATGAAAATCTTATCCGTCAGGTTGTTAATATTTGTTCGATTTATGTTAAGCATTTAGACGGCCAGACATCTGTGAATATTTTTTTCATTTATGCTAAGTCTGGCATTGTCATCATCCATGTAGTAAATGTGGTGATTATTTTGTGACTGATTATGTCACAGACATAATTCGTTACGGGGAAGGTGGGGAAAGGGGGTGAAATTGACGTTTGCTTAATTTGGGCTGAAGAAAAACAACACAAGAGCGGCAGCCACAAAAAAGGCCAGCTCAATGAGCTGGCCCTGAATTTCCCGAAACGGGTACTTAGAAGTTTGCGTTACGCGGCGTTCTTGGGAACGGAATAACGTCACGGACGTTTTGCACCCCGGTGACATACGCAATGAGACGCTCAAAGCCAAGACCGAAGCCGGAGTGTGGCACGGTGCCGTAGCGGCGCAGATCGCGATACCACCAGTAGTCTTCTTTATTCAGACCCATTTCGGCCATCCGCGCATCCAGCACGTCTAAACGCTCTTCACGCTGGGAGCCACCGATGATTTCACCGATACCCGGTGCCAGAACATCCATGGCAGCAACGGTCTTGCCGTCTTCGTTAAGGCGCATGTAGAAAGCTTTGATGTCTTTCGGGTAGTTTTTCACCACGACAGGCGCTTTGAAGTGCTGCTCTGCGAGATAGCGCTCATGTTCGGAAGAAAGGTCGACGCCCCAGTAAACCGGGTTTTCGAACTTCTGCCCGCATTTTTCAAGAATGGCTACCGCATCGGTGTAATCCACCTGAGCAAAGTCGGCACTGATAAAACGTTGCAGGCGATCAACCGCATCTTTATCCACGCGTTCTGCGAAGAACTGCATGTCATCCATGCGTTCATCCAGCACGGCTTTAAAGACATATTTCAGCATGGCTTCCGCCAGGCCTGCCACATCGTCAAGGTTGGCAAAGGCGACTTCCGGTTCCAGCATCCAGAACTCCGCGAGGTGGCGGCTGGTATTGGAGTTCTCTGCGCGGAAGGTAGGACCAAAGGTATAAACTTTGGACAAGGCGCAGGCATAGGTTTCGCCGTTCAACTGACCAGAAACGGTCAGGAAGGCTTCTTTACCGAAGAAGTCTTTATCGAAATCAACGTTACCCGTATCGGTACGCGGCAGGTTTTCCAGATCCAGCGTAGAAACGCGGAACATCTCGCCTGCACCTTCGGTATCAGAGGCGGTGATCAGCGGGGTGGACACCCAGAAATAGCCATTTTCATGGAAGAAACGATGCAGAGCCTGAGCCAGCGTATGGCGCACACGCGCCACGGCGCCAATCATATTGGTGCGGGGACGCAGGTGGGCAACTTCACGCAGGTATTCGATGCTGTGGCGTTTTGCTGCCATCGGATAGGTATCAGGATCGTCAACCCAGCCGGTCACTTCAACATGACTTGCCTGGATTTCAAAGCTCTGGCCCTGACCGAGAGATTCCACCACTTTACCGGTGACGATGACCGAGCAGCCGGTAGTCAGGCGCAGCACGTCTTCCTGGTAATTGGGCAGAGAATTATTAATGACGGCCTGTACAGGAGAGAAGCAGGAACCGTCATAGACGGCGAGGAATGAGATACCAGCTTTTGAATCTCTTCGGGTACGCACCCACCCGCGCACGGTGACTTCACTGTCAACGGTGACGCGGCCCTGGAGTACGTCGGCTACAGGCACAACGCTCATAGTTTTCTCTCTATTAAATGGTCAATGACAAAAAAAATAGTTACCCACAATCGGGGGTTATCTATGTTACCTGTCGCACGCCATCAGACAAGCAGAAATCGCGATCGGGAGAAGAAATAAAGGAGAAGGCGGGGCCCATAAACCGAACAGGTCCGATTTATGGGCTTTATTTGATTCAGCTGGCTTTTTTTACCAGCGGCAGATCGAAGGCTTTACGCAGCGCGCGCACGAAAGCTTTATCGTGGCAGATAGTTTTACCTGGACTGTCCGACAGTTTCGCGACGGGCTTGCCGTTGCACTCCACCAGCTTAATCACAATATTTAGTGGCCGCACCTGGGGTATATCGCAGGTCAGACGCGTGCCGATACCAAAACTCAGGTTCACACGCGAGGCAAAGTGCTTATACAGCTCGACGGCTTTCGGAAGGTCGAGGTTGTCGGAAAACACCAGCACTTTCGTCAGCGGGTCTATCCCCAGCTTCTCGTAATGCGCAATGGCTTTTTCACCCCATTCCATCGGATCGCCTGAGTCATGGCGTAAGCCCTGGTACTGGCTGGCAAAAGCCGGGCCAAAGTCACGCAGGAATGCGTCCATGGTAATACAGTCGGTAAGGGCGATACCCAACTGGTCAGGATATTCATCCAGCCAGGCCTGGAGCGCTGCTCGCTGGCTGCTCGCCAGCACCGGGCTGATTTGCTGATGCGCCTGGAACCATTCGTGCGCCTGGGTGCCCATCGGGGTCAGCTTCAGGCGGCGGGCCAGGTCATAGTTGCTGGTGCCGACGAACCAGGGTTCGCGTTGCAGGCGACTGACAATGGCTTCCTGCACCTCGCGGGAGAAACGGCGGCGGGTGCCGAAGTCCATCAGGCGGAACGCACCCAGATCGATGTCGGCCGTAAGTTCTTTGAACTGCAGCAGCTTGCTTTCGAGGTGATCGAGGGCCATTTGCGGCGTGACGGCAGGGGAGCGATGCTGGTGCACCACTTCACTGATCGTCGCCAGCAGCGGCACTTCCCACATAATGACTTCCCGCCACGGGCCGCTCAGACGAATGTCGAGGTGGCCTTTGTTGTTGGTGATTTCAACCTGTGTGGGATCGTAGCGGAAGGTACGCAGCCAGCTAAGGTAATCGGCTTTAAAAAACGGAAGCCCCTCAAGCCAGGTGAACTCCTCGTCGCTTAGCGCGAGGTGTTGCATAGCATCGACCTGTTGACGAATTGCGTCGGCATAAATGCCGAGCAGATCGTCACCGCGGCAGCGGAACTCGGCCGCGACGCTCACGTCGTGATAACGGTGGAATACCGCCTGCTGCATATGAAGCTTGTAGGCGTCAGTATCCAGCAGCGTTTGCAAAATCGGGGAAGCGTGTCGTGTCATGGCGCGTTGCAGCATCCTCTCACAGGAGCGTTTCCATCAAGGGCTAAGATCAGATAAAGACGCAGGAGTATACCCTGATTATCTGTTTATTAAACCCGGATCACAACACAAGGGTGATTTCAGGTCGAGGGCAATTCGTGCCGCTTGTTAAATAGATGTAGCAAACAGCGAGATTTGCCCTGAAAAGATGAAGATTCTGCGTGGCAACATTCACGCAACAGGAATAGACTGAACCCCGATAACTGACGGACGATATACAGAACGATGTAAATCTGATTACCCTGAGCGACACAAAGCGCTCATCCGCAACAAAATAAGGAAAATCAATTTATTGATTTTCGGCAGCTAACCACAAAGAGGGAAGAGCACGCTTTTTTCTCCTTTGTCAGCACTATCAAAAAGGTTTTTTATGACACAACAGCCACAAGCCAAATACCGCCACGACTACCGTGCGCCAGATTATACGATTGGCGATATTGATTTGACCTTTGACCTGGATGCCACAAAAACCCGGGTCACCGCGGTCAGCAAAGTCAGCCGCCAGGGCGCCGCAGACGCAGCGCTGCGTCTTGAGGGGGGGGATCTGACGTTGGTCAGCCTTCACGTTAACGATAAGGCCTGGGAAAACTACCGCCTGGAAGCGGGGACGCTGGTGCTGGAACAGCTGCCAGATGACTTTACCCTGACCATCGTCAACGAGATCAATCCTTCCGCCAATACGGCACTGGAAGGGCTGTACCAGTCGGGCGAAGCGCTTTGTACCCAGTGCGAGGCTGAAGGCTTCCGTCATATTACCTGGTACCTGGATCGCCCGGACGTGCTTGCGCGCTTCACCACCAAAATCATTGCTGATAAAACCAAATATCCTTATTTACTTTCCAACGGCAACCGCATTGCCGGGGGAGAGCTGGAAAATGGTCGTCACTGGGTACAGTGGCAGGATCCCTTCCCGAAACCTTGCTATCTGTTTGCGCTGGTGGCAGGTGACTTTGACGTGCTGCGCGACAGCTTTAAAACGCGTTCTGGGCGTGAAGTCGCGCTGGAGCTGTTTGTTGACCGTGGTAACCTGGATCGCGCCAGCTGGGCAATGACCTCGCTGAAAGCGTCTATGAAGTGGGACGAGACCCGCTTCGGTCTGGAGTACGATCTCGACATCTATATGATCGTTGCCGTGGACTTCTTTAATATGGGCGCGATGGAGAATAAAGGTCTTAACATCTTTAACGCCAAATATGTTCTGGCTCGTGCGGAAACCGCGACCGATAAAGACTATCTGGACATTGAGCGCGTTATCGGCCACGAATATTTCCACAACTGGACCGGCAACCGTGTGACCTGCCGCGACTGGTTCCAGCTGAGCCTGAAAGAGGGGCTGACCGTGTTCCGCGACCAGGAGTTCAGCTCAGACCTTGGCTCACGTGCGGTTAACCGTATCCAGAACGTGCGCACCATGCGTGCGATGCAGTTTGCCGAAGATGCAAGCCCGATGGCACACCCGATTCGCCCGGAAAAAGTTATTGAAATGAATAACTTCTATACGCTAACCGTGTATGAGAAAGGGTCCGAAGTGATTCGTATGCTGCACACCCTGCTGGGAGAAGAGAACTTCCAGAAAGGGATGCAGCTTTACTTTGAGCGCCATGACGGCAGCGCGGCAACCTGCGACGATTTTGTGCAGGCCATGGAAGACGCCTCGAACGTCGACCTGTCGCATTTCCGCCGCTGGTACAGCCAGGCCGGTACGCCGGTGGTCACCGTGCGCGACGACTACAATCCTGAAACCGAACAGTACACCCTGACTATCAGCCAGATGACACCGCCAACGGCCGAGCAGCAGGAGAAACATCCGCTGCACATACCGTTCGATATCGAGCTGTATGACAACGAAGGGAAAGTGATTCCGTTGCAGAAGGGGGGCCATCCGGTTCATAACGTGCTGAACGTGACCCAGGCCGAGCAGACATTTGTGTTTGATAAGGTTTACTTCCAGCCGGTGCCCTCGCTGCTGCGTGAGTTTTCCGCCCCGGTGAAGCTCGAATACAACTGGAGCGATCAGCAGCTGACCTTCCTGATGCGTCATGCGCGCAATGATTTCTCCCGCTGGGATGCGGCGCAAAGCCTGCTGGCTACTTATATTAAGCTTAACGTCAACCGCAGCCAGCAAAAACAGCCGCTGTCGCTGCCTCTGCACGTAGCGGATGCCTTCCGCGCCATTCTGCTGGATGAGAAAATCGATCCGGCGCTGGCCGCTGAAATCCTCACGCTGCCTTCGCAGAATGAAATTGCCGAGCTGTTTGCCCACATCGATCCGATTGCCATTGCGGAAGTGCACGAAGCGTTAATCCGCACTCTGGCCA
Source organism: uncultured Buttiauxella sp. (assembly GCA_946480445.1). Lineage (GTDB taxonomy): Bacteria > Pseudomonadota > Gammaproteobacteria > Enterobacterales > Enterobacteriaceae > Dryocola. Next base: position 74,916 of record CAMLJN010000009.1, read on the forward strand.
CGGAGCTGGCAGATGAGTTCCTGGCGGTCTATAACGCCAACAAGCTTGATGCCTACCGCGTTGAGCATGATGACATCGGTAAACGCGCGCTGCGCAATGTCTGCCTGCGTTACCTGGCGTTTGGTGAGCAGGCGCTGGCGGAAACCGTTGTTCGCGGCCAGTATCAAGCGGCAGACAACATGACCGATACCATTGCCGCGCTGTCAGCGGCTGTGGCAGCCCAGCTGCCTTGCCGTGATTGCTGGCTCACTACGACGAGAAATGGCATCAGGACGGCCTGGTGATGGACAAATGGTTTGTTCTGCAGGCCACCAGCCCGGCGATCGACACGCTGACTAAAGTGCGTGAACTGCTGAATCACCGTTCGTTCAGCCTCGGAAACCCTAACCGCGTCCGTTCACTCATCGGTGCGTTTGCCGCCAGTAATCCGGCAGCGTTCCATGCGGAGGACGGCAGCGGCTATCAGTTTATGGTGGAAATGCTCAGCGAGCTGAACCGTCGTAATCCGCAGGTGGCTTCTCGTCTGATCGAGCCGTTGATTCGCCTGAAACGCTATGACGTTAAACGTCAGGAGAAGATGCGTGCGGCGCTGGAGCAGTTAAAAGGGCTGGAAAATCTGTCCGGCGATCTGTTCGAGAAGATCGGCAAGGCCCTGGCCTGAAGATGACCCTCACGCTGAAAGAAGTGGGGTAGAAGCTAACTAACCGGTACGCACCCTGCGTGCCGGTTCTTCTTTCTGGCGTTTCATACGTGCTCAAGTTTTGCCATTTCGACTGACCCCATCTGCATGGACCTGCCCAACCTGATCTCTGGTGCCGTTGATATAAATAAGGCCGAGGCCGATCTCGCGAACGAAACTTTTAAGACGGGAATGGCGATAATCAACCCATTGGCCTGCGCAGGCCTCTCGACGAGGGCTTGTCAATACGGGCATCGCGTAAATCTTTCGCCGCAAAGTTTTGCAGCTGCCAGTGACAAACTTCGACATCGAGAGAAAACGATTGCGCCGATGGGGACTTTTTTGTTGCAGGTCAATTCCATTCAGGGGCGGGATAGATAATAATACGGCCCCGGTTTGCACACCGGAATCCAGGAGAGTTCATGTACTACCCTTTCGTTCGTAAAGCCCTTTTCCAGCTCGATCCAGAGCGCGCTCATGAAGTGACATTTCAGCTATTACGCCGCGTAACAGGTACTCCGCTTGAGTGGCTGGTGCGTCAGAATGTGCCGTCTAAACCGGTTACCTGCATGGGGCTAACTTTTAAGAACCCTCTTGGTCTGGCCGCAGGACTGGATAAAAATGGGGAATGTATTGATGCTCTTGGCGCGATGGGCTTTGGTTCCGTCGAAATCGGCACGGTAACCCCTCGTCCACAGCCGGGTAACGACAAGCCGCGCATCTTCCGTCTGGTTGAAGCGGAAGGGTTGATTAACCGCATGGGCTTTAACAACCTGGGCGTGGATAACCTTGTCGAGAACGTTAAAAAAGCGCATTTCGACGGCGTACTTGGTATCAATATCGGTAAGAATAAAGACACGCCGGTAGAGCAGGGTAAAGACGACTATTTGATCTGCATGGATAAAATTTATCCTTATGCCGGTTATATTGCGATCAATATTTCTTCACCCAATACGCCTGGATTACGTTCTTTGCAATACGGTGAGGCGCTCGACGATCTTTTAAGCGCGATAAAAAATAAGCAGCAAATGCTTCAGGAACGCCATCACAAATATGTTCCGATCGCCGTGAAGATCGCCCCGGATCTTTCTGAAGAAGAATTGATCCAGGTTGCCGATAGTTTAGTTCGCCATAATATTGATGGGGTCATCGCCACCAATACTACGCTAGACCGTAGCCTTGTCCAGGGAATGAAATATTGCGATGAAATGGGGGGCTTAAGCGGCCGCCCGGTACAGCTAAAAAGTACAGAAATTATTCATCGTCTGTCGCAGGAATTAAAAGGGCGTCTGCCCATCATCGGGGTCGGGGGCATAGATTCTGTGATGGCCGCCCGTGAGAAAATGGCTGCCGGGGCGTCGCTGGTGCAGATTTATTCTGGCTTCATTTTTAAAGGTCCGCCGCTGATAAAAGAAATCGTCATGCACCTCTAAGCTTTACCATTTCAAGACAACCAGTGCTTTATTTTCAGCGCTGGTTGTTTTATATTCCGTTGCTGTTGCTAAATTAATCATATTGGTCTTTTATTAATATGGCATTAAATCAGACGGCGACACGGATGTTTTAAGTTTGCGGAATAGACGAAAGGGTCAATAAATATGCGGATTAAACCGGACGATAATTGGCGTTGGTATTTCGATGCAGAGCACGATCGTATGATGCTCGATTTGGCCAATGGAATGATTTTTCGTTCCCGTTTCCCACGCAAAATGCTGACGCCTGATGCGTTTGAAAACACTGAGTTTTGTGTCGATGATGCGGCGCTTTTTTTCTCCTTTGAGGAGAAGTGCCGCCACCTGCCGCTGAGTAAAGAACACCGTGCCGAGCTGGTCCTCAACGCGCTGGTGGCTATCCGCTATCTCAAACCTCAGATGCCAAAAAGCTGGCACTTTGTCTCCCACGGTGAAGAGTGGCAGCCGGTGCCGGGCGATGCGGCCTGCGTATGGCTAAGCGAAAATATGCAGCAGGTAAATTTACTGGTGGTGGAAACCGGCGACAGCGCCGCGTTGTGCCTGCTTGCGCAGCCAGGACTCATGCTGGCCGGCCGCACCATGCAGCTGGGCGATGCCATTAAGGTCATGAACGACAGGCTGAAGCCGCAGCCGTTGGGCGACAGCCTCAGCCTCGATCAGGCGGTTTAGAGCGTCTCCAGCTTCACGTCACCGGCGGGCACGCAGCTACAGCTCAGAATGATCCCGTCTTTGCCAACGGCGCTCTTCTTCAAGGCGTTAACTTCTCCTTCCACCAAACGTATCCGGCAGCTTCCGCAAATGCCCGCGCGGCAGGAGTAGGGAACGCGGATCCCTTGCTGCTCCAGCTGTTCGAGCAAAATTTGCTGATTATTGCCCTGGAAGGCCTGGCCCTGCCAGTCGATGGTGATTTTACTTTCCGCCTGGACTGCCGTCTCAAGAGGCTCAGCCGGCTGGCCTGCGCCATAAACTCTCGGCGGTTTTGTCGCCAGCACTTCCAGCTCGTCACCCACACGGATCACGCCGCTGTTGCGGGCGATGAGATTCTGTCCAAAATCGACGTCGCCATTGTCCTGCGCCGTACGGAAACTTTGCAGCGTCGCCAGCGGCTCGCCGGAGGGATGCTTACGGCCTTTCTCCGGACTGACGGTGGTGAAAATACAGCGGCTGCAAGGTTTCGCCACCTCAAAGGTGACGCCACCGATGCGTACGACCTGCCAGCTATCCTCCGCCCAGGCCTGCGCGCCCGTTACCACCAGATTAGGGCGGAACTGGGTCATTTTCACGCTTGCCGGGCAGCGGTTTTGTAGATCGCGCAGCGAGGCTTCATTGGCGAGCAGGAAGGGGAAACCGTCGGCAAAGGACAAAGGCACCGCGGCAAAATTTTTAACCCGGCGCGTCGGACTGTCACCGACCCAGCGCAGCTGAACGGGACGCGAGAAGTAGCCGCTCAGCCAGGTATTGATTTCTTCCGGGGCGATAAGTGCGGTGAAATGATTACCCCAGACTTCGGTTGGCGCAGGCTGGCTTTGAAAATCAACAAACCGCACGCAGGCGTTGCTGCCGTCCGGGGCGCTAAGATATAAGCCATCGTGGAGAATAGCCGGTGTGAACAGCACCATCTGCGGATGCTGTCGCGCCGTAATAAAAGTGCCATCCGGTTCGGTAATCATAAAAATGCGGTCAAACGCCAGCCCGCTGGTGGCGACCTGAGCGTGCGAAAGGGCAAGGCCACGCATGGATTTAACCGGATGAATATAAGTTGGGATAAGCTAATCATACGCCCTCCTTGCGGTTCTCCGACCTTCTTTAGGCTGCAAGAGAGGCGGTGGCAACCGGAATGATGGGGGAGAGTTAAAATATAAGATGGGCAACTTTATGACATGCGTGGCGGATTAGCTATAATGCGCCACTATTTTTCTTTTTTTACCGATAAGTGACGATATGAATTCTCTGTTTGCCAGTACGGCGCGTGGGCTCGAAGAGCTGTTAAAAACTGAACTGGAAGGCCTGGGGGCGCAACAATGCCAGGTAGTTCAGGGCGGCGTACATTACCAGGGGGATTCTCGTCTGGTCTATCAAAGCCTGATGTGGAGTCGCCTTGCGTCCCGTATCCTGCTGCCGCTGAGTGAATGTAAGGTTTACAGCGATCTGGATCTGTACCTCGGCGTACAGGTGATCGACTGGCCTTCGCTCTTTGGACCAGATGCCACTTTCGCGGTGCATTTTAGCGGCCTGAACGAAACCATTCGCAACAGCCAGTATGGGGCGCTGAAGGTAAAGGATGCCATCGTTGACTCCTTTACCCGCAAAAATTTGCCGCGTCCAAACGTTGATCGCGAGCAGCCGGACCTGCGTATTAACGTCTGGTTAAACAAAGATACCGCCAGCATCGCGCTGGATTTAAGCGGCGAAGGTTTGCACCAGCGTGGCTATCGCGATGCCACAGGTGCTGCACCTATTAAAGAAACGCTGGCCGCCGCCATCGTTATGCGCTCAGGATGGCAGCCGGGCACGCCGCTGCTCGACCCGATGTGTGGCTCCGGCACGCTGCTGATTGAAGCGGCGATGATCGCCACCGATCGCGCGCCTGGCCTGCATCGTAAACACTGGGGCTTCCTGGGCTGGGCAAAGCACGACGTTGAGCTGTGGAAAGAAGTCACCACCGAAGCACAGGTTCGCGCCCGTAAGGGGCTAGGGGACTACACGTCTCGTTTCTATGGTTCTGATAACGACTCCCGGGTGATTGAACGCGCGCGGGCTAACACTCGTCGTGCGGGGCTTGCCGATCTCATCAGCTATGAAGTGAAAGATGTCGCTAAGCTGACGAACCCGCTACCGGAAGGTCCAACCGGCACCGTAATCAGCAATCCGCCATACGGTGAACGTCTGGACAGCGAACCCGCGCTGATTGCCCTGCATAGTCTGCTTGGCCGCAATATGAAAACGCAGTTTGGCGGCTGGAACCTGTCGCTGTTCAGCGCCTCACCAGATTTGCTCAGCTGCCTGCAACTGCGTGCAGAGCGTCAGTTCAAAGCTAAAAACGGCCCGCTGGACTGCGTACAGAAAAACTATCAGCTGGCTGAGAATGCCTCTGGTGCGGCAGGTGGTCAGCTTGCGGAAGACTATGCTAACCGACTGCGTAAGAATATTAAGAAGCTCGATAAGTGGGCCCGTCAGGAAGGGATTGAATGCTACCGCGTTTACGATGCTGACCTGCCGGATTACAACGTCGCGGTTGACCGCTACGGCGACTGGGTAGTGGTGCAGGAATACGCTCCGCCGAAGACCGTGGACGCCAACAAAGCGCGCCAGCGTCTGTTTGACGTTATTGCTGCTACGCTCTCCGTGCTTGAGCTGCCTTCTAATCGCCTGGTGCTAAAAACTCGTGAGCGCCAGAAGGGCAAAAGCCAGTATCAGAAGATGGGTGAGAAGGGTGACTTTATGGAGGTTAGCGAATACAACGCGCGCCTTTGGGTTAACCTGACGGACTATCTTGATACCGGCCTGTTCCTTGACCACCGTATTGCCCGTCATATGCTGGGCAAAATGAGCAAAGGGAAAGATTTCCTTAACCTGTTTGCTTATACCGGTAGCGCTACCGTCCATGCCGGTCTGGGGGGCGCAAAAACCACGACCACCGTTGATATGTCCCGCACCTATCTGGAATGGGCCGAACGCAACCTGCGCCTTAACGGCCTGAGCGGTCGTGCACATCGCCTGATTCAGGCCGACTGCCTGGGCTGGCTGCGCGAAACCGATGAACAATTCGACCTGATCTTTATCGATCCGCCGACGTTCTCGAACTCAAAACGTATGGAAGAATCATTTGATGTGCAACGCGATCACATCGACCTGATGACCGATCTCAAACGCCTGCTGCGTCGCGGCGGCACTATTATGTTCTCCAACAACAAACGCGGCTTCAAAATGGATTTTGACGGGCTGGCTAAGCTTGGCTTAGAGGCACAAGAAATTACCCAGAAAACCCTGTCGCAAGACTTCGCCCGTAATCGCCAAATTCATAACTGCTGGCTTGTTACCCACAAAGCCAAGGATTAATTGTCATGTCATTAATTAGTATGCACGGTGCCTGGCTGTCGTTCAGCGACGCACCTTTATTAGATAACACCGAACTCCATATCGAAGAGAACGAACGCGTTTGTCTGGTGGGCCGTAACGGCGCCGGGAAATCAACGCTGATGAAAATCCTCAACCGTGAAATGCCGCTGGACGACGGGCGTATGGTTTATGAGCAGGATCTGATCGTTGCCCGTTTGCAGCAGGATCCACCGCGTAACGTGGCGGGGACCGTTTACGATTTCGTCGCGGAAGGGGTCGAGGAGCAGGCTGAATATCTCAAGGCCTACCACGATATTTCCCACAAAGTGATGACCGACCCAAGCGAGAAGAATCTCAACGAAATGGCGCGTATCCAGGAGATTCTGGATCATCAGGGCCTGTGGCAGCTCGATAGCCGCATCAACGAAGTGCTCGAGCAGCTGGGACTGGAAGCGGATACCGAACTGTCCGCGCTTTCCGGCGGCTGGCTGCGTAAAGCTGCGCTGGGCCGGGCGCTGGTCAGCTCGCCGCGCGTGCTGCTGCTCGATGAGCCAACGAACCACCTGGACATTGAAACCATCGACTGGCTGGAAGGGTTCTTAAAAGAGTTCCAGGGCAGCATTATTTTCATTTCGCATGACCGTTCGTTTATCCGCAATATGGCTACCCGTATCGTCGATCTCGATCGTGGCAAGCTGGTTTCCTATCCTGGCGATTACGATCAGTACCTGCTGGCGAAAGAAGAGGCGCTGCGCGTGGAGGAACTGCAAAATGCGGAATTCGATCGCAAGCTTGCGCAAGAAGAAGTGTGGATCCGTCAGGGGATTAAAGCACGACGCACCCGTAACGAAGGCCGTGTTCGCGCCCTGAAAGCCATGCGCCGTGAACGCGGTGAACGTCGTGAAGTGATGGGCAGCGCTAAAATGCAGGTCGAAGAAGCGGCTCGCTCAGGCAAGATTGTTTTCGAGATGGAAGATGTCTGCTACCAGGTGGCCAGCAAGCAGCTGGTGAAAGACTTCTCAGCCCAGGTACAGCGCAGCGATAAAATTGCGCTGGTGGGGCCAAACGGCTGCGGTAAAACCACGTTACTGAAGCTGATGCTGGGCCAGCTTCAGGCCGACAGCGGCCGCGTACACTGCGGCACCAAGCTTGAAGTGGCTTATTTTGACCAGCACCGCGCGGAGCTTGATCCCGATCGCACGGTGATGGATAACCTGGCCGAAGGTAAGCAGGAAGTGATGGTTAACGGTAAGCCGCGTCATGTGCTTGGCTACCTGCAGGACTTCCTGTTCCATCCTAAACGTGCCATGACGCCCGTTCGCGCGCTTTCTGGCGGGGAACGTAACCGTCTGCTGTTGGCTCGCTTATTCCTTAAACCAAGCAACCTGTTGATTCTCGATGAACCGACAAACGACCTGGATGTTGAAACCCTGGAACTGCTGGAAGAGCTGATCGATGGCTACCAGGGCACCGTCATGCTGGTGAGCCACGATCGTCAGTTTGTGGATAACACGGTGACGGAATGCTGGATCTTTGAAGGCGAAGGTAAGATTGGCCGCTATGTGGGTGGCTATCACGATGCTAAAGGTCAGCAGGGGTCGACCCGCTCACTGCGTGATACGGCTCAGCCTAAAGCGAAAAGCGAAGCAGATACCGCAAAAGCAGAAACTGTTAAACGCGGCAATAGCAAACTAAGCTATAACCTGCAGCGCGAACTCGAACAGCTGCCGCAGCGTCTTGAACAGCTGGAGGCGGAGCTGGGTGAGCTACAGGCGAAAGTGGGCGATGCCGACTTCTTCAACCAACCGCACGACGCTACGCAAAAAGTATTGAGCGAACTGGCCACGGCAGAGAAAGCACTGGAAGAGGCTTTCGAACGCTGGGAGTACCTCGAGTCTCTGAAAAACGGCGCGTAATCTAAGGAGACCCGATATGTGTGCCACGCATCAAACTCGTTCGCACATATTGTGTCCACAATGTGATCTGCTGGTGGCATTGCCAGCATTGCAGGACGGCCAAAAGGCCGCCTGCCCACGTTGCGGCACAACCCTCACCACCCAATGGGCTGCACCGCGGCAGCGACCGACCGCTTATGCGCTGGCGGCTCTCTTTATGCTGCTGCTGGCCAATCTTTTCCCGTTTATCAATATGAAAGTTGCTGGTATCAGCAGCGAAGTGACGCTGCTTGATATTCCGGGCGTGATGTTTTCCGAAGATTACGCAAGCCTTGGCACCTTCTTTATGCTCTTTGTGCAGGCCGTGCCCGCGTTTTGTTTGCTAACCATACTGCTGTTAGTGAACCGGGTAAGGTTACCGCTCGGCCTGCAACGGCACATGGCCCGGGTTTTATTCCAGCTCAAATCATGGGGAATGGCGGAGATCTTTCTTGCCGGCGTGCTGGTCAGCTTCGTCAAGCTGATAGCCTACGGGGATATTGGTGTGGGCAGCAGTTTTTTACCCTGGTGTCTGTTCTGTGTGTTGCAGCTGCTGGCTTTTCAGTGCGTCGACCGGCGCTGGCTGTGGGACGATATTGCCCCGATGCCCGTGGTGGCGCAGCCGTTAAAGGTGGGGGTTGCCGGTATCCATCAGGGGCTACGTTCCTGCCGCTGCTGTACCGCGATTTTGCCGCAGGATCGGCTTATTTGCCCGCGCTGCGAAAGCAAAGGCCATGTCAGGCGTAAGCACAGCCTGCAGTGGACCCTCGCTTTGCTCTTTACCTCGATCATGCTTTATCTGCCGGCGAATATTTTGCCGATCATGATTACCGAAATGCTGGGCAGCAAATATCCTTCGACCATTCTTGCCGGGGTGATTTTGCTGTGGGGGGAGGGGGCGTACCCGGTGGCGATGGTGATTTTTATTGCCAGTATTATGGTGCCGACGCTGAAGATGCTGGCGATCGCCTGGCTGTGCTGGGATGCCTTTGGTCACGGCAAACGTGACAGCGAACGCATGCATCTTATTTATGAAGTTGTGGAGTTTGTTGGCCGCTGGTCGATGATCGACGTTTTTGTCATCGCCGTTCTGTCTGCGCTGGTGAGAATGGGGGGATTGATGAACATTTACCCGGATATCGGCGCCTTAATGTTTGCATTTGTAGTCATTTTGACAATGTTTGCCGCGATGACCTTCGACCCTCGCTTGTCCTGGGATCGCGCGCCAGATTCAACTCATGAGGAGTCGTCTGAGCATGGAAAATAAAAGCGGGGAAGCAAAAGTGCAGAAAGTGAAAAACTGGTCGCCGGTGTGGATTTTCCCCATTGTGACCGCGCTTATTGGCGCATGGATTTTGTTTTATCACTACAGCCATCAGGGACCGGAAGTGACCCTGATCACGACAAACGCGGAAGGCATTGTCGGGGGGAAAACCACCATCAAGAGCCGTAGCGTTGATGTTGGCGTGGTGGAAAGTGCGGTCCTTTCGGATGACTTATTACATGTGCAAGTGAAGGCTCGCCTTAACTCCGGCATGGAAAAGCTGCTGCACAAAGATTCTGTCTTCTGGGTGGTGAAACCGCAAATTGACCGCGCAGGTGTGAGCGGCCTGAGCACACTGCTCTCAGGGGCTTATATTGAACTCCAGCCGGGGACAAAAGGGGAAAAGCCGGATAATTACGAGCTGCTGGATTCCCCTCCGCTGGCTTCACCTGATGCCAAAGGGATTCGTATCACTCTGGACAGCAACAAAGCGGGCCAGCTCAATCCGGGCGATCCCGTCCTGTTCCGCGGCTATCGGGTGGGTTCCGTGGAAACCAGTACTTTCGATACCGCGAAACGTAAGATCAGCTATCAGCTGTTTATCAGCGCGCCAAACGATCGCCTGGTGACCAGCAACGTCCGTTTCTGGAAGGACAGCGGCATTGCCGTGGATATGTCCTCGCAGGGTATGCGTGTGGAGATGGGCTCGCTGGCGACGCTGTTTAGCGGCGGCGTCAGCTTTGATATTCCTGACGGCTGGGAGCTGGGGCAACCCGTTGCACCGGGCACGGATTTCAAACTGTTTGACGATCAGAAAAGCATTCAGGATTCTCTTTATACCCAACATATTGATTACCTGATGTTCTTCAAAGATTCGATTCGCGGCCTGCAGCCGGGGGCGCCGGTTGAATTCCGTGGGATACGTCTGGGAACCGTGGCGCAGGTGCCCTTCTTTACGAAGGGGATGCAGCAGGCGATTAACGATGACTTCCGCATCCCGATTCTGATCCGTATTGAGCCTGAGCGCCTGCAAAAAATGATCGGCGAAGAAACGGATATCCAGGACAACATGACCGAACTGCTCAAACGCGGCCTGCGAGCGTCCATGAAGACGGGCAATCTGGTGACCGGGGCGCTGTATATTGATTTGGACTTCTATCCAAAAGCCGAACCGTTGAAGGGCATGAGGAGCTTTAGCGGTTATCCGATCATCCCTACCATGAGCGGAGGTCTTGCCCAGATCCAGCAGCGCCTGCTGGAAACGCTGGACAAAATCAACAATCTGCCGCTTAACCCGATGATTGAGCAGACCACGAAATCGCTGGCCGAGAGTCAACGCACCATGCAACGCCTGCAGCAGACGATTGATAGCCTGAATAAGCTCATCTCCAGCAAGTCTACGCAGTCGCTGCCGGATAACATGCAATCCACGCTGCGTGAGCTTAATCGCAGTATGCAGGGCTTCCAGCCTGGCTCTGCGGCTTACAATAAGATGGTGGCGGATATGCAGCGTCTCGATCAGGTACTTCGCGAACTTCAGCCGGTGTTGCGCACCCTGAACGATAAGAGTAATTCGCTGATCTTTGAGGCGAAGGATAAAAAGGATCCCCAGCCGAAGAGGGCAAAAGAATGAAAAAGTGGCTCCCATTGATTGCAGCGCTGGCGCTGAGCGCCTGTAGCAGCGGCGACAACGGCAAAACCTACTATCAGCTGCCTCAGGTGACTGCGCCTGCTATGCAGGCTGTCAGCCAGCCTGGCACGCATTTGCTGTGGGTGGAGCAGGTCGCAATACCTGATTACCTCGCCGGCAACGGCGTGGTCTACCAGACCAGTGACGTACAGTACGTGATTGCGACCAGCAATTTATGGGCAAGCCCGCTGGATCAGCAGCTGCGTAACACGCTGGTCAACAACCTCAGCGGCGCTTTACCGGGATGGGTGGTTGCTTCCCAGCCGCTGGGTTACGATCAGGATACGCTGAATGTGAATGTAACCGGCTTCCATGGGCGCTACGATGGCAAAGTTATTGTCAGCGGAGAGTGGCTGCTTAAGCATCAGGGCCAGCTTATCAAACGTCCTTTCCATCTTGAGTTAAAGCAGCAGGATGATGGCTATGACGCGATGGTGAAAACCCTGGCCCAGGCCTGGCAGCAGGAAGCTCAGAGCATTGCAAGTCAGCTGACTCGCCTGAATTAATTTCGTCCGACAGCACAAAAAAGCTGCGTTTTTCACCTTTACCGTGAAGCGCAGCTTTTCTTTTGCCATGAGTTCTTTACCGGTGCGAGATCACAGTTTTTGTACAAATGATATTCCTCGTAGCTCACAAATATGACATTGGCGTGAATTTTGCGCATTGACGCTGAGGGCGTTTACGGGTATCCCTTATCTGTGGTTGCATATTTTGTAATCACTGTTTTCTTTCCTCCAGATCAAAAAATGAGGGAAACGAGGCATGAAGAGACAAAAACGAGATCGCCTGGAACGGGCGCACCAACGTGGTTATCAAGCAGGTATCGCAGGACGCTCCAAAGAGATATGTCCTTATCAGGCTCTGAATCAGAGGTCATACTGGATGGGAGGCTGGCGAGAAGCCATGGAGGACAGGGCGGTTACCGCGTAATCACTGTCTCTTTAAGTTGAAAGAAACCTCCGCTGCGCGGAGGTTTCGCGTATCAAGGGATCAGAAAGACTCGGTGTCTTTGAACAGCCCGACTTTCATATCGGTAGCGTTATAAATGACGCGGCCGTCAACCAGCACTTCGCCATCGGCCAGACCCATGATCAGGCGGCGGTTAATAACACGCTTGAAGTGGATACGGTAGGTCACTTTTTTCGCCGTGGGCAGAATCTGCCCGGCCAGTTTCACTTCACCCACGCCAAGCGCACGGCCTTTGCCTTCGCCGCCCAGCCAGCCCAGATAGAAGCCAACCAGCTGCCACATGGCATCCAGACCCAGACAGCCCGGCATCACCGGATCGCCGATGAAGTGGCAGGCAAAGAACCACAGGTCAGGGGTAATATCTAATTCTGCTTCAACGTAACCTTTATCGAAGTTACCGCCGTCTTCGGTCATTTTGACCACGCGGTCCATCATCAGCATTGGAGGCGCGGGTAAACGTGGGCCTTCAGCGCCAAACAGTTCGCCACGACCAGAGGCAAGAAGATCTTCTTTCGTATAGGATTCGCGTTTATCTACCATGTCTACAATATGCCTTTTTATAATGAAGCACGCAGGTTAGCTTACACGTGTAAGCTCAACAAGTCCGATCAGTTGTGGTTGAACCAGTTGAGCCAACGCAGTGGCCAGGGATAACGGTGCCGAATGTCCTGTGCGGAGGCCTGAGCAATTCGTTCGAGCACCAGGCGCAGCAGGGTATTTTGTCCTTCGCCATCCCATGGCAGATTGGTTAATAAAGGCAGCGCGTCGGCGACTTCGTCGATGGCCCAGAGGGTGAATTTTCCTTGCTCTACCGCATCCAGCACGTCCTGATGCAGGCAAAGATGACGGACGTTGGCGGCCGGAATAATCACGCCCTGCTGGCCCGTCAGCTCGCGCTGCTGGCAAATGCGGAAGAAGCCTTCAATCTTCTCATTCAGCCCGCCCACGGGCTGCACACGACCGAACTGATCGACCGAGCCGGTGATGGCAATATGCTGGAAAAGCGGCACATTGGCCAGGGCGCTGATCAGGGCGCACAGTTCGGCCATAGAGGCGCTGTCGCCGTCTACTTCGCTGTAGGATTGTTCAAAGGTCAGAGAAGCCGAGAAGGGGATCTGTTGTTCCAACTGCAGCTCAGACATTAAAAATGCCTGCATAATCATCATGCCTTTAGCATGAATATTGCCGCCCAGCTCGGCTTTACGCTCCACATCGGTAAATTCGCCGTCACCAACGTGTACAACGCAGCTGATGCGGGAAGGTTCACCAAAGGCGCGTGGATGGCCCGGGAACTCAATCACCGAAAGCGCATTGATTTGCCCGACAACCTCACCTTCGGTTTCAATCAGAATCTGCTCGAGCAGAATTTCATCCTGGATACGCTCGGCCAGGAACCCTTCACGCCATTCACGCTGCATCAGCATCTGAGAGAGCTGTTCGGCGCTGAATGTTTCTGACTCCGTAAAGGCGGCGACTTCCCGCAGCTGACGGGTAAGCCAAAGAGGACACAGCGGCAAAGATTCCTGATCGCCGGTATAGCGTACCGCTTCACGGATTAAAACCGGCCATGCATCCTGGGCGGGTGAGGGCAGGCTTTTTGCCTGAGCTGCCGCCTGGACCCACTGGCACCATAGCGCCATGTCTTCTGCGGAGCTCAGCTGCAGGTTATCTTCGAATTCGCTGTAGATTGCGCCGGAGGCAAGCTCTGGTTCCATCTCCTGGAAGTCGGCCAGGGATTCACGCTCGCCCACCAGAATTAATTTCACATTCAGCGGCAGGGAAGGAATATGCACGGGAAGCGGGCGAGATTCGTCCGGAGAAATCCAGTCGAAGCGCCCCTGCGTGACCATCTGTTTCAGACGTAACCACAGGAGCGGCTGGGCGAGGACGCTGCGCAGAGAAAGCACCAGCACGCCACCGTTAGCACGATGTATAGCGCCCGGGGTCAGGGTGATTTCGCCGGCAAACTGGCGTACGCAGCCAAACAGCTGTTCTGCTTCAACCCAATCGGCGATGACCACTTCACCCTTGCCCGCAAAATCGTTTTCGGTTTCTTGTGCAGGAAGCAGCGTGACGCGGTTGCCTTCAATCAGATAGTGGCCGCCGATTGGGGTATCGGTAGCCTGCCAGGTTTCACGCGCGGCGGCGGCAATAAGATTGAGGTATTCGGACTCTTCAGCCGCCTTTACCAGCATCAGATCAGCCGAGGCTACCGGTTGGCTCAGCTGTTCAAGCCCGTAAAACAGACGTGACTGGACAGCGGAGAAAGGAGCAGAGTCGGTGTCATAAGGCTGCGCAAAAATGTCCTGATAACTCTCGGTATCGGGAACAAGGGCACGCCATTCAAGTCGATTAGTCGTCAAAGTCGCTATTTATTAAGTAGATTTCAAAGGCGCGATTATACAAGAATCGGTCGGACAGCACACGGTTAATACTGGGCTTCAGCTTTATCCGGCTCACAGCTTTCATTTTTCAGGTGAGCGTAAACGGTAAAAACTGTTATCCTGAAGTAAGTTACGCGGTCACACTGAGATAGCGATGAAATATCAACAGTTAGAAAATCTCGAGAGCGGCTGGAAGTGGAAATATCTGGTGAAGAAGCACCGTGAAGGTGAAGCGATCACCCGGTATATAGAAGCCAGTGCGGCAAAAGAAGCCGTAGAGGCGCTGCTCAGGCTGGAAAACGAGCCTGTTCATGTGCTGGGCTGGATTGAGCAACATATGAATCCCGCGCTTCACAATCGCATGAAACAGACCATTCGGGCGCGCCGCAAGCGTCATTTCAATGCCGAACACCAGCATACGCGCAAGAAATCTATCGATCTGGAATATCTTGTCTGGCAAAGACTGGCGGGACTTGCTCACCGGCGAGGATGTACGCTCTCGGAAACCGTCGTGCAACTGATTGAAGATGCGGAGCACAAAGAGAAGTATGCCAGCAAGATGTCTAACCTGAAGCAGGATCTGCAGGCTTTGCTGGGGAAAGAATAATTTTTCCTGGTGTCTTTACCGTCCGGACTTTATGACGGGCAATAAAAAACCCCGCCGAAGCGGGGTTTTTTTACAACGGTAACTTATGCCGCAGGCTGAGTTACAACGTCTTTGATACCTTTAACTTCGATCTCAACACGACGATCTGGAGCCAGGCAATCAATCAGTTTAGCTTTAGGTGCTACGTTGTCACAGGTGTTGCCAGTAACTGGGTTAGCTTCGCCCATACCACGTGGGGAGATCTTGTTAGCTGGGATACCTTTAGAGATCAGGTAATCAACAACAGACTGTGCACGTTTGTCAGACAGTTTCTGGTTGTACTGGTCAGAACCGATACGGTCGGTGAAGCCCAGAACAACTACGGAACCATCTTTAGGATCCAGGTTGCTCAGCTGGGTGTACAGCTGATCCAGTGCCTGCTGACCTTCTGCTTTCAGCGTAGACTTGTTGAAGTTGAACAGCACGTCAGACTTCAGAGTGAAGTGCTTGGTCTGTACTTCTGGCGCTGGAGCTGGAGCTGGTGCAACAACTGGTGCTGCAACTTCCTGACCGAAACGGTAAGAAACACCCAGGCTCAGCATGCCGTTGTCTGGACGAGTCCCAACGGTCTGTGCGTCACCGATGTTGTTAACCCACTGGTATTCCAGACGGGTAGCGATGTCGCGGGTCACTGCCCACTCAACGCCACCAGCGAATACTGGGGAAACGCCAGTGTCGTGGTCTTTCAGACGGTCGCCAGCAGCGTTAAGTGCTGAAGAGTCTGCACGCCATACCATACCACCCAGACGGGTATACACGTCCAGATCGTCAGTTACTGGGTAACCCAGTTTAGCGGTCAGCTGAACGCCCTGTGCTTTAAATGCGCCGTTTTCTACGGAGCCTTTGTATGGCATACGACCTAACCAGTCGTAACCCATTTCAAAACCAACGTACGGGTTAACCTGGTAGCCGCCGAATGCGCCCGCGCCCAGTTGACTTTCGTGAGTAGGGCCATTGCCGATACCACGGTCATAACCGTTGCCATAGAAACCGGTGTCATGGAACTGAGACCAGCCCAGTTTACCACCTGCATACCAGGTGTTATCTTTTGGTGCGGCCTGCGCTACGGTAGCGAAGCCAGCCAGTGCCACTGCAATCGCGATAGCTGTCTTTTTCATTTTTTGCGCCTCATTATCATCCAAATAGGCCATGAGCTCTAAACTCACTCTAAAGCCCAGGGTTAAATCCTTCGCCCGGGTTAACGCTCAATTGTTACTCTACCGATCAATCGGTGTTATGAAGAGCAACCCTGGCGAGCTAAAGTCTACAACGTAGTTCAAAACTTACAAGTGTGAACTCTGTCAGGCATATGAAAAAAAACGATTTGGTTACACATTTTGTAACAAACACGCTCGAAATTTAACCATGGCACCATGCTCAAAACGGTGCCACAAGCGGCTTCTGGCGGGGATTCGTGATAAATGACAAGGCGTTGGCGAATGAGAAGAAAAAAATGCCTGGATTTATCTTAAATTTACTTAATGATACAAACTAGAATGAATTTTTAGACCGCTTCGTGGTCTGCATCCTGATTTTAGCGTCCTGGTTGGCCGCATAATAAACCCGATCGCGTTTCCTTTTGCGGCTGCGTTAGACAAACGAAAGTGTTCATCGTCGGTTAGCTCTTCAGGTAACCAGCCGATCACAACGCTATAATTTCCTGTCTGCAATGCTTTTACCATAGCATCAACGGTAAAAAGTGGATCTAACTGACTCGCCTGCATCACTTTTGCAAGGGGCAAACCTGAGGCCTGAACCCACTGGCGGCTTAATTTCTGTTGCGGCGTTAACCACAGCTGCCAGCGCGACTGTTGGCCGAGCTGCTGCAGGAGAGGTAACAGCACCAGTTGGGTCAGCCAGGGCTGATCTTCGCTGTAAACCACTTCACTGATCACGCCTCGCATATCGTTTTCTGCTAAGGATCCCGCTGGGGTTAAGGCTGCGGATGAGCTGTTTGCGATAGGGGTACGATAGTTCTGTATGTGCATAGTGAATCCCGCCTGATGGCTTACTGTATGTTTATACAGTAATGCCTGTGCGAGCAAAGATCAATCTAAATTTCTGGAAGCATCTCGCAAATTCATTATCTATTTCCCGTGAGGGGCAAATTGTGATTGCAGGCGGCAATCAGGTTAATTATTGTCCTGTTAGTGGAACCGGTAAATCGTAAATACCGGCATTACCTCATGATAATAAAGGAATTATTCATGAAAGTTAAATCTTACACCAGGATTCATCAATCTCAGGAATACCTAGCGTCATTAGGGAAAGTTGGCTATCGCTCGCAGTTCGGGGGCTATAGCCTGGCCATAGAGGAAGTTGTGTTTGCCATTGTTTCGCAGGGAGAACTCTACCTGCGCGCCAGTGAGGAGACGGCAACCTATTTCGTTAACAAAGCATCTGCGCCGCTGATTTACAGTAAAAGAGGCCGGCCTGTTATCCTGAATTACTTCAGGGTCGATGAGGCGCTGTGGCAGGATCCGCCCAAATTGCTCGAGCTATCATCCCGGGCGCTGCTCGCCGCCCGTCGCGAAAGACTGCTTCGTAAAAAACAAAAGCGACTCAAAGATCTCCCGAATCTGACGGGCAATATTGAAATATGGCTGTGGGAAGCGGGCATCAGCGATTTTCGTACGCTGAAGGCATACGGTGCCAAACGCTCATGGATAAAGCTGCGCGGCGTTAAAAAGTCTGTGGGCGTAAAAATTCTTCTCGCCCTGGCGGGGGCAATAGACGGCATTCATGAAGCCGCGCTCCCGGCGCTAAGACGCCAGGAGCTGGTGGACTGGTATCATCGCTACGAACAGCGGAACCGGCGCTAATCGTAGTGGTCAGCAATTTGCTGCTGGAGCCGTGAGATCTCTGGCAGCATGGAAACCAGTAACCCTATTTGCTGAAGCACCAGAGGTTCTTTTGAATCTGGGCAAGGCTCAATGTGCGTAATCCTTTCTGACAGTCCCTGAAGCGCTTGTTGAACCCGTGCTTCATCAGCAGGTAAATGGTGCAGCGCATCATCAACGTAACAGACCGCATCATCGAGCAGCAGCAGAATTTCAGCATTACTGAGCTTTTCGCGGTGCGCGCCCAGCGCCGAAACATAGCTGTTAAACGTATGATTCAGACACAGCAGCCGAAAGGCCGTTTCCCTGGTCTGGGGCGTTACGCGCGGTTCAGACGACATGTTGGACACCACCGATGCCAGCTCTGCATCCCTGTTATGCGCATCGCGCCGGGCAATCCGGTACTCAAGGCGGTTATCACGGCCCTGATGATACTGCTCCAGAATGGCATCCAGATAGCGACAGTTAGCGTTAAACGCCCGCTCAACGACCAGATCAAGGCGGCGGAATTGCCAGTCTGGCCAGATAAAACTGACGGCGGCCCAGGCAATTGCACAGCCCAGCAGAGTATCAATAATGCGAGGGAGAGCGACTTCGAAACCTTCCCCAAGCAAATTGAAGCACAGCAGCACAAGCAGGGTAATAAACATGGTGGCATGCGCGTACTGTACGTTGCGAAAAGCAAAGAACAGCACGCCGGTAATCACAATGAGCAGCAGCTGCCCCTCCTGCGAGGGCACAAACCACAAAATAGGCAGGCCAATTGCCACCCCGACCAGGGTACCGATAATACGTAAGGCAAGTCGCCTGCGCGTTGCGCTGTAATTTGGCTGGCAGACAAAAAGGCTGGTCAACAAAATCCAGTATCCGTGTTGCAGGCCGGTGAACTGAATAAACGCGTAGCCTACACACAGTACCGCCGACATGCGAACCGCATGACGAAACAAGGCCGATTCAGGCGTCAGGTTCCGCTTAAGGCGCAGCCAGATATCCCCAAATCCTGTGAGTTTGTCATCCGCCAGGCGGCTTTCCAGTTCGTTTGCCGGCGCGGCCAGCGCCTGCTCAGATTCTATGGTGGCAAGCTGCGCATCAATGGCGCGCAGATTTGTGAGCAGATACCCCAGCGCCTTCATTTCACTGCCGGAATGGCCGTTCAGGTTGATACGTTCAATTGCCGCTTCAAGATGGGTAAAAGCACGTTCAAACGCCGGGTTATGTTGATACGGGACGCGCAACAGGATCGAACGCGAAAGCTGCTGGCACGCCCGTGATTGCAGGCTCATCAGACGTTGAAAGCGAAACATTATGTCACTGTGACGGAATTTTTCCCTCAGCGCCTGGTACTGAATGTGTGAAGAACTGGCGCGTTCGTGAACATCCTGCGCCACAAAATAGTAGTGCAGCGTACGTCGGGTTCCGCGCTGTCCACGGTCACCACGTAAGCGGGTCAGCAGGGAGGCTTTTGTCTGGTTTAACGTGGTGACCAGCTGGCTGTTTGCCATGGCAAGTTCCAGCATCGGCGCCTGACTTTCCTCTTCGATATCAGGATCGAACAGCGTGGCTTTTATGTCGAGGTAGTGTGCCAGGTGATCATAGCAGCGGGCCAGATTGTCCTGTAAGGGCCGTATCGGGAAGATAAGATGTCCGGCAAGGGTGAGCAGGTTGTACCACACGGCCCCTGCCAGCAGGTATAGCGGCTGTTGATACCAGTGCTCATACAGCGAAATGCCGAGCATTGTGTAAATGGCGATAAGCAGCGCGCCAAAGGCGATAGTGGCGTAACGTTGACCTAATCCACCAAGCAGAATAAATCCGCTGGTGGAAAGCGTCAGGCCAAGGGCGAACAGCCAGGGCCACGGGAACAGCAATTCGACGGAGGCGGAGGCGATAAAGAAGCTGACCAGCGTAATCAGCAGGTTACGCAGACGCCCGGTGAGTCGGTCATCTAAATCAGCCAGCGCCGCGGCGACCACGCCCAGCGTTAACGGAATGGTCAGTTTGACCTCGCCCAGCCACCAGGGCAGGCCGGTTGTGCCGGCCAGGGCAATCAGAATGCGTAAATTATAAAGCCAGGCGCTGTTCCAGGTGTAGCGGCGCAGTAGGGGACTAAGCATTAGCTCGCACTATCCTTTGTGTTACTGGAAACGGCGCTGGGCATTGGCATTGCGTGCCGCCTGCGCGGTTTCAACGGAAACCACCCGACGACCAACCGGCCACAAAGCAATGGCGGCAATTTTAAAGTTCGCAATGCCAACAGGAATGCCAATGATTGTGACACACTGCGCAATACCGGTGATGATGTGCATCACGCACAGCCACCAGCCGAAGAAAATCAGCCAGAAAATATTCAGTAAGGTGCCACCGGTGTTCATAAGAACATTTTTGCCCTGCGGGTTAAGTTCATCCACATGAATGGCTTCGTTGCCGTAAGGCACAAAGGACAGCCTGGTGATTTCCCAGCAGGAACGAGTCAACGGCAGCGTGAAAATAAGCACAATGCTGACGAGTGTGGCCAGCAGCCAGGAAAGCGTGGTCAGAAAACCACCCAGTACGAAGTTCAACACATTAAGGACTGTACGCATAATCACTCTTGATCGGTAAATGTCATAGAATAAATAACCACAGCAATTGTAACGCGTTTTTACCCTGGAGCGTCATTCCTTCGGCGGGTAAACTTAGCGATAACTTCTTTAGCGGAGCAGAAACAGCGTAATGGAACTCAAAGCGACATCCCTTGGCAAACATTTAGCTCAGCATCCCTACAACCGTGTGAAATTGCTTAGCGCAGGTGTGGAGGTAAAGGGCGATCGCCATGAGTACCTTATCCCGTTTAACCAGCTGGTGGCGATCAATATCAAGCGCGGTCTGGTCTGGGGGGAGCTTGAGTTTGTTCTGCCCGACGACAAAGTTGTGCGCCTGCACGGGACGGAGTGGGGGGAAACCCAGCGTTTCTATCATCATCTTGATACGCTCTGGCAGGCATGGAGCACGGAGATGAGCGAAATCGCTGCTCAGGTGCTTTGCGAACAATACGAAGAAATTATGCGACGAACCCGGGAGGAAAAGTGGTTCAGGCGTAGCGACATGGATGCTTTGCAGCAGAACGTCCGTGCGGCCTTTACGGCTTTACCTTTGCCGCAGGCAAGGCTTGAAGAGTTCGACAACTGTCGTGAGGCCTGGCTCAACTGCAAAGCCTGGCTTGAGCAGGGGGAACGTCTTCGCCACGACAGAAACGCGGCCTATACGGATCGCATGCTTGAGAAATATGCAGCATTTTTCCAGCAGATTGAAAGCTCGCCGCTGAACCCTTCCCAGGCCCGTGCCGTCGTAAACGGAGAGGATGCCCTGCTGGTTCTTGCGGGGGCGGGAAGCGGCAAAACATCCGTGCTGGTTGCTCGCGCAGGCTGGTTATTGCAGCGAGGCGAAGCCACCGAAGATCAGATCCTGCTGCTGGCTTTTGGACGACAGGCGGCGCAGGAAATGGACCAGCGAATCGCCGAGCGTTTGCAAACGGAGGCCATCACCGCCCGCACTTTCCACGCGCTTGCATTGCACATCATTCAGCAGGGGAGCCGGAAAGCGCCGCGCGTCAGCGAGCTGGAGTCGGATACCGCCGCACGGCATCAGCTGTTGATCGAAAGCTGGAGGCAGCAGTGCCGTGAGAAGAAGGCGCAGGCTAAGGGCTGGCGCGAATGGTTAAGCGAGGAGCTGGAATGGGACGTCCCCGAAGGCGAATACTGGCAGAATGAACGTCTGGCGAAACGCCTCGCCAGCAGGCTTGACCGCTGGTTGGGCTTAATCCGCATGCACGGTGGCTCTCAGGCAGAGATGATTGCCGGTTGTCCGGACGAGCTACGCGATGTGTTTGCTAAACGGATCAAGCTGATGGCTCCCTTGTTGAAAAGCTGGAAAACCGCCCTGAAAGCAGAAGACGCGGTGGATTTTTCGGGCCTTATTCATCAGGCAATTAACGTACTTGAAAAAGGCCGTTTCATCAGCCCATGGAAGCATATTCTGGTGGATGAATTCCAGGATATTTCCCCGCAGCGAGCGGCGCTTCTGGCCGCGCTGCGTCGGCAAAACTCGCATACTTCTCTTTATGCGGTTGGCGATGACTGGCAGGCCATCTACCGCTTCAGCGGTGCTGATATGGCGCTGACTACGGCTTTTACTCACCATTTTGGTGAAGGCGATCGCTGCGCCCTCGATATCACCTATCGCTTCAACGACCGAATCGGTGAGATTGCCAACAGCTTTATTCAGCAGAACCCCAGCCAGCTTGCGAAGCCTTTAAATAGTTTGTCAAAAGGTGACAAGAAATCGGTCACGTTACTGGCTGACGATCGGCTGGAACACCTGCTTGATAAACTTAGCGGCTATGCCCGGCCGGAAGAGAGAATTCTCGTTCTGGCCCGTTACCATCACCTGCGTCCAGCCATTCTGGAAAAGGCGGCTACCCGCTGGCCGAAGCTCAATATAGATTTTATGACGATCCATGCCAGTAAGGGACAGCAGGCGGATTACGTCATTATCCTGGGGTTGCAGCAGGGCAAGGATGGTTTTCCTGCTCCGGCGCGGGAGTCGGTGATGGAGCAGGCGCTGCTTCCGCAGCCGGAAGAGTATCCGGATGCGGAAGAACGCAGGTTGCTGTATGTCGCGATGACGCGAGCGCGGCATCGCGTCTGGCTGCTCTTCAATAAGCAACAGCCGTCAGGTTTTGTTGAAGGGTTAAAACGCCTTGGCGTACCGACGGCCAACCGCCCTTAGACCGCTATTTCAGGCGTTCTGAAAGGTAACGTTGATAATCCGGAATAAGAATTTCCACGTCCTGGCTGAAGCCCGGAGACTGAATGAGAAAATCAGCGGTGGAGAGGTTGGTGGCCACCGGAATATTCCACACGGTGGCCAGCCGCAGAAGGGCTTTTACATCCGGATCATGAGGCACGGCGTTAAGCGGGTCCCAGAAGAAAATCAGCACGTCAATTTTGCCTTCGGAAATCAGGGCGCCAACCTGTTGGTCGCCGCCCATTGGGCCGCTCAGCATGGCATTGACCTGCAGACCGCTGGCGCGCTGAATCAGATTGCCCGTTGTGCCGGTGGCATATAAAACATGTTTCGCAAGCGAAGACTGATGACGCTCCACCCATTTTAAAAGCGCTTCTTTACAGTGATCGTGTGCTACCAGCGCAATGTGCTTTTTAGCCGCCAGGCTGCGAGTGGTTAATTCCATGGGAAAATCCTGAGTGATTTACGTTGGCTACAGCTTACTGGAAGCCGCTGATCCTGCAAGAGAAGGGGATCAAAAATACGCGCCACAGGCGAAGAATTAAGGAGAAGGATGCTCTTTAGCCCACAGCAAAAAGCGTTCACGAGTGGGTTTATCGGCCTGCATAAACCAGTATTTAAGCCGCTGTTCTGTCAGGGTATCGGAGGGGCGAGCAGGAGAGTCGAGTTCGGAGGTTCTGGAAAGCAGCGTGCTGTCATCCGCCATCACCACGGCGAACTGCGGCATGGAAGCAACCTTTTCCGCTTTATTGTAACGCCGGGTGGCAACTTCATAGTCGGTGCTCTGCGCTGGCGTTTTCCCTGCCAGGACATCCATTTTCATGGGGATGGCGACGGCGCTGCCGTCAAGCAGCTGTAGTCGGGGCGCGTTGTCAAAAGTTTCGCTATCTTTTTCATTCTCAAGACGCGGCAGGCTGAAATTTACCTGGCTGATTTCTTTGGTATCAAAGCTCACCACCAGAGGGGCAGAGAGATAAAGGCGCTGTTCTCGCCCGTTTGTCCGTACGTTTTTTTCAATCCGAAACACCAGCTGATGCGGACCGTTATCCAGTTCGATGCCATCGGCACCTTTTAATAAAAAGCTGGAAACCTTCTTTCCGTCCAGCACCAGTAATTCTACATCCGTTGCAAGGCGTAAGGTGGTGGCCCATCCGCAACAAGGCAACAACAGGGTGCACCCCAGGGTGAGATAAAGCCCGATTTTCATTCTGTCCTCCCTCGCCAGGCTCACCGGCGTCTGCCATTGCCGAATGTATCAAAATTTTTCACAATACCGACTCATTAACATATAGACATATTCTGGCGTTTTGCTCTCCGCCATCCGTATGGGAAAGATGGTGAGGCAGTAATGTTTGTCATACACTTTTGGTGACTTCATCAAGGCGGAGAGCGTCATGGCACAGACAGATATTGAAAGTATTTTGAAAAATACTCATACCATCGCCCTGGTGGGCGCCAGCGATAAGCCCGACCGTCCCAGCTATCGGGTGATGGCCTATCTGTTAGATCAGGGCTACGAGGTCATTCCCGTTTCGCCCAAGGTGGCGGGGAAAACGCTGCTCGGGCAACAGGGCTATGGCAGCCTCGCCGAGATACCGAAACAGGTCGATATGGTGGACGTATTCCGCAATTCTGAAGCCGCCTGGGAGGTTGCGAAAGAAGCGATTGCTATCGGCGCGAAAACGCTCTGGATGCAGCTTGGCGTGATTAATGAGCAGGCTGCGGTGCTGGCACAGGATGCCGGGCTAAACGTGGTGATGGATCGCTGTCCGGCAATTGAGATCCCGCGGCTGGGGCTGGCCAAATAAGAAAAACCCCGCGCGGCGGGGTTTTTATCAGTTACGCAGGCGAGGTGCCTGAAGCTGTTGCCGTATCGACGCGGCCAGTTCATCCATTGAGGGCTGCTCGGGATGTTCTTGCTGCGCTTCCCAGCTCAGCTGGGCTTCAGCCAGATAGGTATGCACCGCCTGGCCATCATCGTCTTCCATAACCACATGATACCAGGGCGCAGTACGCAGGGCGTCGTTATCAGCCAGTTCATCATCCGTTGGCTCATCAAGGGAATACTCGGGATCGATATCCACCACAACCCCTAAATATCCCAGCAACGAATGGCGTACCTGCTGACCAATTCCGAATTTGCTGGCAATCATCGTCACCTCCCAGGGAAAGATTACTCTGCATAACAATATGCGGGTAACTTTCCTGTTTTCAAGCTACATGATGCGACAGGCAAACCCCTTCAGATACAGACCTTCCGGATAGGTTGCAATCACCGGATGATCGGCCGCCTGACGGAACTGCTCTATAAATTGTACATCACGCCCGGCATCTACGGCGGCGTCGGCAATAATTTTCTGGAATAAATCTGTGGTCATCAGCCCGGAGCAGGAGAAGGTCAGCAAAATGCCGCCCGGGTTTAACAGCTGGATGGCTAACATATTGATATCTTTATAGCCGCGGCAGGCACCCATCAGCTGATTTTTGTTTTCCACAAACTTAGGCGGATCCATCACGATCACATCGAATTTCTCGCCTTGATCGCGGTATTTACGCAGCAGCTTGAAAACGTCGTCACGCAGGAACTCAGCTTTACTCAGATCGAGTTTGGTAAGCTCGACGTTTTGTTTTGCCACATCCAGAGCATCCTGTGAGGTATCGACGCTCACCACCTGGCTACACCCGCCCATCAGCGCCGAAACGGCAAAGCCGCCGGTGTAAGAGAAGCAGTTCAGCACGCGCTTGTCTTTTACGTACTGGCGAGTAGCAAAGCGGCTGTCGCGCTGATCCAGGTAATAACCGGTTTTGTGACCGCCTTTAATATCCACCAGCAGCTTCATGCCGTGCTCTTCAATGGGCAGCAGATCGGGCGGCAGTTCGCCGCTTACCGGACCCTGCGTCAGCTCCATACCTTCTTTTTTACGAACCGCAACGTCTGAACGGTCATAGATGGCGCATTCCGGGTACAAATTTTGTAGCGCTGCTACCAGCGTCGGACGCTGATATTCGGCGCCGGCAGAAAGCAGCTGCAGAACAAGGAAATTACCGAAGCGATCGATGGTCACCCCGGGCAGCCCGTCAGATTCACCGGCAATCAGCCGGTAGCTATCCAGCCCGTCGCGCTCAGCGAGCCATTCACGCCACTGCTGGGCCTGTTCTAAGCGGCGAGTAAAGAAGGCGATGTCGATGCTTTCATCGGCGTCAAATGTCCAGACGCGAGCACGGATTTGAGAGGTCGGGGAGAAGGCCCCGCGAGCTAACCACTTGCCCTGGCTGTCTACGATATCAATGGTTTCACCGAGACTGGCTTTTCCTTCCATGCGTGCTACGGCACCAGAAAACACCCACGGATGACGGCGTAATAAAGATTTTTCACGCCCTTTGGTTAACACTAAACGTATGCTCATATTTTGCTATGCTGTTTTGCTAAGAATTGGGCGTCATTTTCCGGGTTCGCTTGGGGAAATGCAACGCAAGAACCCCAAACGGAGGAAGTTATGGCATCAGTTTGCATGCTCGCCTGGGTCCACGGTCGGGTTCAGGGGGTGGGTTTTCGCTACAGCACGCAGCGCGAGGCTCTCAATCTGGGTATCAAAGGTTATGTGCGCAACATGGACGACGGGAGCGTGGAGGTGCTGGCCTGCGGTGAATCACAGCAGGTTGAACAGCTTGTTGCATGGTTAAAAGCAGGCGGGCCACGTACTGCCAGGGTGGAGAAAGTGCTCACCGAGCCTCATTACCCTGACAAAGAGTGGACTACTTTTCGCATCCGCTATTAAATGCACTTCACCGGTTTAGGCAGGCCTGCGATCTTCGTGGCCTGCTTAGCGGGGCCTTTTGGGAACAGGCGATACAGATAGCGGCTATTACCTTTTTCTTCTCCAAACTTATTGGCCATCGCCTTCACCAGCATCCGAATGGCGGGCGAGGTATTAAATTCCAGATAGAACTCGCGCACGAAACGCACGACTTCCCAATGCTCAGTGGCAAGCACAATGCCTTCTTTTTCGGCAATCACCTCTGCCAGAGGCTCGCTCCATTCTGCGCTGTTTTTCAGATACCCGTCGGCATCCGTCTCAATTTCTTTTCCTGCAAACGTCAACATAGTTATCCGCGTTCTTAAATTAACCGACCGCAGTGTAACAAATTTGCGGCAGCAGAAAAAACAAAGCCCCGCGTATGCGGGGCTGAAGGTTAACTCTGTGTCGTGCAGTTAGTCGCGGCTTGCGAAGCCCAGAATGCTCAGCAGGCTGATAAAGATGTTGTACAGAGAAACGTACAGGCTCACGGTAGCACGAATATAGTTTGTCTCACCGCCGCGAATAATGTTGCTGGTTTCAAACAAGATTGCGCCCGAGGAGATCAGGATAAAGACCGCGCTGATCGCCAGGTGCAACGCCGGGAGCTGCAGGAAAATATTCGCCACCATGCCAATCAGCACCACGACGACGCCAGCCATTAACATCCCGCCCAGGAAAGACATGTCTTTACGGGTGGTCAGCACATAGGCAGAACAGCAGAAGAACACCAGTGCCGTGCCGCCCAACGCCATTCCAATCACATCGCCCATTCCGGCAGAAAGGTATGCGTTAAGGATAGGCCCAAGGATATAGCCCAGGAAGCCGGTAAAAGCGAAAGCAGCAATAATACCGGTAGGTTTATTGGCCAGACGATAGGTCAGGAACATCAGGCCATACATGCCGACCAGGGTCAGAATCAGCCCCGGTGAAGGCAGCATCAGCACGGTGCTTGCGGTTGCCACTAAGGCAGAAAAGGCCAGCGTCAGGCTGAGCAGGAAATAGGTATTCCGGAGCACCTTATGGGTACTTAGCAGTGACGAACGGTCACGCGAGGAAGTAATTATGCGATCCATTTCGAAACTCTCTCTAATAAGCAGGTGTAATGATGACCGAGAATAAAGGGCACCTTTATAGCATGGAAGGCTTTTTACCCATCTTTACCTATGAATTTCAAAAAAATCGTTCAGATTTTATTCCAGATGACTCACTTATAGGGTGCTGAAAATATTGCCTTATGCCGTTTTGATGTCTATGAGTGATAACCGTACCGTCATCAATAAATCCGGGAAGGTGTGGGTAATGAAAGTAACCAACAACAAAACATTTCTAAAATCGTTTGTCGCCCTTAGTGTCTTTGGCGCCGTGCATGGCGCTTGGGCTGCTAACGTTCCGGCAGGGACAGAGCTTGCGCTAAAGCAGGAGCTGGTTCGTAATAATGGCAGTGAACCCGCTTCACTTGATCCCCATAAAGTGGAAAGCGACGTTGAGTTCAACCTCATCAGCGATTTCTTCGACGGGCTGGTGTCAGTGCGTAATGATGGATCAATTGAGCCGCGTCTGGCTGAAAAATGGGAAGAGAAGGACAGTACCGTCTGGACGTTCCATTTACGTCCGGGAATAAAATGGTCGAACGGCCAGCCTATTACCGCTCAGGATGTCGTCTGGAGCTGGCAGCGTCTGGCCAATCCGAAAACAGCCTCGCCTTATGCAAGCTATCTCGGGAATATGCATATTGAAAATGCAGCAGACATTGCCCAGGGAACGAAGCCCGCGGATGCGCTTGGCGTCAAAGCGTTAGATGACAGCACGCTGCAAATCACGCTGACTCAGCCAACAGCTGCATTTCTCTCTATGCTGGCACATCCGTCCCTGGTGCCTCTCGACAAAGCCATTATTGAACAATATGGTGAAAAATGGACCCAGCCCGATCGCTTCGTGAGCAGCGGGGCTTACACGCCTAAGCAGTGGGTAGTGAACGAGAAAATAGTCGCACAGCGAAATCCGCAGTACTGGGATAACGGCCACACCGTGATTAATAAGGTGACTTATCTGCCTATCAGCTCCGAAACCGCGGATATCAACCGTTATAAAGCGGGTGAAATTGATATTGTTTACACTTTGCCGCAAACGCTGTTTGCCTCCCTGAAGAAATCTATCCCCGATCAAGTGCACGTCACCCCGAAGCTCGCGACCTACTATTTCCAGTTCAACACCACGAAAGCCCCGTTCAATGATGCCCGGGTACGCCGGGCGCTGAATATGGCGCTGGATAAAAACATTATCGCGGACAAAATTCTCGGGCAGGGACAGATCCCCGCATGGGTTATCAGCCAGAAAAAGATCGGCGGGGTAGAGCTGCATTCACCGGACTACGCAAGCTGGGATCATGGCAAGCGAGTGGCGGAGGCGAAGAAACTGCTGGAGGAGGCGGGGTATAACGCTGCTTATCCGTTAACGTTCAATCTGCTCTATAACACCTCTGAAAACCATAAGCGTATCGCGATTGCCGTTAGCTCCATGTGGAGTAAAAACCTTGGCGTAGAGGCGAAACTGCAAAACCAGGAATGGAAAACCATGCTGGACAGCATGCACAGCGGCAATTTTGACGCGGTGCGTTACGCGTGGATTGCAGATTACGACGATGCTGCCACCTTCCTGAACAATTTCCGCACCGGTGACAGCGAAAATACCACCCAGTACACCAACGCCGTTTTTGATGAGGCGTTAAAGAATGCGGCGAAAGCCGATAATGTGGCGCAGCGGGGCAAATATTATCAGCAGGCGGAGAACCAGCTTGCGCAGGACGTGCCGGCTATCCCGGTTTATCACTATGTTTTAGCCCAGCTGGTTAAACCTTTCGTGGGCGGCTATGCGCCGAACCACCTTGGTTTCTACTACACGAAAGATATGTACATTAAAAAGCACTGACTTTTTACCCCGGAAGGCAGAGATAAGTGCTGCTAAACTAATCAAATTGTTGCTGTTTCAGTCAATTAACACGAAATTGACTGTTTTTCAGGCGAACGAACAAATTCGTGCTTTACATGAAGTATGGGTATGTTTATAGTTCGCCTCGTTGGAAGTGTGGCCGAGCGGTTGAAGGCACCGGTCTTGAAAACCGGCGACCCGAAAGGGTTCCAGAGTTCGAATCTCTGCGCTTCCGCCAACATTTGAAGCCCGAGCTTATTTATAAGCTCGGGCTTTTTCGTTTGGGGGCATAATGCCCTGCAATCCTCATCGTGGAGCGTTGAAGAAATACTGAGTACAGCCAGAACCTACTGAGTGATATCAGGGCGCCGACTTTGATCATCTGTGGCGGAAGCTGGCCGGGAAACCCTGTGCTGTTGCCTGATTTTCTTCACTATGCCCATTGTTTGCTAAGCTGTCAGCTCATGCCGGAGCGGCAAAATTATTCGATGACCAGGTATCAGTTAGCGGCAAGCCTATGAAAATGATCGACAGCGGTGTACGAGAGGTGACCTACGGAAAAAACGTAAGGGTTATTATGCCGGTGAACCTCTATGAGTGTGAGCTTCATGACGATGTATTTATTGGTCCCTTCGTTGAAATCCAGAAAGGTTGTGTGATTGGGCGCGGCAGCCGTGTGCAGTCGCACACGTTTATTTGCGAAAATGTGTCCCTGGGCGCGAACTGTTTTATCGGCCACAATGTCAGCTTTGCGAATGATTTATTCAGAGCTGGTGGGCCAGATCCGGATCCTGCTGGCTGGATCAGGATTTGCCTTGGCGACAATGTTACCGTTGGCAGTGGCGCGACGATACTGACTGATTCAATCTGTAGCGGGGCGGTGATCGGCGCCGGGAGCGTGGTTGTGAAGCCTGTGACGCGAAAAGGTATTTATGCCGGCAATCCGGCAAGGCTTATCAGACCGCTGTAATTTTAAGTTTGTCCCTCCAGAGTATCTACCTTAACGCTCTCTCCTGAAAGAGGGAGGGGGCTCCCTCTACGCGCTATTATCCCAGGCGAGCACAGTAAAGTGAAGGCACATAGCCGGTGGAAAAAACATAGCCTTCTTGGCCCGCCCGGTAGATTCCAAAATCAAACTTCAGCCCTTGTTGCAGATAAAAACGAGGCAGAAAGCGAGCCAGTTCCTCGGTGTCCGTGTTATCCGCAGGTGAAGTCACCGTTGAGACAGAATTAAGATGAAAAACGCCCTGTTTTTGCCTGAAACTGAAGTAATTCTTCCTGCTGATATAGGAGACTTTGTCTCCTTGCTTAAGGGTGCCTTTTAACAGTGCAATACCTCTGTTTCCCTGGATATTAAAGCTGAACGCCATCGCAAGCTGTGCATCATCTTTATGAACCAGCAGCATGGAATCACAATTGAAATGTGTTAACTGGTACTCGTGATAAAGCGGATAGGCTCCCATCGCCACTAAAATGGCCAGCAATGAGAACAACGCTGATACGCCAAGCCACTGGGCTTTACTCATCATTTCGCCACTCCAGAAAATATTCGGAAATGCAATTATTTTTGCTCCCGGAAGAGAACTGTTGTTTACAGCGAATGGCCGAGGCACGAGGGACCAACGGATAGGTAGCAAAATAGACAAACTCCTGCTTACCACAGGTAAAGTTATTCTTTGCAATAAATTGCATATAGTATTTTAGCGGCGTCCGGTCATTTTTGAGATACACCGTACACCCCTCTATTTTTCCAGCATAGGTATAGCTGTTAAAGAAACTGTTGTTTTCCATCACATTCCATACGACACAAATAACGGCCACGACACACAGAAAAGGGGCTAGTCCCCATAGCCACCATTTTTGCGACTGAGTTTTTTTTTCTTCTTTTTCTTCTTTTACAGGACTGACCGCCGCTGGATTGTCTTCCACTATAACCGGCACTTCTTTACGGTATTCTTTCTCAGTCCCGGCCATGATTTTTTCGACCGGCACCGTTGACGGTACGGTCAGCCCCTGGCGGGGGACTGTTTTTATAACGGTTTCTTCGTAACCCGCATGTTTTAATCCTTTACGTAACATAAGGATATTTTGATAGAAGGTATTATTCGAAACCCCGATGCCATTCTTCTGCCATCCCGCTTCGAAAAGTTCCTTCTGGGAAACCACTTTCCCTTGCTGATTCAATAGCAGCAGCAGACAGCGCGAGGCCGCGACAAAAAGTGTTATCGTTTCACCTGTGCTTCTTGAGTAAAGCGAGTTGTCTTCAGGCCGGAACTCAATACAGTCACCTATCAGATAATAACAACCGTTACTGTGTCTAACCATTTTTTCAACCTTTTTGTTCTGTTGCGGCTGTCATTAAAGCAAAAATAAGGAGTTTTAACACAGACTATTCTATAAGATTTTTCCTGTTTGCTCAAAAAATGGACACGAAAAAGAACTTGAGGGCCAGGCTGGCTCTCGCTTAAGTGTCCGTGGGGAGGATAAGAATCTTCATGTTATTAAGTTGGTTGCTGTTGGTTAAGAAATTGGGTTGGCCCGATAGCGGTTTATATTAAGTCATTTTTTATTTAATCTTAAGTAAACTCAAGTCATTGAATTGTATTCACTTTAATTGACATTAACGGAATCTTCTTGGGGTTGAGATAATTTGATTATGCCGTTCATGAGAGGGTCGTTAAGATAGCCTCACTTCTCAACGGTAGTGTGAGAAATATTACAAGATAGCTTATATGGATTGGCAAAGTGATATGGAATACGATTATTATATGGATGGATGTGTTCTTGAGTGTGCTGGAGCTCAGGAACATGAAAAAGAAGAGATTTCTTTTCATATTGCCAGTAATAACAGTTATTTTGTAGAAGGGATTAGCTGTAGCTTACAGGCGTTAAGTAATCAGTATGATAATATAAAGTTCGGGCATACATTATCAGATGGCTCAGCAAGTAGTGCATTAATTCTGAGCGAAATGATACGTGAGAAGAAACAGCGGACATTGATGGTGGTGATTGCCAGCACCGCTTTGTTAAATATTTTATCGCTAAGTATCGAGCATCGCTATCGGGAACGCGTTATTTTTATCTCGATGGATCAATGCCGTCCCGAGCTGTTAACCCAGATTGCTAACTCACCGGGTGCAACATGGACGAAGCGAGATAAATATTCCCCTAAAGGGACGCTGTCTTCGTTAAGCAACAAAGAAAAGCGTGTTTGCTATTATTTGTTTCACGGTTACACCACCAAAATGATTAGTATGATTTTGGGTATTAATATAAAAACAGTCAGTCGCCATCGCGTGTCTGTTATGAAAAAGATTGGCTGTGATAATAAGATAAGTTTATACAAGACCTTGCAGGTTTATTATGGAGCCTGCGTCGAAGGTTAACGTATAGTCAATTGTGCATGCAAAAAATATAAAAGAAATAAACGCTAACCATTAGTCAATGGGATTGTGTTTTGTGCTTTTGTCGTACCCCCATACCATGGTTACCATGGATGGATAATAAAATGTTAAAATTTAATTATTAAATAAAGGAATAGATATTATGAAACTGAACAAATTCATGGTTGCTGCAATTGCTCTGGGTTTTGTTTCTGTTGCCAACGCAGCGCCACAGGATCAGGGCCATGGCACAATCGAATTTTACGGTTCCATCATTGATGCACCTTGCTCCATCGCCCCGGGTGACGATAACCAGCGTATTGATATGGGTCAGATCGCGAACGTAGCTCTGCGCAACGGCGGCCGCTCTACGCCTGAGAACTTCTATATCCACCTGGAAAACTGCGACCCAGGCACGCTGAAAACGGTCACCACTACCTTCGCCGGTCCTCAGTCTGCGGGTAACGCTGAACTGCTGGGTATTACCGGTACGGCACGTGGCGCGAGCCTGGCTATCACGGACGGTAGCGGCACTCTGATCAAACTGGGTGAAGCCACGGCGCCACAGGGTATCCAGGAACACACCAATATCCTGAACTTCTCTGCTTATCTGCAGGGTGATATGAAGGACGACGTCGGGGTTGAAATTATCCCTGGTGACTTCACCACCACCACGACCTTTACCCTTGCTTACCAGTAAGTGCTAAATCGGTAAAGTGAATAATAATGCGGGGAGACCCGCATTTTTATTAATTGGTGTCATGGTGTTGAAGGGAATTAACGGCGTGAACAAAATGGAATATGTCGTGGCGAGTTGTCTGCTCGGTGCATTACTTTCCGGAGCCGCAACAGCTAAAACACTCGTGAAACGTGGGCAAGTCATGATGGAAGGCAGCATTATTGCAGCCGCCTGCGCCATAGAGATGAATAGTCGGGATCAGGTGATTGATATGGACACCGTTCCGGTATCAAAAATTGCTCGTGACGGACGCGGTATCGCCAGGCCTTTTACCATTCGTCTTATCAACTGCACTCTGCAACATGCTAACTCTTCTCTCCCTGACAGGCAGTCATTCCGTGTCACCTTTGACGGTACGGCGGAGGGTGATTTATTGGCAGTGAAGGGCGAGGCCCGGGGTGTCGCACTGCAGATAAAGGATGACAGAGGCAACATTGCCTTACCTGGCGTCGCGCTTCCTCCGGCCGCACTAACGCCGGGGGACAAGGCCCTGCAATACACCATGAATCTGGTGCCTAACCGCCAGGGACTGCGAGCCGGTGAGTATCGTTCCACCGTGCGTTTCAAACTGGATTATTACTGATAAACGGAATTTTATCGATGGCCAAACCTGTTGCGAACTCCCCCTTCCGGCTGCGCGGGCTGTGGGTTTGTATTGCTATATCGCTGGGGAGTCCGGTTTACCTTACTCATGCCGCAGATGAGATTCAGTTCAACACCGATGTTCTGGATATTAAAGATCGTGAGAATCTCGATCTCAGCCATTTCTCCCGTGGCGGCTACATAATGCCGGGAAATTACACCATGAAGGTGTTTCTCAACCGCCAGTATATCGCAGAACGTTCCATCACTTTTGCCCCTTCTCCCGCAGACCCCAGGAGCAGTGAACCCTGCCTGACTCCGGAAATGATCGATCTGCTGGGACTGAAAGACAGTGCGCTAAGACAGGTTGTCTGGCACGACGGCGGGCAATGTAGCGATCTGCAAAGCATCCCGGGTTTAATGGCCCAGGGCGAACTGGCCACCTCATCTTTGCAGCTCAGCGTGCCGCAGGCTTATCTCGAATACAGTTCTGACGACTGGGATCCCCCTTCCCGTTGGGATAATGGCATTCCCGGGGCGCTGTTTGACTATAACCTGAATTTCCTGACGACGCGTCAACAGTCCCGCGATCAGGCCTATAAACTGAGTGGTAATGGCACCACCGGAGCCAATCTTGGCGCCTGGCGTTTGCGCGCCGACTGGCAGCTACAGATGAATCATCAGTCTGGCAGTCATGCTGAAAGCCATGAAAGCACCCTGGACTGGAGCCGTTATTACGCTTATCGCGCCTTGCCAAAACTGCTGGCCCGCCTGACGCTGGGCGAAAATTACCTTAATTCGGATATTTTCGACAGCTTCCGCTTCACCGGCGTCACGCTCAATACCGATGACAATATGCTGCCGCCAAATCTGCGCGGCTACGCGCCGGAAGTGAGCGGCGTGGCGAAAAGCAATGCCAAAGTCACTATCACCCAGCAGGGCCGCGTCCTTTATGAAACTCAGGTCGCGCCAGGTCCGTTCCGTATTCAGGATCTGAACGATGCGGTGTCCGGCGAGCTGCTGGTGCGCGTAGAGGAACAGGATGGCAGCGTACGGGAGTTCACGATGAACACGGCCAGCATTCCGTATCTGACCCGCCCGGGCACGCTACGCTACAAGCTTTCGACGGGCCGCCCGACAGACTGGAAACATAACGTTAATGGGGACATGTTTGCCACCGGGGAATTTTCCTGGGGGGTAAGTAATGGTTGGTCGCTGTACGGTGGCGGCGTGAGCAGCAATGAATATAACGCCGTGGCGCTGGGGATAGGCCGTGACCTGATGATGCTGGGCGCGCTGTCGTTTGACGTTACACAATCCCGCGCTCGCTTGCCGCAGGAAGGTTCCCTGTTCGGTAATTCCTATCGCCTGAGCTATTCGAAGCGCTTTGAAGAGATTGACAGTCAGGTGACCTTCGCGGGCTACCGCTTCTCTGAACGCGACTTTATGAGCATGGGCGAATTCTTAAACGCCAGGGATTCCGGGGTTCGCACGCAAAGCAGCAAGGAAATGTACACCGTTACCCTGAACAAGCAGTTTATCGATCTGGGCCTGAGCGCTTTTGTGAACTATACGCACCAGACCTACTGGAATGATACTGCCAACGATCATTACAACCTGTCTCTGGCAAGGTATTTCGATATTGGAAAGTTCAAAGATCTTAGCCTTTCGCTGACCGCCTACCGCAACAAATATAACGCCACTAATGATGATGGCATGTATATGGCACTGACCATTCCCTGGAGCCATTCAGGCTCTATTAGCTACAGCGGCACCTGGGATCGCAACAATAACACGCAGCAGGTGGGGTATTTTGGCCGCGTCAACAATGACGATGCCTATCAGATCAGCGCGGGAAGTGCTCGTCATGGCGCTATCGCCAGCGGTTATTACACCCACCAGGGTAACAGTGCTCAGGTGAGCGCCAACGCGGGTTATCAGGCCGGGCGATCCAGCTCTCTGGGTGTGTCGATGCAAGGTGGCATGACGGCAACAGGAGAGGGCGTGGCTCTGCACCGCATTGGCGTGCCTGGCGGAACACGTATTTTAGTGGATACCGACGGCGTGGCCGGGGTACCTCTGCGTGGCTACGGAGCCAGTACCTTATCTAACGGCTTTGGTAAGGCAGTGGTGGCGGACGTTAACAGCTACTACCGCAATCAGATCCGCATCGATCTCAATGCGCTGGACGACAAGATCGAAGCCATCAACTCGGTGCAGCAGGCGACATTAACAGAAGGGGCGATTGGTTTACGCCGCTTTGAGGTGGTTGCCGGTGAAAAAGCCATGGCAGCGGTGCGTCTGGCCGATGGCTCCTCGCCACCTTTCGGCGCCACCATCCAGAACAGGAAGAAGAGAGACGTGGGCATCGTCAACGATGACGGCAGCGTTTATTTAAGCGGTATCCAGCCCGGTGCCAAAATGACCGCGAACTGGAATGGGACGACACAGTGTGAAATCACGCTACCGGAACATATTCCGCAGAACGGAACACAGAATTTATTGCTGCCTTGTCAGCCTATCGCCGGAAAAGACATTTCGGTAACGGAAAACAAAAGCTGAACGGAAAAAGACTGATGAAATTAACCACAACATATTCATTAACCGCAGGTGTAGTACTGCTGGCTATGCTTGCCTCGCAGGCCAATGCTGCCATTGCACTGGATCGTACGCGAGTGATTTACAACGCTTCCAGCAAGTCTGTCAGCATGAACGTCAGCAATGAAAATAAACATCTGCCGTATCTGGCTCAGGGGTGGGTTGAGGATGAACAGGGCAATAAGATAACCAGCCCGCTTGTCGTTCTTCCTCCCGTACAGCGTATTGAATCAGGCGCGAAAAGCCAGGTGAAAGTCCAGGGGCTGCCTGCTGCGCAGCAGCTGCCGCAGGATCGTGAATCACTGTTCTATTTCAACCTGCGTGAAATCCCTCCGCGCAGTGATAAGCCGAATACGCTGCAAATTGCTCTGCAAACGCGTATCAAACTGTTCTACCGACCAAAAGCGATAGAGGCGACGAAAGAGCAGCTGAGTAACCCATGGCAGGAAAAGATGACGCTGACGCGCCAGGGCGATCGTTACGTGGTGAACAACCCGACGCCGTATTACATCACCATCGTTGATGCCAGTACCAGCAAAGGCGGTAAGAGTGCTCAAGGGTTTGTCCCGTTGATGATCCCCCCTAAATCTGACGCGCCGTTAAGCTCAAGCGCCAGCGCTCTAGGTAATGCACCGGTGCTGACCTACGTGAATGATTACGGCGGCCGCCCTGAGCTGATTTTCCGCTGCGCGGGCAACACTTGCCAGGCGGAACCCGGCAAACGCAACTCATAACCTACCTGTAACAGAGGTGAACTATGCCGTGGAAAATTTCGGCGGGTCTGGCAAGTTTGATGTTGGCAATGAGTCTGCCTTCAGCGATGGCAGAGAGAGTAGATAACTGGAACGTGGACGGATCGCATGGCGTGCTGCACGTTCGCGGGGCGCTAACTGAGAGCGCCTGCCGTCTGGACATGACAACGGCGCGGCAGACGGTCGAGCTGGGTGAAATCGGTACGGGGCGGCTGCGAAACTTCGGCGATCGTGGCACGCCGGTTGCCGTCACTCTGCGGCTGTATGACTGCCTAAACTCGGGGTCACGTAACCTCGATCTGCGGAACGGCAACCTTATCTGGGATAACGTACAGCCTGCGGTCTCCGTGGGGTTTGTTGCGCCGGCGGATGTGAACAACCCGTCGCTGGTTAGCGTGCGCGGTGCTTCCGGTCTGGGTCTGCGTCTTACCGATGCCGCTCATCGTGACGTTCGGCTTGGCAGCCAGGGAGTACCTTTATTACTGACCCCGGGCCAAAACGAACTGACCTATTACGTGGTGCCGGAGCGGACCAGTGCGCCCCTGATCGCCGGTGCTTATCAGGCCCATGTCGATTTTTGGCTCCATTATGACTGAGGTGTGCATGAGCAGAACCCGCTTTCGCGCGGCCCTGTTAACCGTGCTACTGGCTGTGGGTTGCCAGACGGCCGATGCCGTGACGACCACGCTGAATGTTACGGGCAATATTATACTGCCGCCACCTTGCGTGATTAACGGCGATCAGCTTATCGCAGTGGACTTTACCAATGAGGTAATGACCACCCGGGTGGATGGAATTAACTATCGCCAGCAAGTGCCTTATACCCTGGTGTGCACCGGGCAAACCAGCAACGCGCTCAAAATGCAGATTCTGGGCATGGACGCGGGTTTTCAGGGCGCGCTGCAAACGACGAAAGGCGATCTCGGGATCGCTTTGTCAAATGGTGACCAGCCAATGCCGATAAACAGCGTGCTGAATTTCACGCTGCCGGATCAGCCAAACCTGTTTGCTACCTTAGTAAAGCGTCCAGGAACCACACTTACCGCAGGGGATTTTGCTGCGGGAGCGACGATGGTCATCAACTACCAGTGATTCGGGAGAACGGAATGAGAACGGTTGCAAGGATGTCAACATTGCTATCTTTTACTCTGCTTACCATTAGCCCGTTGCGAGCGGATGAAAACATGAGCTTCACCGGAGCGTTGATTGAGCCGCCTCCTTGTATGGTGAACAACGGCAATGATATCGACGTGCCTTTTGACAGGATTGGCATTAATACCGTGGACGGCATAAATCATCGTCGGCAGGTTGATTACGTGCTTGATTGTACCGCGGGACCGGCCTGGAGCATGATGCTGACGCTGATCGGCCCGCCCGCTGTCTTTGAGCAGGCAACGTTGCAGACCAATATCACCAATCTGGGGATCAAACTGTACCAGAACGGTAAGCCGTTCGATCTCAGCACGCCTATTGCAATCGACCCCAAAAATCCCCCGCAGCTTGAAGCTGTGCCGGTTAAAAAACCGGGTTCAGAGCTGACCGAGGGCGCGTTCGAAGTCACGGCAACGCTGCTTGCGGATTATCAATAAGGAGCTGAAA
Organism: uncultured Buttiauxella sp.; assembly: GCA_946480445.1. Lineage (GTDB taxonomy): Bacteria > Pseudomonadota > Gammaproteobacteria > Enterobacterales > Enterobacteriaceae > Dryocola. The sequence continues at coordinate 114,019 of CAMLJN010000009.1, forward strand.
TGCGGCAAACACTGAGATATTTAGGTGCCACCTTCGCTCTGCTCTTGCTGAGCCCGGGCATACAGGCGGCGGATAATATGCGCTTTCACGGCGAGCTGGTGGCGGAACCTTGTGTGATCTCCCCCGGTGAGGAAACGGTCCAGCTGGATTTCGGCACGGTTATCGACAAACACCTGTATAGCCACCGCAGAACCGACAGCAGAGAATTTAAGCTTCATTTGAGCAACTGCGATTTGACGCTGGGAAAAACGGTACAGGTTATGTTCAGCGGGGCGGAAAACCCAGCGCTGACCGGGATGCTTGCGCTGGACGCTTCCAGCGAGGCTTCCGGTATTGGCATAGGTATTGAGTCAGACAGTGGCAAAGCTTTGCCATTGAACGAGTTGGGTCCCCATCGCTACCCGTTAGCCGCCGGGGAAAACTACCTGCGAATGAAGGCCTATGTGCAGGGGGAGCCTGATGCGATTACCAACAGAACCATTAACCGCGGGCCCTTCAGCGCCAGCATGACCTTCGCATTGACTTACGATTAAGGGCTGGCACCGGTTTCCTCTTACCTATGGTTAAGGGGCAAACTCATCGAAGTGCAGAGCAAAAAGGAACAGATAATGAAGTTAACAGGGACCGCGCTTTTTAAAAAAACCGCCGCAATTATTGCCCTGCTGATGCCCACACTCGGTTATGCTCAAGGGATAGACGTGAGCTGGTCGGGGCCAAAGCAGCTCACCATCAGTGCTCAACCTGATGGGATAGGTGGTTTTACGACCATGTGTAAATCCGGGACGAAGGTGTACTTTTACGCCGTACTGGGCACCAGTTCGGGCATGTACCAGCGAATGGTCGTTTCGACGACTGGAGTGCCAAGCGGAAACTGCAGTGAAGTTTTGGCAAATGTACTCCCTATTAATGTCACCTTACAGGGTGACGAAATATATTTTTTCGGGCTGGGTAAGGAAATTAACAAGCGTCCTGCGGATTACCCGGGTCTCAACGTTTCTCTTGAACATAGCACAGGGACTGGGAACGGCTGGAAACCTCAGCCACCGCCAGGCCCCTCCTGCTCTTTGCTGGGTAACTCGGTAGACATCAGCTATGGCGATGTTGAGTCTACTTCCGCGCAGGGGCTGGAGAAAAGCTCGACCTTATCCATCAGATGTACCTCCGATGCGACGGTTAAAGTAAGTTTAAGAGGTTTTAGCACCTCTACTGGCATCCGACTGCGCGCCGACGGTTCGCTGGCGGCTGAGTTGTTCGTGCGTGACAAAGCGGGCAGTGACGGTACCACAGAAACGCTGATTGCCAATGTGTGGAAGGAAGTGCCGATTTCTTCGGTGCTGAAGGTCAACGGCAACCTGGCCGGCGGCGCTTTCAGTGGCTCGGCGATCATCAATGTGGACATTCAGTAACCCGGCTTCGGGGAACAGACAGCAGCCCGCATTTCGCGGGTTACTGTCCTCTGTGCTTTCCGGTGAACCCTTTTTTAGGGAGCCAGACTGGTTATCCTGCCGCTGTCATGCTGAGATATTTCCGCTCCTGTGAACTCTGCGGGTTTTATCAGGCTGTGCCGATTATTTTCCTGCTTTTATCCCTCGTTATTTCCCTTTATCTTCATCATGGCCTCAGTCCGGGTATACAACAGGTGTGCTGTTAATTTACCGGCAAGCTTAATTTATCCTTAATATATCCTACAAAATATTTCCCCGTATGAAGTCCGCAGTGCAAGGTTATGCTGTATATGACTGAAAGATTAAATTATTATTTCGTTGGTATTACTTTGTAACAACTCTGTGATACTGGTCACCATTTTTATCCTTGCCGTTTTTTTTACCCCGCATCGCCATTCTTAATATTGCGCTAAGGAATCTCTGCTAAATTGCTTTTAATTTAATAACCGTTTAGATAGCGGCGTTGTGATGCAGCCATGTTGTACTTTTATTTAATCATTCTGCTTCATGATGAGTGGATTCGCAGGTATTCGAAAAGCGTTAATCACTATAAGGATAAATATTTTGCCATGTTCCCGATTAAAGGATTGTTGAATGAGTGACTTTCTGCCTTTCTCGCGCCCCGCAATGGGGCCTGATGAACTCGCTGCGGTAAAAGAAGTCTTCCAGTCTGGCTGGATAACCACAGGCCCAAAAAACCAGGCGCTTGAACAGGCATTTTGCGAGCTGACGGGGAATAAATACGCTATCGCCGTAAGCTCAGCTACCGCCGGGATGCATGTCGCGCTGATGGCGCTGGGCATACAGGCCGGTGATGAGGTTATCACACCTTCGCTGACCTGGGTTTCCACCCTGAATATGATTGTGCTGCTGGGCGCAGAACCGGTGATGATCGATGTCGACCGCGATACGCTAATGGTGACGCCACAGGCGATTGAAGCCGCCATAACGCCGCGCACCAGGGCCATCATCCCCGTTCATTATGCCGGTGCGCCCGTGGATATTGATGCCATCCGTGCGGTGGGGGAGCGCCATGGTATCCCCGTTATCGAAGATGCGGCACACGCGGCAGGAACATACTACAAAGGCAGGCACATCGGCAGTAGCGGTACGGCAATCTTCTCGTTTCACGCGATTAAAAATATGACCTGCGCCGAAGGCGGGTTAATAGTGACCGGGGACGAACAGTTGGCTAACCGCATGCGCAGCCTGAAATTCCATGGTCTGGGGGTCGATGCATTTGACCGACAGACGCTCGGGCGCGCACCTCAGGCGGAAGTTATCGCACCGGGATATAAATACAATCTGGCGGATATCAATGCGGCTATCGCTTTGGTACAGCTGCAAAAGCTGGAACAACATAACGCCCGCCGCGGAAAAATTGCCGAACGTTATCTGGATGCCCTGGACAGTATGCCTTATCTGCCGCTGATTCGTCCCGCCTGGCAGCATAAACACGCGTGGCATCTTTTTATTATTCGTGTCGATGAAGCCCGCTGCGGTATTTCCCGTAACGAACTTATGGACGCGCTAAAAGCAAAAGGGATTGGCACCGGTTTACATTTCAGAGCTGCTCATACGCAGAAATATTACCGTGAACGTTACCCGGCACTCTCTTTACCTGATACCGAATGGAACAGCGAACGTATTTGTTCCCTTCCACTTTTTCCGGGGATGTCTGACGAAGATGTGACCCGAGTCATTACTGCCTTACATGAAGTTGCAGGAAAAAAATAAAATGATCAAACCCGAACCCCTCCACAAAGTTTCGGTGGTTATTCCTGTTTATAACGAACAGGAAAGTTTGCCCGAGCTTATCAGACGGACTACGGCCGCCTGTGAAACCCTGGGCAAAGAGTACGAAATTCTGCTGGTAGACGATGGCAGCAGCGACGAATCCGCCAGCATGTTAAGCGAGGCGGCACAGGTGCCCGGCAGCCGCGTCGTTGCCGTGCTGCTCAACCGAAATTATGGGCAGCATAACGCCATCATGGCAGGCTTCAGCCATGTCACCGGGGATCTCATTGTTACGCTGGATGCGGATCTGCAAAATCCGCCGGAAGAGATCCCGCGCCTGGTCGCTAAGGCGGAAGAAGGTTTTGATGTCGTGGGCACCGTACGGCAGAACCGGCAGGATACCTGGTTTCGCAAACGTGCTTCACGTCTGATTAACCGCCTTATACAAAGCACTACCGGGAAGGCGATGGGCGACTATGGCTGCATGTTACGTGCCTATCGTCGCCCTATTATTGATGCGATGCTCAACTGCCACGAACGCAGCACCTTTATCCCCATTCTCGCCAACACCTTCGCCCGTAAAGCCACGGAGATCCCCGTGCATCATGCAGAGCGCGAGTTTGGGGATTCAAAATACAGCTTTATGCGCCTGATTAACCTTATGTACGACCTGGTGACCTGCCTGACGACCACGCCGCTGCGTATGCTAAGCGTCTTCGGCAGCATTATTGCGGTGCTGGGTTTTACGCTCTCGGTTTTGCTGGTGGTACTGCGTCTTACTTTTGGCCCGCAATGGGCGGCGGAAGGGGTATTTATGCTCTTTGCCGTGCTGTTTATGTTTATCGGCGCCCAGTTTGTGGGCATGGGGCTGCTGGGGGAATACATCGGACGTATCTATACCGACGTCCGTGCCCGCCCTCGTTATTTTATTCAACGCGTGGTTAGCCGCGATTCAGTTTCACCTTCAGAGGAAAATCATCAATGAAAGCTGTTGTTTTCGCCTATCACGACATTGGCTGTGCGGGCATCAATGCTCTGGTCGCTGCTGGTTACGACATCACGGCAATTTACACCCATCCCGATTCCCCTTCTGAGAACCATTTCTTTGGCTCCGTGGCGCGTACGGCGGCTGAGCACGGTATCCCGGTCTATGCGCCGGAAGATGTGAACCACCCGCTGTGGGTCGATCGTATTCAGTCGGCTCAGCCGGACGTTATTTTCTCGTTCTATTATCGCAATTTGCTGTGTAGCGAAATTTTAAACAGCGCAACGGTTGGCGCATTTAATCTCCATGGATCGCTGTTGCCAGCCTACCGGGGGCGGGCACCGCTAAACTGGGTGCTGGTGAAGGGCGAAACCGAAACCGGCGTGACGCTTCACCGAATGGTGAATCGTGCCGACGCGGGGGCGATAGTGGCGCAGCACCGGGTAGCGATTACCCCGGAAGAAACGGCGTTAACGCTGCATCATAAGCTGCGTGATGCAGCCTCCGAGCTGCTGAAAGATATTCTGCCGGCGATCAAAACAGGGCATTTCCCGCAGCACGAGCAGGATGACAGCAAAGCCAGCTATTTCGGACGCCGTACGCCGCAGGACGGCTGCATCAACTGGTGTACGTCAGCCACTGAAATCAATAACCTGGTGCGTGCAGTGACCGATCCCTGGCCGGGCGCTTTTGGTTATGTAGGCGGCAGTAAATTTATCGTCTGGAAAGGTCGGGTAGTGGCGAATACCGCTGGGGCAAAACCCGGCACTATTCTGTCCGTCAGCCCGCTGGTTATCGCTGCGGGCAGCGGTGCGCTGGAAATTGTCACCGGGCAAACCGAAAACGGCGTTTATATGCAAGGCTCCCAGCTGGCACAAAGCCTCGGTCTGGTGGCCGGGGCGATCATCAGCAGCCAGCCGGTGTCAGCGATTAAACGCCGTACGCGCGTCTTAATCCTCGGCGTGAATGGCTTTATCGGCAACCACCTGACGGAGCGCCTGCTCAAAGACGATAACTTTGAAGTCTACGGGCTGGATATCGGTTCTGATGCGATTAGTCGTTTTCTGGACAACCCGCGCTTCCACTTTGTGGAAGGGGACATCAGTATTCACTCCGAGTGGATTGAATACCACATTAAGAAATGCGACGTGGTTCTGCCGCTGGTGGCTATCGCAACGCCGATCGAATACACCCGCAATCCGCTGCGCGTGTTCGAGCTGGACTTTGAAGAGAACCTGAAGATTATTCGCGACTGCGTGAAATACCAGAAGCGCATTATCTTCCCGTCAACGTCAGAAGTTTACGGTATGTGCAGCGATAAAGTCTTCGATGAGGATAACTCTAACCTGGTGGTGGGGCCTATCAATAAACAGCGCTGGATTTACTCGGTTTCAAAACAGCTGCTCGATCGGGTTATCTGGGCCTACGGTGAAAAAGAGGGCCTGCGTTTCACACTCTTCCGTCCTTTCAACTGGATGGGACCACGTCTCGATAACCTGAATGCCGCGCGTATCGGCAGTTCGCGCGCCATCACCCAGCTGATCCTGAACCTGGTTGAAGGCTCACCGATTAAGCTGATTGATGGCGGCAGGCAAAAACGCTGCTTCACCGATATCAGCGACGGTATCGAAGCGCTATTCCGTATTATTGAGAACAAAAACAGTAACTGCGACGGGCAAATCGTCAATATCGGCAACCCGGATAACGAAGCAAGCATTAAAGAGCTGGCTGAGATGCTGCTGGCGAGTTTTGAAAAGCATCCGCTGCGCAGCCATTTCCCGCCGTTTGCCGGTTTCCGCGAAGTGGAAAGCAGTACCTACTACGGTAAGGGTTACCAGGACGTTGAGCACCGTAAGCCGAGCATTCGTAATGCGCACCGTCTGCTAAACTGGCAGCCAACGATCGAAATGGAAAAAACCATCGACGAAACGCTGGATTTCTTCCTGAGAACTGTTGAACTGACGGAACCTCAGGCATGAAAAAAGTTGGCCTGCGCATTGATGTCGACACCTGGCGGGGCACCCGCCAGGGGGTGCCGAACCTTCTTGAGATCTTAAGTTTGCACGGTATTCAGGCCACCTTTTTTATGAGCGTTGGCCCGGATAACATGGGCCGCCATTTATGGCGGCTGGTGAAACCTCAGTTTCTGTGGAAGATGCTGCGATCTAAGGCCGCTTCGCTCTACGGCTGGGACATTCTGTTGGCCGGTACCGCCTGGCCGGGGCGGAAAATCGGCGCGGGCAACGCAGAGATCCTCTCGGCGGCGGCGGATCACCATGAGGTCGGCCTGCACGCGTGGGATCATTTCGCCTGGCAGACCTGGGCTGGCGTCTGGGACAGTCGTCATCTTGAGAAACAAATTCGTCTTGGCCTGGACGCGTTAAGCCAGATTACAGCGCAACCGGTGACATGTTCGGCGGTGGCCGGGTGGCGAGCGGATCAGCGCGTGGTGCGCGTGAAAGAGTCTTTTGGCTTCAGTTACAACAGCGATTGCCGGGGAACGACGCCGTTTCGTCCATTACTGGCCGACGGAAGCCTCGGGACGGTGCAAATTCCGGTGACGCTGCCGACCTGGGATGAAGTGACTGGCAACGGCGTCAGTCGCGAAGGCTATAACCGTTTTATCCTCGACCGTATCCAACAGGACACCGGCACACCGGTGTACACCATTCACGCTGAAGTGGAAGGGATTGCGATGCGCGAGGATTTCAGTGAGCTGCTGACTATGGCCGCGCAGGAAGGGATCAGATTTTGTCCGTTGAGCGAGCTGTTACCGGAGGATTTATCCACTCTGCCGGTGGGTAAAGTGGTACGTGGTGTGATTCCCGGCCGCGAAGGCTGGCTGGGCTGCCAACAACATATCGGGCAATAAATTCAATGAAATCAGCAAAATATTCGATAGCCCTGCTACTGGGTTTTGCTCTGCTTTACCTGCTCCCCCTCGAGTTTCGTGCTCTGTGGCAACCGGATGAAACCCGCTATGCGGAAATCAGCCGCGAAATGCTGGCGGCGGGTAACTGGATCGTCCCGCATTTTCTTGATGTCCGTTATTTCGAAAAGCCGGTTGCTGGCTACTGGATTAACAATCTTAGCCAGCTAATTTTCGGCCATAACAACTTTGCGGTCAGATTTGGTTCGGTCTTTGCTATTACGCTAAGCGCGCTGATGGTGAGCTGGCTAGCCTTGCGTTTGTGGCGGGATAAAACGACGGCCGTCTTGTCCGGCGTGATTTTCCTGACCTGCCTGCTGGTTTATGGCATCGGGACTTATGCCGTGCTCGACCCGATGATTACGCTGTGGCTGACCGCCGCTATGTGCAGCTTCTGGGCTGCGGCAAATGCGCGAACGGCAGCCGGAAAAGCGGGCGGTTACCTTCTGCTTGGCCTGGCCTGTGGAATGGGCGTGATGACCAAAGGCTTCCTCGCGCTGGCCGTGCCGGTGCTGGGCGTTCTGCCGTGGGTTATCGCCGAAAAACGCTGGAAAGAGGTACTGCTGTTTGGCCCGCTGGCCGTTGTCAGCGCCGCGTTGATAACGTTGCCCTGGGCGCTGGCGATTGCCAAAGCGGAGCCGACGTTCTGGCACTACTTCTTCTGGGTTGAGCATATTCAGCGTTTCGCCGAACAGGACGCGCAGCATAAAGCGCCTTTCTGGTATTACATTCCGTTCCTGATTGCCGGGTGTCTGCCGTGGCTGGCTTTGCTGCCAGGGGCTTTAAAGCACGGCTGGCAGGCGCGCAAGACCGAAAGCGGTGCGTTTTATTTGCTGGGTTGGGTGGTGATGCCGCTGCTGTTCTTTAGCATTGCGAAAGGGAAATTGCCCACCTATATTCTGCCGTGTTTCGCCCCGCTGGCTATTTTGCTTGCACGCCATGCCACACAGTTACTCGTAACCTCGAAAACCCTGAAAATCAACGCCTGGATTAATATCATTTTCGGCGGCGTTTGTACCTTAGCGGTGCTGGGTGTGCTGGCCCCCTGGGGGCTGGCAAAGCATCCGATTTATGCCAGCAACGAAAAGCTGAAGGTAATTCAGGCGGGTGTGGCCTTTGGGGTGTGGGCGCTGGTGGGCTATCTCACCCTGCGTAACAATGCCAGACTGTGGCGCTGGGCGGGGCTGTGCCCGCTTGGCCTTGCGTTGCTCGTAGGCGCTGTTATTCCCGATAAAGTCATTGATGCCAAACATCCGCAGGTCTTTATCAGCATGGTTCGTCCGCAGCTTGAAAGTAGCCGCTATGTTCTTGCCGACAGCGTAGGGGTGGGGGCAGGTATTGCCTGGACGTTAAAACGCGACGATATCAGGATGTATGCCAAACCCGGCGAGCTAAATTATGGCCTGACGAATTTTACCGATGCGCAGGATAAGCTGGTCTCCCGTGAAGACTTCGCCCGCTGGCTGGCAGCCCATCGCAAAGAGGGGAATGTATCTGTGGTGATGCTGCTGTCAAAAGATAAAGAGCCGGAAGATCAGGCTATGCCGACGCCGGACCATCTTTATCGCAAAGGGCGCTTCATTCTCTTCTTCTACCAAAAAACGCCATGAGCTATCTGTTTATTTTGCTGGCCAGCCTGCTGAGCTGCGGGGGCCAGCTTTGTCAGAAGCAGGCGGCGCTGGGGGAGGGACGACGGCACCTGTTTGTCTGGCTGGCATGCAGCGTGGCGCTTCTCGGCTGTGCCATGCTGCTCTGGCTTCTGGTGCTACAGCGTGTGCCCGTTAGCGTGGCTTATCCGATGCTGAGCCTGAACTTTATCTTTATTACCCTGGCCGCTCGCTTTATCTGGCACGAGCCGGTATCGCTTCGGCACTGGCTGGGCGTGGCGCTGATTATCTGCGGTATCACTATTCTGGGGGGCGTGGCCTGATGGGGTACTTCTGGGCGCTGATGAGCGTGCTGCTGGTCAGCTGTGCGCAGCTGATAATGAAATGGGCGATGGTGGCTCTGCCGCCGGTTGAACGACCTGAAACGCTGCTTAGAGCTTTACTGGGCCTCAGCCCGGGCGCGTTGGCGCTGGTCGTCGGCCTGCTGGCTTATGCTTTTTCGATGGGCTTCTGGTTTCTGGCCCTGCGCAGGATTGCGTTGAGTAAGGCTTATCCGCTGCTGAGTTTAAGCTACGTACTGGTATGGGGGGCAGCAATCTGGCTTCCCTGGCTGAATGAGCGTTTTAGCGCGGGGAAACTGCTTGGCGTTAGCGCTATTTTTATCGGCCTGCTGCTGGTTTGCCTGCCGTCCGGAAAACGGCCGACTGGCGGCTAATGCCACGCTTTTTCGATGATGCTGAGTAAATCCGCAATATACAGGGTGATATCAAAGCTGTTAAAGAAGATTAAACCCCAGACGCCAGTCATCAAAACGACCAGCAAGGGCAAGAACCTGAAAAACATAAAGATTTCGCTTAAGGCTGATGAAGATTACGAGCGAGTCTACAGGAGGTTGTGTAAACATTGAGGCAACCGCGGGGCGCGGTTGCCTCCGTGGATCAGGATTCAGGGAAAATCCAGACGTGCTTTTCGGGTAACGTCAGGCGGCAATGCTGCGGATCGCGAACCTCACTGCCGTAAGCGCGGATGACAAAATCGTCTCCCGCGGTGCGGAACAAATATTCCCAGCGGTCGCCAAGATACATGCTGGTCAGCAGCGGCAGTTCCAGCTGATTTTCAGCGGGGCCGTCTGCCAGCACGACGCGTTCCACACGAATAACAGCCGTTGCATTCTGCCCGTTTTCCACGCCGTCACCGGCCTGGCCCCAAAGCGCCCAGCCGTTTCCTTCGATACGGGCTTTCCCTTCCCGGACTTCGGTCACCTTTCCTTGCAGGCGGTTATTGCTGCCCATAAATTCTGCGGTAAACAGGGTTTCCGGTGAACCGTACATTTCCTGCGGCGTGCCTTGCTGCTCGATTTTGCCGTTATTGAGCAGCAGAATGCGATCGGAAATGGCCATCGCTTCATTCTGATCGTGTGTGACCATCAGTGCCGACAGGCCAAGTTTAACAATCAGTTCGCGCAGAAAGACGCGGGCTTCTTCACGGAGCTTGGCATCCAGGTTCGACAGCGGCTCATCGAGCAGAATAACGGGCGGGTTGTAGACCAGCGCGCGGCCAATTGCCACGCGCTGTTGCTGGCCACCGGAAAGCTGATGCGGGTGGCGTTTACCAAGATGCCCTAGCCCCAGCTGGTCCAGCACATCCTGAACCCGACGGGTGATTTCCGCCGCGGCCACTTTGCGCAGTTTCAGCGGGTACGCCACGTTTTCAAATACGGTTTTGTGTGGCCATAGCGCATAAGACTGGAACACCAGCCCAAGATTACGTTCTTCCGCGGGAATTTCACTGCGCGGCGTGCCGTCATAGACCTTGTTTTTGCCGATGACTATCGTGCCCTGGGTGGGCTTTTCCAGTCCGGCAACGGCGCGCAGCAGGGTCGTTTTTCCGCTGCCGGAAGGCCCGAGCAGCGAGACGACTTCCCCGCGTTTCAGGTTCATGGAAACGCCTCTGAGCACCGGATTATCGCCGTAGGTTAAGTGCAGATTGTCGACCGATAGTTCAATCATGTAATTTGACTCCGAAACGAAGGGCAATACCCAGACCCACCACGACCAGCAGGATGTTAATAAAGGAGAGGGCGGCGACAATATCAATGGCACCGGCCGCCCACAGAGAAACCAGCATCGAGCCGATGGTTTCCGTGCCCGGTGAAAGCAGATACACGCCGGTGGAATATTCACGCTCGAAAATCAGGAACATCAACAGCCACGAGCCAATCAGGCCATAGCGTGACAAGGGAATGGTCACGTGGCGGGTGATTTGTCCCCGCGTGGCCCCGGTGCTGCGCGCCGCTTCTTCCAGCTCCGGGCCGACCTGGAGCAGCGTCGAGGAAATCAGCCTCAGGCCGTAGGCCATCCACACCACGGTATACGCCAGCCAGACGCTGAAAATCGTGCTGCGCAGCGAACGCAGCCAGACCACCAGGTTATCGCGCAGCCACAGCGACCAGGGCATCCCGGACAGCCAGCCGGATTGCAGCGCGTTATCGAGCCACATCGGCAGGAACAGGAAGACCCACAGGAACGCCAGACCGGCGAGCAGGCCGGGAACCGCCCGAGGAACCAGCACGCTGTAGTCGAGGAAGCGGGTAATATTGTCGGGCTTGCGGTGCATGGCGATGCCAATAAACAGATAGCAGGCAACGGCCAGCGCGCCGCCGATGACGCCAATCGCCATTGAGTTGACTATCGCGCGCAGCAGGTTTGGCTGCGCCCAGATGGTGCGGAAGGTATTGAGCGATAGCTCATCCCAGAGGGAAACGCCGACGCCCCAGTTAGAGATAAACGCGCGCAGAATCACGCCAATCAGCGGAACGCCGATAGTGACGGTCAGCCAGAATGCCACTACCGCACCGGCTACCCAGCGCCATTTTCCCAACGGTAAAGCGCGCGCCTGCGATGCCTTACCTTTAACCGTCACGAAGCGGTTGGCGGTGCGCATCAGGCGGCGTTGCAGCATGACCAGCGGAATGGTGATACAAATCAGCACCACGGCAACCGCCGCCATCAGATGATAGGAGGGGGTACCGAGCTTATTGGTAAGCTGGTACAGATAGGTCGCCAGCACCATGTTGCCTTCCGGATCGCCCAGCACCAGCATCAGCCCAAAGACCTCCAGCCCGAGGAAGAACAGCAGAACCACGGCGTAAAGAATCGACGGGCGAACCATCGGCAGGCTGACCGCGGTCATCACCTGTAACGGAGAAGCACCGGCGGTACGTGCGGCCTCTTCCACGTCGGACCCGACGCTGCGCAATGCCGAAGAGATGTAGAGATAGGCGTGCGGGACATGCGTCAGACCGGCGATAACCACGATGCTGGACATGTCGTAGATATTCCAGGGGACGAAGCCAACGATCGCCTGCGCCCACAGCGAGAAGAAGCCCACAGGCCCTGCGGCAACCACATAGCCAAACCCCAGCACCATCGGCGAAACAAAAATCGGCACCAGGATAAGCGGCTCAATCACGCGTCGGCCGGGCAGGTCGGTGCGCACCATCAGAAAGGCCAGAATACCGCCGAGGGGGATGGCAATGGCCACCAGGCCGAACGCCAGGATAAAGCCGCTCTTCAGCGCCTTATAAAAGTCCGGGTCGGTAAAAATGAAGCCAAAGGACTCAAGGCTCCACTCTTTTGACGGGGAGAAAAACGGCGCGGAGAAGAAACTTTGTATCACGATAAACGACAGCGGAATGTAGATAACCAGCGCGGTTATCAACACGACGATGCCGCGTGGCAGGCTCTGCCACTTTCTGCGCAATGTACTCATAGTCGATCCCAGGTTTAGCAATCCTGAACGGTCAAATCAGGTCAGAGGAGGGGAGGTGCACGCCGTCGGACGCGCACCCCGACTGCTATTTCTGAGCGGCTTCGCGCCACTGTTTGATGTAATCCAGACGTTTTTTGGGCTGTAAATATTCCAGCAGGCTTTCGTCAACCGGAATTGGCTTGAGCGCCTTACCTAACATTTTGGTCATCCCGTCAATGTCGTTTTTACCTTCGATGTCGTTGCGCAGGGAGGGAATATCAGCCTGGTTTGCCAGAATGCTCTGGCCTTTTTCAGACAGCACATAGTCCAGCCACAGCCTTGCGGCGTTGCTGTTTTTCGCCTGCTGGCTGATAAAGGAAACGCGGGACAGGACCAGGGTGTAATCTTTCGGATAAGAGATACCGAGCGACGGATCCGTTTTCGCGCGAGCTTCCGCATAAGAACCGAGGATATTGAAGCCAATCAGGTTTTCGCCGGAGGAGACTCGTTCCATCATCGTGCCGGTGGAAGACTGCACGGCTAAACCGCCTTTGGCGACGTCAGCCAGCGTTTTGAAGTAGTCAGGATCGGCTTTGGAATCCTGCACGGAAAGCATAAAGCCGAGGCCTGATTTTTCGATGTCGTAAGTGGTGACTTTTTTACTGAACTTATCGGCCTGGCTGGCAATCAGTTTCGCCAGCGCCGTATGGGAATCAGGGACTTCACCCGCAGGGATCTGGCGTTTGTTATAGATAAACACCACCGGCTCGTAGGTTGTGCCGTAGGCGCGGTCTTGCCACACGGCCCATTTTGGCAGCTGAAGCTGTTCGGGGGATTTATACGGCTGGGCATAATCCGTCGCAAGCTTCAGGGCGGTGTCCATAGATGAACTCCACACCACATCACCGCTGGAGCCGCCTGCCGCCTGTTCGCTGATATAACGGTTATAGAGTTCGGTACTGTTCATATCGTTATATTCAACTTTAATACCCGGATAAGCGGCCTCAAACCCCTGAATCAGGGGGCCTGCGGCTTTGGTATCGGTGGTGGAATAGATAATGACTTTGCCTTCTTTGGTCGCCGCATCGACGATTTTTTGATAGTCCCCGGGATAGCCCTGAGGTAATGCCGCGTGGGCGCAGGTGGAGAAGACAGCGGTAGCAATCAGTGGGATATATAATTTATTTAACATTGTTTTAACCTATGGCTACGTTTGAGAAACTAAAAATCAACATAGCGCATGGCGTCCGGCAAACAACAGGCTAAACTTTTTATCTTCCTGAAGTGTGACTGGCGGCGTTTTTTGGGCAATTAACACCATAAAAACCGCGCGAGGGGATCACCGCCCGGCGGTTTTTTTGCGGTATAGCCGACGTGGGTGCCCGATATTCCCGTACTGCATCTCGACCGAGATAAAACCCGTCTCCACGCAATATTCCAGATACCGACGGCCCGTCGTCTTACTGATTCCGGCTTCTGCGACAATCTCCTCCACCGACCAGCTCACGTCTGGCCCGGCCGTAAAAACGCCCTGCACCAGCGCCAGCGTTTTGGGTTCAATTCCTTTTAAAGAAGGGGTGGGAGGGATATCGCTGCTGGCGCGGTTAAACAGCCGATCCAGCGCCTGCTGATCCACAACCTTTACATGGCGCAGAGTTTCAACCAGCTGCATAAAGCGTTCGAGCGAACTGCGCAGGCGATGAAACGACACCGGCTTAATGATGTAGTCGAATGCGCCGCTGCGCATCGCGTGGCTACAGGTTTGCATGTCGCTGGCGGCGGTGATGAAGATCACTGAGCAATCAAAGCTTTTCAGCAACGGGTCATCGAGCAGATCCACGCCCTGGCCATCCGGCAAAAAGTTGTCGAGCAGTACCAGCCGCGGTTGATGCCGCTGAAGCAAAGAACGCGCCTGCTCGAGGGTTGCAGCGATGCCGGCGACGTGCAGATGAAAATGCTGTTCGATAAAATCGCGATGCAGACCGGCCAGGTACGGCTCATCTTCCACAATAACGACATTCAGTGCGCTGTTATGACTCATGGGCTAATCCTGCGGCGGTAGGGGGTGAAAGCGGGATAAAAACGGAAAATATTGTCCCACGCGGCGAATTGTCAGTGATTTCGATGCTGCCTCCGGCCTGGCGAACGTAACCGGCGACGAGAAAAAGACCAATGCCATGCTCCGATCCCCCCCACTCGTGGGGGCCGGACGGCTTGCTCGTCACACCCTGCTCAAAAATGAAGGGCTTGAGTGCGGCATCCACGCCGTTGCCCCGATCGGCCACTTCAATCAGCAGCTCCTGATTCCTGTCTGAAATATACAGTTCCACGGGCATAACGGGGGCAGGGGTCTGTAATGTGGCGTCCACGGCGTTATCCAGCAAATTTCCGATGATCGACATCAGTTCGGTTTCGCCGATTGCCGCCGGGAGGTGGGTTAACTGGCAGGCGGGATCGAAGCTAAGCTCAATCCCTTTTTCCCGTGCGCCGACGTATTTACCCAGCAGCAGGCCGCACAGGGCGGGGGACGTAAAGCGTGAGGAGACAAAATCCAGCACCGCTTGCGCGCCTTCAGACTGCATCTCGATATAACGCAGCGCATCGTCATAACGCCGCATTTGCAACAGCCCGGCCAGCGTGGCGGTCCAGTTCAGCTGTTCGTGACGCATCATACGCAGCGTATCAGCGTAGCGCTTCACCTGGCTTAACTGGCTGCTGAGCGTATTGATATCATTCTTATCGCGGAAGCTGAAAACCCAACCCCCCTGGCAGCCCTCTTCCAGTTCGATAGGGACACGGTTAACGATCACCTGTCGCTGATTTAACACGCTTATTTGATCGTGATGGCTAGTGTCCGTTGCCGCCACTTCCGGGATGAGCAACGTGGTCGGTACCTGTACAACTTCTGCAAGCGGTTTCCCGAGCAGGTCGTTTTCCTGCTGGGGTAGATTGAGCATCTCGCGTGCGGCACGGTTAATTAAGATCAGCTGCTGTGCAGCGTTGATGGCAAAAACACCCTCGTACATGGCTTCGAGTAAGGCTTTCTGTTGCAGCACCAGCTGCGCGATAGCTTTTGGCTCCAGCCAGAACATTTGTTTCCTGACGTTACGGCTGACAAGCCATGAAAAAACAAACAGCGCAAACAGCAGCAGCAGGCCATAGAAACCCGCCTGCCAGAGGAGGCGGGCATTGATAGTGTTAATATACGAGGTGAGATAACCGACGGAGACAATGCCGATCACCTGATGTTCGGCATTGAGAATCGGGGCTTTGCTGCGTAATGAAACGCCGATGCTCCCCTGGCGCACCGAAATAATGGTTTTCCCTTGCAGCACCCCGGCATTATCCCCGCCTATCATCGGTAAATTAAGACGTTCCGGCGATTGCGAGTGATAGAGATGGTTTTCGTGCACGTCACCGATCACGATATAGCTGGCATCACTCTGGTTACGCAGCGGCTGGATCAGGCGGGCTATGCCGGTGATGTCCCTGGCCGCCACTTTTTCCACCAGACCCGGCATCAGGGCTATTTGACTGGCCTGCACGCGGGCGCGCTGCCCGAGGTCATGGTGGAGCTGCCGGTCGATGAAATGAAAGGCAATAGCGCCCAGCACGACCAGCAGCAGGCAGGAAAAGAGAACCAGCGCGAGGAACAGCTTCATCTGAAAAGTTAATCTGTGCTTCATACGACCTGCTGCGGGACAAACATACACGTCGAATCAGCCTATCATGTGAACCTGAACTCAACGCAGGGTATAACCTCCAAAGTTAAACCGCCGTCACCAATCCTGGGCTTTAGCATGCCGGAAGAACGGCATGTTGCAGGGGAAATAGAATTAAGTCCCACTTAACATTGCGACTTAAGATATTACTGCGATCTTATCAATAATGTTCTCCTTATCGTTATTATTATTAAGTTAAAATGGCGCACGCCGCGTGCTTTGACGCGGGGTTGTCATTTATTAAAGGCGGCTTAAACTTAAATGAAATGAAGTCAGATTAAGGATGATTAATAGCGTGGTTAAGTATTCATGCCGTGAATGCGTTTGTCTTGATATATATCCTCATTCAATGTTTTAGCAGCATTTAATTTATTCTGTAGTGAAAAGCCAGGGTGAATACGGATGGCGGCCTTATAAATCAATGGGATATTTCTTAAGTAATATTTTCTTTGTTGAGGGTTTATTTAAATATAACTAATTGATATTTATATAAAAATTAGGTTTATTTACTTGTCTGAACTCTTTCTTAAGCGATCGAATAATCTTAAAAAAACAAATTTTTTGACCCTGGGCATTTAATTACCCTTCTTCCAATGGTAATTTGTCTTAAAAATGCATTTCAATTCCAAAAATTCAAAGCAAATAAAGCCTCTTTATTTGCCGTTATTCCATGTACGCATTAAAAGGAGTTGCTTGTGTCAAATTCGTTCCAGAATGAGATCCCCAAGGCCCGCGTCAATATCAAACTTGATCTGCATACCGGTGGCGCACAAAAGAAAGTTGAATTACCCCTGAAGCTGGTGGTGATGGGCGATTACAGTAACGGCCGTGAACAGCGCCCGCTGTCCGAACGTGAAAAGGTCAATATCAACAAGAATAACTTTAACAGCGTGCTGGCGGATTTCTCGCCGTCGCTGAACCTCAGCGTAGAAAACACCCTCGCAGGCGATGGTTCGGAGGAAAACGTCAGCCTCTCTTTTCGTGAAATGAAAGACTTTGAGCCTGAGCAGGTCGCCCGCCAGATCCCACAGCTGCGCGCCATGCTGGCCATGCGCAACCTGCTGCGCGACCTGAAATCCAACCTGCTGGACAACGTTACTTTCCGCAAAGAGCTGGAAAGCATTCTCAAAGATCCTTCTCTTAGCGAAGAGCTGCGTGACGAACTGAATGCCCTGGCGCCGAAGGCGTAATTCCTCCCATAACGGACCCATGCGAGATAATGCTTATGTCAGTCAACACTGAAACCACTTCTGCCTCACAGACTACCGTCCTTGAACGCCCGGAAGCAGGGGGCGTATACGCTTCTTTATTTGAAAAAATCAACCTGACGCCGGTTGCCCAGCTGGGCGATCTGAATGACTTCCAGGACGGCTCGGCTTTAGCCGACGTGACGGCTGACCAGCGTGTGACCGCCGCCGTGCAGGTGTTCCTCGAGCGCCTGAAGCAGTCGGGCCAGACGGTTGAGCGCCTGGACAAAACCCTGCTCGACCACCACATTGCGGAGCTGGACTACCAGATCAGCCGTCAGCTGGACGCGGTCATGCACCACGAAGCCTTCCAGCAGGTTGAATCCGCCTGGCGCGGCCTGAAATCGCTGGTGGATCGCACTGACTTCCGCCAGAACGTAAAAATTGAAGTGCTGGACGTCGCCAAAGACGCGCTGCGTCAGGACTTCGAAGACAGCCCTGAAATCATTCAGACCGGCCTTTACTACCACACTTACATCCAGGAATACGATACCCCGGGCGGCGAGCCAATCGGCGCGGTGATTTCCAACTATGAGTTTGACGCCTCCGCGCAGGACGTGGCGCTGCTGCGTAATATCTCCAAAGTTTCGGCTTCTGCCCATATGCCATTCATCGGCTCCGTCGGGCCTAAATTCTTCCTGAAAGACTCGATGGAAGAAGTGGCGGCCATCAAAGACATCGGCAACTACTTTGACCGCGCGGAATACATCAAATGGAAATCCTTCCGCGATTCCGATGATGCCCGCTATATCGGCCTGACCATGCCGCGCGTACTTGGTCGTCTGCCTTATGGTCCGGATACCGTGCCGGTGCGCAGCTTTAACTATGTGGAAGAAGTGAAAGGCCCGGATCATGAAAAATATCTGTGGACCAACGCTTCGTTCGCGTTCGCGGCCAACATGGTTAAAAGCTTCATTAAAAACGGCTGGTGCGTGCAAATCCGTGGCCCGCAGGCGGGCGGGGCGGTGACCGATCTGCCAATCCACCTCTACGATCTCGGCACCGGCAATCAGGTGAAAATCCCGAGTGAGGTGATGATCCCGGAAACCCGCGAGTTTGAATTCGCAAGCCTGGGCTTTATCCCGCTGTCGTACTACAAAAACCGCGACTACTCCTGCTTCTTCTCCGCCAACTCCGCGCAGAAGCCAGCCCTGTACGACACAGCAGATGCCACGGCCAACAGCCGCATCAACGCACGCTTACCGTACATCTTCCTGCTGTCGCGTATCGCCCACTACCTGAAGCTTATTCAGCGTGAAAACATCGGTACCACCAAAGACCGCCGTCTGCTGGAACTGGAGCTGAATACCTGGGTCCGCAGCCTGGTCACCGAAATGACCGATCCGGGCGACGATCTGCAGGCTTCCCACCCGCTGCGCGATGCGAAAGTGACCGTGGAAGACATCGAAGACAACCCGGGCTTCTTCCGTGTGAAGCTGTACGCCGTCCCACACTTCCAGGTGGAAGGCATGGACGTCAACCTGTCGCTGGTCTCGCAGATGCCGAAGGCGAAAGCGTAATCGGGAGCAGGGATGAAAATTTATCGTCCATTATGGACTGACGGGGCCTTTCTGGCCCCCCAACAATTTCAACAGCAGGCGCGCTGGGATGCTTACATGGCAGACGGCGTCGCCCATATGGCGCTGGCGAATCCCTGGGGTGTCATTGATGCCGCTTTCGACAGCGGTTCACTGGCGCTCTCCCGTCTGAATGCCCTCCGCCTCATCGTGCGCTTTCCGGATGGCACGCAGATTGATACGGAACTGGCCGATAATTTGCCTCCGGCCTGCGATTTATCAACCGTTACTGATCGTGAAAGCGTGGATATCGTATTGGCTCTGCCGCTGCTTTCCGCCAACGGCGGCAACCTTGATGACGGGCAGGACAGCGAACGCCCGCGCCGCTGGCAGCAGCAGTGGCACACCGTGCAGGAGCTGGCCGGACATGAGCGCACTGAACTTGCGGTGATGCACCATGCCATTACCCTACGCTTTGCGCACCAGGAAAACGCCGCTTATCTGACCTGTCCGGTGGTGCGCCTGATACGCAGCGCCCAGGGGCAATGGACGCAGGATCCGCGTTTTATCCCACCGATGCTCTCCCTTGCGGCCAGCCCGCTGATGTTGAGTGAGCTGAAAGACCTGCTGCACCGCCTGCAGGCTCGTCGTCGTCGCCTGATGGCGATGCGTCGTGAAAGTAACGAACGGATGGCCGATTTTGCCGTGGCCGATGTCTCGTTGTTCTGGCTGCTAAATGCCCTGAACAGCGTTGAACCAGTGCTCACTGAACTGCTCCAGACGCCTTCCCGCCATCCTGAGTTGTACTACCGCGAACTGGTGCGTCTGGCCGGCAGCCTGCTGACGTTCTCACTTGAGCATAAAGCTGAAGATATCCCTCTGTACCAGCATGATGCGCCGGAGCAGGTGTTTCCACCGCTGTTTGCGCTGCTCGATAAATTGCTCGAGGCAAGCCTGCCGTCGCGCATGGTAGCGATTGATCTTAAACAGGACGGTCAGTTCTGGACGGGATCACTGCATGATGCACGCCTGCGTGAAGGGGCTGATTTCTACCTCTCGGTACGATCTTCTATGTCGAACCATTTACTGCAAACCCAGTTCCCACTGCTGTGTAAGGCGGGAAGCTTCGAAGCGGTGTCCGATGTGGTCAACGTTGCGCTCAGCGGCGTGGTCATGAAGCCGTTGTCTCATGTTCCGGCTGCGATCCCGCTGCGTCTTGAGAACCAGTATTTTGCCCTGGAACTGAACAGCCCTGACGCACAGGCGATGCTGGAGGCGGGTAACTGTGCCTTCTACACGCCGGGTACGTTGGGCGATGTGAAACTCGAACTGTTTGCGGTGCTGCGCTCATGAGTAACATAAATCCCTCTCTGATTGATGAAGTCTTTTATCCCTGCTGGCTGATGGTGAGCCAGCTGCGTAACGGCCAGGAGATTACCGACGGGGAAGCGCTCTATCGCCAGGCTTGCGGCTGGATGGACAATGCGCGCGAGGCCTTGTCGCGAGCAGGTTTCAGCGAGGCGAGCTGCGACCATATGCTTTACACCCAGTGCGCACTGCTTGATGAAAGCGTCATGAATCGTCAAAAGCAGGACAGCGGTTATACAAAATGGCTCAAAGACCCGTTACAGGCGCGCTATTTCAATACCCTGAACGCAGGCGAAGAGCTGTGGGAGCGTATTCGAACCGTGTTACAGGAGCCTGCGCCTGATACCTCCGTGCTGACCTGCTTTTACCGTGCGCTGACGCTGGGTTTTGTTGGCCGCTATCGCGAGCAGGGTGATGAACGTCGTGAAGATGTCGTCCGTAAGCTGAGCAAGCTTGTTCCGCCGTTTACGCTTGCGCAGGAGACACCGGTGGTTTCACGTTCATCGCGCCTGCGCACAGGGCGCAAGACATACTGGTTTTCCTGGATACTGGGAGGGGCTATTTTGGTTGCGCTCTGGTTCCTGCTGTCTACGTTACTTGCGAACATGGTGTCGCACCTGACAGGGACACACTGACGGATGCGCGGGTTAACGCAGTTAATGCTGCTGCTTCTCGGCGCCTGCCTCGCTCTGTGGCTGATTATTGGGTTCTGGCCGCTGGGCACCGCCAGCCGCGTGACATTCAGTATCATGGTGCTGATTGTTTGCGGGGCTGCCGGGTATTTTCAGTGGCGCCGCGAAAGCAAAAACAAAACCGCTCACGCACATATTGCCGATGCTCACCTGCCGCCGGAAGATTTTCAGGGGGCGGTGGTGCTGGTGTGCGGTGACTGTACTCCGCTGTTTTCACCTGATTTACCTTTTCGCGAAACCCGACAGGGCTGGTATCTGCCGGTCCGATTACCGGAACAGCTTCCTCTTTTAGCCCAGCATCTGTCTGCCGAACGCCCGGCGCTGATAGCCCAGATTTCCGTGTTGCTGGCGGTCGTGCCGGAGCGGCATCAGGATCGGGATGATTTTGTCCAGAAACTGCGGGCCTGGCATCGCGCCATTGTGCAATGCAAAAGCTGGCTGGCGGGTATTCCACCCGTCTGGATGAGCACCTGGCTTTCGCCGCCGGTGATTTCCGGCGCGCAGGCCGAACGCTGGTACACGGTTACGCCGGGTCAACAGGGGATACAGGTTCGCGAAGCGGGGGCGGGCGTCATGCCGTTCACAGAATGGAGCAGCGATTCGACCGCAGGCGACAGCACCTTACGCCTGAGCTCTGTTTTCTGGATGGAGAGTCTGCTTGCCTGGTGTGAAGCGCAGGTTCACAGCGTGACAGGTCAGCGGCAGGGTGACTTGCCAGCCCTGACGTTTTGCGCCTGGGGAAGCTGCTTTACGCCGGTGACAGGGTGCGAGGATAACCTCTGGCAAAGCCATCTTGCCGGAATAACCACGCTCAGGCCTGCCACAACGCAGGCGCAGGAGTGCCTGCCGTTGCCGGATGTACTGCTGCCGTTTCTGCCCCGCCGCCGCGGTGTGTCGAGCCTGATGCGCAGCTGGCAGCTGGCAGGCCTGCTGTGCGGAGTGTTTCTGCTGCTCGCTATGCTGGCTTCCTACATCAACAACCAGCGGCTGATACAGAGCGTGGGAGATCACCTTGCTCTGTATGGTCGACTGACGGGTACTCCACCGGCCCCCAAACTCCAGGCTCAGCAGCAGCTGCGGGACGATGCACGTTTACTCGACGGTTGGCTACGCAGCGGGGCTCCGATGCGTCTGTCACTTGGCCTCTATCAGGGGATGCGTCTGATTGCCCCGCTGCAGAGTGCCATTAACAGCTGGTCCCCTCCGCCTCCACCGCCTCCGGTGATCAAAAAAATCGTCCAGGGGCCTAAAACGATTCGCCTGGACAGCCTGTCCCTTTTTGATACCGGCAAATACGAACTGAAAACGGGTTCGACCAAAGTGCTGATTAATGCCCTGGTAGGCATTAAGGCAAAGCCGGGTTGGCTGATTGTGGTGGCGGGTCATACCGACAATACCGGCGATGACAAATTAAACCAGCTTCTTTCGCTAAAGCGTGCCGAGTCAGTCCGGGGCTGGATGCGTGACACCGGGGATGTGCCGGAAAGCTGCTTTGCAGTACAGGGCTACGGTGCTACCCGCCCGCTGGCCAGCAATGACACCCCCGAAGGTCGGGCAACCAACCGTCGGGTGGAAATCAGTCTGGTGCCTCAGGCAGATGCCTGCCAGGTGCCGGGCTTATCAGAAGCGTCACAGGATGACAGTGACGTATTACCTCAAGAAATGGAGAAGTAAACCATGGCAATTCCAGTCTATCTGTGGCTGAAAGACGACGGCGGCGCGGACATTAAAGGTTCCGTTGACGTGAAAGATCGTGAAGGCAGCATCGAAGTGGTCGCGCAGGAACACAACCTGTATATCCCGACCGACAACAACACCGGCAAGCTGACCGGTACTCGTATCCATACGCCGTTCCTGTTCACCAAGGAAATCGACTCCTCCAGCCCGTACCTGTACAAAGCGGTGACCACCGGTCAGACCCTGAAATCCGCCGAGTTCAAATGGTACAGAATCAACGACGCAGGCCAGGAAGTGGAGTACTTCAACACCAAACTGGAAAACGTCAAGCTGGTGAAAGTCGCGCCGAAAATGCACGACATCAAGGATCCATCCTTCGAGAAGCACAGCCATCTGGAACAGATTGAGCTGCGCTACGAGAAAATCACCTGGACTTACAAAGACGGCAACATCATTCATTCCGATTCCTGGAACGAACGCACCACCGCGTAAGCCTCACAGCAGACGGTTCGCCGTCTGCTGTTTTTGTTTCCTGAGCGGCAGCCTTGCCGCTCAGGAAACAAAAACAGCACTGAACATCGACCTTATGGGCCTGGGTTTCCTGACAAAGGAGAAGGCTAAGGGCGGTAGCGTACCCAAACAAGGAGTTATTATGGAACAGCAGACAGCCGTATTACTGCGTCGTTTAAACCCGTACTGTGCAAAAGCGCTGGAAGCCGCTGCCACCCTGTGTCAGACCCGGGCGCACGCCGAGATCACCCTCGAGCACTGGTTGCTGAAGCTGCTGGAGCTGGGCGAGGGGGACATCACCGTGCTGGCGCGCCGCTATGAGTGGAATATGGATGACCTGTGGCAGAGCCTGCTGGCGCATCTGGATGCGCTTCCGCGTTCGGTGCACACGCGCCCGCAGCTGGCCGCGAACCTGGAGGCGCTGATGAAAGGGGCCTGGCTTGCCGCCTCCCTGCAGGATGACAACCAGACCATCCGCAGCGTGCATCTGCTGGAAGCTTTAATCAGCAACCCCGGGCTGCTGCGCTGCGAAGGGCTGTGGCCGCTGTTTAGCCTGAGCGAGACGCAGATTAACCGTCTGAAGCCCCTGCTGGACGCGCAGTCTGACGAACGCCCGGATCTGCAACAGCAGGAGAGCCTGAGCCAGTCGCCTTCCTCCCTGAGCGACACAGCTGCGCCTGCCGCAGCGGAGAAAGCAGGCCTCTGCGGCACGACGCTGAGCGAAGCCCTGCAGGCGGCGCTGGACAAATTCACCCTCGATGTGACCGCCAAAGCAAAAGCGGGGCAGATTGATCCGGTGTTTGGTCGCGACAACGAAATCCGTCAGATGGTCGATATCCTCTCCCGTCGCCGTAAAAACAACCCGATACTGGTCGGCGAGCCGGGCGTGGGCAAAACGGCACTGGTGGAAGGCCTTGCGCTGCGCATTGCCGAAGGTAACGTACCGGACAGTCTGAAAAGCGTCAGCCTGCGCACCCTGGACCTCGGGCTTTTGCAGGCGGGGGCGGGCGTGAAGGGAGAGTTTGAACAGCGCCTGAAAAACGTGATTGACGCGGTACAGAACTCCCCGACGCCGGTGCTGCTGTTTATCGACGAAGCGCACACCATTATCGGGGCAGGCAACCAGGCGGGCGGTGCGGATGCGGCCAACCTGCTGAAACCGGCCCTGGCGCGCGGCGAACTCAGAACTATCGCGGCGACCACCTGGTCTGAATACAAACAGTACTTTGAGCGCGATGCGGCACTTGAGCGCCGCTTCCAGATAGTCAAGGTGGACGAGCCGGACGACGACATGGCCTGCCTGATGCTCCGCGGTCTGAAATCCCGCTACGCACAGCACCACGGGGTACACATCACCGACGACGCCGTTAAAGCCGCCGTCAGTCTCTCGCGCCGCTATATCACCGGACGTCAGTTGCCGGACAAAGCCGTGGATCTGCTGGATACGGCAAGCGCCCGCGTGCGTATGAGCCTCGATACCCTCCCGGAAGCGCTGACGCAGCTGAAAGCGCAAATCAGCGCCCTGGAAATGGAAGAGCAGGCTCTGCTGGAAGACATTGCCCTGGGCGGTCTTAACCACGGGGAACGGCTTGAGCAGATTGAACAGCGCACCGCAGAACTCAGCGACGAACTCAGCGCGCTGGAAACCCGCTACGAGGCGGAGAAAACGCTGACGCAACAGCTGCTGGAAACCCGCCAGGACATCAGCCGCCAGAATGAAATCAGCAGCCTGCAACAGCAGCTGAACGAGCTGCAACAGAACACCCCGCTGCTGTCGCTGGATGTGGACGTGCGCACCGTCGCCACGGTGATTGCCGACTGGACCGGCGTACCGCTGACCAGCCTGCTGAAAGACGAACAGACCGATCTGCTGATGCTTGAGCATCACCTCGCCAACCGCGTAGTCGGCCAGGACCATGCCCTGGTGGACATGGCGCAGCGTCTGCGCGCCGCGAAAACGGGCCTGACGCCGGAGAACGGACCGCTGGGTGTGTTCCTGCTGGTCGGCCCGAGTGGGGTGGGCAAAACCGAAACCGCGCTGGCGCTGGCAGACAGCCTGTTCGGCGGCGAAAAGTCGATTATCACCATCAACCTCAGCGAATACCAGGAAGCGCACACGGTCTCCCAGCTTAAAGGTTCTCCTCCAGGTTATGTGGGCTACGGCCAGGGCGGGATCCTGACCGAAGCGGTACGCAAACGCCCGTACAGCGTGGTGCTGCTCGATGAGGTGGAAAAAGCCCACCGGGATGTGATCAACCTGTTCTACCAGGTCTTCGACCGTGGCTTTATGCGCGATGGAGAAGGGCGTGAAATCGACTTCCGCAACACGGTGATCCTGATGACCGCGAATCTGGGCAGCGACCATATCATGCAGCTGCTCGACGAGCAGCCGGAAGCCAGCGACGGTGACCTGCAGGAGCTGCTGCGCCCGATCCTGCGCGATCACTTCCAGCCTGCGCTGCTGGCCCGCTTCCAGACGCTGATTTATCGCCCGCTTGATGCCACGGCGCTGCGCACCATCGTGGAGATGAAACTGGCCCAGGTGGCAAAACGGCTGCATCGCCATTACGGCCTGAAGTGCACTCTCGACGAAAGCCTGTACGACACCCTGGTCGCCGCCTGCCTGCTGCCGGACACCGGCGCCCGCAATATCGACAGCCTGCTCAACCAGCAGATCCTCCCGGTGCTGAGCCAGCAGCTGCTGCAACGCAAAGCCGGACAGCAGCGCACCACAAGCCTGGCGCTGGGCTGGAATGAAGAAGAAGGGATTGTGCTGGAGTTTGATGGGCACTCTGCGCTTTAATTAAGGGATACGATCATGGACAGCGCGAAAGAGATTGCCCGGGATATGCTGGAAGCTATTAATGTCGATGGTACCGGGTTGCTAGGTGCGGTGGCAAAAGGATTTATTTCATTCCCGGTCAGTCTTGGCTACCTGGGCTATGATTTTATTGATACGGAACATCGCAGGGAGAATCAGGATGATAAGTTCCGCATTGCCCAGCTTATCAAAAGGACGCCCTTCGATAAAAAAGTCGTGGGACAGGTTATTGATGTGTTCGTGGATGATTTTATCTCTCGGGTTGACATATCTTCTCCTGGACTCCAGATTGCTGCGGGCGCGGTAGGAAAAACGCTTTTCTCACAATTAACCGGGGTAAAATTAGGTTATGTGATTTCGGAACGTGCGACGACGGCGCTTTTTGCAGGGACAATGATTGGATCGCTGCTTTCAGTTGGTGCCGAAGCTTCCCGCGCTATATATACCTCTCGATATTTAAGGGAAAGAAATCCAGCGATCTATTATCAACTGAGAAAAAAAGGGGATTTAGATCTTCTGTATTTTCTGGTTGAAGATACCGTTAAACCCTTTGAGAAAGCATGTAGTGTTTACGAACACGATCCGCAAAAGTTTAATATGATTTGTAAATACTTTTTTGGTGGCTTATGAGCTTAAGAAAATTTGGCGCGTCGATTTTATTTAATCTGATCTGTGCTGTTGGCGCGACGCTGGTGCTTTCAGGATTGCTTAGTTCGTGCTGGTTCTTTTTTGCATCAGAACATGCTGCTCGATTTTATTTGGGAATAGTTTCGTTCATTATTGCCTGCATGGGTTATCTGATATATAGATACGCCTTCCCAAAGGTTCATAAAAAATGGAGCGATCGCTATTAGTATGACATTGAGCCCGTCGCTGTGATAACAGTGATGCCAGACTTCATTAGCCGTTTTACTCCCTGTGGGATTTTTTGTTCTGATAAATCTTATTGTATTTTTTAGATTTACAGGTGCTGCCGGCTTTTAATGGATATGAGGTTTATAGGTTTTACTTGCTGGAGTTTATAGTGCGCGGGCCATTGTTGTTAGTTACTTATCTTAATATAGAAAATGTGATTGCTTTATTTAATATCATTTTATGGGGTCGGAATTATATATGGAAATTATATCTGAAATGATTACCAACACGCTTAACCGCTACAGCCTGAACATCTCTTCCTGTCCGTATCCGTTGGATGTGGAGAGTTTTGAAGGGCTGGAACAAATGAGCGTTCTTTATCATTACACGGTCCGATTCACCAGCGTACACCCGGATCTCACGGCTGAAATGATGTTAAGTAAACCCGTCACGCTGAACATGGGGGTGGGAGCGCTCTTTAACCCTGTCGTCGGAAAAACTGTACACGGTGTAGTGACAAACTTCAGACGTCTGACCGGTTCTCGCGATCAGGTCAGGTATGAAATTATTATCGAACCTTTCCTCGCCTTACTGAGCAAACAGTTCCGCACCCACCGTTTCTTCGTGAATAAATCTGTGCCGGACGTAGTCGCACAGATACTCGACGAGCACGGTCTTAAGGGATGGGAATATGAATTTACCCTCAAGCAAACCTACCCGAAACGCGAACAAATAAACCAGTATCAGGAAAGCGATCTGGCCTTTATTGAGCGCCTGCTTTCCGAGGTAGGGATATTTTATTTCTTCACCCTACAGCCGGATACTCAGACCGAAGTGGTCCATTTTGCCGATAAACAGGGTGCTTATGAGTTTGGCAAAATCCTGCCGTTTAACAGCCCGTCGGGCATGAGCGATAGCGGGGCGGATGCGGTCTGGGGGCTGAATGTGCAGCATAATGTGGTGGAAGCAAGCGTCACCACTAAAGACTACAATTTCCGCGAGGCTCAGAAAGTCCTGCAATCCACCCGGGCGGATATGACTCGTGGCGATGGGGACGGTATCACCTATGGCGAGGTGTATCACTATAAACCCCGCCACCTGGACATCGGCGATAAAACTGAGCCAACAGCGGAAACTGCTAACTTCCTGGCTCGCCTGGATCATGAGCGCTTTCTGTCCGGACAGACGTTAATAACCGGCGTTAGCAACGACGTCACCTTACGCCCTGCTCAGGTGTTGACGGTGGCAGATAGCGTCATCCCATCAACGCTGCCGGCGCTGCTGTCGTTACCTATGGTGCTGGTGCGTACAGGGTTCACCGCCAGCCGCAAAGATGCACTGAAAGTAACTTTCGCCGCCGTCCCGTTCAGCGAGACGCTGTGCTGGCGTCCGGAGCTGAAAGCTCGTCCAATAGTCAGTGGCACCATGACCGCCCGTGTGACCAGCGCTAAATCTAATGACATTTATGCCTGGCAGGATGCGGCGGGGCTGTATCGGGTGAAGTTTGATGCAGACCAGGACGACAAAGCGCAGGGTCAGGAGAGTATGCCGGTACGCCTCGCCAAACCCTACGGTGGCGACGTCTACGGATTCCACTTCCCGCTGATACAGGGGACAGAAGTCGCTATCGCCTTCCACGACGGCGACCCGGATCGCCCGTATATAGCTCATGCGCTGCACGATTCGCGCCACGTCGACCACGTAACGGAAAAGAACAGCACCCGTAACGTGATGCGCACCCCTGCGAATAACAAGTTCCGCATGGAAGACAAGCGCGGCGAAGAGCACATCAAGCTCAGCACCGAGTACGGCGGCAAGACGCAGCTGAACCTGGGGCACAATGTGGATGGCAACAAAATTTTACGCGGTGAAGGCGCAGAGCTGCGTACTGATGACTGGGTAAGCATCCGTGGTGGAAAGGGGGTATTTATCAGCGCTGATAAAAACTCTCAGGCCCAGGGGCAGATGCTGGACATGCAGGAAGCTGTGCTACAACTTGAGCAGGCATTAACTTTAGCTCGTAGTATGGCGAAGGCCGCAACCTCTGCGAAGGCAAGCGAAGGGGATGTACGCAGCCAGCAGCAGTTAAATGCCACATTAAGCGACCTCACCGCTCCGGGAATGTTACTGCATGCACCAGAGGGGATTGGCATGGTCAGTGCCAGGGCGCTGCGTATAGCCTCGGGAAGTGAAAGCGTGGGGATCATGTCTGGGGACAATACTGATATCAGTACCGGGCAGTCGTTCACCGTTGCAGCCGGGGAAGCCGTCAGCCTGCTGGCGAACGGCCAGGGTATGCAACTGCTGGCGGGGAAAGGGCCGGTTAATATGCAGGCGCAAAGTGACACTTTATCCATTAGCGCTCAAAAGGATCTTGACCTGCAAAGTTCCGAAGGAAAAGTGACTCTCGCAGCCCACCAGGAACTCATTCTTGCCTGTGGCGGGGCCTATATCAAACTGAGCGGTGGTAACATAGAGCTGGGCTGCCCGGGAAATATCCTGCTTAAATGCGCAAATGCACAAAAAATGGCTGCAGCCAGTCTGGAGATAGCGCCGGTTGAAATGCCGGGAGGGTATGGGGGAGGATTCATTCTTACCGACGATCAGGGGAATCCGCAGGCGTCAACTCCTTATCGGATAACAACTGCAGAAGGTGATGTTCTGCAAGGGATCACTGATAGCAACGGCAAAACAGCACCGGTTAATACATTAATGCCGTCTTCGGTAAAAGCGGAATTTGGTAATGTTAAAACCAACGATCTCAAGAGTAAAAGCAAAGGAGATGCGCAATGACTAAGTATCAGGGTTATGATGTAGAGGATGGGACCCATAAGACCAGCATTCGTAATGAATGGAAAACGGTTATTGCGAAGAAAAAACCAGTGCGGGGCATCACGTTAACCATTGGCGTATTCTTCGATGGCACGGGCAATAATAGAGAAAATACAGCCTCCCGCCTGCTCAGATTCAATGAATGCAGTGCTCCTTTGCAGGGTGTAAACCAAAAAGATGCGCAAAGCTGCGAAGAATTCCTTGATGAGATGAACAAAAACAGTATTTCGAATGGTAGTTACAAGGGCTATTTTTCAAATATACACTGGTTAAATACACTCTATCTGCCAGATCAGACTCTAGCGGATGATCAGACGTCAGCTCAAATTAAAACATATATCTCCGGAATAGGTACCGCGACAGAAAAGCGAGATTCGCTTTTTGGTATGGCGCTGGGTACCAGTATTCTGGATATCTATGAAGGGGTGGTGACCAAAACTGATGAGGCGATGAAAGGGATCACGCATTCTGTATCAGAATTTATGGGATTTAATGTAAATCCAGATTTTTGTATTGCAAAAATCCAGTTTGATGTTTTCGGCTTTAGCCGTGGCGCCGCCGCTGCCCGGCACTTTGCCAACCGTGTGATGGAGCAGGACCCAGCGATAGCCAGGGCCATTGCGGACGGTTTGCGCGGTGATTTTTATGATGGGAAACCCTCTGGCAGGGTTCGGTTTCTCGGCATCTTCGACACCGTGGCGGCAATTGGTGGGATCAGCAATTTCTTCAATGTCAACGACCGCAGCAGTCCGAAGGTGAAGCTGGAGCTGCGTCCTTCGGTTGCGCAGAAAGTCTTTCAGATAGCCGCCATCAATGAATATCGGTATAACTTTAGCCTGAACAGCATCAAAGGTATGTGGCCCGAGCTGGCTTTGCCCGGGGCGCATTCCGATATCGGCGGGGGATATAACCCGGTTGGCTCGCCATTGCAGGAAAATGAAAGTCTGTTTCTGACCTGTCCTAAATTTGAAATCGTCAGTGATGACACCAGGGAAACGGATACCCGAGTGTACCGCCAGGCGGAAAAGGCCCGGCAAGAAATAGCCTCTTCCCCCGCGTTAAAATACATATTACCTCACGGCAAAATGACTACCAGAGTACGTTCCGTTGGCGTGATTAACGGCAATCAACGTCGCTCCGGGATGATTCAGAAGCAGGTGGGCGCCGCGGTGTTTTTCGAACGAATGGCCGTCCCTAATAGCTGGGCCAACGTCAGCCTGCGTGTAATGCTGGATGCGGCCCAGGAGGCAGGGGCGTTATTTGAACCTATACGTGATACAAATAAAGAATTACAGCTTCCTTATGAATTAGTTCCCCTGGCTGACAAAGCCATTGCGCAGGGAAAAGCAGTGCGGCTGGGGCAGGTACCGCCGCCCTTTACCGAGGAAGAGCTATTCCTTATCGGAAAATATATCCATTGCTCCGCCCACTGGAATATTGAGTCCGACCGTAATTTATGGGTCGATCCTAAAACAGGGGAGATCTTTATCCACCGTTTCGGTCCCAAAGAAGATAAGGCATTTATCTTCCCGAATAAGCCGGGCGAGCGTTGGGTACGCTCCGTATGGTATATGGACGATCAGCAGCGGCTGCAAGATAGTGCAGTAAAAAACGGCGACGTGACGACGGCCGATAATTAATGGTACAGGATGGCAATATGGCTATAAATAAAAGTATTTTTACCGCACTACTGTTGGTTTCAGTGGCAGGCTGCACCGCCGGGAAGTCACCATTAGCGGCTCCGGGTGAGACAGAATGGGGCTATAAAAAACTGCCCTATGACGAATGGAAATTTCTGTTTATATACCCTAAAGCGCTGCCTGCGCTGGCCACCCAGGCGCTGCTGGTGGACGGGGCTGGGTACAAGACCACCTACGAGTATGTTGATAACACAGAGCCAAGTAAGGTCAGCGTGGGGCGCTGGAATGAGCATCTGGGGGGAACGCAGGCTTACTATAACAAGGGAAAGGCGTTGCCCCTGATGCTGCGGTTCTGCTGGGACTCGGTGATCGATAAAAAGAGCTATGAAACGGCAGTGATATTCAGAAAAGGCACCTGGGACCAGATGACCACACCCTATACGGACAGCCGCTGGAACGAGACCTACTATCGTTCAACCATGATTATTGGTCTGGCTCCTGAGGGTAAGGTAAGCGTCTGGCTGGGGGACAGGGGGAATCCGGTGGCATCCCAGTCGGATGCGAAGATCACCACCGTTTCCGGCGAAAAAATGAAGATGTGCAGGGGGGTGACTAAAAGTGATTTCTCTTACGGGTATGATCAGGACATCAAAGATTTTATCGAAGGTAAAACCTATCCCTACGGTACCTGGTGATATTCAACATGGAATAATGGAGTCGGGATATGGAGAGGTGCAGGAAAGCGCTTATTATGTTTGCCAGTCTTGCCCTGGCAGGCTGCACCGCCGGGAAGTCACCATCAGCGGCTCCGGGTGAGACAGAATGGGGCTATAAAAAACTGCCCTATGACGAATGGAAATTTCTGTTTATATACCCTAAAGCGCTGCCTGCGCTGGCCACCCAGGCGCTGCTGGTGGACGGGGCTGGGTACAAGACCACCTACGAGTATGTTGATAACACAGAGCCAAGTAAGGTCAGCGTGGGGCGCTGGAATGAGCATCTGGGGGGAACGCAGGCTTACTATAACAAGGGAAAGGCGTTGCCCCTGATGCTGCGGTTCTGCTGGGACTCGGTGATCGATAAAAAGAGCTATGAAACGGCAGTGATATTCAGAAAAGGCACCTGGGACCAGATGACCACACCCTATACGGACAGCCGCTGGAACGAGACCTACTATCGTTCAACCATGATTATTGGTCTGGCTCCTGAGGGTAAGGTAAGCGTCTGGCTGGGGGACAGGGGTAATCCGGTGGCATCCCAGCCGGATGCGAAGATCACCACTGTTTCCGGCGAAAGAATGAAGATGTGCAGGGGGGTGACCAAACATCCTGATGGGTATGTTTACTATGGTGATACGCCTGATTTTATTAAAGGTAAAACCTATCCCTACGGTACCTGGTAATGTTTTACGGAAATACAAAGCAAACTAAATGGAGAAAGTGAAATGGATATTAGTATAAAAACGATGGTTCTTCCTCTCATTATTACTCTGGCAGGATGTACTCTTAACTCAGGAAAGTCGCCGTGTGAAAATATGGAGGGGCAGTACCAGCGCATTGATTCATCTCTCGCAATAAAAGATAATAGAGATATTTCTCTTTATCTTAAACACATCGACGGTACCAGTAATGGTTATTATGGCATTCTTGACTATGTGGATTTTAAACAGTCACTACAGCCTCTTGTGAAAGAGAACCCTCAGTGCGCAGTTGTTTTTGAGATAGCAACTTTGTTTTATGTTGAAAACAAAAGGGAGTATGGGTGTAATATAGTTTTACGCGATAATGCAGATCACACAAGGTTTTATTGCCTACGAAAAAAAGCTAACAAACTTCCAGTTGATATGGACAGAGCCTTTGCTGCGGTGAAAAATGAAACATATTTTGATAATATGTCTGATGTTGACAGCGCGATTCAGTGGAATAACAGGCGTTAACCGAAGGCTGATTATCTTTGAAGGAAAGCTATACTGGTAGTGGTGGAAATTATGCCACTTTCAGATGTTCCATGGGTAAATATAAAGATTAAATACCCCATTTAATAAAAATACTTTTCCCTTTAAATGAAATGTATAACCAGTGTCTGAATGGTAGTCAAGTATATTAATAATTCCACTACCACTGAACTTGGCTATAGTGTAAAAAGTATACCTTTTCTACAAAGTGAGATGGCTGATGACAGGAAATTTAAAGTGGGTGCGGGCACTGTATTAAATTACCAATGCACCACGGGATTCGTCTTACCTCAATCATGTAACGTGAAGAACCGCACCGGTAATATGACACATATTCCTGTGAACAAAAATTCCCTATGGGAGACAAACTGAGTGATGAACGTATCAAGTATAGTTTCTGTTTGTTTAGTTAGGTTAATATGGTTAACTTTAAAGTTTCATTGCTTTTCTTGCTACTATTCACTACGTCTGGTATGTGCGCAGTGCAGAATGGTGAATTAACAAAATCTATAGATGAATATAGAACTTATACACTTGCGCGCTGTATTAAGAATAATTACATTAATATGGGGGTGGATTTCGATAAAGCTCGCCTAAGAGATGTTACAACGGGTTTTATTGATATGGAGGAAGGGGTTGCTTTCAGTGCTGAAAAAGACAATAAGCTGGACGCGTTCATTGAAAGTAAAACCAGAAACTTCTATGTGCCTAAACAACAAACGGGCGATCTGGCCAGCAAAAACCTGGTTATCTACGACTGTGTTCATTTTTCAAAGTCAAGTGAGCTTGGGGTCTTCTTGAAAGAATTGCTTGCGAGAAAAGTGGAAGAATAGAATGGGGTGGTAGAAATAAAATATAAAGTGATGATGCATCAGGTATCTAATCTTCATGAGAATGCGCATGATAAAAACTAAAGTGACGCTTGAGTATAAAAAGGTATGCTTATTCTGGGGGGTGATGGATCTTTTTTATGTCGCCAGGTTTATTTGGCTTAATGTTGAGCAGGGGCGTATCCCCCTCATTGATGACATCATCGGATTTAGCCAGCTTTACTCTGAGCAGGGAATGGTTTCCCTGGTTATGTTTTCGCTATCACTCCTGCTAAATATTTCGATTCTCTTTTCCGCATTTTTGCTTCTGGCCGGTTGGAGGCATGTGCATAAATTAATTTACGCGCAAATTCCACTACGTTTATTGTTCATTGTTCCATCACTCTCTTTTATGCCCTGGCTGGTGAAAGAGGTTCATTTCACGGGAGTGTTTACTTTTGTTATGGTTGTTATCATCTCTGAGTTACTGAAGTTCGGAACTTTTACTCTTACCAAAAAGGATAAGAACGCTTAAATATAAGGTTATGAACCTGTCGCAGGCTAAGCTACAGCCTGCCGCGTAAAGCCAGGCTGTTCCTGGTGCCTTCCCAGTCCGAAACAGAGAGTGAAAGGGCTAAAGAGGCGCAGCAGGCATTGGTCCGGACGTTTAAAGACGATATTCAGCGCATTTTCCCGCGTAACACAAACCCGAACTTTGACCATATGACTAACCCTGCGCGTCATTCAATGGCAAAAGAATATCTGCCCTTCCTTAATAATCAGCTGCTCGAATGCGCCTGGCCAGAGCTTAGCATGCACGTAAAATCAGGTGCGAAGCCTTTGAGCAGCAGATGGCCCGTTACGAGGCCAATACGCCAGTTGAAGAGCTGACGCGAAACAGGATGTTCCTTGCGCTGCAGAAAATGTTGGATAGTACGCTGGACGTGACCAGAGCATTCCCCGGAGGGGAAAATGCACTTATTCGTTTTAAATCCGTAGCGGAGGAAGAAATTGAAATCATCTAATCTTATCACCCTGCTGGCGTTGCTGCTCCCGCTGAGCGGCTGCGTCGGTCGTCCGGACTATACCCTGAGTCCTCCGGCCAGCACAGAGTGGGTAACGGTAACCGTCAGGCTGCCGCCGCAGACGGAGGTTACGCCTATGGACGTACTCTACCGTTCAGAGAAATGCCAGCGTGAAGTCTACGATCCCACGATCGAGTCCCACAGGAGTATGGAAAGGGGTAACAATCCACGGGTGCTTTCTCTTATGCAGCAGAACAACAGCGCTATCTGGCAAAGCCGGATAGCGCTGGACGGAGGAGGAAAATGTGAATGGCAACTCAGCACGATAAGGGTCGATATTCAGCCGGTCAGCACTCTCTCTCTTGCTGAGGGTAAAAACATCATTCCAACAAGCTATGTCTTTGGCTTTGATGAAGAGGCTTACGCAGGAGGAGGTGGCGTTGGCAGAAAAAAGGAAGCTTATGGTGATTTGCATCTCAGAACAGAGTTATTTCCTACGGTGTTTGTTAATAACCTGCTGAATAAAAAAACACTAAAACTTTTTGGTGGAAATACGAATAAAAAAAAGTGGAGCAGGCATTACAGATTACATAATGTTAAAAATATAATCATTGATCCTGATATACATTTCAAAAAAGTGGTCACGCTTGAAAGCCCTAAAAGCCCGAGTGCTCCGCCAGGTATGACGATAACTTACCCTGACGGCAGTGTTGAACATAAACGTGGGATTATCCCGGATTATGAAAAACTACTTTCAATAAAATAATTTATATCGACGATTTATTTCTTAACAGGCCAGGGAGAGGACGTTGAAATCATCTAATCTTATCACCCTGCTGGCGTTGCTGCTCCCGCTGAGCGGCT
>CAMLJN010000010.1 GCA_946480445.1 uncultured Buttiauxella sp.
TGGCGCTTATCATGTTCGATAACCTCGATGACCGGGAGTTTTCCGGCTCGCTGGGGCGGCTGTGCTTTATGCTGATTTGCGGTGCGCTGGCGCTGGTGACGCTCAGCCTGAAGCGAGCGGGGATTCCGCTGTATCTGGATAAGCAGGGCAGCGGCGATAACGTCGTCAATAAAATGCTCTGGAACCTGCTGCTTGCGGCACCGCTGTCGGCCATTCTGGCGGCGGCCGTAGGCTATCTCGCCACCGCCCAGGCGCTGCTGGCCCGTCTGGAAACATCCGTCGCCATCTGGTTCCTGCTGCTGGTGATTTACCACGTTATCCGCCGCTGGATGCTGATTCAGCGTCGCCGTCTGGCCTTCGATCGCGCCAAACAGCGTCGGGCAGAAATCCTTGCTCAGCGCGCTCGCGGTGAAGAAGAGACCGCCCATAGCCACAGTATGGAAGGCTACGTTGAAGGCGTGGAGGAAGCAGAGATCGATCTCGATACCATCAGCGCCCAGTCTCTGCGGCTGGTGCGTTCGATACTGATGCTGATAGCCCTGCTGTCGGTGATCGTGCTGTGGTCTGAGATCCACTCCGCTTTTGGCTTCCTTGAGAACATCACGCTGTGGGACGTGACCTCCACCGTGAAGGGCGTTGAGAGCATTGAGCCGATAACCCTCGGGGCCGTGCTTATCGCCATCCTGGTCGTCATTATTACCATGCAGCTGGTCCGCAATTTACCCGCTCTGCTCGAGCTTGCGCTCTTGCAGCACCTGGATTTAACACCGGGTACGGGCTATGCCATCACGACCATCACCAAATACCTGCTGCTGCTGATTGGCGGTCTGGTGGGCTTCTCGATGATCGGGATTGAGTGGTCGAAATTACAGTGGCTGGTGGCCGCCCTCGGTGTCGGGCTTGGCTTTGGCTTGCAGGAGATCTTTGCCAACTTTATCTCCGGCCTTATCATCCTGTTTGAAAAACCCATTCGCATCGGGGATACCGTCACCATTCGCGACCTCACTGGCAGCGTCACGAAGATCAATACCCGTGCGACCACCATCAGCGACTGGGACCGCAAAGAGATTATCGTGCCGAATAAGGCCTTTATTACCGAACAGTTTATTAACTGGTCGCTGTCGGATTCCGTCACACGTGTGGTGCTCACCGTGCCGGCACCGTCCGAGGCGAATAGCGAAGAAGTGACCCAGGTCCTGCTTCAGGCCGCTGAGCGCTGCTCGCTGGTTATTGATAACCCGCCGCCGGAAGCGTTTCTGGTGGATTTACAGGCCGGTATTCAGATCTTTGAGCTGCGCATCTACGCCGCCGAAATGGGGCACCGCATGCCGCTGCGTCACGAGATTCACCAGCTGATTCTGCAAGGCTTCCGCGAGCACAATATCGATCTGCCGTTCCCACCGTTCCAGATGCGTCTGGAGAATATGGGCGGTTCACGCAGCAGAACGATTAACTCGGCGGGGAAATCAGGAAGAACGGCGGGAGGTTTATAAGCCGGGCCGCTCTCACCCGGCCCTCTCCGGGAGGAGAGGCGAAAATGCACCCGCCCACACTCTCCTTCAGGAAAAGTGGGCGGGTGAGGACCTTTATCAGGCGCGATCCACAGGGAAGGCCAGCACGTCAGCGAGGCTTTCCGCCCCCAGCGCCAGCATAATCAGACGATCCACGCCCAGCGCCACGCCGGAACAATCCGGCAGGCCTGCCTCCAGCGCGTCCAGCAAATTCACATCCACTGGCTGCTGCACCAGACCGCGCGCGGCGCGTTTGCGATTGTCCTGCTCAAAGCGCTGCTGCTGTTCCCGGGCATCGGTCAGCTCGTGGAAGCCGTTCGCCAGCTCGATACCTTTAAAATAAACCTCGAAACGTTCAGCCACCCGGTGATCTTCGGTACTGATCTGGG
The DNA here is from genome assembly GCA_946480445.1 of uncultured Buttiauxella sp. GTDB lineage: Bacteria > Pseudomonadota > Gammaproteobacteria > Enterobacterales > Enterobacteriaceae > Dryocola. The sequence goes on from CAMLJN010000010.1 coordinate 1,901, forward strand.
CGAGTGCCGCCTGGCTTGCCGGGAAGTGGTAGATAAACGTCGGCTTCTCTTTACCGATATGCGGCTCCACACCCATAGTGAACAGCAGCTGCAGCAGCGTATCGCGATCTTCTTCCGTGTCAGCAATATTGCTCAAATCAAGCTTCGCCGCCGCTTCACGCAGCTGGGTTTTATCCGCTGACAGAGGGTCGAGTTCCAGGTGGCGCTGGAAAGCCTGCTGATAGGAGAGAGACTCCGCAGCTTCGCATTCCAGAACCTGCTGAAGCAGATCGTCCACCTCATTCATCAGACGGTACATATCGTAATGGGGACGATACCACTCCAGCATGGTGAATTCCGGGTTGTGATGACGGCCCATCTCTTCATTACGGAAACTGCGACACAGCTGGAAAACCGGACCAATTCCCGCCGCCAGCAGGCGCTTCATGTGGTATTCCGGGCTGGTCATCAGGTACAGATTCATGCCCTGAGAGTGACCGGGGCCGACAAAACGGGTTTCGAACGGCACCAGATGAATATCCGTGACCGTTGCCTGGCTCATGCAGGGGGTTTCCACCTCCAGTACGCCGCGGTCGGCAAAAAAGCGCCGAATCTCCGCCATGATGGCGGCGCGTTTTAACAGATTGGGGATGGATGCGCTCGGCTGCCAGGTGGCCGTTTCGCTCATGGTTAAGTCTCCGAAGTCAAACAAGGCCAGGAAGTCTACTCGTATCCCCGAAAGGAGACAAATTTTGCGCAGCAAAAGAAAGCCGACGCGATCGGCCAGGCCGAAAAAAAAAGATAATTCCGTGACGGAACTCATTACTCCGGTTAATTAATTGCCGTACATATCAGCAAAAAAATCGAACGCGTCAAATTTCCTTAAAATCCCTCCGGTTATAATCATCTACCCACAAAGGAGCAGGGAAATACCCTTTCGCAATCGCCTCTACCGTTTCGGTGCACTACCTTTGGTGAACTAAGCATTGCGAAATCACTAAAAACTGGAGGAACGTCGTGCAAACCTTTCAAGCCGATCTCGCCATTATTGGCGCTGGCGGAGCGGGCTTACGAGCAGCTATTGCAGCCGCTCAGGCCAATCCACAGGCTAAAATCGCTCTGATTTCCAAAGTCTATCCCATGCGTAGCCACACCGTCGCTGCAGAAGGAGGATCCGCCGCCGTCGCGCAGGATCACGACAGTTTTGAGTATCATTTCCACGATACCGTCGCCGGGGGCGACTGGCTGTGCGAGCAGGACGTCGTCGATCACTTCGTCCATCAGTGCCCAACCGAAATGACCCAGCTTGAGCAATGGGGCTGCCCGTGGAGCCGCCGTCCGGACGGATCGGTAAACGTCAGGCGCTTCGGGGGGATGAAAATTGAACGCACCTGGTTTGCCGCAGATAAAACCGGTTTCCATATGCTTCATACCCTGTTCCAGACTTCCCTTCAGTTCCCGCAAATCCAGCGCTTCGACGAACACTTTGTCCTTGATATTCTGGTCGACGACGGCCAGGCTCGCGGCCTGGTGGCGATGAATATGATGGAAGGTACGCTGGTCCAGATTCGCGCCAACGCGGTCGTAATGGCAACCGGGGGCGCGGGTCGTGTTTATCGCTACAATACCAACGGCGGCATCGTTACCGGTGACGGAATGGGCATGGCGTTAAGCCATGGCGTGCCGTTACGCGATATGGAATTTGTGCAGTACCACCCAACCGGCCTGCCAGGCTCCGGCATTCTGATGACGGAAGGCTGCCGTGGCGAGGGCGGTATCCTGGTCAACAAAGATGGCTACCGCTATCTGCAGGATTACGGCATGGGCCCGGAAACCCCGCTTGGCCAGCCAAAGAACAAATATATGGAGCTGGGGCCGCGCGACAAAGTTTCCCAGGCCTTCTGGCACGAATGGCGTGCCGGGCGCACCGTCCCGACGCCACGCGGCGATGTGGTTTATCTCGATTTGCGCCATCTCGGCGAGAAAAAACTCCTCGAACGTCTGCCGTTTATCTGCGAACTGGCGAAAGCCTATGTGGGCGTGGACCCGGTGAAAGAGCCGATTCCAGTTCGCCCAACCGCGCACTACACGATGGGCGGCATAGAAACCAATACCCAATGCGAAACCCGTATTAAAGGCCTGTTCGCCGTCGGCGAATGCTCTTCAGTCGGTCTGCATGGCGCCAACCGCCTGGGTTCCAACTCCCTTGCAGAGCTTGTCGTGTTTGGCCGCATGGCAGGTGAGCAGGCAATGGCACGGGCCAACGGTGCCCAGCCAGCAAATGACGCGGCGCTGAGCGCCCAGGCGGCAGACGTAGAAAACCGTCTCAAGCAGCTGGTCAATCAGGAAGGCAATGAAAACTGGTCGAAGATCCGCGATGAAATGGGGCTCTCCATGGAAGAAGGCTGCGGGATCTACCGGACGCCGGAACTGATGCAGAAAACCATCGACAAGCTGGCAGAGCTGCAGGAGCGCTTTAAGCGCGTGCGCATTACCGACACCTCCAGCGTGTTTAATACCGACCTGCTCTACACCATTGAGCTGGGCCACGGTTTGAACGTGGCAGAGTGTATGGCGCACTCGGCAATGGCACGTAAAGAATCCCGTGGGGCGCACCAGCGTCTGGATGAAGGCTGCACGGAACGCGACGACGTCAACTTCCTCAAGCATACCCTCGCCTTCCGCGATGCCGACGGCACCACGCGTCTGGATTACAGCGACGTGAAGATCACCACCCTGCCACCGGCAAAACGCGTCTACGGTGCGGAAGCAGAAGCAGCCGACAAGAAGGAGACGACGAATGGCTGATGCGATGAAGAACCTGAAGATTGAAGTGGTACGCTATAACCCGGAAACGGACAGCGAGCCGCACAGCGTCATCTACGAAGTGCCTTACGACGAGCAAACGTCGCTGCTGGACGCGCTGGGCTATATCAAAGACAACCTGGCGCCCGACCTGAGCTACCGCTGGTCCTGCCGCATGGCGATCTGCGGATCCTGCGGCATGATGGTCAACCGCGTGCCGAAGCTGGCCTGTAAAACTTTCCTGCGCGAATACACCCAGGGCATGAAGGTTGAGGCGCTGGCAAACTTCCCTGTCGAGCGCGATTTAGTGGTCGATATGACCCACTTTATCGAAAGTCTGGAAGCGATTAAGCCGTATATCATTGGCAATCCGCGCACGCCGGAGCAAGGACCAAACACGCAGACGCCTGCGCAGATGGCGAAATACCATCAGTTCTCCGGCTGCATCAACTGCGGTTTGTGTTACGCAGCCTGCCCGCAGTTCGGGCTGAATCCGGAGTTTATCGGCCCGGCAGCCATTACGCTCGCCCACCGTTATAACCTGGATAACCGTGACCACGGCAAGCAGCAGCGTATGGCGCAGCTGAACGGCAAGAACGGCGTATGGAGCTGTACTTTTGTGGGCTTCTGCTCCGAAGTCTGTCCGAAGCACGTCGATCCGGCAGCCGCCATCCAGCAGGGCAAAGTCGAAAGTTCGAAAGACTTTTTGATCGCTACCCTGAAACCACGCTAAGGAGTGCACAATGACCACAAAACGTAAGCCATACGTCCGGACAATGGCACCAACCTGGTGGCAAAAGCTGGGCTTCTACCGTTTCTATATGCTGCGCGAAGGGACTTCGGTGCCGACGGTCTGGTTCAGTATTCTGCTGATCTGCGGCCTGTTCGCGCTCAAAGGCGGGCCGGAAAGCTGGGAGAATTTTGTCGGTTTTCTGCGCAATCCCATTGTAGTCATTCTCAACGTGATAACGCTTGCCGCCGCGCTGCTGCATACCAAAACCTGGTTTGAGCTGGCGCCAAAGGCCGCCAATATCATCGTGAAAGATGAAAAAATGGGGCCAGAGCCAGTAATTAAGGGGCTGTGGGCCGTAACGGCCGTTGCCACCGTCGTCATTCTGTTTGTTGCACTGTTCTGGTAAGGGGACGTTATGATCAATCCAAATCCTAAACGCTCCGACGAGCCGGTCTTCTGGGGGCTGTTTGGCGCAGGTGGCATGTGGGGGGCGATTATCGCGCCGGTTATTGTGCTGCTGGTTGGCATTATGCTGCCGCTCGGCCTGTTTCCCGGCGACGCGCTGGGCTATGACCGGGTTTACGCCTTCGCCCATAGCCTGATCGGCCGCCTGTTCCTCTTCCTGATGATTGTGCTGCCGCTGTGGTGTGGCCTGCATCGCATACACCACGCCATGCACGACCTGAAAATCCATGTTCCTGCGGGCAAATGGGTCTTCTACGGCCTTGCCGCTATCCTGAGCGTAGTTACGCTGATTGGCGTTATTACCCTCTGATTCAGCACTTTTCAGGCAAAAGGTCTGCCTCTGGCAGACCTTTTTTATTTGCTCATCTGATTTGTCAGCCAACGGGAAAAATCCGCCATTGCCGGCGTCTCCGGGCGAGATTGCAGGCGTGTTAACCAGTAGCTACCGAGATTAATTTGTATCTCAAAAGGTCGCACAACGCGCTCGCTGTTGAGCAGATGGGTGAACATTTCCACCGGCGCTATCGCTATCCCCACGCCGAACTGAGCGGCTTCAAGCATGGTGACGGACGAATCAAAAACCATAACCCGATGGGTGGGGGAAGGCGGCTGCTCACCGGCGGCCTGAAGCCAGTTCACCCATTCATCGCGACGGTAGGAACGCAGCAAGGTGAATCTGAGCACGTCCGCAGGGTGATGCAATTCTTTGGCCAGCGCACGGGAGCAAAGTGGTGCCAGAGGAGCATCGCACAAAAACGTGGCCTCGGTACCATGCCATGCTCCGCCGCCATAGCGAATCGTATAATCCAGCCCTTCGGCCGCAGGGTCGACCCGGTTGTTATGCGTGGACAGATGCAGGTCGATATGCGGGTAGTCGCGCTGGAAGGCTTCCAGCCGCGGCAGCAGAAAACCCGTGGCAAACGTCCCGACCACGCCAATTTTAAGCTTTTCCCGCGCCAGATTTTTGGAAAAGCGGTCCAGCATACCGGCGATACGATCGAACGAATCGTTCAGCACGGGCAGCAGATTCTCCCCTTCCGTCGTAAGCATTAAGCCGCGGGAAACGCGAATAAACAGCTGGCAGTGCAGGTGCTGCTCCAGCGCTTTCACCTGCTGGCTGATCGCCGAATGGCTGACGTTTAATTCGATTGCAGCATTAGTAAAACTTAGATGCCTTGCCGCTGCTTCAAAGGCTCTAAGGGCATTGAGCGGAATATAGCTGCGTGTCATAAGTCGAATCCGTAAGAAAATCTAAAGGCTGGTGCTCAATTTAATCGTTTGTCATCCCCTGTCAAATCCCACAGACTGAGCGCGTCTGATGGGCCCCGGACATCCTGTCGTCTCATTTTATGGAAGAATCTCAATGTTAAAGAAATCCTGTTGCTGTGTATTGCTGCTCGCCGCTTCCTGCTCAACCTTTGCCGCCCAGAAAACGCTCACTGAAAAGCAGATAGCCGGGGCCGTCGACAGCACGCTCAAGCCTCTGCTTAAAGAGCAGAATATCCCTGGCATGGCCGTAGCCGTCATTTATCGCGGCAAGCCGTACTTCTTCACCTACGGCAAGGCCGACATCGCCAAAAATCAGGCCGTATCAAAAGAGACGCTGTTCGAACTGGGTTCGGTCAGTAAGACCTTTACCGGCGTGTTGGGTGGCGATAGCCTGGCGCGCGGGGAAATTAAGCTGAGCGACCCGGCGACGAAATACTGGCCAGCCCTGACGGGCAAGCAGTGGCAGGGGATCACCCTGCTGCACCTTGCAACCTACACCGCCGGAGGTTTACCGCTGCAGGTGCCTGACGAAGTGACCGACGAAGCTTCTCTGCTCCGTTTCTACCAGAACTGGCAGCCGCAATGGGCGCCAGGGGCAACGCGCCTGTACGCCAACGCCAGCATCGGCCTGTTCGGTGCGCTGGCCGTTAAGCCATCGGGGATGCGTTTTGAGAAAGCTATGACCGAGCGCGTTCTGACGCCGCTGAGCCTTTCCCATACCTGGATAAACGTGCCCACCTCTGAAGAGAAAAATTACGCCTGGGGTTATCTGAAAGGTAAAGCGGTGCGCGTTTCTCCGGGGATGCTGGATGCCGAAGCCTATGGCGTGAAGTCATCCATTAAGGATATGGCGACCTGGGTGCAGGTGAATATGGATCCGCAGCGTGCAAAAGAGGCCACGCTCCGCCAGGGCATTGAGCTTGCACAGTCAAGATACTTGCGCGCAGGTAGCCTGTATCAGGGGCTGGGCTGGGAAATGCTTAACTTGCCGGTTAACCCAACGACGCTCATCAACGACAGCGATGGCAAGGTCGCGCTTGCTCCTCAGGCAGTGGCGGCTATCGAGCCGCCTGTCCCGGGGGTAAAAGCTTCCTGGGTCCATAAAACGGGTTCTACCGGCGGCTTTGGTAGCTACGTAGCCTTTATTCCCGAGCAGCAGATTGGCATCGTATTGCTGGCAAACAAAAACTACCCTAACCCGGAGCGGGTGAAGGCAGGCTATAAGATCCTTGAAGCTTTGCAATAACCTACGTCGGGGCTTCCCTACCGGGAAGCCCCTGTGGTTCAAATCGTCATTAATGGGTGCTGAGCTTTAACCCGATAATGCCCACCACAATCAGTGCCAGGCTCGCCAGGCGGGCCGGGCTTGCTGACTCACCCAACAGCAAAATTCCCGTCGTGGCAGCACCGACTGCGCCTATGCCTGTCCAGACGGCGTAGGCCGTGCCGGTAGGTAAGGTTTTCATCGCCCATGACAGCAGCGCAACACTCACCACCATCGCCACAACCGTAATAATACTTGGCCACAGGCGGCTAAAACCGTGGGTATACTTCAGGCCCACGGCCCAGACAACTTCCAGCAAACCGGCGATACACAGAATAAACCAGGACATGATTGCTCCAGAAAAGGGGCCGTCCCCGTTGAAAAAGAAGCGCTTGCAGGTCGTCCCGCAAGGCTGAATTGAGGCAGACAGTGTAACACTAAGAAGACGGTAAAAAAGCCCCAACGACAGGCCGGTTTCACCAGGCTTAACGTCAGAGTCCCTCGCCGCCGCAACCTGAATCTAAGCCCGGAAATAGCTCAACATTGTTACGCAGTTCGCCTGTTCGATTTACCATAACATCCATATGATTAAAACGTTTCTCTACGCGCCTGGAAAGGCTGTAATAATACATGCCGTGAAGATTAAAAATGTATAAAATATTAATAGTTGACCGATGTTACTACAGTCTTCAGGGTCTCAGGCAGTTAATCAGCCGCTACAACACTTTTAGTATTACCGATACCAATAATCTGCTTATTGCCCGGGAAAAAATAATTCAATGGCAGCCTAATATGGTGATTGCGGATTTCTCTGGTTTCTCTGGCATCCTGCACAATATTCAACAGCTTTCTGCTATTTATTCTGCCTGCGGGAAATCAACCCGTTTGATGGTTATGCAAAGCCATGACTATCCTGATATCGAAGAATATTGTCGCGCGCAGGGAACAAAGGAAATTGTCAGCAAATCCCTGCCGTTGCAGGAGCTGTATGCCGTTATTGAGCAGACACTGAATAGCCGCCCACCTTTCAGGTATCGACGACAGCAAATCACATCATTGCTGACGCTACGTGAAGAACGAATTTTAAAATTGTGGACGGATGCGGCCAGTAACGAAGTGATAGCCAGGGTGATGGGGATCAGTACCAAAACGGTATATACCTACAAACGTAATATCCGTATGAAACTTGGGGCTGACAACCGTTTTTCTTTATTCCTGTCACACCCGGCAGAAATGATGGAATAACGGTACGGCAGATATTACCGTACCGTCAATACCGTCGTTAATTCTGTGCTTTGGTTGCCGCGCCAGAAATTGCGTTACCGCCACTTTGAATATCTTCACCCACACCGCGAGTCGTATTACAGGCAGTCAGCAATGACGAAAGCACGACCAGTGAAAAGAACGCTGCAATAGTTTTCTTAATCATGACATTTTTTCCTTTTTTGCCTATGAGGTTGTGTATAGCCACTTAAGCATAGCCAAAAAATGGAAAACTGAAGGACGCAGTGTAATTTTTAGGAGTATTGGAGGTTACTTGTTTGTCGCACGCTCGATGGCGCCACCGAGATGCTGCAGGTCTTCGCCGAAGCCGCGCGTAGTGTTACACCCGCTCAGCAACGCCGCCAGAAGGGAAATAAAAAGGAAATACTTAGCCATACGATTATCTTCCTTGCCTTTAACAAGCGGCGGCGCGGTACCGGGACCACGCCGCAATCGCACACGTTTTACTTAACGCGGGAAACGTATTCGCCAGAGCGGGTGTCAACTTTGATCACTTCGCCAATCTGCACGAACAATGGCACTTTAACCACAGCGCCGGTAGACAGCGTTGCTGGTTTACCGCCGGTACCTGCGGTATCACCCTTCAGGCCTGGATCGGTTTCGATGATTTCCAGCTCAACGAAGTTTGGTGGCTGTACCGCGATTGGACGGCCGTTCCACAGGGTCACGATACACTCGGCCTGATCCAGCATCCATTTCGCGTTATCACCGATAGCCTTCTCATCAGCAGCCAGCTGCTCGAAGGTTTCGTTGTTCATAAAGTGGTAGAACTCACCGTCGTTATAGAGGTAAGTCAGGGTCATATCAATTACGTCTGCGCCTTCGGCGGAGTCGGTAGATTTAAAAGTTTTCTCAACGCGGGTGCCGGTCAGCAGGCGACGCATTTTGACGCGGGCAAAGGCCTGGCCTTTACCTGGTTTCACAAACTCACTGGATTCGACTGCGTAAGGCTCGCCTTCGAACATGATTTTAAGACCGGAACGAAAATCGTTGCTAGAATAAGTCGCCATAAGGCCCTCTGAAATTGTTAATTGGTAGCTTAGCCAAAAAAATGGCACACATTGTAACCCTAAATCCCCCCCGCAGAGAAGATTGGTTAACGCAACTTGCCGATGTTATAACCGATCCTGATGAACTGTTGCACATTTTAAATGTAGACGCTGACGAAGAGTTACTGGCGGGACGCGATGCGCGCCGACTTTTCGCGCTGCGGGTACCGCGTGCATTCGTTGCCCGCATGGAAAAAGGCAACCCAAAGGATCCGCTGCTGCGCCAGGTGCTGACCGCAAAGCAGGAATTCGTTGCCGCACCGGGTTTTAGCACCGATCCCCTCGAGGAACAACACAGCGTTGTGCCAGGCTTGCTGCACAAGTATCGCAACCGTGCCCTGCTGCTGGTAAAAGGCGGCTGCGCCGTGAACTGTCGCTATTGCTTCCGCCGTCATTTCCCGTATGCCGATAACCAGGGAAACAAACGGAACTGGCAGGCCGCGCTGAATTACATTGGCGAGCATACGGAACTGGATGAAATCATCTTCTCCGGCGGCGATCCGCTGATGGCAAAAGATCACGAGCTGGACTGGCTGCTGAACGAGCTGGAAGCCATCCCGCATATTAAGCGCCTGCGCATCCACAGCCGCCTGCCGATTGTGATTCCGGCACGCATCACGGACACGCTGGTTGCACGCCTTGCGCGCTCGCGCCTGCAAGTGTTACTGGTTAACCATATTAATCATGCCCAGGAGATAGGTGAGGCGTTCACCACGGCAATGGCCAGCCTGCGTCAGGCTGGCGTGACATTGCTAAATCAAAGCGTGCTGCTGCGCGGTGTAAACGACAATGCGCATACGCTGGCTAATTTAAGCAACGCGCTATTTGATGCGGGAGTGATGCCTTATTACCTGCACGTGCTCGATAAGGTGCAGGGTGCCGCCCATTTCATGGTCAGTGACGAGGAAGCAAGGCAGATAATGCGCGAGCTGTTGACGCTGGTTTCCGGCTATATGGTGCCGAAACTTGCCCGTGAGATAGGCGGAGAGCCGAGTAAGACGCCGCTGGATTTGCAGCTGCGGCAGAGCTGATTCTCCTCACCCCGGCCCTCTCTTTTTTCAGGCAGAGGGATGGGATGAGGATAAACACTAAATCAGTTCGGACACTTATAAACCTGGCCGGTCATTTTGCTGGCGGTCGGCGCAAAGCTCGACAGCAGATTCTGACTTGGGCTGCTCACCCCATAAATTACGTTGCCACCCATGGCCGCCGCGTTGTTACGCAGGGCATTGGCCGCACCGCGCATTGAGCCACCCTCATCGCCGTGCTGCCCGGATAGCCAGTTGCTTTGCTCACCGGTTGCGCTGCCTAACAGCTGGCAATTACTGGCCGGCTTCTCTTCCACGAAACGAACGCTCTGGCCGCCTGCGGACAGTTCATTGCTGGTGCTACATCCCGCCAGCAGCAACGCTGCTACAGCCATTCCTGCTGAAACTTTTATGCGCATCTTGTTCCCCGTCATCAATTTGTTCGGTCATTATTGCCCGGTAAGACCTTATACCAGACTGCGGTTGAAAAGAAAAAACCCTCAAGCATTTCTGCCTGAGGGTTTCTTTAACACGGAGTGCTAAGGCGCTTACATCATGCCGCCCATGCCACCCATACCACCCATACCACCAGCAGCGCCTAAGTCAGGAGCATCGCCTTTTGGCAGGTCGGTCACCATGCATTCGGTGGTGATCATCAGGCCAGCCACAGAGGCCGCGTACTGCAGAGCAGAACGGGTCACTTTGGTTGGGTCCAGGATACCCATGTCGATCATGTTGCCGTATTCTTCGGTTGCCGCGTTGTAACCATAGTTGCCGTCACCCGCTTTCACGGTGTTCGCCACAACAGATGGCTCTTCGCCGCAGTTCAGTACGATCTGACGCAGTGGCGCTTCCATTGCACGCAGTGCAACTTTGATACCCACGTTCTGATCTTCGTTCACGCCACGCAATTCGCCCAGTTTAGACGCTACGCGGATCAGCGCAACGCCACCGCCGGCAACCACGCCTTCTTCAACCGCAGCACGGGTTGCGTGCAGGGCATCTTCAACGCGTGCTTTTTTCTCTTTCATTTCAACTTCGGTAGCAGCGCCCACTTTGATTACCGCAACGCCACCAGCCAGTTTCGCTACGCGTTCCTGCAGTTTTTCACGGTCGTAATCGGAAGTGGCTTCTTCGATCTGCTGACGGATCTGAGATACGCGACCTGCGATTGCTGCTTCTTCACCGGTACCATCAATGATGGTGGTAGTGTCTTTGTTGATAACGATACGTTTAGCGGTACCCAGGTCTTCCAGGGTTGCTTTTTCCAGCTCCATACCGATCTCTTCAGAGATAACGGTACCGCCGGTCAGGATAGCGATATCCTGCAGCATCGCTTTACGACGATCGCCAAAGCCTGGTGCTTTAACAGCCGCCACTTTAACAATGCCGCGCATGGTGTTAACTACCAGGGTCGCCAGCGCTTCGCCTTCAACATCTTCTGCGATGATCAGCAGAGGTTTACCTGCTTTCGCTACGGCTTCCAGAACCGGCAGCATTTCACGGATGTTGGAGATTTTTTTGTCAGCCAGCAGGATGAACGGGCTTTCCAGCTCGATAGAACCGGTTTCTGGCTTGTTGATGAAGTAAGGAGACAGGTAGCCGCGATCGAACTGCATACCTTCCACTACGTCCAGCTCGTCCTGCAGGCCGGTGCCTTCTTCAACGGTGATAACGCCTTCTTTGCCCACTTTTTCCATCGCTTCTGCGATCAGTTTACCCACGGTTTCGTCGGAGTTAGCAGAGATGGTACCTACCTGAGCGATAGCTTTAGAGTCAGAGCAAGGGACGGACAGCGCTTTGAGTTCTTCAACCGCTGCGATAACGGCTTTGTCGATACCGCGCTTCAGGTCCATTGGGTTCATGCCCGCGGCAACGGCCTTCAGACCTTCGGTGATGATGGCCTGAGCCAGAACGGTTGCGGTGGTGGTGCCGTCGCCCGCAGCGTCGTTCGCTTTAGAGGCCACTTCTTTAACCATCTGCGCGCCCATGTTTTCGAACTTGTCTTCCAGCTCGATTTCACGCGCTACGGAAACACCATCTTTAGTGATGGTCGGTGCACCGAAAGATTTATCCAGAACCACGTTACGGCCTTTAGGACCGAGGGTAACTTTCACTGCATCTGCCAGTACGTTAACGCCACGCAGCATTTTCACACGAGCGTCGTTACCGAATTTTACGTCTTTAGCTGCCATTCTTCTTTTCCTTTAAATTCGTTTAATTTGCTTGCGGATTACGCTTCAACAATTGCCAGGATGTCGCTTTCGGACATGATCAGCACTTCTTCATTGTCGATCTTCTCGGACTTCACGCCGTAACCGTCGTTGAAAATGACGATGTCGCCGATTTTCACGTCCAGCGGCTGCACGTTACCGTTTTCCAGGATGCGGCCTTTACCGACAGCGATGATTTCACCACGAGTTGATTTACCAGCAGCGCTCCCGGTCAGCACGATGCCGCCCGCGGATTTAGATTCAACTTCTTTACGCTTGACGATGACACGGTCATGTAATGGACGAATACTCATGTGATAGCTCTCCTTTGAGAAAGTCAGTATCAGTTGTTAGGGTAACGCCGGCCCGTATGGGTTATCGGCTGGTGACCTGAGAGATGGGGGTGGGCCTTCCCCCCTTCAAGGGGGAAAACAAAAAAATTTTCGAATTTTTAACGATCGTTACGGTCATCACGATCGCGGTCCTCAAGCTGCTTTGGGCCTTCATCCTTACGCTGGTATTCCCCATCGAAAGTCTGGCCGCCGTCGCTGCCTGCGCTAAATCCTCCACCCGGCATACGCGAAAAGCGCAGGTGCGGCATCAGTTTCAGCGTCAGGTGTTTTTGCACCGGCGGCAGCAATAACAGCAGGCCGAGAAAATCGGTAAAGAAGCCCGGCAGTAACAGCAGGAAGCCTGCCAGCACCAGCGAAACGCTTTTGACCATTTCAGCCGCAGGACTTTCCCCTGCCGCCATCTTCTGCTGCATCTGCATGATGGTTTTAAAGCCCTGGTTACGCACCAGCGACATCCCAATCACCGAGGTGAAAATCACCAGCATCAGCGTCAGGAAAACGCCCAGCACATGGGCCACCTGAATAAACAACGAAATCTCAATGTAGACATAGAGAAAAATGGCAATCAACGGTATCCAGCGCACCGTACTCTCCTGTAGTTGGACAACAGACCCCTTGATGTGGCGCCTGTGAAAATGAATGGGCGATAAAGCATGGCACAGAGATGGCGACGCCATAGCCAAAGATCAATGTTTGCGCTGCATTAAGTTGGCGAAAATTTTCAACCGTTGATCGTTATCACAGATCGCTAATAGTTATGTGATGTGGGTTTTAATAAGTGATCCAGATTACTGCTTTTCGCTATGATCAGCATATCATCACGGCATGGAGACCGAATATGGACATAATCGTCGGTCTAATCATCTCACGACCACACATCCTGTGCGTGAAAACGGTGCATTTATTGGCAGCTTGAAAAAGAAGGTTCACATGTTAAATAACATTCGTATCGAAGAAGATTTGTTGGGTACCAGGGAAGTGCCAGCGGATGCCTATTACGGTATTCACACTCTGAGAGCGATTGAAAACTTCTACATCAGTAACAGCAAAATCAGCGATATCCCTGAATTTGTACGCGGTATGGTCATGGTAAAAAAAGCGGCGGCGATGGCGAACAAGGAGTTGCAAACCATCCCGAAAAGCGTCGCTAACACCATTATCCAGGCCTGTGACGAAGTGCTGAATAACGGCAAGTGTATGGATCAGTTCCCGGTAGACGTTTACCAGGGCGGAGCCGGCACCTCCGTGAACATGAACACCAACGAAGTGCTCGCCAATATTGGGCTGGAGCTGATGGGTCACCAGAAAGGTGAGTACCAGTACCTGAACCCAAACGATCACGTCAACAAATGCCAGTCTACCAACGATGCCTATCCAACCGGTTTCCGCATCGCGGTTTACGCCTCTATCACCAAACTGATCGACGCCATCAACCAGCTGGGTGAAGGCTTCCAGCGTAAAGCCGTTGAATTTGAGAACATCCTGAAAATGGGCCGTACCCAGCTGCAGGATGCGGTGCCGATGACCCTCGGTCAGGAATTCCACGCTTTTACCGTTCTGCTCAATGAAGAAACCAAAAACCTGCTGCGTACCGCCGAGCTGCTGCTGGAGGTTAACCTCGGCGCCACGGCAATAGGGACACGCCTGAACACCCCTGACGGCTACCAGCAGCTTGCGGTACAGAAGCTCGCGGAAGTCAGCAATCTGCCGTGCGTGCCAGCCGAAGACCTGATCGAAGCCACCTCCGACTGCGGGGCTTACGTGATGGTGCACAGCTCCCTGAAGCGCCTGGCGGTGAAAATGTCGAAGATCTGTAACGACCTTCGCCTGCTCTCCTCCGGCCCACGCGCTGGCCTGAACGAAATCAACCTGCCGGAACTGCAGGCGGGTTCTTCTATTATGCCAGCCAAAGTGAACCCGGTTGTGCCCGAGGTGGTAAACCAGGTTTGCTTCAAAGTGATCGGCAACGACACGACCGTGACCATGGCCTCCGAAGCAGGTCAGCTCCAGCTGAACGTGATGGAGCCGGTGATTGGCCAGGCGATGTTCGAGTCTATCCATATCCTGACCAACGCCTGCTACAACCTGCTGGAAAAATGCGTTAACGGCATTACCGCCAATAAAGAAGTGTGTGAAAGCTACGTTTACAACTCCATCGGCATCGTCACCTACCTGAACCCGTTCATTGGTCACCACAACGGCGACATCGTCGGGAAGATTTGTGCCGAAACCGGCAAGAGCGTGCGCGAAGTCGTGCTGGAGCGCGGGCTGCTGACAGAAGCGGAATTAGACGATATATTCTCTGTCCATAACCTGATGCACCCGGTCTACAAAGCAAAACGGTATACCGATGAAAGCGAACAATAATGCTTCAGGTACTTAGTTAGCCAAAAGGCACGTCCATCGCGACGTGCCTTTTTCGTTTCAGGGCACACAGATTTACAACAACTCATTTTCAACTCATTAATCTTAAGGAAGCTAATCATGTTTGGAGCTGAACTCGTTATCGTGCTGTTAGCGATTTATCTCGGGGCAAGGCTTGGCGGCATAGGAATAGGGTTTGCCGGCGGCCTTGGTGTGCTGGTGCTGACGCTCATGTTCCAGATAAAGCCGGGGGCCATTCCCTTCGACGTTATCGAGATAATCATGGCCGTTATCGCCGCCATTGCTGCGATGCAGGTTGCCGGTGGGATGGATTACCTGGTCAGCCTCGCAGAGAAGCTGCTGCGTCGCCATCCTAAATACATCACTTTTCTCGCCCCGCTCGTCACCTGGTTTATGACTATTCTGGCCGGTACAGGGCACACCGCCTTTTCCACCCTGCCCGTTATTACCGAAGTCGCAAAAGAGCAGGGCATTCGCCCTTCCCGCCCGCTTTCTATCGCCGTGGTCGCCTCCCAGATTGCCATCACCGCCTCACCTATTTCCGCAGCCGTCGTATTCTTCGCGGGCATTCTTGAGCCAATGGGCGTGAGCTACCTGACGCTGCTGGCTATCTGTATTCCGGTCACGCTGGTTGCCGTCATGCTGACAGCTATCGTCTGTAACTTCCTCGGCTGCGAGCTGAAGGACGATCCGGTTTATCAGGAGCGCCTTGCCAAGGGTGAAGTGCAGCTGCGCGGCAGCCAGGTCTTTCAACTGAAGCCTCACGCGAAACGTTCGGTACTGCTGTTCCTGATCGGCATAGTGGCGGTGATGTTCTACGCCACCGCCATCAGCGACACCGTGGGCCTGATCCAGAATCCGGTCCTGCCGCGTAACGAAGCCATCGTGGTCTTTATGCTGACTATCGCCACGCTTATCTGCATCACCTGTAAAATCGACACCGGTGAAATTCTCAACGCCAGCACCTTTAAATCCGGCATGAGCGCCTGTATCTGCGTGCTGGGTGTGGCATGGCTGGGTGATACCTTTGTTAAGCACCATATTGCGGATATTCAGGCCTTCGCAGGCGATCTGCTGCAAAGCTATCCGTGGCTGCTGGCGGTGGTACTGTTCTTTGCTGCCACCCTGCTTTACTCCCAGGCGGCCACCACCAAAGCGCTGATGCCAGCCGCGCTGATGCTGGGCGTCAGCCCGCTCACCGCAATAGCCTCTTTTGCTGCCGTCTCCGCCCTGTTTGTCCTGCCGACCTACCCTACGCTGCTGGCTGCGGTAGAAATGGACGACACCGGCTCCACGCGTATTGGCAAATACGTGTTTAACCATGCCTTCTTAATTCCCGGCGTAATAGCCATTACGCTCTGTGTGATCCTCGGCTTTATCGTCGGCGGTCTGGTTCTGTAAATCCTCGCCTGAACGGGTCGCTTCGCGGCCCGTTTAACACCCCATTATCTTCCTCCGTGCTATAGTCTGGCAGCGACCCGCTACAGACGAGAAAAGCCATGCAATCGACACAAGCCGTTGTGATTCTTTGTACGGCACCAGATGAGGCCACCGCTCAGGAACTTGCCGCGCTGGTGCTGGCAGAAAAACTCGCCGCCTGCGTGACCCTGTTGCCCGGTGCAACCTCGCTCTATTACTGGGAAGGCAAAATGGAACAGGAGTACGAGGTGCAGATGCTGCTCAAAAGCGACATTGCCCATCAGGAGGCGCTGCTGGCCTGTCTGAAAGCACACCATCCTTATCAAACCCCTGAATTACTGGTTCTGCCAGTTACCCACGGAGATAGTGAATACCTCTCATGGCTCTACGCATCTTTACGCTGATTTTCCTGCTTTTCAGCACACCGACCTTCGCCGGGCTGTTCGACGCTCAGGGACAGACGCAGTTTGTGCCTGCCGATCAGGCCTTTGCCTTTGATTTTAAACAGTCAGGCAACCAGCTGAATCTGAACTGGCAGATTAAAGACGGCTATTACCTTTATCGCCAGCAAATCAAACTCGATCCCTCACAGGCCCAAACTGGCCCGCTGGTCCTGCCAAAAGGCCTCTCGCACGAAGATGAGTTCTTCGGCAAAACGGAGATTTATACCGAGCGCCTGAACTTGCCGGTCACAATCAAATCCGTCGAGAAAGGCGGGACGATAAGTGTGACCTACCAGGGCTGCGCCGAAGCGGGATTCTGCTATCCGCCAGAGACACGTATCGTCCCGCTTAGCGCGGTGGTTACGGCGGTTGATAAAGAACGACCTCAACCTGCCCCTCTGACCCAGGAGAAGCAACCGGAGCACTCCGAGCCTGCCCAGCTGCCTTTCTCCGCTCTGTGGGCGCTGCTGATCGGTATCGGCATCGCCTTCACACCCTGCGTACTGCCGATGTACCCGCTGATATCCGGCATCGTCCTGGGCGGCAAACAGCGTTTGTCTACCGCACGCGCTCTGCTGCTCACCTTTATGTACGTTCAGGGGATGGCGCTTACCTATACCGCGCTGGGCCTGGTAGTCGCGGCGGCAGGGCTACAGTTTCAGGCGGCGTTGCAGCATCCCTATGTGCTGATTGGCCTGTCCGTGCTCTTTGTACTGCTCGCCGCCTCCATGTTTGGCTTGTTCACCCTGCAACTGCCCTCCTCCCTGCAAACGCGCCTCACACTGATGAGTAATCGCCAGCAAGGTGGGTCAGCAGGCGGCGTCTTTGCCATGGGGGCGCTGGCAGGGCTGATTTGCTCTCCGTGCACCACGGCCCCCCTTAGCGCCATCCTGCTGTATATCGCGCAGAGCGGCAATATGTGGCTTGGCGGCGGCACGCTGTATCTCTACGCGCTTGGCATGGGCCTGCCGTTGATCCTTATTACCGTATTTGGCAACAAGCTGCTGCCGAAAAGCGGCCCGTGGATGGAGACGGTGAAGATTGCCTTCGGTTTTGTGATCCTCGCGCTGCCGGTGTTCCTGCTGGAACGCGTCATTGGGGATATGTGGGGCTTACGTCTTTGGGCGCTGCTGGGCGTGGCTTTCTTCGGCTGGGCATTTATCACCAGCCTGCAAGCCCGTAAAGCCTGGATGCGCGTCGTGCAGATCCTTGCGTTAGGCGCAGCATTGGTTTGCGCAAAACCTTTGCAGGACTGGGCATTTGGTACATCCGTCGCAGCCAGTCAGCAGCATCTCAGCTTCACCCGCGTCTCAAGCATTGAACAATTCGAGCAGGCACTGGCCCGCGCCAAAGGCAAAACGGTGATGCTTGATTTCTATGCCGACTGGTGTGTAGCCTGCAAGGAGTTCGAAAAATACACCTTCAGCGACGCTGAAGTACAAAAGCTGCTGGCCAATACCGTACTGCTTCAGGTGGACGTCACGGCTAATAAAGAGCAGGATGCGGCGCTGTTAAAGCATTTAAAGGTATTAGGTTTGCCTACCATTATCTTCTTCGATGAGGAAGGCCAGGAGCAGCATTCTTCGCGCATAACCGGTTTTATGAACGCAGACGTCTTTCGTTCGTATTTGCGCAATCATCTTCAGTAAACAACACTAATGTGGGATAACCCGTTGAACGACGGAGGAGAATACCGTGCAACGCGAAGACGTACTTGAGCACGCCCTGCACGTCCTTGAACGTGAGGGCATTGCCAGCACCACGCTTGAAATGGTCGCGCTGGAAGCAGATTACCCGTTACAGGAAGTCAAACAATACTGGCCGGACGGTGAAGCGTTGCTGTATGACGCGCTGCGCTATCTGAGCCAGCAGGTGGATGTCTGGCGTCGTCAGCTTATGCTCGACGAAGCGCTGACGCTTGAGCAGAAACTCCTCAAGCGCTATCAGGCTTTAACGGAATGCGTCAGCAACCAGCGTTACCCCGGCTGTCTGTTTATCGCAGCCTGCACGTTTTATCCGGACGCTTCACACCCGATCCACCAGTTGGCAGATCAGCAAAAAAAAGCGGCCTGGGAATACACTCACGAACTGCTAACGCAGCTGGAAGTGGACGACCCGGCAATGGTGGCACATCAGATGGAACTGGTGCTGGAAGGCTGCCTGAGCAAGCTGCTGGTCAAACGCAGCCAGAGTGATATTGATACGGCACGACGCCTTGCGGAAGATATTTTACGCTTCGCCCAGTGTCGTCAGGGCGGCGCGTTGACCTGATGCGCCCTTTTTCGTCATTCTGTTTGAAAATCAGTCAGTCGACACCGTTTTAGCGCTTTTTTGTGACAAAGCCGTTGACGCCCAACGGCCTTTACGGTTTAATGCGCCCCGTTGCCCGGATAGCTCAGTCGGTAGAGCAGGGGATTGAAAATCCCCGTGTCCTTGGTTCGATTCCGAGTCCGGGCACCACTATTTTTGTCTTGGGATGTCTCACTCAGTCCGAGGACATATAAAAATAAGCAAGTTAAAGAAACCCGATGGTATCATTGAATATCAGCGGGTTTTTTGACATACATAGTTTTTGAAGACCTGCCGATTCAATAAGCTATGGAGCCCCAACATACCTCTCTGCGCAATACAAAACCTCTCGATAAACCTTACAAGCTTACCGATGCACGATAGCCTATGGTGCGCTGATCGAGTCCAGACGCTGATCGAAAGATGCAGTGGAACGGCAGATAAGCCATCAGGAGCGTAACAGCGTGCGGGCTACCTCAATCCACAAGGCAGAACACCTCGACGAGCGCACACAGATGATGCAGTGGTGGTCGGATTATCTTGATCTGTCGGCAGAGATTTGTTCCGCCGTATCGCTATGAACAGCAACCCAGTGTGAGCAAAGCTTATTAACGAACTCTACTAAAAAGTAGCTCTCCCGATGTAAGGCGGAACTGCTTTTTTATTGCTCCAGTATTGAGACCTGCCCACCAGCATCAGTTTTAGGTAGCCGAAAAATCTCAACAGTAGATCAGGACCTTATCCTTAAACACCCCCTTCCCTTTTAGCCCTTTACCAGGAATCTGACACTTTCAGTCATAGCGCACAATATTCAGCATCCCGGACACCGCGGCCCAATTAGTGACAGCGATTATTTCTTTAGTCACGGATAAGAATGCTGAGTAAACCAGGATAAGCTTTTTCAATTTCATCCCGTCTCAGTCGGGCTAACAGCAAATTCCCCCGGTCAACCAGAGAGACAAGGCCCGCTTCACGCAAGACTTTAAAATGATGCGATCTTGTCGCGCGGGCTACTTCAGATAGACCACTGAACGATGCACAGTGCCTTTCTGCTCCGACCTCATCGTTGATTAGCTCCCGGATGATTCTTAACCGTGTTGGGTCATTTAAAGCTTTCAGCACAGTAGCCAAAACCAGTGGATGATCCTGTCTTAGCATGTCATTCATTCCATCACTCCAAGATTAACTCATTGATAATATAGTAAATACCACCTACACAACAAAGATAAGTTGCAATAAATTGACATTTAATTACTTTTCGCACATAGTTCGTTCGATGGATATTGAACGTATCATTAAATACGAACGTTCAACACCTGCCTAACATAGCATTACAGCCAGGATGTGTCACTCACTACACATGCAATGGAGAATGTTCATATGGATTATGTATATCAGTCTCAGGACTGTAAGTTATCTTTTGATGGCTCGATTGATAGAAGATATGTTCACCGACAGGCTATCAACGAGGTTTTCATCACTGACTCGCAACAAGTGGACAGTAATCATTTTATATTTTCCGCCATGTTGCCAAAATCGCACATGTATTTTAATGATCTCCCCGAACTCAGCGATGGTCACCGATGTTATGACGCAATGTTACTCTTAGAGGTCTTCCGACAGACATCTATTTATGTGACACATAAATACTATGATGTCCCCCTCAGTGCAAAATTTATATTTAATAATGCCGAATTTAAAATTCTTAATTATCCTCTTTTGGAAATAATGCAAAAGCCATTATATTCTGTAATCCCGGTCAAAATTACCAATCTCAAATATCGTAAAAAGATCCTGGTAGGTTATACCTTAGAAATGACACTCCTGATTAACAATATCGCCTGTGCTCAGAAAAGAATGGGTATTGGCTGGATGGATGATACCGTCTGGAAAAAATTAAGAGCAAAAAATGAGAATCTGCCATCCTTAAATTATAACATTATTAAACCAGCGAATTGCACATCTGTTGGTCGGTTCTTCCCGCGCAATGTCGTTATTGGTGATGTTCAGATGAAAGATCACGCGCTCTCAGCCACACTTATTGTCGATCAATCCTACTCATCTATTTTTGACCACCCGTTAGACCATATTCCGGGCATGTTTATTATCGAGGCCTGCCGACAAGCAGCCCTGTTGGCCGTCAATGCATATAAAGATATACCAGCAAACCAATTGATACTCTATAATTGCGATATATCATTCCAGCAATTCTGTGAATTAAGCAGCACAGCTAAATGTATCGTCAACCTGTATGAAATAACAGTCACTGGAACTTTAATTAATGTGCCAGTTTCTGTTTTACAAAACGACATTACAAATACCATTGGTACTATCACGCTTAAAGTTGTAAATAATTCTGAGTACGAACACGACCTGCCATGGTGTGAAGGTATCGTGCTACGCCGTCCTGACGAACTGCCCGTTATTTTTTAATCATCTGGAGCCACTATGTCTCAGCCAAACAACAGGTTACTTTTATTTGTCATTTTGCTGGCGGTATTTGTTGTACCGGGTTCAATTTCCGGAACGGCAATTGCGTTGCCATTCATTAGCGCAGACATGCACGCCAGCCTGTCCGCGTTACAGTGGGTCGTTAACGCCTTTAACTTAACGTTTGCCTGTTTTACCTTATTCTGGGGAACGCTTGCTGATGCCTGCGGGCGGAAGAAAGCCTTTTTATACGGAACAGCTATTTATGCCGTGGCATCATTAATGTCGGCACTCTCTCCCGGAGCTCTGTATCTTGATATTGCCCGTGCTCTGGCCGGGATCGGAGGTGCTGCCATTTTTTCATGCGGCAGCGCTATTCTGATCGCCCGGTTTGAAGGCAGTCAGCGGACTAAGGCATTCGCCCTCTTAGGCACGACTGCCGGGATCGGTATTACTTTTGGCCCAACAATTTCAGGTTTTATTCTTGATTTTATCAACTGGCGCGCCATTTTCGCCATTCATGCCATCACGCTGGCGATTGTGTTAATTCTGGCTAAATCGATTCCCGTAGATACCGCGACTAATAAACAGTTTCGTTTTGATATTGCCGGAACCGTACTCTTTATCACCGCCCTCCTGCTGTTTATGCTGGCGATGGTACAGGGGGGTCAGTGGGGCTGGACAGATATCAGAACGCTATCATTACTGATACTTGCCGCCATGATAACTGTTGGCTTTTATCTCTATGAAAATCGTATTGATAATCCAATGCTGAATTTTAACCTGCTGAAGAATCACACCTTCGTCGGGCTAATCCTGATCCCAGTGGTCGCCAGCGTCATCTTCGTTACACTGCTGACGTATTATCCCAGCTATTTGACCGGAGTGATGCAACTAACACCGTCAAAAGCCGGTCTTATGATGATCGCACTCACTCTGCCTGTTCTCTTCTGCCCGGTGATCGCAGGCAGGCTGGTTTCAGGTGGAGTGTCAGCCCGTCTAATTCTGTTTATCAGTCTGGTTGCATTTATCGCTGGCGGCATAACGTTGATCCTTTTCAGCCAGCCAGGTCGTGAACTATGGATATTGACCATACCATTATTATTGATTGGTATGGGTATGGGATTATCCGCCGGACTGGTCGATGGCCTGGCATTGAGCTGCGTGGATCCGGCGCAGGCAGGCATGGCCGCCGGATTGCTTAATACACTCAGATTGGGTAGTGAAGCACTGGCGGTTGCATTATATGCTTCATTACTGACCTCTCATCTGACAGAGTCTTTGCCAGGAATTTTTATGCAGTTCAGTCTCCCGGCGAATCAATTGACGGAGTGGATTAACGCTGTCGCCTCAGGCAATCTCACCGCCCCGATGAAACACGCACCTGGCAGCAATCTGTTAGCATTGATGACTGCCCAGTATCATGCTGCGTTTATTTATGTTGTAGAGATTCTTAATATCATAACCGTTGCTCTGAGCCTTTGGATCCTCAGATTACTGATGAATAAGCGGGCCATGACCAGACAGCAAGTTAAAGAATAAACGTTTCTGGCTGAGTATCATTCAATTCCAGCGAATCATACTCAGCCTTTATTGAACGGAGCTATACCGGAATGCTGCGGGCTTTCCCCACCGTCCATAACAGTCAGGATGTCTTACCTGTATCATATTGAAAAAGTTATAACACTATCTCCCGACCATTAACCAGACGGACATATTGCCCACGCCCGTCACCATGCCCCGGCTCCATTGCTGCATGCGCCAGCGCTTCCTTCTCGCTGAATCCCTGCGCCAGATAATGACGAATCGCATCTTGTACCCATGCCTCGCGCAGCGAATGCGGGGAATATGCGCGCGCCGGTTAAACCGATACGTGATGCCTGGCTGAGCCTGTATTTCATGGTGGTTTTCAGGTCAGGTTTATCAATCAGCGTGCCGTTACTACTTTCCGCCACAACAATCGCATTATCCAGTGCCGCCGCCAGTCCGGCATCTTTCTCCCTGGCAACTTCCAGCACTTGCCGGTAATACGTCGCAGGAATAACCCGGTGCGTACCATTGCGCGATGCCCCAGCGACCGGTTACTTACTCGTTCACTGGTTGCCAACTTATTACGTCCGGCCAACACCAACAGGGAGCGTTGGACAATCACCTGTTGCAGCCTTTCTCGGATATGGTCTTCTATACGTCGGGCTTTCAATTGCGCCATCACCAGACGTTTACTGAACCGCTACGCCAGCGCCAGTCGGCTCATCACCTGCATCAGCATCCCCATAATCAATCCTCTTTTCATCATTGCCGCTAAACCCACATCGCATACAACTTTCCCCGACGTATAGGCCGATAGTCCTGATTGATTCGTCGGCTACGAACGATACCTGAGCGCCGGGGCGTTCACTGTTGAGGTGTTGTGGGGTATCGGTTGTGCTCTCTGAGCAACCGCCCGCTTTCGCAGGTCATCCCCCGGACGTCCGGCTCCCCCTCCGGCATCGGTTAATGATCTTCTGTTGGCTAAAATGGCTGAACAGCGTGTGTCAGAATCCCGTGGCGATTATGCTGGCGCTTAGTACGCAGCTTGAGGAAGATTCAGGGCTACCGGGCAGTCTTTAACCGTAAAAAGATCTGTCTGGGTGTGATGGTTTTCATTCGGGTAGCCATTGATAGCCACAGTGAAACGGAGGCCAGATAATTTGAAGAGGAAGTTGACGCACTGGAAGATGTGGTTGACTGCTATAGCATTGGTGGGGATACCGATTTTTTACTGTATATTGTGGGGGCTTATCTGGACTACAATGCTGATTTCGCCATGTCTGCTGTATGCAGAGTGCCGGGGATTAAAGAAATGCAGAGTATGTTTGTTCTTAAAGAGATCAAATCACTTGTTAACTTCCCAATAAAAAGTGACCAGAATAAACTACCGCTGCTTGGATGGTCAGGATATGGACTCTGGCGAAAATGAACAATCGCTCCAAAAGCTTGTATATAAATTTGTGTAATCTCCTGATTTTGATGTATCCAACCCCACATCAAAAGTAATTTGTTTTATGTACAAAACAGTTACAGGATCTGGCTAACGGCCAGGGCAAAAATACCCCCCCCAGAAGACCTCATCCAGTACGAACTCCTGATGATGAAAAACAGCGTCGAAGCGGCTCTCAATGCCGAAATGACTCACCATCTGGACTACGATAAAAATCAGTGCCGTAGAAAGATTCATCATGCGTTTACCTTATACTGTTAAAGATGGATAAAAGCTTCGCAGCGTTAATAGAGATAGGCCATTACGCGTCCGGTAACAACAGGAAAGAAAAGCGGCAGATAAGCCCACACCGTAATGGGCATCACTCTTTTATAAACGGACATTCGACGGACTGGAAGATAAATATCACTCGTCCTCACCACGAAAATATTAGACGGCATCAACCCGGCTTCGCCAATTACATTTCATGCATTATAAAATACTTGACATGACGAAGAGCATCAGAGATGAATATCATTGGCTATTAAACCGAACGCCCTCGATAATTTATGACAACTTATTGCCAGACATAATATCACCTTTGTTACTCATCTGAATGGGAGGTTTTTTACGTCGATTTTTATATCCTTAAGCAAAAAATAAAACACCCTGCGAGATTTTCCTCTTTAATTTTTTACCTCCCCGGATTTATTCCTCAGAAGCAACAAACCAGCGTACTACTTTTCCGTTAACAGAAACACAGTCCACCATGTTGACTTCTTTTAGCTTCATGAGCCAGTTACGCGCCGCATAGATAGATATATCACAGCAATCTGAGACCTGCCTTGTGGTTAATCCCCGATCCGATTCCGCCGCCAGAGCATGATAAATCATGCTCATCGTGACGGAACCTTTTTTTCCTGCATTGAACCCAGGCATTGAGCAAAAGCTTTCAATTGTGTGCATAGACATGGCATCCCCCAACAAAGGTTTATTCGATGCCGGGGAGATTAAGCTCGCCAGGAAAAAACCGATACATATAGTTGATTTTGCATCTAAATATAGGTTTAAAACCCTTAAATACAAACAATTAAAGTTTTTTATGCTGCAGCATGGACAGGTAGCGCAGGCGGGCTATCTTCGTTTTCTGTTCATTAAAAGATAGAGCACCTGGTTACTATTTTTTTATACACACAAAAATGGGATTAAAGGCATTTTCGATCAAATATGCCGAGTCAGCGATCTTCTCCACTCTGACTCTTCTTGTTTTATCATGAAAATCGAAAATCAACTTATCAAAAATGGCATCATCGGTATGATCATTGATGTTTTTCTTGATAACAAAGTTAGCCAACGTCAAATAGCTATAATGTTCCACACTGTAATTGAAGTAAATAATTCTAAGTAGCACACTGCCTGACGGCTCTCCACGCCGGTTAATTTCCCCGGAGAAAGCGACCGACCCCGTGCCGCCCGGATTTAAGGTAACGCCTATCGTACCGTTAAATTGGAAACTCTTGTGACGCGAAGTAACAATCACTGGTGATTCACAGTTTACCGTCTCTGATTTAGCTGATAAGAAATAAAAATAGAGATTTACAAATACCGTCCCCATCAATATCGCAAACAAAAAGGATTTAATTGTTAAGCGCATTGATATACACTCCATTGCATGAGGTGATATTCTTATTAACTTCACCAGTAATATTGCAACGACTTATAAACTCCCGTCCTTTACCATCAAAAAAAAGACGCTCTTCGGCCTGATATATATAGGACAAGCCGCTATGACAGCCAATGTTCAACTGCGAATCTTTTATCATTGCTTCCACTCTGGCCAACACCACTGGAATGTTATGAGATGAGACTTTATTAACTGTATAAACCTTACATGAAGCTATATCGCCTAAGGCGAAAAGTTCAGTATACTCTAAATCATTTTCGACAGCGGTTGCCCGGAAGAAAAAAATGCACAAAGAGATAATGATCAGAATGGCTAAACATACTAATAAATAAGCATCTTTGACAGGGTACTTGCGTACCGCCACGCTGCCCGCTTCGGTAATAGGGTTAACATATTGCGCAGGAAAATAAAACCCTCTTTTGGGGATGGTTTCAATAAGCTCATTCTGACATTTTAGCTCCAGCAGCGTTTTTCTGATTAAAGACACATACTGGGTCAGGCTATTATTAGACGGGATGAGTTCATTGTTAGCCCAGACATAATCGAAAATTGTTTCGCGGGAAACCACTTGGCCTGCGTTCACCACCAGGCAAGTTAAAACCCGCGACGCAAGATGCGGCAGGACGATGATATTATCTTGTTGTTCTATATGGTAGAGAGAACCATCATCGGAATTGAATGTAACACAATCACCAAGCAAAAATTTCATAGGCGTTAAACTCGTTAAATACAACGCTGGCAGCAACGATTTCAGATGAACATCCCCAATATAGCACCAACAGCATAAAGGGACAGCGCTCTTGAATGGGAAGGTGGATGTCATCTGGGCCAGATTGATGTGATCGTCGTCCCTGCCCCCCACCTAAGCCAATGCTTATCGGCTTAGCAGTTTCCCTTGTTCTTCAGATCTCACGCGGGGATAAGCCATATCCTCGGCGATAATTTGTAAAATCGCGGCGGAGGCATCTTTTCGGGGTGTTAGCGCATTCACCAGCGATTGCTGGAAGCCCACCAGCGGATCTTTCCTCCCCGAAAGGAAGTAACTGACCCAGTGCCTTAACTCATCAGGATTGTCCGCAGAGACAGGGTGCACACCTTGCTTCACTTTTTCACCAAAGGTATTAAAAGGACTGTGGTCAGGGCGCTCGAAAAACAGCACTGGTTTTTGATTAAGTTGATACTCCAGCAGAAAACTTAGCCCATCGACAATGAGCAAATCAGAAGCTTTGAATGGGCCGGCATAGTTGCCGTTTTCAAGCACTCCCGTGTTGGGTAATGCATCCCAACGTTCTTTGAACTCGTTAAATTCATCCTTTTTTGTCCCTGAAAGGCCATTTAATCGCGTGATCAACGCAGGATGGGGACTAAATAAAAAATCGACTTCAGGGTAACACTGCGCCAACGCCAGCATTTTGCCGTGTACTTGCCAGAAGACACCGAAATCGTTCCAGCCCGTTTCTATTGCATGATGGGCGCTCCAGATAATTTTAAACTGATTGCCCGTATCCAGCGGCCAGGAAGGTTTGGCTCGCTGAAGATAAGCGACTCGCGGATGACCAGTTACCGCTACGGGAAGCGACGCAGGCAACAACTCTTTTACGCTTTCATTGGCCACAAATATTTTACGACACCTTCGTTGCAGCGGGCTTACTTCTAATTTCAATCCGTGTTGCGCGATTGGCGCTATGCCATAAGAAACATAATAAAGTCGGGCGAAACTAAGCTGAGATGCTGAAAAAGCAGGTGAAATGTCCTCATCCCAATGTGACTGACGAAAAATCATATGGGGGGCAAGCAGGTGTAAAAAGGCTAAATCCTCCATCGCATCTGAAGAAGTCAGGCGCAAATGCGGTACATTTAACAGCAAGAGACCTTCATGCGTTTTATCTTCACCTTCAGGTTCTGCACTCCCCGGATACTGCCGGGGAATTGTTGCCACAACAGGCTCAAAACGAGAGTCTTTAACCATCGCCTGCCAGACATCATGGAGGCTGCTCCACGTTTCCACACTGTGTACCAGAAACACACATCGCCATGGTTCAGTTCTGGACACAGTAGACCGTTCCGTATGAAGCACTGACTGATGTACTCCAAGTAATAAGCTCTGCAAGTTATGGAGCTGCGCTGAAATCTTTTCTGTTTCATCCTGTAGCGCCTGGCTTCGGCACCTGAGATCGTTCATGCAATCCACATGCTGCCGATAGCGGCGGACTATACCCGGAAAAGCGACACGCAACCCGGCCAGTAATAGAGACCCGATCAAGAAATTTTCCTTTGATGGCTAAATGCTCTTAAATTAATACGTATGAAAAACATCAGAGATTGTCTCCCCATCTTACTGGCGAGTAAAAATCGCTCTGTCAAAGACAGAGGGAAATCTTGCCCCTGACACTGGCTGCAAATACGATCCAGATATGCCGTCTTTAGAGATTTGTCGATGATTTGCCATCCCCAGCGATGCGTATTAAGCATGAGACGAAAATACTGCAGGGCTACCGCCCTGTTTATCATTGGAGCTACACGCGGTAAGAGCCAGTCGAAGAGTTCACTGTGTATGAATAACCGCTCATCTCGTATGCTAATATCCTGCCCCGGTCGGGCCTGGCGATAGAACCAAGTTCAACGGTCAGATCGAGGCTTTTTGAATCAATTGAGCATGCCGCATCAAGTGCAGAACCTTTAAAGGTAATTTTACCGTGGCCCTGGCCTTCGGCAGTCTGAGCATCGGAAACCATTGCAGAAGCCATAGCTACCGCCAGAATATTTTTTTCATATTCATCAAAAAACTCTGAATTTTGAAGCAAGAACAGAAACTCCAGTTATCTATTTCGAAGGAAAACACTCGGCATCCGCCAAATAAATAAAACAGCTACCGAAAGTGAGATAGATTTTCCGATATTCAAACCAGAGGGTCAAACTTGCAACTCAGCTCTCAACAAAAACATATTATGTTGAAACGAAAGGAAATTATTATATCCATAATGAAATGAAGAATTAAAAATCGTCCTAAAAGAAGGAATATGCAATTGCGATATTTTTGACCACCATTACACGCATAACGAGATTTAACACATAACAATCAGCTGATGTTGCAGGATTAAAAACTACAATATCTGTGCCACACCCAACAAAAGTATTACAACTCCCACTCAATCGCAACAAAAGAAACACAAATTGACAACAAACTCAAACAAAAAACAATGCGCTCTACATGGTTATTATTTGAGAAAGATGATTAAAGTTGACCAAAGAAATAATGATATCCAAAACCATTACCCTGCATAGGTTTGTAATGGTCAGATGTAACTGATTCTTATTTGATAAAAAGCGGCTTAAACAGGCCGGTTTGTGCTTTAGCGTTTTTCCAGAAAGATCGTTCTGATTCATTTAGTGTCAAAGCTCCCTTTGATTGTCTAATCAGCGTGACCTGCCTCCAGGATTCGATGCACCGTCAGTGAGTAATATCCGTTTTCTAACTGTCTAATTTTCCATTTCGCCACCGGCTACTTGCGATCGCTTGCAAATTTAACACTACGCGCCGGACCTTCTCAGAGTAGAAGCGACAATAGAAGACGCTGGTGTTCGCCCGTGAGCTACTCTTTCTGTGTATGTCTGCTTTGTGCCAAAAGCGTACATGCACGGAGCATAATTCAATGAAAAGCGAGAAATGAAACACCTGCATCATCCCCAGTAGCCGCAATACTCCCACGATGCTGACTTTCATTGCAGCCCTGTGATGTTTGATGAGGACCCATACTAAGGTTGCACACAGCGGCGAACGAAAGGGGACGGTCAAAAAACAGGCTTAATTTTGATATACCAGCTGCCCCCTCA
Organism: uncultured Buttiauxella sp.; assembly: GCA_946480445.1. Lineage (GTDB taxonomy): Bacteria > Pseudomonadota > Gammaproteobacteria > Enterobacterales > Enterobacteriaceae > Dryocola. The sequence goes on from CAMLJN010000010.1 coordinate 31,786, forward strand.
CACGGCATTACGGCCTGGGCACAAGTCCTAAAACTGGCGGCGACGGCATGTACCAAACTGACTCTATGATAAAATGATTATTTTTAAACCATAATTGTGCAGAAGTTCATGAGTGAAATTAAATGGCAGATGGTCGACAAAATCGTGTTTATTAATCTGGCGCAGCGGCCAGACAGGCTGGCTGCCATAATGGCCGAATTGCAGAAAGTGAATGCCCCTGAAGAAAAAATCCTGCGCTTCAATGCCATCAAAGATGTAAACGGTGCATTGGGTTGTGCAAAATCTCACCTCAATGTGTTGATCATGGCACAAATGAACGGCTGGAATAATGTCTTGATTCTGGAAGATGACATGGTTTTCGAAAATGATCCCCCGTCGATTGCAAGGACAAATCTTTTTCTTGATGAATTAACCCAAAGGACCTGGGATGTAGGCTTCCTTTCCGCCAGTTACTACATCATTAAGAAGGTGAAAGAGCATTTTTATAAAGTGGAATTCGCGTATCTGGCAAACAGCTACCTGGTTAACAAGCCCTATTATAAAAAGTTGATGCATAATTATACCCAGGCGATTAGAAGGCTGGAACAGGGCGAGGCGCGTAACAAAGCAGGCCTCGATTCTCAATGGCTCACGCTGATGAAAGAGGATAACTGGTTTGGTGTTTATCCTTGTATCGGATACCAGCATCCGGGCATGAGCGACATAGAAAATATGGAACTGGATCGACGCGAGTACTTTAAAAGGCGAATAGACGATATCAGGTGCTTTGGATCATTTTAGTCATGTTCATGTCCTTGTAGCCACCGGCACCACCATCATGGGTCAAAATAACGATAAAATATCCTGAAAAATGCTACTCGGTACTTTGCAAGGCAACCCGTTAGAAGTCTGAAAACGGAGTGGGTGCCGGATAATGGATACGCTAATTTTAGCGAAGCCAGCACAGTGATAGCAAATGACATAACGGGATAATACAGCCAGCTCAGACCTCATCAATATAATGGTGGTGTGACGCCGAATGAATCAGAATGATTGTTCTGGAAAAAGCTAAAAGCGTGGCCAACTTTGTTGACCACCACAGTTTTGTCAGACGATAACTGTATAAGGGTGAGGTTAAGTACCTTTTTTCAGCAAATAGAGGTCAGCACGTCTGAAGCGTGGATTGCTCTCTTGACGCTCATCGGTTGCTCCCTTTTTTCCCAGGGGGATAAGAAAAGTATCGAAATCCTTTGCCGCTACTTGATGAGCAAGATACTGTGCTCGCCTTAAAGACAGCCAGTCATTAAAAGAATCTTCCCCTGTAGCATCCGTACTACCGACAATCAACAACATATAATCCTCAGCTGAATATTGCGCAACGGCATTACGTATATTGCCGAGATCCTGCCGGTTTCGATTCGCCTGCGCGCTGGCAGGAGAAAAGTACACGCTGCCTATCAGCTGCGGACTCACTTTCAGCTGGCTTTGCAGGATTTCCATATACTTACTCTGCTCGCCCGCAAGACGGGGCGAACAGAGTTTATCCAGATGATCCAGAAACAAACGTGTTTTCTTCGCTCGCGAAATAGCCTCCCGGGAAATGACGGTGCGCGTTGTACCATCATAATTCAAGGCATCATTTTTTTTGTTTTTAATGAGAGAGTTGGAATGAGTCACACTGCGGTTTTCACAGTTAAAAGTTGTCATTCCCTCCATCGCCTGTGCAAAGGAAATACCCGATACAAACGAGAAGCAGATGAAATAATATTTAACCATTGACATTACGGGTCGTCGACTCCTGGGAAAAATAATGTATAAAATGCGTTTCAATTTCTTTATCGAAATCATCGACATAATCATCAAGGAAAATAAAGCCGGTATCGTCATTCCAGCTCGTGGCGCATTGCAAAGCCATATAGTTTTCTGCAGCCTCAGCATCCGGTGCCACCACCACGAGTTTACTTACCTTTCCTGAAGAGAAGGTATTCTTGATGGTAGTACAAGCTTCCTGAGCGCCAGCTAAGGCTTCTGGATCGATGGTATCTTCTTTCCCTGAGATAAACATAATCACCACATTGCGGGTCAGGCTGGAACTCCCCGAAAAAGTACTTCTTCCGGCCCAAAGTAACCCTTCCAGCGCCAACAGATCTTTACCCGAATAGTCTATTGAGTTAAGCGAGGATTTAACGGTTTCCGGTGAGGAAATATTGCTGCTGACCATAGTCGATGGGCAGGTATTCGTGTCGCCAAAATAATTATTTCTGGAGACAGAAAGTGCATAGTGGGTCGTTGGCGATAACGTCATTTTCGACGCAGACTGAGCATAATTCTCCTCGGGCATGGAAAAATCACCCTGATTTGCTACCTCATCCGTGTAATCTTCGAAATAGCGATAATTCTGGTAGCGCTTTGCATAGTGCTGCGCCAGCGGCAGAAATTTTATATAGGTTTCACTTGCCTGGAGATCTTCAACGACCTTGGTTTGTTTATCTACCTTTTCCTGAGCATTATCAATGTTAGCCTCAAGCTGCGGCAGACTATTGGTAAGCGAAGTCAACTGGTTATTAACTGAGTCAATTTGCTTTTGCAACTCAGCATACTCTTCGGTGCCCGGTTTATACTCAGCCTGTTCTTTCTTAAGATCGGCTAACTTTCTGTTCAGAGTAATGATAGAACTATTGGTACTGGAAAGGTTATTTATTGCAGAGGTAAGTTGCGACTTATAGGAGATCAGAAGATCTTCCTCCCTAAAAGCGTTCTCCCACCAGACAAAACTAAAGTCGTCCCCACGGTTAATTCCCGTATAACATCTACCGGCATTATTGACACGATATGAATAGGGAATAATATTGACCCTGGTATCCGCAGCATCTCCCGTTAACCGTTTTAGTGCATTATAGAGGGGCTGACTAACGCGGCTCATATTCGCTTTATTTTCAGGCGTACTTTCAACAGCCAGATGGATATTTAAAGGATGAAGGACCTTAACCGTATTATCCAGAGAAGTGATATTGAGATGTTTACTTAAGTGCAGCGAATCATTCAATGTTTCAAAGGGGACAGTGGTGGTTTGCGAAGTGTTTGTTCTTGCGGAAATAATTTCCTGCAGCCGCTCATTATCCTTCAACTCTTCCATATCCTCTACGGAAGCATACTTGAACCTCTGCGTATACTGAAAGGAGCTTGTACCCGATGCGCTGACAATCTCTTTAAGCGCTGTCTGCGAACGGCCATGATCGATCAGGGAAGTTCGAGCGACGGCGCTGGTAATATGAATATTTCTTAGTTTATCCAGGATAGAAAATGAAGTGTTTTCTACCCAGAATATTGAGATCATCACCATCATGCCACCAATAGCCCATAGCGGCATTAAACTTCCCTTTTCAGAGGAAAAAAATGTTTGTAAATTCATTTATGATTCTCTATCAATGATGATGTCCAGGCATCACCGAACTGCTGCCAATGACGAGATCATCATCGGAATAAAACATATTACTTATTTTACGGCAGACGGAAACCCGATACATACCGTTCTTCTTGGCAAAAGAAGTTTGGACATTGAAGCCATAAGTCGATAGCTTTTCTTTCAAAGAGCATTGTGTCCCGTCCTTTGAAGGAATATGGATTACCTGATAGGCACCTGTCTGATAGGCAACCTCTTCGACATAAAGATCGAAAAACTCTTCGATGAGTCCCCAAGAGCCGGAATATGATGCCTTAAAAGCTCAATATCTTTTGCCTGCAAATTTTTATCACCAAATAATGTGGATCGCTGTGCAACCAGACTGGCGACCTGGGCCGAAGTTTTTTCCGCGCTATAACTTAATACCATCACGTAAGCTTGCTGAAAAGTGTAAATAAAGAGTCCGGAAAAAAACATAAATACAAAGACGGCCTCCACTGCGACACTGCCTTTTTCACAGCTAAGTCGTTCACCGATAGTAGTCATTAACAGCGATAGTCTCTCTTGCCAGAACAACAGGAAGGCCAAATAATTCGCATATTTCATCACTGGATGCCAGGCGTTTGACCTCATAACTGAACTTGATTATTTTACTTTTTTCACTACATTTTTCCGCCGTTGTTTTTGCAACATCACTATAACACTCGACGACTGATGGCTGATATTTCAATGAGTTAAAGTAGTTTCCTGTTCCCAGGGATTTTATCTGTTTGTCAAAATCAACAGATAACTTGTCTGGTTCACTCTTAAGTAAGGCAAGATCGCTTCGTTCGGTGGCCAAGGATTCATTCAAGGCGATCATTGCCATATCATTTTGAAATTTCAATATCTCATAAGTAAACATGATAAATATAAAGATAATCAAAAAAACCATAGCGGTTTCTATTGATGCAACTCCTGACTCAGATTCAAAATCGCTTAAAAATCGGGTCATATTTTTATATTTTACTGGCTTTAAGTTCTTTCATAATAATATTAGCTTCGTCGACAGAGTAACGGGTTAAAAGGAGATCATAAGCCCGCCCAGTGCTACCTTCGCTGACGAGACTAAGGATCAGATTTGAGAAAATTTGTTTACTATCTTGCTCCTGATAGGCCTGATAAAAAACATCTGCGACTGGCGTCGCATTACTGGCTTTGGTCTTCTTCATCCACTTTGCCAGATTGATATTCTGCGCGAGGGCATCATTGCCAGGCAAAAATTGCTTTGCCTTCTCCAGAAGTGCCATGCAGGTATCAAAGGCATTTTTTTTACAATGGGCGATGGCTACATACATCATACCTTTCCCTTTATCTTCATCGGCCAGAAGCGAACCCGACTGATTGAGATCGTCATAATGTTCAATTGCACTATCCAGCTCATTGCGTAACAGATTGTTCCGCAACAGCGCAATTTTCAGACGGGAATAATGTCGGCTGCTGGCATCAACCATTTTGCTCAGCGCGGTCAGCTCGTTATTTTCCATGTCGTACCGATTAAGCTGATGATAGATATCAGCAAGGCGGAAGCGAACGTCAACATCATAAATATTTTTTTGAGCCTCCGCCCGAGTAAGTTCCAGAGCCTTTTCAAGCGCACCGACTTCTACCGCTAGCGCGGCAGTTTGTCTGGTATCCCTGGAACCATTAACCTGTGAACAAGAACAGGCCAGTAAGACAAATAAAACAAGAAAATTTTTCATGAAATCATATCCAACGAGAGATTTTGCATGGAGCGTAACAGCCCAGGTAAAATAATTTCCACAATAATAGGAAACATGATAAACAAAATTAATGGAATACCCATCTTTGCATTCACAGCACCAATTTTTTCTTCCGTTTCTATAAAGTGAAACTGCCGTATCTCTTGTGCAAGGTTTTGCAGACTGCTGTGCATGCCGGCCCCAAACTGTGCTGAGTTCTTCACCGTAGAATTAAACTCCTGAACTTCAGAAAGGGGAACTTCCTGGTAAAGACGATCGCAGGCCTCATTCAGTGAAGCATATTTAATGGTGTTGCCAAAGTTAGATATACTTTGTCCCAGTAACGGAGAAAAGCGATAAAGCAAAGGTGATATAGCATCCACCGAAGAGGTTAACGTCATCCCGGTTTTGATACAGGTTGACATGAGGTCCAGGAAATAGACAAAGTTTGTCCTGAACTTCAGAAGTTGTTTTTTATGTTTACGCTCAAGATGCATCTTTAAACCAATATAAAAAATCGTACTCCACATCGGAAACGCATAGAAAGGCATATCACCAAGCGTTGCCTTAACCAACAACACCGCCAGCAAGACCAAATATGCAGCAAATACACCAAGATAGAACAGGGTGCTTTGCTCATTTTTATAGTAGCCAGCATTCCTTACCAACTCATGAAACTGAGTCTGGCTCAGATACTTTTCGTTAAATTTATATACCTTTTCCCTCAGATAATTAAATATATATCTCGCTCTATTCGAAAAACTTAAATACTCTGAGATGGTATTATGTTTAGAAACGATAAAATAAAACCTATCGTAATACTCCTCTTCTTTTTTTTGTTTTCTTATAACAAAGAAGAATACCGCAACACCAAAAATAAAAAGGATAATGGAAACTATCTGGATCACAGCTCAACCTTTTGAATCATCCGCGATATAATCACAAAACCCAGTGAAACGCTAATGACCACATATATCAAGACATAGCGCCCATAAAGTTCATTAAACAAATAAATAAAGTTCGCATGTGCAAAAGAATACATCACACCGAGCATTATCGCAGGCAAGGTTGCCAGAATAAAAGCGGCCCCGCGCGATTCAGAAGTCAGCGCTCTGGTTTTCTTTTTTATTATCTGTGCGGCAATTAAGTCATCCGCCAGAGCCATCAATGTATCCTTTAAACTGCTGCCTTTCTGCACAGAAATTTTCAGGTAAGAGCTGAAAACATAGTATCCCTTGTAAGGATAGATTTCTTCGCCCTTATCCAGTATTTCTTCGAAACTGACTCCGCTTTTTAGCTGCAATGAAATTCGCTTAAACTCTCTCTGCATAATGCCAGCCAGGTTAATCGAAACTGAATCGACGGAAGCATAAAGCGTTTGGCCCACGGCGAGGTTACGGCTAATCAATCGCAGCGCATACGGAAAATGAACTTCAAAGTAGTCACTGAACGCTTTCTGGTATTTTTTACGTACGACATAAACAGCAATGGCGAACGTCGTCCCTACAGACAGCGCATAGGTCAAAGGCGAAGTCTTAAACGTTATGCAACAAAACCCCACAAAGCATACGTAGCCGAACGTCAGAATAGATGCCGTAACAACATTCTTAATGCCATAAATCAGAAGAAAATCCGGTGACGAACTGCCACTAAAATATGATCCCAATGTCTTTTTAGGCGCTGTATTCTCCTTGCTCTCTATAAAATCATCACCCATGATCGCGGCAAGCTTGCGGTTGAGATATTGAGTCTTAACTCGTTTAAAAATAACCCAGCCCGGCAGGATACAAAAAACCATGAAAGCTAAAAAGCTAGTCATTGATAATTTCCTTCAACTCCTGCTGCAAACCATAAAATGCGACTTTACGATCCAGAAGAGAATGCGAAAAATTACGTTGATGCTGATACACCTGCGTACCATCAGGTTGTTTAACGCTGTTAAGGACGAAAACATCCTGACTTTGTATCACATCCCCTTCAATACCACCGATCTCGCTGATACAGGTAACCTTACGTTCACCGTTCGACAAACGAGCACACTGTACAATAATGTCTACAGCCTGAGAGATCTGCCCTTTTAACGTTCTGGTAGGAATATTGGGATTGGCCATCGACAGCATACTTTCCAGACGAACCAACGCATCCTTTGGCGTATTGGCGTGAATGGTTGAGAATGACCCATCGTGCCCGGTATTCATTGCCTGCAACATTTAAAAGGCTTCTTCACCACGGCACTCACCAATAATAATGCGGTCCGGGCGCATACGGAGTGAGTTAATCACCAGGTCACGTATGCTGATATTGCCCTCACCGTCAACACCTTTCGGACGAGATTCCAGCCTGACAACATGCGCCTTTTGGATCTGTAATTCCGCCGCATCTTCTATTGTCACCACCCTGTCGCCATCGTTAATTTCATGGGAGAGTGCATTTAACAACGTCGTTTTACCCGAGCCTGTGCCGCCAGAGATAATAATATTCGCTTTAACGCGCACCATCAGACTCAGATAATGCGCCATCTCCGGGGTCATGGAAGCGAAATTTATCAGTTCCATCAAACCCAGCTTATCTTCTTTAAACTTACGGATTGAGATAGTACAGCCATCCAGAGCTATCGGCGGAACAATAATATTTACGCGGCTACCATCTTGTAAGCGAGCATCCACCATCGGTGAACTTTCATCCACTCGTCTGCCTATCGCTGCCACGATTCTTTGTGCAACGCGCATTATCTGATCGTTGTTTTTAAAGATAGACTCCAGCCGAATCAGCCTCCCCGCTCTTTCAATATAAAGTGAAGATGTCCCGTTGACCATAATATCATTTACCGAGGTATCATTTAATAACTCCTGCAATGGGCCAAGGCCAAATATATCATCATAGTAACTTTTCACCAGTTTATCTATATTGCGTCTGGTGATGATAATATTTTCACTATCGAGAATTGAAATCAGTTGAGTCTCAATGGAATCCAGTGTTTCATCAATATCAACAACATTATTTCCATCTATGTTTAGTCGCTCCACCAAAAGGCTGCGTACTTTCTCATATTCTTTGATTTGCATAACTTACCTGAAAATAGAGTCAATGATATTTATGGTGTTATCTTTTTTGAATCGACTAAAAAAAGATTCCTCCCTTCCCATGGTGGTAGAGAAGTCAACCTTGACACCAAGTTTGGAATGAATATCATTATCGGTTATACGCAACCCAGCATGGTGCAAAGGTTGCCGTAAGCAGAACAATTTGTCTTTACCTTTACCATTGCTTTCTTGCTTAAAAGATATTTTGTTACGTAAAAAATTGAGATTATAAATGGACTCTATTTGCCCATTGGTGAGCAACACTCGAATATCACTATTATCCAGTAAATTCATTCCTGCCGAGGATGTCAGCAGGTAATAAGGTACATTAATAAAAATAAACCCGTAAATATCTGAGACAGAATCAATAAAGTTATCAATGCCTTTAACCAGCGCATCCGAATCACTCATATAAATGTCATCCATTAATAAATTGAATGAAATGTAGTCAAAGTGTTCATCAAATGCATTTATAAGCTTACGGGATGACAGCGAATCTAACTCTTCACCATCCCGGGTAATATGTTGTAGCGCTTGCTTATTCGCGCGTACGCCCAGATCGGCATCATAATAAATATTAGCCAGATCACAGTTTATAAACAATGTTGAGTAAGATTTTAGCGTTTTATTCTTTTTTAAGTCTCTGAAGGCGTAATAACTCAAATTGATATCTGGGGTCGTATTGCAGATCGCAATCGTCATCGAGGTTCGCGACCGGACATAGCCAAATCCTTTAAGAATGGTTTTAGTCAGTCTGGATAAATCAACATTATTAATAAAGTATGCGGCATAGCCTTGTTCTTCCGCGCTCCACGATGCATCCAGGGAATTATTATCGCCGAGCAGTACCGCCGGATAGCGCCCGCGAAGAATCATGGCAAACTCTTCTATATCGCTGCTGGAGTATGACGTACCATCTACAATAAACCACAGACGGCTCGACGTTAACACCCAGTCTTCAATGATCGCGATCGTATCCTTTGGTGTCGCAGTATGGTATTCCAGTCCGATGCCATAGACACGAAGCGCTTCTTCTAGCTCGGGTGTTTGTTTGTTAGTGGAACTAAAATAAATAACTAAATCTTTCTTTTTTGCCGGAGCAAAACGTTTTTTAAACTTATCAAAATTCATGCTAAATCCTCAACTGCCGATCGTTAATGCTGGTAGCACAAATTTCAGATTGATTGTATTCACGTATTTCACGGCTGCTACTTTTATACCAGTTAAAATCATCCAACTGATTAACATAGCAGGCTTTTTGATTGTACTTATTAAGCTGTAGTTGTATACCATGGATTGCATCGCTAATCACTACTTCAGATTTAATAGCATAAGTGTTTGCAAGATTAGCGGCTATTGCATGAGCCGCATTTTTATTTTCATCATTACAGAAAACCGTCGCATCAACAAACCCATCGGCGGCATTCTCAAGAATTATTTGCTCGAGTTTTGAAAATGTATATGCATCTGGTTGGGTAGTAATCTTGATAACGGTAACATTTTCATCCACGGTGTTTAACCAGCTATCAGGCACGCTACAGGCGCTGACAGCCAGGCTGACAAGCACAATTATTAATCTTTTACTCAATGACATAGTCGGCCTCTTTCAACAATTCCGTCGTAGACTTATGGCTCACTTTATTAATATTGAAAAAGGTTTCCCATGGACTGGAAAAACTGGCAAGCGGGAGGCTAATAGCATTTTTCTCGGTAGGCTTGACATATTCTACCGTTGCGAAAATCACCAATTCACTTCTACCACTGTTAAAACCTATAGATTTAAATAACGCACCAAACATGGGAATATCACTCAGGCCAGGCACCTTGTTGACATATTGAGCCTGGTTATTATCAATTAATCCACCGAGAACAAAACTTTCCCCATCGCGCATGCGCACCGAGGTTGCGACATTTCGAGTATTAATGGTCGGCAATTCTGTGTTTTCATATTTGTAATAGCCACCAATTTGTGATGACTCGACGGTTACATCCATACTGATAGATGCGTCCGTATTTATCACTGGGGCAAAATTAAGTTTAACACCATAGTCTTTCCATTCAACCGTTGAGCCATTTTCACTGCGTTGAAATATAGGAATCTGGCCGCCACCATGAAAGCTTGCCGTCTTGCCATTCGTCACGGTCAGACTGGGTGTGGTGAGAACATTGGCAAGATTATTTTTCGCAAGTGCATTGATTGCAATGCCTAATGAGCTGAAACTCATTCCTTTTACCATGGAACTGTAAAGCCCACCACTGATGGTTAAATCGCCTCCGTTACTGGAGACAGAGCCCTGGCCCCAATCAATTCCCAGCGTCTCGGTAACCTCTTTAGACACTTCAGCGACGGTAACACGTATTTTAATCTGTTGATTCTTCTGCGTGACCAATGAGTATTTTATTTGCTCCTCACTAAAGTGTTCCTGGACGAGATCTTTTATATAATCAATATCTTCACTGGTGCTGACGGTGCCGCTGATGGTTAAAGAATTTCCCATGTCGATAGCTTTAACTTCTTTGAAACCTTCATTGGCTAGCAAGGTATTAATGGTGGTTGCCTGACCACGAAAATCATTTACAGCAATCGGAAGCGTACGCACTTCCCCTTGTTTACCATTGATAATAATATTGGTCTGGCCGCTGGTTTTGCCGAAAATATATATGTTATGTTCATCCACCACTCTGAAATCTGCAACATCGGGAGAACCAATAACAACTGTATCAATGTCGAAATCAACCCGGTACTCTTTCGTTTTATTAACATCAATATCAAGTGCCAGGCATGCATGACTGATTATGAGCAGCAGTAAACCGCCAAGAGTTTTATTAATTGCGTCCATTTGAACTTTTTGCTCCTCGAATCTCGATGACTTTAATTTTCTTCTCTGCCAGTGGCGCACCAGAAACAATATCCGCAGCGGTTATTTCTCTTGAGTCGACGCTGATACTTGCTAACGGCTTGTTAAGCATGGTCACTGTCACAGGTGAAACAAAGAACATCCCCAGAACCTGGGCCTGAATAACGCTATCAATGTCATCCTTGTTAAAATAGGCATAAACAATTCTGGTATCGGGCGCATTGCCGCTTTTATCTAATTTACTGGCATTTCTATCAATAGTATCACCCTTAGAAATATCCAGCAGACTGGATTTTTTTTCTTTCCCAGCCCGGTCTTTGGCATTTTTAACCATCCAGACATTACTGGCAAACTTCTTCACGCGCGTATCTTTGTAATCTTTACCTGTTGAGCCACCTCTCTTCTGGTAAAAATCTTCACGATAGATCTTGTTATCATTAGAGATCAAATAAAGGTCGACAAAGCCGTAGTCAGCTACTTTTGGATTTAGAATACTCTCCGCACTTACCGATAACGGAAAGGCAATAAGTTCAGAATCTATTTTTTCAGGCAAATTCTTGAGATTTTCAAGGGTCAAAACCTGCCCTGCACTGATTTCAGTTTCGGCAATCGCACCTTCGCTAAGCAAAACATCCATCGCTTTTTCATCCAGCGCCTCTGCCAGTTCCTCAGGACGTTGCCCCGGGTTATATTTAATCGTTTTTCGGGTATAAAAGTCACCTTCAGGAATTTCACCGCTTTGCATATCTTTCTGCGCCACGAAATATACGCTTTCGATGCGCTCGTCAATGATGGGTTGCTTATCATCAGCCCCTTTTTTATAAATACCCATTACGCCAACCAGCATCACGACGATAGCCAGAATTGCTATATATCTATAGCGCATATAATTCGCCTTTCATTCAACCGATAAAAGTAAACGTGCATAAAGCTAAAGCTATAGGTATACCGTAAGGGATACCTTTTTTAACCATATCAACTTTTTCCAATGGCGGTATTTTGCGCAAAACAAAATGCCACAGCAGGGACCAGCATCCGCCAATAAAAATCACCACATAGAGAATGGTTATGTGCCATTGCTCAGGACATAATAACAAGGTCAGAAAAAGAAACTTTACATCTCCCATCCCGATAATATTTTTATATGATAGCGCCACGCCGCAAGACAAAGTGATCGCCGGGATAATATATCCCCCTCTGACATAGCAATTGCTTCCGTCTAAACCAAGTAGAAAAGCAAATCCAATGAAAAGCAGTACGACCAGGGCTTTGTTGGGGATGCGCCGGTAGCGAATATCCATCCAAATAATATGAATGGATGTTAAAACAATCAGGATATAAAGAATCATACTTATTCAGAGCCTATGCTGGGATGAAACCACCCCAATGTACGCATATAGAATGCAATGCTCGCCCACGCGCATACAATACCCCCATAAAATGGTAATCTTCACCCCCCCCATGATCGGCAAATATGTAATACATTCCCGGAGACATCGCTACGCCAATAATAACGTATTCAGTCGCTGCCACTCCTGTGTCACGGGCAAGATGATTAACTGTCTTTGGCAATAGGTTTAATTTTAAACAAACTTAAACTCTTAGAATTATCTCCTGCGCCATTTCAAGCCCCGCCAATAATAACAAAACTCTTTAAGCTCCTTTTTTCAAGATATGTTGAACAGATGTTATTTTGACTTCCATAAGTTTCCATGCGTATACCAAGTAGCGTAAGAAATCAACTCCTCCCACTGGCTCCTCCGACGACCAGGAAAAAATAAAAAACAATCCTGCTGACATCGCCACACCAATAATGGCATATTCAATCGCAGTAATACCTGCATCACGGGAAAAATGATTAACGGTCTGTGGCAATACTGCCAGCTTTATACCGATATACAACTTAAGAAGAATTTCATACAACACGTAAATATCACACCTGATAAGTTAATAATATAGCCATGAAACACTGACCTGTAATTTGGTCAGTGTTATTCATTTTGACCGCGTAATTACTTATTCAGAATGCTGCCCGCACCTGTAATTTTCGTAGCCATTGTTTTCCATGCGGCTTCCAGGGAGGCAAGGAACCCACCCTCATCAAAGATGTAGAACAGACCAGAAGCCATTGCCACACCAATAATGGCATATTCAATCGCGGTAATGCCCTTCTCACCGACCAGGTGATTTACTTTAGGTGCCATATGAACGTGAGCGGTAGTGTATGCTTTAATAATCATGTTGTTTAACATCGTTAATTCCAATTATGAACAAAGGGTTACTTAAAAAATTCAGCCGGTCTATTTCTCATTAATAAATAAGGATCAAGTAGACACTAGCAAGAATATATTACTTGTTTACACCAAGCGTTAACTTGATGGCGTCATAATAAGACGCTGAATCACCCTTGTCATATCAAAAAAAAGATAAAAGCAAATCACCTTATTCTTATAAATAAAATCCCTGGCGATCTCTGATAAGTATAAAGACCAGTTTATCATTTATCTGTTCGTTTACAGCTTCAATCGGAAAGATATCTTCATAGTTCATGATGAGTACAAACTGCCCCCGACTCTGATGCATGGCTACCGGGATAAAACGTGTCTCTTTAAATTTTTTCAATCCGCTCGCCGTCTGGGCACTTCCTGAGATAGTGGCTTTTGTAAAAGACTGTTTTTGCAATGATAATGTTTTGAATTCAACATAGCTTTCCGCACGATACGTATTATCAGATACAGCCAGTTTGCTTTTATCCCTGGTAACCTTTATAAAAGTCATTTTATCGTCGACATCAAAGGTTACATTCACTTTGACAACATAATTGTTTTCATTTGATCGCAATACTCCATGGTAGCTTGATGTAAAAATGTCTTGCTCACGTTTGCCGTCAAACCAGGCAAGACCAACAGCAAAAAAGATCAGTGCTGCAAGTAGTATCAAGTATTTAAAGCGATGTATTGCAGAGCGTTGTATTGGTAACGATAATTTCGCCATCATCAAGCGTCCTTCTGACTAAATGACAATTCACATTCTTTTTGTTCAACTGATAATCTATGCGTTCTTTATGAAAAGTGAATTTCACACCATCAAGATAAAACTGATTAATTTCATCTTTCGCATATTCCCTTATGACACCAACACCGACTCCCGCCATACTGCAGGCCAACAGCAGCGACATCAATACAAAGACCCTTAATGATAGCTTTTTACGCGCCCTGATACTTTTTTTATGATCATTTAACATTTCATTCTTTACGGGGTGGTCGGCAATGACGATTAATGTATTAGCTTCGCTGGATGCTTGATTCTCAGGTTCGCACGCGGGACCGATGTCGCTATCAAACGTGAACAGGGCGGCGATATCTTTATCAACAACATATCCTTCCCGGGGCTTTGTCTTTATCAGCAGCCTATCATTGTCATTAATTTTCCTGCGTAGCGAGTTGATCGTTTGATTTATTGTAAAATCACTTACAAATCGCCCATCCCATACTTCCTCTGCAATTTTCTGGCGTGAGACGCAGGCCGGAGATGTTTTTATAAGAATCTCCAGCAGACATTTTTCCTTCGCCCGTAAAGCGATCAATTCACCTTTGAAATACACATTTTTGTTGTCTACGTTCAGATCGTTCTCGTTGCAGTCATCTACAGTATCCATATGAAATGTCCTTCATCTTTCTGGCCCGCCATTATAAGAATGAAAAGTTAAAATTCACCCCTTTTGTCTATATGTATAAAAGCAACGAGCAAAAACCATGCTCCTGATTCATACGATATATTATCTCGCTTCACGGCATTTTTTTTCGTGAAGCGAGATTACAAGATCATATTTCATCCGAATATAAGTCTTCGAATTCTAAACGAATACTAAACAAGCCGTATTTAACATTCTATTTATCCGGCAATCATCTCTCTGGTAATAGTTGCCGGATAAACCAACTCTCCGTATCTGCAAGTTTAGTCATAAAATGTAAGCATAACGTAAAGAATACCGCGCCCGGCATTACACGATAATTCAATTATCCGGCCCACATTCAGTTTATATTTTTCATTTTATATAAAAGTAAAAACTTACTGATGGGGTCCCAGACTCCAGACCAAAGCTGCAGTCCCAGACGGCACCTTATTTTTACCTTTCTGGCGGTTTAGCCCGTCTCCCTCCCCTCCTGCTACACTTCAGAGTCATTATCTCTTTTCTCTATCGCTCAACTTATAGCAGGTCAACAACATGACTGATAATACCTACCAGCCACCAAAAGTCTGGGCCTGGAAGAAGTCCGACGCAGGACAGTTCTCCAACATTAACCGCCCTGTAGCCGGGCCTACACACGAGAAAGCGCTGCCTGTGGGCAAGCACCCGCTGCAGCTTTATTCTCTGGGCACCCCTAACGGCCAGAAAGTCACAATTCTTCTGGAAGAGCTGCTGGCGCTCGGCGTAAGCGGCGCGGAATACGATGCGCATCTGATTCGTATCGGCGAGGGCGATCAGTTCTCCAGCGGCTTTGTTGAAGTTAACCCCAACTCTAAAATTCCGGCATTGCTTGATAACTCAGCCACCCCGGCGATTCGCGTGTTCGAATCAGGCTCTATTCTGGTTTACCTGGCAGAGAAGTTTGGTCACTTCCTGCCAAAAGATATTGCTGCAAGGACCGAAACCCTGAACTGGCTCTTCTGGTTGCAGGGTTCCGCACCTTATCTTGGCGGTGGCTTCGGTCACTTTTACCACTACGCACCGCAGAAAATTGAATACGCGATTAACCGCTTTGCGATGGAAACAAAACGCCAGCTCGATGTACTTGACCGCCAGCTTGCCGGTCATCGCTTTATTGCCGGTGAAGACTATTCCATTGCCGATATAGCAATTTGGCCGTGGTACGGCGCGCTCGCTAAAGGCGGCCTCTACGAATCCGCCGAGTTCCTCGATATTGCCTCCTATAAAAACTTTACCCGCTGGGCTGATGAAGTGGCCAGCCGTCCTGCCGTGAAGCGCGGGCAAATCGTCAACCGTACCTGGGGCGATCCGCAGCTCCCGGAACGTCACGACGCTTCCGACTTCGACACCTTGACTCTTTGATCACCCGCGCCCTCCGACCCGGCTTTCAGCCGGGTTCTCGTTGCCTGAAAATCATACGCCAACTAATTAAATGATAATTATTTGCATTTGAATATAGCAACAGCTATGTTTTATAGCATTTGCTATATCTGCTTATTTATCAGACGACCCCAGGAGGCAATATGTTCGGGAAGACGGCGGCAACCAAAAGCATTGTGCTAAGCGGCATACTGATGGCACTGATGTTCACTTCCGCCCAGACATGGGCGAAAGAAAAATTTAAAGCGGTGACCACCTTTACCATCATCGCTGATATGGCGAAAAACGTGGCGGGCGAGGCGGCAGACGTCGAATCCATCACCAAACCGGGCGCCGAGATCCACGAATACCAGCCGACGCCTGGAGATATTCGTCGTGCTCAGGGCGCACAGCTGATTCTCGCCAACGGGCTTAACCTCGAACTGTGGTTCCAGAAGTTTTATCAGAACCTGAAAGACGTGCCGGAAGTCGTGGTGTCGCAGGGCATTACGCCGACGGGCATTACCGAAGGACCGTATAACGGTAAACCAAATCCGCATGCATGGATGTCACCCAAAAATGCGCTGATCTATGTGGATAATATCCGCGATGCCCTTAGCAAGTACGATCCGGAAAATGCAGCGATCTACGCGAAAAATGCCGAGGCTTATAAGCAAAAAATCCAGGATACCCTGGAGCCGCTGCGTAATGAGTTAAATAAAATCCCCGCAGACAAGCGCTGGCTGGTGACCAGCGAAGGTGCCTTCTCCTACCTCGCTAACGATTACAATCTCAAAGAGCTCTACCTGTGGCCGATTAACGCCGATCAGCAAGGTACACCGCAGCAGGTTCGCAAAGTGATCGACACAATGCGCAAAAACCATATTCCCGCGATCTTCAGTGAGAGTACGATCTCCGATAAGCCCGCTCGCCAGGTGGCCCGTGAATCCGGCTCCCACTATGGCGGCGTGCTCTATGTCGACTCCCTGAGCGCGGCTGACGGCCCGGTGCCAACCTATCTCGACCTGTTGCGCGTCACCACCAGCACTATCGTCAACGGCATCACTGAAGGGGCAAAAAAATGATCGCCGGTATTACCGTGCAGGATGCCAGCGTAACCTACCGCAACGGGCACACCGCCCTGCGTGCGGCTTCGTTCCAGATCCCAACCGGCACTATCGCGGCGCTGGTTGGCGTCAACGGATCGGGCAAATCAACGTTGTTTAAAGCCATTATGGGCTTTGTCCAGCTGGCGAAGGGCAGCATCTCTATTCTCGGAATGCCGACCAAAAAAGCGCTGCGTCAGAACCTCGTTTCCTACGTCCCGCAGTCCGAAGATGTGGACTGGTCGTTCCCGGTGCTGGTTGAGGACGTGGTCATGATGGGCCGCTATGGACATATGGGCATGCTGCGCATCCCGGGCAAAGCTGATAAAGAAGCGGTCGATCGGGCGCTCGCGCGCGTTGGGATGAGTGATTTTCGTCGTCGGCAGATTGGCGAGCTGTCCGGCGGGCAGAAGAAACGCGTGTTTCTGGCACGCGCAATCGCCCAGGATGGCCAGGTTATTCTGCTGGACGAGCCATTTACCGGCGTGGACGTTAAAACCGAAGAGCAAATCATCTGTCTGCTGCGTGAGCTGCGCGACGAGGGCCGCACCATGCTGGTCGCCACGCATAATCTGGGCGCGGTGACGGATTACTGCGACTACACCGTACTGGTAAAAGGCACGGTGCTGGCCTGCGGGCCAACGCGGGAAACCTTCACCCAGCAAAACCTCGAAATCGCCTTCAGCGGTGTGCTGCGCCACGTTACCTTAACCGGCCTGGAAACCAGCGTGGTCACCGATGATGAGCGCCCGTTTATTGCTGCCGACGGCCAGATAAAAGGGGGTTAGCCGATGGGCATTTTGCTTGAGCCGTTTGCCTATGACTATATGTTTAACGCCATCTGGGTCTCCGCCCTGGTCGGCGGCGTGTGCGCTTTTCTCTCCTGTTATCTGATGCTTAAGGGCTGGTCGCTGATTGGCGATGCGCTCTCACATTCCATCGTGCCGGGCGTTGCGGGCGCGTACATGCTTGGCCTGCCGTTCTCCCTCGGCGCATTTTTCTCCGGGGGGCTGGCGGCGGCAACCATGCTGTTTTTAAACCAGCGTACGCGGCTGCGGGAAGACACCATCATCGGCCTTATCTTCTCCTCGTTCTTCGGCCTCGGGCTATTTATGGCTTCGCTCAATCCCACCTCGGTCAATATTCAGACTATCGTGCTGGGCAATATTCTCGCTATCGCCCCTGCGGATATCGTGCAGCTGGCGATCATTGGCTTTGTTTCTCTGGCGATCCTGCTGGTGAAATGGAAAGACCTGATGGTGACGTTTTTTGATGAGAACCACGCCCGCTCAATTGGCCTCAACCCCACGTTTCTCAAGGGACTGTTCTTTACTCTGCTCTCGGTGACCACCGTCGCTGCACTGCAAACCGTGGGGGCTTTTCTGGTGATTTGCATGGTGGTCACGCCGGGGGCGACAGCCTATCTGCTGACCGACCGCTTCCCGAAACTGCTGATAATTTCCGTGGCTCTCGGCAGCCTGACCTGCGCGGTGGGCACCTACGTCAGCTACTATCTGGACGGCGCAACGGGGGGCATTATCGTGGTCCTGCAAACCCTCCTGTTTTTGCTTGCCTTTGTCTTTGCACCGAAGCATGGCCTGCTGGCCAACCGTAAACGTGCGCACCAGGCGCAAGGAGTTGTCCCGTGAACCTTTTCGCTACGCTGCTTTCTCCCTTCCAGTTCGATTTTATGATCAACGCCATGGTGATGACCGCGCTGGTTGCCATTCCCTGCGCCCTTCTCTCCTGTTTTCTGGTGCTGAAAGGCTGGGCGCTGATGGGCGATGCCATGAGTCATGCGGTGTTTCCCGGCGTTGTGATTGCCTGGATGCTTGGGTTACCTTTAGGCATTGGCGCTTTTATTGCGGGATTATTCTGCGCGCTGGCAACAGGTTTTTTGCAGGACAATAGCCGCATTAAACGCGACACCGTGATGGGGATCGTTTTTTCCGGTATGTTTGGCGCAGGCCTGGTGCTGTATGTCTACCTGAAACCCGATATCCATCTCGACCACATTCTGTTTGGCGACATGCTCGGCGTCGGCCAGTCGGACATCATACAGACCGGTATTATTGCCCTGCTCACCGCCGGGATCGTGGCCATAAAGTGGCGGGATTTTCTGCTGCATGCCTTTGACCCCAGCCAGGCGCAGGCTTCAGGGCTGAACGTGAAGCTGCTGCATTATGGCCTGCTGTGCATGGTATCGTTGACGATTGTCGCCGCGCTTAAAGCCGTTGGGATTATCCTTGCCATCTCCCTACTGATCGCGCCCGGTGCCATAGCTTCACTGCTGACCCGCACCTTTCTTCCGATGATGCTGGTCGCGCTGGGCATCGCCATGACGGTGTCGTTTACCGGGGTCTACCTTTCATTCTTTATCGACAGCGCACCTGCACCAACCATCGTGGTGCTGTCCGCTGTCGTATTTATCGCAGTCTTTATTTTCTCATCCAGAAAACAGGCGAGGAGCGAAGCGCTGCAGCAGGGATAGCAACTTTGTCACCAGCCAGATTTTGTCGGCATCGAGGAAGCCCGGATAAGACAGAACAGCACGGCGCTGACGGACCTGGCCCCCTGAGGCGCGAGAGCGGCTTCTTCGCTGCTCTTGTTTGCGTGGCTAACCCAAAACTTCATCTACCAGCGCGCTGCCCAGACGCATGGCAGAACAAATTCGCGGCATACCCAGCGCGATGCTCTGCCAGGTTTGGGTAACGGAATAGCTTACCGGATGGTGCTCGCTGTCGCTGCTGTTTCCCAGCCATGCCAGCGCGTCTTTATGCTCCATAACTCCCGGAACGGACGGCGTAGTCATCCATTCATGATAAAAGTGTCGCGTACGCGGTGAAGCATTCACTTCCTCTGCGAGACGGCTTATCGTCAGCCCACGAGCCAGCTCAAGCAGTTGCGCTGCCTGCTCCGCGCGACAAAGGCGTAAAGCATCGCCAAAGACACCCCAGCGAAGCTCCAGCAGCACAACGTATGCCCGGCCGGCAGGGGAAAAAGCAAAATAGTGCCCCGCCCGCCAGCGGGCAAATACCTGCTCGCAATGCACCTTCCCCTGGCGATACAGATCGATACCTTGCAGCTGTTGCTCAACCTGCTGCACACGCTGCGCGAGCTGCTGCCTGAGCTGAACCAGCTGCGCACGCCCTTCAGGGCTGTAATAAGCCACACGAGCGGAGGCATTTTCCATCAGGCTAATACGCTCATAAACCTGCGAGGCGGCCAGGTGGCTTTTGACCAGCCGGTCAGTCAAATGTCCAAGCCAGGCAAGGGAGACTTCTATGCTTTCCTGTAACGCACCGGAATGCATCCACTGGCGTAGAGGATTTTGCCCGGCAAACTCCTCTTTCAGACGCTGATAAAAGTTTTTGCTCTGCTGACTGCGCCAGGGATCGCGCGCCACATCAATACCGTTGGCAAAATCGACGACAAACTTCTCGGTAATACATTCAAGGGTCCTCACCGGCCCTTCGAGTAATAAACTGCTCATTGGTGCTCCGCCGCAAAAAGCGCCTGGATGTCATCCCTTAATAAACGGGTATCTTCATGAATATAACGGGTGGTTCTCACGCACTGCTGGAGCTGGCTCTGCAACGTCTGTAATGCTTCTTCATTTTGCAGGCGCGCCACCAGACTCTGCTGGAGATTGGTTTTTATTGCCTCAAGCCGCTGGGAAAAATCGGCAAAGAAGGTCGTCATCCCCGCCATCACGGCGATATCAACCTGGGCGACAATCGCTTTATTGAGCTGTGTCAGGAAAGAAGCAACATGCCGACGCAGCTTGCTCTGTAAGTCCGGTAAAGCAATGACATAGCGGCTTTGCGTGTCGGTATAGCCTTCCCATCCCCACGCATCACTGTTCAGCCAGCGAGCCAACGTACCGCGCATCCCACTCTGGCGACGCAGCCTGGAAACGGGGATTTCCTGATGGTCGATGACGTCGTTAAAAGCAAGCTGTGCGTCAAAGTTAAGCAGGCTGGCCTGGAAAGCTGGCAGGCTGATATATGCCCGGAAACCCGACAAGGTCAAACCGTCAGAGACGCGCGTTTCTATTGGCTTGAGCTTCTGATGCAGGGTATCCATCAACGATATCTCAAGGTTACTGAGCAGCTGCGCCAGCTCCTCGGCCATCGCTTCCTGAGCGGCCAGCAAGAGGGATTCACTGGACACGCGTATTTTATTGAGTAGCAGCCGGGCCGCCTGTTCATCAGCCAGGGTGATAGACTTACAGCCTTCCTCAAAATCGCGGTCATGGGCGCCGGACAGAATAAATGAACGTCGCAGCACGTCGTCACGCACTTTCCCCTGCTGGAAATAGGCGTTGATGTCGGCGGTAATGCGCTTTTCATAGCGTTGAGTAAAATCCGCAATAGAAACTACGGCATCCTCAACATCAGTGCGAATAATGCGGCTGATATCCTGCCGGGTGGATTGCAGCAGCGCGATGTCGTCTTCCAGCAGCCGGATAGTGCCCTGCAGCTGTTCATTGGCCACCTGCAAACCCTGGCTGCGAAAATGCAGGTATTCTTCGGCGCCCTGCGCGTAGCTAAGCAGTTTCTGCGAGGCTGCCCCCAGCGCGTACAGCGAGGCGTTAGCATGGGCCGTGTGCAGAATACTCTGCATCGGCAGGGCGAACATTGAATCTTCCCAGAGCAGATCGGCGGCGGTACGGATAGGGTCAATATCCGCCAGATCGGCGCTACGCCAGCGCCGCCCGAGGGCCGCCTCGGCAAAGTCCTGCACCCAGCGCTGCTCAGCAGGATCGGGCAGCCTGCCGTGTTCGGCAAGCTCAAAGCGCGCTCTGTTAGCCAGATATCCCCACATGGAGGACACCGGGAAAACCCGCGCCGTATCAAGCATCCCTTTCATTAAAGTACCGGAGATCAGCGCCTTAACCTGAGCTTCATCATCACTGTTCCGATCTTTTTGATCGAATTTATTGACCAGTACATAAAGCGGAACGGATTTCCCGGCCCCCATAATCGCCTGACGCACTTCCTCATCGGAAATGGACTTCAACTGGGTATAATCCATCACCGCCAGCACGGCGGATGCCTGTGAGAGCTGCTCCTGCAACATTTTTTGCAGATGGGGCTGCCCGGCCTCGTTAGGCCCGGGGGTATCAAGCAGCGTGAGCTGGCCGTGCCCTTTTTGCATCCCCGCCAGATGAATAAATTCCACCTCGATAACCGGCACATGTTCAATCGCAGCGTACGCCCTGAAAGGAAAAGGCACCTCCAGCACGCTGGACAGACGAACCAGATCGTTAAGGCTTTTCAGGCAGTGAAAAATGGGCTGCGCGCCGAGGTAATGCTTTTCAAAAGTTCCTCCGCTGGCGATACGCCCGAGCAGCTCGTCCATATCCCGGTCAATTTCCAGGCTCTGCGCAAGCCGCTGACGAGGAGCCTCTTTTAACTTTTGCTTCAGCTCCCCCATCAGCGTTTCAATGGGTAAAACATGAGGAAAATGCAGCACCGGCTCACGCTGGCCAGGCGTATGGCGAATCAGCGTCGGCAGGGCAGTCATCGGCCGGTTGCGATTCGGCAAGACCTCGGTGCCCACAATGGCGTTAATGGTGGTGGATTTCCCAGCTTTCATGGTACCGACAATTGCCAGCACCATTTCCTGCTGGGTCATTTTACGCAGTTCATTTTGCAGCATGGCCTGTTGGGCAATAATCCCTCGCGCACTAAACTGTAGAGGGACCACGGGTGCTACGGCAGACGCACTCTTTAAATGGCTCTCGTTTTGGGTGGCGAACGGCACCGTTTTTAACGCATTAAGATTTTGTAAGGCGAGCTGTAATAGCCGCTCGGCCTCCTGACTTAATTCAAATAGTGTTTGTGTGTGCATAAAAAATGTTTCCTTAACCCAAATCATCCGGTTTTTATAAAACCTTTATTTTTGTACTCATCAAATACCGGAATTTATAATTACGTGAGGAAAATAATTTATTGTTCAATGTCGCACCAGGCCGCAATCCTGGCCTTTAAATCGTGCTGCCAGTTGAGCGGCGAAATAATCGTGACATGGGGTATCCAGTACTGGACCAGCGGGAATAGCTGTTCCGGCGAAACAATATGGCTGGAAAGAATAAGGCACCCATTATCAAGCTCCTGCATCACTTTCTGAAAAGGCAGTAATTTTCGACGCTTAAAGTAAACCGCAGCATGCGCGGAAACCTGCAGGAGCACTTCCGTTTTTACCCGGTCATCATCCGCCCCTTCTTCATCATTAAATCGCGTTAACACCACCGGGTCGGGGGTGAACGTCTCGGTTAATGATTCCAGTGAGTTGATTTGGCTTACCATCCAGGTATCGGCCTGCTTGCCCTCTGTGCCCAATAAGTACCAGATACCCTGGCGTGTCGCCAGACGATAGGGTGCTACACAGCGTAGCGCATTTTTGTAGACAAATCGGCAATAGCGCCGGGAATTTATCAGATTATTTAATTCATAAAAATGGCTATTTAACTGTGGGTTATTTTCATATTCATGCCCCGGAATCAATAAATCAGGAATAGACCTCAGATGTATAAACTGGCGATAGGTCTTTATATCGTTCCACGGATAAACTGCAGCAAGTCCTGCACGTTTGGTCAGGCGCAGCAGGTCATTTACATTAAACGGCCCTTTTAAATGTGATGAAAGGCGTTTTTTCCCCTCGCCGATATCCTCCAGAATAGCACCGAGCCTGTTTAAATCACGGTATGCGGTTCGCATATCTACATCAAAACGCTGGCGAATAATATCAGCGGAAAAGGTTTCTCCCTGATAAAGACTTAAGACGATTTCGGCCAGTCGATCTGCAACTTTTACTTTTGCGCCTTTCATTCTCATCGGTTCATGCCTCTGTAGCAATGCATCCATCGGCCCAACCATACCCCTGGCAAGTGACAGGAGGTGTCAGCGCAATTAGCTTTTTTTGTTTTTTCAATCAGCTATCGCCACCAGGCAATGCTGGCCTGGCTCGCCCGAGTGACGGTAAACTAAGTTAAATTAATACTGTCATTAACGGCAGCCGTCGCCAGGTCTTTAAGCTAAATTTCGCTTTCAGACTTTCTTAAATAAAGTTCTGTGTTTGCCCTTAGGTCGCAGCCGGATCGCCTCAGACTTCGCTCGCAGGATAATCCCTACAAAAGTAAGGAATTGGTGTATAATCTTGATACTTTTTGGCAGTTCACTGCCATTTTCGCTGAAACCCCTGTTTTCAGTCGTTTCTAAATTTGACTCGATATTGAGGTACTCATCATGCAACTCCCTCATTGCCCACAATGCAATTCCGAATACACCTATGAAGACAACGGGATGTTTATTTGTCCTGAGTGTGCACATGAATGGAATGACGCAGAGCCTGCGCAGGACGCCGACCAGCTGATTGTGAAAGATGCCAACGGCAACCTGCTGGCAGACGGCGATAACGTAACCGTAGTAAAAGATCTGAAGGTGAAGGGCAGCTCCTCCATGCTGAAAATTGGTACCAAAGTAAAAGGCATCCGTCTGGTGGAAGGCGACCACAATATTGATTGCAAAATTGATGGTTTTGGCCCAATGAAGCTGAAATCTGAGTTTGTGAAGAAAAACTAGGATTTTTGCTCTCCCCCTCTCCTCCGCGGAGAGGGTAAAAAGCCCTTCCCCCGCCTGGCTTGCCCTCTGATGCACCACTACACTTGTAGCTTGCTTCGTGCATAACAGAGGAATCATCTATGTCTCTCGGACCCTACCTATTTTTTAACGGCACCTGCGAAGAAGCGATCGCATTTTATCAACAGGCGATTGGCGCCGAACTTCTTTTTAAAAAAACGTTTGGCGAGATGCCAAAGGATGGCGAATCCTCGGAAGGCTGCGACAGCGGATTTAACTGGCCGGACGATAAAATCATGCACGCTACTGTGCGAATCAGCGGTACTGAAGTGATGATGAGCGATGGCAACATGTGCGCCGAAAATACTCAACATGTCGGCTATGCGCTGAGCCTGAGCAGTGACGATCTCGCGCAGGGGCAGCGCTGGTTTGATAATCTCGCGGTAGGCGCAGATATCACCATGCCGTGGGGGGAAACGTTCTGGGCCAAGGGGTTCGGGATGCTTACCGACAAATTTGGCATTCCCTGGATGGTCAATGTAGAAAAGCCCCTCTAGCCTTTCCTCCGTCATGCTTAAGGCTCACTAGCGTGAGCCTTAAGCATAGAAATAGCCTTATAATTCATGCTCTTCTATTCCCCCCTCCTTTTTAGTCCGCTTATTCCTGACGTAAACCCCGCCTGATAAATTGCCGATAAAAAATGGCACCATCATTTTTCAAAAAAAGCAGCGAAAAATAAACTCAATATCAAAATGCTGCTCAGCCATTTTATTTTATATAAATTAATGGCGTATACGTTTTGCATTTTTTATTATCGGCAGGCTCAGCCATTCCCGCCAACGGCAGGTTACCGTCAGCACGGTAAATGCTATTTTTGCTCATTGTCAGATGTTCCCGCCGCTCTCCCGACAGAAAAGGCAAAAACCCGCCGCGTCTTAATTCGGCAAGCCGTTGATTAAAAGAATGACTTCTCGTCATTGCCCGCCGCACGACACACTCTTCATCATTCCGACACTCAGGCTTAACAAAAACGTCACGTTTCATCGGCACCATGAGGCAACTTTTCGAGGAGGCCGAGTGATGCAAACGATAATTCGCGTCAGCAAACTGAGCAAAACATTCAACCACCACCGGGCGCTGAGCGCCGTAGACCTTGAGGTGAACGAAGGTGAGATGGTCGCTCTGCTGGGGCCGTCAGGCTCAGGCAAATCCACCCTCTTACGCCATCTCAGCGGTTTGATTACCGCCGATAAAACCGCGGGCAGCCATGTAGAGCTGCTGGGGCGCACGGTACAGAAAGCAGGCCGTCTGGCGAGCGATATTCGCAAAAGCCGCGCCCACACGGGGTATATCTTCCAGCAGTTCAACCTGGTTAATCGCCTGACGGTGCTGGAAAACGTACTGATTGGCGCACTCGGTTCCACGCCGTTCTGGCGAACCTGTTTTAACTGGTTCAGTCGCGACCAAAAGCAGCATGCATTGCAGGCGCTGACCCGCGTCGGCATGACGCAATTTGCGTATCAGCGCGTCTCCACCCTGTCCGGAGGCCAGCAGCAGCGCGTGGCGATTGCCCGTGCGCTGATGCAGCAGGCGAAAGTCATTCTGGCAGACGAGCCAATTGCCTCTCTCGATCCGGAATCCGCACGCATCGTCATGGAAACCCTGCACGACATTAACCGTCTGGACGGCATCACCGTAGTGGTAACGCTGCATCAGGTGGACTACGCCCTGCGCTACTGCGAACGCGTTGTCGCCCTGCGCCAGGGACATGTGTTTTACGACGGAAGCAGCTCAGCGTTCGACAGTGAACGGCTGGGCAATCTCTATCGCAGCATCTCCCGCGTTGACGCGGTGGCTGCATAAACACGTTATCTGCCTCAGTTTTCTCTATCTCAAGGAATTGTCATGAGCTACAAAGCCGTTAAAGCCCTCGCCTTTACCAGCCTGTTAAGCGTCAGCGCCCTGTTCAACGCAGCCCAGGCGGATGAGCAAGAGAAGTCCCTTAATTTCGGCATTATCTCCACCGAATCCCAGCAAAACCTCAAACCCCAGTGGGATCCGTTCTTAAAAGATATGGAAAAGAAGCTGGGCATGAAGGTGAACGCTTTCTTCGCACCGGATTACGCGGGGATTATCCAGGGAATGCGTTTTAACAAAGTAGATATCGCCTGGTACGGCAACCTCTCCGCTATGGAAGCGGTAGATCGTGCAAACGGCCAGGTCTTTGCCCAGACCGTGGCAGCCGATGGGTCGCCGGGCTACTGGAGCGTGCTTATCGTCAATAAAGACAGTCCGATCAATAACCTGAGCGATATGCTGGCGAAGCGTAAAGATCTGACCTTCGGCAATGGCGATCCTAACTCCACCTCCGGCTACCTCGTCCCGGGCTACTACGTGTTTGCCAAAAATAACGTCGCCGTCAGCGACTTCAAACGTTCGGTCAATGCCAACCACGAAACCAACGCGCTGGCCGTCGCCAACAAGCAGGTGGATGTGGCGACCAATAACACCGAGAACATGGATCGTCTGAAGCTCACCGCGCCGGAAAAATACAAGGATCTGAAGGTTATCTGGAAATCCCCGCTGATCCCGGGCGATCCGATCGTCTGGCGTAAAAATCTCTCCGAAGCCACTAAAGACAAAATCTACGATTTCTTTATGAGCTACGGCAAAACCCCGCAGGAAGCACAGGTGCTCAAAGCGCTGACGTGGGCGCCGTTCCGGCCCTCAAGCGACCTACAGCTGGTCCCGATTCGTCAGCTGGCGCTGTTTAAACAGATGCAGAGCGTGAAGGACAACAAGGGCCTGGATGAGAAAGATAAAACCAGCAAAGTCACCGCGCTGCAAAACCAGCTGAGCGACCTTGACCGCCTGACCGCGGCGCTGTCTGCCATGAGCAGCGTGAATAAAGCGGTGCAGTGATTAGGTTCTCCCTCACCCTGCCACTCTCCTGGGGAGAGGGCCGGGGTGAGGACTTCTAATCTCAAAGTCATTAACGGAGCACCTCATGCAGCAAACATTACAGGTCGCCGCCCCGAAACGTAGCTGGTTCTCGCTACTCAGTTGGGCAATTTTACTGGCCGTTCTTATTGCGTCCTGGCTGGGAGCAGAAATGGCCCCGCTGACGCTCTTTAAAGACGCGGGCAACATGGCGACTTTCGCCGCAGACTTTTTCCCACCTGATTTCAGCCAGTGGCAGGTCTACCTCAGCGAGATGGGCGTCACACTGCAAATCGCCGTATGGGGCACCGCGCTGTCAATTGTTCTTTCCCTCCCCTGTGGCCTGCTGTGCGCCGACAATCTCGTCCCCTGGTGGGTTTACCAGCCGATGCGCAGAGTGATGGATGCCTGCCGCGCCATCAACGAAATGGTCTTTGCCATGCTGTTCGTGGTCGCCGTCGGCCTGGGGCCTTTCGCTGGCGTGCTGGCATTGTTTATTCATACCACCGGCGTGCTCTCCAAGCTGCTGTCTGAAGCGGTGGAGGCCATTGAGCCAGGCCCGGTGGAAGGGATTCGCGCCACCGGCGCCAACAAGCTCGAAGAAATCCTCTACGGCGTGCTCCCACAGGTGATGCCGCTGCTTATCTCCTACTCGCTCTATCGCTTTGAGTCGAACGTCCGTTCGGCAACGGTGGTGGGCATGGTGGGCGCAGGCGGCATTGGCGTCACGCTCTGGGAGGCTATCCGTGGCTTCCAGTTCCAGCAAACCTGCGCCCTGATGATAGTCATTATCATCACCGTCAGCCTGCTGGATTTCCTGTCCCAGCGTCTGCGTAAACACTTTATCTAGCGAGGCTTTGTTAACGATGCACTTATCCAGACATCCGACCAGCTACCCTACGCGCTACCAGGAAATCGCCGCCCTGCTTGAGCAGGAGCTGCGTAAAAACTACCGCTGCGGTGACTATCTCCCCGCAGAAAGCCAGCTTGCTGCACGTTACGCAGTGAACCGCCACACGTTGCGCCGGGCCATCGACCAGCTCGTGGAAAAAGGCTGGGTGCAGCGCCGCCAGGGCGTAGGCGTGCTGGTGCTGATGCGCCCGTTCGATTACCCCCTCAACGCTCAGGCGCGTTTTAGTCAGAACCTGCTCGACCAGGGCAGCCATCCCACCAGCGAAAAACTTTTAGCGGTGCTGCGGCCCGCCTCCAGCCATGTGGCTGACGCGCTGGGCGTCACGGAAGGCGATGACATTATTCATTTGCGCACCCTGCGCCGCGTAAACGGCATCGCAGTCTGCCTGATTGACCATTACTTTGCTGAGCTTGCCTGGTGGCCCGCGCTGCAACAGTTCAATAGCGGTTCGCTGCACGAGGTTATTCAGGCCCGCCTCGGCATAACTCTGCAACGCACACAAACCCGTATCAGCGCCCGCCGCGCCCAGGCCAAAGAGAGCCGCCTGCTGGAAATCCCCAACATGGCTCCGCTGCTGTGCGTGCGCACCTTAAACCACCGGGAAGGCGAGACGACCCCCGCGGAATACTCCGTCAGCCTGACCCGCGCCGACATGATTGAATTCACCATGGAGCACTAAATGGACGCTCAGCATTTTGACGAAAACCAGCGCCGCCAGTGGATGGCCGTGCTGGCCCACAGCCTTCCACAAGAACTGGCAGGCCGCTGGGCAGAACTGAATTTAAACCCCGAATACCAGATTATCCGCCAGCCGGAAATGGGGCTGGTGCAGATTCAGGCGCGCATGGGCGCAACAGGCCAGCGCTTTTTTGCCGGAGATGCCACGCTGACCCGCGCCGTGGTGCAGCTTAGCAAAGGTATTTATGGCTACAGCTATCTGCTGGGACGAGATAAAGCTCACGCCGAGCGCTGCGCTGTCATCGACGCTCTGCTGCAGGACAAAGAACATTTTCATTCCTTACAGGAAACCTTAATTGCGCCGCTGGCGGCAAACCGGGAGCAGCGTCTGGCCAAACGACGCGCCGAGGTCAATACCAGCCGCGTCGACTTCTTTACTCTGGTTCGCGGAGATAACGCATGACCCTGATGACCGCTTTCACCCTGCCCGTGCAGGACGCCCAACAAAGCTTTCGCCGCCTGCTAAAGGCGATGAGCGAGCCGGGTGCGATCGTCGCGCTGCACTCGCTGACTCAAGGCTGGGCGCCGTTCAACATCGCCTCCACCAGCGTGCTGCTGACGCTTGCCGATAACGACACGCCGGTGTGGATTGCCGACGCGCTGGAAAATGAAGCCGCGATACAGAATGTTCGCTTTCACACTAATGCCCCCGTTTGCGCTACGCCGGAGCAGGCAAAGTTCGCCGTCGCCAGCGAAGCCATCTCCTCCGCCCAGCTTAACGCCCTGGCGCAGGGGACAGACGTGGCCCCGGACACCAGCGCTACGCTGATTTTGCAGGTCAGCAGCCTGAGCGGTGGCCGTATGCTGCGTCTGACAGGCGCGGGTATCGCCGAGGAACGCATGATTGCCCCGCAGCTGCCGGACTGCGTGATCCATGAATTAACCGAACGGCCGCACCCGTTTCCGCTGGGCATTGATTTACTTCTTACCTGCGGCGAGCGCCTGCTGGCCATTCCCCGCACCACGCATGTGGAGGTGTGCTGATGTACGTCGCCGTCAAAGGGGGCGAGAAGGCCATCGCCGCCGCCCACGCCTTACAGGAACACCATCGTCGTGGCGACCAGAACCTTGCGGAGCTTAGCGTCGCACAGATCGATCAACAGCTCGGGCTTGCCGTTGACCGCGTGATGACAGAAGGCGGTATCGCCGACCGCGAACTGGCAGCGCTCGCGATTAAGCAGGCCAGCGGCGATATGGTGGAGGCGATCTTTCTGCTGCGCGCCTACCGCACCACCCTGCCCCGTCTTGCGGTCAGCCAGCCGCTGGAAACCGCAAAGATGCGCCTGGAGCGCCGCATCTCCGCCACTTACAAAGATGTCCCCGGCGGCCAGCTGCTCGGCCCAACCTACGATTACACCCACCGTCTGCTGGACTTCGCTTTGCTGGCAAACGGCGAGGCTCCGGCCCTGAAAACCAATGATGGTGAGCAAGAACCGGCCCCACATGTTTTCAGCCTGCTGGCGCGCCAGGGCCTAGCAAAGGCTGAAGAAGATAACGGCGAACAGCCGGACGATATTACCCGCACC
Source organism: uncultured Buttiauxella sp. (assembly GCA_946480445.1). Classification (GTDB taxonomy): domain Bacteria; phylum Pseudomonadota; class Gammaproteobacteria; order Enterobacterales; family Enterobacteriaceae; genus Dryocola. Next base: position 62,731 of record CAMLJN010000010.1, read on the forward strand.
CCGCCGGTTTACCCGTGCTCACGGTCATCGCGTTTGCAGCAGCTGGTGCGCGGCGATGAAGGCTATCTGCTGGCGCTGGCCTACTCCACACAGCGCGGCTATGGGCGCAATCATCCGTTCGCGGGCGAAATTCGCAGCGGCTACGTTGATATTGAAATTATCCCGGAAGAGCTGGGATTCGCGGTAAACGTCGGCGAACTGCTAATGACAGAGTGCGAGATGATCAACGGATTTGTCGCGCCTGAAAACGAACCGCCACACTTCACTCGTGGCTACGGGCTGGTGTTCGGCATGAGCGAACGTAAAGCAATGGCCATGGCGCTGGTCGACCGCGCGCTGCAGGCACCGGACTACAACGAAACGGTAGCAGGCCCGGCCCAGGATGAAGAGTTTGTGCTTTCGCATGCGGATAACGTCGAAGCCGCCGGTTTTGTCTCCCACCTCAAGCTGCCGCACTACGTGGATTTCCAGGCCGAGCTGGAACTGCTTAACCGCCTGATTAAGGAGCGCGAAAATGGCTAACCTGAACGGCTATAACTTTGCCTACCTGGATGAACAAACGAAACGCATGATCCGCCGCGCCATCCTAAAAGCGGTGGCAATCCCGGGCTACCAGGTGCCGTTTGGCGGACGCGAAATGCCGATGCCCTATGGCTGGGGAACCGGCGGGATCCAAATTACCGCCAGCGTGATTGGCGAGGCCGATGTGCTAAAAGTCATCGACCAGGGCGCGGACGACACCACCAACGCCGTCTCGATTCGCCACTTCTTTAAGCGCGTGACCGGCGTTAATACGACCGAACGTACCGAAGACGCCACGCTCATTCAGACCCGCCACCGCATCCCGGAAACGCCGCTTGCCGAAGATCAGATCCTGATTTACCAGGTTCCCATCCCCGAACCGCTGCGTTTTATCGAGCCGCGCGAAACGGAAACCCGCACCATGCACGCACTGGAAGAATATGGCGTGATGCAGGTGAAGCTGTACGAAGATATTGCCCGCTTCGGGCATATCGCCACCACCTACGCCTACCCGGTGAAGGTGAACCATCGTTACGTGATGGACCCGTCCCCCATTCCTAAATTCGACAACCCAAAAATGGACATGATGCCCGCGCTGCAACTGTTCGGCGCCGGACGTGAAAAACGCATCTACGCCGTACCGCCGTTTACCCGCGTGGAAAGCCTGGACTTTGACGATCATCCGTTCACCGTCCAGGCGTGGGATGAACCCTGCGCCCTTTGCGGATCGCAACACAGCTATCTCGATGAAGTGGTGCTGGATGACGCGGGAAACCGCATGTTCGTCTGCTCCGATACCGATTTCTGCCGCCAGAACAGCAAGGCTGCCTGCCAATGACTCACCCCCTTCTTTCGGTCACTCACCTGACGCACCTTTACGCGCCCGGCAAAGGCTTCAGCGATGTTTCTTTTGAACTGTATCCCGGCGAAGTGCTGGGCATCGTTGGCGAATCAGGTTCCGGCAAAACAACGCTTCTGAAGGCGATTTCAGCCCGTCTTGCACCACAAAGCGGTGAGGTTATCTATCGGGGCTCGTCTTTATACGGCATGAGCGAAGGCGAGCGCCGACGCCTGCTGCGCACCGAATGGGGCGTGGTGCATCAGCATGCGATGGACGGTCTGCGCCGCCACGTCTCGGCAGGCGGCAATATAGGCGAAAGGCTGATGGCAACGGGGGCACGTCACTACGGCGAAATTCGCGCCACCGCCCAACGCTGGCTTGAGGAGGTCGAAATACCCGCCTCGCGCATCGACGACCTGCCAACAACCTTTTCCGGCGGTATGCAGCAGCGCCTGCAAATAGCCCGCAATCTGGTCACGCACCCGAAACTGGTCTTTATGGACGAGCCGACCGGCGGGCTGGATGTGTCCGTCCAGGCCCGTCTGCTCGACCTGCTGCGGGGCCTGGTGCGTGAGCTGAATCTTGCCGTGGTCATCGTCACCCACGATTTGGGCGTCGCGCGGCTGCTGGCCGACCGTCTGCTGGTAATGAAGCAGGGCCACGTAGTGGAAAGTGGACTGACGGATCGCGTGCTCGACGATCCGCACCATCCGTACACTCAACTGCTTGTTTCTTCTGTCCTTAGCAACTAAAAGCGGATGCGTAACATGACCAGATTACGGGTTGAAAACCTGAGTAAAACCTTTGTGTTACACCATCAGCACGGCATCCGTTTGCCGGTGCTGGCAGGCGCCTCGCTTGAGGTGAAAGGCGGTGAGTGCGTCGTGCTACACGGCCATTCCGGCAGCGGGAAATCCACCCTGCTGCGCTCGCTGTACGCAAACTATCTGCCCGATGAAGGCCATATCTGGGTGAGGCATAACGAGAGCTGGCTGGATATCGTGCAGGCTCCGGCGCGCGACGTGCTGGCGGTGCGCCGCCAGACCATCGGCTGGGTGAGCCAGTTTTTGCGTGTTATCCCACGTATTTCGGCGCTGGAAGTGGTGATGCAACCGTTGCTGGATCTGGGCGTAACGCGTGAAGCCTGTGCCAGCAAAGCCACCGCGCTGTTAACGCGCCTGAACGTCCCGGAGCGCCTGTGGAACCTTGCGCCTTCTACGTTTTCCGGCGGCGAGCAGCAGCGAGTGAATATCGCCCGCGGCTTTATCGTTGATTACCCGATTCTGCTGCTTGATGAGCCTACCGCCTCGCTGGATGCGAGAAACAGCGCCGCCGTGGTATCGCTCATTCTGGAAGCAAAAGCGCGTGGCGCGGCTATCGTCGGGATATTCCACGATGAGGCAGTGCGCAACCAGGTGGCAGATCGTCTGCACTCTATGGCAAGCGTCGAGGCACAACATGATTATTAATAACGTCAAACTGGTGCTGGAAAACGAAGTGGTGAAAGGTTCTCTGGAGCTCGCCGACGGCGCGATCCGCGCCTATGCCGACGGCCCGAGCCAGCTCCCCCAGGCGTTCGACGGTGAAGGCGGCTGGCTGCTACCGGGACTTATCGAGCTGCACACCGATAACCTGGACAAATTCTTTACCCCGCGCCCGAAGGTCGACTGGCCAGCCCATTCGGCGATGAGCAGCCACGACGCGCTGATGGTGGCAAGCGGTATTACCACCGTGCTGGATGCGGTAGCGCTGGGTGACGTGCGTGACGGCGGCGACCGGCTGGAAAACGTAGAGAAGATGATTAACGCGGTGATGCACAGCCAGCAGCGAGGGATAAACCGTGCCGAGCACAGGCTGCATCTGCGCTGCGAACTGCCGCACCCTACCACGCTTCCGCTCTTCCAGCAGCTGATCGACCGGGGCGGCGTCTCGCTGGTGTCGCTCATGGACCATTCTCCGGGCCAGCGCCAGTTCTCCAACCTCACCAGGTACCGCGAGTACTACCAGGGCAAATACCAGATGAGCGACGCGGAAATGGACAGCTATGAAGCCGAGCAGATCGCTCTGGCCGCACGCTGGTCACAGCCAAATCGCCAGGCGATAGCCGCCGAATGTCGGGCGCGCAATATCGCCCTCGCCAGCCACGATGACGCAACTGCCGCTCACGTAGAGGAATCCCGCAAGTTAGGTAGCGTCATCGCCGAATTTCCCACAACGCTTGAAGCTGCCCGGGCTTCACGCCTGAACGGAATGAGCGTGCTGATGGGCGCACCAAACATTGTGCGCGGCGGCTCGCATTCCGGGAACGTGGCAGCCCACCAGCTTGCACAGGCCGGGCTGCTGGATATTCTCTCGTCGGATTATTATCCGGCAAGCCTGCTGGATGCCGCTTTCCGCGTGGCGCACGACGAATCCAACGGCTTCACCCTGCCGCAGGCGGTCGCGCTGGTGACGCGCAATCCGGCAAAAGCACTGCATCTGGCCGATCGTGGCGTGCTGGCCGAAGGTAAACGTGCAGATATGGTGCTGGCACATCAGCATGGCGATCACATCCACGTCGGCCACGTCTGGCGTCAGGGAACGCGGGTGTTCTGATGAGCAAAATGGTCTGGTTGATGGGGCCTTCCGGCTCAGGAAAAGACAGCCTGCTGAACGCGCTGCGTCAGCAGGAGCATCATCAACTGCTGGTGGCGCATCGCTACATTACGCGGGACGCCGACGCGGGCTGTGAAAACCATATTTCACTGAGCGAGAAAGAGTTTGCTCAACGCAGACAGCAGGGGCTGTTTGCCCTGAGCTGGCAGGCGCATCAGCAAAGCTATGGCATCGGCGTGGAGCTGGATATCTGGCTGGAGTCGGGTTTCGACGTCGTGGTGAACGGATCGCGGCAGCATCTCAGCCAGGCTCGTGACCGCTATGGCGACGCGCTGGTGCCGATTTGCCTGCATGTTTCTGGTGAGGTACTACGCAAAAGGCTGGAACAACGAGGCCGGGAAACACCCCAGCAAATCGAGCAGCGACTCCAGCGGGCGGCCTTCTATGCTCCTGATTTGGATGAGTGTCTGCTACTCAATAACGACGGCAGTCTGTTACAGTCTGTCGAAGCGTTTCTGCGCCTGGTGAACAGCCAGCGCAACGCCAACGTTGTTCACTTTCGGCCAAAGGAGCCACGCCATGTCTGATTCCGTTGAATTACGCCGCGCCACCGTGGCCGACAGCGATGCCGTTTACGTCCTGATTTGCGAGCTTAAACAGGCGGAGTTTAACCGGCAGGCGTTTAACGTCGGTTTTAAGGCTAATCTGGAAGATCGCCACTTACGCTATCAGCTTGCCCTGATTAACGGCGACGTTGTCGGCATGATCGGCCTGCATATGCAGTTTCACCTGCACCATGTGAACTGGATCGGCGAGATCCAGGAACTGGTGGTGATGCCGCAGGCGCGCGGCCACGGCGTCGGCAGCAGATTACTGGCATGGGCAGAGGATCAGGCGCGCGCTGCCGGAGCAGAGCTGACCGAGCTTTCCACCAGCACCGGGCGACTGGACGCGCACCGCTTTTACGAGCGAGAAGGCTATCAGCAAACCCATTTTCGCTTTACCAAACCTGTGGAGACACAGAATGAGCCTGAAGATAACGCTTAGCGGCACCGGTGGCGCGCAGCTTGTGCCCGCATTCGGCTGCCACTGTGCTGCCTGCGAGCGCGCCCGCGCAAATCAGCAATATCGCCGCAGGGCCTGTAGCGCCATAGTGAAATTCAACGGGGCCGTCACGCTGCTGGACGCAGGCATTCCGAACCTGATGGACAGCTGGCAGCCGGAAGAGATAAAGCAGTTTTTACTGACGCATTACCATATGGATCACGTTCAGGGCCTGTTCCCGCTACGCTGGGGTGTGGGCGAGAAAATCCGGGTTTACGGCCCGCCGGACGAGCAAGGCTGCGATGACCTCTTCAAACACCCCGGTATCCTGGACTTCAGCCATACGCTTGAGCCCTTTGTCTGGTTCACCCTTCAGGCTTTGCGCGTGACGCCCCTGCCGCTGAACCACTCCAGACTCACCTTCGGCTATCTGTTTGAAACGCCGCACAGCAGCGTGGCATGGCTCAGCGATACCGCAGGTTTGCCCGAAAAAACGCGCAAATTTCTGGTCACCAACACACCGCAGATCATGGTCATTGACTGCAGCCACGAGCCGCGCAAAGAGACGGCGAACAACCACTGCGATTTAAATACGGTCATCGTATTGAATGAACAAATTGGCTGCCCACGCGTGATCCTCACCCACATCAGCCACCGGTTCGACTGCTGGCTAATGGACAATGAGCTGCCCGCCGGATTTGAAGCGGGGTTTGATGGGCTGGAGATCTGCGTGGATTAAGAGCTATGTTGCCGGACTGCGCAGCCCCTCTCCACCGGCTGGCCACACCCCAAACTAGCGATAATCCTCATCCAGACGGCGCTCGTCTTCTTCAAGCTGGCGGCGCTGCTCATCCAGCTGACGCTGCCGATCGTCCAGCTGTCGGCGTCGGTCTTCCAGCTGACGACGGCGATCCTCATAGCGACGCCGATCGTCTGAGTTTTGCTGTCTGCCTTCCTCATCCCAGCGGCGGTCGTCATCGTTTTGATGGCGGCTGTCGTCCGGGTTGTAAGCGTCGTTGATAGCCTGAGAAATTGAACTGACGATGGAATTGTCAAACAGGCCGTCGAGCGCGTCGGCACGGGCAAGCGTTGATAGGGTCAGGGTACAAAACAGCAGCGCGATGGAGTATCTGTTCATAAGCCAGTCTCAGAAGGTGACTGGCCCTAGCCTATTTAAGGGCAAGAAGATGCGACAGCGGAGGATTCTCAAATCCCCCGCAGCCGTCTTTAGCGACGAAGCTTGTGCCAGTCATACACCGTATTGGTGGTGTCCAGTACGGGGACCGATCCGGCAAGCTGCTTTGCGCGCTCTTTAAGGGTGCCGGGAAGCTTTTCATCCGGCAGGCCAATACCCAGCCAGTAACGCATTAGCTGGAAATTATTCGCGGTTGAATAAAGGTCGTTCACCTCGCCGCTTTCTCCCCCGGCCACCCGCTTGCTGTACCAGATAAACATAGGAACCTGATAGGCATGCTGGCTGGGCTTCACCCCGCCGTGGTAATAAACAACATGCTTAGCAGGATCTCGTTCAAGCGCATGATCCGAATAGTAAATCAGCGAGGCACGGTGGCCTTCAAGCAGACTAAACATTTCCCCGAGGAGTTTGTCAGTATAGCGAATAGAGTTGTCATAGCAGGCATCAACGCCGTCGTCGCCGTCATAAAATAGTGCTTCTTCGGAGGGGAAACGACTGCACTCAGGCTCGTGGCTACCGTAAAGATGCAGCATAATCATCTGCTTACCGCCGCGGTGAAGGGCCTGCTTTAATTCCGGCAGCAAGGTATCGTCATAATCACTCTGAAGCCATTTTTTCTCCCGGGCGTTGGTGGCAATGCCCGTGATGGCGTTGTTGTAATCGCCGACGATACCCTGCTTGCTGAACCAGGAAGTGTAATAGCCAGCACGATTGGCGAGGTTGATCAGGTTATCCGAATAGTGTTTCTGGTCGTGGCCGACGACATAATCTGCGCTCAGGGTCAGCGGCACGGCGGTGATGGTAACCGGTGCCGGACTGATGGCCTGGCGCCAGGACAGCACCTGTGAACGTTGGCTATCCAGCACGGGAGTTGTGTCTCTCGGATAGCCATAGAAATGCATGTTTTCTGCCCTGGCTGACTCGCCGACCACCACCACGTAGGTATCAATGCCCGTATCCCATGTATGCACAGGATAATCAGGGATGGTTCGGGATATTTGGGCAATCAGACGTTTATCGTTCCACGCCTGCATAAAAAATTTTATGTTGCTGACCGGCGTGTAGTTAATCACCCGCGCGGTAATACTGCTGTGGCTATTTTTACGAATGCTGTGCGCCACCGCCTGACCAATGTTCACCGTGAGCGTCAGCATCAGGCAATATAAGGGCAAACGAGGACGCCATTTTCCCGGGAGCCGCGGCGTGTACCACACGGCACTGAGCAGCAGGCCCGTTAAGACAATAAATCCCAGTCCATAATGGAGATATAAACCGAGCATCGCCAGCATCTCACCGGTCGAGCTTTCCAGCACGCTCATAGCAAAACCGTAGCTGAATTCGCTGCCAAAGGTTTGATGCGCGTATATAGAAAGCATCACATCCCATGCGATGACCATCATCGGCAGAGCAGCAATCAGCACGCGTAGGCGGCGTCGCTTAATCAGCGCAAAAGAGAGCATCAGCAACGCAAACAGAAACAGACGCTGGAACATCACGTGTGCGGGCGAGAATAAAACATTTACGACTGCAACAATACCAAGAGAAAGCCACAGCGGAAGTAGTGCAGGGGTCCTGCGGAAAGCGAAAAACGTCATGGATGGGTAACTTAAACCAGGAATAAACGCAGGAATTATCGCACAAAATGCACAAAAATCAGATGCCAAAACTGGTAGGTAAGCAAAGTTAGCCCCTCTTTGCAGAGGGGCTAAGTCCTTGCTACAGGATGATTAGTGAGGTGCATATCAATAACTAAGGCTGCTGAGGGTTTAGTCCAAATCCCACCCGCTTCCTCCTGGTTACTGGAAGGGGCTTTCTATTAATGTCTGGTTCCGGGTGCCGAGTCAATTGTTCTGCCTTGACCTTTCTGCGATTTTTAATCCAGCTAACAACTCGCGCTATTGCACCAGCCAGCACCGCCTGATGCAGCGCAGCCCGTGAGTAAGATAGAGCTGGTTGAGCGGCTTACGAAGCCTTTCGCTATCCGGCCGATGCGGCCCGCTGGCTGCCGCCCCAGGCAGGCATTTGCTGGCGCCCAGGGCTTATCTGCGTTTTTGGCTGCCGTGATACGACGCTCAGGCGCTCGATGAAGGCCACGCCAGACGTTTTTTAAACCCATTGCCACGCATCGTCAGCAAGACCTAAGGCAAAACAGGGGCTGGCGGGCTATAAATATCGTCAGCATTTTAATTTCCCGTCCGTATGAACATGAATACTTCGTCGCTTATCTATAATTTAAAATAATGAATTAAATTTTGCGACACAAATTACAAAATAAATGTAATAGTCGGGCGATAAATTACATTGCCGTTTTTATTCCAAATAACAAAAAGCCAGGTAAACTACGCGATGGGTGCTTAGGGCTTTCAGTCCTGAGCATAAGCGAGGGATATTCTTGCAGAGTTAAGAATAAGAAAGCCCCGGGCAACATTGACGTTAACCCGAGGCTATCCCTCAACCCCAACAAGTTGAGATTAGCCTCTTGCTCGCCATATGGCAAGGAGTAAAAGGCATGAAGCCCATAAAAACTGTTGTCCTGTGCTTATTAATTTTTTGCATAACATTAATAGCTATTACTTTATTAACGCGCCGTAATTTGTGCGAGATAAAAATAAAGACGGGCACACAGGAAGTTGTGGCGAAGTTAGCTTGCGAACTTGTAAACTAACGCTCACGGGCGGGGTTCGCCCCGCCCGACTTGCCGGGAGAAAGGGACAAACCTTAAGCACCCATTCATTATTTATATTATTTATGTCCCATTATTTTCTTCATGAATAAGCTCGACGGAAGTACCTGACCCTGGCCGCGTAGAGTACGGCTTCCAGCATTACCAACCCAATAAGACAAAAGTGACGTCAAAAACATGTCCGCTCAGAGCAGAAAACCGCAACCTCGTCCTCCGCTACTTATATCGCCCGCTTGATTTTATTCTGCGGCATAAGACCGCCCTTGAGTCTGCATGAGCCATTGTGAAGGGGCACTGCGAAATCGCAGGCGGCGTCATAAAGGCGAAAAAAATCGACACGTCACTTTTGACGATGCCCTGCTTTTCGTCAGGCAGTAACCGCGTTTATCGCCGCAGCGACCGTGTTTAATCCCCTGTTCTTTATATGGCATAGATAATGCATTAAGGGGGCAGATGTGACGAAAGTTTCAGGTGTCACATACCGATAACTGCATTGACTGGAGCAACACGATGAAAAAAGTCGTCACGGTTTGCCCCTATTGCGCCTCAGGTTGCAAAATCAACCTTGTGGTCGATAACGGGAAGATCGTCAAGGCACTGGGCGCTCAGGGTAAAACCAATCAGGGCGATCTGTGCCTGAAAGGCTATTACGGCTGGGATTTTATTAACGATACAAAAATCCTTACCCCGCGTCTTAAAACCCCGATGATCCGTCGTCAGAAAGGCGGCAAGCTGGAATCAGTTAGCTGGGATGAAGCCCTGACGTACGTCAGCACTCGCCTGAGCGAAATCAAAGCCAAGTACGGCCCCGATGCCATTATGACCACCGGTTCTTCCCGTGGCACAGGCAATGAGACTAACTATGTCATGCAAAAATTTGCGCGCGCCGTTATTGGAACGAATAACGTTGACTGCTGCGCTCGCGTCTGACACGGCCCTTCGGTTGCAGGTCTGCACCAATCGGTCGGTAACGGCGCTATGAGCAACTCAATCGTTGAGATTGAGGACACCGATTTAGTCTTTGTCTTCGGGTATAACCCGGCTGATTCACACCCTATCGTCGCGAATCGCGTGATTAAAGCGAAGCAGAAAGGGGCGCAGATTATCGTTATCGATCCGCGGAAAATTGAAACCGCGCGTATCGCCGATCTGCATTTGCAGTTGAGAAATGGCTCGAACATCGCCCTGCTTAATGCTATCGGCCATGTCATTATCGAAGAAAATCTCTATGACCAGTCCTTTGTGGCTGCGCGTACGGAAGGTTTCGACGAGTACCGCAAAATTGTCGCGGGCTACACGCCGGAGTCCGTTGAGGAGATTACCGGGCTGAAGGCTGCGGATATTCGCGCTGCGGCGCGCATGTACGCGAAGGCGAAAACGGCAACTATCCTGTGGGGCATGGGAGTCACCCAGTTCTATCAGGGCGTGGAAACCGTGCGCTCGCTGACTAGCCTTGCGCTGATGACCGGCAATCTGGGTAAAGCTAACGTGGGCGTTAACCCGGTGCGCGGGCAAAATAACGTGCAGGGCGCCTGCGATATGGGGGCGCTGCCGGATATGTTCCCTGGCAACCAGTATGTGAGAAACCCGGAAACGCGAGCAAAATTCGCCAAAGCCTGGGGTCTCGACTCGCTTCCGGAACAGATGGGCTATCGCATCAGCGAGCTGCCGCACCGCGTGGCGCACGGTGAAGTCCATGCTGCCTACATCATGGGAGAAGATCCGCTGCAAACGGACGCAGAGCTTTCGGCTGTTCGTCAGGCCTTTGCCGATCTTGACCTGGTGATCGTGCAGGACATCTTTATGACCAAAACCGCCGCCGCTGCGGATGTGCTTTTGCCATCCACCTCCTGGGGTGAACATGAAGGTGTCTTCACCGCCGCCGACCGTGGCTTCCAGCGCTTCTTTAAGGCCGTTGAACCGAAATGGGATCTGAAAACGGACTGGCAGATTATCAGTGAAATCGCCACCCGCATGGGCTACCCGATGCGCTACAACAATACCCAGGAAATCTGGGACGAGATGCGGCATCTGTGCCCGGACTTCTTCGGTGCAACCTACGAGAAGATGGGCGAGCTTGGCTATATCCAGTGGCCATGTCGCGATGAAGGCCCGCAAGATCAGGGCACCTCATTCCTGTATGACGGCAAGTTCGACAGGCCCAACGGTCTGGGTCAGTTCTTCACCTGCGACTGGGCTCCGCCTATCGATCGCGTCACCGAAGAGTACCCGATGGTGCTTTCAACGGTGCGTGAGGTCGGGCACTACTCCTGCCGTTCGATGACCGGCAACTGCGCGGCCCTGGCTGCGCTGGCGGATGAACCAGGCTATGCACAGCTCCACATCGACGACGCCCAACGGTTGGGCATTGAAGACGAAGCGCTGATCTGGGTGCATTCGCGCAAAGGGAAAGTCATCACGCGAGCAAACGTGAGCGAGCGCCCTAATAAAGGTGCGGTCTATATGACGTATCAGTGGTGGATTGGGGCCTGTAACGAGCTGGTGACGGAAAACCTCAGCCCAATTACCAAAACGCCGGAGTACAAATACTGCGCCGTGCGGGTCGAGCCGATTGCCGATCAGCGAGCCGCCGAGCAGTATGTCATTGAGGAGTACAGCAAGCTGAAAGCCAGCCTGCGCGAAAGCGCGGCGGGCTAAGGCGGCAAGTCAGAACGCCCTCACCCCGCGTTCTTCTTCCTGCAAGGAAGAGGGCCGGGGTGAGGGGTATCTCTGGCGATTAACTGTTCGCTTTATCAGAATAATGCCCCAGCATCTCCTGCTCGTAAGCCGCCGCTTTTTTGTGGTCGAACTTGTGTTCCCACTTAGCGATGACCAGCACAGCCAGCGCATTGCCTACCACGTTAAGTGCCGTACGCCCCATGTCGAGAATACGATCCACACCTGCGATAAACGCCAGGCCTTCCAGCGGGATCCCCACGCTGCCAAGCGTTGCCAGCAGCACGACAAAGGAAACACCCGGCACGCCAGCGATTCCTTTCGAGGTCACCATTAACGTCAGGACGAGAATGATTTCCTGACCAAGCGACAGTTCAATACCGTACAGCTGGGCGATAAAGATAGCCGCAATGCTCTGGTAAAGAGTTGAACCGTCCAGGTTAAAGGAATAGCCGGTTGGTACCACAAAGCTGGTGATTGACGCGGGCGCGCCATAGGCTTCCATCTTCTCAATAATACGCGGCAGCACGCTTTCGGAGCTCGCCGTGGAGTAAGCGAGAATAAGTTCGTCCTTCAGGATACGGATCAAAATCCAGACGCGTAAACCGCACAGACGAGCGACCGCACCCAGCACCACCAGCGCGAAGAACAGAATGGCGAAGTAAACCAGCAGCACAAGTTTGAGCAGCGGCCACAAAGAAGCAAAGCCAAAGTTCGCCACCGTTACAGAGATCAGCGCAAAGACACCGATCGGGGCATAGCGCATCACCATATGGGTGACTTTAAACATGGTTTCGGAGATGGAACGAAACACGGTCACCAGCGGTTCCCGATGCGTCGCAGGCAGCGATGACAGCCCAAGGCCAAACAGCACCGAGAAGAAGATAATCGGCAGCATCTCACCTTTCGCCATCGACGCGACAATGTTCGTAGGAACCAGGGAGAGGATCGTCCCCATTAACCCGTGCGCATGGCTCTGAACATCTTCGGCGGTGTGTTGGTATTTCGAAATATCCACGCTGGCAAGCTGCGACATATCAATGCCGTGTCCCGGCTGGAACACATTCGCCAGGGTAATCCCCAGGATAATGGCAACTGTCGTGATCACTTCGAAATAAAGGATGGTTTTCGCGCCGATACGGCCCAGCTGTTTGGCATCGCCTACGCCTGCGATGCCGACGACAAGCGTTGAAATAACAATAGGGACGACGATCATTTTAATCAGGTGAATAAAAATATCACCGGCCGGCGAGAGCAGATTGGTGATGAGCCATTCGCGGCTGTCACTTTGGTAATGTAGAACGCTTCCCAGCGCGATACCCAGCACCAGCGCCAGCAGGATCTGCCAGGCAAGACTGACCTTTGGTTGCTTCATAACGATTTATTCCTCAATAAACGCCATTCCCGTGCTGCAGCCGTATGAGAAGGTTACAAACATAAAAAGGGGGATGGCAAACGTCGGGGGTTACGAGGGGTAATTACTGCGGACGTATGAGTATCATTTGAACACCATGCTACGCAACCCTGTAGATTCAGGGATATTCACTCAAAATGCATACTTAAACAGAACTTTAGTCATTTAATCTGCCATAACCTCTTGTTATGGAATAATTTTAAAAACTGCTTTTTAAAATAATATTTTTTTTGAAAAATTTCTCCCGAGTCATTCATTTGATTAACTTTTCAACAAATTAATCAATGCGTGATCTGTCGCCCAAAAAGTAAACAAAGCTATCAATACCCCTATAATTAACGTTTGCTTGACATATTATTAACATACTAAAGGAGAAAAAAAGCCATGACACAACAACACAAACACGCCATTCCCGCAAATATTGCGGAACACTGCCTGATCAATCCTGAACAATATCACGCTATGTACCAGCAGTCCGTGCAGAACCCGGACGCTTTCTGGGGCGAACAGGGCAAAATCCTCGACTGGATAAAACCCTATCAGAAGGTGAAAAACACCTCCTTTGCTCCGGGAAACATCTCTATACGCTGGTACGAAGACGGCACGCTTAATCTGGCGGCCAACTGCCTGGATCGCCATCTGAAAGAGCGCGGCGACCAGACGGCGATTATCTGGGAAGGCGACGATGCGTCCCAGAGCAAAAATATCACCTACCGCGAGCTGCATCGTGATGTCTGTCGTTTCGCCAACACTCTGGTGGATCTCGGCATTAAAAAAGGCGATGTGGTGGCGATCTATATGCCAATGGTGCCAGAAGCGGCCGTTGCAATGCTCGCCTGCGCGCGTATCGGCGCCGTGCACTCCGTCATTTTTGGCGGCTTCTCGCCGGAAGCCGTTGCCGGACGCATCATTGACTCCAGCTCCCGCCTTGTCATTACCGCCGACGAGGGCATTCGTGCCGGCCGTGCCATCCCACTGAAGAAAAACGTCGATGACGCGCTGAAAAATCCGCATGTCAAAACCGTTGAGCACGTCGTAGTGTTCAAACGTACCGGGGCCAATATTGAGTGGCATGAAGGCCGCGATCTGTGGTGGAACGAGCTTATCGAAAAAGCCAGCGCCCATCATCAGCCAGTGGAGGTGAATGCAGAAGATCCGCTCTTTATCCTCTACACCTCCGGCTCCACCGGTAAACCTAAAGGCGTACTGCACTCCACCGGCGGTTACCTGGTTTACGCGGCGACCACCTTTAAGTATGTCTTTGACTATCATCCGGGCGACGTTTACTGGTGCACGGCAGACGTGGGCTGGGTAACCGGGCACAGCTACCTGCTGTACGGGCCGCTGGCCTGCGGCGCGATCACCCTGATGTTTGAAGGCGTGCCAAACTGGCCGGCACCTAACCGTATGGCGCAGGTCGTTGATAAACACAAAGTGAATATTCTCTACACCGCGCCAACGGCGATTCGTGCGCTGATGGCCGAGGGTGACAAAGCCATCGAAGGAACAGACCGTTCTTCGCTGCGCATCCTTGGCTCCGTGGGCGAACCCATTAACCCGGAAGCCTGGGAATGGTACTGGAAGAAAGTCGGTAACGAGAAGTGCCCGGTGATGGACACCTGGTGGCAGACCGAAACCGGCGGTTTTATGATCACTCCTCTGCCGGGCGCAACAGAGCTGAAAGCAGGCTCGGCCTCCCGTCCGTTCTTTGGCGTGCAGCCTGCGCTGGTCGACAATGAAGGGCATCCGCAGGAGGGGGCAACCGAAGGCAATCTGGTGATCACCGATTCCTGGCCGGGTCAGGCACGTACCCTTTTTGGCGATCACGAGCGCTTTGAGCAGACCTATTTCTCCACCTTCAAAAATATGTATTTCAGCGGTGACGGCGCTCGTCGCGACGAAGACGGTTATTTCTGGATAACTGGCCGCGTGGACGATGTGCTTAACGTCTCCGGACACCGACTGGGTACCGCCGAAATTGAATCGGCGCTGGTCTCACATCCCAAGGTTGCCGAAGCTGCCGTGGTGGGTATTCCGCACAATATTAAAGGCCAGGCGATTTATGCCTACGTTACGTTAAACCACGGTGAAGAGCCGACGCCTGAGCTGTATACCGAAGTGCGCAACTGGGTGCGTAAAGAGATTGGCCCGCTTGCCACGCCGGATGTGCTGCACTGGACCGACTCGCTGCCGAAAACGCGCTCCGGCAAAATTATGCGGCGTATTCTGCGCAAAATTGCCGCCGGAGATACCAGCAACTTTGGCGACACCTCAACGCTTGCCGATCCGGGCGTCGTCGAAAAACTGCTGGAAGAAAAACAAGCTATCACCATGCCTTCATAACAATACCGCCCTCTCATCTCCGGATGCAGGGCGGATAAGTGCAACACCTTCCACCCAGGAGTCGTTCCTCCGCGGTGGAGGGCGCTACGCTTATCCACCCTGCGGTATTTCTGCGGGATAAAAAGGCAAACATAACAACACAACCTCACCTCTGGAGATTCTGTGATGAATGACCTCATTTATCAGCGGATAGAAGACAGCGCGCATTTCAGGGAGCTGGTCGAAAAACGGCAAGGGTTTGCCCTGCTCCTTTCGCTTATCATGCTGGTGATTTACGTCGGCTTTATTTTGCTTATTGCCTTTGCACCAGGCTGGCTGGGCACCCCCTTACACGCCGGCACAAGCGTTACCCGGGGTATCCCCATCGGCATCGGCGTGATCGTCATCTCCTTTGTGCTGACCGCAATATACGTCTGGCGCGCTAACGGGGAATTTGATCGTCTGACCCAGGCTGTGATGCGCGAGGTAAATGCCCCATGAAACGCCTTCTGACAGCGCTGGCTGCCCCTCTGATGGTTCTGCCCGCCACCGTGCTGGCTGCCGACGCCATAACCGGTGACGTGCAGCGCCAGCCGACGAACTGGCAGGCCATTATTATGTTCGTCATTTTCGTTGCCCTGACGCTCGGCATCACTTACTGGGCGTCCAAAAGAACGCGTTCACGCAGCGATTACTACACCGCTGGCGGGAATATCACCGGCTTCCAGAACGGGCTGGCGATTGCGGGGGACTTTATGTCAGCGGCATCCTTCCTCGGGATTTCGGCGCTGGTTTACACCTCCGGCTATGACGGCCTGATTTATTCCCTGGGCTTTTTAGTCGGCTGGCCAATCATTTTGTTCCTGATTGCCGAACGCCTGCGCAACCTGGGCCGCTACACTTTTGCCGACGTGGCTTCTTATCGTCTGAAGCAGGGACCGATTCGCACCCTTTCCGCCTGCGGCTCGCTGGTAGTTGTGGCGCTCTACCTCATCGCCCAGATGGTCGGAGCCGGTAAGCTTATCGAGCTGCTGTTCGGCCTGAACTACCATGTTGCGGTCGTGCTGGTAGGCGTCCTGATGGTGATGTATGTGCTGTTTGGCGGCATGCTGGCCACCACATGGGTACAAATCATTAAAGCAGTGCTGCTGCTGTTCGGGGCAAGCTTTATGGCCTTTATGGTGATGAAGCACGTCGGCTTTAGCTTTAATAACCTCTTCAGCGAAGCGATGGCGGTGCATCCGAAGGGCGCGGCCATTATGAGCCCCGGCGGACTGGTGAAAGATCCAATCTCGGCGCTGTCCCTGGGCCTGGGCTTGATGTTTGGTACCGCCGGACTGCCGCATATTCTGATGCGTTTCTTTACGGTCAGCGACGCCCGTGAAGCACGTAAAAGCGTGCTCTACGCCACCGGTTTTATGGGTTATTTCTATATCCTGACCTTTATCATCGGCTTTGGAGCCATCATGCTGGTCGGTGCTAACCCGGCGTTTAAAGATGCCGCAGGCGCGCTGATTGGCGGCAATAATATGGCTGCGGTTCACCTTGCCAACGCCGTTGGCGGCAATCTGTTCCTGGGCTTTATCTCCGCCGTCGCCTTCGCCACCATACTTGCGGTGGTAGCGGGATTAACCCTTGCGGGCGCATCGGCAGTGTCACACGACCTGTATGCCAACGTGTTCCGCAAAGGCGCTTCCGAGCGCGATGAGATCCGCGTCTCCAAAATCACCGTGTTGATTCTGGGCGTGGTCGCCATCGGCCTGGGCATTCTGTTTGAAAAACAGAATATCGCCTTTATGGTGGGCCTGGCGTTTTCCATCGCGGCGAGCTGTAATTTCCCGATAATCCTGCTGTCGATGTACTGGTCGAAGCTGACCACGCGGGGCGCGATGATCGGCGGCTGGCTGGGCCTGCTGACAGCAGTGATCCTGATGATCCTCGGCCCGACGGTCTGGGTGCAGGTGCTGGGTCACGCAACGGCCATTTTCCCTTACGAATACCCGGCACTGTTCTCTATTCTGGTGGCCTTCGTGGGTATCTGGGTATTCTCGATTACCGATAACACCCCGGAAGGGAATCTGGAACGCGAAAAATTCCGTGCCCAGTTCATCCGCTCTCAGACCGGAATTGGCATTGAACAAGGTCGCGCGCACTAAGTCCTCGTCATCCCGGCTCGCCCGAGCCGGGAGTTTTTCCCCAGCGTTCAGAACAGCAACCAGCCCACCAGTGGCGCAGCCAGCACAGTCACCACGCCGGAGAGCATCATCACAAGGCTTGCCACCACGCCTTCCTGCGGGCCAAGTTCGTAGGAGCGAGCTGTTCCTGCGCCGTGGGAGGCCGCGCCAAACCCGGCCCCTTTTGCCATCCCCTCACGAATAGAAAGACGTAAAAACAGGAGGTCACCCACCGCCATGCCGAATACCCCGGTAACAACCACGAACAGAGCAACCAGTTCCGGCTGCCCACCGATAGGTTTTGCGGCGGCCAGAGCAAAAGGCGTGGTAATAGAGCGTACGGCCAGGCTGCGCTGGAGTTCATCCGAAAGCGTAAACAAACGGGCAAGCCAGACCGAACTGGTCACCGCCACCAGGGTAGCCGTGATCACCCCCGCCGAAAGCGACATCCAGTGGCGTTTAATCACCGCGAGGTTGTCATAAACGGGAACGGCAAAAGCGATGGTCGCAGGCCCCAGCAACCATAAAAGCCAGTGCGCTTCGCCCATGTAATTCTGGTAAGAGATATGGCCAAATATCAGCAGCATTACCAGCAGAACAGGCGTAAATACCAGCGGCATCAAAGGGAGTTTACGAAAGCGCCGGTAGAGCTTTTTATTGGCAAAATAGAGAAGGAGCGTGATGACAAGGCACAGGACGCTGATATGAAAACTAGTCACCCCGGGCCTGCCTGCGTTCTTCACGCGCCAGTTCGTAACGATAAACCTTGTCCACCACCAGCGCGGTTGTGCCTAATACCAGCAGCGTACTGATGGCAATCACCAGAAAAATACGCCAGCCGTCCACCATCAGTAGCTGGGCATAATTCACCACGGCAACTACCGCGGGCACGAAAAAGAGCAGCATTTCAGCCAGCAGCCAGCGAGAGCCAGCCCGCACCCATTTCAAAGGCACGATGCGACAGACGATAAGCATCAGAAGCATCAGCATCCCGACCAGATTGGCAGGCAGCGGTAAACTGAGGCGCTCAACAACCCACTGAGCAAAGAGGAATAATCCGGCATACAGCGCAACCTGAACAGGTATCTGTACGCGGGTAAGAATTGCAGGCGTAATACGACTTAACGCCACGGCCATGAGCTGGCTCTCCGGAAAAAACACAGATGCCAATTATAGTTACCCGCTCACCCGGCAAGAAATGAATTAAAATCATCAAAACTATAGTTAACGGGAATAGTTATGGACATCAGAACGCTGCGCTATTTCGTCGAGGTGGTCCGCCAGCAAAGCTTTACGCGCGCAGCGGAGAAAATGTTTGTCACCCAGCCCACCATCAGCAAAATGTTGCGCAACCTTGAAGACGAGCTGGGCTGTACGCTGCTGATCCGCGATGGTCGCAAGCTGCTACTTACCGATACCGGTCAGGTGGTTTATCAGCGCGGTCTGGCGATTCTGTCCGAATTCCGCCTGCTGGAGGCAGAGTTAGACGATATTAACCATCTGAATAAAGGCGTGCTGCGGTTGGGCATTCCGCCGATGGTCGGCACGCTGATGACCGGGCCTATCGGCCTGTACCGTCAGCGCTATCCCGGCGTTGAACTAAAAATCGCTGAATTTGGCGGCCTGACCGTGCAGCAGGCCGTGTTAAACGGCGAACTGGATTTAGCCGTCACCGCCCTGCCCGCCGAAGACCAAAGCGCCTTCTCCTCCCTGTCCCTGTTCCGCCACCCGCTGTGCGTGCTGGTGCCCCGATCTGGCCCATGGCTGGGTCGCACCAGCATTGAACCCGGAGAACTGGCGGCACATCCGCTGCTGATCTACAACGAAGATTTTTCCCTGAGCCGCCAGCTCATGCAGCTTTTTCACGAACATGGTTTTACGCCACGCATCGCCGTACGCAGCGGGCAATGGGATTTCCTTGCAGCAATGGTACAGGCAGGGATCGGCATTGCCATTCTGCCCGAACCGGTCTGCCAGAAGCTGGATAAAAACACGCTAATGTGGCTGCCGCTGCAAAGCAATTTAACCTGGCAACTAGGAATGATTTGGCGGGAGGGAGTCTATATTTCGCAAAGCGCGCAGGCGTGGATTGACTGCTGCAAAGAGTTCTGGCCGGTGTTACCCGGCCAGTGAGATTAATGCTGCTCGATAAGCAGAGCTTCCAGCAAATCGAGATCGTGCAGCAATTTTTGCAGCGTCTCATTGCTGATTTTTTGCGTGGCGCGCAGGTGGTACAGCTCGGCGCGTTCTGAGCGCAGCGCGGCCAGGCGGAAGCGACGTTCCAGGTTCTCTTCCAGCTCGCTGCTTTCAACGTCATTGCGCCCGTCGGCCCGTCGGCGCAGGTTCCCAATAACCCGCGAGCTCACCTCTTTGAGCAGCTGATCGTCGATGTTTTCTTTCACATCGGCAGCCAGGCGCTCTTCCATTTTTTGAATGGCGACAATCGCCACTTCTGCCGTGGCTGAACGTGCCAGTCGTTCTTCTTTGCGAGCCACGGATTTATCCGCCACTTCGACATTGCGCAGCAGGATCGGCAGCATGATTACCCCCGCAAACAGCGAGAACAGAATCACGCCAGCGGAGAGGAAGATCAGCTCATAGCGGGCCGGGAAAGGCGTGCCGTCCCCCAGGAATAGGGGTATGGAGAGCACACCCGCAAGGGTGATTGCCCCGCGAACGCCCGCAAAGGAAGCAATCGCCAGCTCGCGAGTGGTGAAAGAACCGAATTCCAGCGGGCGCTTTTTCATAAAGCGCAGGCTGATACGCTTCATGGACCATAGCCACAGGAAACGCACGCCGATCAGCGCGATATAAATCATGCCAATATCGAGGAAGAGCATCCAGAGTTCTACGTTAGGATCGGCGTTAGCCGCGGCGACGGACGTCTTCAGAATACCCGGCAGCTGCAAGCCCAACAGTAGGAAGACCATGCCGTTGAAAACAAACTCTAACATTGCCCAGACGCTGTTTGCACGCAGGCGCATAGCCAGCGGCGCTCTGCGCAGTACGCCAGAACGCGTGATGGTCATCCCTGCGGCCACGGCAGCCAGAATGCCCGACACGCCGATATGTTCGGCAATCAGATAAGAGGCGAACGGCAGCAGCAAAAGCAGCAGGATTTGCGTCGCTGGCTCATCGCCGCTCCAGCGGCTCATCAGGCGCAGCGATTTCCCGTACAGCCAGCTCACCGCGATGCCCGCCAGCAAACCGCCGATGGCCACTTTCATAAACTCAACCGTGGCGCCGCCGACGGTAAAGACCATGGTACCGACAGCGACGGCTACCGCCATCTTCAGAGAGACCAGGCCTGAGGCGTCGTTCATCAAGGCTTCGCCCTGTAAAATCCCCATGATTTTCTTCGGAATACGGCCTTCGCCGACGATACCGGAAAGCGCCACGGCATCCGTCGGGGACAGAACTGCGGCCAGCGCAAACGCCGGGATCAGCGGAATACCCGGCACCAGGTAATAAATCAGGAAGCCGATACCCACCACGGTAACCAGCACCAGCACCAGCGCAAGGCCGATGATTTCCCTGCCGTGGTGTAAAAATTCATTGGTTGGCGTCTTCCAGCCGTCGGCAAACAGCAGCGGCGGGATAAACAGCACGAGGAACAGCTCGGGGTCGAACTCAACGTGCAGACCAAAATGCGGCCACGCAAGTAGCGCACCGATGGCGATTTGCATTAAAGGCAGGGGGATCTGGAACGGCAGCATACGCGTTGCCACCCCAGATAAAGAGACCACCAGGGTCATAATGAGAATGGTAAAGAAGATTTCCATGCTTTCCTTAGTCGCGGTGTGTTGTGAAACCCTTTTTGCAGGATGTTGTTCCAATAATAAAACAACTTTCTACACCGAAAGGAAACAGGAAATAACTTGAAAGGTAATAAGATGCGGGCCGCTAAGACGTGGCCCGCAGAAGACGGTTCTTAAATTGCCCAGCCGCCCGCGTAGAACACCACCAGCGCGATTGCGATAACCACGGTGCCAATGTTCAGCTTGCGCCATTCACCGGAAACGATACGGCCAATCACCAGCGAGGCAAAGCCGATCATAATGCCGGTCACGATGTTACAGGTCAGCACGATAAACACCGCGGTAATCAGACCGGCCATCGCATCAACAAAATCAGCAAAGTCGATTTTCGCCACGTTGCTCAGCATCAGCAGGCCGACGTACATCAGCGCTGGTGCGGTTGCGTAAGCAGGAACGAGATACGAAAGCGGGGAAAGGAACAGAATCAGCAGGAACAGGACGCCAACGGTGATCGCCGTGAGGCCCGTTTTGCCGCCCGCCGCAGTACCGGCCGCAGACTCGATGTAAACCGCAGCAGGTGCCGCGCCCACAAAACCGGAGAACACGCTGCTCAGGGAATCGGTGGTCAGTGCTTTGCCGCCGTCGATAATTTGCCCGTCTTTATCCAGCAGATTCGCCTGACCTGCCACCGCACGAATGGTGCCCGTGGCATCGAATACCGCCGTCATCACCAGCGCCAGAACACTCGGCAGCACGACAGGATTGAGCGCGCCCATAATATCCAGGCTGCCAATCAGCGAATGGCCCGCTTCGTCTTTCAACGATGGCATGGCGAAAATACCGGAGAAATGCACGGCAGGATCGAAAATCAGACCAACCACAGAAATGCCGATGATGGTCAGCAGAATGCCCCCCGGCACCTTGAGTTTTTCCAGGCCAATAATCACCGCCAGACCAATCAGCGACATGATCACCGGGAAGCTGGCGAAATGGCCGAGTGCCACCGGCAAGCCGTCGAGAGGATTTTTAATCACCAGCCCCACGCCGTTCGCGGCAATCAGCAGCAGGAACAGACCGATACCAATGCCCGTTCCATGCGCCACGCCCATCGGCAGGTTGCGCAAAATCCAGCTACGAATGCCGGTTGCGGAGATGATAGTGAACAGGACCCCCATCAGGAATACCGCGCCTAATGCAACGGGAACGCTGATGTGCTGGCCGAGCACCAGGCTAAAGGCAGTGAACGCGGTCAGCGAGATCGCGCAGCCGATAGCCAGCGGCAGATTTGCCCACAGGCCCATCACCAGCGAACCGACGCCCGCCACCAGACAGGTCGCCACAAAGACAGCCGCAGGTGGGAAACCCGCTTTACCCAGCATGCCGGGAACAACGATGACGGAATAAACCATCGCAAGGAAGGTGGTTAAACCAGCCACGACTTCCTGACGGACGGTGCTGCCACGCGCAGATATTTTGAACCAGGCGTCAAGACCGCCGGTTGCACGCGGTGAAGGTGTAGACATAGTGAAAAATCCCCTGAGATTTTTATGATTACGTTTTGCCACGTGATGACAGCCCGCTGCCGATCAAACGCCATGCTACTCGTTTACTTCGAGTAGACCCCTGAACTGCGATTGCGGCAAAAATGGCGCCGCAAAAAAGCAAACGTTTAACTCCACGTGTAAAAACTGTGCGTCAAAATGAAAGCAAACGATTATCCGGCCTTCCTGAGTGCATTTTCAACCGAACTTTGCCGCTTTTTACGCAAATTCACGCTGCCCGATGAAATATTCACCACATCATGCGCAAACGTTGTCGTCGGTGCGCAATTTCGCAACGCTTACGCAAGATACCGGTACTATATTTTGCCGGCTCTCAGAATTGTAAGATGCTTAGTCGCCGGGGATCCCGAAAGGCCCACCCTGTTGAATCGCCCGCTGCCAGGCCGGACGACTTTGCGCATTTTTCAACCATGTCTGGAGATTAGGCAGATCGCTAATGCCGCCTCGTGTCAGCAGCGCAATCACCGGAAAAATCATCTGAATGTCCGCCGCGCTAAAAGCCTGCCCG
Source organism: uncultured Buttiauxella sp. (assembly GCA_946480445.1). GTDB lineage: Bacteria > Pseudomonadota > Gammaproteobacteria > Enterobacterales > Enterobacteriaceae > Dryocola. The sequence goes on from CAMLJN010000010.1 coordinate 86,025, forward strand.
GCAAACCAGGGCGTTTTGCCGAGATGTTCTTCGATAAATCTCGCATGCGTGAGAATTTGCTTATTCAGATAGGCAGTCTGTACTCCCTGCCCCAGCAGATTGCCAATCGGGCGTAGCAGCCAGGGCACCGGGGCCTTACCCAGGCCTGCGAACACCAGCTTCATCAGCAGCAGGGGCATAAGCGAACCTTCGGCATAGTGCAGCCAGAAACGGTACTCAAGCCTGTCCTGGGCGGCGAGCGGCTTCAGGCGACTTTCGGTATCGTAGGTTTCCTGAAGGTACTCAAGGATTGCGCCGGACTCTGCAATAACGCTGCCGTTATCTTCCAGCACGGGCGACTTGCCCAGAGGGTGAACTTTTTTTAGCGATGCCGGCGCAAACATGCTGGGCTCTCGCTGGTAGTGCACAATCTGATAGGGCAGTTCAAGTTCTTCGAGCATCCAGAGCACGCGTTGGGAACGGGAGTTGTTCAGGTGATGAACAATGATCATGGGCTAACCTTTTGTTTTCGCAGATGGGTTAACTATAGGTAAACCTGCGTGAATGAGAGATAAAAAATAGATTAAAAAATAACCAAATTTTACTTGCAGACAGGGAGAGTGGATCTACACTTAAATTGTCAGCGCAATCCGGAACCTCCTGAGAAAGTGTGATTGAGGGACGCTGATGTCGGGGAAACCCTCCTTGCGAAAAGCGGGATAGAGCGAAAGACAAAGACCGGGAAAAAACTAAAGCGCCGAAGTCGGGCGCTTTAGTTTTTAGTGGGTCAGGGAGTGGCTCTTGCCGTACAGCAAATACTCTCAAGTTAGATAAACGCATGCCGCCCCGGAGTTTACTCCTCGATCAGCCTTGCTCCAGTCCCCTCTTCACCCAGCTTATCACCAGGGTTACGCAGCGGGCATTGCGCGCCGGACAGGCAGCCACAGCCAATGCAGCCATCAAGCTCATTCCTTAATGCGGTTAACGTATGAATACGCCGATCCAGCTCTTCGCGCCACTGGGATGAGAGCTTCTTCCAGTCATTCTTATTGATCGAGTGCCCGTCCGGTAACACGCCAAAAGCTTCACCGATGGTGGACAGAGGGATACCAATCCGCTGGGCAATCTTAATTATTGCCACCGTACGCAGCACATCTCGCGCATACCGCCTTTGGTTTCCGCTGTTGCGGGTGCTTTTTATCAGCCCTTTACTCTCGTAGAAATGCAGCGCCGAAACCGCCACGCCGGTTCGCTTCGCCACTTCGCCTGGCGAGAGTAAAGACTTCAGTCGGGGTAATTTCTTTTCCAAAATGCTCTTTACCTCAAGTTAACTTGAGGAATTATACTCCCCGACAACAAAACCCGCTAATCGAATACTTTGATGGAGGATGGCCCATGGCACACCAGGACATCATTTATACGCTGACAGAATGGATTGATGAGCATATCGATCAGCCGCTGAACATCGACGTGGTTGCCAGAAAATCTGGTTATTCAAAATGGTATCTGCAAAGAATGTTTCGCACGGTGATGCGGCAGACGCTGGGAGAGTACATTCGTCAGCGCCGCCTGCTGCTCGCGGCAAAAGAGCTGCGGGCTACCCGGCGGCCAATTTTTGATATTGCGATGGATTACGGCTATGTCTCACAACAAACGTTCTCACGGGTGTTCCGCCGCGAGTTCGATCGTACGCCCTCCGACTATCGGCACATGTCTGGTTAGTTCGCTAAAGCAGCCGCGCGGTTAGCGGGTCTGGACTGCCAGGTAATAAATTCTTCCGGTGGCAACGCCTTAGAAAAATACCAGCCCTGGCAGTATTGCACCCCTCGCGCCTGCAGCCAGGCTACCTGTTCTGCCGTCTCGACGCCTTCAGCAATCGTCTTCAGGTTCAGGCTGCGCGCCATCTCAATAATATGCTCGGCAATAAGGTAGCAGGCCTGGTCCGTGGTCAGGTTATCTATAAAAGACTTATCTATCTTGAGAATATCCACGTTCAGGAATTGCAGATTGTGCAAATTAGAATAACCTGTGCCAAAGTCATCAATGGCAATTTCAAATCCTGCCTCGCGGAAAGCCTGAATAACCGGGCGCGTTTTCGGCACATCAATAAAACCTCGCTCGGTCACTTCTATCTTTATTTGCCCCGGGTTAATGCCATATTGCTCTGTCTTTTCCGTCAGGACGGTCACTAAGCGGGGACAATGGAAATCCGTAGCGGAGAGATTAACCGAGACATAATGCCCGGGGTGCGCGGCCAGATATTCACCGAAATCGTCAAATACGGCGTTGATGACATAATCCGAAATTTTACCGATAAGCCCTTCGGCCTCCGCCAGCGGAATGAAAATGCTGGGGCTTATCCACTGATTGTTAAAATTCTTCCAGCGCAGCAGCGCTTCGGCCCCAACGCATTCGCCGCTGCGAATATCAATGATTGGCTGATAGTGCAGTTTAAGCTGTTTCTTTTCGATAGCGTGTAAAAGCAAGCGCGCCGGGGAGTTTAGCTGCTGACGATTACGCGACCACATTAACAACAGAATGATGCTGCAAATCATCCCCAACGGCACGGTGAGCGTTAGCTGGTGATACCACTCTTGATTAAAATGGTCGTCGGAAGTGGAAACAATCACCGCAATAGGCCGGCGCGCTGATTTTATGACGGCATAAACACGCCCTTCATCGGTGAAATATTTCTCGTCTTTGACAATAAAACGATGCAGCTGCTTACTATTTGCGTTTTCGCTGAGCGAGAAAAATTGTCTGGTCACCGTATCGTAAACGCCATAGGCCAGGCTAAGGTCGTCTGACATCACATCGGTATAGGTTCGCGGATTTACCACAACAATATAATTACCGCGCTGCATGTAAGTCATTTTATGCCCGGCGTAAAAGGGCGTATCCAGGTAATAATATATTGAGATATCTGGCTTGCGTCGATAATTAGCGGGAGAGGAAAAATAGGGGACTGAAGGTTTATGCACCGTGGAGCAAAGAAATCGGGTGCCTTGCGCATAAATAAGCTCTTCAACATAAAGTTTGCTGCGTGCGATATCCAGCAGGTTTTGCATATGTTGCTGACTGCATATACGCCCGCTGTAACGATGCGCTTCGCGCTGTGCAGCCTCGACGTGCTGAATCACCCCTTCTGTTTTCTCGATGACCAGTAGAGCAAAGGAATTGAGGTGCTGCTGCGTCTCATCGGTGGCTCTGACATGGGCAAAGTACACCGCCAGCATAACGGGTAGACACAGCGTCAATACTAATCCCGATGCTCGCAAAGTACGCAGATAAATCCGTTTTGTCATGGTCGTCACATGTCCCTGCTATTCCCGCCCATTATTGTCTAACTGGAACAAACCTACACGGCGCCGGTTACGTTGCATGAATAATCTTAGATTGGCAACAGACTTTTTCTGTCCAGGATAAAGCGTAGGTGAAAATAAGAAATGGCGGGTGAAAAACCAGGTATTAATGACGTGATATTTAGTCCAGGCGGCAAAAAAGAGTAATCATTTTAAATAACAGGTAATTATTCACTCAGTAAAATTCCCCCAGTCACCCGCAATAAACAGGCAGCGACATCCCGCACAGGTCCCCCCCCTTTGATTCCGCCTCCGAAAATCATGCTGGCAGAAGAGTGCACAAAAACGCGCCGCCTGGCTGGTGAATAAAAGAACAAACGTGATAAACTTCACATGTTTTATGCAAGTCGATAAATTTTTACATTTCCTGCTAAAACTTATTCCCCTGGCGGTTACTGGCTTTTCCTTATCCGCGCGTAAGCGCTTAGCCGCTATGCGTAATGAGTTGTCCTGAGAGGGTTGGTTTTCATGGCTACAATCACTACCGGCGTGTTGCTGATGCGCTGGCCGCTGGTCAGCGCGTTCCTGATGTTCCTTGCCAGCTCGTTAAATATTCAGTTCCGCAAATCTGACTATCGGTTTCTGGCCGTGGTGAGCAGTGGGCTGGGCATTGCCTCCGCGCTATGGTTTGCAACCGGGCTGCTGGGTCTGACGCTTGCCGACTTCGCTGTCATGTGGGCTGCTTTTAAAGATGTCCTGATCGACATCTCAAGCCATACCCCACCTGAATGGCCGATGGTGATGACCTGATAGCGCTTTGCAGGGCCTGTATCCCGCAGCCTGCAATACCGATGCCTTTGTCAGAGCAATTTATCTGCACCTGTGAACGTTACGTCTGAGCTTCCAGCCCAATGACCCCCTCACACCGGCCCGGGACGTTCAGGCCGTAGCTACAGATGGCCGATAAAATAAAACCCCCGCAGGTTGCCCGGCGGGGGTTGGATGAGATTTAGCAGGACGTACCCGATCTTTAGGATCAGAACGGGATATCGTCGTCAAAATCCATCGGAGGTTCGTTGTTCGCTGGCGCAGGCGCGCTCTGCTGTTGCGGACGAGACTGCGCGCCGCCGCTGAACTGGTTGCCACCCTGCGGCTGCTGAGGCTGACCCCAACCGCCCTGCTGCTGACCACCGCCGTTACCGCCCGCTGGTGCACCGGCACCACCGCCTGCACGACCACCCAGCATTTGCATCGTGCCGCCTACGTTGACCACCACTTCAGTGGTGTATTTCTCAACGCCAGCCTGGTCGGTCCATTTGCGCGTTTGCAGTGCACCTTCGATATAAACCTGAGAGCCTTTGCGCAGATATTCACCGGCCACTTCAGCCAGTTTGCCGAACAGCACTACGCGGTGCCACTCTGTTTTCTCTTTGGTTTCGCCGGTTTGCTTATCACGCCAGGACTCTGACGTGGCCAGGGTAATGTTGGCGACTGCGCCACCATTTGGCATATAGCGTACTTCCGGGTCCTGACCCAGATTCCCGACGAGAATCACCTTGTTTACGCCTCTGCTGGCCATGATCGTGTCTCCTGAAACGTTTTATGAATAGTGTAAACCCTCGATTCTACCATGCCACCCCCAATGTTTATAGCTGCGGGATGGATTCCAGAATCTCTGAGCATTATACATTATTGCGTTAAAGCACTGGATATCCATTCAGGTTTTATTGTGTCATAATTAGCCGTTTGCGATCGCCGGTGGCAGCTCTGCGACCGGGCATAACGCGTTTAATCCGGGAAAGGTGAATGGATAAGATCGAAGTTCGGGGCGCCCGCACCCACAATCTCAAAAATATCAACCTCGTCATCCCTCGCGACAAGCTGATTGTTGTGACCGGGCTTTCGGGTTCTGGCAAATCCTCACTGGCTTTCGACACCTTATACGCCGAGGGGCAACGGCGTTACGTCGAGTCTCTCTCCGCCTATGCGCGTCAGTTCCTGTCGTTGATGGAAAAGCCGGATGTCGACCATATCGAAGGGCTGTCGCCTGCGATTTCTATCGAACAGAAATCCACGTCGCACAACCCGCGTTCCACCGTCGGCACCATTACGGAAATCCACGACTACCTGCGTCTGCTTTATGCACGCGTGGGCGAACCGCGCTGTCCGGACCACGATGTGCCACTCGCAGCACAAACAGTCAGCCAGATGGTGGATAACGTACTGGCCCAGCCGGAAGGACGCCGCCTGATGCTACTGGCGCCCATTATTAAAGACCGTAAGGGCGAGCACGCTAAGACGCTGGAAAACCTGGCAAGCCAGGGCTATATCCGCGCCCGTATCGACGGCGAAGTGTGCGATCTCTCCGATCCCCCTAAGCTTGAGCTACAGAAGAAACACACCATCGAAGTGGTCGTTGACCGTTTTAAAGTGCGTGAGGACATCGGCCAGCGCCTTGCGGAATCTTTTGAAACCGCACTGGAACTGTCGGGCGGCTCGGCCGTTGTTGCCGATATGGATGATGAAAAAGCCGAAGAACTCTTGTTCTCCGCCAACTTCGCCTGTCCAATTTGCGGTTACAGCATGCGTGAATTAGAGCCGCGCCTGTTCTCGTTTAACAACCCGGCTGGCGCATGTCCTACCTGTGATGGCCTGGGCGTGCAGCAATATTTCGATCCGGATCGCGTGGTGCAAAACGGCGAGCTGTCGCTGGCCGGTGGGGCCATTCGCGGCTGGGATCGCCGTAATTTCTATTACTTCACCATGCTGCGCTCGCTGGCCGAGCACTATAAATTCGACGTCGATACGCCGTGGAACGAACTCAGCGCCAGCGTGAAAAACGTAGTGCTGCACGGCTCCGGTAAAGAAACCATCGAGTTCAAATACATGAACGACCGCGGCGATACCTCCGTACGTCGCCATCCGTTCGAAGGCGTGTTGCACAACATGGAGCGGCGCTACAAAGAGACGGAGTCTTCCGCCGTACGCGAGGAGCTGGCGAAATTCATCAGCAACCGACCGTGCGCCAGCTGTGAAGGCACTCGTCTGCGCCGCGAAGCTCGCCATGTATTCGTAGAAAATACCGCGCTGCCGACCATTTCTGAGATGAGCATCGGCCACGCGATGGATTTCTTCCAGAACATGAAGCTCAGCGGTCAGCGCGCGAAGATCGCGGAAAAAGTGCTCAAAGAGATCGGCGATCGCCTGAAATTCCTGGTGAACGTGGGGCTGAACTACCTTTCGCTTTCCCGCTCAGCGGAAACATTGTCCGGCGGCGAAGCCCAGCGTATCCGTCTGGCAAGCCAGATCGGCGCGGGCCTTGTCGGCGTGATGTACGTGCTGGATGAACCTTCCATCGGCCTGCACCAGCGCGACAACGAACGCCTGCTTGAAACACTGATCCACCTGCGTAACCTCGGGAACACCGTGATCGTGGTGGAGCATGACGAAGACGCTATTCGTGCCGCCGACCATATTATCGACATCGGTCCGGGCGCGGGGGTGCACGGCGGCCAGGTCGTTGCCGAAGGGACCATGCAGGACATCATGAACGTGCCTGAATCACTCACCGGACAGTTCCTGAGCGGCAAGCGCGAAATTGAAGTGCCAAAAAATCGCGTACCGGCCGATCCCGAAAAAGTACTGAAACTGGTCGGGGCGAAGGGCAACAACCTGAAAGACGTGACCTTAACGCTGCCGGTTGGCCTGTTTACCTGTATCACCGGTGTGTCAGGGTCGGGTAAATCGACGCTGATTAACGATACGCTGTTCCCGCTCGCACAGCGCCAGCTCAACGGTGCAACCCTCGCGGAGCCTGCAGCCTATCGGGATATTCATGGCCTTGAGCATTTCGACAAGGTGATAGATATCGACCAAAGCCCGATTGGCCGTACCCCGCGTTCGAACCCGGCAACCTACACGGGTGTATTCACGCCGGTGCGCGAACTCTTTGCTGGCGTGCCGGAGTCCCGTGCGCGTGGTTATACACCGGGCCGCTTCAGCTTTAACGTACGCGGTGGGCGCTGCGAGGCCTGCCAGGGCGACGGCGTGATTAAAGTTGAAATGCACTTCCTGCCGGATATCTACGTGCCGTGCGACCAGTGCAAAGGCAAACGCTATAACCGCGAAACGCTGGAAATTAAGTACAAAGGCAAGAGCATCCATGAGGTGCTGGATATGACCATCGAGGATGCACGCGAATTCTTCGATGCTGTACCGGCCCTGGCACGTAAGCTGCAAACGTTAATCGACGTGGGCCTGTCTTATATTCGCCTCGGCCAGGCCGCAACCACGCTGTCCGGCGGGGAAGCACAGCGCGTTAAGCTTGCGCGTGAACTGTCCAAGCGTGGCACGGGTCAGACGCTCTATATTCTTGATGAGCCGACGACCGGTCTGCACTTTGCCGATATTCAGCAACTGCTCGAAGTGCTGCACCAGCTCCGAGACCAGGGCAACACCATCGTGGTGATTGAACACAATCTCGACGTGATTAAAACGGCGGACTGGATTGTCGATCTCGGCCCGGAAGGCGGCAGCGGCGGCGGCGAAATCCTCGTCTCCGGCACGCCAGAAACGGTCGCTACCTGCGAGGCGTCGCATACCGCTCGCTTCCTCAAGCCTTTACTGAAGTAGTCAGTTGGCAAGCTGCTGCCTGGTTTGCTCGGGCAGCAGCGATAACGCCTGCTGATACGACGCATCCACCAGATAGTAAATCTGCGAATCCGGTAGCGACCCATCCAGATAAACCGTGCTCCAGTGCGCTTTATTAAGGTGCGCGCTGGGGAACACATCTTTGTGGCTCTCACGCAGCAGTTCGGTCAGCTCCGGACTGGCTTTAAGTGACACCGCCGGGCGTTCCTCTACGTTGTGTACCATCGCATAAAGCACATCCGCAACCTTTATTTGCGTGGCCTTCCAGTCACTGTGAACACTTTGCTCCGCGCCTGGCTTATTCATGCAATACTGCAACAGCTCCGAGTTCGTCATTTTCTTCCCCCTGCCTTATCGTCGTTATCTAAGTGTGCGAGCTACTCGGCAAAAGGTAAAACCCGGCGGGGTAATTTAGATGAAAAAAACGGCGACAAGCCCGCGCTCGTCGCCGTTATTGTTGCTTAAAGATAATTAATACTCTGAGTTAATAATCACTTCTTCGCCAAAGGAGCCCGCTTTCGGCAACGGCTGATAGCTGGAGTTTGATGCGCGTAAAATACGAATTCCACGGGCGCCGACTTCCTGGGCGGCGGTAATATCATTATCCGAATCGCCGTAGAAGATTTTGATTTGCTTGTCTTTCAGCCACTGGGTTTTGGTGTTTTGCCCTTCTTTATCACCGGCGAAAATCACCGGATTGACAGCCGCCTGCGGGATCAGGAAGTCTTTTTGCAGGGTCTGAGTCACGGTTTCAGTTTTCGTCTGGCTGCGCCCGGTCACGAAATAGACGCTGTCGCCGCGTTTAAGGTGCATCGCAATCAGTGCCTTGCCGACTTCTTTGGGCATACTGAACTCATCCCAACCGTTATTCATCTTTTCCCAGAACTCCGGATTTTTCAGGTAATCCTGTTTGCCCGGGGAGTATTCTTTTTGCCCGCGATAAAAACCAGGGCTTGAGAAAAGCACCGTATCGTCGATGTCAAAACCCACGGCAATCGGCGCGCGACCAAGCAGGCTGTTTTCGATTTGTGCCACTGAAACCCAGTGGATCGGCACCTGCTGCGCAAGCTGAGCAACGGTGACGCCCGGATTGAGAGGAGCAGGTGCCGATTCTTTCGCAACGACGGACTGGTTTAACCCCAGCAACAGACAAACGGCGCTTAGCGCCAGTGTAATTTTACGCATCGTTTTCCCTTTTATTTTCGTTAGCTTTTATCGTTATAAACCAGAACAAATGGTCAAAATCCACCCAACCATACCCGACAAGATGCTGAGAGTTAAAGAGATTTTTCAGGATTTATCGTAGAAAAAGGCGACGATCACAAAATGGGAGATACCTCTGTGACCTGAGCACATCGCCGCGCTTTTTGACCTGCAACTTACATGTATAACCTTATCCGCTATCAGGTCGGGAAATGTTACTACTATGGAAACATATTTTGACTTGCGACCCGCTAAAAATGCCCATAATTCATTCATCAAGCAATTTACTAAGTCATACCTGTGCTGCCGTATCGGGAACACAGAGCGACATTAAAGAGGCGCTCTCTCCAAAAGGTCTTCTCGAATACATAATAAATATTATTACCCAGGGCAAAATAACGCGGGCTAATAAAGAATTGTATAACCTGGTAGTAAGCACAGTGGCCAGTTCTTTGGCAGGGATAAATCAAAAGGAAATGAAGGAAGGCAGGCGCATATTTTTGGGAGATATTCATGGATGCAAAATATCCTTCCAGCACGCGGGAGAGCACACCGATAAAATTATTGTAGAAGTAGAAAAAGCAGGCCATAAGGAAAACAAACAAATTGATGCAAAACGTTTTTTTGACGTATGCCGGGCACTAACCCTGAAAAAAAAGCTAAACATCCCGCCCGACCATAACATTTTAAATGACCATGGAAAGATAGACCTGCGCGAAGCGAATCTGGTCGGGGCTGACTTAAGGGGGCTAGACATGGAGAGAGTTGATCTGAGGAAAGCTAACCTATTGGGCGCAAACTTAGCCGGGGCAGACCTGAGTGAAGCTAATCTGGCCGAAGCAAACTTGAGCAGTGCTAACCTGATTGGCACTGACCTGAACAGAGCTGAACTGAGCCAGGCTAATCTATCCAAAGCAACGATCTACTTTGCAAGACTCAGCAAAGCAAACCTTTCCATGGCCGATCTGCGAAATACCAATCTTACCGGGGCTTGTTTATTCGACGCAAACTTGAGGGGGGCTGACCTGTCAGAGGCCGATCTAACAAGTGCAAACCTGAATTGTGCTTACCTGATCAATGCCAAACTTGAAGGGACTGACCTGTCTTATGCCAACCTGCGCGGGGTCGATCTGTCCTGCGCTAACCTAACCGGAGCTGACCTGACCAATGCGAATCTGATCAGGTCTTACCTGTTTAGCACCACTCTCACCGATGCCAACCTGACCAACGCTGATATGAGCGAAGCCAACCTGATGTGCACTAATCTCACCAATGCCATCCTGACTAACACTATACTGACCGACGCCATCCTGATCAAAACGATTCCAGCTAATCTGTAATCATAATTTGCGTGACGCTTCTATCCGGATAAGCTTAGGCCAGCATGCTGGCCATCCGGACAAAAGTAGACAAAATAACAAACAGCCTGCGCCCACAATTAGTTGGTAAGCACTTACATAACGGCTGCAAAGGCCTGCGCCACGCGGCGAACGTTATGGCTGTTTAGCCCTGCGACGCACATACGGCCGCTGGCTATCAGGTACACGCCAAATTCATCACGCAGACGGTCCACCTGTTCAGGACTAAGACCCGTATAGCTGAACATACCGCGCTGCCTGAGCAGATAGTCAAAATTACGGCCCGGCACCGCGGTCTTCAGCACAGCAACCAGTGCCTGACGCATATCCAGAATACGGCGACGCATCGTTTCCACTTCGGCAAGCCAGTTTGCTTTGAGCTGCTCGTCGTTAAGCACGGCAGCAACAACCTGTGCGCCAAAATTCGGGGGGCTTGAATAGTTGCGGCGCACCGTTGCTTTAAGCTGGCCCAGCACGCGCCCTGCGGTTTCGGCGTCTTCACAAACAATGGACAATCCGCCAACACGCTCACCGTACAAGGAGAAAATTTTGGAGAACGAGTTGCTGACCAGAGCAGGTAAGCCCGCGCTGGCGATGGCACGAATGGCGTAGGCGTCTTCTTCCATCCCGGTCCCAAAGCCCTGATAGGCAATGTCGAGGAACGGGATCAGGTTGCGCGCTTTGAGGACCTCAATAACGGCATCCCACTGAGCGTCAGTCAGATCGGAACCTGTTGGGTTATGGCAGCATGGGTGCAGCAACACCACGCTTTGCGCAGGGAGAGAGCTTAATGTCTCGAGCAGAGCTTCAAAACGCACACCTTTGGTTTGTTCGTCAAACCAGGGGTAGGTATTCACGGTAAATCCAGCGCCGGCGAAAATGGCAACGTGATTTTCCCAGGTTGGATCGCTCACCCATACCTGCGACTCAGGAAAATAGCTTTTCAGGAAATCCGCTCCCACCTTCAGCGCACCGGATCCACCGAGCGTCTGAATAGAAGCAATACGGCCCGCCAGTAAGGCTGGATGGTCAGCGCCAAAAAGCAGCGGCGCGATGGCGCTTCGGTAGATGTTTAAGCCTTCCATCGGCAAATAGAGCGACGCACCGTGTGGCTGCGCGTTCAGACGAGCTTCCGCGTCGGCAACGGCCTGTAGCTGTGGGATCGCCCCATCTTCGTTGTAATAGAGGCCAATGCTGAGGTTAACCTTGTCGGCTCGCGGATCCACTTTGAAACGCTCCATCAAGGAGAGGATGGGGTCGCCAGCATAGGCGTCAACTTTTTGAAACACGGTGGGGTTCTCCTGGTTTACGGTGTTGCGTCCAGCCAATGTAAACCGGAACCCGGGAAGAGATCGAGGGGTTTGTCGCGGGAATTTACAGGGTGGAGAGCCTGAGCTTTCTCCACCTGATATTGCCGGGCGGCGCGGCGCTTACCCGGCCGCCAACAGAACTAATGCAGCAGCGTTAATCGAGATATTCCATCGCAACCCTTGATGTCAGGCGTGTGATAAGTTCGTAAGCACTCACATTCGTTATTTCAGCGATACGTTCGACCGGCAGGCCGTCCCCCCACATAACGACGCTGTCACCTACTTTTTCCTGCGCCTGTGGGCCGAGATCGACGCAGATCATGTCCATCGCCACTCGCCCGACAATGGGTACTTCACGGCCATTGATGAGCACCGGTGTGCCCGATGGAGCACTGCGGGGGTAGCCATCGCCATACCCCATAGCGACCACACCAAGGCGGGTATCGCGGTCAGCGATCCAGGTGCCACCATAGCCTACCGGCTCCCCGGCTTTATGGTTACGCACGGCAATCAGGCTCGAGGTTAAAGACATTACCGGCTGCATACCAAAATCCACGCCCCACGGTTTCTGCTCCAGCGGAGAAACGCCGTACAGAATAATGCCCGGCCGCACCCAGTCAAAATGAGACTGCGGCCAGAGCAGGATGCCGCCGGATGCGGCGATAGATTTCTGCCCGGGCTTGTCTGCAATGAAGGTGCTGAAAATATCGAGCTGGCGCGGCGTGGCGTCGGACTCTGGCTCGTCGGCACGCGCAAAGTGGCTGACGATATTCACCGGCTGGCTGACATTTTTACAGCGTGTCAGACGCTCATAAAAAGCCTCGGCTTCGTGTGGCAGCACACCCAGGCGGTGCATACCGGTGTCCAGCTTCATCCACACGGTAATCGGACGGCTCAGTTCAGCCTGTTCGAGCGCTGCAAGCTGTTCGGCATTGTGGACGGCGGTCTGGAGGTCCAGCTCGGCAATCGTTGGCAGATCGCAGGCGTTGAAGAAGCCTTCCAGCAGCAGGATTGGCTGAGTAATGCCCCCTGCACGCAGGCGCACGGCTTCTTCCAGGCGAGCGACGCCAAACGCGTCGGCATCAGGGAGGGTGTGGGCGGTCTCGAGCAGACCATGCCCGTAGGCGTTTGCTTTCACAACTGCCACCATACGGCTGGCCGGGGCCAGTTCGCGAAGGCGTTGCAGATTATGTCGCAGAGCGCGGCGGTTAATTTTTACGGTTGCCGCTTGCATGTTTCTTCCTTGCTCAATGTTTAGCAGAGCGGTGGACGGCGCTGCCACCTGTCCACCCTACAAAAATGCAGGACGGGCAGGCAACGGGCCACCCGCCGGGATTGGGAAATGATTAGTCTTCGTCGTACTGCGGACCCGCGTAGTTATCAAAGCGCGACCACTGGCCGTTAAAGGTCAGACGTACCGTCCCGATCGGGCCGTTACGCTGCTTACCAATAATGATTTGCGCGATACCTTTCTCGTCGCTGTTATCGTTATAAACTTCGTCGCGGTAGATAAACATGATCAGGTCGGCATCCTGCTCGATGGAGCCAGATTCACGCAAATCCGAGTTGACCGGACGTTTATCCGCTCGCTGTTCCAGGGAACGGTTCAGCTGCGAGAGTGCAACGACCGGCACCTGTAGCTCTTTCGCCAGAGCTTTAAGCGAGCGCGAAATCTCTGCGATTTCGAGCGTACGGTTATCGGAAAGCGAAGGCACACGCATCAGCTGGAGGTAGTCGATCATGATAAGACTCAGTCCCCCCGCTTCGCGATAGATACGCCGGGCACGGGAGCGAACTTCCGTTGGCGTCAGGCCGGAGGAGTCGTCGATGTACATATTGCGTTTTTCGAGCAGGATACCCATGGTGCTCGAAATACGCGCCCAGTCTTCGTCATCCAGCTGGCCGGTACGAATTTTGGTCTGGTCCACGCGGGAAAGCGAGGCCAGCATACGCATCATGATCTGTTCGCCGGGCATCTCGAGGCTAAAGATAAGAACCGGTTTTTCCTGCAGCATCGCGGCGTTTTCGCAGAGGTTCATCGCAAAAGTGGTTTTACCCATCGACGGACGTGCCGCCACGATGATCAGATCTGATTTCTGCAGGCCTGCGGTTTTCTTGTTCAGGTCCTGATAGCCGGTATCCACTCCCGTTACGCCATCGTGCGGCGTCTGATAGAGCGACTCAATGCGTGAGACGGTGGCCTCGAGGATTTGGTCGATGCTTTTCGGCCCTTCATCTTTATTGGCACGGTTTTCCGCAATCTGGAACACGCGGGACTCAGCCAGATCGAGCAAATCCTCGCTGGTCCGCCCCTGCGGGTCATAACCGGCATCGGCAATCTCATTTGCTACGGCGATCATTTCGCGCACGACGGCACGTTCGCGCACGATATCAGCATAAGCACTGATGTTCGCCGCGCTTGGGGTATTTTTTGACAGCTCCGCCAGATAAGCAAAGCCGCCCACACTTTCCAGATTTCCCTGTAGCTCCAGGGATTCAGACAGTGTGATCAGGTCGATGGGCTTGCTCATCTCCAGCAGACGCTGCATTTCAGTGAAGATCATGCGGTGGGGGCGGCTGAAGAAATCGTTGGCCACGACGCGCTCGGAAACGTTGTCCCAGCGTTCGTTATCCAGCATTAACCCGCCCAATACCGACTGCTCCGCTTCCAGAGAATGTGGCGGCATTTTCAGCCCTTCCATCTGACGATCACGGGTTTCGTTCGGTTTGTTGAAGGGTTTATTTCCTGCCATAGTGAGGGAGTTACCAAATTCATGTTCTTCAGAGACCGGGAAGTATAACCTGGTCTTGCCACTCTTCGACACAAGGAGTTTCCATGGCAACGCGTATAGAGTTTAGCCAGCACGGTGGTCCGGATGTGCTCAAAGCCGTTGAATTTACCCCGCAAGATCCCGCAGCCGACGAGGTCCAGGTTGAAAATAAAGCGATAGGTATCAACTACATTGATACTTATATCCGCAGCGGCCTGTATCCCCCTCCGAGGCTGCCTGCCGGGCTTGGCACAGAGGCGGCGGGCGTGGTGAGCAAAGTGGGGAGCAATGTCACCCATTTAAAAGCGGGCGATCGCGTGGTCTACGCACAGTCCGGACCTGGCGCTTACAGCAGCGTGCATAATGTGCCGGCGGACAAAGTGGCTAAACTCCCGGATGCCATCTCCTTCGAACAGGCCGCCGCCTCTTTTCTGAAAGGGCTAACGGTTTACTATTTGCTGCGTAAAACCTACGAAGTGAAGCCCGACGATGTCTTTTTATTCCATGCCGCAGCCGGGGGCGTAGGGCTTATTGCCTGCCAGTGGGCGAAGGCGCTGGGCGCAAAACTCATCGGTACCGTGGGTTCAGCGCAAAAAGCCGAGCGGGCAAGCCAGGCCGGTGCCTGGCAGACCATTAATTACCGTGAAGAAAATATCGCCGAGCGTGTAAAAGAGATCACCGGCGGAAAAAAAGTGAAGGTCGTTTATGACTCGGTGGGCAAAGACACCTGGGAGGCCTCGCTGGATTGCCTGCAGCGCCAGGGCCTGATGGTGAGTTTTGGTAACGCTTCCGGACCGGTCACCGGGGTGAACCTCGGCATTCTCAATCAGAAAGGCTCACTGTATGTTACCCGTCCGTCACTGAATGGTTACGTCACCACGCGTGCAGAGCTGGAGGAGGCCAGCGGCGAGCTGTTCTCACTGATTGCCAGCGGCGTTATCAAAGTGGAGGTAGCCGAAGATCAGAAATTTGCGCTGACCGACGCTGCGCACGCGCATGAGGTGCTGGAAAGCAGGGCAACCCTGGGGTCCAGCCTGTTGATTCCCTGAAAGAATTAGGGCTCCCCAAAGGAAGCCCATTCTTTTTTAGTTCGCGCTGTCTGTAGGGTACAGCGTCGATGAATTCGTGTTGTATAGCGCAGTAATATTGTCAGATTTTGTCAGCAATAGATATGCCGCCGCCGGGAAAGTGCCCCACAAAGATGCGAGGTTGTGATCAACTCCGCAATACCTTAGCAACTTTTACGGTTATTGCGGAACAAACTCAACGCTTACTCGCGACCAAAGATAAAGCGTGTTCCACTACTTCAACCCCTGCCCCGGCTTTATGGGCATTCTCACTCAGGTAACGACGCCATTGACGTGCACCCGGTACGCCCTGGAACAGGCCCAGCATATGCCGGGTGACGTGCCCCAGATAAGTCCCGTCAGCAAGTTCACGTTCAATGTATGGGTACATGGCCCGCACAGCGGCCACGGTATCAACCTCAGGTAAATCGCTGCCGAATATCTCACGGTCGACCGCCGTCAGCAGGCCTGGATTCTGATACGCCTCGCGCCCAACCATGACACCATCGAGATGTTGCAGATGCGCTTTGGCTTCTTCGAGCGTTTTAATGCCGCCGTTGATAGCCATAGTGAGCTGCGGGAAATCACGTTTAAGCTGATAAACGCGCGGATAATCCAGCGGTGGGATCTCACGATTTTCTTTCGGACTCAGGCCGGAAAGCCAGGCTTTACGCGCATGGATGATAAACATCTCGCATTCGCCCCTGCCAGCCACGGTGCCGATAAAATCGCACAGGAACTCATAGCTATCCTGGTCGTCGATACCGATACGTGTTTTCACCGTAACGGGAATAGAAACGACATCGCGCATTGCTTTGATACAGTCTGCCACGCGCTGGGCGTCAGCCATCAGACAGGCGCCAAACATCCCGTTTTGTACACGGTCGGACGGGCAGCCCACGTTTAGGTTGATTTCATCGTAACCGCGAGCTTCAGCGAGCTTTGCGCACTGGGCAAGCGCCGCAGGATCGCTGCCGCCCAGCTGCAAGGCCACCGGGTGCTCTTCATCGCTGTAAGCCAGATAGTCCCCTTTCCCGTGGATAATCGCTCCGGTGGTCACCATTTCGGTATACAGCAGCGTATGGCGGGAAAGCTGACGCAGGAAGTAGCGACAGTGCCGATCGGTCCAGTCGAGCATAGGCGCGATGGAGAAACGGTACGGCTGGAAAGGAGTCTGATTACTTTGTGAGGACATAGGTGGCTTGGCGTTTTCGCAGGTTACGGTTAAAAAAGGGTCGCCACTATAGCATAAAGCAGCGTCGGGAAACCTGCCCGCTCCCGACGCTCGTCTATCAGAAGGTGACGCTCAGCTGACAAGGCCGTCTACGAAGCGCAAGCCCGATGCACTTTCTCCGGCAGATACACTACCAAGTGTGTTCAGGATTTTCTGTGCTTTTTTATTACGATTTTATCAGCACCACTTCTATTGAATTCAAATTGATAGTTATTGCCATTCAACGTGTAAATTAATTCATAATCCGCACTTTCTTCCAGATTTACAGAAATACAGGTATCAGGGTATTTTTTGGGCGAGCCTCTCCTCATAACCGCTAAGGGCTTCTGATAATTATTCACGGAAGAACTTAACAGATAATATTCCAGGCTGTCTCCTGGGGAAGACTTTATACAAATAAGGTTTGCACTTACAATAGCATCCCCTTCTTCATGGAAAGCCAGTCTGTCACCCACACATCCGCAAAGCAGGAACAACAAAAAACACATCAGGAAAGTTCTTATCATTGGGGAAACCTCCCAAGAATTTTTTTGTATTTCCCAATTAAATTTCTTTTTGGCTCACTAATGTTGTAATTTTTATAGCTAATGATATCCGCATAGTCTTCAAACCCAAACTTAGTCAGCAGCCAGTAATCAGAAACTATTGAAGCCTGTTGCTCCATTGAATACTTTGATAAGGCTTTCTTATCAAGATCATATTGATAATTTGCAGCCCAAGACATTAAACCACGCATTCTTACGTTCATACCTCGTTGATGCTGCCAGACATGCATCATCTCATGTAAAAATAAGTAGTTATATCTTACGGAACTTACAGAATAGTCATCCCGATAGACATTCGTTTCAAACCATATTTCTCCATTCGGCGTCATTGCAGTATTGTTTTCCTGCATACCGAAGGGTAAGTAGCTGCCATGATGGATCCACACCTTATTATACTGAATGGTGTAGCCATAAAGTCCTTGTGCCAGACTGATTTCACCGAAGGTCAATAATCGCAAACCGCCTCTTTTAAGCATCCGGACTCCTTTCCATAAAGTTTCATTGATCCCATCAGCCTTCTATCACATCTGGTTACTTTGCGTCCAAAAAAGGTAGTCTGGCAAATGAAATTCCAGAAAAGAGCCCACCAAAGAATATAATCAAAAGCAGCGTCGGGAAACCTGCCCGCTCCCGACGCTCGTCTATCAGAAGGTGACGCTCAGCTGTGCGCCGGCCCCCCAGGTCTCATCTTCCCCGTACAGACCCATCAGGTCGACATGCACCCGGTTAAACGGCGCAAAGCCCACGCCCCCCGTAAAGACATTGCTGTCGTTGCCTTTCACATCCGCGCGATAACCAGCACGTACCGCAAGCCAGGAGAGCGGACGCACCTCTGCCCCGACGCCAACATACTGTGAATTTTCTTCGCTTTTGAAGCCTTTAGTTTCTGTGAGATCGCCGTCGGCGCTCAGCGTGACCAGATCGTTATGCCACGCAGCCCCCGCCGTGACTAAAGGGCGAATCTGATAAGTGTCTTTATAGCTAACCGTCTTACCCGTGCGCCCGTTGGTAATACGAATGTCTTTGGTATCAATATCGCGCGACACGAGGTTCTGACCGCTCAGCCCGACCGTCCAGCTCTCACCGAAATCTGCCGCCACGCCTGCGTCAAGGTTAAATCCTGTGTCGTCATTGCGGTACCGGCTGCTGTTCCAGTCGCTACTGTCGTAGGTATAAATTGAGGTGGTGTAGTTATACAGCCAGGTTTTTTGCAGCTTAGGCGTAACGCCGACGGAAACCGGTACGCCGCCCAAATCAAACTGTTTCGCCATCGCGATCCCATAGTCCGATACGATAGCCGCCCGGCCCGACGCCGTGGAATTAAGGTTGCGGGTAATCACATCTGAACCGTTTACCGCCGCGTCCAGTGCAACACCCGCAGCCACGGCGTTGGAACCCTGAATGCTGCGCAGGTAATCAATATCCTGCTGATCGATTGAGGAACTGACACGAGCGCGAGCGTAGGCTTTGGTGACAAATGCCACGGACAGCACATCATTGGGAATACTTACCGCGATACCCGCCGCAGCTTTAGCGTTAGCCGTTTTGCCGCGTAAGCTTTCAAGTTCACCGGCCAGATCGCCCGCGGCGCTCTGGAACTGATTCAATGAGCCGACAGGGTTGGTGATAATGTCCTGCAAAGTAAGGTCGTCAACGACTTTTTTGTAGCGATCGACCTTATCGCTGATGTCATCGATCTGGTCCTGAAGATTGTCTTTATCGGTTATTTGCGCACCCACGGAAGGCAGGATAACCGTTACCGAGTCGTCTTCATGCGCTTTTGCCAGCAGCGCCGGGTTAATTAGCGCTCCGCTACCGTAGCTGCCGGAAGCCACACCTGTGCCGCCCATGGCGTCGCTACGCGCTTCCGCCCAGGTGCCAGCTGCGCTGGCGTGATTTGCCACAAACAAAGATGCGACGCCAAGCGCCACCAGAGATTTATTTTTTTTCATTCACCGCTCGTCCGTCTGTTCATCGAGTGTAATAACTAGCCCCTGCCAGTTAAGACTCAACAGAGGCGGACTATTGCTGTGAATAAGGCACTGAAAAGTGGGCTGTTTCGCCCATAGGAATCCCGTTTCTGTCCATGCGAGTTAGGGTTTCATCATTTCCATTCAGATTTATTTATAGTTTACTCCGGGATTTTCGCGAAGGTTGACCGTCATGTGGGCCAAAAAACTGAGGCGGATGGTCTATCCAGCGGTCTTTACGCGTGGCGGCATAGCTTGAGTTCATCGGATAATAAATGCGGTTTTCATCTTTGTTTGCCTCACCGACAACCAGCAAGCGTACTTCGTGTTCGGTATTGTTGATAAAGGTATGGCAAATGCCCGTCCCCGCCGGGAACCCCACGCTGTCCCCCGGCTCAAGCTGATAAAGGTGTCCGTTTATCCACACCTGCGGGTGCCCTTCCAGCACATAGGCAAATTCTTCTTCGCTGCTTTCAGCATGAGGATAAGAAGTACGACGGCCGGGCAGCAGGCGTTCATGATGAATACCTAAACGCTTTAAGCCCAGGCTACGGGCAAGCGGCGCCCCAATAGAAAAGAGTTCCGGGCTGTCCGGGTAAGTTGAATCATCAGCACCTTCCACCTCACGCCAGTGACGAATACAGTCTGGTTTTTGCATGACATCTCCGGGATAGACTTTCAGAGTAGATCCCCGTCATTATGGACCAGTATTCGGCGTTTAATCTGCTTTTATGGTAAAGTAAGGGGCTATAAACCGAGGAATGCTGATGGATACGACGACTTCACAAAACGTGTTAGCGCAGGCTGAAAAGATCTGTGCGCAACGCAATGTGCGCCTGACGCCGCAACGTCTGGAAGTGCTGCGCCTGATGACGCTGCAAACCGGAGCCATCAGCGCTTACGATCTGCTGGATCTGCTGCGGGTCAGTGAACCTCAGGCCAAGCCGCCTACGGTTTACCGCGCGCTGGACTTCCTGCTGGAGCAGGGATTTATTCATCGCGTGGAGTCCGCTAACAGCTACGTGCTGTGCCATCTTATCGACCAGCCAACGCACTCCTCGGCAATGTTTATCTGTGAACGCTGCGGGGCGGTGAAAGAAGAAGCGGCTCAGGGTGTAGAAGATATTATGCACAAGCTGGCAGCCAGAATGGGCTTTGCCCTGCGTCATAACGTTATTGAAGCCCATGGACTGTGTTCCGCATGCGCGGAGATTGAGGCCTGCAGCCATAAA
Organism: uncultured Buttiauxella sp.; assembly: GCA_946480445.1. Taxonomy (GTDB): domain Bacteria; phylum Pseudomonadota; class Gammaproteobacteria; order Enterobacterales; family Enterobacteriaceae; genus Dryocola. The sequence goes on from CAMLJN010000010.1 coordinate 106,646, forward strand.
GATGCGTGCAGCAGCCACGATCACACGGTGCAAATTAAGAAGAAGGTTCGATAAAGCGAGGGACGGTACATCCATGTACCTGGGCAGTAGCCTTTGAGGGTTAGCACATAAGAGGGTTGTGCTGACTACCAGCGATATTTATTGCGGGTTTCCCAGTCAACGACTTCTTTCTCGGCTTCATCTTTAGTAGAGCCGTAGCGTTCCTGAATTTTACCCACCAGCTGGTCACGTTTACCTTCAATGACCGTCATGTCATCGTCGGTCAGCTTGCCCCATTTCTCTTTCACAGTACCTTTAAACTGCTTCCAGTTACCGCCGATTTCGTCTTTATTCATAATGGTATCCTCATCGTTCGGTTAAAAAGTTAATCTCGTCCGAGTGAAGCCGCCTGGGTGACACTCATTTTGTGCTGGACGTGATATTTATTGTAGTCAACGATCTGGCACCAGTGAGGAAATTAAGAATATTGAACCATAGCGCTTAACGTCAGCAGCCGGACAAGCCGCAAAAACGGCGTCACATCAGCGTACTCAGCGTTACTTCAAAGCGCACGGCTAGCGATGACTTTCGGCCGCAAACCAGGTGTTGTGACGCCAGTGCCGACGCCAGATAACGCCGAGTGAAAGCCCGCGTAAAGCCAGAAAAACCGCGACGGAGAGCCACAGACCATGGTTGCCCAGATAGGGCACCGTGAACAACGTCAGACCAAAGCCTGCCGCCGCTACGGCCATGCTGTTACGCATTTCCGCGCCGCGCGTCGCGCCGATAAACATCCCGTCAAGCAGATAGCACCAGACCCCTACCACCGGCAGGACAATCTGCCAGGGAAGATAGCGGTCAGCCTGCTGCTGTAGCGCCGGCAGAGAGGTCAACAGCGTGACAATGCTTTCGCCAAACAGCGCGTAAACAACGGCAAAACTCAGTGCAACGAGTCCGGCCTGCCGACAGGCCGCCTGCCAGACACCCAGCAATTGGCTTCCATTGCGGGCACCATAGGCCTGGCCGGAATGCGCCTCTACGGCGTAGGCAAAACCATCGAGCGCGTAGGCGGTAAAAGTCAGCAGCGTCATTAATACGGCATTGACCGCCACCACCTCGCTCCCCAGCCTGGCACCCAGTATCGTGACGGAAGCAAAACAGAGTTGCAGCAGCAAAGAACGCAGCATGATGTCCCTGTTTAACGCCAGCAGGCGGCGAAGATTCCCGCGCCAGGCTGATTTCAGCACGGCAAAGCTTATCCCGCGCAGGCCGAGGACTTTTTTCACCATCAACAGGCCGAGGATAAAAGTGGCATATTCCGCAATGACGGTAGCAAGCGCCGCGCCCTGCACATTCATATGCAGCCCCATCACCAGCCAGAGATCGAGCGCGATATTTAGCACGTTGCCCACCACCAGCAGGATGACCGGCGCTCGCGCATACTGCACGCCAAGCAGCCAGCCGAGCAGCACAAGATTTGCCAGCGAGGCCGGGGCGCTGAGCCAGCGGATTTCAAGGAAGCGGCTGGCCTGATAAAGCACCTGCTCATTGCCGCCCACAATCTGCAGCGCCAGCGAAATCAACGGGTAGCGCAGCGCAATAATCGCCAGCCCCGCCACCAGCGCCAGCAGCAAGGGCTGCACCAACGCGCGGGCAAGCGCAGCAGGCTGACCGGCACCGAATGCCTGCGCGGCCAGGCCCGTGGTGCTCATGCGTAAAAACAGCAGCAGCATAAAGAGAAAACTGGTGGCCGTCGCGCCAATGGCTACGCCGCCAAGATAAACCGGGCTGTCCAGATGCCCAATTACCGCCGTATCCACCAGACCCAGCAGCGGGACGGTGATATTGGAGAAAATCATGGGTAACGCGAGGCGCCAGAGCGCTTTGTCCGTCGTCGAGAAGAAACGCATGGGGAAGTCCTGACGGGTAGAGATAAGCGGTAATTAGGGTGACGCGCGACGGGCGCGCATCACAAAATGCGGGGGATTACAGCCAGTCACCGTTGCGAATCACCCCAACGGCCAGCCCTTCAATACTGAAGTTTTGTTCGCGGAGATCGACGACGATCGGCTCGAATTCGCTGTTTTCAGGCAGCAGTTGTACTGTGTTGCCCTGCTGCTTCAGACGCTTCACGGTGACCTCGTCATCAATGCGGGCGACCACGACCTGGCCGTTGCGCACGTCCTGGGTTTTATGGACTGCCAGCAGATCGCCATCCATAATCCCGATGTCCTTCATGGACATGCCGCTGACACGCAGCAGGAAATCGGCATTCGGCTTGAACAGCGAGGGATCGACCTGGTAGTGGCCTTCGATATGCTGCTGGGCGAGCAGAGGTTCGCCAGCAGCAACGCGGCCCACCAGCGGAATACCGGTTTCTTCTTCAACCAGAAGACGGATTCCCCGTGATGCGCCGGAAACAATCTCGATGACACCTTTACGAGCCAGCGCCTTGAGATGCTCTTCTGCGGCGTTGGGAGAACGGAACCCCAGACGCTGAGCAATCTCGGCACGCGTAGGTGGCATACCGGTCTGGTTGATATGATCCCGAATAAGATCAAACACCTCTTGCTGCCTGGTAGTTAAAGCTTTCATTCCGCCCCCTGGGTGTTTATACAGTTATGCTGGGAGTATATACAGTCAAAGGCGATTTTGAAACCATAAATTAAGCAAAAAACCAGGCACTTATCCCAATCTGGAAAGGCTCTCGCAATTTATCGCCAATACTGCCAAAGGAGCGTGACCCAGGTAACGGCGGCGAGGATAATCGTTATCAGCACGGCGGCGGAGCCCATGTCTTTTGCACGGCCTGAAAGCTCGTGGTAATCCGTGCCCACCCGGTCCACCAGGGCTTCAATGGCGCTGTTAAGTATTTCAACAATCATAACCAGCACCACGGAGCCAATCAGTAGAATACGGGTGATAGGGTCAACGTCCAGCCAGCAGGCAACGGCGATGGCAATCACTGCGGCCACCCCCTCCTGGCGGAAGGCGGCTTCGTTGATCCAGGCGGCACGAATGCCCTTCCAGGAGTAGCCTGCGGCTTTAATGATACGGGTCAATCCGGTGGTGTTATTCGCCATTTGGGGAAACCTTTTTAAAATAAAAGCGTCAATGCTTATCTACACCCAACGGCTTCCGGGCGAACGACAAAGTGTCGGCAACCTGGAGAACAGCGGGTAAAATCGCAACGCCACAGAAATCTGGGCTGGTTTCTGATATTCTTGCGGCGAATTTGCACTATTAACCTGAGGCTTTACATCGTTTATGTCAGGCTGGCCAAGAATTTACTACAAATTACTTAATTTACCATTAAGCGTTCTGGTAAAGAGCAAGTCCATTCCGGCGGATCCGCAAGCCGAATTAGGACTGGATCCCTCACGCCCAATTATGTACGTCCTGCCTTATAACTCTAAGGCTGACTTGCTGACGCTGCGCGCGCAGTGTCTCGCACATGATTTGCCGGACCCTCTGGAACCGCTGGAAATTGACGGTGCACTGCTGCCACGTTACGTCTTTATCCACGGCGGGCCGCGTGTTTTCAACTATTACACACCGAAAGAAGAGTCGGTAAAGCTCTTCCACGATTATCTCGATCTGCACCGCAGCAACCCGAATCTGGATGTGCAGATGGTGCCTGTTTCAGTGATGTTCGGTCGCTCACCGGGACGTGAAAAAGGCGAAGTCAATCCGCCGCTGCGTACCTTAAACGGCGTGCAGAAGTTCTTTGCCGTTTCCTGGCTGGGTCGCGACAGCTTTGTGCGTTTTTCTCCCCCTGTCTCCCTGCGCCGTATGGCGACAGAACACGGCACGGATAAAACCATCGCGCAGAAACTGGCTCGCGTGGCGCGTACGCACTTTGCCCGTCAGCGGTTAGCCACCATCGGCCCACGTCTGCCGGTACGTCAGGATCTGTTCAATAAGCTGCTGGCTTCAAAGGCCATCGCCCGCGCTGTAGAGGATGAAGCTCGCAGCAAGAAAATCTCCCACGAAAAAGCCCAGCAGAACGCCGTGACGCTGATGGAAGAGATTGCGGCGAACTTCTCCTATGAAGCCATTCGCCTGACTGACCGTGTGCTGGGACTGACGTGGAACCGCCTGTATCAGGGCATCAACGTGCACAACGCAGAGCGTGTGCGCCAGCTGGCCCATGACGGCCATGAAATCGTTTATGTGCCCTGCCACCGCAGCCATATGGATTACATGCTGCTGTCCTATGTTCTCTATCATCAGGGGCTGGTTCCTCCGCATATTGCGGCGGGTATCAACCTGAATTTCTGGCCTGCCGGGCCGATCTTCCGCCGCCTGGGCGCTTTCTTTATTCGCCGTACCTTTAAAGGCAGCAAACTGTACTCGACGGTCTTCCGTGAATATCTCGGCGAGCTGTTCAGCCGTGGTTACTCCGTGGAGTACTTCGTGGAGGGCGGGCGTTCACGCACAGGACGTTTGCTGGACCCGAAAACGGGCACCCTGTCGATGACTATCCAGGCTATGCTGCGCGGCGGCACGCGTCCTATTACGTTAGTCCCTATTTACATTGGCTACGAGCACGTGATGGAAGTGGGTACTTACGCTAAAGAACTGCGCGGTGCCACCAAAGAGAAAGAAGGCTTTATGTCGATGTTACGTGGCTTAAGCAAGCTGCGTAATCTGGGCCAGGGCTACGTGAACTTTGGTGAACCGATGCCGCTGATGACCTTCCTGAACCAGCGTGTACCGGAATGGCGCGATTCTATCGATCCTATCGAAGCTGTACGTCCGGCCTGGTTAACCCCAACGGTAAACGAAATCGCCGCCGAGCTGATGGTTCGTATCAACAACGCAGGGGCGGCAAACGCCATGAACCTTTGCTGCACCGCGCTGCTGGCCTCCCGTCAGCGTTCGCTGACCCGCGAGCAGCTTACGGAACAGCTGGATTGCTACCTCAACCTGCTGCGGAACGTGCCTTATTCGCCGGATGCCACCGCGCCGGAGTCCTCTGCGCAAGCCCTTATCGATCACGCCCTTCAGATGAACAAATTTGAAGTCGAGAAAGATACCATCGGCGACATTATCATTCTGCCGCGCGAGCAGGCCGTGCTGATGACGTATTACCGCAACAACATCATGCATATGCTGGTACTGCCATCTCTGCTTGCGGCAATCGTCACCCAGCATCGCCATATCGATCGCCAGGCGCTGCTGCGTCAGGTCGAAGTTGTTTATCCGATGCTGAAGGCCGAGCTGTTCCTGCGCTGGGACAAAGCAGAGCTGGCGGCGGAAATCGACGCGCAGGTCAATGAGATGGTGCGCCAAGGGCTCGTTGTCGTCAACGGCGACGAAGTGCAGATCAACCCGGCACGTTCCCGTACTCTACAGCTGCTGGCTGCTGGCGTACGTGAAACGCTGCAGCGTTATGCCATCACCTTCTGGCTGCTCAGCGCTAATCCTTCCATCAACCGTGGCACGCTCGAACGTGAGAGCCGCACCGTAGCGCAACGTCTCTCCATGCTGCACGGCATTAACGCGCCAGAGTTCTTCGATAAGGCGGTCTTTACTTCGCTGGTGCTGACGCTACGAGACGAAGGCTACATCAGCGATACCGGTGATGCAGAGCCAACCGAAACCATGAGGGTTTACCAGATGCTGGCAGACCTGGTAACGTCGGATGTGCGTTTAACCATTGAAAGTGCGACGTCACAGGTTGCCGTGACGGAGTAAGACTGGCGGCGGATGAGACTGCGCTTTTGCGCCCTACGAATCAACCCGTAGGGCTAAGAGCAAGGGGTCATCCGCCGTGTTTCAGAGGTGTAGATAGCTCAGCGCAACGCCGATAAACAACACCATTCCCACATAGTTATTGTTCAAAAACGCCCGGAAGCAGGCATCCCGTTCGCGCTTAGCCGTCAGCCTTTGCTGATGAATAAACAGCGCGCCTGCCAGCGCAATCGACCAGTAATATGCCCCACCCAGCCCGTTAAGCCAGCCAATCACCGCCATCAGCACCATCACCGCCATCTGCAGCACGCCAATAATGAGATTATCGAAGCGGCCAAACAGAATTGCCGTGGACTTAATGCCTATTTTCACATCGTCGTCGCGGTCTACCATCGCATACTGCGTGTCGTAGGCCACCGCCCAGCAAATATTGGCGATAAACATCAGCCAGCAGCTTAGCGGCACCGATTCGCTCACCGCCGCAAACGCCATCGGGATTGACCAGCCAAACGCGGCCCCCAGCACAACCTGCGGCAGATGCGTATAGCGTTTCATAAACGGATACACCCACGCCAGCGCCAGCGCCGCCACCGACAGAAGGATCGTCATGGTATTAAGCGTCAGCACCAACAGGAATGACAGCAGAACAAGGATAACAAACAGCCCGCGCGCTTCTTTTTCACTTACCGCGCCGCTTGGCAGCGGACGACCGGCGGTGCGTTTTACATGCCCGTCAAATTTACGATCGGCATAATCATTTACCACGCAGCCCGCCGCGCGCATCATCCAGACGCCAGCAATAAAAATACCCAGAATAGTCAGCGGCGGCACGCCCGGTGTGGCAAGCCACAAGGCCCACAGCGTGGGCCAGAGCAGCAATAGCGATCCTATCGGCTTTTCCAGCCTCATCAGGCGTATATAGGCCTGGCATTTTCCTTGGTTCAGGCTCCACTCCATTATTTTTCCTCCTTGTACAGCGGGGATGCGGGCAGAAACAGTTCGGTCAGCAGCAAAGGTTTACCGGACAGTCTCAGGCGGGAACGGCGCCCCCACAGTTCCGCGCTGCGGCCTATTTGAATAAAGTCGCGCGTCAGGGTCGATGAACTAAAGAGATAGCGGCCAAGCGGCGTGGTGCCCAGCTTCTGCAAAGCAAGCTCCGGGCCATCAAGCGTGGACTCCGGCACCACCGTGCGGCCAACCAGCCAGGGTTCATCGTCACCGCATAGCACAATTTCACGTAGCCAGTAACGCTGTGCGGGCGGGAGCATCTCCGCTTCGGGTAACGACGCCTCCGCCGTCACAAAACCTTCGCGTACGATATCTACCGTGACGCACGAACAATGCTGTTCAAAACGTTTTGTCATGGAATCTTCGAGCAAAAGCCAGTCCAGAAAAGCGGCGCTTAACCCTTCCGGTATTTCAGGGTAAAAACTCAGGGCGCGCAATGGCGATAGCGCCTCAGACATGGGGAATTCTCCGATACATAACCTGAGGTCATTGTAACGCAGAATAAACAGAACGTGGCAGGCAAAGCGTAACAGGGGTGCAACAAAACCGGCGGTAATCCATAAAAAAAGGTGCGCCAGGGCGCACCAATACTACAAGCATCAGCAACGTGGGGAGATGATTACCCCTTGCCTTTTACACTGCTGATAAAAGTTTTACGGGCGGAGGTGGATCCCAGACGCTCGGCTTCATTCAGCAGTTTCAGGGCCTTATCAATTTCCCCTTTGTCCACGGCTTGCCTGATGGCCTGGTTATAGTAGCTTTCCGTGTCGTTCAGAATAGGTTCACTCTTCGCAGCTGGTGCCGGTGCGTTAGCCGCAGGAGCAGGAGCAGCGGCTGGGGCGGCGTAAGCTGTCGCTGGCGCAGCTGTATTACCCACCATCACCGGGCCCGGGCCTGATGAACCAAACAGCGGGCCGACCAGGATGCTGGAGGCAGAAGAGGTGCTCACTTTCACTTTCAGCACGCCATCCGTGCTGTGACGGGCAATCGGATCCGGGATATCCGGAACTGCGTTACCCGTCCCTTTAGCATAGGCTTTAGCCGGATCGAGCAGCGTAGTGGTCTGCTGGGTATCTTTATTAGTGGTAAAGACCAGCAAATAGAGTTTTTGTTGGCCCAGCGCCGGGGTTAATTTCAGGGTGCCTTCCAGCCGGTCAGCGGTCATGACGCCCGGAGCCTGATAAGTAAAGAAGCTGGCTGGAAAATAGGCAGCTGGCGTAAAATTCTGATCAAGTACCAGCACGTTCGGTGCAAATACTGCATTTTTATTGACTTCGCTGGTCAGCGTGATAGTCAGCTCGCCGATGTTGGCAGGCACGCTATAGGCCGCAACCGGGCCGGTGATATCACCCGCGGTAAGGCGCTGGCCCGCCGTCGCAAGCGTCGTCGTCTGGGTTTTAGACGGGGCAACCGGCGTCCATTGCAGCTGTTGCAAAGCCGACGCAGGCACGACCGGCGCGGCAGAAATATCTTGTGGAACGATATTCACGTCAGCCAGGCTGACGGCAGGGACACTGGCGAGCAACCCTGCTGAGAGGCAGAGTGCGAGGAGACTTTTTTTCATTTTCATTGTTATTGACCTCGAAGGGAAAGTCGGTGGAAGGTTAGCCAGGCAATAGCACTTTCCACCTGAAACAAACATTGGCATACAAGGGTAATAACGAGGGGTCCGGTGGCGAACCCCTCATCGTTTTAACGCATCAGATTACGGCAGTCTTACCACCAGATTTCCATCTGAGCACCGAAGGACCACTCATCGTTGTCGCCACGGCTGAAGGTTTTAGCGCTGGTGTCACGCATAGCGACACCGTTGTCATAACCCCATTTCTCATCCCACTTGGCATAGGTTGCAAAGACACGCAGCGCCGGGCGGGACCAGATGCTGTCGCCTGCCTGCCATTGTTGTGCCAGGGTGATTTTGTACTGGTTGTTGGTGTCGTCAGTTTTCTGCGACTTCACGTTGTCGTAACCGACTTCCAGCAGGGTGCTCATGATCGGGGTCCATTTGTACATTGGACGCACGCCCACGGTGTACCAGGTCGTGCCGTTACCGTTGTCACGGTCGATGTCCTGATACATGCCGACGTACATCAGATCCCAGCTGTCGCTCAGAGAGATTGCACCGTGGTCGAGAACACGAATCAGATGGCCATCGTTATCAATCGCGCCGCCCTGGGCCAGACCCTTGCCGTTGGAGGTCATAGAGTCAGTCGCGTACTGAACCACAAACTTGTTGTAGCCTTTCAGCATACTTTGCGTGTGTTCAATGGTGCCCATCCAGCCGTCTTTAGAGGCGTCAGGACGCAGGTAGTAATCGTCTGGTACGTTGGTGTGACCGTAGTCCACACCCAGCTCCAGCATACCGCCCGGGTTAACTTCCATCTGCGCTAAACGCACGTCAAAGACGTCGTTTGGCACTTTATTGTTGTAAGTCTCACCCGTGATTGGATCTTTACCGTCAGCGAAGGTAGAGGAACCACCGGCTTCAGAAGAGCGGGTAGCGGCCAGGGAGAGTTTACCGAAGCCCAGGTCGATGTTTTCCAGACCGGCACCAGGGCCTGAAATATCCCAGTAGTAGAAGTCGATCATATGAACGTCATGACGCTGATAGAAACGCTTACCGGCCCAGATGGTGGCTCCTGGCAGCGCATCAATCAGGTTTTTACCCTGCACGTTGGCTTCACGGAATGCCGGGCTGGTCGCTTCCCAGTCGTTATCCTGCGCTACGGAGTAGGCCACGTTGGTATCGAAGTAGAAGCTCTTATCCCCTTCTTTCCAGACTTCCTGACCCAGTTTCAATTCCGCATAGGTTTCACATTCGTTACCAAGACGGTATTTAGACTGTGCGCCCGTTGCCTGGAAACACTGTTGTTCGCCGCCGCTACCGGTCCAGCCGATACCAGAACGGGCATAACCGTGGAAGTCCACCGCCAGCGCCTGAACAGACATCACGCCTGCTGCTACGGCAACCGCCAGTGGGAGTTTGCGCAGAGTAATCATCATTCTATCTCCTGAGATCATTGCTTTTCTTTTTTTGTGGGAATGCTTAAACGCCTGGCTCTTGATGCAGCCGACGACATGCGGTGCCATCCTCACGGAACAGATGGCAGCGCTCTGGCGGCAGGCCAATAGCGAATGTGGCACCCTCTTTTACCAACACCACGTCATTCTGGCGGTACACCAGGTTCTGACGAATGGCGGGGATTTGGATATGAATCTGGGTTTCATGACCAAGCTGCTCGACCACCTGCACCTCACCTTCAAGGGTGACGTCGGCAATATCGCTTGGCAGCAAGTGCTCCGGACGGATGCCAAGAGACATGTTGGCCCCCACCTGAACCTGGCTACTTTCGACCGGCAGCCAGACCTGCTGGCGGTTCGGTAATTCAACCTGGACCTGATCTATTGCTGTGGCAGTCACTTTGACCGGCAGGAAATTCATCTTCGGCGAACCAATGAAACCGGCGACAAAACGATCTGCAGGATAGTGATAAAGTTCTAGCGGCTTCCCAACCTGCGCCACACGACCGGCATCGAGCACCACAATCTTGTCGGCGAGCGTCATGGCTTCTACCTGATCGTGGGTGACGTAAATCATGGTGCGCCCAAGGCGCTTGTGCAGACGGGAAATCTCGATACGCATCTGCACGCGCAGCGCGGCATCAAGGTTAGAAAGGGGTTCATCGAGTAAAAATACGCTCGGTTCGGCCACCAGCGTGCGACCAATGGCGACGCGCTGGCGTTGCCCACCGGAAAGCGCTTTAGGGCGACGCTCGAGCAGATGAGCAAGCTGCAAGGTTTCGGAAACCTGCGTCACACGCTGATTAATATCTTCTTTTTTGGCTCCGGCCAGCTTCAGGCCAAAGGACATGTTCTCGGCTACCGAGAGGTGGGGATAAAGCGCATAAGACTGGAAAACCATGCCCACGCCGCGCTCGGCAGGCGGCACGTCGTTCATGCGATGTTCACCGATAAATAAATCACCGCTGGTGATGGTTTCCAGACCAGCAATCATACGCAGCAATGTGAATTTTCCGCAGCCTGATGGTCCGACAAAGACCACGAACTCACCTTCCTGGATATCCAGGTTGATATCCTTAGATACCACCACATCGCCCCAGGCTTTTGTGACGTTCCGCAGCTGTACGCTTGCCATGTACTTCTCCCTTTTGACTGCATGCCGCCCGCTCAATCACGCTGCCAGCATAAGAGGTGAATCAAGATGTGTCGGACTATGAACGATCGCTACAAGCTGTGAATCCTCCACCCCAGCGCTTTTTTATGGGGGAGGAGGCGGGAGGATGAGAGAGGGGGTTCTGCAACCGGTTGCAGGCCCCGCAAGAGATTTTCGTGATCCTGGTTTCAAATTTCCGCGACCTTTTATGTGCGCCAGGACACATAACGGCCAGTTATGCAAAGCAGATCACAGTTAACAGGGGTGGGGCGTAGACCGGGGGAGGATGAGAAGCGCTTGCCTTCTCCGCAGACTGACAACCGTAACGTCACTACCTGGCTGTATCCACGCGCAACCACCACTCAATAGGATGGGACACATGAAAATTAAAACCGGCGCCCGCATTCTCGCCCTGTCAGCTCTGACGACGATGATGTTTTCCGCCTCTGCACTGGCAAAAATTGAAGAAGGTAAACTGGTCATCTGGATTAACGGCGACAAGGGCTATAACGGCCTGGCTGAAGTCGGTAAGAAGTTTGAGAAAGATACCGGGATTAAAGTGACCATCGAGCACCCGGACAAGCTGGAAGAGAAATTCCCGCAGGTTGCGGCAACGGGCGACGGTCCCGACATTATTTTCTGGGCGCATGACCGTTTTGGCGGCTACGCGCAGTCCGGCCTGTTGGCCGAAATCTCCCCGGATAAAGCCTTCCAGGATAAAGTGTATCCGTTTACCTGGGACGCGGTGCGCTATAACGGCAAGCTGATCGCGTATCCGGTCGCCGTAGAAGCGCTGTCGCTGATTTACAACAAAGACCTGGTGGCAAACCCGCCGAAGACCTGGGAAGAAATCCCTGCGCTGGATAAAGAGCTGAAGGCGAAAGGCAAGAGCGCGCTGATGTTCAACCTGCAAGAGCCGTACTTCACCTGGCCGCTGATCGCCGCTGACGGTGGCTACGCGTTCAAACACGAAGGTGGCAAATACGACGTGAAAGACGTCGGGGTGGACACCGCAGGGGCAAAAGCCGGGCTGAGCTTCCTGGTTGACCTTATCAAAAACAAACATATGAATGCCGATACCGATTACTCCATCGCGGAAGCGGCCTTCAACAAAGGCGAAACCGCGATGACCATCAACGGTCCGTGGGCCTGGTCAAACATCGACAAGAGCAAAATCAACTACGGCGTCACGCTGCTGCCGACCTTTAAAGGCAAGCCGTCTAAACCCTTTGTTGGCGTGCTGAGCGCGGGCATCAATGCCGCCAGCCCGAATAAAGAGCTGGCTAAAGAGTTCCTCGAAAACTACCTGATGACCGATCAGGGTCTGGCTGAAGTTAACAAAGACAAGCCGCTGGGTGCCGTTGCGCTGAAATCCTTCCAGGAACAGCTGGCGAAAGATCCACGCATTGCTGCCACCATGGACAACGCCCAGAAAGGCGAAATTATGCCTAACATCCCGCAGATGGCCGCCTTCTGGTACGCCACTCGCACGGCTGTCATCAACGCAGTAAGCGGTCGTCAGACCGTGGACGCCGCGCTGAAAGACGCCCAGGGACGTATTACCAAGTAAAAAAATGGCGGGTGGCGCGATGCTTGCCCGCCCTACGTAGCCCGTAGGGTGGATTAACGCCGTGTCATCCACCGCTTTAAGACGTTGTAGAAGTAGAGGAAGACCCCATGGATGTAGTTAAAAAGAGCCGCTGGTGGCAAAGCGAGACGCTGAAATGGTCGGCGGTTGGGCTGTTGGGTGTGCTGGTCGGCTATCTCGTTGTCTTAATGTACGCCCAGGGGGAGTACCTGTTTGCCATTATGACGCTGATCTTAAGCTCTATTGGCCTCTATATTTATGCTAACCGTAAGGCCTACGCCTGGCGCTATGTTTACCCGGGGCTTGCAGGTATGGGGCTGTTCGTCCTGTTCCCGCTGGTGTGTACCATCGCAATTGCCTTCACCAACTACAGCAGCACCAATCAGCTCACCCAGGAACGTGCACAAGAAGTGCTGATGGACCGCCAGTATCAGGCGGGCAAAACGTTCAACTTCGGCCTGTATCCCGCAGGCGACAAGTGGCAGCTGGCTTTGACCGACGGGGAAAGCGGCAAGAACTTTATCTCTGAAGACTTCAAATTTGGCGGCGAGCAGCATCTGAAACTGAAAGAAGCTGATGCGCTGCCCGCAGGCGAAAAGGCTAATCTGCGCGTGATTACACAAAACCGCCTGGCGCTGACGCAAATTACCGCTGAAATGCCGGACGAGAGCACGCTCACGATGAGCTCACTGCGCCAGTTCTCCGGCACCCGGCCGCTCTATAGCTTGTCCGACAACGGCGAGCTAACCAATAACCAGAGCGGCGTGAAATACCGTGCGAACAACGACATCGGTTTCTATCAGTCCGTGAATGCCGACGGCAACTGGGGCAACGAACAGCTCAGCCCGGGATACACCGTCACCATCGGCTGGAAAAACTTCCTGCGCGTATTCCACGACGAAGGCATCCAGAAGCCTTTCCTCGCCATTTTTGTCTGGACGGTCTTCTTCTCCTTGATCACTGTTGTACTGACCGTCGCAGTGGGCATGGTGCTCGCCTGTCTGGTGCAGTGGGAATCTCTCAAGGGCAAAGCGATATACCGCGTCCTGCTGATCCTGCCGTATGCCGTGCCGTCGTTTATTTCCATCCTGATTTTCAAAGGCTTGTTCAACCAAAGCTTCGGTGAAATCAACATGATGCTCGGCGCGCTGTTCGGCATCAAACCGGCCTGGTTTACCGACCCGCTGACCGCCCGCTCGATGATCATTATCGTCAACACCTGGCTTGGGTATCCGTACATGATGATCCTGTGCATGGGCCTGCTGAAAGCGATTCCGGACGACCTTTACGAAGCCTCAGCGATGGATGGCGCAGGCCCATTCCAGAACTTCTTTAAAATCACGCTGCCGCTGCTGATTAAGCCGCTGACGCCGCTGATGATTGCAAGCTTTGCCTTTAACTTTAACAACTTCGTGCTGATTCAGCTATTAACCAACGGTGGACCAGACCGGCTGGGCACCACCACACCGGCCGGTTATACGGACCTGCTGGTGAGCTACACCTACCGTATCGCCTTTGAAGGCGGCGGCGGCCAGGACTTTGGCCTCGCGGCGGCTATCGCAACGCTTATCTTCCTGTTAGTCGGTGCGCTTGCGATCGTTAACCTGAAAGCCACCCGCATGAAGTTTGATTAAGGAGCGCTACTCATGGCCATGGTTCAACCCAAATCTCAAAAGCTGCGTCTGTTTACCACGCACCTGCTGTTACTGTTGTTTATCGCCGCGATTATGTTCCCGCTGCTGATGGTTATCGCGATTTCACTGCGTCCGGGTAACTTTGCAACCGGCAGCCTGATCCCGGACCAGATCTCCTGGGAGCACTGGAAACTGGCGCTCGGCTTCAGCGTCGAACACGCCGACGGCCGGGTAACACCCCCCCCGTTCCCTGTCCTGCTGTGGCTGTGGAACTCCGTCAAAATTGCCGGCATTACGGCCATCGGTATCGTGACGCTATCTACAACCTGTGCCTACGCCTTTGCCCGTATGCGCTTCCCGGGTAAAGCCACGCTGCTAAAAGGTATGTTGATTTTCCAGATGTTCCCGGCGGTGCTGTCGCTGGTGGCGCTTTACGCCTTATTTGACCGTCTCGGGCAATATATCCCGTTTATCGGTCTGAATACGCACGGCGGAGTGATCTTCGCCTATCTTGGCGGTATCGCTCTGCATGTGTGGACGATTAAGGGTTATTTCGAAACGATTGATGGCTCGCTTGAAGAAGCGGCCGCGCTGGATGGTGCAACGCCGTGGCAGGCCTTCAGGCTGGTGCTGCTGCCGCTTTCTGTGCCGATTCTGGCGGTGGTGTTTATCCTGTCGTTTATCGCCGCGATTACCGAAGTGCCGGTCGCGTCCCTGTTACTGCGCGACGTGAACAGCTATACCCTGGCCGTAGGTATGCAGCAGTATCTCAATCCACAAAACTACCTGTGGGGCGATTTTGCTGCGGCAGCCGTTTTGTCCGCCATTCCGATTACCGTGGTGTTCTTACTGGCGCAGCGCTGGCTGGTGAGCGGCCTGACGGCGGGCGGGGTGAAAGGTTAGATTTTCCTGTCAGTCATTGCGTTACCTTGTTATGCCACTGCAACCCTCAACTTGACCTCGTTTCATTTCCGGCGGCCTTCGGGCCGCCATTTTTTTATTCCCGTTTTAACCGGGTGCTGTTACACAGCCAAAGCGTAATCACCAGCAGCAGTATCGCGCCGGAATAAATAATGACATCCGAGGGTGACTTATGATCGATGATAATCAGCCGCACAATCGCGGTAATGCCGATGTAAATGAAGTAGCGCAGCGGGAAGTGATAGCCCGACTGGAAGTACTTCACAATCAGGGCGATAAATTCGAAGTAAAGGAAGTAGACCACCAGCCCCTCAATAAGCAGGTATTTGCTGGCCTGCTCGCTGGGCGCGAACAGCACCTTCGCCAGGTGAAACGTCTCCTTGCCGAGGAAGATAATCAGGATCACGCCAAGGGCCAGAAGGCCAAGATTAAGTACCGTCTGCATGACGGTAGAGATCCATTCAACGCGGGGTGTTGCGGGCATAGCTTTCCCTCCAGGTGGGAGTCCAGGAGAGCAGTTATACGTGAAAAATGTGATCTGGATCTAGATTTTTTGCTTATATCCACCAGATCCCTCTCCCTTTCAGGGAGAGGATCAGGATAAAACTAACGGAAGTTCAGGCTGCGGTCGCTGGTCATGCTGTACAGATCAAACTTGCGGCCCAGCATCTGCCCGCCATCACGCGTCAGCGGCGTCCAGCCAATTTGCGCCCGGCTGCGGGTTGGCGACGAGGTGAAGATATCCAGCGGCACGTTGACGTAGAAGCCCTTGGTGAAATCCCCTTCCCCGTATTCCTGCTTCGACACGTTGGTGATGGTGGCATAGGTGCCGACTACAATGCCGCTGTCGAAGCGTTTGGAAATCTCAAGCGTGCCGCCTTTGTCTTTCGCCAGATACTGTCCGACGCTGAGTTTTACCAGTACATCATCCGCAAACGGCGGCGTCCAGTAGCCCGTCAGGTGCCCCGTCGGCGCGCTGTAATCGGTAAACTTCATCATATCCTGCGCGCTGCGCCAGTCACGCTGCTTAACATAGTTGGCATTGGCCCCTATCGCCCAGTTGCTATCCACCGGACGGTACAGCACTTCAGCCCCCGCCCCGCCATACATGGTTTCAAGATAGCCAGCATACACCTGCCCGTACCAGCTGTTGCCGAGGTACTGGAAGTAGTTGGCCTGCAGGTTATTCACGTAGACATCGTTTTCCACATAGTCACGTACATGCGTGCGCACGCGCGGCAGCGTCGAGTCGTTTGGCGGATTGGTATAGTTGAATTTGTCGTAGTTGTTCGCAAGGTTAGCTAACACGCTACCGGTGGTCAGCAGATGATCGGTCACCCACCAGTCGGCGGTGCCCATCACGCCAACCTGATACATGTAGAAGCTTTCCGGGCCGCCAACCGACTGATTCAGTACCGGGTTGAGCGAGAAGTTAACGCGGGATTTGTCGATGTAAAAGCCCTGCTCGGTTTTCTCCGGCACGACCGGCTCCACCCGTTTTTGCACCAGCCTGGTTTCATGCCCGAGCGGTTCACCTTCGAGGTGATGTTGCAGGCTTGAAACGTCCGTTTCCGTCGTGACCTGCGGCAGATTCAGACGCGTTTCGGTAATGCGAATCGTGCGAATATTTTCCGGCAGGTCGTTCATCACTATGCGGTTGGCCCGTTCGATTCCTTCACGTGAATCACGGTATTTCACCTGCTCACCGGTGACGTACAGCGTGTCGCCCTTCACCTGAATATTCGGATTGGCAAGGCCAGCATTGTACTTGAGCATCGTCAGCTGACCGGCAACTACGTTGTGCTGCAGGATTTCGTCCTGCGGATTCGGCTGGTACTGGGGACGACGGTTATCGTTATAGCCCGGACGCAGATCGTTGAAGTTAGTGCGCAGCGTAAAGCCAAACATAAAGGTATTGCCGCGTTCATAGCTGAGGTTAACGTCGGCCCAGTCCGTGACGCGATAAACAGCGCCGACGTTAAAGTTGCTGCGCTGTTCGAGCTTGCCGGCAAAGTCACGGCTGTAGTTGTTGCCCTCATACTCCACCTTCAGGCGTAGCGGCTGCCAGGGCGTCTGGTATTCAATACCGCCAAACAAAGAGGCCGGGCCGTGGAACATCCCACCAAACTCAAAGGATCCCGCCTGTTTATAGCTGTTATCACGATAGCAGAAGCTGTCGCTGGCCTCGCACAAAGGGTTCTTCACATTGCCGCTGGTGCCCATATAACCCCAGCCCATTCCGAGGGAGAAATCAAAAGGTCCCCAGGCTTTATTCGCCACCACATACTCGCCATCGAACAGGCCGGTGCCACCTAAATCCCGCAGGCCAACGGCGACCTGAGGCAGATAATACCCTTCCTCCCACAGGCGGACCTTCATGTCGAAAGCCTTGTCTTTGTAGGTCTGATCGCCGGAGAAAGCGTCAACGGAACTGTACTGTTTAGTTCGCACGTCGGTGTAGCGCAGCGTCGTTTCCAGCCACGGGAACAGCTGGATCGAGGCCGAATAAAAACGGTACTGATCGTTATCCCGGTAGTTCGCGCTGAACTCGCCGGTGCGGGCCATGCGTGCCGTCGGCGTTTGCATCAGGCCTACGCCACCAAAGTCGGACTGCGAAGGGCCTACGGGGGCCGGAAAGGTTTCGGCCTGGCAGGCAGCCGAAACGGCCAGCGCCAGCAGGCTGTAGAGGTATTTATTTTTCATCAATCCGGGATCCGGTGAGTCAGGGAAGTAAGGATTTGCTCATTGAGTTCGTTGAAATCAGCATCAAATATTCTGTCGGCAAAGCCGATGAAGATAATACTGCCCGGCAGCGGCTCCACATGGCGCTGGTTCCAGTAAGCAACCGGGGCCTTCTCGGTTTTTCCGTCGGGATAAATCACCCAGGCGTAGCTGCGGTCGGCACCGCTTAACCTCTGCACCTCGTCCAGATACTCAGCGACGCTGCGCCCTGCGACATAAGGCTTCACGCCAGGCGAACTCACCAGCCCCATCAGCGTTAGGGTGTCAGGCCGGGTGCCAGCCCACAGGCTGTAATCCCCCTGTAGAGGGACATTGAATTTCGGACGAACGCGTACCCAGTCAGGATCCAGATCGACAAACTGGCGACCCGTTACCTTGATGGTCTGTAACTGCTGACGCAGGCTGTTGATCGCCGCCGCCTCATCTGTGTTTTCCTGCGCTGCAAATCTGCTTAAGGAAGCCAGAAGCTTATGATGCTGCTGCTCTGCTCCCGCTGATGCCTGCCGCTCGCTAATCACCGCGCCTGGCCACCAGGTATGCTTCAGGGAGGGCTGGGTGACCAGATCGGCAAGCCGCTCAACGCCGGTGATCTCCTCCGGCGGCTGATGGTTACCGTGATAGACGCTGATATTTCCCGCGGCGAAGAGAGTTGAACTGCTGAGCATTAGCAGCACAGCGAGGGCTTTTATTTTCATGCTTTTGCCGCCTTCAACAGCACCGTGGTGACAGGCCAGTAGTTCGGCCCAATATATTGTTTTGACTTGCGTATCTGACCTTCTGCATCCACCCAGTAGCGGTTATGCCAACGTTTATCTGCCGCGGTAATTTCTTCATCAAGGATGCGCACGGGCGTGACGCTACTGCCCACTTTAAGGGTGTCGGAGCCATCCCAGGTGAAGGTCGAGCGGGCGGTGGCCGCACGCACCTGCTGATGCTCGGTCCAGGTCATTTGCCGTGTCCAGCTTGCGCCGTCAATAATCTGGCTGGCTCTCACCAACGGGTCGTTGGCAAGGTTCGTCGTCTGCAGCAGGTTGTCGGCAAGCCCGGTTGTTTTCACCACGCGACCGTTGGCGGTGTTTATCATCGCCCGATCCTGCGTCACCCACTTTTGTTCGCCGTTTTCGTCATACGCCAGCACCATAAACAGCTGTGGGCCGTTGTTAATGCTCATGTACTGGCTGGCGTAGCGCATATTCTGAATATCGTCATCGGTGAGCTGTACGCCGTCGGCGCCCACGACGCTGTGCCACAGTGAGGAACCAAGCCCTTTAGTGGTGGCAGAGCAGGCCTGAAGTAGCAGGCAAATAAGAAGGAGTGAGAGTCGCTGCACGACATGTCCCCGGAGTCAAAATAACCACACCGAAGTGTGGTTAGGGTTAAAGCACCCGCAACATTACTGGGTGCTGGTCGTCGTGGTCGTGGTCGTTCCGGTATTAGAACCGTCGCCACCGCCGGTGGCAGCAAGAGCAACCCCCACGGCTGACCCGACCGTACTGGCGCTGGTCGCAGTAGAACTCCCTGCAGACACACTTGTTGCCTGCGCGCCAGCTGCTTCACCCACTGCTACCGGGTCAGCATACGCCGCGCCGGCCGCTGCCAGCGTGAATATGGCAAAAGCGCCATAAATAACTTTTTTCATAACAATTTCCCTTCATTGAATGAATGGAGAGGTGCCTGAAAGAATTTCAGGCGCTTTCGAGTATACACAACCAGAGGTGACAATCAGACCACAAGACAAATACGAGAGGTGATTTAAGATATGAGGGGAAATATAAATTTGGCGGCGGAATAATAATTAAAAAACGAATAAAAACAAATATCTGACTGATTGAAATAAACAAATAACGATCTAATTAATCCGAAAACAACCCTCCTTAACTATCAGGTGAAAGGTATTTTTAGGATTAACCTCAATGCAAGAAATATCCAGTGCAAGGCGACAAGCAGATTAGTCTTATAAATAAGCCGGCACCCGGTCCGGCTTATTTAATTACCTGTCGGGCTGTTATGCGCGCCAGGATTTATAACGGTTAATTAAACCGTTGGTAGAGCTGTCGTGGGAGCTAATTTGTTTATCATCGCCCAGCTCCGGCAGGATACGGTTAGCCAGCTGTTTGCCCAGCTCAACGCCCCACTGGTCAAAAGTAAAGATGTTCAGAATCGCACCCTGAGTGAAGATCTTGTGTTCATACAGCGCGATCAACGCGCCCAGGCTGAACGGTGTGATTTCACGCAGCAGGATGGAGTTAGTTGGGCGATTACCTTCAAACACCTTGAACGGCACGACGTGATCCAGCGTCTTAGGATCCAGCCCCTGGTCCGCGTACTCCTTCTCAACCACTTCGCGAGCTTTACCAAACGCCAGCGCTTCAGTCTGCGCAAAGAAATTAGACAGCAGCTTAGGATGGTGATCGGAAAGCGGGTTGTGGCTGGTTGCAGGCGCGATAAAGTCGCAAGGCACCATTTTGGTTCCCTGGTGGATCAGCTGGTAAAACGCGTGCTGACCGTTAGTGCCCGGCTCGCCCCAGATGATTGGGCCGGTCTGGTAGTCCACGGCGTGGCCGTTACGGTCAACGTATTTACCATTGGATTCCATGTTGCCCTGCTGGAAGTAGGCAGCAAAACGGTGCATGTACTGATCGTACGGCAGAATCGCTTCGGTCTCTGCGCCGAAGAAGTTGTTGTACCAGATACCGATAAGCGCCAGCAGCACCGGCAGGTTTTGCTCAGCCGGGGTAGTCGCGAAGTGTTTATCCATCGCGTGTGCGCCGCTCAGCAGTTCTACAAAGTTGTCATAGCCCACGGAGAGGATGATGGACAGGCCAATCGCGGACCACAGGGAGTAGCGACCGCCAACCCAGTCCCAGAATTCAAACATGTTTGCCGTATCAATACCGAACTCACCGACCGCTTTCGCGTTGGTGGACAGCGCCGCAAAGTGCTTAGCAACGTGTTTGTTATCACCCGCGGTTTTCAGGAACCAGTCACGCGCGCTGTGGGCGTTGGTCATGGTTTCCTGAGTGGTGAAGGTTTTAGAGGCCACCAGGAACAGCGTGGTTTCCGGGTCAACGTTTTTCAGCACTTCGGCAATATGAGTACCGTCAACGTTGGAAACAAAGTGCATATTCAGGTGGTTTTTGTACGGGCGCAGCGCCTCAGTCACCATGAACGGGCCAAGGTCAGAGCCGCCGATGCCGATGTTCACCACGTCGGTAATGGCTTTACCGGTGTAGCCTTTCCAGCTGCCGCTGATAATGCTTTCGGAGAAGGTTTTCATCTTCTCAAGCACCGCGTTAACTTCAGGCATCACATCTTTGCCGTCAACCACAATGGGGGTATTGCTACGGTTGCGCAGGGCAACGTGCAGCACGGCGCGGTCTTCAGTGCGGTTGATTTTCTCCCCGGAGAACATCGACTTGATGGCACCTTGCAGATCGGTTTCTTTCGCCAGCGCCTGCAGCTTAGCCAGGGTGTCTGCGGTAATGCGGTTTTTGGAGTAATCCACCAGCATTAAATCGTCGAACGTGGCGGAAAATTTAGTAAAACGGTCTGCATCCTGGGCGAAAAGCTCGGCGATAGTGACGTCTTTCATTTCGTCATAATGCGCCTGTAAAGCCTGCCATGCAGCAGTCTGCGTTGGGTTGATATTTTTCATAGCGTTACCCTTCTGATTTGAGAACTGTGACTGCGGTCAATTGTATCTCTCCCAAAAGATTTTGGGATGATTTTTGTGCCTGTAGCACGGCAAGAGTCAAAAATGAGGGAAAAATGCCAAAAAACATCGCGATTATAAGCCCTGTTACTGACTCACTATCGACCATGAAAAATCCGCATAATCCCGGCGTTGACAGTATCCCGCTCAGCTTTTATTTATGGTGGCTGTAAATGTGAAGGCTGTATTGCGCCTGGACCGGTTGTTCGTTCTGCCTTTGTGCCATGGTCGCTATTTTTCATTTCCTGACACGAGGAAGTTATGTCCCAGACAGTAGTAGCCAAATTTGGCGGAACCAGCGTCGCCGATTTCGATGCCATGAACCGCAGCGCCGACGTGGTACTCGCCGACAAGAATGTTCGACTGGTGGTGCTTTCCGCCTCTGCGGGAGTGACAAACTTGCTGGTCGCCCTTGCAGAAGGTCTGGAGGCGACGGAACGCTTTGTGAAACTCGACGCGATTCGCAAGATTCAGTACGACATCGTCGAGCGCCTTGCAAACCCGCAGGTCATCCGCGAAGAAGTGGAGCGCCTGCTCGAAAATATCACCACGCTGGCAGAGGCCGCTTCGCTTGCGACCTCAACCGCGCTTACCGACGAGCTGGTCAGCCACGGCGAGCTGATGTCCACCCTGCTGTTTGTCGAAATTTTACGCCAGCGCGATGTCGATGCGCAGTGGTTCGATATCCGTAAAATCATGCGTACTAACGACCGCTTTGGCCGCGCCGAACCGGACGTGGCGACACTCGCCGAGCTGGCCGCTCAGCAGCTTAAGCCGCGCCTGGCGCAGTCCATCGTCATTACCCAGGGTTTTATTGGCAGCGAAGAAAAAGGCCGTACCACAACGCTTGGCCGTGGCGGCAGCGATTACACCGCCGCATTATTGGGCGAAGCGCTACACGCCAGCCGCGTGGATATCTGGACGGATGTTCCCGGCATCTACACCACTGACCCGCGCGTCGTCCCGGCGGCTAAGCGCATCGACAAAATTGCCTTTGAAGAAGCCGCTGAAATGGCAACCTTCGGGGCTAAAGTGCTGCATCCAGCGACGCTGCTGCCTGCCGTGCGCTGTGCTATTCCGGTGTTTGTTGGCTCCAGTAAAGATCCAAAAGCGGGTGGCACATTAGTCTGCAACGAGACGGATAACCCGCCGCTGTTCCGCGCGCTTGCCCTGCGTCGTAAACAGACGCTGTTGACGCTGCACAGCCTGAATATGCTGCATTCGCGCGGTTTCCTGGCCGAAGTCTTCAGCATTCTGGCACGCCATAATATCTCGGTTGATTTGATAACCACCTCTGAAGTGAGCGTGGCGCTAACGCTGGATACTACCGGCTCCACCTCCACCGGCGACAGCCTGCTGACCACATCCTTACTCACCGAACTGTCGTCCCTGTGCCGTGTGGAAGTAGAAGAAAACCTTGCGCTGGTCGCCCTGATTGGCAACAAGCTGTCTCAGGCTTGCGGCGTGGGTAAAGAGGTCTTTGGCGTACTCGATCCGTTCAATATCCGCATGATTTGCTACGGCGCCTCCAGCTATAACCTGTGCTTCCTGGTGCCCGGCGGCGATGCAGAGCAGGTTGTGCGGACGCTGCACCATAATCTGTTTGAATAAAATGTAAACTCATGAGATGAATAAATGCCGGGCTCGCTCCCGGCATTTTTATAACCAAAAACAACACAACAAACATCTGCAAGGACGTCGTTATGCTCGCGAAATTCACCCGGCTCTTCCCCCTCTGGGCGGTGCTGCTGTCCGTCATCGCTTATTACACCCCCGGCACCTTCACCCCCATTGGCCCCTGGGTCAGTACGCTATTGATGCTGATTATGTTTGGCATGGGCGTCCACCTGCGCCTGGATGATTTTAAGCGCGTGCTCTCCCGCCCGGCACCGGTAGCCGCGGGCACCTTTCTGCACTACCTGATTATGCCGCTGGCCGCCTGGGTGCTGGCAAAGCTGTTTCATATGCCGCCGGACCTGTCTGCGGGGATGGTCCTCGTGGGGAGCGTAGCCAGCGGCACGGCTTCAAACGTGATGATTTACCTGGCTAAGGGTGACGTGGCGCTGTCTGTCACCATCTCTTCCGTTTCAACTCTGGTCGGCGTTTTCGCCACGCCGCTACTCACCCGTCTGTATGTCGATGCAGACATCAAGGTGGACGTGGTAGGGATGCTGGTGAGCATTCTGCAAATTGTGGTGATCCCTATCGGGCTGGGGCTGATTGTTCATCATCTTTTCCCACGCCTTGTGAAACGTGTAGAGCCGTATTTACCAGCATTTTCGATGCTTTGTATTCTGGCGATCATCAGCGCCGTGGTGGCGGGCAGCGCAAGCCATATCGCGTCGGTGGGTCTGATGGTGATTATCGCCGTGATACTGCATAACGGGATCGGTTTATTAAGCGGCTACTGGGGCGGGCGTCTGTTTGGCTTCGATGAGTCGACCTGCCGCACGCTGGCCATTGAAGTGGGGATGCAGAATTCCGGGCTTGCCGCTACGCTCGGGAAAATTTACTTCTCACCGCTGGCTGCCCTGCCGGGTGCGCTTTTCTCTGTCTGGCACAATCTGTCCGGTTCTGCGCTGGCAGGTTACTGGGCCGGGAAGTCCGTTGAGAAGAAAAAAGGTAAGGCTCCGAAGCAGCGCCGGGCCTGAAAAACACCGCCGCCCGGGAAACCGGGCTTTTTTATCTCAGGCGCTGAGAAGACAGTGATTTTTACTGAGCTGGCAGGCGCTTTGCTTTACACTGAAGGTCCTTTCCTTACGAGGTGGCAATAATGTCCACAGCAAGACTGACACAGCAAGATATGACGGAAAGTGAGCAACGTGAACTGAAAACATTGCTCGACCGCGCGCGCATCGCAGAAGGTCGTACTCTGACCAACTCTGAAACCAACCACGTGAAAAAAGAGTACATTGATAAGCTGATGGCGGAGCGAGAGCTGGCGGCGAAAAAAGCACGCCAGCTGAAAAAACAAAAAGCATTAAAACCAGATACTTCGGCGACTTATTCCTGGTCGGCGAATACGCATATTCGGGGAAAACGCTGACTCAGCGCCCTTTCTTCTTGCGCCCTGGCTGGGTAAAGCGTTTGCGGGAAGCAAGCTCTGCCGGGGTTTTCGCCGCACTCTTCGGACCGCTGCCCGTCGTTTTTTTCGCGACGGCAGGCTTGGCCTTTGGCTTGGCTTTTTTTGCAGGCGCCGCTTCTGAAGAGGAGTTTTCAATCAGCTTAAACAGCTCCACCAGCTCATCGTCAGTCAAATCACGCCATTCACCCAAAGGGATCCCCTTCAGACTGACGTTCATGATGCGGGTGCGCTCAAGCTTTGTCACCTCATAGCCGAAATGCTCACACATGCGGCGGATCTGGCGATTAAGCCCCTGCACCAGCGTAATACGGAACACAAACGGCGCTTCTTTCTTCACTTTGCATTTTTTGGTGACGGTGCCCAGCATGGGTACGCCCGCCCCCATCCCGTGAATAAACTCGTCGGTAACCGGTTTGTTGACCGTGACGATGTACTCTTTCTCATGGTCGTTACCGGCGCGCAGGATTTTGTTCACCAGATCGCCGTGGTTGGTGAGGAAAATCAGCCCCTGAGAATCTTTGTCTAAGCGCCCGATAGGGAAGACACGTTTGCTGTGGTTGACGAAATCGACGATGTTGTCTTTCTCACCGTCCTCTGTGGTGCTGACGATGCCCACGGGTTTGTTCAGCGCGATAAGCACCAAATCGTCTTCGCTGCGCGGTTCAATAAGCTGACCGTTGACCTTCACAACATCCCCGGCAAACACCCGATCGCCAATCGCGGCCCGCTTGCCGTTGATAAAAACATTTCCCTGTTCAATGTAACGATCGGCATCGCGGCGGGAGCAAATGCCGCTCTCGCTGATGTATTTGTTAAGGCGTGTTGATGAGTTGGGCAGCATGGTTCCTCCGTAAAAAAACGGACTATACCCTACCCTCAGGGCATTGCGAACAGGGGACAATCACATTGTCTGTAAATCCCGGCAGGGCTGACGCGCTGGAAACAGGCGACGCGGCCTGTATTGCAAAAGCTCGGGGCCTGGTCGCTGGGGTAAAAGGCATCACCGATATAGCCACGGCAACAGGGCTGCTCCGCGAACAGCCTCTGCAGAAGGTTCGCCTACGCCCTAAGCACGCATGACGGCTTTAGGGCGGGAGTTAACGGATGAAATGCCCCGCTGAGCATTGCATTTCACTCTTGCTGGCGGGGCTGAGTATTAACGGGCAGCCCGGCGGTGAATACTAGTATTCATCCCTTTCGTCATCTTCCTCAGATTGCTCAAGCACGCTGTAGGCCACCGCACAAAACAGTGAGTTCAGGCGTTTCATATCGCCCAGCAGGCCGAGGTGCAGCGAGCTGGTTTCAATGCTTTGCACGTTTTGCTGGTGCAGGCGGTCAACGTGCGCATGCGAGAAACGGCGGTTCATGATACGGAAGCGATGCTTGTTGCGGCGCAGGCGGCGTGCGCTGGTCACGTCCGCCGAGAAGAATACGGACAGGCTGAGCTTCAGATTGCTGGTCAGCTGTTGCAGCAGATTATCCAGCTCTGTCAGCCCATCAGGGGAAAACGCCCGGCGCGCGGCCAGCGATTTATCCGCCACTTCACTGCCCATGCGCTCGATAATATCTGCCGCCTGCTCGAGGTTCAGCGACATTTCGATGATTTCCGCCCAGCGACGGGATTCGATTTCCGCCAGGTCTTCTTTCTGCATCTGCGCCATATACAGCTTGATGGCGGTATAAAGCACGTCCACATCGTCGGCAAGCTTACGCAGCTCTTTTTCCTGGCGCGGCTCACCGTGCATCACCTTGCTCCAG
Source organism: uncultured Buttiauxella sp. (assembly GCA_946480445.1). Taxonomy (GTDB): domain Bacteria; phylum Pseudomonadota; class Gammaproteobacteria; order Enterobacterales; family Enterobacteriaceae; genus Dryocola. Next base: position 132,944 of record CAMLJN010000010.1, read on the forward strand.
GTTTCCAGCATTTGCTCCAGCAAATCGCCCATGCGCAGCGTCTCGCGCGCGGCGTTTGACAGGCCAAGCGCAGGCGTATCCAGTGCCGTTGGGTCAAGATGTTTCGGCTTCATCCGCGCATCCACTTCCGGGGCCTCGCCGATCACTCGGCGGCAGAAACGCGCCATCGGTTCGGCAAACGGCACCATCGCCAGACAGCGAATCAGGTTGTAGAAGACGTGGAAATAGATCACCAGTTCGGATTCCGGTAACGGCAGTTTGTGCATCAGACTGGCAAGGATATGCACAAATGGCAGCACGATAAGGCTGCCCACCAGCTTAAACAGCAGGCTGCCCAGCGCGACACGACGAGCGGCAGCGTTGGCGGCGCTGTTGTTGATCATCGCCAGCAGACCGGAGCCAAGGTTTGCCCCGATAACCAGGCACAGCGCGACATCAAATGAAATCACGCCGGTTGAGGTCAGCGTGGCGGTCAACAGCACGGCGGCAAGGCTTGAGTAGCTGACGATGGCAAACATCGCGCCGATCAGCGCATCGAGCATAATATCGCCCGTCAGCGAGGCGAAAATCACCTGTACGCCGGAAGCCTGAGTGATGGGCGTCACGGCGGCCACGATCAGCTCCAGCGCCTGCAAAATCAGCCCCAGCCCTATAGCCACGCGGCCCAGCTGTCCGGCTCGCGTTTGCTTGCGGCTCAGGAAGAAAATCACACCGATGAAAATCAGCAGCGGCGAAAGCCAGGACAGATCGAATGTCAGCACGCGCGCCATCAGTGCCGTCCCTACGTCGGCGCCAAGCACGATGACAAGCGCAGGCGTCAACGCCACAAGGTCCTGGGCGACAAAAGAGGTCACCAACATGGTCGTGGCATTGCTGCTCTGTACGAGCGCGGTGACGCCTATGCCCGCACAGAATGCGAGAGGTTTTTTTTCAACACTGCGGCTAAGCACACTACGGAGATTAGCGCCGTAGACGCGCATGATACCGGTACGCACAATGTGTGTACCCCATACCAGTAGCGCCACCGCAGAAAGCAGATGCAGTAAAGTAAGCACTCTTTCTCCTGGTCAGTTTTAGTGGATAAATTCCTTCACTTTCCAGTATATACGGATTAGCAGCAATTAAACGTTTCAGGGTGTAATGAGGGTTTTACTCCGCCCCTTTCTCAGGAGAAGCAGGGAAACGGGGGTGAAGGGGGTTTTCCCTACCTTCTTCCGGGGAAGAAGGTAGGGACATGGACATTCGAGCGCTTAATCGGCGTCGTAGCCCAAATTTGGCGCAAGCCAGCGCTCAACATCGGTAACAGACATCCCTTTGCGGCGAGCATAGTCCTCAACCTGATCGCGTTGAATCTGCGCTACGGCATAGTATTTGCTGTCCGGATGGCTGAAGTACCAGCCGGACACCGATGCGCCCGGCCACATGGCATACGACTCGGTCAGCTTCATGCCGATCACGTTTTCCACGTCCAGCAGCGACCAGATGGTGGCTTTCTCCGTGTGTTCCGGGCAGGCCGGATAGCCCGGGGCCGGACGAATACCCTGGTAATTCTCGCGGATCAGCTCTTCGTTGCTGAGGTTTTCCGTTGGCGCATAGCCCCAGTAAACCTTACGTACGCGTTCGTGCAGATATTCCGCGAAGGCTTCCGCCAGGCGGTCAGCAATCGCCTTCACCATGATTTTGTTGTAATCATCGTGCTGCGCCTCAAAGGCTTCCGCCAGCGCGTCTTCCTCCATCCCGCCCGTGACGGCGAAAGCGCCGATATAGTCGGCTTTACCGCTGTGCTTTGGCGCCACAAAGTCGGCCAGACAATAGTTTGCAAAGCCCACTTTTTCCGTCTGCTGGCGCAGATGGTGCGCGACGGTTTTCACACGGGTACGCGACTCGTCGCTATAAATTTCAATATCGTCGTCCACGCGGTTGGCCGGGAACAGACCCACCACACCACGCGGATTCAGGGATTTCTCTGCGTGCAGTTTATCGAGCATCTCGTTGGCATCTTTAAACAGGCGCTGCGCCTCTTCACCCACCACGTCATCTTCCAGGATGCGCGGATATTTTCCAGCCAGCGACCACGTCATAAAGAACGGCGTCCAGTCGATGTAGTTGCGCAGCGTTTCAATGCTGGCGGTGACTTCCTGCACGCCCAGGCGATGGGCGACCGGCGGGGTATAGCTCGCCCAGTCGAAGGCCAGATCGTTTTCACGCGCGGCCTGAAGCGTAACCGGCGGCGTGCGTGGTTTCTTGCGCGCATGCTGGGTGCGAACGGTTTCATACTCTTTGCGGGTTCGGGCCACAAAATCATCGTACTGCGTAGCCGAAAGCAGCGAGGAAACCACGCCAACAGTGCGCGAGGCGTTTTGCACGTATACCGTCGGGCCGCTGTAGTTCTGCTCGATTTTCACCGCCGTATGGGCTTTAGAGGTTGTCGCCCCGCCAATCAGCAGCGGCAGCGTAAAGCCCTGGCGTTCCATCTCTTTGGCCACGTTGACCATTTCATCAAGCGACGGAGTAATAAGCCCGGACAGGCCAATAATATCGGCCCCAACTTCACGGGCGGTTTTCAGAATTTTTTCGCCCGGTACCATGACGCCGAGGTCAATGATTTCGTAGTTATTACACTGGAGCACCACGCCAACGATGTTTTTGCCGATGTCGTGAACATCACCTTTCACCGTCGCCAGCACGATCTTACCGTTGGTGGAGCCTTTCTCTTTGCTGGCTTCGATGTACGGCTCCAGATAAGCCACAGCCTGTTTCATTACGCGGGCGGATTTTACCACCTGCGGCAGGAACATTTTGCCCTCCCCGAACAGGTCACCGACCACATTCATGCCGTCCATCAGCGGGCCTTCTATCACCTGAATCGGGCGCTCAGCCTGCTGACGGGCTTCTTCTGTATCGAGTTCAATAAACTCGGTGATGCCTTTTACCAGCGAATACTCCAGGCGTTTATTAACGTCCCAGGTGCGCCACTCTGCCTGCTGAGCATTGGCCGCATCGTCACTTTTGCTGCCACGATACTTTTCGGCCAGTTCAAGCAGGCGTTCCGTCCCGTCTTCACGACGATTCAGAATCACGTCTTCTACCGCATCACGCAGCTCGCTGGAGAGATCGTCATAGATCGCCAGCTGTCCGGCGTTAACGATCCCCATGTCCATGCCGTTACGGATGGCGTAGTACAGAAAAACCGCGTGAATCGCCTCGCGTACCGGATCGTTGCCACGGAAAGAGAACGAAACGTTCGACACGCCGCCGGAAATCATCGCATGCGGCAGCTCGCGTTTAATATCTTCACACGCGCCGATAAAGTCCTGCGCGTAGTTGTTGTGCTCCTCGATACCCGTGGCGACAGCAAAAATATTCGGATCAAAAATAATATCTTCCGGCGGGAAGCCGACTTCTTCGGTGAGGATTTTGTAAGCGCGGCGGCAGATTTCAATTTTACGTTCGCGGGTATCGGCCTGGCCCACTTCGTCAAAGGCCATCACCACCATGGCAGCGCCGTAGCGACGCACCAGCTTCGCATGATGAATAAAAGGCTCAACCCCTTCTTTCATGGAGATAGAGTTAACGATGCCCTTACCCTGAATGCATTTGAGGCCTTTTTCGATGACCTCCCACTTCGAGGAGTCGATCATGATCGGCACGCGGGCGATGTCCGGCTCGCCCGCAATCAGATTCAGGAAGCGCACCATCGCCGCTTCGGCATCGAGCATCCCTTCATCCATATTGATGTCGATGATTTGTGCGCCGCTCTCAACCTGCTGCAACGCCACTTCCAGCGCTTCGTTGTATTTTTCTTCTTTGATCAGACGCTTAAATTTAGCCGAGCCGGTCACGTTGGTACGTTCACCGACGTTCACAAACAGGCTGTCCGCGCCGATATTCAGCGGCTCAAGACCCGCAAGGCGACAGGCGACCGGCAGCTCGGGCAGTTTACGCGGAGCCACTCCCTCCACCGCTTTGCTCATCGCCGCAATGTGCTCCGGCGTGGTGCCGCAGCAGCCGCCGACGATATTCAGGAAACCCGCATGCGCCCATTCGCCAATCTGCTGTGCCATGGTGTCGGCATCCAGATCGTATTCGCCAAAGGCATTTGGCAGCCCGGCGTTCGGGTGAGCGGTAACATAGCATTCCGCAATACGCGAAAGCTCAGCGACATACTGGCGCAGTTCGTCCGGCCCCAGCGCACAGTTCAGCCCAAAGCTCAGCGCATCGGCATGGCGCAGCGAATTATAGAACGCCTCGGTGGTTTGCCCGGATAGCGTGCGGCCCGAAGCATCGGTGATGGTGCCAGAAATCATAATGGGCAGATCGACGCCCAGCGCTTCAAACTCGGCCTTAACGGCAAAAATAGCTGCTTTGGCGTTCAGGGTATCGAACACCGTTTCAATCATGATCAGGTCGACGCCACCTTCCACCAGCGCGCGCGTGGACTCACGATAAGCGGCAACCAGCTCATCAAAGGTCACATTGCGGAACGCCGGATCGTTTACGTCCGGGGAAATGGAGGCGGTGCGGTTAGTCGGGCCTAATACGCCTGCCACGTAGCGTGGTTTTTCAGGCGTGCGTGCCGTCCACTCGTCGGCGCAGGCTCGTGCAAGCTTTGCGGCTTCGTAGTTAATTTCCGCCGACAGGGATTCCATCTGGTAATCCGCCATCGCGATGGTCGTTGAGTTGAAGGTGTTGGTTTCGACGATGTCGGCACCCGCTTCAAAGTAGGCATAGTGAATTGCGGCAATGATTTCCGGCTTGCTGAGCACCAGCAGGTCATTGTTTCCTTTCAGGTCACACGGCCAGTCTGCAAAGCGAACGCCGCGAAAATCTCCCTCTTCAAGGCGGTAGCTCTGGATCATGGTCCCCATCCCACCATCCAGCACCAGAATGCGTTTCGTTAACTGCTGCTGCAATTGCTCTACTTTGTTGCTCAACTCAGGCTCCCGAATACAAAACGTATAAAAACGGCGAAAAGGCCAGCAAACCATACTGGCATAAGTTGATCGCCACTCAAAGCGGTGAAACATGAGACATCTTCACCTGACTGATCCGATGAGTCTGATGCAGGTTGCATTATCGCCAAATAAAACGAAAATGATTTCCACGATATGAAAAAAGGAGTCAGGTTATGGTCGCTGCCCTTCCCGCTAAACGTGGCAAGAAACCTCGCGTTGCCGCCCCCGCAGCCCCTCAGCCGACGGGGCAGGTGCAGTCGCTGACTCGCGGCCTGAAGCTGCTTGAATGGATTGCCGAATCTCACGGCAGCGTCGCCCTGACCGAGCTTGCCCAGCAGGCTGGCTTGCCTAACTCCACCACCCACCGCCTTCTCACCACCATGCAGCAGCTTGGCTTTGTACGCCAGATTGGCGATCTCGGCCACTGGACGATTGGCGCCCATGCTTTTGTGGTTGGCAGCAGCTTCCTGCAAAGCCGCAATCTGCTGGCCATTGTTCATCCGATGTTGCGCAAGCTGATGGAGGATTCCGGCGAGACGGTTAACCTCGCCGTGCTGGATCACAGCGATCATCAGGCGATTATTATCGATCAGGTGCAGTGCACACAGCTGATGCGTATGTCTGCCCCCATTGGTGGGAAACTGCCGATGCACGCCTCAGGCGCCGGGAAGGTGTTTCTCGCTAACCTGAACGAAAATGAAGTGGCCACGCTGCTGCACCGTAAAGGGCTGCACAGCTACACGCCGGCAACGCTGACTTCGCCGCTGCACCTGAAAGAAGACTTAGCCCAGACGCGCAAACGAGGCTATTCCTTTGATGATGAAGAGCACGCGCTGGGGCTGCGCTGTCTGGCCGCCTGTATCTACGACGAACATCATGAACCTTTTGCTGCCATTTCCATCTCTGGCCCTATTTCACGCATTACCGACGACCGTGTAACCGAACTCGGCGCGCTGGTGATTAAAGCCGCAAAAGAGATTACCCAGGCCTACGGCGGCGGGCGTTAACCCGCCTGTTTCAGCTCACCATAGCGCTGGCTGAAACGCTGGCGTCTTCGATAGGCAAAGACATCTTCTACGTGCCCGCCGCGGATGCGTTCCTGTAGCGCACGCCAGAAATCAGCCCTGAAGAGATCGCCATGCATTTCATCAAATAGCGGGCGGATGCGCGGGTCAGCGCAAAGATAGTGGCGAAACTCCTCGGGGAAAACGTCCCCCGGTGAGACGCTGTACCAGGGCTCGGCGGACATTTCGTCCTCCGGGTAGCGCGGCGGCGGAATGTCGCGGAAATTCACTTCCGTCATATAACAAATTTCATCGTAATCGTAGAACACCACGCGCCCGTGCCGGGTCACGCCAAAGTTCTTGAACAGCATGTCACCCGGAAAGATATTGGCTGCCGCAAGCTGGCGGATCGCATTGCCGTATTCTTCAACGGCATCGCGAAGCTGTTGGCCCTCCACGCTTTCAAGCCACAGATTGAGCGGCACCATGCGGCGCTCAATATAGAGATGGCTGATGACGATACGGTCGCCGAGGTCGGTCAATTTCTCCGGCACTTCTTCGTACAGTAACGCCAACAGCGGCGCACTTATCTGACTCTTTTGCAGAACAAAATTTTCAAACTCCTGGGTGTCTGCCATGCGCCCTACACGGTCATGCTCTTTAACCAGCTGATAGCAGGCGCGTACGCGCTCGGCGGTGACTTCTTTTTGCGGAGCAAACTTGTCTTTAATCACTTTGAACACACGGTCAAAACCGGGCAGCGTGAAAACCAGCATCACCATGCCGCGTATGCCCGGTGCCTCAATAAACTGCTCGTCGGTTGTCGAGAGGTAGGTCAGGTATTCCCGGAAACTTTCCGTTTTACCGTGCTTCTGGCAGCCAATAGTCATATACAGCTCGGCGGTAGTTTTACCGGGCAGTAATTCGCGCAGCCACTCGACAAGCGCTGCGGGCAGCGGCGCATAAACCATAAAGTAAGAGCGGGCAAAACCGAACACGATACTGGCTTCAGCCGTGCTGGTCAGGCAGGTATCCACGACCAGAAGCCCCTCATCCGTGCGGTGCAGAGGCAATAAAAACGGCACTTTTCCACCCGGCAATATCAGTTTGCCAACCAGCCAGGCCGCTTTGTTACGATAGAAAAGCTCATTGGCCACTTCCAGATGGGCGCAGCGCAGCGCATCGCTGCCGAAAGTCTCCGTGAGATGGGCAACGATGTAACCCGCATCCCGGTTTAAATCCTGCCACGGCAGGCGCAGCGGTAAATCACTCAGCATCGCTATCAGTAAAGACTGCCAGCCACGCTCAGGGATAAAGGTTTTCGACAGCGGACGGGGAATCGTGCGGAAGCGCCCTTCAGCCTGGGAGCTAAAAACAAAAAGCCGCTCGGGAGAAAGCGAGCGGTGGTCAAATAACCGGCAATAGACAGAGTTAAAAAAACTCTCGGCAATTTCAAAGCGAGGGTAATCAGGTAATAAACTGGTGTACTGCGCCTTCACGCGCAGCAAAAAATCCGCATCGGTGTTTTGCCCCTCCGTGATACAGCGAAGCTGTTCCACAACCAGCCCGACGTGATGATCGTAGAGGTGGATCCTGCTTTTCATCGCCTGCTGGACGGCATGCCAGTCCGCCTGCTCAAAGCGCTGCTGCGCCCCGGCCGTGATCTCCAGAAAACGGCCATACTGCGCGTCAAATCCCTGGAGGATGGTGTGCGCGATTAACAGTTCCAGCCTGAGCGACATAGGCTTCTCCCGATAGGATTTACACCCTTATCTCAACCTCTCCGCCGGGAGAGGTTGAGGACTGAGGATAATCAGAACTGGTCTTCTTCCGTCGATCCGGTCAGCGCGGTGACTGAAGAAGCGCCGCCCTGAATGATCGTCGTCACACGGTCAAAGTACCCGGTTCCCACTTCCTGCTGATGAGAGACAAAGGTATAACCTTCTGGCGCGGCGGCAAACTCAGGCTGCTGCACTTTTTCCACATAGTGCTTCATACCTTCGCCCTGCGCGTAGGCATGAGCCAGGTCAAACATGTTGAACCACATGCTGTGAATGCCTGCCAGGGTAATGAACTGGTATTTGTAGCCCATCGCCGACAGCTCCTGCTGGAACGAAGCGATGGTTTTATCGTCGAGGTTTTTCTTCCAGTTAAAGGAAGGGGAGCAGTTATAAGCCAGCAGTTTACCCGGGAATCTGGCATGGATGGCCTCCGCGAAACGACGAGCCTGGTCAAGGTCTGGCTTAGAGGTTTCGCACCACACGAGGTCAGCATATGGCGCATAGGCCAGCCCACGGCTAATGGCCTGCTCAATGCCCGCACGGGTACGATAGAATCCTTCCTGGGTGCGTTCGCCGGTAATAAATTCGCGGTCATATTCATCGCAGTCGGAAGTGATTAGGTCAGCCGCGTCGGCATCGGTACGCGCAATTAGCAGAGTCGGCACGCCCATAACGTCAGCGGCCAGGCGCGCAGCTACCAGTTTCTGAATCGCTTCCTGAGTCGGTACCAGTACCTTGCCGCCCATATGGCCGCACTTCTTCACGGAAGCCAGCTGGTCTTCAAAGTGCACCGCCGCGGCCCCTGCCTGAATCATGGATTTCATCAGCTCAAACGCATTTAGTACGCCGCCAAAGCCCGCTTCCGCATCCGCCACGATCGGCAGGAAATAATCCACATAACGCGGATCGCCCGGTTCTATATTCGATGCCCACTGGATCTGATCGGCGCGACGGAAGGTGTTGTTGATCCGATCGACAACGGCCGGCACCGAGTTTGCCGGATAAAGCGATTGATCCGGATACATGCTGGAAGCAAGGTTGGCATCTGCCGCCACCTGCCAGCCAGAGAGATAGATGGCCTCAATACCCGCTTTTGCCTGCTGTAATGCCTGCCCGCCGGTAAGCGCGCCGAGGCTGTTGATGTATCCCTTTTTCGATTCGCCGTGCAACAAACGCCACATCCGCGCCGCGCCATTTTGCGCCAGCGTGCATTCAGGGTTAACCGAGCCGCGCAGCTTAACGACTTCTTCCGCCGTGTAAGGGCGCTTGATGCCTTCCCAGCGAGGTTGCGTCCAGTCTTTTTGTAATTGTTCTATTTGTTGGGTACGTGAGGCTTTCATGGCAGATGCTCCTTATTATGTTCGTAGGGTTCAGGCAAGCAGGCGGTAGCCCGGCAGCGTCAGGAAGTCGATAAGCGTGTCGGAGGTGGTTATCTGTTCCATCAGACGGGCGGCTTCATCGAAGCGTCCCTGGCTAAAGCGTCCTTCTCCCAGCTCGTCCTGAATCACCAGCATTTCTTCAGCCAGCATCTGACGGAACAGGGCCTTTGTGACCGTCTGACCATTGCTCAGTGATTTTTCGTGATGGATCCACTGCCAGATTGAGGTTCGTGATATTTCGGCCGTCGCGGCATCTTCCATCAGGCCGTAGATGGGCACACAGCCGTTACCGGAAATCCATGCCTCAATGTATTGCACGGCAACGCGGATATTCGCGCGCATACCTTCTTCGGTGCGCTCACCAGGGCAAGGCTCCAGCAGCTGGGCTGCGGTAACAGGCGCATCCTGTTCGCGCAGAACCGACAACTGGTTATGTCTGTCGCCCAGGGCACCATTGAAAACGTCCATGACCACATCAGCCAGCCCCGGATGGGCAATCCAGGTGCCGTCGTGCCCGTTGGCGGCTTCCATTTGTTTGTCCGCCTTCACTTTATTCAGCACCCAGTTGTTACGCACACTGTCTTTGCTGGGAATAAATGCAGCCATGCCGCCCATCGCAAAGGCGCCACGGCGGTGGCAGGTTTTGATCAGCAAACGCGAGTAAGCATTGAGGAAAGGCTTATCCATGGTGACGGACTGACGATCCGGCAGGACACGATCAGGGTGATTTTTCAGCGTCTTAATGTAGCTGAAGATGTAATCCCAGCGGCCGCAGTTCAGACCGACAATATGGTCGCGCAGCGCGTGCAGGATCTCATCCATCTGGAACACGGCAGGCAGCGTTTCAATCAGCAACGTGGCTTTGATCGTGCCACGCGGCAGAGAAAAATGATCCTCAGTGAAACTGAAGACCTCACTCCACCAGGCCGCCTCCTGCCAGGATTGTGTTTTCGGCAGATAGAAATATGGACCGCTCCCTTTAGCCATCAGCGCCTCCACGTTGTGGAAGAAGTAGAGCGCAAAATCAAACAGGCTGCCGGGAATAGCCTCATTACGCCAGGTAACGTGTTTTTCCGGTAAATGCAGGCCACGAACGCGGCAAACCAGCACCGCAGGGTTCGGCTTTAACTGGTAAATCTTGCCCGCTTCGTTAGTCCAGCTAATTGTGCCGTTGATGGCATCGCGCAGGTTAATCTGGCCGTCGATCACTTTGCTCCAGCTCGGCGCCAGGGAATCCTCGAAATCTGCCATAAAGACTTTAACGTTGGCATTCAGGGCATTGATCACCATTTTGCGTTCAACCGGCCCGGTGATCTCCACGCGGCGATCCAGCAGGTCGTCAGGAATCCCACGAATTGTCCAGTCACCTTCTCGAATGGAATGCGTTTCCGAAATAAAGTCTGGCAATTCTCCCGCGTCGATAGCGGCCTGCTGAGCGATGCGTGCAGCGAGCAGCTTATTTCGCTGCGGCGTAAAACGGGTGACTAGCTGGCTCAGAAACTCAACCGCATCAGGCGTCAGGATCTGTTTCTCCTGCTCTCCAAAAGGCTGGCTGAAGGCCAACTCTGCGCTAACTGTTTGTTGTGTCATCGAATTAATCCCCTCATCTTTTCCCGTGGATAAACCAAAGCCATCTGGTCCGGCCACTGTGCGGTTTTAGTGCAACAGAATTAAGACTACCCGATGATTTTTTAAAATCAAAAATAATTTCCATTTTTAATTTAAATGATAATTATCTTATTGATTAATATGAGATTAAATTTTATTCGAGAGGAGAATTGATTTTTAGGCAATAAAAAAGGCACCCGAGGGTGCCTGATATGCGGCTGAAACGTTTAATCGAGCGTGGGATTCATATGACGCAGATCGAAAGGCGTAATTTGATAAACGTAGTAATTGAGCCAGTTGGTAAAGAGTAAGTTTCCGTGGCTGCGCCATGTGGCACGCGGTTTTTTCTGCGGATCGTTGCCGGGGAAATAGTTATAAGGGACGTCAGGATGCAATCCTGCTTCCACATCGCGGAAATACTCGCCAGCAAGCGTGTCGGCATCATATTCCGGATGCCCGGTTACAAAGGCAATACGCTTATCTTTGCTGCCAAACAGGTAGGCATCGCCCCCTTCCGATTCCGCAAGAATCTCAAGGTCTGTGTAATCACGAATCAAAGTGGCGGGGAAATCAGCATAGCGTGAATGCGGCGCCAGGAACGAATCATCAAACCCGCGGGTCAGCAACGCATGTGGATAGGTCAGGTGATGTTCATAAACACCGGAGAGTTTCTCCTGCCGCGTTTGTTTAGGAATGCCATAGAGAATATTCAGTGCAGCCTGAACAGCCCAACAGACAAATAGCGTGGAGGTAACGTGATCTTTTGCCCAGTGCAATACCTGTTCTATTTGCGGCCAGTAGGCAACATCATTGAACTCTACCAGCCCCAAAGGTGCACCGGTCACAATCAGCCCATCAAAATTTTCATGCTGAATATCTTCGAAATTGCAGTAGAAGTTGTTGAGGTGCTCGGCGGGCGTGTTGCGTGATTCACGGCTGTCAATACGCAGCAGTTGAACATCTACCTGTAAAGGAGAGTTAGAAAGCAGTCGTAAGAACTGGTTCTCCGTCTCGATCTTTTTCGGCATCAGATTAAGTATGAGCACCTTTAGCGGACGGATCTCCTGATTGCTCGCGCGAGATGTGGTCATAACAAAGACGTTTTCATCTCGCAGGAAATTGACGGCTGGTAACTCATCCTGTACCCGAATTGGCATAACCTTAGATCCTCACTGCATACGTTTAAACGTTTAGACATCCAGATAGCCGAAGATAACGCGAGCGCCGTTAAATGTCGAGTGTTCACAGGATAGTTGAAAATGTTTCATACAAAGGGGGGGAAGTTATGCAGTACTTTATGCTGATTTTTGCGGGCCTTATTAGGTTTTTATAAATGGCAGAGGCCGCAATTTCATACACCGCAGACGGCAAAAAGCCCTGCACAGAGTGCAGGGCTTTTCACTTATTTGAAGCCTGGCAGTTCCCTACTCTCGCATGGGGA
>CAMLJN010000011.1 GCA_946480445.1 uncultured Buttiauxella sp.
CTAAAGGCGCCTTTTTGCTATGTGTAATTCGGGCAGGATGAAGAACCTGCCGCAGATTCGAGTGGAGCAAAGCGACACCGCGTTGCTTTAGTGAGGCCTGGGGCTGAATAGCACCGAGGGTTATCTCTATGTGCCGGTTTTTGCTGCCATAATTAGCCTTATCGGCAGCTTCTTTAGCTTTCGCTGGAATCGGCATGGTGCCTGCTCAGACAGGTTAAGTCGGTAGTTTCCTCTTTTTCATAAGTAACAAAGGTACCTGAAGGGGGATTTGTTGCTTGTAACCCTGCAAATTCCTCACGACAATCCCCGCATAATTCGCTATCTTGTTTAGCATACAAAACAACCGCCCGCATTCATGACGATTATCAGGCTTGAAAAGGGTGTTTTAGTTAAGTCAAGAAAACGAGACAGCATTATGAGCGTCATGTTCGACCCGGAAACCGCCATTTATCCTTTCCCGCCTAAACCCGTGCCGTTGAGCAGGGAGGAGAAGCACTTCTATCGCGAGAAAATCAAGCGTCTGTTGAAAGAGCGCAACGCGGTGATGGTTGCTCATTACTATACGGATCCCGAAATTCAGGCTCTGGCAGAAGAAACAGGCGGATGTATCTCTGACTCGTTAGAAATGGCTCGTTTTGGTGCTAATCATCCTGCTTCTACTTTGCTGGTTGCGGGCGTCCGTTTTATGGGCGAGACAGCGAAGATACTCAGCCCCGAAAAAACGATTCTGATGCCAACCCTGCAAGCAGAATGTTCACTGGATCTTGGTTGTCCGATCGAGGAGTTTAACGCCTTCTGCGACCGACATCCCGATCGCACCGTCGTAGTCTATGCTAATACTTCCGCAGCTGTGAAGGCGCGGGCGGATTGGGTTGTCACCTCCAGTATCGCCGTTGAGTTGATTGAACATCTTGATAGCCTGGGTGAGAAGATACTTTGGGCGCCGGATCGCCATCTTGGTCGCTATGTGCAGAAGCAGACGGGGGCCGACGTACTTTGCTGGCAGGGAGCCTGTATTGTACACGATGAGTTTAAAACTCAGGCGCTGGCGCGGATGAAAGCGCTTTATCCTGATGCCGCCGTGCTGGTGCATCCGGAATCGCCGCAGGCCGTTGTCGATATGGCTGATGCGGTGGGTTCCACAAGCCAGCTGATAGCTGCGGCGAAAACATTGCCTAATCAGCAGCTTATTGTTGCCACCGATCGCGGTATTTTTTATAAGATGCAGCAGGCCTGTCCGGATAAAGTGCTGCTTGAGGCGCCGACGGCGGGTGAAGGGGCAACCTGCCGCAGCTGTGCGCACTGCCCGTGGATGGCAATGAACGGACTGAAGGCTATCGCCGATGGCCTGGAGCAGGGCGGAGCGGCTCACGAGATTCATGTGGATGCGGCGTTGCGTGAAGGTGCTCTGGTGCCGTTAAACCGGATGCTGGATTTTGCTGCCTCGCTTCGTCACTCAGTAAAAGGTAATGCGTAAGAACATTACGTTCAGGGGAAAATATGGATTTTTTGAGTACGCAAAATATTCTGGTACATATCCCAATTGGGGTGGGTGGCTATGATTTATCGTGGATTGAGGCGGTAGGCACGGTTGCGGGTTTGCTGTGCATCTGGCTCGCAAGTCTCGAAAAAATCAGCAACTATGCCTTCGGGTTAGTCAACGTGACGCTGTTTGCCGTTATCTTTTTCCAGATCCAGCTTTACGCCAGCCTGCTCCTGCAGCTCTTCTTCTTTGCCGCCAATATTTATGGCTGGTATGCGTGGTCGAGGCAAATCAATGGCAAGGAGGCGGCTTTGCGTATACGCTGGCTGCCTTTACCGAAAGCGATCGCCTGGCTGGCAGTCTGCGTCGGCGCGATCGGTTTGATGACCATGTTTATTGATCCTGTATTTGCTTTCCTGACCCGTATTGCGGTTACCGTTATGCAGGCGCTCGGTTTGCAGGTCAGCCTGCCGGAATTACAGCCGGATGCATTCCCGTTCTGGGACTCCTGCATGATGGTGCTTTCTATAGTGGCGATGATTCTTATGACGCGGAAATACGTTGAAAACTGGCTGCTGTGGGTCGTCGTCAACGTTATTAGCGTAGTCATCTTTGCGCTGCAAGGCGTCTATGCCATGTCTCTTGAATATCTGATCCTGACCTTCATCGCGCTTAACGGCAGCAGAATGTGGATCAAAAGCGCACGTGAACGTGGCTCACATGCGCTTTCGTAATCAGTGATGGTGATGAGCATGATCGGCGCGATCGTGCTCATTAATCTCGCAGTTTAGTCCGCTACATGGCTGATATTCCATTTGTACCGTGGCGTGCGCGATCTGGTACTCATCCGCAAGAAAATGATGGATACGATCGAGCAGCGCATCGTGATCGTGCGGTGGTACAACCTGGACGTGCAGGGTCATCAGCGGTTTCTCGCCAACCAGCCAAAGGTGGACATGGTGCACATTACGGACTTCCGGAATACCGCGTACCAGCTTTCTTTTTAGCGCCTCAATATCAATTGCCGTGGGCGCGCCTTCCAGTAATTCATTGACGCTCTCTTTGAGCAGACTCCACGCGCTACGCAGCACAAGGCAGGATACCAGCACCGAAAGAATCGGGTCGATAGGGGTCCAGCCGGTCCAGAGAATCACCAGCGCGGCAATGATGGCCCCTACGGAGCCGAGCAGATCGCCAAGCACATGCAGGGCAGCCGCTCGCACGTTGAGATTTTTCTCTGCACTTCCCCGATGCAAAATCCAGAAAGAGGCGATATTGGCCAGCAGCCCGGCAATGGCTATCGACAGCATTGCCCAGCCAGCAATGGGTTGCGGATGGTTAAAGCGCTGTATTGCCTCCCAGACAATCAGAAAAGTAATCACCACCAGGGCGATAGCGTTCACAAAGGCGGCAAGCGTTGTCAGGCGCAGCCATCCGAAGGTGCGTCGGCCGTCGGGAGGACGCCGAGCAATCTGCACGGCGATAAGGGCAACCAGCAGGGCGGCGGCATCGGTCAGCATATGCCCTGCGTCGGCAAGCAGCGCCAGCGAGCCTGAAAGCAAACCGCCAATGACTTCGGCCACCATAAACAGCGCGGTGATAGCAAAAGCCCACAGCAGCCGTTTAGCGTTAGTATCCCCGGAGGAGTGTTGATGCGAGTGAGAGTGAGCCATAGTTTTCCGCGAGCTGAAGCAACAGTGCGTCAATTATAACGGCTAAAACGGGCAACCCGTTGAAAAGAGTCTGTTATAAAAATAAAAAAGGAGAGCCGCAGCCCTCCTGATTCCTGGCGCACCGGCAGGCTACTGCGAGGTGCCATCCGTTTTTGTGTCGACATCGTTGCCAGTACCGGTTTCCACTTTTTTGTTGATATCCGGGCAGCGTCCATCTTTGCACATGGAATTCTTATGGACATCCTCTGCGCTCATGCCTTCTCCGGAAGCGCTGCTCCCCTTGTCGTTAGGGTGAAGCAGGGTGCCTGAATTGTTGACATCGTTACCCTCAACGCCCTTAGGGGCAAGGTTTTGATGGGCATCCGGGGCGGTTTGTCCTGCTTCGGCGCTGGCGTTTGCCTGGCCATTATTGTTACTGCCGACGCTGCTCTCTGCCGCAAGGGCGCTACCGCCTGCAACAGAGAGTGACACTGTGAGGAGGAGAGTGGCTAATTTATTCATCTTTATGCTCCTGGCTGGTCGTTATTGCTGGAGAAGTTCTTCCAGCGGTGCATGAAGTTATGCTGATCGAACCGCGCGAAACCAATGAAGATCCCGACAAAGGATATGTGATCAGAATACAATTTTGTGAAAAGGTAATTTTTCAGTATTAACAATAAAAATTGTAGCGGCGATCTCACTTTTCGCCATGTTTTGCCGTTTTAAACGCCAATTCCAGGAATTATCTGCCCAAAGTGTAAAAGCGAGTTTACACTCCGCCCATGAAGAGATAGATTGAAGGGATTGCAACTTCAGATAAATAATAAAATCCCGCGGAAATATGATGAATTATCAGAACGACGACTTACGAATCAAAGAGATCAACGAACTTCTCCCACCGGTAGCGCTGCTTGAAAAATTCCCCGCCACTGAAAAAGCGGCCCAGACGGTGGCTCATGCGCGTAAAGCAATTCATAAGATCCTTAAAGGAAATGACGATCGCCTGCTGGTGGTGATTGGTCCATGTTCCATTCATGACATTAAGGCCGCTAAAGAGTACGGCACGCGCCTGCTGGCGCTGCGTGAAGAGTTGCAGGGCGAGCTGGAAGTCGTGATGCGTGTCTACTTCGAAAAACCGCGTACCACGGTAGGCTGGAAGGGACTGATTAACGATCCTCATATGGACAGCAGCTACCAGATTAACGACGGCCTGCGTATTGCACGTAAGCTGCTGCTCGACATTAATGATTCTGGCCTGCCTGCGGCGGGAGAGTTCCTGGATATAATCACGCCGCAGTATCTGGCGGACCTGATGAGCTGGGGCGCCATTGGTGCACGTACCACGGAATCTCAGGTTCACCGTGAGCTGGCGTCCGGTCTTTCCTGCCCTGTGGGCTTCAAAAACGGCACCGACGGCACGATGAAGGTTGCCATTGATGCCATCAACGCTGCGGGCGCACCGCACTGCTTCCTGTCTGTCACCAAATGGGGGCATTCTGCCATTGTTAACACCAGCGGGAACGGCGACTGCCATATTATTCTGCGCGGCGGTAAAGAGCCGAACTACAGCGCCGCTCACGTAGCCCAGGTGAAACAGGATTTAGTGAAAGCGGGTTTACCAGAGCAGGTGATGATTGATTTCAGCCATGCCAACAGCAGCAAGCAGTTCAAAAAGCAGATGGAAGTGGGCAAGGACGTTTGCCAGCAAATCGCGAACGGCGATAAAGCCATCACCGGCGTGATGATTGAAAGTCATCTGGTGGAAGGCAACCAGAGCCTGGAAAGCGGTGAGCCGCTGGTTTACGGTAAAAGCATCACCGACGCCTGCATCGGCTGGGAAGATACCGAAACTATTCTGCGCCAGCTGGCACAGGCCGTGAAGGCGCGTCGCGGCTAACGTGCCGAACGCCAGACATAAAAAAGGCGTGGTGCAAACCACGCCTTTTTCACAGTCAATCCAGGGCCGCAGGAGACTGTAATTTATATGCCCGGGCCAGTCCTTAAGCCAGGGTTTCAGAGGCTTTGAGCGTAATAAGAAGGGGCGTAACCTGATGCCCCTTCTTAATTCACATGCGGCGAATTACTTCGCTTTGCCCTGGTTGGCAACCGCTGCGGCCTTAGCTGCAATTTCGTCTGCGTTGCCCAGGTAGTAGCGCTTCAGCGGCTTGAAGTTTTCATCGAACTCATACACCAGCGGTACGCCGGTTGGGATATTCAGCTCAAGAATTTCTTCTTCGCTCAGGTTATCAAGGAATTTCACCAGCGCGCGCAGGGAGTTACCGTGAGCGGCAACGATCACGCGCTCGCCGCTTTTCATGCGTGGCATAATGGTTTCGTTCCAGAATGGGATAACGCGGTCGATGGTTAGCGCCAGGCTTTCCGTGGTGGGCAGCTCTTTGTCTGTCAAAGATGCATAGCGCGGATCGTGGCCCGGGAAACGTTCGTCGTCACGGGTCAATTCTGGCGGGGTCACGGCAAAACCACGACGCCACTGTTTTACCTGCTCATCACCGTATTTTTCTGCGGTTTCAGCTTTGTTCAGCCCCTGCAACGCGCCGTAATGACGCTCGTTCAGCTTCCAGGATTTTTCAACCGGCAGCCAGGCCTGATCCAGTTCGTCGAGAATGTTCCACAGCGTGTGGATGGCACGTTTCAGCACGGAGGTGTAAGCAAAATCGAACGCGTAGCCTTCATCTTTCAGCAGCTTGCCTGCCGCTTTCGCTTCGGTTTTCCCTTTCTCAGACAGATCAACGTCATACCAACCGGTGAAACGGTTTTCGTTGTTCCACTGGCTTTCGCCGTGACGAACCAGAACCAGCTTAGTAACAGCCATAGTTTACTCCTTAATAAGCCTGCGATTAATGATAACGATTATCATTATATTGCCGTGGAACGGCCAGCGGCAATCTAAACGTTTAACATAGCGAAAAAGAGCGTGAAGTGTAAGGCGGATGTGACGCCGTCGTTATTTTTTGTTGGTATCTGGCGGGATATTCAGCGATTAGCGTAAAAATCGCCCTCCCTGCAGGAGGGCAAAAACGCTACTGAGCAATAAACTGATATTCAGTCAGGCTCAGGTACTCCGCGCCCGGCTGAAGCCAGCAGTCCGGCTGCGGCCATTCAGGATGATTTGGGCTATCGGGTAAGTATTCACTTTCCAGCGCCAGTCCCTGATAAGCAACATAGCTCCCCTGTTCACGAGCGGGGGTGCCGTCCAGATAGTTGCCGCTGTAGAGCTGCAGCGCGGGAGCGGTGGTATAGACCGTCATCTGGAGCTTATTGTCGCTTGACCAGACATGCGCGGCAGGCTGGCTGAGATCGCCTCTTGCCTGCAACAGGAAGGCGTGGTCATACCCCTTCACCCGTTTTTGATCTTCATCGCTGAGGAAGTCATCGGCGAGGGTTTTTGCATGACGGAAATCAAAGCTGGTGTTCTGAACGTCTTTCAGGCCGGCCTGTGGGATGCCGCTGGCCTCCACCGGCAGGTAGCTGTCGGCAAAAATCTGCACACGGTGCTGTCGTACGTCGTTTTGCGCGCCGTCGAGGTTGAAGTACGCGTGGTTGGTAAGATTGACGGGACAAGGCTTATCGACCACGGCACGGAACTCGATAGCAATGCGGCAATCTTCCGTCAGGGCATAGCGCGCCGTTACGCGGCAGTTGCCGGGGAAGCCCTGATCGCCGTCGGCGGAATCCAGGGTGTACAGCACTTCCTGTTCGTTCTGGCGTACTATGCGCCAGCGGCGTTTATCGAAGCCTTCCGGTCCACCGTGCAGCTGGTGCGGTCCCTGATTCGCCGTCACGCTGATGGTTTTTCCATCGCGTTCAAACCGGCCGTGGGCTATACGGTTTGCATAACGTCCAACGGTTGCTCCAAGGTAGGCTGCCTGCTTCAGGTAATCTTCAGGGGTTGCACAGCCAAGCAGGGTTTCACGCACGCTGGCATCTTTCATCGGCACGCGGCACGAGAGCAGCGTTGCGCCCCAGTCCATCAGGGTCACCACCATTCCCGCGCTGTTGCGCAGGGTCGAGATGCGATATGGCTGGCCGTCAGGGGCAAGCTGAGGCGTTTCTTTTAACATTGGCCCGCGCCCTCCGATGCTTTGCAGACATAAAAGGTTTCTTTGATGCCCGTTTTGGCTTCGTACTGATCCGCGACCGCTTTTTCAACGGCCGGGAATAACTCTTCCGGGATCAGCGCCACAACACAACCGCCGAATCCGCCGCCCGTCATACGTACGCCGCCTTTGTCACCGATAGTCGCTTTGACAATCTCAACCAGCGCATCAATTTGCGGGACGGTGATTTCAAAGTCATCGCGCATTGACGCGTGAGATTCCGCCATCAGCTGGCCCATGCGGACTAAATCACCTTTAGCCAGCGCATCGGCGGCTTCGACGGTGCGAATATTCTCGGTTAAAACATGGCGAACGCGCTTTGCGACCACAGGATCGAGTTCGTGCGCCACGGCGTTGAATTTAGCCAGCTCTACATCGCGCAGCGCTTTCTGGCTAAAGAATCGCGCCCCGGTTTCACACTGCTGGCGACGGGTGTTGTACTCGCTACCCACCAGGGTGCGTTTGAAATTACTGTTAATAATCACCACCGCCACGCCTTTTGGCATGGACACCGCTTTGGTGCCAAGGGAACGACAGTCAATCAGCAGGGCGTGATCTTTTTTGCCCAGCGCGGAAATCAGCTGGTCCATGATGCCGCAGTTACAGCCCACGAACTGGTTTTCCGCTTCCTGGCCGTTCAGGGCGAGCTGCGCCCCGTCGAGGGAGAGATGATAAAGCTGCTGGAAGACTTTGCCGACTGCCACTTCAAGAGAGGCAGAGGAGCTGAGCCCTGCGCCCTGTGGCACGTTGCCGCTAATCACTAAATCCGCGCCGCCAAAGTTTTTATCGCGTTTTTGCAGATGTTTCACCACGCCGCGCACGTAGTTTGACCATTGCTGGGTATCGTGGGCGAGGATTGGCTTATCCAGAGAAAATTCGTCGACCTGGTTGTCATAGTCAGCGGCAACAACGCGCACGAGGCGATCGTCGCGTTTTGCACAGCTAATCACCGTTTGGTAGTCGATGGCGCAGGGCAGCACGAAGCCATCGTTGTAGTCCGTGTGCTCGCCAATCAGGTTGACGCGACCCGGGGCCTGAATCGTCAGCGAGGCAGGGTAGCCAAACGACTCGACGAAGATTTTCTGGGTTTTATCTTTCAGACTCATTTTTAAACTCCGGATTGGCAATAGTGAACGTCGGATACGGCGCGCAAGCGTTCTGCGGCTTGCTCTGCGGTGAGATCTCGTTGGGTTTCTGCCAGCATTTCGTAGCCGACCATAAATTTGCGCACTGTCGCACTGCGCAGCAGCGGCGGGTAGAAATGCGCGTGTAGCTGCCAGTGCTGATTTTCTTCCCCGTTAAAGGGAGCGCCGTGCCAGCCCATGGAATAAGGGAAGGAACACTGGAAAAGATTGTCGTAACGGCTGGTCAGCTTTTTCAGCGCCAGGGCTAAATCGCTGCTCTGGTCTGCGCTCAGGTCGGTTATTCTCAATACGTGGGCTTTTGGCAAAAGCAGCGTTTCAAACGGCCATGCGGCCCAGTAAGGCACGACGGCCAGCCAGTGTTCTGTTTCCACAACGGTACGGCTGCCGTCTTTCAGCTCGCGCTGCGCGTAATCGACCAGCATCGGTGAATGCTGCCCGGCAAAGTACTCTCGCTGTAAAACGTCTTCACGCGCCACTTCGTTTGGCAGGAAGCTGTTGGCCCAGACCTGGCCGTGGGGATGCGGATTGGAGCAGCCCATAGCCGCACCTTTGTTCTCAAATACCTGCACCCAAGGATAAGTTTTGCCGAGGTCTGCGGTCTGCTGTTGCCAGGTTTTCACCACTTCTTCAAGTGCGGGCAAGGAAAGCTGTGGCAGCGTTTTGCTGTGATCGGGAGAGAAACAAATTACGCGGCTGGTACCGCGTGCGCTTTCACAACGCATCAGCGGATCGCTGTTGGCCGGTGCATCCGGCGTATCGGTCATCAGCGCGGCAAAATCGTTGGTGAAGACAAAGGTGCCGTTATACTGCGGATTTTTATCGCCGGTTACGCGCGTATTGCCCGGGCACAGGAAGCAGTCCGGATCGTGGGCCGGAAGGGTTTCCTTAGAAGGGGTTTCCTGCGCCCCCTGCCAGGGGCGCTTAGCACGATGCGGCGAAACCAGAATCCACTGACCCGTCAGTGGATTGAAACGACGATGTGGATGATCCACCGGGTTAAACTGCTCCATCACATTTCCTTAGTCCGGATAACCTTGAGGATGGCGTGATTGCCAGCGCCAGGTATCGTCTGCCATTTCCTGCAGCGTACGGCTGACACGCCAGTTAAGTTCGTTATCTGCTTTTGTGGCATCGGCCCAGTACGCGGGCAAATCGCCATCACGGCGCGGCGCAAAGTGGTAGTTCACCGGCTTGCCGCAGGCTTTGCTGAACGCGTTAATCACATCCAGTACGCTGCTGCCAATACCTGCACCGAGGTTGTAGATATGCACGCCAGGTTTACCCTGTAGGGTCTGCATAGCGGCAACGTGACCGTCAGCAAGATCCATCACGTGGATGTAGTCCCGTACCCCTGTACCGTCTTCGGTCGGATAGTCGTTACCAAACACGGCCAGAGAATCCCGGCGACCAACGGCAACCTGAGCGATGTACGGCATAAGGTTATTGGGAATGCCCTGCGGATCTTCCCCCATATCGCCTGATGGATGGGCGCCAACCGGGTTGAAGTAACGCAGAAGTGCCACGCTCCAGTCCGGCTGCGCTTTTTGCAGGTCGGCCAGGATCTGCTCGACCATCAGTTTGCTGCGGCCGTAAGGGCTGGCAGGCGTACCGGTAGGGAAACTTTCCACATAAGGGATTTGCGGCTGGTCGCCATAAACGGTGGCCGAAGAGCTGAAGATAAAGTTGGTGACGTTTGCCGCACGCATAGCGGAGATCAGGCGCAGCGTACCGGTAACATTGTTGTCGTAATATTCCAGTGGCTTATTGACGGATTCGCCTACGGCCTTAAGCCCGGCAAAGTGGATAACGGCATCAATCTGGTGATCGTGGAAGATTTCGGCCAGCAGGCCTTCGTCGCGAATATCTCCGTCGATAAACAGAGGGTGCTTACCGCCCAGGCGTTCAATGACCGGCAGCACGCTGCGTTTGCTGTTGCACAGGTTATCCAGAATCACGACATCGTGGCCGTTTTGCAGTAGCTGCACGCAGGTATGACTGCCAATGTAACCGCTACCACCTGTTACCAGAACTCTCATTTTTCGCTCCATTACGGCTATGGTATGTATTAAACATAGCATACCAGAGAGGCGAAAAGTGTGACACGGGATAAATTAGTGGAATCGTTTACACTAGGTGTTTCTCGGCCATTTCCTAAGTAAAAAGAAGGCTAAAACAATGCCTTCCAGGGTAGGGCTACGGCTTATCTGAAAATCGGATGGCGATAGCGCCACCCATTGTACGGCTTAGCGGGATAAATCTTCAAATACGTAGCGATAGATCTCACCGTCGGGCACAAAGGTCAGCCGCCGGGTAATGCACTCTGGTGCGTCTTCAGCATGGTGAGAAACAAACAGCAGCTGGGTTTCGCCTTCGCCAATTAAAATATCCACGAAGCGCCTAACAAGCTGGCGGTTAAGCGGGTCCAGGCCCTGAAGGGGTTCATCAAGAATCAGCAGCGCAGGGTGTTTGACCAGCGCACGGGCAATAAGAGCAAGGCGTTGTTGGCCCCATGAGAGACTGTGGAAGGGGGCGTCGGCAATCGCGTTATCCATGCCGAGCATATTCAGCCACTGGCGGGTAAGTTTTTGCTGGCGGTCGGACACGGCCTGGTAGATACCGATGGAGTCAAAATAGCCTGAAAGGATGACGTTACGTACCGATGTGCTGACGCGATATTCCAGGTGCAGGCTGCTGCTGACATAGCCAATATGCTTTTTGATGTCCCAGATGGTTTCGCCGCTGCCCCGGCGGCGGCCAAATAGCGTCAGATCGTTGCTGTAACCCTGCGGGTGATCGCCGGTGATCAGGCTTAGCAGCGTTGATTTTCCCGCGCCGTTTGGGCCGACGATTTGCCAGTGCTCGCCGGGCTTTACCGTCCAGGAGAGCTTATGGAGGATAGGGCGATCGTTATATTCCACCACCCCGTCGCGTAAAACGATACGCGGCTCATCCTTTGCCAGGGTATAGCGTTCGCCCGGATTGTCGGCTTCCGGCAGCGAAACGCCGGTCAGCTTTTCACTGTGTGCAAGCTGGGCGATTAAAGCCTGTTCAAGGAGCTGAACTTTTTCCCCGGTTTCAATGAGTGTGCAGTCGGCCAGCACACCAGCGTGCTGCACAAAATCGGGAATTTCATCAAAGCGGTTCAGAACCAATGCCAGCGTATAACCCTGGGCGCTAAGCTCGCCCAGTAAATCCGCCAGCTGTTCGCGGGATTGCACATCCAGCCCGTCAAAGGGTTCGTCCAGAATCAACAGGTCCGGCTCGGACATCAGCGCCTGACAGAGCAAAGCTTTGCGGGTTTCACCGGTTGAGAGATATTTAAAGCGGCGGGTGAGCAGGTGCTGAATACCGAACAAGGTGGCCAGCTTTTCGCCGCGCGCCGGGTCCGGGATGTCGCCGAGGATGATTTCTGCCGTAGTGCGCCCGGTATCATCTTCGTCGGGGCTAAGCAGATCGGTATTATTTCGCTGCCATTCGTCGCTGATCAGCTTCTGCAATTGTTCAAAGGAGAGGTGCGCCACACGGGAGAAAGTGCAAACCCGCTCGCCTTTGAGCAAGGGGAGGGAGCCTGCCAGCGCCCGTGCCAGCGCTGATTTTCCGCTGCCGTTCGCGCCGACAAACGCCCAGCTTTCACCCGACCGCAGGGTTAACTTATTGAGGGAAAGAGTTTGTGTATCACCAAGGCGAAACGTACCTTGCGAAATTTGCAACGCAGACATGTGTCATCCCATTTTTTGCAGTGTATCACCACAGAAATACGGCTTGTCTGCGCCGTTGTCAATGTGCCGCAACCTTTTAGCACAGCGTGGCGATAATCACTCTGTCGGCGTTAAAAAATGCTACAACCTCAGAGCCTTCCACCAGATTCTGATGTTCCACCGTACTGTTTGGTACGGTAGCGCAAAGCGTTTGCCCGTCAGGCAGGTGAACCAGCACCTCGCTTTGTTCCGCGCCTTCCTGAATGCTGCTGACTGTACCCGACAGACGGTTATCTGCATGGCCTGCGCGTGCGGGATCGGTGGCGATTTCGACCCACGGAGCTTTAATCAGCACCAGTACCTCTTTGCCTTCGCTCAGGCTTAGACGTTCTGCGCTGCCCCGCGTAATGGCGGCCCGCAAACGGGTGACGCCATCGGCCAGCAAAATATCGACATGCTGCTGCACATCTTCATGGTCGCGGTGCAGTACCGTGCCAAAAAGCTGGTTGCGCGCGCTGGTTTGCAGTGAAAAACGCGAGATGGCCGCAAGCAGGCTATCGAGGGGCAGCGAGTCGTCGCGCAGAACATTAAACGCCTTTTGCTGGATTTGCGCCAGCAGCTCATAAAGCTGAATCAGGCGCTCGCCGTAGCGCGTCACAATGGCGCCGCCGCCGCCTTTACCGCCGGTCGCACGTTCAACCAGCGTGTCGTCGGTAAGCTGATTCATCTCGTTGATGGCGTCCCAGGCGCTTTTATAGCTGATACCGGCCAGTCTGGCACCCTGGCTAATCGAGCCGGTATGTTGTATTTGTTTAAGTAGCGCGATGCGACGCGGATCGGCAAACAGCCGCTGCTGGAGCTTTAGGGTGAGTAATATTTCAGCCTGCATAACCTCTCCGGACCGTAAAAAGCGCCATTTTCCTCTATTGCGGCGGCGTGGGCAAATGGCACAAAAGAACAGTGCGTTTTTCTGCCATGTCGTTAGAATAGTCATTCTCACTTTTCGCTTGAGGCAATCATGTTAGAGTTACTGAAAAGTTTGGCCTTTGCCGTGATCATGGTGCCGGTAGTGATGGCAGTGATCCTCGGTCTGATCTACGGATTGGGTGAAGTCTTCAACGTCTTCTCAAAAGTTGGCCATCGCGACCAGCCTAAACACCACCATTGATTTTCAAACGCCCGCGAAAGCGGGCGTTTCATACGGGTGATAAACGCTTTCCTTACGCAGGACAAGCAGAGGTCACAAGTAAAGACCTGGGAAAATCAATTCATTGATTTTCGGCAGCTCTCCACAAAGAAGGAAAAACCACGCTTTTTTCTTCTTTGTCAGCAAACTCAAACGCCCGCGAAAGCGGGCGTTTCTCTGTTCCTCCCTTTATCTTAAAGCCCTTCCTCTTTCTGCCGATAAGATCTGTATATTCCTGTTCATTATCGTTATATTGCTGAGTACATAACGAAACTCAGTTGGAGTCATAACATGAATAAGCAGTGGGTACGTCTGGCGTTTGGCGCGGCATTGAGCGTGAGTCTTGTCGGTCAGGCCTTTGCCGATAACAGCAAAATTACCGTGTTTGCCGCAGCATCCCTGACCAATGCGATGCAGGATATTGCCGCGCAGTATCAGAAAGGCAAAACCGTCGAGGTGGCTTCTTCTTTTGCCTCGTCCTCAACGCTTGCGCGCCAGATTGAAGCGGGTGCACCCGCGGATCTGTTTATCTCAGCCGATCAGAAGTGGATGGATTACGCGGTCAGCAAAGACGCCATAAAAACCGCGACTCGTGAAACCCTGCTTGGCAACAGCCTGGTGGTGGTGGCACCCAAAGCCAGCAAACAGGATAATATTGTAATTAGTGCCAAAACTGACTGGACGGCATTGTTAAAAGGCGGCCGTCTTGCCGTGGGCGATCCTGACCATGTTCCGGCTGGCATCTATGCTAAAGAAGCGCTGCAAAAACTCGGCGCGTGGGAAACCTTGTCTCCAAAACTTGCACCGGCAGAAGACGTGCGCGGCGCGCTGGCGCTGGTTGAACGTGACGAAGCCCCGCTGGGCATTGTGTACGGCTCCGATGCCGTCGCCAGTAAAGGTGTTAAAGTCGTGGGGACTTTCCCGGAAGACTCCCACAAAAAAGTGGAATACCCTATGGCGATTGTAAAAGGCCACGATAACCCAACCGTTACCGCGTTCTACAGCTATCTGAAAGGACCGGAAGCGGCAGCTATCTTCCAACGTTACGGATTTACGACCAAATAATGATATTGACCGATCCCGAATGGCAGGCGGTAGCGCTTAGCCTCAAAGTTTCGACCCTCGCGGTGCTGTTTAGCCTTCCTTTCGGGATCTTACTTGCCTGGATACTGGTGCGTTGCCGGTTCCCGGGTAAGGCTTTGCTCGACAGTATTATTCATCTTCCTCTGGTGCTGCCGCCCGTTGTGGTCGGCTATTTGCTGCTGATTGCTATGGGCAGACGCGGTTTTATCGGCGCCTGGTTATACGACGTCTTTGGCCTCACCTTCGCTTTCAGCTGGCGCGGTGCGGTACTCGCCGCGGCAGTGATGTCATTCCCGCTAATGGTTCGCGCCATCCGGCTCGCGCTCGAAGGCGTAGATTTAAAGCTCGAACAGGCGGCCCGTACGCTGGGCGCAGGACGCTGGCGTGTTTTCTGCACCATCACGCTCCCCCTGACGCTGCCCGGCATCATTGCTGGCACCGTGCTGGCATTTGCACGATCGCTCGGCGAATTTGGTGCCACCATTACTTTTGTTTCCAATATTCCCGGCGAAACCCGCACGATCCCTTCTGCGATGTACACGTTGATCCAGACGCCGGGCGGGGAAAGCGCGGCGGCGCGGCTGTGCGTTATTTCGATTGTTCTGGCCCTCGTTTCTTTGCTGGTGGCCGAGTGGCTTGCCCGTAAAAGCCGTCAACGAATTGGGGTGAGCTGATGCTGGAGCTTAATTTTGTGCAGACGCTGGGCACCCACCGTCTGGAAATCAATGAGTCTTTGCCGGGCAAGGGGATAACGGCCGTGTTCGGCGTGTCCGGCGCGGGCAAAACGTCGCTGATCAATGCCATCAGCGGCCTGACACGTCCCCAGGAAGGCAGTATCGTTCTCAACGATCGCGTGCTGAGCGATGCGCAAACGAAGCGCTTTCTTGCGCCGGAAAAAAGGCGGATTGGCTATGTATTCCAGGACGCACGTCTGTTCCCGCACTATCGCGTTCGCGGTAACCTCAAATACGGCATGGCTAAAAATATGGCCGGTCAGTTTGACAAGCTGGTGGCGCTGCTGGGCATTGAAGAGCTGCTCGATCGCTTTCCCTGGAGCCTGTCGGGCGGGGAAAAACAGCGCGTAGCTATCGGGCGGGCGTTATTGACCTCCCCCGAACTGCTGTTGCTGGATGAGCCGCTGGCCTCGCTTGATATTCCGCGCAAGCGTGAACTGTTGCCTTATCTGCAACGCCTGGCCCGGGAAATCAATATTCCGATGCTGTATGTCAGCCATTCGCTGGAAGAGATTTTACACCTTGCGGATAAAGTGCTGGTGCTTGACGGCGGCGCGGTGAAAGCTTTTGGCAATCTGGAGGAGGTCTGGGGCAGCAGCGTTATGCATCCGTGGCTGCCTAAGGAGCAGCAAAGCAGTATTCTGAAAGTCACCGTGCTTGAGCACCATCCTCATTATGCGATGACCGCGCTGGCGCTGGGCGATCAGCATCTGTGGGTCAATAAGCTCGATAAGCCGCTTCAGGCACCGCTGCGCATTCGCATTCAGGCCTCGGATGTCTCCTTGATTTTGCAACCGCCGGTCAACAGCAGCATCCGTAACGTTTTGCGGGCAAAGGTCACCCAGTGCTTTGACGACGAAGGGCAGGTGGAAGTCCAGCTGGAAGTTGCGGGGAAAATCCTGTGGGCGCGCATCAGCCCCTGGGCGAGGGACGAACTGGTGATCAAACCCGGCCAGTGGCTGTATGCACAAATCAAAAGCGTGTCGATAACCACCTGACTGATAAGGTCGGGTGGCGCCGCGCCTACCCGACCTGCGGCCCGTGGAAGCGTACCGATGCTACAGCAAATGCTGATAAATGGTTTCGGCAATCCCGCTTTCCAGATTGGTGCCGATCACCCTGTCAGCGCGGGCCTTAATGGCCTCGTCGGCATTGCCCATCGCCACGCCAAGTCCGGCGCTTTCAAGCATGCTCAGATCGTTGTAGTTATCGCCAAAGGCGATCACCTGGTCCATGGATAAACCTTCCGATGCCACCCACTGCGCCAGCCGTTTCCCTTTGCTGTTTCCGGTCTGCGCCACGTCCACCTGATCGTGCCAGGACCATTCGCAGGTCAGCCCCAGCTGATGTTCAACTTCCCGGGTGAAATCCTGCAGCTTAGGAATATCTTCGTCAGTCAGCGCAAACTTCCAGATAGCTTCCACCTCATTTGCCGCATCACGCAGGGAGGCAACGTGACGGAACACGGGGCGCTGGGCCTCCGGCAACGCCTGTGCCCAGGTTTCGGTGCGCTGTACGTGCCCGGTGGCGCGTTCGTAGAGCATGGCGTTATCGACATACATCAGGCCGTGCACGTCGTGCGCAGCGAGTAAATCGAGCAGCCCGATAGCCTGCTGTGGGCGGAGAGGATCGGAAGCCAGTACCTTATTTGCATGATAATCATACAAATAAGTGCCATTACAGCAAATTGCAGGTGTATCTAAAGCCAGCGCCTGATAAAAAGGATGAATGGCAACATGATGGCGGCCGGTCACAATAACCACTTTGCAGCCAGCTTCGCGTGCGCGCTGTAAAGCGGTCAGGGATTCAGGAAGGATAGTTTTTTGTGGCGTCAGCAGGGTGCCGTCCAGGTCAAGGGCGATTACTCGATAGGTCATTACAGGTTCCAGTCAAATTCAGGTCACGAGGTCTGCCCCGATGGTACACCCCCCGGCGCGTTGTGCAAAATGGCGACCCGGGCGGCAAAAGCGACTACCCTTGTGACTATTACTCGATACGTAGGGAGGAAGAAGATTTCATGAAACAAACAGTCTATACCGCCAGTCCGGAAAGCCAGCAGATCCATGTCTGGGCGCTGGATCCACAGGGCGCGCTTACTCTGGTGCAGGTCGTCGATGTGCCAGGCCAGGTTCAGCCGATGGCGATAAGCCCGGACAAACGCTATCTGTACGTTGGTGTGCGTCCGGAGTTTCGCGTCATTGCCTACCGTATTACACCGGATGACGGCACCCTTACCGAAGCTGGCGTCGCCGCGCTGCCGGGCAGTCCAACGCATATCTCCACCGACCATCAGGGGCATTACCTGTTCAGCGCCTCTTACAATTCTGGCTGCGTCAGCGTCACGTCGCTGAAAAACGACGGTTTACCGGGAGAAGTTGTCTCCCTGGTTGAAGGCCTGGAAGGCTGCCATTCCGCCAATATCTCTCCGGACAACCGGACTTTGTGGGTACCTGCGTTAAAACAGGATCGCATTTGCCTGTTCACTTTGTCGGACGATGGCGCGCTGGTGGCGCAAAACCCGGCGGAAGTGACCACCGTAGAAGGCGCAGGCCCGCGTCATATGGCCTTCCATCCTAATAAGCAGTATGCGTACTGCGTGAACGAGCTGAACGGCTCGGTTGACGTCTGGGAGCTGAAAGATCCGCACGGTAAAATTGAGTGCGTTCAGACGCTGGACATCATGCCGCCGGACTTCGCCGATACGCGCTGGGCGGCAGACATTCACATTACGCCGGACGGTCGTCATCTTTATACCTGCGATCGTACCGCCAGTATTATCACCCTCTTTAGTGTCTCAGAAGACGGCAGCGTGCTGTCCGTTGAAGGCTATCAGCCAACGGAGACCCAGCCACGCGGTTTCAACGTCGATCACAGCGGAAAGTATCTGATTGCCGCAGGCCAGAAATCTCACCATATCGCGGTCTATCAGATTGCTGGCGAGCAGGGGCTACTGGAAGAGAAAGGACGCTATGCCGTGGGTCAGGGGCCTATGTGGGTGGTGGTTAACGCGCACTGATCCTGGTGAGTGCGGAATAAAAAAAACCTCGCCGCGGCGAGGTTTTTAGTTTGCATTATCTCAGGAATTATTCGCTCACGACCGGGCTACCTACGCCACGGTTATTGAACTCCCACAGACGGTTTGCGTTTGCATCGTTCAGGTCGCGCTTAATCTCGTCTTTCTCGCCTTTGGCACCGACGTTCCCCGTAAACGGACGCTTAGAACCGGCGGCATCGCCCCAGGGTTTTGCGGTGTTAAAGCCTTCATTGATTACGCTATCGCGAATCACGACCTGGCCGTTAGAAGTCTGACCGGCAGCGTAGCCGTTTTCGGTCGCCTCAACGTCCCATGAACGGCCCAACTGAGCGTCGCCCGCGGCGCTAAAGTGGCTGTTGACGGCGAGGAAGCCATAGAACACGTTTGGCAGCGTGGCAGGGGCGAAGACATAGCCTTCTTTCGTGCGGCTGTTCACCAGGCGGAAATCCGTGTTATCAAACACCACCGCACCGCGGCCGGAAACCACATCCACATCACCTTCGATATAGCTGTTGGTCACCAGCGTACGCGTCTGGCGGTTAGCCTGTAGACGGTTCTGCACGTCGCTGTTGGTTACGAAGAAGGTATTCTGACGGCCCAGCAGATGCACATTATTCAGCTGCACTTTATCGCCATCCGTACGCAGGGCTACGGCCTGGTGATTGCCCGCATCGACGCTGTCGCCCAGCGTGTTGGCAATGGTCAGGTTTTGCAGCTGCAAACCATTGTTCTGGGACCATACTGCCGCCGAGCACATGATGCCGACGGTGGCAGCGCGGCGACTCTGACAGCTATCGAACATGTACCATGCTGGTTTACCCGGCATATATTTGCCCGATGGGTTCACCGTGCGACGCCAGGTTGCTACGTCGGTTTCAGAATCCAGTGGCATAGTGATCTTCACATCGGCCGCATTCTCTGTGGTGCCGTAAAGCGTGATGCTTCCGGAAGCCGCAGGGATATAAACGGTGCCAGAATATTCACCCGGCTGAATAGCGATGTACTGGCGACTGCTGCTGTGTTGAGTAATGGCCGCGTCCACCGCTGCCTGAATAGAGGTGTGGGTCACACC
The DNA here is from genome assembly GCA_946480445.1 of uncultured Buttiauxella sp. Classification (GTDB taxonomy): domain Bacteria; phylum Pseudomonadota; class Gammaproteobacteria; order Enterobacterales; family Enterobacteriaceae; genus Dryocola. The sequence goes on from CAMLJN010000011.1 coordinate 19,206, forward strand.
CTGGCCGCCTGCTGCCCCCACCACGAAATCTGGCTGCTGAGGAGTGCGAATGGACGAAGGGGTCCATGCGGCTTCATTTTTATTCGCAGATGAGAAGTAACGAGCCTGAACAAAGTTCTGTGCTTCATCCGCCGATAAAATCGGACGTGACTGGGTGCCCGGAGCGACCTGCGTGGAAGGGCGATCTTCTGGCGGCGTTGAACTACAGGCTGATAATGCCACGGCAAAAGCGAGCGCGGCGGCACGACGGGAAACCGATAATGCGTTCAAGGGTTGCTCCTTGCTAAGCGGTTGAAAAGGGGGTGTCTTCAAGGCCTGCATTTTTATACTAAGTTGGCAAGATAAAAACGCCTGCAATATCAAATGATTAAAATACACAGGTCACTATCAGTCAAAATGAAATCATTACCTGATTTCTGACTTGTTCCATTCCCTTCCTCGATCATCACGCCTTGGGCGGTCATACTCTCTGACTTATACCCCAAAAGATGTTGAGCGAGTTTGTCGCATATCCGCTTCCCATACTCCTTTGTAGATAAACTACGCAGTTCGTGAAATGTTGGCAGACTGTCGCCCAAAGATAGCCCTGATGCCTTCCTGGCGCGCATAAAATAGCGTGATACCGTTCCCGATGAAAGAGGCAGATTGCGAGTAGATGAAATTACCGTTTCACCCACTAGTCTCTTCTTGCATTTTAATAGTGTATCACCCAGCACCAGACCGAGAGAATCCAATGCCAGGGCGAGAGGGATTAACAGTTTAATGCCTGTTTTCTGCTGCTCAATGTGCAGGTATTCATAGTGAATATTGTTCGACTCCAACAACAGGTGTTCAGAGTTAAGAAAAGGGATAGGGCTGGAATGCTATAAAGTTCATCCGTATGATTACCTGTACCATCGCCAGTTGAGAAACGCTGAGAGGAAAATATGGATGTTACTGAGGATGCTCTGCTACGTTCTGGCTTTACGCAGCCTGATTTGCAGAAGATTAAAAATAACGTTGAAAGTTATGGTGGGACGTTGGGGGAGGCGATTCAGGATCTGGCTAATAGATTCAGAGTTGTTTTATGGTTAACGTCAGTTTGTTTGATAGTTTTTATTATTTTGCTACTCCTGTCTGCTAAAGAAACTATAGTTGGTGGTGGAATATCCATCTTAATCGCGATAATCATTGCTATATTTGTTCAGCCGCCAGTGCTTTCGTTTAAATCCTGGCTGTTCTGGAGAAAATACAGGCGGACCCTGTAAATAATTCTGTGTAACTGCCACCCTGGTAAAGGTGATTGCTCAGGGGGCGGTCACCGAAGTCGATAATAAAGCGACTCATTGCCAGTCGCCAGTTCTGGATCGGTATCAGTGACTTTAGATATCAATGTGGGCGACGCAATAGCCATTGCGGGTGTTCGTGCCAGATTTAGGGGCATTTTTTTTCGTGGCCGAGGTGGTAGGTCAGTTCAGCGTTGAGTGCTGTTTCGACGGTTAATTTCGTCAGCATAAGGGAAAACTGGTTAAGATCAGCTTCGGTTTTAAGGCCTTTAGCCAGCTCAGCAGCCAGCGCTTTGAATTTATTTTTGTCCATAATTTGCCTGTCTCCGTTGTTGGAGTGAACATATCAAAAACGGGCAATTACACAATTTAAATTACAGTCTCTACAGGCGCTAATGGTTAGGTATCTCCGTGGAAACTAGATCGAATATCACTTTCGCTTTGAGTCCATAACCTACTATTTTCATTGTTAATTTTGGGCGGCTCATCGTATCAATCTTGCGATAATAATCACGAGGCATCCATTTAAACAGCCTCCAGGCATCTGGTTTCCTTGCTAATCCGAATATACTATAAACACCTGCACTTAACGTAAGTGTGTTATAAAATGCCAATCCTGTTTCTCGCTTAAACCCCAGAAAGTGAGCCGCTTTCATAGCGCCATCAGCGACGAATCCTTCCGTTTTAGATTGTTCTCCGTAAATACCAGGAACAATTTCTTTTGACAGACCGTTGATCCCATCCGTTACAAGGATAGCTCCAGCTAGCATTCCTATAGGCGTCATCGTCTAAATCATCAGGACACCAGCAGCAATAGCCATTCCAGATATCACAATATGAACGGCGGAGATCACATAGCCGACTATTTTATTATTTTCTCGAACAAACTCGATCTTGGCATAAAGCTTTGCAGCTCGAGTTCTTAACAGCCGTTCTTGCTCTATCAGACTATCCGTTTCAGCACGGAGATTCTTGATGCATACCATGCACTCTTCGTCTGTTTTAGCGCGACGGGCTGCTGCAAACGCCTTCTCTACGACCTGTTTTATCTCCTCGACAAACCTGATGCGTGTCAGACCATCTCGCAGATAGAACGCTGATAACTGGTTGGCTGTTTTGATAAGCTTACGCGCCTCCAGATTCACCATTGTATCTGACCATGCACGGATTCTTCCCTTGTTTAGTAAGGCGATATCCTTAACGACTCCCTCTGGCTTTATAGCAGCAATGCACTCAGTTAACCGCCTGTATATATAGCGCGCTGATTATTTTACGTGCGGCGAAGCCAGGTGCAACAGAGAATGATTTCCTGAAGTCTGATTTTACAGGAGGTCTTGCAGGGGATTACGTCGTACCCTCACCTGCAATATGACGTAATGTAGATGTATTCTTGAGCGGCTATTTTTCGCTGTCGGATAGGTCTAAGGATTTACGCTGGGGCAGACAGGACCTCTGGCGGATTAACAGTATAAAAAGATGAATACTGTTCTCGTAGAGGCATACCCGTTTTGCCCCCTTTAGCTCCTGTTAATCAGTGTGGTTTATTGTTAGCATCCGGCGCAGACATTAAGCGACACCAACAATAAGCCGTATGGCGGAGAGGGAGCTTTTCGCCCTCTTTGATATCCTGACTTATCAGTTTCATTCCTGCTCCTTGCGCTTACAGATCGAGTAGTTTCACCAGTTCTTCGGCGGCAACCGTCGATGAGGCGGGGTTTTGTCCGGTGACCAGATGCCCGTCAACCACCGCATATTCGCCCCAGTCGTCGGTGCGTTCAAACAGGCCGCCCGCTTTTTTCAGCTCATCTTCCACCAGGAAGGGCACGATGGCGGTGAGTCCAACGCCTTCTTCTTCGCTATTGGTAAAGCCGGTGACGCGCTTGCCTTTTACCAGCAGACTTCCGTCCGGCGTTTTTACCTGCCGCAGCACACCTGGCGCGTGGCAAACCGCGCCAACAGGTTTTCCCGCCGCCCAGACTTGTTCGATGAGCTTAATGGAGATCGGGTCTTCAGCCAGATCCCACAGCGGCCCATGCCCGCCGGGGTAGAATACAGCGTCAAACTCATCGACACTTACCGCTGCGAGTTTCTGGGTCGTAGCCAGTCGTTTTTGCGCCACGGCGTCAGCGCGAAAACGGCGGGTAGCGTCCGTCTGCGCGTCAGGCTCATCACTTTTAGGATCGAGCGGTGGCTGCCCGCCTTTAGGGGAGGCGAGTGCAATCTCAAGCCCGGCATCATGGAAAACGTAGTAGGGGGCGGCAAACTCCTCCAGCCAGAAGCCAGTGGGTTTGCCGGTGTTACCCAGTTGATTATGCGAAGTCAGTACCATGAGGATTTTCATCGTATTCTCCCGGTTGGGCGTATGAAAAGATCCTCGAAGTGTAGTGCATTCTTGCACGGCGTGCTGTCAGTCAGCCTCTGAAAAAGGCTGGATTTTCAACTGCGCCAGTCACGGCCTCAATAAGCTTAGCCAGCTGCTCGGGAGTGATGATATAGGGTGGCATCAGGTAAATCAGACGGCCGAAGGGGCGGATCCACACGCCCTGCTCAACGAAAAATGCTTGCAGCGCCGCCATATCAACGGGATGTCGGGTTTCCACTACGCCAATGGCGCCCAGCACGCGTACGTCTGCCACCTGCGGGCTTTCACGCAGGGGAGCCAGACCTTCTGTTAGCTGCTGTTCTATACCTGCAACCTGCTCCTGCCAGCCCCCTTCGCTCAACAGCGCCAGGCTTTCACTTGCTACCGCGCAGGCCAGAGGATTGCCCATAAACGTAGGGCCATGCATAAAGCATCCCGCTTCGCCGTTGCTGATTGTCTGCGCTACGTGGCGCGTGGCTAAGGTGGCGGAGAGCGTCATGGTGCCGCCGGTCAGGGCTTTGCCGAGGCACATAATATCCGGGCTAATATCCGCATGTTCGCAGGCAAACATTTTGCCGGTGCGGCCAAAGCCGGTGGCGATTTCGTCGGCGATGAGCAAAATCCCTTCGCGGTCGCACATTCGACGGATACGCTTGAGCCATTCGGGGTGATAGAAGCGCATTCCGCCCGCGCCCTGGACAATGGGTTCCAGGATCACGGCGGCAATTTCCTGGCGATGGGCCGCCATCAGCCGGGCAAAGGGCACCATATCCATTTCATCCCATGCGTCGCCATACCTGCACTGCGGCGCGGGAGCAAACAAATGTTCCGGGAGATAACCCTGCCACAGGCTGTGCATGGAGTTATCGGGATCGCAAACCGACATCGCACCGAACGTGTCGCCATGGTAGCCGTGACGGAAAGTCAGGAAACGCTGGCGCGGTTCTCCTTTTGCATGCCAGAACTGCAATGCCATTTTCATCGCGACTTCCACCGCAACGGACCCGGAATCAGCCAGGAAAACGCACTCAAGTGGTTCCGGCGTCATCGCCACCAGTTTGCGGCACAGCGCCACGGCGGCGGGATGAGTGATGCCCCCGAACATGACGTGCGACATCTGGTCAATCTGGCTTTTCATCGCCTGATTCAGGCGCGGGTGATTGTAGCCGTGAATTGCCGCCCACCAGGAAGACATGCCGTCTACCAGCGGCCTGCCGTCAGCAAGGCTTAGCTCGCAGCCCGCCGCCGAAACGACCGGATAAACCGGCAGGGGCCGGGTCATGGAGGTATAGGGATGCCAGATATGTTGTTGGTCGAAGGTTAAATCAGCAGACGTCATAACGTGACTTGTAAACCATTTTAAAAACATTTAGGTTTACAAGTATAACGTCAATCAATGGCTAACAACACCCCTTTTGGAGATGCCCCATGGCTCACCAGGCTCGCTGGACAATGTCGCAGGTCACTGCTTTATTTGAAAAACCTTTCCTGGAGCTGCTGTTTGAAGCGCAGCAGGTTCACCGTCAGCATTTCGATCCCCGACACGTTCAGGTCAGTACGCTGCTGTCGATCAAGACCGGCGCCTGCCCGGAAGACTGTAAATACTGCCCGCAGAGCGCGCGCTATAAAACCGGTCTGGAATCCGAACGCCTGATGGAAGTGGAACAGGTGCTGGATTCTGCCCGTAAGGCTCTTAACGCAGGCTCAACGCGTTTTTGCATGGGCGCGGCGTGGAAAAACCCGAACGATCGCGACATGCCCTACCTCGAACAAATGGTGCAGGGCGTACGCGAAATGGGCCTGGAAACCTGCATGACGCTGGGCACCTTAACCGAGGCGCAGGCCCAGCGTCTGGCGGCGGCGGGGCTGGACTATTACAACCATAACCTCGATACGTCACCGGAGTTTTACGGCAATATCATTACGACGCGCAGCTATCAGGAGCGGCTGGACACGCTGGATAAAGTGCGCGGGGCAGGGATTAAAGTTTGCTCCGGCGGTATTGTTGGGCTGGGTGAAACCGTTAACGATCGCGCCGGTTTACTGCTCCAGCTTGCTAACCTGCCCACCCCGCCTGAAAGTGTCCCTATCAATATGCTGGTGAAGGTAAAAGGCACGCCGCTTGCCGATAACGAGGATGTGGACGCCTTTGATTTTATCCGCACAATAGCTATTGCACGTATCATGATGCCGACCTCATTTGTGCGCCTTTCCGCAGGCCGCGAGCAAATGAGCGAACAAACCCAGGCCATGTGCTTTATGGCTGGCGCTAACTCTATTTTCTACGGCTGCAAACTCCTTACCACGCCGAACCCGGAAGAGGATAAGGATCTGCAACTCTTCCGTAAGCTGGGCCTCAATCCGCAGCAAACCACCACCGAAGCGGGCGATAACGAACAGCAGCAACAGCTCACCTCGCAGCTGCTGACGGCGGACACCGACGAGTATTACAACGCGGCGGCGGTATGACCTGGCAGCAGCGCATCGAACAACGGCTGGCGGAAAAACGCGCCAGCGACAGCCTGCGCATAAGACAGGTGAATGAATGCGGCAGCGGACGTTATCTGATCAACAACGGTGGGCGTTTCCTGAATTTTTCCAGCAATGATTATCTGGGCTTAAGCCAGCATCCGGACATCATTCGCGCGTGGCAGAAAGGCGCCGAACAGTACGGGATTGGCAGCGGAGGTTCTGGTCATGTGACGGGCTACAGCCTTGCCCACCAGCAGCTTGAAACTGAGCTGGCCGCGTGGCTGGGCTACCCGCGTGCGCTGTTATTTATCTCCGGTTTTGCTGCCAACCAGGCGGTAATTGCGGCGCTGGCTGGCAAGCAGGACCGGATTGTTGCTGACAGGCTCAGCCACGCTTCCTTGCTTGAAGCCGCGCTGCAAAGCCCCGCTCAGCTCAGACGCTTTGCCCATAACGATGTTGCAGCACTGAATAAACTGCTTACCGCCTCCTGCGACGGGCAGCAACTGGTGGTGACGGAAGGGGTTTTCAGCATGGATGGCGACCAGGCTCCTCTTGCAGAGATGGCGGAGTCAGCCCGGAAGGCGGCAGCCTGGCTGATGGTCGATGATGCGCACGGGATTGGTGTGCTGGGCGAAGAAGGGCGCGGAAGCTGTTTTGACCAGGGCGTGAAGCCGGAGCTGCTGGTGATGACTTTCGGCAAAGCCTTTGGCGTCAGCGGCGCAGCTGTGCTGTGCAGCGACACGGTGGCAGATTATTTTTTGCAGTCTGCCCGCCATCTGATCTACAGCACTTCGATGCCACCGGCCCAGGCCTGCGCGCTATCCGCTGCGTTAAAGGTTGTTCGTGCCGGTGACGAACGTCGTGTACGGCTACATGCGAATATTGCCGATTTCCGTCGTGGCCTGGTACAGCTTCCCTTTAGTCTGACGGAATCGCATACCGCCATTCAACCGCTGGTGGTAGGTGAGAATAGCCGCACGTTAGGTCTGTCGGCCCGATTGCGGGAGCGCGGTTTCTGGCTTACCGCCATTCGTCCTCCTACCGTTGCGCCCGGCAGCGCACGTTTGCGGGTCACGCTCACCGCCGAGCACACGCAGCAGGATATTGTGGCATTGCTGGAGGCCTTATATGACGAAACTCGTTAATAAGAGTGCCGTTGCCGCAGCTTTTGGCCGCGCGGCAACGACCTACGACGATTTTGCCGAGCTGCAACGCCTGAGTGGCAATAGCCTGGCTGAACGTCTTGCCGGGCGAGAGTTTGCATCCGTACTGGACGCGGGCTGTGGGACGGGCTGGTTCAGCAGATACTGGCGGGAGCGAGGCTGTATGGTTACCGCGCTTGATCTCTCCGCCAAAATGCTGGCCCATGCCTGCGAACAGCAGGCCGCGAGTCGCTATCTGCAAGGGGATATCGAAGCGCTACCGCTGGCAAACGAGGAGGTCTCTCTTGCCTGGAGCAATCTCGCGGTGCAGTGGTGCAACGATTTACGCCAGGGGCTGAGCGAGCTTTATCGCGTAACCAGGCCCGGCGGCTGCGTTGCCTTCACCACGCTTGCAGCCGGTTCTTTGCCTGAGCTTCATGCGGCCTGGCAGGCCGTCGACGGACGAGCGCACGCCAATGAATTTCTGGCGATAAATGAGATCGCCGAAGCCTGTCAGGGCTGGCGTGCCTCGCTCTTACATGAGTCTGTCACGCAGCGATTTCCGGATGTGCTGAGCGCGATGCGCTCTCTGAAAGGCATTGGCGCCACGCACCTGCACGATGGCCGTAAAAATTCGCTGATGACGCGTCATCAGCTGCAGCGTCTGAGTCTTGCCTGGCCACAGGATAACGGCGCTTTTCCGCTAACCTGGCAACTTGTTTCTGGAGTGATTGAACGTGATTAAACGCTGGTTTGTAACCGGAACGGATACGGAAGTCGGAAAAACGGTCGCCAGCTGCGCCTTGTTGCAGGCCGCAGCGCTGGCCGGTTATGCCACGGCGGGCTACAAACCCGTTGCTTCCGGCAGTGAGCTTACGCCCGAAGGGATCCGCAACAGCGATGCGCTGGCCTTACAGCGCAACAGTAGCGTTGTGCTGAGCTATGAGCAGGTAAACCCGCTGGCTTTTCTCGAGCCAACCTCACCGCATATTGTCAGCGCAGATGAGGAGCGCCCTATTGAATTTGCGGTACTCTCGGCCGGACTGCGGGAGCTTTCCCGGAAGGCGGAGTGGGTACAGGTCGAAGGGGCGGGAGGCTGGTTTACGCCGCTTAGCGCCTCATCGACCTTTGCCGACTGGGTTATCGCCGAGCAGCTGCCGGTTATTCTGGTGGTGGGCATCAAGCTTGGCTGTATCAACCATGCCATGCTGACCGCACAGGCCATCCGCAGCGCCGGGTTACCCTTCGCAGGCTGGATTGCTAATGACGTGCAGCCGCCCGGTAAGCGTCATGCAGAGTACCTGGCGACGCTTAAAAGCGTGCTGTCGGCGCCGATGCTGGGTGAAATTCCCTGGCTTACCGATGTGAGCGAAGCAAGCCTGCCTGGCGGCTATCTCGACTTATCTCTTCTGGCTGACCGATCCACTTGTTAAGCCAAAAAACGCTGCCCGCACCGGATTCCGGGCAGCCGTCCTGTCCACGGCGGCATTGAGCGACACCTGACTTCAGGGGGGCATCCAGCGCGCTACCAGCCTGTCGTCGAGCTGTGCAACACGGCCCTGAGCCACGTTTCTCCCGTGATGCAGAAGACAAAAACGGTCCGCCACGCTGCGGATAAAAGCCAGGCGCTGCTCGACCAGCAAAATCGTCAGGCCGAAATCATGCTTAAGGCGACGAAGAATGTTGCCCATTTCGTGAATCAAACGCTGTCCGCCGTCGAGCGCTGGCTCATCGAGTATCAGCAGCTTTGGCTCTGTCACCAGCGCTCTGGCAAGCGTCAGCTGCTGTTGAAGATCGCCGGGCAGTTCGCCTGCCCGCACGTGTCGCAGGGAATAAAGCTCGGGAAACAGATCGTAGATCATCGCAGGAATGCTTCGTGCCCGTTCGTTGCCTGCCAGCAGCGCGATTTGCAGATTTACTTCAACGCAGAGCTGGGAGAAGAGACGTCGATCCCGGGCAACATAGCTCATGCCCAACGCCGCGCGCTCTTCCACCGGTTTCGCCAGTAAATTTTGGGGAGGCATACCCGCTTCGTTCCACACCATACTCCCGCTTTGTATCGGCAGATAGCCGGTAATACAGTTTACCAGCGTGCTTTTCCCCTGGCCCGGGGCACCTAAAATGCAGGTGCATTCTCCTTTGTTCAACTCGAGATCGAGGTTCCACAGAATATGGTTCTCGCCATAAAACTGATTCACGGCGCGCAAACTCAACATAAGTTATCTCCCTGGCACAGGGGTAAGGAACCTAAGGTCGGTAACAGACCGCAGTCTGCAACAAACTCGTACCGCCGGGCACGCGACGTTCAGCCGGAGGGTTTCCACCAAGGGCTGCAATTCTCTTGCCACTTTCCGCAAGCCATGCCGGGGCGGGGCCATTTTGGGAATAAGTTTACGGAGGGATACAGGCTCAGCGGTGAGGAGCGCACTTTAAGCGTTACGCTGCACTTAGTCAGTGCCTGGTTTAATACAATTTTGGTGCAAAAAGACGGTAAAAAAACGGCAAAAAAACGCCCGGAAATGTCCATTTTGTGAGCGACCTCAAAGGTATTACTTAGCAGCGAAAGTGGACGATAAAATTCAAAAATAGATCGGAAAAATTTTTTTCAGCTGCCGCACAACGAAAACAGGGGTTTTTGCGGGCGGCTACGCAAAAGGGCTGGCTGCACTTATCCACTATTCCTGTGGATAACCTTGTGCATTAGAGTTAGAAAACTAACGGTAAGCGAGAGCGGGCGCGGCCTGCGAGCGAATTGGCGTGAAACCGGTCTTTTGAAAATATCCTTTATAAATTAAAAGGTTAAATAAAATCAATCCGTGTAAGAAAAGTGTCAAAGAGTAAGGTCTCACTTTTATTACACTGCTTGACAAATGTTAAAGGGTCAAAATATCTGGGGATAACCGGGGGCGCACAGTGATAAATCCCGTCTTTGTCGGAAATATGTGCCAGGCAAGGGGGAAATGGGGCGGGTAAACCAGAATTCTGAACGGCGTAACTGGTTTTTCATCCAGTATCTTTTACTGGCAAAAATTCCTGTGCCGGGTAAAATTATTGTCCGGCCCGCTCGTTTCCCCACCAGGTAGCCCTTATGAGTAAAGCGTTCAAACTTAATTCTGCATTCAAACCCTCAGGCGATCAGCCTGAGGCGATACGTCGTCTGGTAGAAGGGCTGGAAGACGGCCTGGCCCATCAGACGTTGCTGGGGGTGACCGGGTCAGGGAAGACGTTTACCGTGGCAAATGTGATTGCGGATTTACAGCGCCCTACAATGGTGCTGGCGCCGAATAAAACGCTGGCGGCGCAGCTGTATGGTGAGATGAAAGAGTTCTTCCCGGATAACGCGGTGGAGTTTTTTGTTTCCTATTACGATTACTACCAACCGGAAGCCTACGTCCCGAGTTCTGACACCTTTATCGAAAAGGACTCCTCGGTTAACGAACACATCGAACAGATGCGTCTGTCGGCCACTAAAGCGCTGCTCGAACGCCGCGATGTGATTGTGGTGGCTTCCGTCTCCGCCATTTACGGCCTGGGCGATCCCGATCTCTATCTGAAGATGATGCTGCATCTCACCAAAGGGATGATCATCGATCAGCGCTCCATTCTCCGTCGCCTCACGGAGCTGCAGTATACCCGCAACGATCAGGCTTTCCAGCGCGGGACTTTCCGCGTGCGCGGCGAGGTTATTGATATTTTCCCGGCAGAATCCGACGACATGGCCCTGCGCGTGGAGCTGTTTGACGAAGAGGTCGAGCGACTGTCGCTGTTCGACCCGCTCACCGGCCAGGTGGATCAGGCTATCCAGCGTTTCACCGTCTACCCGAAAACCCACTATGTCACGCCGCGCGAACGTATCCTGCAGGCGATGGAAGAGATTAAAACCGAGCTGGCAGACCGCCGTAAGGTGCTGCTGGCCAATAACAAATTACTCGAAGAGCAGCGTTTAACCCAGCGTACCCAGTTTGACCTGGAGATGATGAACGAGCTGGGCTATTGCTCCGGGGTGGAAAACTACTCGCGCTTCCTGTCCGGGCGCGGGCCGGGCGAGGCGCCGCCGACGCTGTTCGATTACCTCCCGGCCGATGGCCTGCTGGTGGTGGATGAATCCCACGTTACCATCCCCCAGATTGGCGGCATGTATCGCGGTGACCGGGCGCGTAAAGAAACGCTGGTGGAGTACGGGTTCCGTTTGCCATCGGCGCTGGACAACCGCCCGTTGAAGTTTGAGGAGTTTGAAGCGCTGGCGCCGCAGACAATTTATGTGTCGGCCACGCCGGGTAATTATGAGCTTGAGAAATCCGGCGACGATATTGTCGATCAGGTCGTACGTCCTACGGGGCTGCTCGACCCGATTATCGAGGTGCGGCCTGTTGCCACTCAGGTCGACGATTTGCTGTCCGAAATCCGTAAGCGTGTGGAAATTAACGAGCGCGTGCTGGTCACTACGCTCACGAAGCGCATGGCGGAAGATCTTACCGAGTATCTTGAAGAACACGGTGAACGGGTGCGTTATCTGCACTCGGATATTGATACCGTGGAACGTATGGAAATTATCCGCGATTTACGCCTGGGCGAGTTCGACGTGCTGGTGGGCATCAACCTGCTGCGTGAAGGGCTGGATATGCCGGAAGTCTCGCTGGTGGCGATTCTGGACGCCGATAAAGAAGGCTTCCTGCGTTCGGAGCGATCGCTTATTCAGACCATCGGGCGAGCGGCGCGTAACGTTAACGGCAAAGCGATTCTGTACGGGGATAAAATCACCCCGTCAATGGCGAAGGCTATCGGCGAGACGGAGCGCCGCCGCGAGAAGCAGCAGCGCTACAACGAAGAAAACGGCATTACGCCGCAGGGCCTGAACAAAAAAGTGGTCGATATTCTGGCGCTGGGCGAGGGCATGTCGAAAACCAAAGGCAGGATGAAAAGCAAAGCGCGCAGCGTGATTGAAGAAGATGAAGTGCTGCTGACGCCGAAAGCGCTGCAGCAGAAGATTCATCAGCTGGAGGCGAAGATGCTGGAGCATGCTCAGAACCTGGAATTCGAAGAGGCGGCGCTGGTGCGCGACCAGCTTCATCAGCTGCGGGATCTGTTTATCGCCGCATCCTGAAATCCTCGGGTGGCGCTGCGCTTACCCGACGCGCCAATCATGGGGGCGGCAGGGTGAACACAGATCCACCCGCCGCCCTGCATTTTTTAACCCAAAGTCTGAATTGCTTTTTCCATCGCCTGGCGTAGCAGCACGCGGTCGTGGCGGTAGGGAATGTCGCTGGCCTCTAACGGCTCCTGAATCACAACCCGATCCTGCACGCCTGACACGTCGACGTGCGGCCCGACAACCACCGCGTCAATAATGCGTTTGCCCACGCGTTGCTCCATGATTTCCAGCTTCTCTTTTAACGTCAGGCTTGCCGCGGCTACGCTAAGCTCGCGTCCAAGATTGCCGATATACACCACTGGCGCAGGCGTGCGCCTGAGCGCCTGATCCATATCCTCAAGCAGTAGCAGCGGCATCAGGCTGGTGTAAAAACTGCCCGGGCCAATCAGGATAAGATCGGCTTCGGCAATGGCCTCCACCGCCTCGCGGGTGGCGTGGGATTTCGGATACAGCATCAACTCCTGAGGCGGGTGGGCAAGCTGGTCGATATTCACTTCACCATAAATAAAATGCCCGTCCGCGTCCGTGGCCATCAAATCAACCGGTTGTTCCGACATCGGGATCAGCAGCGCATCCACTTTAAGCAGATTACGAATAAGATTAATGGCTTCCAGAGGCCGCACGCTGAGGTGATCCAGCGCCTTTAACATCAGGTTTCCAAGGTTATGCCCGGAAAGTTCGCCGTTACCGCCAAAACGGTACTCAAACATCGCGGAAGCCACGCTGGGTTCAGTAATTAACTGATTTAAACAGTTACGCATATCTCCCCAGGCGATCCCCCCTTCAGAGCGCCGGATACGGCCCGTCGACCCGCCGTTATCCGTGGTGGTGACGATGCCTGTCAGGCGCGATCCTAACGAAGAAAGGGAAGACATGACCCGGCCAAGACCGTGGCCGCCGCCGAGGGCAACCACCCGATCCAGATCTGCAAAAGTGCGACTGCGCATAGCTATTCCTTATGACCAACTCTCCGGCTTAAGGTAGCTTAAATGCGTCGAAAAGACGATGCAGGCTCAGCTGTTAATGATGTATATCAAGGTAAAAGTTAACTTTTCGCGTACTCTGTGGCGAAATTGAACGATAATTTCGTTATGTATATGTTTATATAGCGAAAGTGGCTATGGCGAAGTTAACCCTCACGCGCTACTATCGTTGAACACACACTAAGCCTCCGGACCTACGTCGCAAGATAAGGTGCTTTGGCCGTGACCCTCCCGGTCACCAGGGTGCAGAAAGAAATGCCTGCATCTCCCGTATTTGGAAAGGTGTATATGGCTCCTCAACTGACCGATGCGTTTGCGCGCAAGTTTTTCTATCTGCGTCTTTCGATAACCGACGTCTGCAACTTCCGTTGCAACTACTGCCTGCCGGATGGCTATAAGCCCCACGGCGTGGCGAATAAAAGCTTTCTCAGCGTCGATGAAATTCGCCGTGTCACCCGCGCTTTTGCCGCCCTGGGGACGGAAAAGGTCCGCCTGACCGGGGGGGAACCCTCACTGCGCCGCGACTTTGCGGAGATTATTGCCGCCATTCGTGAAAATCCTGCTATTCGTCAGCTTGCCGTCACCACCAACGGTTACCGTCTTGCCAGAGACATTCAGCAGTGGCGCGATGCCGGGCTGACCGCCGTGAACGTCAGCGTCGACAGCCTCGATGCCCGCCAGTTTCACGCCATCACCGGGCAGGACAAGTTCCGCCAGGTGATGCAGGGGATTGATGCCGCTTTTGCTGCCGGTTTCGCGAAGGTAAAAGTCAACACGGTGCTTATGCGAGGGGTAAACCATCACGAGCTGGATACCTTCCTCGCCTGGATCAAACCGCGCCCGATTCAGCTGCGCTTTATTGAGCTGATGGAAACCGGCGACGGCGGCGAGCTGTTCCGCAAATACCATATCTCCGGCACCACCCTCCGCGACCAGCTTTTGCAGCGCGGCTGGATCCACCAGCTGCGTGGCCGCAGCGACGGCCCGGCACAGGTCTTTTGCCATCCGGATTACGAAGGCGAAATCGGCCTTATCATGCCGTATGAGAAAGATTTCTGCGCAAGCTGCAACCGCCTGCGCGTGTCGTCGGTGGGCAATCTGCACCTGTGCCTGTTTGGCGACGGCGGTATCTCACTGCGCGATCTGCTGGCCAGCGACGCCCAGAGTGAAGCGCTGGAAGCCCGCATTTCATCGGCGCTCGCCCAAAAGAAACAAACCCATTTTCTGCATGACGGTCATACCGGCATCACACAAAACCTGTCCTATATCGGCGGATAGCCGACAAAAACAAGGAGCAAAAACATGAGTCAGGTAAGCGAAGTGTTTATCCCGGCACGTATTGCTATTTTGACCGTCTCCAGCCGTCGTGGTGAAGACGAAGATACCTCAGGCCACTATTTGCGTGATGCCGCGACTGAGGCGGGGCACGAAGTGGTAGAGAAGGCCATCGTGAAAGAGAACCGTTACGCGATTCGCGCCTGTGTTTCTCAGTTGATCGCCGACGATGATGTGCAGGTCGTTCTGATCAACGGTGGCACCGGCTTTACCGAGGGTGACCAGGTGCCTGAAGCACTTTTGCCGCTGTTTGACCGCGAAATAGAAGGGTTTGGTGAGCTGTTCCGTATGCTTTCCTTTGAGGAAATAGGCACGTCGACGCTGCAATCCCGCGCGGTGGCCGGTATGGCTAACCGAACGTTGATCTTCGCTATGCCCGGCTCAACAAAGGCCTGCCATACCGCATGGGAAAACATCATCGTGCAGCAGCTTGATGCTCGCCTGCGCCCGTGTAACTTCCATCCACATATTAAGAAATAAGCTATGTCGCAACTGACCCATATTAATGCCGCCGGTGAAGCGCATATGGTGGATGTTTCCGCCAAAACCGAAACCGTTCGCGAAGCGCGCGCCGAAGCTTTTGTCACCATGCAGGCTGAGACGCTGGCTATGATTGTCGACGGCAGCCATCACAAAGGTGATGTTTTTGCCACGGCGCGTATCGCCGGTATTCAGGCGGCAAAACGTACCTGGGAGCTGATCCCGCTGTGCCACCCTCTGCTGCTGAGTAAAGTCGAAGTTAATCTTGAGGCCGAACCGGAGAATAACCGCGTGCGCATTGAATCCGTTTGTCGTCTGACGGGTAAAACGGGCGTTGAGATGGAAGCGCTTACCGCAGCGTCCGTTGCAGCCTTAACCATCTACGACATGTGCAAGGCCGTGCAGAAAGACATGGTCATTGGCCCGGTTCGCCTGTTGGCGAAAAGCGGTGGCAAATCAGGTGACTTTAAGGTGGACCGCCATGATTAACGTGCTCTTTTTTGCCCAGGTACGTGAGCTGGTGGACTGCGACAGGCTGTCGCTCGAGGCGGCTTACAGCGACGTCGAGCAGCTTCGCACGGCGCTGGCGGCCAGAAGCGATCGCTGGGCGTTGGCCCTTGAATCCGGCAAGCTGCTGGCGGCGGTTAACCAGACGCTGGTGAGTTTCGATCACCCGCTAAACGACGGCGATGAAGTCGCTTTCTTCCCGCCGGTCACCGGAGGCTGAGGCGATGGAAAATACCCGTATCCGCGTAGGCCACGACAATTTTAGCGTGGGGGATGAATACCAGTGGCTTTCGCAGTGCGATGAAGACGGCGCGGTGGTGACCTTCACCGGCAAAGTTCGCAACCATAATCTCGGCGACAGCGTCAGCGCCCTGACGCTTGAACACTATCCGGGGATGACGGAGAAAGCGCTGGCGGAGATCGTTGCTCAGGCCCGTGCTCGCTGGCCGCTGCAACGGGTGTCTGTGATTCATCGCATCGGTGAACTCTGGCCCGGCGAGGAAATTGTTTTTGTTGGTGTAACCGGCGCGCACCGCAGTTCGGCGTTTGAAGCGGCACAATTTATGATGGATTATCTGAAAACGCGCGCGCCTTTCTGGAAGCGTGAAGCCACGCAGGACGGGGATCGCTGGGTTGACGCCCGCGACAGCGATAAGCAGACGGCTAAACGCTGGTAGGAGGCACCCTGTTAGAGTTGTGTTAATCTTAATCATGGTAGGCTTTTAAGCCTGAATCGGGTTAACGCAATCAACAGAGGTAGCATCATGGATCGATTCCCCCGCTCCAATGACACAATCGTTCAGCAGGCCCGTACCGGCCTGCAGGCATACATGGCTCAGGTTTACGGCTGGATGACCTGCGGGCTGTTACTCACCGCGTTTATTGCCTGGTATGCCGCGAATACGCCAGCGGTGATGGAGTTTGTCTTCTCCAGCAAAATAACTTTCTTCGGCCTTATCATTGCCCAGCTGGCGCTGGTTTTTGTGCTCTCTGGCATGGTGCAAAGGCTAAGTGCGGGCATGGCAACAACCTTGTTTATGCTGTATTCCGCGCTGACGGGCCTGACCCTCTCCAGCATCTTTATCGTGTACACCTATTCGTCCATCGCCAGCACCTTTGTTGTGGCGGGGGGGATGTTCGGTGCCATGAGCCTGTACGGCTACACCACGAAACGTGACCTGAGCGGCTTCGGCAATATGCTGTTTATGGCGCTGATCGGCATCGTACTGGCCTCGCTGGTGAACATCTGGCTGAAAAGCACGGCGTTGATGTGGGCGGTAACGTACATCGGCGTGATTGTGTTTGTCGGCCTGACGGCTTACGACACGCAAAAACTGAAAAATATCGGTGAGCAGATCGACGTGCGCGATACGCAGAATATGCGTAAATACTCCATCCTCGGCGCGCTGACGCTGTATCTGGACTTTGTTAACCTGTTCCTGATGCTGCTGCGTATTTTCGGCAACCGTCGTTAATTTTACCCCTCACCCTAATCCTCTCCCTGTTGGGAGAGGTTCGGGGTGAGGATTAAGATGTCTCCATGATTTTCTGATTTTTCGCCCGCAGCTTCTTCGCCCGGCTCTCAAGCCACAGATAGCAGACAATCGCCAGCAGCAGTGGGGCGATAAAATAGAGCATTCGATAGGCCAGCAGCGCCGCAATAATGGTTCCATGACTGATGTGTTCTCCCGCCAGCAGCGCAATAAATACCGCTTCCAGTACGCCAATCCCCGCCGGAATATGCACTATTACCCCCGCAATACTGCTCACCAGCAGCACGCCCAGCACGAAGAAATAGTCAATCTGCTGGCCCAGCAGCAGCCAGATGATGGTGCCCATTACCATCCAGTTGGCGCTGGAAATCACCAGTTGCGCGACGGCGAACCTGAACGAGGGGAGCACCAGACGCTGGCCGCGAATCGTGGCGTGGCGGTGTCGGGCAAAGGCGCAGAACCACAGGTAGACCGCAATGCTGGCCAGCAGCACTGCGCCCAGAATGCGTAAGGTTACCTGGTCGATATACCAGTGCGCCGGCAGCTGTACTACGCCGATGCTGAAGATCACCCCAGCCAGCAGAATATAGCCGAGCCAGTTAGTGGAAATGCTCAGGGAAAAAATCCGCGTGATGGTGCTGCCCGGCAAGCCCAGCCGGGAGTAGAGACGGTAGCGCATACCGATGCCGCCCACCCAGGTGCTGAGCGTGAGATTGAAGGCATAGCAGATAAATGACACCAGCATTACCTGACGTTTGGCCAGCTTGTGCCCGCAATAGGTGCGGGCCAGCAGGTCGTAACAGCCATAGATCAGATAACTTAAAATCAACAGCCCGACGGCGCTAAGCAGCACGGCGCGGTTGTAGTTACGAATAACTTTCCACACCTCCTGCCAGTCAACCCTGGTCGCGTAGACCGCCAGTAACACAATCACCGCGATGAAAAACAGCCAGGTGAGGATCTTCTTTGCTTTGCGCCAGTTCAGGCGTGCGTGCGGCATCAGAATTTTACTCCCTGGTTATCTGTCTCTACCCGGTCCTGGGTTTCCATCTCGGGCTGGACGGGAGGCTTAACCAGCGCAAGCCGGGGAGTGTGGGCGGGCAGCCAGCCCACCATTGCCGGGAAGTGACGCAAAAAGTGGAACGCCAGCACGCTTTTGGCCAGATTCCACTAGGTGCGTTTTGGCAGCATGGATTCGTCTACTTTCTGACAATCCCTGGCGAGTAGCCCGCGGAGGTTCTCGCTCAGCGTGGCGTTAAACTGGCGGTCGTAGATGATCAGGTTCGCCTCAAGGTTCAGCGACAGGCTAAGCGGGTCAAGATTACTGGAGCCTACCGTCGCCCAGTGATCGTCCATGACGGCCACCTTGCCGTGCAGCGGGCGGCGGGTGTATTCAAATATTTCTACTCCGGATTTCACCAGGTAGTTATAGAGCAGGCGAGCGCCCACTTTGACTATCGGCATATCCGGTTCACCCTGAACGATCAGTTTCACCTTCACGCCGCGCCGGGAAGCGCTGCGCATGGCGTGCAGCAGGCGGTAGCCGGGGAAGAAATAGGCGTTGGCGATAATCACTTCCTGCTTCGCATTGCTGAGCATCTTCAGATAGTAGCGTTCAATATCGTCGCGATGCTCATTATTATCGCGCCAGACAAACAGCGCCTGCGCCTCGCCGGGAGTGAGATTATCGTGGGCGTGACTGTGGCGACGCTCCCACCAGCGACGACGGGTTTCATCCTGCCCCGGCAGGCAGGAAATTACATACTGGTAAATGTCTTCCACCACCGGGCCCTGAACTTTAACCGCATAGTCCTGCTTGGCCTCCGGGCCATAATCGGTCATATGCTCGGCGGAATAGTTAATCCCACCCACGAAGGCCACTTCACCGTCTACCACGACAATTTTGCGGTGCATACGGCGGAACAGGTTGGTGCGCATACCGAAAATGAGCGGGCGCGGATCGTAGTAGCGAAACATGACCCCCGCGGCGGTGAGTTCGCTGACAAAGCTGTCGCTGAGGTCCGGCGAGCCGTAGCCATCCAGCAAAACCTCAATGCTCACCCCGCGACGGGCGGCGGTCAGTATCGCCTCGTGTAGCTGTTTGCCAACGTCGTCTTCAAACCAGATGAAAGTTTCCAGAATCACTTTGCTGCGGGCATGTGCGATGGCATCAAAGACCGCCGGGAAGTACGCTTCGCCGTTTTCCAGCAGTTCGATGCGGTTGCCGTCGCGCCAGTTATTTTTCATAGATGTATCTCCACGGCGAGAGGGGCATGATCGGACAGGCGTCGCCATTGACGCCAGTTGAGTGCCGAAGGTGCGCTGACATGCGCGTGTTTGACGTAAATTCGGTCCAGCCGCAGCAGCGGCAAGCCTGCCGGGAAGGTGCGGGCAGGGCGTCCCCGGGCGCGGGTGAAAACCTCATCCAGCCCGGCTTTATTTTTAAGCAGATGATTAGCCTTAAGACGCCAGTCGTTAAAGTCGCCTGCAACGACCACCGGTTCGCCTTCAGGCAGCTGGTTGACCAGAGTGCACAGCATATCCAGCTGTGCCTGCCGGTGCTCTTCGCGTAGACCAAGATGAACGCAAATGACGTGCACGCGAAGACTCAGACCCGGCAGCGTCATCTGACAGTGCAACATGCCGCGTTTTTCATGGCCCGCCACCGAAATATCCCGGTTGTTGAACTGGGTGATAGGGAAGCGGGAGAGTACGGCATTACCGTGGTGGCCTTCAGGGTAAACGGCGTTACGGCCATAGGCGAAGTCGTCCCATACGGTATCGGCCAGAAATTCATAATGGCTGGTGTCCGGCCAGTTTTCGAAGCGCGTGGCGTGGATGTCATGCGCGCCCATCACCTCCTGTAGACAGACAATATCCGCGCCGACATTGCGCACCGCGTCGCGAAGTTCGGGCAAAATAAAACGCCGGTTAAAAGTGGTAAAGCCTTTGTGTGTATTAATTGTCAGCACTTTAAAGGAAAAGCGCGGAGTCTGATGTGCCATGCCGCTCCCGGTCTTTTTGTCATCCTGATGAAAATAAAGTGTAGTCTTTGTCACAAAAAGAGGGCGGGATGCGGAATTTTCCGTACACTGGCGTACTCTCAAAAACAGGAAAAACCATGGCAGGAGTGAAATCATGAAGTGGCAACAGCGTGTACAGGTGACAACCGGGCTGACTTGCTGGCAGATTATGCTGCATTTAACGGTAGTGGTTGTTCTGCTGATAGGCTGGAAAATGAAGGCCCTGATCCCGGTTGGCGTCGGCCTGTGCCTGCTTTATGTGGCAACCGTTATTATGATGTTCGCCTTCCAGCGCTTCCACAGCGGCAGGCTGCGCGACATCGGTGATTTTCTCGAGGAGTTAACCACCACCTGGTATTTTGGTTCAGCGATGATCGCGCTATGGCTGCTTTCTCGCGTGGTGCAAAACAACCTCATTATTGCTCTGGCAGGACTGGTGATGATTGCCGGACCTGCCGTGTACTCCCTGCTTGCCAAAGACAAGTCAGGCAATCTTGCGGCGAAACATCCAGTACGCCGCTGAGCCCGTAGTGGCCGCGATCGCCAGCAGCGGCCAGACGCTTCCCCACACAATGTCAAAGCTCGCGTCTTTCAGGTAAATCTGCTTGGTGATGTCGGTAAAATGCCGGATAGGGTTAACCCACGTCAGGTTTTGCAGCCACACCGGCATATTCTCCACCGGGGAGACATAGCCCGAAAGCAAAATTGCCGGCATCATAAAGACAAACACCCCGATAAACGCCTGTTGCTGCGTCGAGCACAGCGCGGAGATCAGCAGGCCGAAGCCGACCAGCGACAGCCCGTAAATCAGCATGGTGAAGTAGAACAGCAGCACCGAGCCTGAAAACGGGATCTGATAGCCCCAAATGCCCACCCCCAGCACAATAGTCGCCTGCGCGATGGCGACAATCTGGGCGGGCACGGCTTTACCCACGAAAATCTGCCAGGTGGCGAGAGGGGAGACAAGAAGCTGATCGAGCGTGCCCTGCTCGCGCTCGCGGGCAACCGACAGAGAGGTGACAATCATCACGCCAATGGTGGTGATCATGGCGATAAGCGACGGCACCACGAACCATTTGTAATCCAGGTTCGGGTTATACCAGTTGCGCACGACCAGCTCGCTGTTATTCGGTTTGGCCTGCCCGGCCATCAGCTCCTGCTGGTAGTTTTTCACTATTTGCTGCAAATAATTAGCGGCAATCTGCGCGCTGTTAGAGTTGCGTCCGTCGAGGATGATTTGCAGCTTAGCGGGCTGCTGGCTTGCCAGGCTGCGCGAGAAATCGGCCGGGAACCGAATCAGCAGCAAGGCCTTCTGGTTGTCGATGGTCGGCTGGATGTCCTGCGGATTTTTAAGCAGCAGCACATGATTAAACGCTTTCGCACGAGCAAAACGCTGCGTCAGTTCGACCGAATGGCTGCCGTTGTCTTCGTTATAAATGGCGATAGTCGCATGGGTGACTTCAAGCGTGGCTGCAAACGGAAACAGGACCACCTGTAGCACCACCGGCAGGATCAAAATGGCGCGGGTCTGCGGTTCTCTGAGCAGGGATTGCAGCTCTTTACGAATCAAAGTCCAAAGTCGATGGAACATAGCTTTCCCTTAATCAAGACGACGTTTGGTTTTCAGGGCCGTCAGGCCGATAAACATGACCGCCGAGGCAATTAAAAACAGCACGTTCACCACCAGCACCGTAGCGATATTCCCTGCGAGAAACAGGCTTTGCAGCGTGCTGACAAAGTAGCGGGCGGGGATCACATAGGTCACCGCGCGGATAATGGCGGGCATACTGTCAATCTGGAAGATAAAGCCCGACAGCATAATCGACGGCAGGAACGCGGCGTTCAGCGCCACCTGGGCTGCGTTAAACTGGTTGCGGGTGATCGTGGAGATCAGCAGGCCCATGCCGAGCGTGCTGAGCAAAAACAGGCTGGTGATCAGGAACAGCAGGATGAGCGAGCCACGATACGGCACGTCAAGGATAAACACCGAGACCAGCATACACAGCAGCATGGCCAGCATACCCAGCACGTAATAAGGCAGGAGTTTGCACAGCAGCAGCTCGGTGCGCGTGACCTGGGTTGAAAGTAGCGCCTCCATGGTGCCGCGCTCCCATTCGCGGGCGACAACCAGCGAGGTCAGGATTGCGCCGATAACCGTCATGATGATGGTTATCGCGCCGGGAATAATAAAATGCTGGCTGATTGCGGCCGGGTTAAACCAGTAGCGCAGCTGCACGTCGATCGGTGGCGTAAAATGCTCGCCGCGATCCTCTGCCCGCTGCTGCTGCCAGATTTGCCATATCCCCTCTATATAGCCCTGCACAAAGTTGGCCGTATTCGGTTCGCTGCCGTCAGTTATCACCTGTAGCGGCGCGGTGGCTCCTGGGCGCGCCATGTTCTGCGCAAAATCTGTGGGGATCACCACCATGCCGCGAATTTTTCCGGCCTGCATCAGCTGAATCAGCTCGTGGCGGCTGTCGCTAATGGTTGGCTGGATATAAGGTGAGGCGCTGAGGGTATGCGTGAAGTCGATCGCCTCATCGCTTTGCTGCTCGATAAGCACCCCCACATGCAGGCGGCTGGAGTCCAGATTGATCCCATAGCCAAAGATAAACAGCAGCAGGAGCGGGATCACAACCGCAATCAGCCAGCTGCTTGGGTCGCGGACGATCTGGCGCGTTTCTTTTACGCACAGGGCACGCACTCGCCGCCAGGAGACAATTTTATGCTCGCTCATCCTGGTGCTCCTTATCCCATTCGTGTATCAGCGTGATAAATGCCTGCTCCATGGTCGGGTCGGTTTGCTCGTCGTCTGCCGCCTGCTGCTTCAGATCATCCGGCGTGCCGCTGGCGATAAGTTTGCCGCGATAGACCAGGCCTATTCTGTCGCAATATTCCGCCTCGTCCATAAAGTGCGTGGTGACCATCACCGTCACCCCTTTTTCGACCATGCTGTTGATATGCAGCCAGAACTCGCGGCGGGTGAGAGGATCGACACCCGATGTCGGTTCGTCGAGGAACAGAATATCCGGCTCGTGCATCAGGGAGCAGGCGAGCGCCAGACGCTGTTTAAAGCCGAGCGGCAGGGCGTCTGTCGCGCTGTTTAGAATCGGCTGCAGGCTGAAGGCCTCGCTCATGCGGCGGATCTTTTCTTCCTGCGCCTTGCCGCGCAGCCCGTAAACGCCGGAGAAGAATCGCAGGTTCTGCGCCACGGTGAGGTTGCCATACAGCGAAAATTTCTGTGCCATATAGCCAAGATGCTGACGCGCTTTACCCGAGCTGGTTTTCAGATCCATATCCAGCACCAGCGCCTTGCCGGAGGTGGGGACCAGCAGCCCGCACATCATTTTAAACGTGGTGGATTTGCCCGCGCCGTTTGGCCCGAGCAGCCCAAAAATTTCCCCGCGCCTGACGGTAAAATCAACGTGATCGGTCGCTGCGAAATCGCCAAATTTTTTGGTCAGCCGTCTGGCCTCAATGACCGTTTCATCCGGGCTGCCTTCAACGGTATGCAAAATTTTGCCGAGCGGAGATTCCTGCGAGCCTGTGCCGCCGAGGAGGTCGATAAAGGCATCTTCAAAACGCGGTTCGGTTTGCGCGATACGGTCGGGGGGCAGACTCAACGCCGCCGCCAGCTCGTCTACGCCTGCGTCTTTGGCGAGGATAAGTCGGACCGAACGCCCCTGAATCACGCCGTCGCTCACCTGCGGCAGCTTCAGCGCCCGTTGCAGCAGCCTGCGGTTGTTTTCTTCTCCGTGACTGACCAGCAGCGAGCGTCCGGCCATCTGTTGCGTCAGCTGTTTTGGCGCGCCGTGGTAGAGCAGTTCACCTTCGTTGAGCAGCAGTACGTCCCGGCACTGCTCGGCCTCGTCCAGATAAGAGGTGCTCCACAGAATCAGCATGCCTTCGCCCGCCAGCTCGTGCACCATTTGCCACAGCTCGCGGCGGGAAATAGGGTCAACCCCCACGCCCGGTTCGTCGAGCAGCAAAACTTCAGGCTGGCCGACCAGCGTGCAGGCAAGGCCGAGCTTCTGTTTCATCCCGCCCGAAAGCTTACCCGCAAGGCGGGTGGTAAAAGGCCCGAGGGAGGTAAACTCCAGCAGGCGTTTGAAGGTTTTTTCGCGCACTTTACCGGTGATGCCGCGCAAATCTGCGTACAGCGTCAGGTTTTCCATCACCGTCAGATCTTCATACAGGCCGAATTTTTGCGGCATGTATCCCAGTACGGCATGGAGCGCCCGGTCGTCTTTAATAGGGTCCAGGCCAATCACGCTCGCCGTCCCTTCCGTGGGCTTCATCAGTCCGGCCAGCATACGCATGAGCGTTGTTTTCCCCGCGCCGTCCGGGCCAACCAGGCCGGTGACTTCCCCGGCATGTATTTCGCAGTCCAGGGACGCCACGGCGGGTTTCTGCAGCCCCGGAAAGCTTTTCATCAGTCCTTGCAGCCGGATGATGCCGCTATTGCTGCTCATGCTGCTGCCCGTCATTAAAGCGCACGGTCACCGGCATCCCCTGGCGCAGCGAGTCGTCGGCATCGGTTACGATGATACGCAGGCGGTAGACCAAATCGGTGCGCAGGTCGGGCGTCTCAACCGTTTTGGGCGTGAACTCTGCGGTAGGGGAAACAAAGCCAATTTTGCCCCGATAAGGCTTATCGGGACGCCCGTCGGTATAAATCTGTACTTCCGTGCCCGGCTTCGCATGATTCAGGCTGACTTCGTTGACATAGGCACGAACCCAAACCGGGTGCGTCAGGGAAAGCGTAAGCACCGTACTACCCGCGTTAAGCATACTGCCAGGTTCTACCGCACGGGTCAGCAATGTGCCGTCGGAAGGGGAAATGAGCGTGGTATCCTGCAAATCCAGCTGCGCCTGGGCCAGCTGAGCTTTGGCCTGTTGCAGGCTGGCCTGGGCCTGAGCGATTTCCTGCGGGCGATTACCGGTGCGATACTGGCTGAGTTTATCCCGGGCGGCTTTCAGCGTGGCTTTTGCCTGCTCGCTGGAGGAGCGGGCGTTTTCCAGCTCGTTAGCTGAAATAACGCGTCTGGCCCACAGCCCCTGCTGGCGCTGGTAGAAGTTCTGCGCATAATCGTAGGCGGCCTGCGCCTGATTGACCTGGGCTGCGGCCTGGGCTATTTCTTCATCGCGATAGCCCGCAATCACCAGGTCAAATTTAGCCTGGGCGGCGGCAGCGTTCGCTTCTGCCTGCTGGAGAGCGTTCTGATAAGGGCCTTTGTCCAGCTCGCCCAGTGTTGAACCGGCTTTGATAGCGTCGCCCTCATCAACCTTCAACGCGGCAAGCCGTCCGCCGACGCGAAAGCTCAGATTCACAGTGCGAATATCCACGTTGCCGTAGAGCGTCAGAGGTTTCTCCCGCTCGCTTTGATACCACATCCAGCCCCCGGTGCAGGCGGCCAGCAGCACGATAATTATTATCACAACAATAACAGGGCGCTTATTTTTCATCTCTCGCTTTTCCTCGCTCAACGGATAATCCCTGCAAAATGAAATCAATGTGGCTTAGCACCACATCACTGATTTGCTGTCGGCCTGCCTTATCAAAGGTGGTCCAGCCGGTGCGTAATAAAATCGTTTCCCGCCCCAGACGGAAGGCAAGCACCTGTCCGAGCAGCGCATGGGTATGCAAAATAGTTTCCGTATCGAGCGGATCCCGTCCGGTATAGCGGCCTATCAGGCTGGTGAGATAGGTGTGCATAGGGGCAATCACCTGGTCATGAATCAGCTGATAGGCAGGCGTAGGAGAGAGCTGCTCGCGGGAGATAAATTTGCTCAGATTCAGGGTTTCGTCGGCGGTGAGCAGGTCGATCATGTGCCCGCAGGCGGTGTGAATAAGCTCGCGAATTTCTGCCTTGTCCAGCAGTGGCCGGCTGAGGATGGCCTCGGCGCTTTGCACATGAGACAAAAAGTTTTGCTCAATAAAATCGGCAATCCACTGCGCCGAAGCCATATACAGCTCTTCTTTCGAACCAAAATAGTAAGTGATGGCGGCAATGTTTTGCCCTGCAAGCGCGGCGATATCACGCGTGGTGGCGTGCAGGCCATATTCGCCGAACTGAGCAATAGCGGCATTGATCAGGGTGTTTTTGGCCTGTTCACCACGGGAGGTGACGGGCGTCGGCGGGGTGTGCATACCGACCTCTTATAAAAGTTAATCAAACGATTGATTAAGAGTAGGTCAGCGCTTTTGTGCTGTCCAGAAGCAAAGCGTTATCCTGTGAAGCAGGCAGAAAAGAGAATTTGTGCGGAGTATCACAAAAGATGCTACACTGCGCCTCTTACGGCACCGTGGTTTGTGCCCCTCTACTCGCCAGGAGACTGGCGTCATATGAACCCCTGGAAACTACACCGCGCTATCGCGGTCAGGGCGATTCTGGAGTACCTATGTCTTTTGATTCTCTCGGCCTGAATGCCGATATTCTGCGTGCGGTGGAAGAGCAGGGCTATCGTGAGCCTACCCCAATCCAGCGCCAGGCGATCCCGGTAGTGTTAGCAGGCCGTGACCTGATGGCCAGTGCCCAGACCGGCACCGGCAAGACCGCAGGCTTTACCCTGCCGCTGTTGCAGCGTCTGGTCGACAATGCCCCGAACGTGAAAGGTCGTCGCCCCGTGCGCGCCCTGATCCTCACGCCCACTCGCGAGCTGGCCGCTCAGATTGGCGAAAACGTGCGTGATTACAGCAAATATTTAAATATCCGCTCGCTGGTTGTCTTCGGCGGCGTGAGCATTAACCCGCAGATGATGAAACTGCGCAGCGGCGTGGACGTGCTGGTGGCCACCCCCGGTCGTCTGCTGGATCTGGAACATCAGAATGCCGTGAAACTCGACCAGGTTGAAATCCTGGTGCTGGACGAAGCCGACCGCATGCTGGATATGGGCTTTATTCACGATATTCGTCGCGTGCTGGCTAAGCTGCCTGCGCGTCGTCAGAACCTGCTGTTCTCCGCGACCTTCTCGGACGACATTAAAGGTCTGGCAGAAAAACTGCTGCACAACCCTGAAGAAGTGGAGGTTGCACGCCGTAACACCGCATCCGAGCAGATTACCCAGCACGTTCACTTTGTGGATAAGAAACGCAAAAGAGAGCTGCTCTCGCAGATGATCGGCGAAGGCAACTGGCAGCAGGTGCTGGTTTTCACCCGAACTAAACACGGGGCGAACCACCTGGCAGAACAGCTTGGCAAAGATGGCATCACCGCCGCAGCTATTCACGGCAACAAGAGCCAGGGCGCGCGTACTCGTGCGCTGGCCGACTTCAAAAGCGGTGGCATTCGCGTGCTGGTGGCAACAGATATTGCCGCGCGCGGTCTGGATATTGAAGAGCTGCCGCACGTTGTCAACTACGAGCTGCCGAACGTGCCGGAAGATTACGTTCACCGTATCGGCCGTACCGGGCGCGCTGCCGCAACCGGCCAGGCGCTGTCACTGGTTTGCGTTGATGAACACAAACTGCTGCGTGATATTGAACGTCTGCTGAAGCGTGAAGTGCCGCGTATGGCTATTCCGGGTTATGAAGTCGATCCGTCGATTCCAGCCGAACCTATTGTGAACGGTCGCCAGCAGCAGCGCGGCGGCGGTCGCGGTGGTCAGGGGCAGGGCCAGCGTCGTGGCGGCAACGGTAGCAGTGCGCCGTCCGATCGCAATAGCGCGCCTCGTCGCCCTCGCCCGCAGGGTGATGGCGCAGCAAAACCGGCAGGGGCTAATGGACGTCGTCGTCCGCCGCGTAAACCGGCAGCCGCGAACTAAGGCTTTGCCAACGCAAACAGAGGCGCTACCATAGCGCCTCTTTTTTTTGGCGGAATAGCTCATGCGTGTACTTCTCGCGCCTATGGAAGGCGTTCTCGACTCTTTAGTCCGGGAGCTGCTCACCGGGGTGAACGATTACGATCTCTGTATCACCGAGTTTCTGCGCGTGGTCGATCAGCTATTGCCAGTAAAATCTTTCCACCGGCTCTGCCCTGAGCTGCTGCATAACAGCCGTACACCTTCCGGGACATTAGTGCGCATTCAGCTTCTGGGCCAGTACCCGCAGTGGCTGGCCGAAAACGCAGCCCGTGCCGTTGAACTGGGATCCTGGGGCGTCGACCTTAACTGCGGCTGCCCGTCCAAACTGGTGAACGGCAGCGGCGGGGGCGCAACGCTGCTCAAAGATCCTGAACTGATTTACCGTGGCGCTAAAGCGATGCGTGAGGCTGTGCCTGCCCATCTGCCGGTCACGGTAAAGATTCGCCTGGGTTGGGACAGCGGAGCGCGTCAGTTTGAAATTGCTGATGCGGTGCAGCAGGCCGGGGCGACGGAGCTTGCCGTTCACGGGCGAACCAAAGAAGACGGTTATAAAGCTGAACGCATTAACTGGGCAGCCATTGGTGAAATTCGTAAGCGTTTGTCGATTCCTGTCATTGCCAACGGTGAGATCTGGGACTGGCAAAGTGCGCAGGACTGCATGGCGGCGACAGGGTGCGATGCAGTTATGATCGGGCGCGGCGCATTAAACGTGCCTAACCTCAGCCGGGTGATTAAATACAATGAACCCCGTATGCCGTGGTCGCAGGTCGTGACGCTGCTGCAAAAATACAGCCTGCTCGAAAAGCAGGGTGACACGGGCATGTATCATGTTGCACGCATCAAGCAATGGCTGGGTTATCTGCGCAAAGAATACGCTGAGGCAACGGATTTATTTACTGAAATACGTGCACTGAAAAGTTCAAAAGAAATTGCATCAATTATACTGCGCGGTTAATGAGCTTATTATTCAGGCAGTTTTGTTACTGGGGAGACTATGTGACGTCCTTCTGTGTGCGTCTGATTATAGTGGAATCCCTTTTTTGCACGTTTTTTGAAAGAGTCAATTAACGAGGTTTGCTATTGTTATCAATGAATATTTTATTGATAAGGTATGCCCATGACGTCAGTAGTGAGCAACAAAGTTGAAGCAACCCGCCATTGGAGGGCAGAGGCTGTAGAGATTAGTCGTAATGAGCAACGGATGTTTGTTAAGCATATCGGTCGTGTTAGTCAGTCTCCGATGAAGTTAAAAATTTTAAAAAAATTAAATTATACCCATCGAGGCGATAAAAATCCCTCTACTTTTAATAGTTCTCATAGTGATGTTATTAGTTCAGGCGAGCATGCGCTCAAGAGAAATGCAGTTAAAAGTGTTGTTAATATAAAGCCTGGTCATGCGGAACCCGTCCAGGTAGAATCAAGGGGGTTTCTGAGTGAGCTGAATTCAGTACTGGAAAAAAGAAATAAAAATAATACATTGCATGAGAGTCAGCGAAATAATAAAAATTTAAATAAGGTTGGAGACAAGCAGCAAAGAATACTTGACGAGATCTCGCGAGAAAAAGAAAAATATCGGGATGAGGCCGGTATTCGGGAGGCTAAAGACAAACAAGAAGAAGCCAGGGTTAAGAGGGCGCAAGATGCTGAAGATAAAGCAAAAAAAGAGGCCATGACAGCAGCAAAATTGGCACTGGAGGAGAAAGATTCACAAGCTAAGGCGTTTTATGCAAACCTAAAATTCGATGGTAACGGTGCGCCAGTTCCACCACCACCTCCACCACTGCCAACGTTTTCTGCGCCGCAGAACAACCTCCCTAAAGTGGTAACCGTAAAGATTTCGCAGAGTAAAAATACCGATTCAATAGCCAGAAATAAATCTGTTATAGACGAATTGAAATCAAGATTAAATAATGGGAAGGACAGTGCAATTCTATCAAAAAATGAAAGGGGAATATCTAAGAGATTCCTTGCGGATATAGAGGATGCGAAAAAACAATATAAAGAAGAAAGCCATGCATCGAAAGAAAAATTAACCGAGATACTGGAGAATCTCAGGAAGGTTAATGCGCTCAAGGAAAAAGAAAAAGAGCAGCAGGAGATGAAAGCGCCCAAAGTTGAGGTGAAGGTTGTCGAACATAAGCTCGATGATAAGGGAATTCCGCTTCCGCCGCCGCCGCCTCCACCGCCTCTGATGCCGAAGACATAGGTTTGGCCTCTGCAATTTGTCGCCTCTGGTCTTATCCTCTCAGGCATCGCGTCTGGTTAACTTCGCCGTCCTTCCCGATTAGAAAGCGGTTGCGACGGCATAATTTCTTCGCGCTAACGCTGCGTTATTATGAGCGCAAAACCTAACAAGTGGTTTGCTCGCTGTGCGAATATGTGATGTGGTTACTCCATTCATTTTCTCGGGTAAGGTAAATATCGCCGGGTGTTAAATCGCTCACATTTTGAGAAGTTGCTAAATATTCCTGCTGGATAATAACGCATCCTGATGATAGGGTGTGCTGGTCAATAAAAATCAGGGTTGTTACTGTATTCACAGGCAAAACCTAAGTCTCTGCAGCTCTCTTGCTGCTTCAGGGACTTAGGTTTTTTTTTGCTTTTATTTTGCGGGTAACGACGCCAGGGGTTTTATCCATAAAATCGCTTTTTATCGCGGTGGCGGCTGTAAGCATTACCGCTAATTAGCGCGCGGTTTTACCGGTGACGGATTTAGGTTCAGGCGATAACAATAACAGGACGTTGCTATGTTCTTACACACAAAATTATTACCGCTTATTATATTAATGACCGGAAGTGGCGCGGCTTTACCTGCGATCGCCGATTCTTTTTCCGGCAGCGAACTGCTGGAAGACAGCCATCTGGATCTCACCTTGAAAAATGTCTGGATGCTGCTGACTACCGATCAGCTGGCCGATCAGGGCGTGGGCGATCAGAACGCCTGGGCGCAGGGCGTTCATCTTGACTGGCAAAGCGGATGGGCCTGGGACCGGGTGGGAGTGGATGCGTCATGGTACGGGGTGGCGAAACTCTATGCGAACGACGATTTCTACGGCAGGGATTTGCTGCGGGATAATCACGGCCATGCCGAAGGGTTCAATAAAATTGGTCAGCTTTACGGCAAGGCTCGCTGGGGGGACGCACAAAGATACCTGCATCTCTGGGCTGGCTGGAAACAACTGTATAAGTTTGGTGCCCTGAACGTGACCCGCAGCCGCGCAGCCCCCAGCACATGGGAAGGGATTAGCGCCGAACTGGCCTGGGATGACTTCAGAGCCAGAGCGGCCATCGTCAACCGTTTTTCGGAGCGTGACGAGCCAGAAAAGCGCCGCTTTATGACGCTCAGGAGCAATAAAACGATTGATTACATAACCACCGGCGAACTGAGCTGGGCGCCTAATAAAGGCAGCAAAATCAGCTATTTTGTCGGGGAGAGCAAAGACTACATATTGCGTCAGGGCGTGGAGAGCGCGGTAACGTTGCCGCTTACGGATAAGCTAAATCTGCTGACGCGGGGCCTGTATTATTACAATAAAGGTCTCAGCGAATGGGAGGGCGCGCGCGGTTACTCTAAGGATGCACAGCATATTTTTGCCCTGATAGGCTATCAATATGGTGCCTCGGAATCAGGCCTTGGCTGGTCAAAAACCAAAGCGCATCTTAATAATGGACTGGGCCATTTTTACTGGCATTTCGGGAAAAACACTCGCGGCGCGTTTAATAGTCCTGCTGATGGTGAAGGCAACGACTATATCAACGATGGCGAACAGATGCTTTATTTATACAGCCAGTATCGCGTTTCACCTGACTTAATCGTGGGCTTATACGGTAATTATGGCTACGGCATGGAATACAAAAATGTTTCATTAACTGAATGGGAATACGGCGGTTATTTCTCATGGTATGTCCCGCAGGTCAAAGGATTAAATGTTTTTGCCGGTTTTGGACCAAGCTACAGCTGGAAATTAACCTCCAAAAGAACACCGTCCCTGACCGAGGATAAAAGAACTTTTAATCGAGCCAAAGGCGTGGGCGCGGCCGTACGCGTGGAATATAAATTCAATTTGTTCTGATGATATAAACAGGGAGTCCAACTCATGAAAAAACACCTTACTGTAGCGCTGATTGCATTATTAACCGCTGGCGGAGCGCAGGCGGCGGAACGGGCGATGCGTATCCTGCTGGTCAACGATGACGGCTGTGAATCCGTAGGCACCACCTCGTTGCAGGATAAGCTTGCGGCAAAAGGCTTTGATGTGTGGATGGTTGCACCGGCTACCAACCAAAGCGGTATCGGTTCGGCGATTACGTTTAAGCCCAATAAGATTTTTGACGTGAAGAAGGTGGCCGAAAAACGCTACTGCTTCCCGGGCACCCCTGCTGATGCCGTTGACTTTGGCCTGCTTGGTCTGCTGAAGGACCAGCCGGTGGACCTGGTGATTTCAGGCGTTAACGATGGGCCAAATACCGGTGTGGCGCAGCTTAACTCCGGCACCATTGGGGCGGCAGCGCGGGCGGTCCGCTATGGCTATCCGGCGATTGCCGCCAGCATTGGCTATATCCTGAGCCCGGAAGAAATGAAAGCAGGCTGGCCATCTACCCATAAATACTGGCCGGATTCAGTTGATTACGTGGCAGGCCTTGTGGATATCCTGGCGAAAAACTGGCGGCCAGGCACGCCGGTATTGCCTGCCGGATCGGGATTAAGCATTAACTACCCCGCGCTGGCAAAAGGTGACATTCGCGGCACGAAGTACGTGGAAAACGAGCGTAATCCTGTCCCTCAGCATTACTACAAGATCCTGCCGGACGGCAAAGCGCAGCAAATTATGAGTGAAAAAGTGCTCACGCCGGTTGCGACGGATACCGACACGGGCTGGCTTAACAGGGGTTATGTTACATGGACGATTTTTGACGGTGAATGGAATGCCCCGCAGTTCGAGGAGCAGTACCGCCAGCTGTTTGCCGGGCCGTCGTCAGACGTTAAATAGTCGATTGTGGACGCGATCGCTATCACGCTTTTCACTTTCATGGCTTGAGCGATATATCCTTTATGGTAGGTTCGCTTAGTTGGATTGTTACTGCATATGGCAGGCAAAACCTGATTATCTGGCGCTCGCCGGAGGTCAGGTTTTTTTGTTTCCGGGGTAGCCATGAAAATCGCCAAAATATTAAATAACAACGTGGTGGTCATTCTTGACGAGCAGCAGCGCGAACAGGTGGTGATGGGGCGCGGACTGGGTTTTCAGAAGCATATCGGCGATAAGCTCGATGGCGACAAAATTGAAAAAGTGTTTGCCCTGCAAAGCGACGAGCTGGTGGCCCGCTTAAGCGAGCTGCTCAGCCAGATCCCGCTGGAGGTGATGACGACCTGCGATCGGATTATCGAGCTGTCACGTCAGCGTCTGGGCAAGCTTCAGGAGAGCCTGTATATCACGTTGACCGACCACTGCCACTTTGCCATTGAGCGGCAAAAGAAAGGCGTGGCAATACGCAACGTGCTGCTGTGGGAGATAAAACGCCTTTATCCCAAAGAGTTTATGCTGGGGCAGGAGGCGCTGGACACGATCGAAAAGCGCCTCGCTGTACGTCTGGCGGAGGATGAGGCGGGCTTTATCGCCCTGCATCTTGTTACCGCCCAGCTTGACAGTGAAATGCCCGAAGTCATGCACGTCACGCGGGTTATGCAGGAAATCCTGCACATCGTAAAGTACCAGCTAACGCTTGAGTATGACGAAGAGAGCCTCAGCTATCAGCGCTTTGTCACTCACCTGAAATTTTTCGCCCAGCGGATGCTGAGCCGTAATGTGGTGGCTGATGA
This sequence comes from uncultured Buttiauxella sp., assembly GCA_946480445.1. Taxonomy (GTDB): domain Bacteria; phylum Pseudomonadota; class Gammaproteobacteria; order Enterobacterales; family Enterobacteriaceae; genus Dryocola. Next base: position 53,044 of record CAMLJN010000011.1, read on the forward strand.
CGATGAAACGCTGCACGCGGCGGTGAAGGATAACTATCCGCACGCCTGGCGATGCGCCGAAAAGATTAGTCGGCACCTGGTCGCGCAATACCAGCGCGAGCTGACCACAGAAGAGATTATGTTCCTTGCGATTCATATCGAGCGCGTACGTAAAGAAGGACGCAAGGTTTCCAGGCAAGCAGGTGACTGATGAGCAACCTCCGTTGAAGAGGCGTGGTATCTGTCGCAGCAGGACAGGCGATTTATTGATTTCAGGCTGATAGCCAACTGAAAGGATTGTTACTGCTTCGGCAGGCAAAACCTGAGCGTGAGCTTCCCCCGCGGGAGGCTGACCTCAGGTTTTTTTTTGAATTTAACTCGGTCGCACCCTGCCTGAGTGCAGGAAGTAAAAGGAATGAATTATGGCGTATCAAGAACTTGCGAAGGATATTCTGGCTCATGTCGGCGGGCGCGAAAATATCCTGAGTCTGGTGCATTGCGCCACCAGACTGCGCTTCAAACTCAAAGATCGGCAGCTTGCCGACGCGGCGGCGCTAAAGCAGCACCCCGGCGTGATTATGGTGGTGGAAAGCGGCGGGCAGTTTCAGGTGGTGATAGGCAATCACGTCCATGATGTCTACAACGCCGTGTGCGCGGAAGCGGGCATCTGCGAAGAAGCTCCCCCGCAGGGGTCTGGCGATGAGAAAGTTAATTTGCTGAACCGTCTGATTGATATTGTTTCGGCTATTTTTACACCCTTTCTTGGCGTGATGGCCGCCTCGGGGATCCTCAAAGGGCTGCTGGCCCTTGCGGTGGTCTGCGGCTGGCTGGCGCCAGAAAGCGGCTCGTATAAACTGTGGTTTGCCGCAAGCGACGCGCTGTTTTACTTCTTTCCTCTGGTGCTTGGTTACACGGCGGGTAAAAAGTTTGGCGGCAGTCCCTTTATCACTATGGCTATTGGCGGGGCGCTGACGCATCCCATCGTTATGCAGGCGCTGGAAGCCAGCGGTCAGCCAGGGGCGCTAAGCGAGCATTTTCTTGGGATCCCTATTACTTTTATCAACTACAGCTCTTCGGTTATCCCAATCATCTTTGCGGCGTGGGTGAGCTGCTGGCTGGAGCAGCAATGCAACAAGGTGCTGCATCCGGCGGTAAAGAATTTCTTTACGCCGTTGCTCTGTCTGGCCGTAGTGGTTCCGCTCACCTTTTTACTCATCGGTCCGACGGCGACCTGGCTTAGCCAACTGCTTGCCTACGGCTATCAGGCGATTTACATTTTTGCCCCCTGGCTTGCCGGGGCGGTGATGGGCGCAATCTGGCAGGTCTGTGTGATCTTTGGCCTGCACTGGGGGCTGGTGCCGCTGATGATCAACAACCTCAGCGTGCTGGGGTATGACACCCTTGCACCGCTATTGCTGCCTGCCGTTATGGGGCAGATTGGCGCAACGCTTGGCGTATTCCTCTCCACTCGTGACACCCGACTACGCTTGCTGGCAGGTTCGGCTGCGGCGTCAGGCGTATTTGGCATAACGGAACCGGCGGTTTATGGCGTCACGCTGCCCAATCGTCGTCCTTTTATCTTTGGCTGTGCGGCCGGAGCCATCGGCGGAGCTATCGTTGGTCTTAGCCAAGCCAAGCTCTACTCCTTTGGGCTGGTCAGTATTTTCAGCCTTGCACAAATGATCCCCCCCGGCGGTCTGGATGCCACCGTTTGGGGCGCAGCTCTCGGAGGCGCTGTGGCGCTGGTGCTGGCCTGCGCGCTGACCTGGGCTTTTGGTTTGCCGAAAAGCGACAGGTCTGAATCCAGCGCGCCCCTTCCGACTGATATCGGGGAATACGCTATTCTCGCGCCAATGAGCGGGACCGTTCTGGCGATGAACCAGGTCCCGGATGTCACTTTTGCCAGCGGTCTGCTGGGCCAGGGGGCGGCGATCGTTCCTCTCTCCAGCCGCCTCATTGCCCCGTTCCACGGCGAGGTCGCCTCGGTGTTTCAGACGCGCCACGCCATCGGCCTGCTCAGCGACAGCGGCATGGAAGTTCTGATCCATATAGGCATTGATACGGTAAAACTCGACGGGCAACACTTCACCGCGCATGTTCAGCCGGGAGACAAAATTAAGCCGGGCGACCTGCTTATCGAGTTCGATCGCCACGCCATTCTGGCCGCAGGGTATGACCTGACCACGCCGATCATCGTGAGCAACAGCGATGAATATGCGGCAGTCGAACGCGTAACGGATAACCACACCATTGATTCAGGCATGCCGTTTTTGACGGTGCGCCGTTAAGCAAAGGAGAAGGACATGAAAGCATTTCCGGCATCGTTTTTGTGGGGCGGCGCTATTGCCGCAAATCAGGTGGAGGGCGCATGGCAGGAGGGGGGTAAAGGGATCTCCACGTCCGATGTGCAGCCGCACGGCGTATTTGGTGAACTGGTGGAACGCAAGCCGGGTGACTCCGGCATTAAAGACGTGGCCATTGATTTTTACCATCGCTACCCGGAAGACGTCGCGCTGTTTGCCGAAATGGGTTTCAGCTGCCTGCGCATCTCTATAGCCTGGACGCGCATCTTTCCGCAGGGGGACGAACAGGCTCCCAACGAGGCGGGGCTTGCCTACTACGACCGCCTGTTTGATGAGCTGGCGAAATACAACATTACGCCGCTGGTGACGCTCTCCCACTATGAAATGCCGTGGGGGCTGGTTAAGAATTACGGGGGCTGGGGCAACCGTCAGGTTATTACTTTCTTTGAGCGTTATGCCCGCTCAGTGTTCACGCGTTTTAAAAACAAAGTGAAGCTGTGGCTGACTTTCAATGAAATCAATATGTCGCTGCATGCGCCGATGACCGGCGTGGGCCTGCCGGAAGACAGCACCCAGACGGAGGTCTACCAGGCAATCCATCATCAGCTGGTGGCCAGCGGGCTGGCGGTAAAAGCCTGTCATGAGATTATCCCGGATGCGCGCATCGGCAATATGCTACTGGGCGGCCTGATGTATCCGCTGACCTGCAAGCCGGAAGATATGCTGGAAACGTTACGGGAAAACCGCAGCTGGCTGTTCTTTGGCGACGTGCAATGCCGGGGTCACTACCCCGGCTATATGCTGCGTGACTTCCGTGATAAGGGCATCAGCCTGGAAATCACCGATGCCGACCGCGAGGCGCTGAAAACGACCGTTGATTTTATCTCTTTTAGCTATTACATGACCGGCTGCGTCACGGCGGACGAGGAGGTGAACGCGAAGGCGCGCGGCAATATCCTGAGCATGGTGCCAAATCCGCATTTATCAAGCTCCGAATGGGGCTGGCAGATTGATCCGATCGGTCTGCGCATCCTGCTTAACGAACTGTGGGATCGCTATCAGAAGCCGCTGTTTATTGTGGAGAACGGTCTGGGCGCGAAAGATAAGCTGGACGCTGACGGCACGGTGCATGATGACTACCGCATCTGCTACCTGAACGATCATTTAGTTCAGGTAAGGGAAGCCATTGAAGACGGCGTTGAGGTGCTCGGATACACCAGCTGGGGGCCAATAGATCTGGTCAGCGCCTCAAAAGCTGAGCTGTCCAAACGTTACGGCTTTATCTACGTCGACCGTGACGACCAGGGCAATGGCACGCTGGCGAGAACGCGTAAGAAAAGTTTCCACTGGTACAAAGAAGTGATTGCGACCAACGGAGCCAGCCTCAAAGAGTGACTGCCGACGGGGCGGAGGGCGTAAGGCTATCCGCCCCGCGTTTTAGCCAGGGCCGCCCTGCTGGATAGCACCGACAGGGCTACTGGACCAGCCGCTTAATAAACCCTTTTACCCACATCAGCGCCGCATCGCTGTTGTGACGCTGATGCCACAGCAGACCGATGTCGAGCGGCGTGACGTCCAGCGGCACCGGGCTGCTACAAAAGTCCCAGGTTTTCTGCCAGCCATCGCTCAGCCCTTCAGGCACCGTTGCCAGCGCGGGCATTTGCATCAGCACGCCCGGCAGGGCGGCAAAGTGAGGCGTGGTATAGCAAACTTCACGCTTAAGCCCTTGTTTTGCCAATAAAGTGTCTATATGGCTGCTGGTGGCTTCCCGATAGCTGACCAGAACGTGCTGCTGCGCGGCATAAACCTCGGGCGTGAGGGGGGAGGCCAGCTGGAGCTGTGAAGGATGCCAGAGAGTGACAAACTCCATGGGCGTAAGCAGCTCGCGCTCCATCCAGCGTGCAGACTGGTTTGCCACGCTGATGGCCATATCCAGCTCGCCGCCTTCCAGACGCTGCGCATCGGTGAAAGGATCGCTCGCCACCACGTTCAGACGCACGCCGGGAGCCTGCTCGCGAAGTGCCGGAACAAGACGCGGCATCAGCCACATTTCTACCCAGTCCGTCATTCCGATGGTGACGGTAGTTTTCGCGCAGGAGGGGTTAAATTCCGCCTGCTGGAATAGTGCGCTTTGTAGCTGTTCGAGCAGCGGCATTAATTCGGTGTGCAGATCGGTGGCCCGGGCGGTGGGCTGCATGCGGTGGCCGCTACGGATAAACAACGGATCGTCGAACATTTCACGCAGGCGGGCGAGGGCACCGCTTACCGCCGGCTGACCCAGGTGCAGCTTATCCGCCGCCAGCGAAACGCTCTGCTCGCGAAACAGCACGGCAAAAGCGATCAGCAGATTAAGGTCGATTTTGCGGAAATCATTCTCTTTGATAGTCATTATTTCTCCAATCAATTGGCGTGATAATACCGCCCCGAGGATATTGCCTGCAAGATGAAACGGCTTGACGAGAAAATAATGAAAACGGCACCGACCCTTTTAATTGTACTGACTGCTCCCGCGAGCAAGCGTTAAGCCAGATTGCCAGAGAAGGCGACCGGGTCGCTGCGGCGCATATTTCTTTTCCGGGGATTGGGCATGTGAAGATGGAGGGATACGGCTATCGCTGGGTGCCGGTGAAGGGCAGAGGTAAATAAAAAGACAGGGTGCCGCAAAGCGGCACCCTGCTTTCAGAAAATCATTTTGAAAACGCCGGTCACGACCAGTAAGCCAATAATAAAGATGATTAAAATTGCCCATAGGATAATTTTCATTGTAGCTCCTTTGCTCATTGCAGATGTTTAATCAGTATAGGCAAGGATGAGCGAAGCGGGGGCGTTGCCCCCCCGTAAACGAAAATTCAGCAATAAAAAGAGCGGCGTTCAGCAGTATTATCCTTTGCAAGCGGCCTGCGCGAAGAGCCTCTGACGCTCTTTTTCTTTATCAGGCGCCGGGCTATTGGTCAGCACTCTGGTCGCGCTCTTTTTTTTCCCGGCGTTTAAACCAGTAGCGGGCAAGCCAGACAAGTGCCACCAGGCCCACCGGCCAAATCCAGCGTTTCAGATGCTGATCGAAATTCTGCAGCCATGGGGCAATCACTTCGCCGCCAACATAGCCCAGCGAGGTAAACAATAGGGCCCAAATCAAGGCGCCCAAAATATTGAGCGGCAGAAATATCGTGGGCGGCAGGCGGCTTGCGCCGATCAGAATCGGACCAAGAATGCGAAAGCCATACATGAAACGCGTGCCGATCACGAAGAGCCAGGGATGGCGGTTGATAAGCTTCTGAGCTTTGTTGATTTTTTTCTCATGCTTTTTAAAGCGGGCCAGAATTGAGTGGCCGAAGCGTCGGCCAAGCAGGTAGAGTAGCTGATCGCCTATCATGCCGCCCAGCGCCACGGAAGCCACCACCAGCGGGAACTTCAGCAGTCCCTGGTGGGCCACCACGCCGCCCAGGATCGTAAGTGTTTCCCCTTCCGCCATGCTGCCAATCACCAGCGCCGCATAGCCGTAATGCTCAATCAAGCTGTTGATATCCATCAGTCTGAATGGGTCTCCTTGTTGTGAATATCCCTTAAGCATACAACCCCACAGCTCGCGCGCAGGTAAACGAGGCAGATATTTTGCGCTGGTGAAAAAATAATCTCCCGCTGTGCATTATAATTAGAGAGCTGCAACCACCGCGGATCTGTATGACAGGAGGCCTTATGAACCATGTCTGGGGATTACTATCCCATCCCAATCGTGAAATGCAGGAAATTAAACGCGAGAACGAAACGGTCTCGCACCACTACACGCATCATGTTCTGATCATGGCGGCCATCCCGGTCATTTGCGCCTTTATCGGCACCACGCAAATCGGCTGGAATTTTGGCGATGGCACTTTTGTTCAACTCTCACTGTTTACCGGGTTTTATCTCGGCGTCTTGTTCTATGCGCTGATGCTGGCGGGCGTCGCCGTGATGGGCCGCGTGATCTGGTGGATGGCAAGAAGTTATCCTCAACGTCCGTCCCTTGCGCGCTGCATGGTGTTTGCTGGCTATGTGGCAACGCCGCTGTTCTTAAGCGGGGTGGTGGCACTTTATCCGCTGGTCTGGCTTTGTGTTGCCGTAGGGGCGCTGGCGCTGGTCTATACCGGCTATCTACTGTATGTCGGCGTGCCAGATTTCCTTAACATCAATAAAGAAGAAGGGATGAGTTTCTCCAGCTCCACGCTTGCCATCGGCGTGCTGGTGCTGGAAGTCCTGCTGGCGCTGGCGGTGATTTTGTGGGGCTATGGCTACAGGCTGTTCTGATCCCGGCCTTAAATTACGCCGCATATAAATGATTACAATCTTCAGTAGCCGTTTCCCGAGGCGCCAGAGTATTATGCTGGCGCCTCACTTATTTCATTTACTTAGTGGACATGAGCGGTGGCTAACATCACATACCGGAATCATTAAAGAAACGTCACCATGCCGACAAAAATCCGTCTTTCGTTGTTCAGCCTTGCGCTGATGATCACCGTGCCTTTGGCACCGCAGGCGCAGGCGAGCAAAACAGTCACGCCCGCCAGCACCGGGCAGGAGATAGCCTCCGGCAGCGCCATGATTGTTGACCTGCAAACCAACAAGGTGTTGTACTCCAGCCATCCGGACCTGGTGCGACCGATCGCTTCTATCACCAAACTGATGACGGCCATGGTTGTCCTGGATGCTCATTTACCGATGGATGAGCTGCTGGGCGTGGACATCAGCCATACGCCGGAGATGAAAGGGATCTACTCCCGCGTGCGCCTGAACAGTAAAATCAGCCGTAAAAACATGCTGCTGCTGGCGCTGATGTCGTCAGAAAACCGTGCGGCGGCAAGTCTCGCGCACCACTATCCCGGCGGCTACAACGCATTTATTCGTGCGATGAATGCAAAGGCGAAAGCCCTGGGCATGGCCCACACCCGTTATGTGGAACCGACCGGTCTGTCGATCGATAACGTTTCCACCGCGCGCGATCTCACCAAAATGCTTATTGCCTCGCAGAAGTACCCGCTGCTGGGTCAGCTAAGTACCACCAAAGAGGATATGGCGACCTTCAGCAACCCGCCGTATACGCTGCCGTTCCGTAACACCAACCATCTGGTGTATCGCGATAACTGGAATATCCAGCTGACCAAGACCGGCTTTACCAATAATGCGGGCCACTGTCTGGTGATGCGCACCGTGATTAACAGCCGCCCTGTGTCGCTGGTGGTCCTGGATGCATTTGGTAAATATACCCATTTTGCGGATGCAAACCGGCTGCGCAACTGGATGGAAACCGGAAAGATTACGCCGGTCCCTTCTTCAGCCTTAAGTTACAAGAAGCAAAAAGCCGCGCAGATGGCGAGTAATTCTGTGGCGCAGAGCGCTCAGGACGAGTAGCCGTAAGCCTTCGCCCTGATGGTCTGTCAGGGCGAATCATCTTTTCTTAATACCTAAGCTTCAGAGCATCTCCACAAACCGTTTCACTGCGGGTGAACGCTCAAATTTCCGCCATGCCAGCGCGATGTCTGTTTTCAACTCTTGCCCGCTCAGGGAATGGAAAGTCACGCCGGGCAGACTGAGGCTGGTAAGCGATTCCGGCACCAGCGCAAAGCCAAAGCCCGCCGCTACCATACTCAGAGAAGAGGAAATCTGTGAGGCCTGCCGCTTCGTTTTCATATTAATGCCTGCGCGAAGGCAGGCATTAAATACCAGCTCGTAGAGGCCGGGGGCGACATCCTGCGGGAAAAGAATGGGCGGCACGTCGCGCAGCGCCTGCAAGGTCAGCGTATCCCTGGCCGCCAGCGGGTGATCCCGGTGCACCGCGATGACCATGGGTTCTTCGTCTATCAGCTTAAGATTAAAGCTTTTACTGCTTTCACACGGCAGGCGTACAAAAGCCACGTCCAGCATGCCTTCCTCCAGATCCTGCATTAACCCCGCCATATTGGCTTCTTTTTGCTGGAGATCGATCGCCGGATAGCGCGCCTGAAACTCGCGCAGCATAGAAAACACCTGGGGATGAAAGGCATTGGAGCTGGTGATACCTAAAGAGAGCTTGCCATTCACACCGCGGGCAATCCCACGCGCTTTTTCCAGCGCCGCATCGCTTTGCGCCAGAATCTGACAGGCATCCTGATAAAAGGCTTCTCCCGCCTGCGTTAATTCCACCCCCCGCGTTAAACGATGCAGTAAGGGGGTGCCCACCTCCCGCTCCAGCCGTTGAATCTGCTGGCTCAGCGGGGGCTGTGAAATGCCCAGCATCTCTGCGGCGCGAGTGAAATGTCGGGTCTGTGCAACAGCCACGAAATACCGAAGATAACGAAGTTCCATATCAAAAACGTCTCAAAGCTGCGGGACTTTTATATTGGAACTGTGAGCTGGATCGCGTCAACATATTATCAATGTTTCTTAACATTCAAAAGGTGGGGAAGAAATGGCTATTCACTCAACCCATTGTTCTTGCGAAGAAAGTGTCATCGAGATGGTGCAGGCTTTCGCCAGAAATAATACAGAAAATATGATATATCAGACCTCTTTAATGAGTGCGCTGCTCAGCGGGGTCTATGAAGGCAACACCACCATGGCCGATTTGCTGGCCCATGGCGATTTTGGTCTTGGCACTTTTAATGAATTAGACGGCGAGATGATCGCCTTTAACAGCGAAGTTTATCAGCTGAGGTCGGACGGCAGTGCCCGGGAAGCCTCCCCGCAGCAGAAGACACCTTTTGCTGTGATGACATGGTTCAAGCCGCACTATCGGGTGCAAATTCACCGCCGCATTAACCGTCAGGCGCTGCACGACATTATTGACAGGCAGATCCCTTCCGACAACATTTTTTGCGCGCTGCGCATAGACGGGCATTTTCATCATGCCCACACCCGCACCGTGCCTCGTCAGACACCGCCCTACCGTGCGATGACCGACGTCCTGGACGATCAGCCGGTCTTCCGGTTCAACGGGCGCGATGGCGTGCTGGTCGGCTTCCGAACGCCTCAGCATATGCAGGGCATCAACGTCGCAGGCTATCACGAACATTTTATCACCGACGATCGGCAGGGCGGCGGGCACCTGCTCGACTATCAGCTGGAGCACGGGGAACTGACCTTCGGTGAAATCTACAAATTGACTATCGACCTTCCGGAGGATAGCGCTTTCCTCGCTGCCAATCTTCACCCGGAGAATCTTGATGCCGCCATTCGGGCGGTTGAGAACTAATGCCTATCTGTAGGAGATGAGTCCATGGAACAGCAAAAAAACGTGCGCCAGTGGGCGCATGGCGCCGACATGGTCCTTGGCCAGCTTGAAGCGCAGGGTGTTAAGCAGGTGTTTGGTATTCCGGGGGCGAAAATCGACAAGGTTTTCGACTCGCTGCTCGACTCCAGTATCGAGATCATTCCGGTACGTCATGAAGCTAACGCGGCCTTTATGGCGGCGGCGGTAGGGCGCATTACGGGGAAAGCTGGGGTGGCGCTTGTGACCTCTGGCCCCGGCTGCTCAAATTTGATAACCGGTATGGCAACCGCCAACAGCGAAGGTGACCCGGTTGTGGCGCTCGGTGGGGCGGTGAAGCGCGCGGATAAAGCGAAGCAGGTGCACCAGAGCATGGATACGGTGGCGATGTTTCACCCCGTCACCAAATATGCTGTCGAAGTTAGCTCCTCTGACGCGATTGCGGAAGTGGTATCCAACGCCTTCCGCAGCGCAGAAAATGGTCGGCCTGGCAGCGCTTTTGTCAGCCTGCCGCAGGATATTGTGGATGAACCGGCCGTGGGCAATATTTTTGCCGCCAGCGGCGCCATTCAGTCCGGTGCCGCGCCGGACGGCGCGATTGAGCAGGTTGCGGACCTTATCGCCAAAGCGAAAAACCCCGTCATTCTGCTGGGGCTGATGGCGAGCCAGACCGAAAACAGCAAGGCGATACGGCACCTGCTTGAAAAAAGCCATATCCCGGTGACCAGTACCTATCAGGCAGCGGGGGTGGTGAATCAGCAGCATTTCACCCGTTTCGCCGGTCGCGTGGGGCTTTTCAATAATCAGGCGGGCGATCGCCTGCTGCACATGGCCGATTTAATTATTTGCATCGGTTACAGCCCGGTGGAGTACGAACCGGCAATGTGGAACACGGGAAACGCTACGCTTGTGCATATCGACGTACTGCCCGCCTATGAAGAGCGCAACTATATCCCGGATATAGAACTTATCGGCGACATCGCCGGTACGCTGAGCAAGCTGGCCGTGAAGGTGGATAAGCCGCTGATTCTCAGCTCCCGAGCCTCAGAAATTCTGATAGACAGGCAGCACCAGCGTGAGCTGCTCAGTCGCCGGGGCGCCAACCTTAACCAGTTCGCACTGCATCCGCTGCGTATCGTGCGGGCCATGCAGGACATCGTTAATAGCGACGTTACGCTGACGGTGGACATGGGCAGTTTCCACATCTGGATCGCCCGCTATCTCTACAGCTTCCGCGCGCGCCAGGTGATGATTTCCAATGGTCAGCAGACGATGGGCGTGGCGTTGCCCTGGGCTATCGGCGCCTGGCTGGTCAATCCCGAGCGCAAAGTTGTCTCGGTATCCGGCGACGGGGGATTCCTGCAGTCCAGCATGGAGCTGGAAACGGCGGTAAGGCTGGGAGCCAACGTACTGCACATCATCTGGGTCGATAACGGCTACAACATGGTGGCCATCCAGGAAGAGAAAAAATACCAGCGTTTATCCGGCGTGAGCTTTGGCCCCGTCGACTTCAAAGCCTATGCCGATGCCTTTGGCGCAAAAGGTTTTGCGGTGGAAAGCGCAGACCAGCTGGAGCCAACTTTACGCGCGGCGATGGACGTCAACGGCCCGGCCGTCGTGGCCATTCCCGTTGATTATCGCGATAACCCGCTGTTAATGGGGCAGCTCCATCTGAGCCAGATTCTTTGAATACACAAAGGGATGAAAGATGAAAAAAGTAGCATTCGTCACCGGGGCCGGTCAGGGGATCGGCAAAGCTATCGCCCTCCGGCTGGCAAAAGATGGTTTTGCCGTAGCAGTGGCGGACTATAACGCTGCGACGGCCAAAGACGTGGCCGAGGAAATTAACCGTAGTGGGGGAGAAGCGCTGGCCGTAACGGTGGATGTTTCTGACCGTGAGCAAGTCTTTGCCGCAGTTGAAAAAACGCGTCAGGCGCTGGGCGATTTTAACGTCATTGTGAATAACGCGGGAGTGGCGCCTTCGACGCCTATCGAAGAGATCACAGAGGAGATCGTCGATAAGGTGTACAACATCAACGTGAAGGGCGTTATCTGGGGGATGCAGGCCGCCATTAAGGCCTTTAAAGCCCAGGGGCACGGCGGCAAAATTATCAACGCCTGCTCCCAGGCTGGGCACACGGGCAACCCGGAACTGGCCGTTTACAGCTCCAGCAAGTTCGCCGTGCGCGGGCTGACGCAGACCGCGGCAAGAGATCTGGCTCCGCTGGGTGTCACCGTCAATGCCTATTGTCCGGGCATCGTAAAAACGCCAATGTGGGCCGAGATCGATCGCCAGGTGTCCGAGGCGGCAGGCAAGCCGCTGGGCTACGGCACGGAGGAGTTTGCCAGGCGCATTACCCTCGGACGGTTGTCTGAACCAGAAGATGTGGCCGCCTGCGTGGCATATCTGGCAGGCCCGGATTCTGACTATATGACGGGGCAATCTTTGTTGATTGACGGTGGAATGGTGTTTAACTAAATAATTATTATTTGCTCTGACATGTTTGCCTTTGGGTTCCCCTAAAGGCTGAGGTCGCAGACAAAGGAGGAGAAAACGTGGTTTTTCCTCCTTTTTGGCGATCTGCCAATATCAATGAATTGATTTACCTTATTTTTATTTAATGACCTCTGTTCGCCCTGTGAGAGGACGAGGGAGGGAAAGTGTGCTCAGGGAGCTGACCAGTCGCCGTCATTTAAAGGGCGCTGCATAATCAGCGTGTCGCGCCAGTCACCCAGCTTAAAGCCCACGCTGCGCAAGTTGCCTGCTGTTTCAAACCCAAACTGCTTATGCAGACGGCAGGAGCCGATATTTTTCTCGCCGTCGCCAATCACGGCAATCATCTGCCGCCATGGGCCTTGTTCGCAGCGGGTAATCAGCGCGCCCAGTAGCTCACGGCCTATACCCCGGCCCATCATGCTGGCATCAATATAGACCGAGTCTTCAAGGGTGTAGCGGTAAGCGGGACGAGGACGATAGACGGTCGCATAACAATACCCCACGACAATGCTGCCATAGCGGGCGACAAGCCAGGGTAATCCCTGTTCGTGAACGCAGAGTAAACGCTCTCGCATTTGCTGCACGCCAGGCGGCGTTTCTTCAAAAGAGCCGCGCCCGTGGAGCACATGCCATTCATAAATTGCCGTTATCGCCGCTATGTCGTCGAGCGTTGCGTCCTGCACGTCTATTTGTGCGAAGGGGAATGTTTCGGCTACTGACATATTCGAACCTCTGGGCCAGGAGTGGGTGAAGAATATATTCTCCACCCTTTTACCTGCCAATCTAGTACGAAAAGCGAGCGAGGAACAGCTCCGATTAGCGCAGTTGACAGCCAGATTTAGTGAGGGTCGTGATGGTGTGTATGGCTGCAAGCGCTCTCATCCCACCACTTATGCTTGGTTGTTTTGCCGATCCCTGGATTCATACTGTTTGTAGGGTCATTCGCCTTATAAAATCGTTTTAAAGTCTCTGGCGCTTCGTAGAGGTGCCCCACGTTATGCTCGGCCGGATACTGCGCGCCGCGCAGGCGAAGCAATTCAAGCATTTGCTCTTTTAGCGCATGAACATCCACGCCTTTCTTCACGATGTAATCCTGATGGAAAACATGGCACATAAAGTGGCCGTAGTAGAGGCTGTGGCTAAGCTGGCTGCTGATTTCTGGCGGCAGCTGCTCAAACCACTCCCGATCGTTGCGCCGCAGGGCGATATCGAGCGCGAGTATATCTTCCACTTCATCGGCGTGAACGGCGTGATAACGCACGGCGGCCCCGGCTGCGGCAAAACGGTGCAAAAAGGCTTTGGCGCCTTCGCCGGGCGTACAGACAAAGAAGGCTCCTTCCGCCTTCGCGAAATAGTCCTCAAGCCAGGCACGAGCTTCGGCAATGCCCTCTCCGGACATTTTCAGCAGCAGGTGATGCTCGTATTTGTCGCGCCAGGCTTTCATACGCGGCGGCAGGTGGCGTGGGAAGAGGGCGCTTAAGCGCTGCATGGCGCGGTCGGTGAAGTGCGGCTTGATAAACGGCACCTTCTCAAGCGCGGCATCCACGCGGCCTTTAACCGTAAAGAAGAAAGGCATTTTGTCGGTGCCGAGCTTGTCGATCATCATAAAAGTGTCTTTGCCGTACACCTCAGCAATGTCGTAAATATCGCGGTGCATATACTCCCCGGCTACCGGGAGATGTTTGAAGTTTGCCAGAATATGGCGGCGGATTTCGGTCAGCACTTCCGGTTTATTGGTGCCGATGTAAAACACTTCGTTTTGCTTTTCAGCCACGAAGGTATCCAGACGTACGGCGAATACAGCGAGCTTACCCGCGCAGCCGGAGGCCTCGAACAGGCGGTTTGGATCGGCATTGAAGCGGGATGGCGTTTCGGCATCAACGTCGCGCACGCGTTCGGCATAGTTGTGGTCAGACGCCTGGCGGTTGTCATGCAGAATATCTTCCGGCCTGATTCGCTCGTCATCAAGTTTGCCGAGGATTTGCTCGGGCGTAGCGCCAAGGTTGATACCCAGATGGTTAACCAGCGTCAGTTTGCCCTGCTCGTCGATACGGGCATACAGCGCCATTTCGGTATAGGCCGGGCCGCGCTGCACCAATGAGCCCCCCGAGTTATTGCAGATGCCACCAATAACAGATGCTCCGATGCACGAAGAGCCGATCACTGAATGCGGCTCGCGTCCCAGAGGTTTTAGCGCTTTTTCAAGCTGATACAGCGTGCTGCCCGGAAACGCCAGAACCTGTTTGCCGTTGTCCAGCAGCTGCAGTTTATCGAGGCGTAGGGTGCTGATGATCACAATATCGCGATCGTAATCGCTACCGCTGGGCGTGGAGCCTTCGGTCAGACCGGTATTGGCGGCCTGCATCAGAATAATTTTATCGGCGCTGACGCAGGCGCTTAACACCCGCCACAGCTCGATAAGCGAGCCGGGAAACACCACCGCCTGCGCCTCGCCCTGGCCGGAACGAAAGCCTTTGCGATAGCGGGCCGTTTTGGCGGCGTCTGTCAGAACATGGTGGCTGCCAACCAGACGCTGTAATTCGTTTATAAATGTCTTACTGTCAGCCGGTACGGATACGGACATGGTTCCACTCCTTGTGATGGCACAAAAATTCTCGCTTTCAAGCATAGCTCGCAAAACACCTATCATTACTCTGAAATGTTCGAAAAATCAGCATTTAACACCGCGCCTGCTCTTCTTACCCGCGTAACGATGTGGCACACTGCTTCTCTTATCCTAATGTGCTGCCCCGGGCGGGCGGCCTGGCAAGAGAGTAAACTTCATGAAATGGCTCTGTTCTGTAGGTATCGCGGTCAGCCTTGCTCTGCAACCGGCGCTGGCCGAAGAGATGTTTGGCCCGCACCCGGTGACGCCGGAAGCGCGAGATGCATACGTCACCGATCTGCTGAAAAAAATGACCAATGACGAAAAAATTGGTCAGCTGCGTTTAATCAGCGTGGGGCCGGATAACCCGAAAGAAGCCATTCGTGAAATGATCAAAACCGGGCAGGTCGGCGCGATTTTTAACACCGTCACCCGCCACGATATTCGCACTATGCAGGATCAGGTCATGAGCCTGAGTCGCCTGAAAATTCCGCTGTTCTTCGCCTACGATGTGGTGCACGGTCAGCGCACCGTTTTCCCGATCAGCCTCGGGCTGGCTTCTTCCTTCAATCTGGAAGCGGTGAAAACGGTTGGGCGGATTTCTGCCTATGAGGCGGCGGACGACGGCCTGAATATGACCTGGGCGCCGATGGTCGACGTGTCCCGCGATCCGCGCTGGGGCCGCGTATCGGAAGGCTTTGGGGAAGACACTTACCTGACGTCGATAATGGGGCGCGCCATGGTGGAAGCGATGCAGGGCAAAAGCCCGGCGGATCGCTATTCCGTGATGACCAGCGTGAAGCACTTTGCAGCCTACGGGGCAGTGGAAGGCGGGAAAGAATACAACACCGTGGACATGAGTCCGCAGCGCCTGTTTAACGACTATATGCCGCCTTATAAGGCCGCGCTGGATGCGGGGAGCGGCGGCGTGATGGTGGCGCTCAACGCCATCAACGGCACCCCGGCGTCTTCCAACAGCTGGCTGCTTAAAGACCTGCTGCGCGATGAGTGGAAGTTTAAAGGCATCACAATTTCCGACCACGGCGCAATTAAAGAGCTGATTAAACACGGGTTGGCAAGCGATCCGAAGGATGCCGTACGCGTGGCGTTGAACTCCGGCATCAATATGAGCATGAGCGACGAGTTCTACAGTAAGTATCTGCCCGAGCTGGTGAAAAGCGGCGAAGTGTCGCAGGCCGAGCTGGACGATGCCGCCCGCCACGTTCTGAACGTGAAATACGACATGGGGCTGTTTAACGACCCGTACAGCCACTTAGGGCCGAAAGAATCCGATCCGCAAGATACCAATGCTGAAAGCCGCCTGCACCGCAAAGAAGCCCGCGAAGTGGCGCGTGAAAGTATGGTGCTGCTGAAAAACCGTCTGCAAACCCTGCCGTTGAAAAAATCCGGCACCATTGCCGTTGTTGGACCGCTGGCAGACAGCAAGCGTGATGTGATGGGCAGCTGGTCTGCGGCGGGCGTGGCGGATCAAAGCGTCACCGTCCTGCAGGGCATCCAGAAAGCCGTGGGCGACAAAGCAACCGTCGTTCATGTTAAAGGGGCGAACGTCACCGATCAGAAAGGCATCGTTGAGTTCCTCAACCAGTACGAACCGGCGGTGCAGGTCGATCCGCGCACGCCAAAAGAGATGATTGACGAAGCGGTAAATACCGCGAAGAACGCCGATGTTGTTGTCGCCGTAGTAGGCGAAGCGCAGGGGATGGCGCACGAAGCCTCCAGCCGTACCGATCTGGTGCTGCCGCAAAGCCAGCGCGACCTGATTGCCGCGCTGAAGGCCACGGGCAAACCGCTGGTGCTGGTGCTGATGAACGGACGTCCGCTGGCGCTGGTGAAAGAAGACAGCCAGGCCGACGCGCTGCTTGAAGCCTGGTACCCGGGGACCGAAGGCGGGAACGCCATCGCCGACGTGCTTTTTGGCGATTATAACCCGTCCGGCAAGCTGCCGATGTCCTTCCCGCGTTCCGTAGGGCAGATCCCGACCTACTACAGCCACCTGAACACCGGCCGTCCGTATAATCCTGAAAAGCCGAACAAGTACACCTCGCGCTATTTCGATGAAGCAAACGGCCCGCTGTATCCGTTTGGTTACGGCCTGAGCTACACCACCTTTACCCTGTCTGAGGTGAAAATGTCCGCGCCGTCCATGACGCGCAACGGCAAAGTCGAGGCCTCGGTGGAGGTGAAAAACACCGGCGACCGCGCGGGCGAAACCGTGGTGCAGATGTACCTGCAAGATGTCACCGCGTCGATGAGCCGCCCGGTAAAAGAGCTGAAAGGCTTTAAGAAAGTGATGCTCAAGCCGGGGGAAACCCAGACCGTCAGCTTCCCGATTGATATTGAAGGGCTGAAGTTCTGGAACGCGCAGATGAAGTACGATGCCGAGCCTGGCAAATTTAACGTCTTTATCGGCCTGGATTCCGCGCGCGTCAAACGCGGCGAGTTTGAACTGAAGTAAGTTCTCCACGCCTCCTCCCCCTTTCTGCTTATGCCGGAGAAGAGGGGGGAGGCGTCCATCATTCGAATAAGCTTCTCTATATCTTATTCCCCTTTATGCTTTCCCCGGGGAGTGAAATCTCAGCTATTCTTTTTGTGACTCTATGATTTTCAAGCAAAGAACAACAACGAGGGTGCACCATGAATTTATCTGTACGTCTGGGCATGGCGGGAATACTGATGCTGGCTGCGGGCGCTCAGGCGGCCGAGCCGGTGAAAGTAGGTTCGAAGATTGATACCGAAGGCTCGCTACTGGGCAATATTATTTTGCAGGTGCTCGACAGCCACGGGGTGAAAACCGTCAATAAAGTTCAGCTTGGCACCACGCCTGTTGTACGCGGCGCAATCACTTCCGGTGAGCTGGATATTTATCCGGAATACACCGGCAATGGCGCATTCTTCTTTAAAGATGACAATGACCCGGTATGGAAAAACGCTCAGAAAGGGTATGAGAAGGTCAAACAGCTCGACGCCGAGAAAAATCATCTGGTCTGGCTGACGCCCGCGCCTGCTAACAACACCTGGACGATTGCGGTGCGCAAAGATTTAGCAGAAAAAAACAAGCTCACTTCGCTTGACGACCTCAGCGCCTATCTGAAAAAAGGTGGCGAGTTCAGGCTTGCGGCCTCCGCGGAATTTATCGAGCGGCCGGATGCTCTGCCTGCTTTTGAAAAGGCCTACGGCTTTAAACTTAATCAGAAACAGCTGCTTTCCCTCGCCGGGGGCGATACCGCAGTAACCATCAAGGCGGCGGCGCAGCAAACCTCGGGCGTGAACGCAGCGATGGCTTACGGCACCGATGGCCCGGTCGCGGCGCTTGGCCTGCAAACCTTAAGCGATCCGAAAGGCGTGCAGCCGATTTATGCCCCGGCGCCCGTTGTTCGTGAGGCGGTGCTGAAGGCCTGGCCGCAAATGGACGAATGGTTAAAACCTGTGTTTGCCTCGCTCGATGAGAAAACCCTGCAACAGCTCAATGCGAGCATCGCAGTTGAAGGGCTGGATGCCAAAAAAGTGGCCGCTGACTATCTGAAACAGAAAGGCTTTGTGAAATAAGCCCGGTCGACACGAACGTTGGTTGGCGCAGAGGTTTCTCCCCTTCGTGGGACAGGACAAGCGCTGCGTCACCCGACAATAACGACAGGATGTACGTTTGCTGAAGATTCATAACCGCGTACTGCTGCTGCTGGTGTTCTTGCTGGTGGTGGCAGGCGGAGTTCTGCCTTTTATTAATCACGCCGCAAACCGACTGGTTTCGGGGGAGCCTCTGGCCCTCAGCCAGCTCCCTGAATTTGCGCTCTTCTCTCTTGCAATCCCCACGGCTGTGCTTGCCGGGTTGACCTTTATCCCCACGCGGCGAATCCCGCTGTTGCTGACGGTATTAACTGGCGAGGCGATGTTTATCGCGGCTCTGGTGGTGATGGGCAAAACCGCGAGCCACTTTGCCCAGGCTGGCAGCAGCGTTGCTCGAACCTCACCCGGCAGCGGTCTGTGGCTGATGCTGGCGCTGTGCCTGCTGATTTGTGCCGATGGGATAAACCGCATAACGCCCAAAGCCCTTTGGCGTCTGCTGCTTAATCTGCAAATCTGGATTGTGCCCGTGATCTTGCTATTGAGCGGCTACTTCGCAGACCTGTCGTTGCTTAAAGAATACGCCAACCGGCAGGACGTCTTTGACGATGCGCTGAGTCGTCATCTGGCGCTGCTGCTGGGTACGCTGCTTCCCGCGCTGTTAATTGGCGTACCGCTTGGCGTGCATTGCTATCAGCGCCCGGGCTGGCAGCCCTCCGTCTTTTCCGTGCTGAATGTGATACAAACCGTGCCGTCGGTGGCGCTGTTTGGCCTGCTGATTGCGCCGCTGGCCGGGCTGGCAAAAGTGTTCCCCTGGCTGGGGGCGCTGGGCGTCAGCGGTATCGGCGTTACGCCTGCGTTAATCGCGCTGGTTCTTTACGCCTTACTGCCGCTGGTGCGCGGAGTGGTTGCCGGTTTGCAGCATGTACCGCGTAACGTGATAGAAAGTGCCGAAGGAATGGGCATGTCGCGGCGGCAGATATTCTGGCGGGCAGAGGTGCCCCTGGCGATGCCCGTCCTGCTGCGTAGCCTGCGAGTGGTATGCGTGCAGACGATCGGTATGGCCGTTATTGCCGCGCTGATTGGCGCAGGTGGTTTTGGCGCGATCATCTTCCAGGGATTATTGAGCAGCGCGCTCGATTTAGTTCTGCTTGGTGTGATCCCGGTGATTGCGCTGGCCGTCATACTGGACGCGCTCTTTAAACTGTTTATCTCCCTACTTGAGGCGAAACAGCCATGATCGAATTTGACCATGTGACGAAATACTTCCAGGGGGAAGCGGCGGTCAAAGATTTGTCGCTGACTATCCGGGAAGGCGAATTTACCGTGCTGATTGGCACCTCAGGCTCGGGAAAGTCGACGACGCTGAAAATGATCAACCGGCTGGTTGAACATGATGAAGGGCGCATTCGCTTTGCCGGAGAAGAGATTCGTAATTTTGATACTCAGGCACTGCGCCGCCGGATGGGGTATGCTATTCAGTCCATCGGGCTGTTTCCTCACTGGACGGTGGCGCAGAACATCGCCACGGTGCCACAGCTTTTAAAGTGGCCTAAAGCGCGGATTGAAGCACGTATTGATGAGCTGCTGGATTTGCTCGGGCTGGAGGCTACCCAGTTCCGCGATCGTTATCCGCATCAGCTTTCCGGCGGGCAGCAGCAGCGTGTGGGCGTGGCCCGTGCGCTGGCGGCCGACCCGGAGGTACTGCTGAT
The DNA here is from genome assembly GCA_946480445.1 of uncultured Buttiauxella sp. GTDB lineage: Bacteria > Pseudomonadota > Gammaproteobacteria > Enterobacterales > Enterobacteriaceae > Dryocola. Next base: position 72,941 of record CAMLJN010000011.1, read on the forward strand.
GGATGAACCCTTCGGGGCACTCGATCCCGTTACTCGCGCCGCGCTGCAGCAGGAGATAATCCGCATTCATAATTTGCTCGGGCGTACCATAGTGCTGGTAACTCACGACATAGAAGAAGCCCTGCGGCTGGGCGACCGTATCGTACTGATGGACGGCGGGCAGGTTATCCAGCAGGGCACGCCGCTGGACCTGTTGACGAACCCGGCTACTGACTTCGCCCGCGACTTCTTCGGGCGCAGCGAGCTTGGCGTACGGCTGCTTTCTCTACGGCAGGTTGCGAACAGCGTGCGGGCCGATGAGCGCATAGAAGGCGAGCCGATTCAGGCCGATCTCAGCCTGCGGGATGCGCTGTCGCTGTTCGTCCATCGTCAGTGCCAGCAATTACCGGTTGTCGATGCGCAAGGCGTGCCGTGCGGCGTTCTGCATTTTAGCGATCTTGTGCGGGGTGAACATGCGTCGGCTGGCTGATCCCCTGCTGTGGCTGCTGGCCCTGTTTATCGCGCTGCTGTTTCTGATGCCGCATACCGCTGCGCTGTTTGGTTGGCTTTTTCCGGAGCTGGCAAGACCGCTGTATCAGCAGGAGAGTTTTGTTGCCCTGGCGCTGGCCCACCTGACGCTGGTGGCAGTTTCGAGCCTGATTGCCGTGGTGATTGGGGTAGGGCTGGGCGTGGCGGTGACGCGTCCGGCGGGCCTTGAGTTTCGCTCCCTTGTTGAGACGATTATTGCCGCCGGGCAAACCTTCCCGCCCGTTGCGGTGTTGGCGATAGCTGTACCGGTAATGGGGTTCGGGCAGCAGCCCGCGATTATCGCGCTGGTGCTCTATGGCCTGTTACCGGTTTTACAGGGAACCCTGGCGGGGATAGGCGCGGTGCCTGAAGCCACGCGGGAGATTGCGTACGGCGCGGGCATGAGCCGCTGGCAGGTGTTACGGAAGGTTGAGCTGCCGCTGGCAGCACCGGTCATTCTGGCGGGTATTCGAACATCGGTGATCATTAATATCGGTACCGCCACCATCGCCTCGACGGTTGGGGCCAACACGCTCGGCTCGCCTATCATCATTGGCCTGAGCGGTTTTAACACCGCCTATGTGGTGCAGGGGGCCATTCTGGTGGCGCTGGCGGCGATAGTGACCGACCGCCTGTTTGAACGCCTGTTACGCTATATCACGCGCCATGAAGGATAACGATGTAACCCACCAGCATCACGCCGCCAATACCGCCGATGGCCATCACCAGCATGCCACCGACGATGGCAATTTTAGACAATTTCATTTTCCGCTCCCAATGTTACGCAGGGGATTATAAAGCGAAGCGGGCTTGTTAATGAATCTTTAAATGCCTTCATGCCGCATACCCCTCAGAATGAGGGGCTGAAGTGGGATGAGCGGGAGGATGACTAAAAGGCATCCTCCCTGAGGCTGGTTGCCGCTGTTATGGCGAAGCTCAGTCCGCAAAATACCAGTAGCCGTTATTCACCAGTTCGGTTAGCAGGGTGGCAAACTCCCCATCCTGCAAGGCTTCCCCCAGCTCTTTTTGGCTGACCGTAGTGTAACGACAAAGGGCATCTGCTGCGGCAAACTGGGTCGTTACCAGCGGTTCGCTGTTGACGAAGAAGCTGTCCCCAACGTTCAGGACGCGCAGGCCGCTCAGGCGAGTGAGGCTGTCACCCTGTAGCAGCGCGTCGATAACTTCAGTCGTTTCATAAGGCGGCTGCGCCGGGGCGATATCCAGCTCGTGGCGCGGCGTTGTCGCAAAGCGGCCGAACCATTGTTTAAAGTCTTCCGGCTGGCTGATCATCTCTATCATCATGCCGCGCAGGCGGTCCAGTTCGTAGCCCTCAACCTTGCCCGGATGGTCACGCAGCGTCATGTCCGGGTCGCTGTAATGCTCGCCGCCCAGGTCGTTTTCCAGCGCATAGTCTGCAAAGCTGCTGATGAGATCGCGTCCGTTTGGCCCACGGAAGCCAACGGAGTAGTTAAGGGCGGTTTCGTGGGTGAAGCCGTCGTGCGGGAAGCCCGGCGGGATATACAGAATATCGCCCGGCTCGAGATCTTCGTCGATGATTGGCGTAAACGGATCAACGTGCAGCAGCGCAGGATGCGGGCAGAACTGACGCATCGGCAGTTTGTCGCCCACTCGCCAGCGGCGGCTGCCCATCCCCTGAATAATAAACACATCGTACTGATCGATATGTGGCCCGACGCCGCCGCCCGGCACCGAGAAAGAGATCATCAGATCGTCCAGGCGCCAGTCCGGCAGCACGCGGAACGGGCGTACCAGCTCGGCGGAAGGTTCATGCCAGTGGTTAACGGCCTGCGCCAGCAGCGACCAGCCTTTTTCACCCAGATTATCGAAGTGCTCAAAAGGCCCATTGCTGGCCTGCCACTGCCCGTCTTCGCTACGGCTGACCAGGCGGCTGTCCACCTCCGGCTCCATCGCAAGGCCCGCCAGTTCGTCAGGTGTAATAGGATCGACAAAATTCGGGAACGCGTTTTTCAATACAACCGGCTGTTTCTGCCAGTATTTTTCTAAAAATTCTTGCCAGTTCAGCGTGAGTTGATAAGCCATCGTTATATACCAGTGGAAGACAAACGGAGGTGATTATAAAGAGCGGCAGGGGCGCGCCGCTTTGTCATTGGTCAAGGTGCACTGCATGACTTAAAAACAAAAAATAATGCCGTCTGGAGGAGAAAAGTGGGACAATAGTGGCTGTTTATACAGTAGAAGTGAGAGTCATGGCTTTGTCCCCGGCGCAAAAAGCGCAAATCGCCGCCTGGTATAAGGCGCTACAGCAGCAGATCCCGGACTTTATTCCGCGTCCCCCGCAGCGGCAAATGATTGCCGAAGTGGCGAAAACGCTGGCCGGTGAAGAAGGGCGTCATCTGGCGATTGAGGCCCCTACGGGCGTGGGTAAAACGCTCTCCTACCTGATCCCCGGCATTGCCATTGCACGCGAGGAACAAAAAACGCTGGTGGTCAGCACCGCCAACGTGGCCTTGCAGGATCAGATTTACAGCAAAGACCTGCCGCTGCTGCGCAAAATCATCCCCGATCTGAAATTCACCGCCGCCTTTGGGCGGGGGCGCTATGTTTGTCCGCGCAACCTGGCTGCGTTAGCCACGGATAACGTGGCGCAGGGTGACCTGCTTGCCTTCCTCGATGACGAAATGGCCCCCGCCAGCAAGGACGAACAGCAGCGCTGCGCGAAGCTGAAAGTCGAGCTGGATGCTTATAAATGGGATGGCATCCGCGATCATAACTCTCAGTCTATCGACGACGATCTCTGGCGGCGCATGAGCACGGACAAAGCCAGCTGCCTGGGGCGCAACTGTCACTGGTATCGCGAATGCCCGTTTTTTGTTGCCCGTCGCGAAATTGACGAGGCCGAGGTGGTGGTGGCCAACCACGCGCTGGTGATGGCCGCGATGGAAAGCGACGCCGTTCTGCCGGAAGCGAAAAACCTGCTGCTGGTGCTCGACGAAGGCCATCATCTGCCCGACGTGGCCCGTGATGCGCTGGAGATGAGCGCAGAAGTCACCCCCGGCTACAGCCGTTTACAGCTCGATCTGTTCACTAAACTGGTGGAAACCTGCATGGCGCAGTTTCGTCCGAAAAGCCCGCCGCCGCTTACCGTTCCCGAACGCCTGACCAACCATTGTGATGAAGTTTACGAGCTGCTCAGTTCGTTTTGCGGCATCGTAAAACTCTGGATGCCCGGCGAGTTTGAGAGTGAACACCGCTTTGAAATGGGCGTGCTGCCAGAAGAGGTGATGGCTATCTGCCAGCGGCTGGCTAGGCTGATGGAAGGGTTGCGCAGCCTTTCTGAAGCGCTTCTCAACGACCTGAGCGAAAAAACAGGCAGCCATGACGTCGTGCGCGTACATCGTGCTCTGCTGCAAATGAACCGCGCGCTGGGCTATTTTGAATCGCAAAGTAAACTCTGGCGGCTTTCTGCCCTGGCAGAGGCGTCGGGTGCTCCCGTTTCCAAGTGGGTCACCCGCGAGATGCGTGAAGGGCAGCCGCACCTGTTCTTCCACTGCGTGGGCATTCGCGTGAGCGACCAGCTGGAAAAACTCGTCTGGCGTAATGTGCCGCATGTCATCGTTACCTCCGCCACGCTACGTTCGCTGAATAAGTTCGACCGCCTCCAGGAGATGAGCGGCCTGCGTGAGAAAGCAGGGGACAGATTTATTGCCCTGGATTCACCGTTCAACCACATCGATCAGGGCAGGCTGGTGATCCCGCAGCTTAGCGTCGAGCCGACGATGGAAAACGAGGCGCAGCACATTGCCGAAATGGCGGCGTTTTTCCGCGCCGAGCTGGCGAAAGGCGAGCACAAAGGTATGCTGGTGCTGTTTGCCAGCAATCGCGCGATGCAGCTTTTTTTAACCCATGTAATGGATCTGCGCCTGACCCTGCTTGTGCAGGGCGATCAGCCCCGCTACCGTCTGGTGGAACTGCACCGTAAACGCGTGGAGCAGGGCGAAACCAGCGTGCTGGTGGGGCTGCAATCTTTTGCCGAAGGGCTGGATTTAAAAGGCGACCTGTTAAGCCAGGTGCACATCCACAAAATAGCTTTCCCGCCGATAGACAGCCCGGTGGTGGTGACGGAAGGCGAATGGCTGAAAAGCCTCAAACGCTATCCTTTTGAAGTACAAAGTTTACCGGCGGCATCTTTTAATCTTATTCAGCAGGTTGGGCGTTTAATTCGCAGTCACGGCTGCTATGGTGAAGTGGTGATTTATGACCGCCGCCTGCTGACCAAAAATTATGGTCAACGTCTGCTGGGGGCTTTGCCGGTGTTCCCCATTAGCCAGCCTGCGGCACCGGCGGCTAAACTGACTGAAGTCACGCCTAAAAAGACAGCGCGACGCAAACGTGTGAGCAAAAAATAGAGGCGCAACATGGATTACCGTAAGATCATCAAAGAAATTGGGCGCGGCAAGAACCACGCCAGGGATCTGGATTTTGACACCGCGCGCGGGCTGTATGCCCATATGCTCAGGGGAGAAGTGCCGGAGCTTGAGCTTGGCGGCGTGCTGATAGCGCTGCGTATTAAAGGCGAAGGCGAAGCGGAGATGCTTGGCTTCTATGAGGCGATGAAACACCATCTGATGTCGCTGACTCCGCCGGTAAATAAGCCGATGCCGATCGTCATTCCTTCCTACAACGGTGCGCGCAAACAGGCAAACCTGACGCCGCTGCTTGCCATGCTGCTCAACAAACTGGGTTTTCCGGTGGTGGTGCACGGCGTAAGCCACGATCCAACCCGGGTCCTGACCGAAACTATTTTCACGTTGCTTGGCATCGCGCCGACTTTACATGCCGGGCAGGCCCAGGCAAAGCTTGAAGCGCATCATCCGGTCTATATTCCCGTCGGCGCGCTGTGTCCGCCGATGGAAAACCAGCTGGCGATGCGCTGGCGCATGGGCGTGCGCAACAGTGCTCATACGCTGGCAAAACTTGCCACGCCGTTTGAAGAAGATGAGGCCCTGCGCCTGGCGAGCGTTTCTCATCCGGAATACGTACCGAAGGTGGCGAAATTCTTTGCCGACATCGGCGGGCGCGGCCTGCTGATGCACGGTACGGAAGGGGAGGTTTATGCCAACCCGCAGCGCTGCCCGCAGATAAGCCTGATTGACGGCCAGGGTACACGGGTGCTCAATGAGCGGCAAACAGACATGAATGCTGACGATATTGCGCTGCCGGCGGCTAAAGATCCGGAAATTACGGCACGCTGGATAGAACGCTGCGTGGCGGGTGTTGAACCCGTCCCTCAGTCGTTAAAAACGCAGATGGCTTGCTGCCTGGTGGCAACCGGAGAAGCGCTCACTCTGGATGCGGGACTGGCGCGCATTGACGAGTTATTTTAACGTACCTCAGGCCAGGAAATTTATCGCACCGGGTAACGCTGCTTATATCTTTATTAACAGGCAGTGTTACCCGGTAATTAATTTCAATGTATTTAAAAGAGCAGTATTTCCTCCTTCGTCAGAAAGAGGATGATTAACTATGAAGGCTAATCGGATTGAGATAATTTATCTCAGAGTAGCTGTGTTATTGTCATTGCCGATTGCTATACAGGTATCAATGGCAGACGAAAACATTACAGTCTCTATTTCTCAATGCTGGCCATTTTAATGCTCTTTAGTATTGCTATTTCTTCAGCTAATTTACCAGTGTTTGCCGGCATCTGTAACGATCTGTTGTTTTTGAGTCGCTTACGATCTTGTAAGCTAAGTTTACTGCCAGCCAATAGTATATCTCGGGCGGCTGAAGAACAATTGTTAAATACCCGGTTGAAGCTCCCTGATTTCCCCCAGCGTTTCAACATAACATCGGTATCCATATTTTTAATTAAAAATACATTTTCTTTTTGTTTAATATGATCGGTAAGTGCATCATTATAGAATAACATTTCTCTCTTTAACCGTTGATGACAGTCTTGATTAATGTCGTTATGGTATTTGATATGCGTCCGTGACAAAAAATGTAGTTTATCATTATGTCTCAGAACAAGGGATGAGTGTTTGCCATTTGAGAAGGTAATCACTAATACATCGCCGTTGTTAGTTAATCTTAATAATAAAGAAGAAACATGGTTTTCAGTGCTGCGACATGTATCGCAATGCTTAATTTCATTATGGTATTTATCGCTAAATAAACTGAATTTTGCGTCCAGATATCTGCGGATGCCATAAAAAATCTTATGCTTCGGAGTTATTGCATCCTCAGTAAGATGCTCTTCATTTCCGTTTACTTTTGACTGGTTACAAGGACGGCTTTGCAAGGGGGCGGAAGTATCCGGCATAGAAAAATGTACCCGGCTGTTGCTTTTTCCCTGGTTATTGATTACCGCCTGATCCAAAACGCCAGGATATACATTTTTCTCATGAGTAACGGCTGCTTTAATATGCTTAGCATAATCATGCGGTAACGAATAGTGTTCTGGCGAATCTTCAAAATTATCCTGCAATTGTAAGACAATATCTTCGATCGTTATTGCCGTGATAGTCCCTGTCTCCTGGCTGTCAGGACAACTGAGCATTACGCCACTATCACATTCGAAAAATGTTATCTGACTCCCGTCGTCAAAATAAACAGTCGCCTCTGTTTTGTTCTGTTTTAAGGCGTTCAGGAGTGTTGCGTGTATTTGGGGAGCGTTACGATAAAACTCATGTATTTTAGGCTTGATATTAGCCTGTTCCTCTATTAGGCGCATGATGCAATAGCCCAGACCCAAGGAAAAAACAGAAACGATGATTTTCGCTAACCTTGCTGCGGTTGAATTTTTATAGTTAGCCAGGGCATGCTCCAGGTGCGTATGGTCGGGTACGCTAAATGCTCTGACATACGAAGAAACTGAGAGATTGGACATTCTTTATTTTATTCACTGAAAAAGTAAATTTTGGATAGGCAAATTCCACCATCCCAGTAGGGTGGGGAGATAGCCGGTTTTCACCTTATTATTCAGGGGGGCATGCAGCGTTAGGGCCTGTCGGTGGGATAGGTTAACAATGCAAGTCGGCAACGGGTACCTTTCTAAGGCCTTGAGCGCCATAGTTATTGAATCAGATAGCTGACGAAGTTTTACCGTGCTGGCGATCCTATCGCAATTGCAGCCAACGCGCTTAGCCTTAACGCGCGAGCAAAAAAAAGCCTGCGGTAAAGTCCGCAGGCATCAAGGGTAACATCAAGGGTCAAACAGAGTGCGGAGCAGGGCTCCAAATGAGGGTTAAATCAAGGCAATACATCTCACAGGGTTAAATCTTTACGCTACACATTACTTGTAGATAACAGCGGTGCCGCTCATTTTGCCGTTGGTGTTAGCAGAAGTGATGGAGTAGGCTTTTGCGCCCGCTTGCTGCGCTTTAGAAGCCAGCTGCGCTTCCAGACCGTCCAGGGTTGTTGCGCCCTGAGCGGAGACCACGCCAACTTTATTCAGGTTCTGAGCTTCTGATGGGCTAACGGCCTGGACCGCGAAGGCACCAAAAGAAAGAGTAGAAAGAGCGATAGCAGCAACAGCATATTTGATGGTTTTCATAGTTAATTTCTCGCAGGTTATTCTGTTAAGGTGACGTTGTTCCGTCGATGTGATTATGGTCACACTTTTGCGTGGAATAATAAATCGAAGAGAATTGACGGCGTTGTTCAAAAAAATTGAACACGATATAACCTGTTGAATTTTATGATTATAACGGGGTAAATCATCACATTTGTGATGGTTAAGCGCCTCCAGCTCCGTTTATCGCACATTTTGCTACTTTATTTTTACGCGCTGGTCATACCTGATGGGCAACCGCTTGCCTGCGAAAAATCAGCATAAAAAACGGCTTCCGTTAAAAAGGGAAGCCGTCAGGTGAGCAGGTTCAAGATTAGAATCATCATTGCGGGCTATTTATAAATAGTGGCTGTTCCGAACATATGGTTATCGCCACCGGCGGAGTTAATGACGTAGCCTGTCGCCCCTTCCTGTTTGGCTTTTTCGGCCAGTTTACCCTGCAAATCGTCAAGATTGCGGGCGTTATTGGCGGATACAGTGCCTACAGCGCGAAGTTGATTCGTTTGGTTATCCATTATTTCCTGAGCGGCCAGAGTGGCGAACGGGAGCGCAGCAAGGGTGATAACCGCAGAAAAATACAGCAATTTTTTCATCATCACATCCTCATGAACTTTAGGGGGCCGATCTTCAGTGAAGCTGTCGGTACTAAAAGTGTAGGTGCAATATGCGCGGTGAAAGAGGCAAAAAATTGCGGGAGTCACGCGGCTTTTTCGAATGACAAATCCTGACAAATTTATGCGAATCAGCCATATTTATATGGCTGATTTTAATGAGATTATCTGGCATCAGGCCGAATCAGATCGAAACGCTGAGACTCATCGACGCTGTAATAGGCAGAAGGGCCGCCGGCCCGTAGCACGGGTCTGGCAAGGGCCGTCTGATAGATACCGTCTTTGAGCAGCGCCTCATCAATATGCACGGCCACCACTTCGCCAAGCACGAGCCAGGTGTCGACGGCCGTGCCGTCGGCGGAGGTCAGTTGCAGATACTGGGAGAGGCGACATTCGAAGTTCACGGGACTTTCCGCTACCAGACTGGCTTTAACTTTACGGCCAGCCACGGCGGTTAACCCTGCACGGGTGAACTCATCCTCGCCACGCGGTAACGTAGCGGACGTTTCATTCATCTGCTCTGCAAGCTCGCGTGTGGTGAGATTCCAGACAAACTCTTTCGTCTCAAGAATATTTTGTACGCTGTCCTTCCACCCGGTGCTGGCAAAACCAATAATAGGTGGGCGATAGTTAAAGCAGTTAAAGAAGCTGTAAGGCGCCAGGTTACGCTGGCCCTGCGGGTTGAGCGACGATATCCAGCCAATGGGGCGCGGGCCGATAATGGCGTTCAGCGGATCGTGCGGCAAACCATGGCCAGCGGCAGGTTCGTAATAGTATCTTTTCGCAGACATATAACCTCTTTCGGTGGTGAAATTGGCGCGGCGTATTTACCCCGCTGGCTTCACAGAGTATCTTACGCGCCCACACAAGGAGAAGCTTCGATGAAAACCCCTGCCACCACTAAACCTGGCCTGCACCCGCGTAACCGTCACCGTAACCGCTATGATTTTGCTGCCTTGCAGGCAAGTAATCCCGCGCTGACGGCTTTTGTTAAAAAGGGGCCGCAGGGGGATGACACGATAGATTTCGCCGATCCTCTGGCGGTAAAAGCGCTGAATCAGGCTCTGCTGGCGCATTTTTATGCTGTGCAAGAGTGGGATATTCCCGACGGCTTTCTCTGCCCGCCGGTGCCGGGCCGTGCGGATTATATTCATCATCTTGCAGATCTGCTGGCCGAAGGGAATGACGGCAAGGTACCTGCACAGGCGACCGTGCTGGACGTGGGGGTGGGGGCAAACTGCATTTATCCGCTGATCGGCCAGCATGAATATGGCTGGCGCTTTACCGGATCAGAAATTGATGCGGATGCGCTTCGTAGCGCAACGAGGATTATTGACGCTAATCCAGGTTTGAGCCGGATGATTCGCCTGCGTCGCCAGAAAACGCGGGAGGCCATCTTCCCGGGCATCATCCATAAGAATGAAACCTTCGATGCCACGCTTTGCAATCCGCCGTTCCACGACTCGGCTGAGACCGCACGCAGCGGCAGTGAACGTAAGCGGCGCAATCTTGGTCAGGATGAGAAGGGCGCGCTGAACTTTGGCGGCCACGAACACGAGCTGTGGTGCGAGGGCGGGGAAGTTGCCTTCGTCAGCCAGATGATCAACGAAAGCAAGGCGTTTGGCCGACAGGTCATGTGGTTCACCTCTCTGGTGTCCCGTGGCGAAAACCTTCCTGCAATTTACCGTATTTTGCAGGAAGCGGGCGTTGAGAAGGTGGTGAAAAAGGAGATGGCCCAGGGTCAGAAACAAAGCCGTTTCATCGCCTGGTCCTTTATGAACGATGCACAGCGCGCTCGCTGGGCCGCCACGCGTTTTAAATGATCATACCTCAGGGGTAGCCGGTGGCAGAGTACCCGCTGCCGCTTCCTGGGTCTGGAGCGCCTCGGCGTCATCCGCGCCCGGCTGCATGACCTGTACCCTTTGTACCGGCGGGCGAATACCTGCCGCGTCAAAATGCTTTTTCACCATGCCATCAAGCGCAAACCTCACCGTCCACTGCTTTAACGGTTGGGTGGTAAAGGACACGCGCACGGTAAAGGCCTGATTAGTCAGCCCGACAATGCCGGCAAACGATGGCTCGCCAATCACCAGCATACGTATGTCCTGCTGCTCCATCAGCTCGGTGACCGCCTCTTTCAGAATGCGGTTGGCTTTGCCCACGTCTTCCCGGCGGTCCACGTCGTAATTCGCCACAAAAGAACCAATGCCGCGCACAAAGTTGGCGAAGGTTGTGATCGATGACCAGGGAATAATGTGATACGCACCGGTATCCTGGCGCACGCCCACCGAGCGGATCGACATACGCTCAACGGTGCCGGTAATCGGCCCGATAGTGACAAGATCGCCCGTGTTCATGCCGTTCTCAAACTGAATAAAGACGCCGGTAATAATATCCTTGACCAGCGTTTGTGAGCCGAAGCTGACCGCCAGCCCCAAAGCACCGGCCCCGGCCAGCAGCGGCGCGATGTTCACGCCAATTTCAGACAGCAAAATCATAATGGTGATGGTACTGATCACCACCGCGAGGGCGTTACGGAAGAGCGTTAATAATGTACGGGTTCTGGCACCCGGCATCGGGCGGCCATGCATATCCGAAGCAAGGCGGTTTTCTATCAGGCTGGCCAGCAGCGTCCAGCCGACCGCCGAGAAGAACAGGATTAACACTATGCGTATCAGAATATCGACGGTTTTCTCACCCGCACCTTTGGTAAGCCAGGTCCACATGTCGAAAAGATTCCAGGCGTTTAGCAGCAGCATAATGGCCACACAAACCGTCAGAATGCGTGCCAGCTTAAGCGAGGCTGAAACCCAGCCATTAAGCCGCTTTTGCAGTTCGGGGTAGTTGCGCTGGACCTGGGGCGACAGCGTGATGGTTTTGGCAATCCAGCGCGAAAGCATTCCGGAGACAAAGGCGGCGATACCAATAATCGCCAGGCTGTGCAGCGAGGCGGCCATCATCCACTTCAGGCTGTTACCGGGATCGAAAAGCGAGAAAAAGAACAGCACGATAAAATAGGCGCTGGCAAGCCAGTGCCAGACAAGAGCGAAAGCGCGAATAAACAGGCTAAAAAAGGCCATTGAGCGAGAGGCCAGGTGAATCAGACTTTGTTGAATAGGGCGTCTGTTGTGGAAGATGAGGTACAGCGCCCAGAGTGTAATACACAGCATGATGCCAACGTTGACCATCGCGCCAATCTGCACGTTGACCTGATTAGAAATAATCGGCACCGCGACCAGTATTCCGTAGCCTATCAGACTGCTTAAACCCGCCAGACGAATGCTCCAGTACTTTGCACTCTGGTCGCTGACCGGGAAGGGGCGTAAATCCGGAAAACGTGGGCAGAATATCAGCCGCAAAATGGCTTTAAAAAACTCAATCAGCGCAAAGGCATTGAGAAACAGCCCCTGCTGCCGGGCGATGGTGCGGCTGCCCGCATTCATCATGTCGCTGAGGATCTGTCCAACAAACAGCGTCAGGGCGAGCAGCAGCAGGTCTATAACGAAGGCGCCGATAATCATCAGCGGCAGGTGGAACCAGCTTGAGCGGTCGCGGTTCTTCCTGCGCCCCCATTTGCCCATACGCAACCACACCGGCGTCATAGCCAGGCGAATGAGCAGGTAGAAGGCAAAAACAGAGACGACGAGCAGTGAGAAGTGGGTGAGGGCATTAAAAAAGGTGTGCTGATTAAAAGTCTTATGCGGCGTGCCGGTGATATTGCGATGCAGCTGCGCAAAGCGTTCAGCCAGCTCACCGCCATAGTGCCGACTGACATCGGTGACGTTTTCCAGCACGGTTTTGTCTTCGGTGAGTGTTTCCGGCGGTGAGAGAGCAGGAACAGGTTCGGGCGGTGGGGTGGCTGCGACCTTACGCAGCTGGTTAATGAGTTCGCTGCGTGACTGGTCGTTGTCCAGCACGTCTGCCAGTGCGGAATAAGCTTTCTTTTTCTCTTCCAGGTTGGGTTCGGCGGCAGCAGTCTGTGCGGGCTGGCTCGAGGAGGCGGCAACGGCAGCGGCGGGCAAAGTGACAGCCAGAGGCGAAAAGCTAACCAGGCTGCATAGCAATAACAAGATCCACGGCACGGTCTGCTACTTGCTGAAAAGACAAACAAAGGATTAAGTATAGAGGGCCAGGGTTGGGGGGCTGGAAAACGGGATTAATCTGGTGCGGCAGGCCTTCTCCCCGACACAGGGAGAAGGCCAACGGGTGAGACGAAATCAGGATACGTGTTGCAGGAACTCTTGCAGGCGCTGGCTCGGCGGGTTGTCGATCAGCGCCTGCGGGTTGCCATCTTCCGCAACACGGCCTTTATCAATGAAGATCAGGCGCGAGGCGACTTTGGCCGCAAAACCGACTTCGTGAGTCACGATGACCATCGTCATGCCCTCTTCGGCCAGATCCTGCATCACCTTCAGCACTTCATGGCGCAGTTCCGGGTCAAGGGCCGAGGTTGGCTCATCAAACAGCATCATTTTAGGCTTCACCGCCAGCGCGCGGGCGATTGCCACACGCTGCTGCTGGCCGCCGGAAAGCTCGGAAGGATAGTGGTGCGCGCGTTCTGCAAGGCCAACCTTCGCCAGCAGCTCTTTCGCCAGTTTATCCGCCGCGTCTTTCTTCAGCCCACGGACGCGAATCGGGCCGAAGGCCACGTTCTCAAGCGCCGTCAGGTGCGGGAAGAGATAAAACTGCTGGAAAACCATCCCCGCTTCCTGACGGATCAGGCGTTCATCCACTTTCGGGTCGTTCACCTTCAGGCCGTCAACAATCAGCTCGCCGTTGGTGATATCTTCCAGCTTGTTGATGCAGCGCAGCAGGGTAGATTTACCGGAGCCGGACGGCCCGATAATGACCACCACTTCGCCCTGTTTGATGTTAAGGTCGATATTATGCAGCACCTGGGTTTTGCCGAAGTGCTTGGAAACGTTTTTAAATTCAATCACAGGATTTTCATCCTTCTTTCAAGGCGACGCAGAACAAAGCTCAGCACCAAAGTAATGATCAGATAGAAGACCGCAACGGCACTCCAGATCTCCAGCGCACGGAAGTTCCCGGCGATAATCTCTTGCCCCTGACGGGTCAGCTCAGCCACGCCAATCACGATAAACAGCGAGGTATCCTTGATGCTGATGATCCACTGGTTGCCCAGCGGAGGCAGCATACGACGCAGAGCCAGCGGCATAATAACGTGGCGGATGGTTTCGCGACGGGACAGGCCCAGCGCCAGACCGGCTTCGCGGAAGCCTTTATGGATCGACAGCACCGCACCGCGGGTGATTTCCGCAATGTAGGCGCCGGAGTTGATCATAATGGTCACGACCGCTGCGCTGAACGGGTCAATACGCAGGTCGTTAAAGGCCATAGGCAGCGCAAAGTAAATAAACATAACCTGCACGACAATTGGCGTGCCGCGAATCACTTCGATAAAGACAAGGGCGATGTGGTTGGCGAGCCAGCCGCCGTAGGTGCGAGCAAAACCCGCCACCAGTCCAATCACCAGACCGCCGCAAAGACCGAGGACCGAAATCCACAGGGTCATTTTGGCGCCTTCAATTAAGAGAGGAATTGCAGGCCAGATGGCGCTCCAGTCAAACTGCATGATGTGTTCCTGTATACCGTGGTTTATTCAAAAATAGCAGGGGCGAAGGCCGCCCCTGAGGTCTGACTTGACGTATTAGAATTATTATTTTGGCTCAGTGCCGAACCATTTTTTGTAGATTTCGTTATAGGTGCCGTTCTCTTTGAGCGTTTTCAGCGCGCCGTTCACTTTCGTGCGCAGCTCGTCGCTGCCTTTCGGGAAGGCAATACCGTACTGCTGAGCTTCAAGAGAGTCACCTACCGCTTTGAACTGGCCGTTGCCCGCGGTTTTGATGAAATAGAGGATATTTGGCGTGTCGTGCAGCACGGCATCAGCACGGTTGGTGCCCAGTTCCATGTAGGCGTTGTCAATGTTCGGGAACTGGCGCAGGTCTTTGGTTTTGATGTTCGCTTTCGCGTAATCTACGGACCCAGTACCGCCCTTGACCGCCACAACTTTACCGTCGAGGTCCTTCACGCTTTTAATGGCGTCGTTATTTGCTTTTACCATCACCAGCAGGCCGCTCTTGTAGTAGCCGTCGGAGAAGTCGATCGCTTTTTGACGCTCAGGCGTAATGGTGATACCGGCCAGCGCCAGATCGATGTTTTTGGTTTGCAGAGCCGGAATAATGCCGCTGAAGTCCATAGGTTTCAGGGGGTAATCCAGTTTTAATTCTTTTGCTACGGCGGCCCATAAATCCACGTCAAAACCAACGTATTTGTCGCCTTGTTTAAACTCAAAAGGAACGAATGCGGTGTCGGTCGCGACAACCAGTTTCTTCTCCGCGGCGTGGGAAGTTACCGCAAAAGCCAGGGTGAGTGCAGCCAGTGAAACTTTCAAAATCGACTTCATAGCATTTCCTTTAGTAATCCATGGGGCTAACCCCTGCAACAGCCCACGCAACATGAAAGAATCGTGCCAGATTTACAACATATTGTTTTACAAGGGTGTGGATTTGTAACATTGCACAATGAGGGTTGCAAGAGAGCGATATTGCACTCTTTTGGTGATCCATTTTGGTGCGCGTGTCGGGCCTGCAGGTCGGAGGGGAGTTTTACCGCGAATTAAGGCGATAAAACAATCATTCATTAACGATTTTGTGATGTGATTATTACAGTGGTGCAACTTTTGCGGCGAGGGTGAACAATTGACTGCTCTAAAAGAGTGCATGCTCCTTCCCCTTGCGGGGAAGGAAACACGGGACTTGATGGTATTTATTCGATATTAGATTCGATAAACCACAGGAACTTGTCCAGATCGCGGGAAGCGGCGGTGAAGATATCCGCGGTATCTTCGTCTTTCGCTTCACCGATAGCTTTTCGGACGTCATTGGCCACGATGGCGTAACGATCCGCCAGCTCTTTTAGATGATCCTGTACGGTGTGGATGTCCAGCGGGTAGCTTTTCAGCGGGGTTTTGCTGTTGATAACCTGGGTGGTACCCAGCGCCACGCCGCCAAGCTGTACGGCGCGCTCTGCCATGGTGTCCAGATGGTCTGTCAATGCTGTGCGGAAGCCGTCAAGCATTTCGTGAACGGCAATAAAGTTGGCACCGCGCATGTTCCAGTGAGCCTGTTTGGTAATCAGAGACAGATCAATGAACTGGATGACCTGACGATTTAGCAGCTCGATGGTGGCTTTTTTCTCGCTATCCGCTACGTCATTACGGGTATACAGCAGATTTGTAGATTTGGTTTTTACCAGTTTAGCGGTACTCATAATCTTTCATCCTCTTGATGTGTGTTTCCTGATTTGTTACCGGGAATAAGTATAGCACCGGTTTTTAATCCTGCTCGGGTGGGTAATACCTATCAAACTAATAGCGAGGATGAGCTCGAAAACGTATATTTGATAATAATCAGTTGGTTACTGGTTTTCTCTAAGATATTTCATAAAATTGAACGCAGCATCAATCCTTAAAGGAAATAGTTCTTATTCAGGCAGTAAAGAGGCAGGTAAATAGAAGGGGAATACAAGCGATTGATTGCTGGTTTTTATTTCCCATGACGGTGTTGCGTCATGGGAAATAAATTGATGCAGATTAATTTATCTCCACGCTTTTAATCTGTGGCTCTTTCCTGAGCGTCAGCGTCGAGCCTGCGGAAGCCGCAATAATGGACAGCAGCGCCAGCCACTGCACTAACGTCAGGTGTTCGCCCAGGAACAGCATGCCAGAAAGGGCCGCCAGAGCAGGTTCCATGCTCATCAGCGTGCCAAAAGTACGCGTGGGCAGGCGAGTTAACGCTATCATCTCCAGCGAGTAAGGCAGGGCGGTAGACAAAATGGCCACGCCGAGGCCTAAAGGCAGCAGCGACCAGTGCCAGAGCGCACTTCCCGCTTCCCAGGCACCCAGGGGGACAAAAATTACTGCCGCAATCAGAGAACCCAGCGCAACCGTAGCGGGGCCGTGATCCGCGCCAGCCTTTTGACCTGAAAGAATATATACCGCCCAGCACGCGCCCGCACCCAGCGCAAAAGCGGCACCGGTTAAATCTACGGCGGAGATGCTTTGCCCCAGCGGTAGCAGGAACCACAGGCCCATTACGGCCAGGATAACCCACAGAAAATCTATCGCCCGGCGGGATGAAAACAGCGCAACCGCCAGCGGGCCGGTGAATTCGAGCGCGACGGCAACGCCCAGCGGTATGGTCTGGATAGATAAATAGAAGAGATAGTTCATGCCGCCCAGCGCCAGGCCATAGGCAAGCAGCGGCAGACGTTGTTCAGCTTTAAAACGTAAACGCCAGGGTTTAAAAATGACGACCAGAATGAGCGTGCCTAAAGCCAGGCGCAGGGCGGTAACGCCAGGGGCACCTACCAGTGGAAAGAGGGTCTTGGCGAGGGATGCACCACTCTGAATGGATGTCATGGCAACCAGTAACACAACAATGGGCAACCACACGGGCATTTTTCGGGGAGATAACGGCATACTGCGTCCTGTCAGTTTATGTCGAGGTGAGTCAAGTTAAGAAAATGATCCCCAGTGTAAAGGAATTACTTATGGCCGGTTGAGTTTTCATTGAGAAAAATTTTATCCGTTAGGGTATCATTTACGTCGAATTGCGCGAGTTTTGTACAGATAAAATCAGGATTTATCTGAATGACGACAATCACTTGCTTGATAATAATTGGTCCGATTTTTTAATAAATACTAGCGATTAGAGTGACATAGCATGTAGTGGAAATGTTGTGTTACAGGAAAAAATTCGTTAGACAACACAAATGTCGAGGAGTTTCTTACACATTTTTGTTATATTTAAATCTTAGGACTTACTTGAAGCACATTTGAGGTGGATTATGAAAAAAATTGCATGTCTTTCAGCACTGGCTTGTGTTCTGGCCGTTTCCGTAGGTACCGCAACTGCAGCAACCAGCACCGTAACCGGTGGTTATGCTCAGAGCGATATGCAGGGCGTTGCTAACAAAGCTAACGGTTTCAACCTGAAATACCGTTACGAGAACGACACCCCACTGGGTTACATCGGTTCCTTCACCTACACCGAAAAAGACCGCACTGAAAATGGCGTTTACAACAAAGGTCAATACTACGGCATCACTGCTGGTCCTGCTTACCGTCTGAACGACTGGGCAAGCATCTACGGTGTAGTAGGTGTTGGCTACGGTAAATTCCAGGGTACTGATTACCCGTCTAAATCTGACACCAGCGACTACGGTTTCTCCTACGGCGCAGGTATGCAGTTTAACCCAATCGAAAACGTTGCACTGGACGTTTCCTACGAGCAGAGCCGCATCCGTAACGTTGATGTTGGCACCTGGATCGCAGGCGTGGGTTACCGCTTCTAATTCACCCGTTAACGGTGAAACTAAAAATCCGCCCTTGTGGCGGATTTTTTTTGTCTGAAATTCGCCGGCCAGGATGGCTTACGACCTGTGACGCAGGCGAAAAGTAACGATGCGGCACCGCCCTCAATCGTTATCCTGGCGGGTTTTCGTCGCAAAAATATCCGTCTGCAGATGAGTATAGTCCACCTTCTTCAGCTTGAAGTTGGTAATCCAGATGGGGCCTGCCTTTTGCTCAGAGATAAATTTGTATTTCGGCGTCAGCTCCGCGGTCCTGATGCCCGTCCAGGCGGAGAAGAAATTCAGGAAGTCGTTGGCGGAACGGCGCGCTTTTATCAGCCGATGCGCTTTGTCATCGCTTGACAGCACCATAAACGGCACCTGGAAGTTCTGCTGAAACTCATCGTCGTGGGCCAGATACTGTACCTTGGTGCCACGCTCTTTAAACGCCAGGCCGTGGTCGGAAAAATAGACCATCGAGAAGGAATCGCCGGTATTCTGGAGCTGCTGATAAAGCTGCTTAAGAAGCTCGTCGGTCTGCGTCATGCTGTAGAGGTAGCAGGAGGTCTCTTTTGACTGCACGAACTGCGCATATTTCCCCTGCGTGCGATCGCAGGCCTGCGGGTGCGAGCCCATTAAATGCAGCACAATCAGCTGCGGCTGGGTGCGTTGTGTGGCAAAGACCTGCGCCGTCATCTTCAGCAGCGCTTCGTCCCGGGTATTTTTATCCGCCTCAAAATCGCCGCTTTTCAGGAAATGCACTTCATCGGCACGTTTAGCGATGCTGGCGATGGCGGTATCGTATTCGCCAATTTGCCCCTGGTTGGAGAACCACCACGTCTGGAAACCGGCGCGGTTGGCGAGCGTGACAAAATTGTCCTGGTACTGGGGTTTACCGTCGATAACGCGGTTAAGCGTCAGGCCCAGCGATTTTTGCGTCGAACCGCTGGCGGCAACGTAATCCAGGAACAAATTACCGTTAACGGAGCTGGCAAAAGGCGTGTTGTCCCAGTGGCCGCCAAACGCGCCCAGCGCATCCCGGCGCGCGCTTTCACCAATGACCACCACATAGGTGTGATACTTCGGCTTGACTGCCAGCACGTTCCAGGTGTCTTTCATTTTTGCAAACGCCTGCATCCGGGCCTGCTCATCGAGCACTTCCTGGTTATTTACCATCACATCTTTTACAAAGCGGAAGACCGGGTAGCCTGAGTCTTTAAGCTTGAATACGCCGCCGTAGGCCAGGTTTTGTACCGGCGTGACAAAGAAGCACACCAGGCTAATCGCAAGGCATGAACTGTCAAAATGGCCCCAGGCCTTCCTGGGTGCCGCTTTACGCCTCACGGCAATCAGGCCCAGCGTCAGAATAAACAATGACACCAGGTAGCTGTACCACGGGAAAATGGTCATGATTTCCGTGGACTCTTCGAAGTTGGTCGAGTGCAGCGCCAGCAGGGTATTAAAGTTTGGTGCACCGTAAGCCTGGCCGAAGGGGAAGTACATTGCTGCGATCAGGCTACAAACGCCGATTAACCCCTTCTGAACGCGCGGAGCACGTCGCCATAACAAAAGCAGCACGCAGCTAAAAGCCATCGCGTAAAGCAGGCTGAACTCATAGCCAAGAGCGCAGTTAATAAGCAGCGATTGCAGGAAGTAAAAACCTGTCCACGGGTTGAGCGCAACGCCGCGAGCCGTGAGAGTATCTTTAGCCGTTAAATTCATGTTTACCGAGATCGACAAAACGCCATGCGAGAACCCTGGCGACAAGGGTCAAAAAACTGCCTGACAGGCGGAAAAGAAGGGAGACAGGACCGCATCTGCGAGCCGCATCATGTGCAGGGCTGCAAGAAGATAGAGCGCTACGATAAGAAGATCAACTGATAAGCAAAAGGTGTTTTGGGAGTTAGATTGCAAATCTGACAGATAGTGTGGGTATAGCGCGGATAGCGGGCGTGCCTGCGGGAAGAATAGAAAACAGTTGTTACAAAATGATGACGAAGACGGAGAAAAAACGTCAGGAAAACGTGAAGGCAGGGCGACTGCCTACGGCTTAGGTTCTTCGCCCTGCTTAGGTTTATTGCTAACCCAGTCACACAACATATTGAGCAGCATCAGCCGCACCTGGAAGGGGGAGTGAGTAAACACGTTCAGGCACCTCTTAACTTCGTTCATGGTTGTTCTCCTCTGTGATTCTGCGCGCCTCATCCGTTAAACGCTGACTGCATTACATACAGATATAGCACAGGCTATATTTTATAGCCATGGCTATTTCGTTAATTTTTTGTGGATGCGTGCGTGTGGTTTACAATGGAGCCTTCCGTCGTCGAAGAACGACGTCGCGCCACTGTATGAGGAAGCTCCATGAGCCGTCAGGCAGGTAAAAAGAACAGCGAAAGAGTGACGCAATTACTTAACGTTGAAGAGCATGTTGAAGGTTTTCGTCAGGTGCGGGAAGCACACCGCCGTGAATTGATTGATGATTATGTTGAGCTGATTTCCGATCTTATCCGTGAGGTCGGCGAGGTGCGTCAGGTAGATATGGCTGCGCGGCTGGGCGTCTCTCAGCCTACCGTGGCAAAAATGCTGAAACGTCTGGCAACGCTTGGTCTGATAGAGCAGATCCCATGGCGAGGCGTTTTCCTCACGGCCGAAGGAGAAAAGCAGGCCCAGCTTAGCCGCGAGCGCCACCAGGTCGTTGAGAACTTCTTCCTGGCACTGGGAATTAGTGCGGAAACCGCGCGCATTGATGCCGAAGGCGTGGAGCATCACGTTAGCGAAGAGACGCTGGCTGCGTTTCGCCGTTTCACCCAGCAAAGTGGATTTGACCGGTAAATGCTGCAAACCCTGGTTCGCCCATTTATACGCGATCGTTTTCTTCACCTGCTGCTGCTCATCGGGGTGGCCTTATGCTTCGCGGTGCCTTTTCAGCCCGCTTTGTGGGCGCAGGCTATCGACTGGCACACCATTATTACCCTGGCGGGGTTAATGATGCTGACCAAGGGCGTGGAGCTGAGTGGCTATTTTGACGTGCTTGGTCGACGGATGGTGAAGCGTTTTGCCACCGAACGCCAGCTTGCTATCTTTATGGTCGGGGCGGCAGCGGTACTGTCCACCTTCCTGACCAACGATGTGGCGCTCTTTATCATCGTCCCGCTGACGATCACGCTTAAAAAACTCTGTTCGATACCGGTCACGCGTCTGATCATCTTTGAAGCCCTTGCGGTAAACGCAGGCTCGCTTCTGACGCCGATTGGCAACCCGCAAAATATCCTGTTGTGGGGCCGTTCGGGCCTCTCCTTTGCGGCTTTTACCTGGCAAATGACGCCTCTCGCGCTGGCCATGGTGGCAAGCCTGTTGGTGCTGTGCTGGTTTTGCTTTCCGAAAAAAGCCCTCAACTATCACGGGCACGATAAAATCCACGCCTGGCAGCCGCGCCTGGTTTTTGCAAGCGTTGCGCTGTATGTGATTTTTGTTATCTCCCTTGAGCTGAAGCAGGAAATCTGGGGGCTGGCGCTGGTGGCGCTGGGTTTTGTTGTGCTCGCCAGAAAGATTTTGCTGAGCATCGACTGGAGCCTGCTGCTGGTGTTCGTGGTGATGTTTATCGACGTCCATCTGATCACCAGACTGCCGCTTCTTGAACATGCCCTGCACGGCGTCAGCCAGCTTTCCGAGGGGGGGCTGTTCGCGCTGGGCGTAGGGCTGTCACAAATTATCAGCAATGTGCCCGCCACGATTTTGCTGCTCAATTACGTGCCGGCCTCCGCGCTGCTCGCCTTTGCGGTAAACATCGGCGGTTTTGGGCTGCTGCCAGGCTCGCTCGCCAATCTTATTGCGCTGCGCATGGCAAACGATCGACGGATCTGGCTGCGTTTTCATTATTATTCGCTGCCGATGTTGCTCTGGGCGGCAGCAGTGGGGTATGGGCTGTTACAGCTGTTTACCTGAAACCACGGTAATGCAGAATAGGGTAAGAAAAGGGGGAGGAATTCCCCCATTTCAGAAGAGGTTTGCGGGCGTATTACTCGTTAAAAGGCGCTTGGCGCTTAAGCACTTTATCAATCACATTAAGTACGCCTTCACGGTTATTATGGCCGGCCTGGAAACGCGCCGTCTGCTTCACCTGCGGCGGTGCGTTTTCCATTGCGAAGCCAAAGCCCGCCTGGCGCAGCATTTCGAGATCGTTACCGCCGTCGCCAAACGTCACGACTTCGCGGTCCTGAATACCCCATTTTTCTTGCAGGATGCGCAGGCCGTTGGCTTTATGAACGCCGGGAATAATCAGGTCTATTGAACCATGGCCGCTGGAAACCGGCACCACAATGCCCTCAAAAGTCTCCGCGAGAGAATCCATTGTTTCATCAAGCAAAGGGTCCGGCAGATTTAGCGCAAATTTGAAGAAAACGTCGTCCAGCCCGTAGAAGCTCTCGACCTGTTCGAGCCGGTGATAATAAGTTGCTGCCATTGTCTTAAAAGCTTCATCGTAGCTTTTAAGGGTGTAGCCGCTGCGTTTGCCGCAGGCAATGATCTCCACATGTGGGAGCGTCAGCAGATGGTCGATGACCGTGTTGTACTCCTGCTTCGTCAGCTCGCCGTTAAACAGGTCTGTTTCTTCGCTTACCACCCAGCCGCCATTGTCTGCAACGAATGAGATTTCGTGGGCAATCTCCGGGAAGAATGAAATCAGCTGGAAATACTGATTGCCGCTGGCGACAACAAAACGAATACCTTGCTCTTTCATCTGCTCGTACTGCCGGGCAAAGCGGGCGCGATTATAGTTTTTGCTGTCGTCGAGGAAAGTGCCATCCATATCCACGGCGATTAGTTTAATGCTCATAGCCTTCTCCTGTTGATTCGCACTCGTTAACGGTTTGCACCAGAGGGGGGGGCTTAGCGACGGCCCGGGCGACAAGACCTGCAATTGTCATGAGTGCCAGTACCACCAGCATCGCACTGCGCAGGCCGTAATGCTCACCCAGGAAGCCTAACAGCGGCGGCCCGACTAAAAATGCAACGTAGCCAGAGGCGGCAACTACGCTTACGCGTGTGGCGGGATCCGGCCCGGTATCACCCGCGGCGGAAATGGTCAGCGGGAAGCCCAGAGAAGTGCCAAGACCCCACAGCATGACCGAGATACCCGCGACGACAGGATTATCCACAAAGATGATTAGCCCGATGCCAAGAATTCCCATCAGCGCGCAGGCTCGCACCACGGCGACACGGCTGTAGCGGTCGATAAACCAGCCGCCGGTAAAGCGCCCGACGGTCATACCCAGCGTGAAGCCCACGTAGATAAGCGACCCGGAGGTTGGGCTAAAGCCATGCCCGTCCACCATCAGCAGCGGCAGCCAGTCGTTAGCCGAGCCTTCCGCAAAGGCCATCGCCAGCACAATGGTGCCAATCAGCAATAGCTGAAGGTCTTTATAAAAGGGAGGGTGCGGTTCGCTGGGGTTTGCTGCCCTGTTTGCGGCATTATCTTTCCCCACGCCGTGCGGAATAGCGCGGATGGCTAAAGCTATCGGCGCGATCACCAGCAGGCCAATCAGCAGCAGATGGCCGAAGGCGGCAAAATTTATCGCGGTCAGGCTCATCCCGAGGGCTGCGCCTGCGAGCGTGCCAAGACTGTAAAAGCCGTGCATCTTCGGCAGCACGGTTTTCTTCATCAGCCCTTCAACGATAGCCCCTTCAACGTTCATTGCTACTTCGGCAGAACCCAGGCCCATGCCCAATATGGCCAGGCCGATTGCGAACATTAGCGGTGAAGAGAAAGACAGCGCGGCTCCCATCGCCAGCATCCCTGTCACCATCAGCGTCATACCGCTGCGAATAATCGCGTGGGTACCGAAACGTTTAACCAGCCAGCCGGAACAGAGGATGCCGCTCATCGAGCCGATGGATAACCCGAACAGCACGATGCCCATGCCTGCGGTGGAGACGCTTAGCGTATCGCGGATCGCCGGGGTGCGGGTTGCCCAGGAGGCCATCACCAGGCCGGGAAGAAAGAAGAAGGCAAAAAGTGCCCAGGTGCGGTGCAGTAAGGCTTTGCGTTGATGCGCGGCGGCAGGCATGAAGAGAACCCGTTGGCGTTGGTAAAAAGAGTGTTCTTCACACTAGCAAGATTGTGTACATTTGTACACAATTGCGGTTAAGCTCTTCATACCCTCGCTAATCGGACATTGGCCAGTACCCGGCATGAGTAAAGCACCCCGACAAAACGACCCCGACAGGCGTGAGCGCATCCTGCAGGCCACGCTCGATATGCTGGTTGAACACGGTATCAGCCATATTACGCACCGGAAAATAGCGCAGGCCGCAGGCGTTTCTTTAGGTTCCATGACCTATTATTTTGCCGGCATCGACTCGCTGCTGAGCGAAGCGTTTACCAGGTTTGCGCAGGCGATGTCCGACAGCTATCGAGCGCGTCTTGAAGAGGCTGGCAATGCGGAGGAAGCCTGCGCAGCCATCGTCGGAATGATTTGCGGGGAGGGTATTGCCACCCCTTATAATCTGCAGGTGATGTACCAGCTTTATGCTTACGCCAACCGGACCCCGGCGCTGAAAATTATTATGCAGGACTGGATGAAACGCAGCCAGCAGGTGCTGGAGGTGTTCTTTGACCCTATTACCGCCCGCACCCTGGATGCCTTTATTGAAGGGATGACGCTGCACTATGTCACAGATCGTGAACCGCTGAGCCAGGAAGATCTGGCCCGTATGGTTGCTAAAATTGTGCGCCAGACATAAGAAGTTGAGCCGCAGGCAGCCCCGCAGCAATCTGGCTGTGATACAGGCGTGTTGCCACGCCTGCAACAGAATGACGGGTAATAGCGATTAAAACTTAAACTTTTTCAACTTTTTTGTTACCCGGTGAAGTTCATCATTTACTCTATGAGCCACTCTTTCTGTTTCCTTAACTACCTTTTCAGCACTTCTCTTTGTTTCGGCCTTATGGCCGGGGCTAAACCCGGCCAAACCTTATTTCAACTCCTGTGCCGGAGCTTTGCCTACCGGGGATACCCGTGCAGGACGGCTGTAAAAATAGATCGCCACCAGCAGCAAGGTGAAGGGAACGCCAAACAGTAAGGTCATGCTGAAAAAGTCGGTAAACAGGGTTGTTATCAGCAGTGCGGCCATCAGCAGCGCACCCGCCAGGGTAAACCAGGGGTAGCCCCACATACGGAACTTAAGAGGTGTGCGCGCATGGCGACGGCGGAAGAAAAGATGCGTGACGAAAATCATCAGCCAGGTAAAGCAGGCACCATACACCGAGATTGACATCATCACCGCAAAGGATTTCTCCGGGTAGATAATGCTTAGCAGGATAGAGAAGATGATGCCGACGCAGGATAAGGCCAGCGCGTTAACCGGGATGCCTCGCCTGCTAACCCGCCCTAACGCCGCGGGAGCCTGCCCGGCGCGAGAGAGGGAAAACATCATACGGGTGGTGATATACAGCTGACTGTTCATAGCCGAAAGCGCGGCGACCAACACAATAAAGTTAAAGATCCCGGCTGCGGCGGGCAGATGGATCACATTCATCGCCACCAGGAATGGGCTTTCGCCGGTACCGGACTGCCGCCATGGCACGATGGCCAGCATCAGGGCAATCGACAGCATATAAAAGATAAACAGCCGCAGAATGGTGCCCTTAAACGCCGTTCTTACCGCAACCACCGGGTTTTTTGCCTCGCCGGCGGCCACCGCGATCATCTCAATACTCAGGTAGCTGAAAATTGACACGATCACCGCAAACCACATGCCTTTCATGCCAAAAGGGAAGAAGCCGCCGTTCCCGGTAAAGTTACGTATGCCAAAGGTCGGGTTGCTGGAAAATGCCAGAATACCGATGCCGAGAGCAATAAACGCCGAAATGGCCACCACTTTGACCGCTGAAAGCGCATATTCCACCTGCCCGAAGGACTTAACCCCGATGACGTTGATAAAGATCACCAGCGCAGAGAAGAGCAGGACCCACGGCCAGATCGGCGTCCCCGGAAACCAGAACTGCATATACATGCCAATGGCGGTCACTTCGGTGCCTACCGCCAGCACCACGCAGGACCAGTAGGAATAACGCACCAGAAAGCCGAACAACGGGCTGAGATAAAACTCGGCGTAGTCGCCAAACGATCCCGGAGTAGGATGTTCGGAGGTCATTTCGGCGAGGCAGCCCATCAGCAGCAGCGCAATTACGCCGCCGATAAAGTAGCTTAACAGCACGGCAGGTCCCGCCATCTGGATAGCATAGGCGCTGCCCAGAAACAGGCCGGTGCCTATTGCCCCGCCGATGGCCAGCATCGACATCTGCCCGGCGGTGAGGTGCTTTTTCAGGCCACCCTGCCGCTTTGCTATCTCTTCAAAACGCTTTGCATCATTCATGATGGCATACCTTTTTTACGCGGGGCGGGTAACGTCGAGGATGGCGGCTGTGACATAGTCCACATTGTGCTGGTTGAGGCCGGGCAGACACATCCTGCCTGGGGCGACCAGATAAATGGAGTACTGGTGCCGCAGCTGACTGACCTGCTGTTCATTCAGGCCGGTGTAGCTGAACATGCCTTTTTGATCGCGAATACGGGTGTAATCCAGAGTGGAACCACCTTGCTCCAGCCCGGCAGACAGGCTGACGCGCATTTGTTTTATGCGTTGGCGCATGGTTGCCAGCTCGCTTATCCACATTTGGCGTAATTGTGTGTCAGCAAGAAGGCTTTCCACAATCTGGCTGCCGTGAGTCGGCGGACAGGAATAGCTACGGCGGATCAGCGTTTTCAGCGCGCCTTTGACATGGGCGGCTTCTTTTGCCGTCCCGCAGCAGACCGTGAGCCCGCCAAGGCGTTGACCGTACAGCGCCACGTTTTTGGAGAAGGAGTTGCTCACCAGAAAATCCATCTCGGTTTTAAGCATTTCGCGCAGGGCATAGCAGTCCTCTTCCAGCCCGTCGCCAAATCCCTGATAGGCAATATCGAAGAAAGGCAGCAGCCGACGCCGCTGCAGAACATCAATCACGGCTCGCCACTGGGAAGGACTGAGGTCGGTGCCGGTGGGGTTATGGCAGCAGGGGTGCAGTAATACTACCGCCCCTTCCGGCAGGGAAGATAAGGTATCGAGCATAGCGTCGAACCTTAGTCCACCTGAGATATCGTCAAAATACGGGTAGGTATTCACCTTCAGCCCGGCCCCCTCAAATATCGCCCAGTGGTTAGCCCAGGTCGGATCGGATACCCAAATTTCGCGGCGTGCCAGATAGTGATACATAAAGTCTGCCCCCAGCTTTAGCGCGCCGGAGCCTCCGAGGCTTTGTACCGTGGCGAGGCGGGGCGTCTGCTCACCGAACAGCAGCGTCTGAATCTGGCTGGCAAGCAACCCTGTCCCTTCGATGGGGGGATAGGCATGGGGTCGTTGTTGCTCCAGCAGGCGCTGTTCGGCAATATGCACGGCCTGCAGCAAAGGAATATTGCCGGAACCATCGTAATACAGCCCAATCCCCAGATTGACTTTCTGCGGATGAGTATCCTGAATATAAGCTTCCATTAATGACATAATAGGATCGGGTGTTGAAGGCTGAAGATGAGCGAACATAGAATATCCTTAATTCATTGAATAACGAATTTGCAGGTGTATCCCTTTTGGGTTTCGGGCAATAACCTGAAACCACCGGGGATATTATGGTTGGTTTTAATCGTTAATTAAGCGACAGCGCTGACGGTGATTTCTATTTTCATTCCAGGTACAACCAGCTTATCCACAATAACCGTAGAGCGATTGGGGTAAGGGTAAGTAAAGTAATTCAGGTATATTTTATCGAGCAGTTTAACGTCATTCACATCGGTAAGATAAACAATAACCTGTAAGACATTATCGCTGTGGCTATTGGCGGCTTTTAGCGTGGCGGCGAGATTATCAAAGGTCAGCGTTATTTGTTTTTCCGCTTCGCCTGTTTCTATCGAACCATCATTTTTGACCGGGCCATGGGCGGTAAATAACATGCCGCCCCCTTTCGTTGCCCAGGAAAAAGGCTGCCCGATCTCAGGCAGGCCGGTATCAATGATTGTACGCATCAGCTCTTTCTCCATGGAAACTCAGTTGGCGACACAGGGCACCATCGGTGGCAAATACCCCCTCCAGCACGCTGTAATGGTTAGCGCCGGGGACCGCGTAACGGCCCACCTGCAGGCCTGTTTCCCTTAATGCGCAATAGTAGTGAAGCGACTGACCAATCAGTTCCGGCAGCTCTGCCGTCCCATAAAACAGGCACATCGGCTTTAGCGCAGGCGGGATATGGCGCGCAGGGCTAAAGTCTTCTGTCTGTTGCCTCGTCAGGTGCAGTTGCCGGTTCACATAAGTAGCAAGCAGCGGCGCTAATTCAAAAATACCGCTGACAGGGAAGGTGGCCTGGACGCACGGGTGATGCTGCCACAAGGCGGCCAGATGCCCCCCGGCAGAATGCCCGCTGAGAAAAACAGGTTTATTGCCACGCTCTTTCGTCCTCAGCGCAATGGCATCCAGCGCAATCCCCACCTGCTGGCAAATGTCTGTCAGTGTGACGACCGGAGCCTGGGCATATTCCACCAGCACGACATCAAAGCCTAAAGAGAGCGGCGTTTTGGCAATAAAAGCAAAATCTTCTTTATTACAAAATTGCCAGTAACCACCATGCAAAAATATTAACGTGCCCCGGTATTCTGCCGTGGTGTAAAACCAGTCAAAAACTTCTCTCGTAGATTCTCCGTAAGGAATATCCCGTTCGTGGCATACTTTCTGATAAACGGCTTTGCTTTGCGACTGGAAAGAGAAAAGAATCGCTTTTTCATCCTCTACCGTGGATCCGTTATCGTAGCTGCCGGCCAGAAGTTTCATATATTAAACTTTGTTTATTATTTAAGATGGCTTAACTATTAACAATGGGTCAAATTCTTGTCAAGACGGCGATAGCAGCAATGCGTGATCCACGCCGTAATTTCGGTGAAGGTCGCAAAAAGTTTCACAGGTAAAACTTTTTACGGGGATTTTTCGTTTCACCCATGAAACATGCAATAAATTAAATAATGTCCTGCCGGTGAATTAAGGTTAATTAGCGTTTTATTTCCAGATTACGCGGTTGTTTTACCTGTCGCGCCCTGGGGTTAAATTTTTGCGCCCATAATCTAGCCGAATCACATCAGGCAGGTGTAGTGCCCGCAGTCATTTTGACCACCGCTACCGTCATGACAGCCGTATGGTCCGAAGTCAGAAAGGTGACAACTTCGGCCACCGAAGTTCGCTGCAAATTTGCCATTAAATCACCTCGCTCTTTCTCCCGTAGCGGTCCGCACTCTGGAAAAGTATGTTTGCTGGTTGGCATCGTTCAAGGTGGGATAAAGTTCTAATAATGGGATGAACTGTATGCAGCCCTTCTTAATGTTCGGGAAGTATATAAGCCTACCCATGAACATCATTTGGATGGAGCGATAGGGTAAAGAAGAGCTGACTAAGATAGATTGCGCTCAACAAAACTGGGCGGAATAGTCAAAAGGAGATAGATACTATCTACACCTCACTTATAAAATTATATAGGTTGAAAGTGATTAACATCACTAAAGTATACCGACAGACGGCCTAAGTGAGCCGCTTACTAAAATAGCTATTATTCCGGAAATATTCGATGGTTTCTGTCCATGCTTTGGATAACGAATCAGTTACTGCCTGCCTGCATCCCGTCGCGGCATATAGGCCCTGGAAGCTTTCGTAATTCGAGATGAATTTTGATTCATCGCTTTTTCGCTTTCGCGGAGATGTACGCAGTTGCAGATTCAGCTCGGGCTCACGCTGGTTGGCGGTCCACAGGATCTCATGGATAGAGTGGCCTCCGTCGTAATTCAGAAACATGATGGTTCCAAGCAATGCTGATTGGGGATCAATGTGTTTGCCCTCGTCCCGCAAGTGCGCAATGATACCCAGCATAATATTTGTCGAACCGGAAACGCCGTTCGCGTAAGGAATTCCGTGTGATAGAGCTTGTTTTACTGGCATGGGAATAATGGTGGTTCGCGGACGAGCCTGCAAGGTGGGCCGGTTAGTAACCGTCATCCACTCTTCACTGACTGCTGCTGGTTGATGACGTAGCGTAATACCTGCGGTAGGTACAGGAATAACACTGGCATGATTATTCACCTTGATCCGGCCGTTATTTTTGTGCACATGTGTCGAATAATTTTTATTCGTCCTTGATACCCAGTCCCACTCGATACCTGAAATCGCTAACGCATTGAATACCTTAACTGAAAGATAAGGTATAGCGATACACTGCTGCCCGTTTGCAACGTCGCTCCGCAAAAGCTTCTGGAGAAGCATGTCGGAATCAGGCCATATTGACTGAGCAAACATATCTATACTATCTACTTTTCCAAACCAGAAGCGGGCATCATTCGCTACCTGCTTTTGCAGATTATTGATGAGCTTTTGCCGATTGTTTTGGGGTAAGCCAGCCACCAGGTCTGCTACACCGCCTCCTACTTTTTGCATGTTCGACAAGACATCGTCCGGTGGATTATCTACCAGGTTCGCGATCCAGCGAGATTCAAACACCCGGCCATAGATGTTATCGTGCAAGCGGGTCAACGGAAAGCGCCGCGCGGAATCCGGTAGTTGGTCAAGTAGGCTTTTCGATTTAGAAGCTGAATCGTTTCCTGATCTGGGGGCAGCAACATCGGCCAGATCCGAAAGCCCGTTGCTACGTAATACATCGCTGTCACATTGCAACGAGTTTACAGTGGCATTGAGAGTCAGGTTATGTTCCATCCATCGTGTTTGTTGCCCTTTGAGCAGACCACTTATTAGGCGCTTAGCAGATTCGTCTGTTGTCGTGGTCACTGCTTTCTGCAACTCGCTGATCCAATGCATGGTCACTTCTGTCGGCGTTCGACGAACTTCGTCCCGCGGCTCCATTGATGGTCCCAGTGCATGATATTTACTTTTTAACTCGTTTTCGAATGCGGATGTCGATATCTTCCGCAGACCAATTGCTGTAACACTCGAGCTCCCACAGAGGTCCCTGAGATAAGGCTTGAAAGCGGGGCACGTATTGATGTATTCAGCTGCGGCGGTTGCACGCTGTAGCAACACAGGGTTTGTTGTGACTTTGTCCTCTCTTTCCAGATAGAGCGAGCTTCCCATCAGGGTTGTTCGCATGAGCAAGACATCTGTATCTGGCACGTTTCTGGTGAGCAAACAGCAAATTTCGGCGACGGAGGGGCGATCATCAGATAGCCTATTGTGAGTTTCAACCTCGCGATGACTGATTGCTTCAAGAGTGGTTCGTTGCACCACGGGATCAATTGCTTGCCTATTAAGGACAAACTGTTGCTGGTTTGCTCCAATGCAAGTAAGTATTGTGTGCGCTGTTAGGCCATCGACGACCCGATCTGGTTGGCTGTGAAGCCCAAGCAGAATACGCGCAGACTCAGCCTCGTACTCGCCAAGTCCGTCACGGATCGCATTGATGAACGCAGCGTTGGCTACCACGTTGTGATGCAGTTCGTGCCGGGAAAACTCCCAACTATTGAAGAATGGGATCTTCGCCAGATACGAGAGGATCTTTCCGCCGATGGAATAGGGCGTCGCAATAATACCTGATTCATTCTGCTGCGTTGGAGATGCCGCACTCAGTCGAACTGAAGAGTTGGCAGGAATAGACGAGAGGAAAGCAGCCATATCAATTCACAACCTTATCTAATTTTGTCACTGAACTGGCATACGGAATCACGAATCCGCCCGATCTGCTCAGAGAAGCGGTTCATTGCGGCAATGAGTTCTTCTGCACTTCCAGCATGAGACCAGCATTGCAATATCAGCGATCTTGTCGTTTCCTCAACGGAGAGCACGGGCAAACCTGACTTAACTGCGTTGAGATTGGATATCAGGCAAGCCGCAAGCAGCCGTTCTGAAGTTTCATCCGGAAGCGAATCCACAAATCCGGTCAACACGAAGCCCTCACGTACCTCTTCAACCATGACAACGGTCTCCTCGAACGCAAAGGTAAGACAACCTTCGTCAAAATTCAGCCCCTCGAGGCCAAGCCTGGATCCCAACTCTGAGGCTATTTGCTGTAAGCGAGAGCCTATTATTTGCTGATGCATGGTAATTCCAGAATAGCCAAATATGTAAACAGTATATTTTCTTGACGAAACTTAGATTTCTATAAGCAGCCAGAAATTAACCAAGCCACGCTGTAATTTAAATGCTATGTCCATATTTTTATCATCCTTATTTAATACCTAATGTTAAACATAAACCATAAGATGAAAGCCTGAGAATTTAGATTACTGGGAGCGAAGCGCCTTTGCTATTGTGACCCGCCCCGAGTAACGAGTGCGGGCATACCCTCGTGACGCATGAAACTTTTGTGCGTTCAGTGTGCCGTTCGCAAAAAATTAGCGCCGCGCCATCTCATCCCAAAGGTATGCAGGAACAATTTGCTTACTGAATCTGACTCGCCGCTGGAGGGTTTTTTAGTGGCTGTTGCCGCCATGGCTAAACTGCTGTCGCCATTTTGGCGACACTGGCGTCAAAGGAGTGTTCTAACTACTTGATTAGAAAGTCTCTGAATTTCAGGCAATAAAAAACCCATCAACCTTGAACCAAAAAGAGGCGGGGTTGATGGGCTCCACAAATTGGGGACATCAAAGAAAAGCAGTGGCACTAATTAAGACTTTGCCCCGGGCAAAAAGTTCTGCCCGTCATAAAAAAAACTAATTTTCTTTGTCTGCGGCCTCGATCACAAACCTGGCCATACAATCACGATCAGCGTACCGGCCAGGGTTAACAACACGTTAGCGATGGCGTAGGTACCCGCGTAGCCCAGCGCGGGGATATTGCTGCGGGAAACGTCGCTGATGATTTCCATCGCCGGGGCGCAGGTACGTGCTCCCATCATCGCCCCGAAGAGCAGGGCGCGGTTCATACGCAAAACGTAGGCTCCGAACAGGAAGCAGATCACCACCGGTACCAGGCTTACAATCAGTCCGGCAATCAGCATCTGGCCGCCCACTGCCCCGACGTGGCCGATACCGCTGCCCGCGCTCAGACCAACGCCTGCCATAAACACCATCAGGCCAAACTCTTTCACCATGTTCAGCGCCCCCTGCGGGATATAGCCGAAGGTTGGGTGGTTGGCACGCAGGAAGCCGAGCATAATACCCGCGAACAGCAGCCCCGCCGCGTTACCAACGCCAAAGCTGAACGAGCTGAACTGGAAGGTGATCATGCCGATCATCAGGCCGATGATAAAGAAGGCGCAGAAGGCGAGCAGGTCGGTTATCTGGCTGTGAATGGAGATAAAGCCGATGCGTTCCGCTACGGTTTTCACGCGTCTTGCATCGCCGCTGACCTGGAGCACATCGCCTTTGTTGAGCACGATATTATCGTCGATAGGCATCTCAATCTGGCTGCGGATCACGCGGTTCAGGAAGCAGCCGTGGTCGGTCAGTTTTAACTGCCCCAGGCGGCGGCCAACGGCGTTATGATTTTTGACCACGATTTCTTCGGTGACGATGCGCATGTCCAGCAGGTCGCGGTCGAACACTTCTTTGCCGTTACGGAAGCTTGGGTCGAGGCGTGAATGGGCGTCGGGGTAGCCGACCAGCGCGATTTCATCCCCTTTTTGCAGCACGGCATCGCCATCCGGGTTAGCCAGAATGCCGTTGCGGCGAATACGTTCTATATAGCAGCCAGTCTGGCGATATATCCCCAGCTCGCGCAGATTTTTCCCGTCTGCCCAGGCAACCAGCTCAGAACCCACACGGTAGGCGCGGATGACAGGCAAATAGACTTTGCGTGTGGCGTCCGTGTCCAGGCCACGCTCGCGAGCGATTTGCTGGGCGCTGGTTTGCAGATCCTGATGTTGCAGCTTCGGCAGGTAGCGCGCGCCGATAATCAGGCTGACCAGACCGATCAGATAAGTCAGCGCGTAACCGAGGCTCAGATGGTCAAGGGAGGCGGCGAGCATGTCACCTGACATCCCCGAATGGCGTAGCGTGTCACCCGCGCCGACTAACACCGGCGTGGAGGTCATAGATCCTGCAAGCATACCGGCTGTCAGGCCTATATCCCAGCCGAACAGTTTGCCCAGACCTAGCGCCAGTAACATTGCGCTGCCGACCATCACCAGAGCCAGCATCAGGTAGTTTTTGCCGTCGCGGAAGAAAATGGAGAAAAAGTTGGGGCCGGCTTCCACGCCGACGCAAAAAATAAACAGCATAAAGCCGAGGTTCAGTGCGTCGGTATTGATGGCGAAGTGTTGTTGTCCCAGCAATAAAGAGACCACTAAAACACCAATGGAATTACCCAGTTGGATCGAACCAAGGCGTAATTTCCCCAGGCACAACCCTAAGGTCAGCACCACAAATAATAACAGGATGTAATTCCCGTTTAACAAATCTGCGACGTTTATATTCACGAAGGCTAACTTCTTGTTTACCAGTAAGCTGTTGAAAGAGAAAGTTTTTTGGGTTAAGGTTTTTGCCAAACACCGCGTGCAAGACGGCTTTTCAACAGCATCAAACGATCGCACGCGACACCCTAACAACGGTCGCTAGTTTAATCTGTATGGGGATTAACGGCTAGTAAGAATATTGTGCTAATTACTGCGCGCATTTTTGGCACGGATTGCCGCAACTTTATCAGACTTGGTGCTCTTCGCTCTGCTAAGAGCAACTGTTTTATTGGTTCGATACGGGTGACTGGAAGGAGAGGGTATGTACAGGCGTGGACAAGGCTGGTCGGGAATAATCTGCTGCTTTGTGCTCTTTATTCTGATTTTCTTATCGCTGAGTCTGCTTGTCCCGGCGCCCTTTATTGAAACGGCCCATCCTGAACTGGGGATGCTGCTTTTTGTCTTACCCGGCGCGGTAGCAAGCTTCGTTGCGAAAGAAGATAAAGTGGTGGGGCCGCTGGTGGGGGCTCTGGTTGCATTGCCATTCTGTCTGCTTATGGCTCATACGCTGCTCCCGCCTGCGCGTTCATTCTGGCAGGAGGTTGCCTGGCTCTCGAGCGCCGTGTTCTGGACTTCTCTGGGTACGCTCAGTTTTCTGCTGTTGAAACTGCTGTGTAAGCGGTTCCTGAAAATAAAAAAACCGACTCGCTGAGCCGGTATCAGATTAATGCCTTATCTCATCTTCTCGCAGCACGAGCAGAGAACACCCAATAAAAACTGCAAAATCAATTTATTGATTTTCGGCAATTAATAACAAAGAAGGAAAAATCACGCTTTTTCCTTCTTTGTCAGCAATTTTAAACCGGCTCGCTGAGCCGGTTTTTGCGTTTCAGACTTACTTAGCTTCCTGGAACAGGTTCAGGTGTTCTTTCGCGTAAGCTTCAAAATCGGTGCAGCCACCAATGTGTTGCTGATCGAGGAAAATCTGCGGCACGGTTTCAACTGGTTTACCCACTGTTTTTTCCAGATCGGCCTTGGTGATGCCTTCCGCGTGAATATCAACGTAGCGGAAGTTAAAGTCGTCGCGCTCAGCGGTCAGTTTCTCAGCCAGCTCTTTAGCACGAACGCAATATGGGCAGCCTGGGCGACCAAAAATAACTGCAAACATGGAATCTCCTTAGTTTTTGTGGCCGAACGAACCGGCGAATGACGAGTATAATGCCGCTAACGCCCCTGAATGAAAAGAAGGCTCTGCCTGTTAGTTTGATACCCGCAGGCTATAGGAAGGCCACCCGACCCGCGTCTTCATCTATACTGAGCTACTAATTGCCTTTGGAGACAGAGAGATGCGTTCACTCGCCTCGTTACCCAAACCGGTTCTGATACTTGAAGTTATCGGCATCGCTTGCCTGCTGCTGGCGTACCTGTCCCTGCATGGCTATCTTGCGCTTCCCGCACCAATCGGTACTGCGGCGGCGGCTATAGTCATGGTATTTTTGGGCATCGCGCTGATGATCCCGGCGGCGGCAGTGATGGTATGGGCGATGGCGCGCAGCCTTGCTCCGCAGCTAACTAAGGGGCCATTGTCAGACGCTCGATTACCAACAGAAAAGACTAAGGAAAAACCCGATGACGCCGACCATTGATCTGCTATGTGCACACCGATCCATTCGTAAGTTCACCGATGAGCCCATTACAGAAGAGCAGCGCGCAGCGATTATCGCCAGCGCCCAGTCGGCCTCCAGCTCCAGCTTTTTGCAGTGCAGCTCAATTATTCGTATCACCGATAAGGCACTGCGTGAGCAACTGGTGACGCTGAGCGGCGGGCAGCCGCACGTGGCCCAGGCGGCTGAGTTCTGGGTTTTCTGCGCCGACTTCAATCGCCTGCTACAGATTTGCCCGGATGCACAGCTTGGCCTCGCAGAGCAGCTGTTACTCGGCGCCGTGGATACCGCAATGATGGGGCAAAATGCTTTTACCGCGGCGGAGTCCCTGGGGCTGGGGGGCGTTTATATCGGCGGCATCCGTAACAGCATTGAAGCCGTCACTGAACTGCTGGGCCTGCCGAAATATGTTCTGCCGCTGTTCGGATTATGCCTGGGCTGGCCCGATCAGGACCACGGCGTTAAACCGCGTATGCCTGCGGCCATGCTGGTGCATGAAAACCACTATCAGCCTGTCGATAAAGACGTGCTGGCGCAATACGATGAGGAAATGGCGCAGTACTATCTCTCGCGTGAAAGCAACACGCGCCGGGATACCTGGAGCGACCATATACGCCGCACGATTATCAAAGAGAGCCGGCCGTTTATTCTGGAGTACCTGCATAAACAGGGCTGGGCAACTCGTTAAACGCTACGGTGGTGGATGCCGCCGTTCATTGATACATTTTCGCTATCAATCTTTAGGCTAAACGGTATTGGTGATAGCCGGTCATCTGTCGGTATAAGGGGAGTCATCATTTTCCCCTTTTATATGACAGCATGACAGGAGCACCCGATGCCGACGACCTCTCAGGACAATTCCCCTTTTTACGCCGCAGACATTATCCGCTCACGTATAAACGGCCTGGTACCGCGCGTGGCCTTCATTCTTGGCTCGGGCCTGGGGGAGCTTGCACAAAAAATTGAGCAGCCCGTGGTCTTTCCCTATGAAGAACTGCCGGGCTTCCCGGTCAGTACGGTACATGGTCACGCGGGCGAATTAGTGGTTGGCACGCTAGCTGGCGTGCCGGTTGCCTGCATGAAAGGTCGCGGTCACTTCTATGAAGGGCGCGGGATGTCTGTCATGACCTGCGCCGTGCGCACCTTTAAATTGCTGGGCTGCGAAATTCTCTTCTCGACTAACGCCGCAGGTTCTTTGCGCCCTGATGTTGGCCCGGGTAGCCTGGTGGCGCTGTGCGATCACATTAATACCATGCCCGGCACGCCGACGGTTGGCCTGAACGATGAACGCTTTGGCGAACGTTTCTTCTCGCTGGCTAACGCCTATGACGCAGATTATCGCGGTGTGCTTCAGCAGGTGGCGAAAGAGCAAGGCTTCCCGCTCAGCGAAGGCGTTTTTGTCTCTTATCCTGGCCCTAACTTTGAGACGGCGGCGGAAATCCGCATGATGCAAATCATCGGCGGGGATGTGGTGGGGATGCCCGTGGTACCGGAAGTCATCAGCGCGCGTCACTGCGGCCTGAAAGTAGTGGCCGTCTCGGCAATCACTAACCTTGCGGAAGGGCTGGGCAGCGTGCAGCTTTCTCATGCGCAGACGCTGGCTGCGGCCCAGCTTTCACGGCAGAACTTTATCAACCTTATCTGCGGCTTCCTGGGCAAACTCGCCTGAGGGCAAAACAGCACACCGGGTAAAACACATGGCTATTAAACTACGCTTGAAGATCATGTTGTTTTTGCAGTATTTCATCTGGGGCGCCTGGCTGGTCACGCTGGGCTCTTATATGATTAACACCCTCGGGTTTCGCGGGGCCGACGTCGGTATGGTTTACAGTACCAAGGGGCTTGCGGCGCTGCTGATGCCAGGGCTTGTGGGCATCGTGGCGGATAAATGGCTGCCGGCCAACCGCGTTTATGCGCTCTGCCATTCGGTGTGCGCGGTAATGCTGTTCTGGGCGGCCAGCATTAATCAGCCGGGGCTGATGTTCTGGGTAATGCTTGGCAACGCGATGGCGTTTATGCCGACCATCGCCCTGTCGAATACCCTCTCCTATGCCAGCCTGGAAAGAGCAGGGCTGGATACGGTTAGCCATTTCCCGCCTGTGCGGGTTTTTGGCACCGTGGGATTTATTGCCGCCATGTGGACCGTCAGCCTGCTGCGCGTGGAGTTGAGCAATGTGCAGCTGTACATTGCCGCAGGGGCTTCACTCATGCTTGCGCTCTACGCGCTAACGCTGCCGACAACGCCGGTTGCAAAAGAGCAGGCCTCCCGCAGCTGGGTGAGCCGCTTCGGGCTGGACGCGTTTGTGCTATTCAAAAATCCTCGCATGGCGGTGTTCTTCCTGTTCGCCATGCTGCTTGGTGCCGTGCTGCAAATCACCAACACGTTCGGCAATCCATTCCTGCACGATTTTGCCCGCCAGCCTGAGTTTGCCGACAGCTTCGTGGTGCGCTATCCGTCTATTCTGCTTTCGGTTTCGCAGATGTCGGAAGTGGCTTTTATCCTCACCATTCCTTTCTTCCTGCGTCGCTTTGGCATCAAACAGGTCATGCTGATGAGTATGATCGCGTGGGTGCTACGCTTTGCGCTTTTTGCCTGGGGCGATCCGTCTGCCTTTGGTTTTGTGCTGTTGCTGCTTTCTATGGTGGTGTACGGCTGCGCGTTCGACTTCTTTAATATTTCCGGCTCGGTGTTCGTTGAGCAGGAGGTTGAGTCACGTATCAGGGCCAGCGCGCAGGGGCTGTTTATGACGATGGTCAACGGAGTGGGCGCTTACGTTGGGGCTATTCTCAGCGGCTACGTGGTGGATTACTTCTCCGTGGATGGCGTAAAAGACTGGACAACCATCTGGCTGGTGTTTGCCGCTTACGCGCTGGTGCTGGCGGTAA
Organism: uncultured Buttiauxella sp.; assembly: GCA_946480445.1. Taxonomy (GTDB): domain Bacteria; phylum Pseudomonadota; class Gammaproteobacteria; order Enterobacterales; family Enterobacteriaceae; genus Dryocola. The sequence continues at coordinate 111,944 of CAMLJN010000011.1, forward strand.
TTTTTCACTTTAGCTTCCAGTACCGGCATACGTCTTCGCTTAAGTCTTCGGCACCGCTCGCACATTAGCGCGCGGAACATTACAGACCGGCGCAGGGATGGTAGTTTATGGGGCTTCCACAAGGAAGGAGCCCCATGAACACGACACAGCGAATCTACCGTACCGACCTGAAACTCCTGCGTTATTTCCAGGCGGTTGCCGAAGAACTTCATTTTGGTAAAGCGGCCGCCCGGCTGAATATGTCTCAGCCGCCGCTGAGCTTCCACATCAAAGAGCTGGAGTCCCAGCTGGGCACCATGCTGTTTATTCGCCATTCCCGCAGCGTGGCGCTCACGCACGCGGGTGAAGTGCTTTTGCAGGAAACACAGCAGCTACTGGCCAATGCGAACATGGCTTTTGCACGGGTTGAGCAAATTGGGCGCGGCGAGGGCGGGCGTATTCATCTGGGGATAGTGGGGACGGCAATCTGGGGCGGGCTGCGTCTGGGTTTGCAGCGTTTTATTGCTGATTATCCGGCGATAGAAATTCAGTTTCGGGAAAAATCCCCCGGCGATCAGCTGGCGCTGCTGGAGCGCCATGACATTGATGCCGGTATCTGGCGTATGGAAACTACGCCCCCGGCCGGGTTAGCCAGCGAAAAGCTCCACGATGCCACCTTTATGGTGGCGCTGCCGGAGCAGCATCCGCTGGCAAAACAGACGTCTGTCGATATCGCTCAGCTGCGGCACGAAGCCTTTGTGACGATGACGGCTATCCATTCTGACTGGACATTTTTGCAAAGAGTGTGTCGCGAGGCCGGTTTTTCGCCACGCGTGGTGCGCGAAGCCGTGGAGCCACAAACAGTGCTGGCGCTGGTGAGCATCGGTCTGGGGCTGACCATCATGGCCGACAGCTACGCACAAATGAGCTGGCCCGGCGTGGTTTTCCGCCCGCCGACCAGGGCAATCCCGGCCGATCTGTATGCCGTCTACGATCCTCAACAGCTAACCTCCACGACCCGGCAATTAATTGACGCGCTCAAAAAGTCCCCCGACACGCTGCCTGGCGCAGTGATATGATTAAGCGGCTGTTATTATCGGACTGTAAACGCTGAGGTGCAGGGTGAAAATCGCCATTTTGTCCCGGGATGGAACGCTTTATTCTTGTAAACGTCTGCGTGAGGCGGCGGTGCGCCGTGGACACACGGTTGAAATTATCGATCCGCTTTCGTGCTATATGAGTATCAACCCGGCGGCGTCGTCGGTGCATTATAAAGGGCGTCAGCTGCCGCATTACGATGCGGTTATCCCGCGTATTGGCTCGGCCATTACCTTTTATGGCACGGCCGTTCTGCGTCAGTTCGAAATGCTGGGAAGTTACCCGCTTAATGAATCCGTAGCGATTACGCGTGCGCGAGACAAGCTCCGTTCGCTACAGCTGCTCGCCAGGCAGGGCATAGATCTCCCGGTGACCGGTTTTGCCCATTCGCCGGATGACACCAGCGACCTGATCGACATGGTTGGCGGCGCGCCGCTGGTGGTGAAGCTGGTCGAAGGGACTCAGGGGATAGGCGTGGTGCTGGCCGAAACCCGGCAGGCGGCGGAGAGCGTTATCGACGCTTTTCGCGGATTGAATGCGCACATTCTGGTTCAGGAATATATAAAAGAAGCGAAGGGCGCGGATATTCGTTGTCTGGTGGTTGGCAATAAAGTGGTGGCGGCCATTGAACGGCAGGCTAAACCCGGCGACTTTCGTTCCAATCTGCACCGCGGCGGGCGGGCAAATCAGGTGACGATCACCGAACGCGAGCGTGAGATTGCCTTGCAGGCGGCCGCCACTCTGAGTCTCGACGTAGCGGGGGTGGACATTCTGCGCGCCAGGCGCGGTCCGCTGGTGATGGAGGTTAACGCTTCCCCCGGCCTTGAAGGGATCGAAAAAACGAGCGGGGTCGATATCGCGACGCTGATGATCAAGTGGGTCGAGCGCCAGGCGCAGCCGGGATTTTGTCTGAAAACCGGTGGATGAGGGCGGACAGCACGTACATTACCGTTGCTTTAGGCGCATAAACTAGTATGAGGCGTCATTTTTGCGTAAGCTATGGCGCGACTTTCACCATCTTTAAGAGGCATCTGCATTTATGGATTCACTCGTTGTCCCTACTCTGGACATTTTACGCCGCTGGTTGGATGAAATCGGTGTGACTATTTTCGAGTGCGATACCTGCCAGGCGCTGCATTTGCCGCATATGCAGAATTTCGATGGTGTTTATGATGCCAAAATCGATCTGGTTGATAATATCGTGCTGTTTTCTGCGCTGGCTGAGGTAAAACCCTCCGCACTGCTGCCGCTGGCCTCGGATCTCTCCTCCATCAACGCAAGTTCGCTTACCGTGAAGGCTTTCCTTGACGTGCAGGACGATAATCTGCCGAAGCTGGTTGTCTGCCAGTCGTTGCAGGCCGCGGTGGGTATTACGCGCGATCAGTTTGCCGCCTTTGTTAAACAGAGCGAAGAGCAGATCTCGATGGTTATTCTTGAAGCCTGTGCTAACCAGCTGCTCTTTGTTTCTGAAGAAGAAGCCCCTGTCGACACCGCTGTGCAAACCCACTTCCTGCACTAAGTCCCGCGATTTCAGGCGCAGTGGCGACCAGGTCCGCTGCGTTCTGTGAATTTTTATTCTGCATCAACGCCTCCCACCCAGCATGATTCTCTGCCTTATCCGCCGCGTGGCGGCATCTCATCGACCTTCTATCCTTAAAAAATTGATAAACGGCGTTTTTTTTCCTGTGCTCTGTTCGCAAACCCTGGCTACAGTTATGCTTGCGGGGCGGCTAAAAGCGTGCAACGTCTGCAGAAAATGGCCCTTCTTTATTTCCTGCGACATGAATAGAGATGCATGATTCTTGCATGGCTCGACGGTGAGACTTCACGCGTAAAGTTGTATTGAGTAATTTAAGCTCGCGACGGCGGGGTTTACCCTTTATTCAGAAGGAATAAGATATGTTTGCCCAAAAAAAATGGTTGTCGGCTCTGGTTGCGGGGGCGCTGATGGCGGTGTCGGCCACCTCGCTTGCGGCTGAACAAAAGACGCTGCACGTCTATAACTGGTCGGATTATATTGCCCCGGATACGCTGGCAAACTTCAGCAAAGAAACCGGCATTAAAGTGGTGTACGACGTGTTCGACTCCAACGAAGTGCTGGAAGGCAAGCTGATGGCTGGCAGTACCGGCTACGATCTCGTGGTGCCTTCTTCCCAGTTTCTTGAACGTCAGGCTCAGGCGGGCATTTTCCAGCCCCTTGATAAAAGTAAGCTGCCGAATTACAAAAATCTCGATCCGGAAATGCTCAAACTCGTGGCGCAAAACGATCACGATAATAAATACGGCATTCCTTATATGATGGTGACGACCGGTATCGGCTATAACGTGGAGAAGGTGAAAGCCGCGCTAGGTAAAGATGCGCCGGTGAACAGTTGGGATCTGATCTTTAAGCCGGAAAACCTTGAAAAACTCAAAGGCTGCGGCGTCTCGTTCCTGGATGCGCCAAGCGAGATTTACGCCAGCGTGTTGCATTATCTGGGCAAAGATCCTAACAGCGCCAACCCACAGGATTACACCGGGGCAGCAAACGATCTGCTGCTGAAGCTGCGTCCTTCCATACGCTATTTCCACTCCTCGCAGTACATCAACGATCTGGCCAACGGCGATATTTGCGTGGCGATTGGCTGGTCGGGAGATATTCTGCAGGCCGCTAACCGGGCTAAAGACGCGAAGAATGGCGTGAATATTGCTTACAGTATTCCTAAGGAAGGGGCGATGGTGTACTTCGATATGTTCGCCATGCCGACAGATGCGAAAAATAAAGACGAAGCGTATCAGTTCCTTAATTACCTGATGAAGCCTGACGTGGTGGCAAATATCAGTAACCACGTCTATTACGCTAACGCTAACAAAGAGGCGACGCCGTTGCTGAGTGCGGAAGTGCGCGATAACCCGGGGATTTATCCGCCGGCAGATGTGCGTGCGAAGCTCTTCACACAAAAAGTGTTGTCACCCAAAGTTGACCGTGTGATCACTCGCGCATGGACTAAAGTTAAAACTGGGAAATAAGTAAACCTGTTAGCCACTTAACAAGGTTTACAACGGGGCGCTGCACCCCAATGGTGCAGTTGCCCCAACACGGACGCAGGCTCCTCTGGCCTGCGTCGCGTTATTTGTGCGGCAACCGGGCCGTACACGTCTAAGTTTTTGCCGGAGAGCAACATAATTGAGCGACGCAATCCTCCGTCCGCAAGCGAAAGCGCGTAAGGCGCTGACCCCGCTGCTGGAAATCCGCAATCTGACCAAATCCTTCGACGGACAACACGCCGTGGATGATGTCAGCCTCACCATCTATAAAGGCGAAATATTTGCGCTGCTTGGCCCCTCCGGCTGCGGCAAATCTACGCTGCTGCGCATGCTGGCCGGTTTTGAAGCGCCGAGCGCCGGGCAGATCGTGCTCGACGGCGTGGACTTATCTCATGTGCCGCCGTACCAGCGTCCGATTAACATGATGTTCCAGTCCTATGCTCTGTTTCCGCATATGACGGTGGAGCAGAACATCGCTTTTGGCCTGAAGCAGGATAAGCTGCCGAAAGCAGAGATTACCCAGCGCGTGCAGGAAATGCTGACGCTGGTGCACATGCAGGAGTTTGCCAAACGCAAGCCGCATCAGCTTTCCGGCGGCCAGCGTCAACGTGTCGCCCTGGCGCGTAGTCTTGCGAAACGGCCGAAGCTTTTACTGCTCGATGAACCCATGGGAGCGCTGGATAAAAAACTGCGCGACCGTATGCAGCTTGAAGTGGTGGATATACTTGAGCGCGTGGGCGTGACCTGCGTGATGGTTACCCACGACCAGGAAGAAGCGATGACCATGGCCGGGCGTATCGCCATTATGAACCGCGGCAAATTCGTGCAAATTGGCGAGCCTGAGGAGATTTACGAGCACCCAACCACCCGCTACAGCGCAGAATTTATTGGCTCCGTGAACGTTTTTGAAGGGCTGCTGAAAGCGCGTGAGGAAGACGGCCTGATTATCGACAGCCCCGGGCTTGTGCATCCGTTAAAGGTCGATCCTGATGCTTCCGTCGTGGACAACGTGCCGGTTTACGTCGCGCTACGTCCGGAGAAGGTCATGCTTTGCGATGCCCCGCCAGCCGATGGGTTTAACTTTGCCGTAGGCGAGGTGGTACACATTGCGTATCTGGGCGATCTCTCTATTTATCATGTGCGCCTCAAAAGCGGGCAGATGATCAGTGCGCAGATGCAAAACGACCAGCGATTCCGCAAAGGTGCTCCGACATGGGGCGACGAAGTGAACCTTTGCTGGGATGCGGACAGCTGTGTGGTTCTGACGGTTTAAGGAGGGCGTATGAGCCTGTTAACTGAACGCCCGGTCGTCTCGCCAGCCGGAGGCTTTAAACCCTGGCTTGCGCGCATGCAGATGGCGCATGGCCGTAAGCTGGTTATCGCGCTGCCGTACCTGTGGCTGATCCTGCTGTTTATGCTGCCGTTCCTGATTGTCTTTAAAATCAGCTTTGCGGAAATGGCGCGCGCGATCCCACCCTATACGGATCTGATGACCTGGGCTGACGATCAGCTGTCGGTCGCGTTGAATTTTGCCAACTATTTTCAGCTGACCGACGATCCTCTTTACGCGGAGGCCTATCTCCAGTCGTTGCAGGTCGCCGCCGTCTCTACGCTGTGCTGCCTGGCGATGGGCTATCCGCTCGCGTGGGCCGTTGCCCACAGTAAGCCCTCAACGCGGAATATTCTGCTATTGCTGGTCATCCTGCCGTCATGGACGTCGTTCCTGATCCGCGTTTATGCCTGGATGGGGATCCTCAAGAATAACGGCGTGCTGAACAACGTGCTGATCTGGCTCGGCGTCATCGATCAGCCCCTGACCATTCTGCACACCAATCTTGCGGTGTATATCGGGATTGTTTACGCCTATCTGCCGTTTATGGTACTGCCGATTTATACCGCTTTGACGCGTATCGACTATTCCCTAGTGGAAGCTTCCCTGGACCTGGGGGCTCGCCCGCTGAAGACCTTTTTCAGCGTGATTGTGCCGCTGACCAAAGGCGGGATTATCGCAGGCTCGATGCTGGTCTTTATTCCGGCCGTAGGCGAGTTTGTTATCCCCGAACTGCTCGGCGGGCCGGACAGCATTATGATTGGCCGCGTGCTGTGGCAGGAGTTCTTTAATAACCGTGACTGGCCGGTGGCTTCAAGCGTCGCCATTATCATGCTGTTGCTGCTGATTGTGCCGATTCTGTGGTTCCACAAATACCAGAATAAAACGGCGGGGGACCACGCATGAACAATCTACCGGTAGTACGTTCCCCGTGGCGAATTGCCATCCTGGTTATCGGCTTTACCTTCCTGTATGCGCCGATGCTGATGCTGGTGATTTATTCCTTCAACAGCTCAAAACTGGTGACGGTCTGGGCGGGGTGGTCCACACGCTGGTATGTGGAGTTGTTCCGCGACTCCGCCATGATGAGCGCGGTAGGGCTGAGCCTGACGATTGCGGCGGCGGCGGCCACTATGGCGGTTATTCTCGGCACGATTGCGGCGGTAGTGATGGTGCGGTTCGGGACTTTCCGGGGATCGACGGGCTTTGCTTTTATGCTCACCGCGCCGCTGGTTATGCCGGATGTGATCACCGGGCTTTCGCTGCTGCTGCTGTTTGTGGCCCTCGGCCATGCCATTGGCTGGCCGAGCGATCGTGGCATGCTCACCATCTGGCTTGCCCATGTGACATTCTGTACCGCCTATGTTTCAGTGGTCATCAGTTCGCGCCTGCGGGAGCTGGATCGCTCCATTGAAGAGGCTGCGATGGATTTAGGTGCCACGCCGCTGAAAGTCTTTTTCGTGATCACCGTACCGATGATTGCTCCGGCGATCGTCTCCGGCTGGCTGCTGGCTTTCACCCTCTCCCTGGACGATCTGGTGATTGCCAGTTTCGTGTCCGGTCCAGGTGCGACAACCCTGCCGATGCTGGTCTTTTCCAGCGTGCGCATGGGGGTCAATCCGGAAATTAACGCCCTGGCGTCTATCATCCTTGGCGTGGTAGGGATTATTGGCCTGATCGCATGGTGGATTATGGCGCGAGCAGAAAAGCAGCGCTTGCGCGATATCCAGCGTGCAAGGCGTGGCTGAAACGCTAAAAATCTGCAATTATTATTACCTCCAGTGCCGCGTCCGACGCGGCACTGTGCCGTATGGAACGCGAGGTAGAGCAAATTTTCAGGAAACGACGCAGTCATCAAGCTAAATTAAACGTCCCTACGCTTGTCGCAGTGGCGGCTATCGCTATCCTGACCACAAGGTGTCTGGATCTGTTGATGCTGCTTAATCTGCTGGGCGTGCGGGGAATAGTGGATTTTGTGCACCGCAGCGTGCAAACCTGGAACCTGACGTTTATCTTTCTGGGCAGCCTGATCATGCTGTGCGTCGAACTGCGCTGCGCGTTTGTGATCCTGAAAGGGCAGACGTGGGGGCGCTGGGTTTATCTCGCCACGCAGGTCATCGCCGTTAGCTATCTTTGGGCGGCCTCTCTGGGATGGGGCTATCCTGAGCTGTTCAGCATTCCTGGCGAGTCAAAGCGCGAAATCTTCCATTCGCTGATGATGCAGAAGCTGCCGGATATGCTGGTGCTATTTTTGCTGTTTGTCCCCTCGCGCAGCAGGCTTTTTTTTAAACTTCAGTAAGCGCGCAGTGTTACACTCTGTGCCCCCAGGTTTTAGGATTTTATTATGCACTGCGCGCTTTATGACGCACACCGTTGCCGCTCCTGTCAGTGGATTGAACAGCCGGTAGCCGAGCAGCTTACCGCCAGAATGAACGACCTGCACAGGCTGCTGGGCGACATTGCGGTGAAAGAGTGGTGTGCGCCCGTAAGCGGGCCTGAGCAGGCGTTTCGCAACAAAGCGAAAATGGTCGTCAGTGGCAGCGTCGAAAAACCGCTGCTTGGCATGCTGCACCGCGACGGGACGCCGGAAGATCTCACCGACTGTCCTCTTTACCCCGCTTCTTTTCAGGCGATCTTCGCCATTCTGAAGCCCTTTATCGCCCGCGCCGGATTAACCCCTTATAACGTCGCCCGCAAACGCGGCGAGCTGAAGTACCTCCTGCTGACGGAAAGCCGGCTCGACGGGGGGCTGATGCTGCGCTTCGTGCTGCGCTCTGAAGCCAAGCTGGAACAGCTCCGCGCGGCGCTGCCCTGGCTGCAACAGCAGCTCCCGCAGCTAAAGGTGATTTCGGCGAATATTCAGCCGGTGCATATGGCTATCATGGAAGGGGAGCAGGAGATAGCGCTTACGGAACAGCGTGCGCTGGAAGAACAGTTCAACGGCGTACCGCTCTACATTCGCCCACAAAGCTTTTTCCAGACGAACCCCGTTGTTGCCGCCTCGCTTTATGCCACCGCGCGTGAATGGGTCAGGGCATTGCCGGTCAGGCATATGTGGGATTTATTCTGCGGCGTCGGCGGGTTTGGCCTGCACTGTGCAACCCCGAACATGAAGCTTACCGGCATTGAAATCGCACCGGAAGCTATCGCCAGCGCACGCCAGTCGGCTGAAAAACTGGGGCTGACGAACATTCACTTTCAGGCGCTGGACTCCACGCAGTTTGCTACCGATCAGCAGGACATTCCCGACCTGGTGCTGGTTAATCCCCCCAGACGCGGTATCGGCCAGGCGCTGTGCTACTACCTTAACGGCGTCGCGCCGCAATACATTATCTACTCAAGCTGCAACGCGCAGACCATGGCAACAGATATGACTTCACTGTCAGGCTATCGGGTGGAGCGCGTACAGCTGTTTGATATGTTCCCTCATACGGCGCATTACGAAGTGCTGGCGCTGCTGGTTCGGGAGTAAGGCCTGTCAACCCTCGCCCCACAGGGGGAGGGTTGCAAGAGGGGAAATTACTGTGGGAACCACTGGTCGTTAATTTTCTGTAGGGTACCATCGGCTTTGATGGCCGCCAGCGCAGCGTTAAGCTTCTTCAGCAGCGCCTGATTTTCCGGGCGAACAGCAATGCCCAAACCCGTGCCGAAATATTGTGGATCGGTTACGTGCTCGCCGACCGTACCCAGCTGCGGATTCGTCTTCAGCCACTCATTGACCACCGCAGTGTCGCCAAATACCCCGTCAATACGGCCATTTTTCAGGTCGATAATGGCGTTCTGATAGCTGTCATAAGAAACCGTTTTGATTTCCGGATGCTTGTCCTGCAGGTATTTCTGGTGTGTGGTGCCATTTTCCATGCCGATGCGCTTTCCTTTCAGGTCGGCAAGGGAGGTAAAGGCGCCTTTTTTGGCAATCACTACGGCGGAGTTTGCATAGTAGGGATCGGTGAAAGCGACCTGCTTGCTGCGCTCTGGCGTGATGTCCATGCCGGAGATCACCGCGTCGTATTTACGGAATTTTAAAGACGGGATCAGGCTGTCAAAAGCGTGATTGGTAAAAGTGCACTCCGCCTGCATCTGTTTGCATAAAGCCTTTGCCAGATCCATATCAAAGCCGACGATCTGATTGCTGGCATCCAGCGATTCAAAGGGCGGATAGGTGGCCGAAGAACCAAAGCTGATTTTATCTGTTGCGTTGGCGCTGAATGCGGCCGTAGCAAGCATAGTGGCCAAAAATAACGTCTTCATTTGTACGGCTCCCGTCTGTCGTGTTTATGCTGAAATCGTCGTTTCCCGACGTCAGCTAACCTTGCCAGCAAATGAATTTATATTCAATAAAAATGTATTTTTATGTGTTGTTTGTAGCAGGTGCCCGTTAAGCAGATCGGTTAAATGCAGCAGACCCACTGCCTGGCCGCTGTCGCTGGTACAGATGTTTATCGCCGCAGGCCACCCGGTGATGGTGGAGGCGCAGGCTTACTGATTGCGATTAGCGGCTTTGGTAGCCGCTAAGATGACGCTTACTTCTGGGGGGGGGTAACCGTTCGCTGGGCGTAACGGAAGTGCAGGGGCAGATCAAAGTGTGGCGTATGGCCTCTACCATACCGGCGTGGTGATGTTACTGTTGATTAACGTGCTGTTTTTTTGACGGCTTAACGCCACGGGCAGATGGAAGAAGGGGAACCAATGGGTTCCCCTTATGGCTTAATTACGGCGTTCAAACGCCAGTGCACGGCGTTCAATCAGGCGCATCAGCAGCGTTAATCCGCCGTTAACCACCAGATACACCAGGCCTGCCGCACCGAACACCATCACATCGTAGGTGCGTCCGTACAGCAGTTGCCCATAGCCCATCACTTCCATCAGTGTGATCGTGTAGGCGAGGGAAGTGCTCTTAAAGACCAGCACCACTTCGTTGGAGTAGGATGACAGCGCGCGCTTAAAAGCGTACGGCAGCAGAATAGCCAGCGTGTCTTTCTTACTCATGCCCAGCGCCCCGCAGGACTGCCACTGGCCTTCCGGAATGGCACGGATCGCGCCGTAAAACAGCTGTGTCGTATAGGCGGCGCTGTTCAGTGAAAGGGCGATAAGCGCGCACAGCCACGGCTCAGAAAGCAGGTGCCACAGCACAGGGTAGTTCTGAATCGCCGGAAACTGCCCGGGCCCGTAGTAAATCAGGAAGATCTGCACCAGCAGCGGCGTACCGGTAAACAGCGTGATGTAAGCGCGCACGATATACACCAGCACCGGCGTTTTCAACGTCAGGATAATGGTGAAGATCAGCGACAGGATCAGCGCGACGACAAGCGAAGCGGCGGTCAGCGTCAGGCTGGTATGCAGGCCTTTAAAAAGCTCCGGTAAATACTCCAGCATCAGCCAGGCCTCCGTTCAAAGCGCGTGGCACGCCTGTCTATCCCGTTGAGGATGTACTGACTGACCAGCGTAATCAGCAGATAGATTGCCGCGGCGATAACATACCAGGTAAAAGGTTCCTGAGTACGGGTGGCGATGCTTTTGGTTTGCAGCATCAAATCGTTCACGCTGATAAGCGACACCAGCGCGGTATCTTTTAGCAGCACCAGCCACTGGTTACCCAGGCCCGGCAGCGCATGACGCCACATCTGCGGCATAATCAGGCGGAAAAAGATGGCGACTTTGGACAGGCCCAGCGCCTGGCCGGACTCCCACTGACCCACGGGCACCGCCTTTAACGCGCCGCGCAGCGTTTGCGAAGCGTAGGCTGAATACAGCAGGGACAGAGCTATCACGCCGCACAGGAACGGGCTGACGTCAAAATTCTCTATCTCCATTTGCACCGGGATCTGCACAAATCCAAGATTGAGCCTAAAGCCGTCAGACAGCGTCAGCAGCAGCTGAGAGGCGCCAAAGTAGATAAAGAGGACGACCAGAATTTCAGGCAGGCCGCGCAGCAGCGTAACCAGCGCGGTGCCAGCCCATGCCACAGGACGCCATCTGGCGGACTCCCAGACGGCGAACAGCATCGCCAGCGCCAGGCCAATGACCAACGCACAAACGGCAAGGCCGACGGTCATCCCGGCGGCGCTTGCTAAAGGAAACATTTCGTTCATTCGCAGTGGCTTACTTCTGGAACCATTTTTCGTAGATGGTCTGGTACGTTCCATCTTGCTTAATTTTCTCAAGCGCGGTATTGAACTTCGCCTGCAGGTCAGTGTTGCCCTGACGTACAGCGATGCCCAGACCGGTGCCGAAGTAGTCTTTATCTGTCACTTTATCGCCGATGGCCGCAAGTTTTGGCTCAGCTTTCAGCCACTCGGTGACCACTGCGGTATCACCAAAGACCGCGTCAATACGCCCGTTTTGCAGATCCAGCTTCGCATTCTGATAGCTGTCGTAAGGAACGGTCGTAATTTCAGGATGTTTATCCATAATGAATTTCTGGTGCGTGGTGCCGTTCTGCACGCCCACTTTCTTACCCTTAAGCGCCGCTACGTCGGTAATCTTGCCTTTCTGGCCGATAAACAGCGCGGAGTTATCGTAGTAAGGGTTGCTAAACAGTACCTGCTTTTCACGCTCCGGCGTGATGTCCATCCCGGCCATGACCGCGTCGATACGGCGGAACTTCAGGCTGGGGATCAGACTGTCGAATGACTGATTGGAGAAAGTGCAGGTAGCGTCAATTTCTTTGCACAGCGCGTTAGCCAGATCGACATCAAAGCCGACGATTTTATTGCTGGCGTCCATAGATTCAAACGGAGGGTAAGATGCTTCCGTGGCAAAACGTAGGGTTTGCGCAGCCGTGGCAGAAAGGCTTAAACCGGCGAGCAATGCAGCAAGCAGAACTTTTTTCATTGTCATATTCCCGTTTAACATCAGTGTGATAAATAGAATTTAAAGGCTTCGGTTTGCGGGTCTGCAAAGCAACTCGCCTCACCTTGTTCCACGATATGGCCATTTTCCATGTACACCACGCGGCTGGCTGTTTTACGCGCCACTTCCACTTCGTGCGTCACGATGACCTGGGTGATGTTGGTTTCTGCCAGCTCGCGAATAATGCTGACGATTTGCGCGGTGATCTCGGGATCCAACGCGGCGGTTGGCTCATCAAACAGCAGGATCTGCGGCTCCATCATCAGCGCGCGGGCAATAGCGACGCGCTGCTGCTGACCACCGGAAAGGTGCAGCGGATAGCGGTCCATATAAGGTTTGAGGCGCAGACGCTCAAGCAGCTTATCCGCGCGGGCGCGGGCTGCGTCTTTGCTTAACCCCAGCACGCGACAGGGCGCTTCGATCAGGTTTTGCACCACGGTCAGATGCGGCCAGAGGTTATACTGCTGGAACACCATACCGACGTTCTGGCGCAGCTCACGGATAGCCTTGTCGCCCGGGGCATTTGCGAAATCAAAGTGATTACCCGCTATAGTGAGCTGCCCGGATTTAGGCATTTCAAGCAGGTTAAGCACACGCAGCAGCGAACTCTTGCCCGCGCCGCTCGGACCAAGCAGCACCAGCGTTTCGCCATGCGGGCACTCAAGGGTGATATCGAACAGCGCCTGATGGGCGCCGTAAAAGCAATTAATGCCGTTTAGTTGAATGCTCATTCGTTGCGGTTACATAGCAATTGAGGCCGCAAAGATTACCTTTAACAGAATAGTTATGCAATCTTTGTGCGTTAAAACTTAAAAACAACCGGATTACTCCCCTGAAACCAGCACAAAATAGCGGGGCGGGATGGGGGCAAGAATAAATGTCGGAGATATGAATAAACTCCAGACTATTTACGTGGGTTATGAATTTCTCCCCATCCCGGATGGCGGTATTTACGCCATCAGTTAGTTTCAATAGCCTGGCGCAGACTGCCGGAAGGCGCATGGCTATTGGCCCCGAGGTAGCGAATGTCGTCGACCGCCCAGCACTGGCCTTCACGGATCATCAGCACCTCATCCTGCCAGCTCTGATTGCCCTGGGTAAGCTTCACGCGCAGCGGAATATTTCGTGCATCGGTATTCGGAATGGTGGAGGCGGACGCCACCTCTGCGCTGTCTGCGCCGTCGGCGCGGCTGGAGAAGATATTGCCGCGCATAAACGCATTTTGCGCATCAGGCGAAGTGCTGGCCTTTTGCAGCTGTTTTGAGAGCGAATCGCTCAGGTACGGGCGCAGGCCGGTCAGCCCGCTGGTGCCCTGAGCTTTGTGGGCTATCTGGTAGTCGTAAAACTGTTGCGCCACGCTATCCGGGCCGCGGTCGATGCAGGAGCCTGTGCGGGTGCCAATATCTTTAAAGGCCGGTGTTACGCTGGTGGTGCAGGCCGTGAGCAGCATTGCGCACGGAAGAAGAGCCAAAACTGAGCTGCGCATTTTTATTTCCTTATTTTCTCAGGAGGACTACCTTAGCATAGCGTATGGTTGCCAAAATGCGTGGCGGCTCGTGCGCTAAGATATTGATCCAAAGAGAGGAGAAGGCAATGCAATTTACCACTACCCCAACCCTGGAAGGGCAAAGCATCACCGAATACTGCGGCGTGGTGACCGGCGAGGCGATTCTGGGTGCTAATATTTTCCGCGACTTTTTCGCGGGCGTTCGCGACATCGTCGGAGGACGTTCCGGGGCTTATGAAAAGGAATTACGTAAGGCGCGTGAGATTGCCTTTAAAGAGTTACAGGAACAGGCCGAGAGCCTGGGAGCCAACGCCGTGGTGGGCATTGATATTGATTACGAAACGGTGGGGAAAGACAGCAGCATGCTGATGGTTAGCGTCACCGGCACTGCGGTAAAACTGCGTCGATGAAGGGGCGTGTTGCTGCGTTATTGATTGCGGTTTTGCTGGCGGGCTGCGCCGGTGAGCAAGGGATCGTCGATAAAGGCAGCTATAAAATAGATACCCGTCGTGCGGCGCAGGCGGCTTATCCGCGCGTAAAGGTGCTGGTCATTCACTACACCGCCGATGATTTTCACAGCTCGCTCTCCACGCTTACGGATAAAAATGTCAGCTCGCATTATCTTATCCCTGATAACCCCCCGCAGTTCGCAGGCAAGCCGCTTATCTGGCAGCTGGTGCCGGAAAGTGAACTTGCCTGGCACGCGGGCATCAGCTTCTGGCGCGGGGCAACCCGCATCAATGACACTTCCATTGGCATTGAACTGGAAAATCGGGGGTACACGCGCCATGGAGAGGTAAGACAGTTCTATCCGTTTAACGCATCACAAATAGACGTTCTGGAGAAGCTCGCCCGTGACATCATCGGGCGCTACCAGATTGCGCCCCAGAACGTCGTGGCTCACGGAGATATTGCCCCTCAGCGTAAGGTCGATCCTGGCCCGCTCTTCCCCTGGCAGCAGCTTGCCCAAAAAGGCATCGGTGCCTGGCCGGACGCGGCAAGGGTGGCGTTTTATTTAAACGGGCGCGACCCTTACGAGCCGGTAGAGACGGCGAGCCTGCTTGATTTGCTCTCACGCTATGGCTACCAGGTGGAGGCGGGCATGACGGAAGCGCAACAGCGCCGCGTTATCACCGCTTTCCAGATGCACTTCCGCCCGACGCTGTATAACGGCGTGGCGGATGCACAAAGTCAGGCGATTGCGCAGGCGCTGCTGGAAAAATACGGGCAGGGATAATCAGCGGTGAAGCGTACCGTGATCTTTTAACCAAAGCGCGGTGCGCCTTATTCCTTCATCGAGGGTGACAATAGGCTGGTAGCCCAGTTCGTTTTCCGCCCGCGTGGTATCCAGCGTCAGATCGAAGTTCAGCTTAGAAACGCCGTAATGCGTCAGGGCAGGTTCGCGTGCGGCCTTGTTGCCGAATTTCTCCATCCCGCGAGCAATCATATCCAGCATAGGATAGGGCACCGAACGAATGCGGCACCGGATACCCAGCTCGTCGATAAGCTTCTGCACGATGGTGCGCAGCGGGCGGGCTTCCATATTGGTAATATTATAGGCGCGCCCGGAAGGCAGCGCGTCGCGCTCGGTTGCCAGCCACATCGCGTGAACGGCGTTCTCGAGGTAGGTCATATCAACCAGCGCATCTCCGCCGCGCGGCAGCAGCACGCTGCCGTAATGACGCATCATCTGCACCAGGCGCGGGAAGAAGACTTTATCGTGCGGCCCAAAAAGACTCTGCGGACGCAAGATGGTGAAGCGGGTATGCGGGTTTGCCTGGGCCAGCAGTTGAATCACCTCTTCGCTGGCGGCTTTGCTGCGGGCAAACTCGTTGGCAAAACGTACCGGCCGGAAGTCTTCGCTGATATTGCGATGGTGGTGATAATCGAAATAGAGCGACGGGGAGGAGATATGAATAAAGTTGCGCACCCCCCAGGCCACGGCCCACTCACCCAGGCGGCGGGTTGCCCGCACGTTGGCGAGATCAAAAGCTTCCTGGGTGCCCCACGGCGAGGTGAAGCTTGAGCAGTGCCAGAGCGTGTCGACATCGGCGAGCATCACCTTGGCTTTGGACGAGACAAGCTCCGTCAGGTCCGCATGGACAAACTCGGCGCCCATTTTTTGCAGCAGCTTGCCCATGGCCTCATTGCGGCCCGTAGCACGAACGCTGATGCCTTTGGCACGTAAATATTCGACCGCGTTTCGGCCTAAACCGCTGGTGGCGCCCGTGACCAGTACCTTCATGTCGACCAACTCATTTGGTTTGAGATTAACGCTGCGCATTTTTCCGTGAAATGGCAGCGCTTGCAATGGCTAAAGTACTAAGAGTAGTAAGAATAAGACTATAACCGCGGGTTTTGCGCAGATTTTTCCGCTAAATGTGCTATCCGCTTCGCCATTCCCCGAAAGATAAACAGATGCGCGGGGATCATCACCAGCCAGTAGAAAAGCCCTGCCGTGCCGTGAGGATGCCAGAACGCGCGAACGTCGAGGGTTCTTTTATCGCCTTCATCATTGAGCGTGAACGTCAGCCTGCCGAGGCCCGGGGCTTTCATACCAAACAGCAGCGCCAGCTCTTTTTCAGGTTCAACGATGATCACTTTCCAGCTGTCGACCGCGTCACCCACTTCAAGCATCGCGCGTCCGGGGCGGCCTTTTGCCAGCCTGTGACCAGCCAGCAAATCCATCAGCGCACGCGTTTTCCACAGCACGTTGCCAAAAAAGTAACCTTCTTTGCCGCCAAGCTGATTGACCACGGTCCACAGTTCACGAAGGCTGGCGCTGGTTTTTACGGTGCAGCCGGCCTGCTTCGGGAAGAAACCATAATCGGGGCGCCAGCGGGCAAACGCCTGCGCGTCGTAGCCCCAGTCCTGCGAGTTGGCCAGCTTGTTTTCATCTGCAAGCGTCGCCCGCACGGCTTCATCAAAGGTTAGCAGCGTCTGCGGGATGAGCTCGCGCAGGGCCCGATCATCCGCCAGCAGATCGTGTTTCAACCCCTGGATCAGCGCCTTGGCGATCGTCGGCGGAACGGAAGTGATCACGTTAAGAAACCAGACGGAGATCCAGCTCGTCGGAAGAGGAATGGGAATCAGAGGGCGATGCCGCCCGCTTATCGCCATAAAGCGCTCAAACTGCTGCTGATAGCTGAGGATTTCTGGCCCGGCGGCTTCGAACAGGCGATTTTCCGCCGAGGGATGTTCCAGCAGAGCCACGAGATAAAAGAGCAGATTCTCCAGCGCGATGGGCGAAGTTCGCGAACGAACCCAGCGCGGCGGGGTCAGGACCGGCAGGTTATACACCATATCGCGCATTACTTCGAAGGCGGCGGACCCGGCACCAATGATAATGCCCGCCCGTAATTCCGTTACCGGAGAAGCGGAATCTCGCAGAATATCGGCCGTGAGCTGCCGGGCGTGTAGATGGTCGGAACTTTGCTCCCCGTTCGGGGCCTGCAACGAGCTGAGAAAGATAATTTGTTTAACGGGTTGTTCGGCCAGGGCATCCCGCAGATTCAGGGCGGCCTGGCGCTCGTGTTCCACGAAATTGGGCCCGTCACCCATGCTGTGCACGAGATAATAAAGCGTATCCACGCCTGCAAGCAGGGCGGTAAGTCGGTGCGGCCATTGCAAATCAACGTGGCGACACTCTACGCCCGGCCATCCCTGCTTTTTAAGCCAGTCCACCCGTCGGGCGGCGGCTATCACCTGATGCCCCGCCTCGGCAAGCCTGGGCACCAGATGCTGGCCGATATAGCCGCTTGCGCCAAGGACCAGAATCCTTTGGGGTTGCTTTGTCATCCCTGATCCCTCGGTTAGCGCTGCGAAAACGCGCGCCAGTGCGCAACGACTTCTGCGAGCTGAGCACGGCTGACGTCGAGGTGGGTGACAAGCCGGGTTACAGGCCCCGCGCTCATCAGCACGCCACGTTCACGCATAAACTTGCCCAGGCTTGCGGTCTGTTCCGCCGGAACGCGAACAAACACCATATTGGTGTCCTGGCGTGTCACATCCACACCAATCTCGCGCAGCTCACCGGCCAGCCAGTGGGCATTATCGTGGTCTTCACGCAGGCGCTGAACGTTGTTTTCCAGGGCGTATAAGCCTGCCGCTGCCAGAATCCCGGCCTGACGCATGCCGCCGCCAACCATTTTACGCCAACGAACGGCGCGCTTAATGTACTCATGGCTGCCAACCAGCAGTGAGCCAACCGGCGTACCCAGTCCTTTGGACAGACAAATAGTGAAGGTGTCGCAGTGGCGCACGACTTCTTCAAGCGAGCAGCCATAGGCCACCACCGCATTGAAAATACGCGCGCCGTCAACGTGCAGAGCCAGATTGTGCTGGCGGGTAAATTCCCAGGCCTGCTGTAAATACTCACGGGGCAAAACCTTACCGTTATGCGTATTTTCAATGCTCAGCAGTTTTGTGCGCGCGAAGTGTATATCGTCAGGTTTAATTTTTGCCGCAACTTTGTCCAGCGGCAAAGAGCCGTCCGGGTTTGCGTCAATGGGTTGAGGTTGAATGCTGCCCAGCACCGCCGCGCCGCCTGCCTCGTAGAGATAGTTATGCGCCAGCTGCCCTACAATATACTCCTCGCCACGTTCGCAGTGGCTGAGCAGGGCGACAAGATTAGCCTGGGTGCCGGTCGGCAAAAAAAGCGCCGCTTCTTTGCCGCTGATTTTGGCCGCGTAGTCTTGTAGGGCATTGACCGTTGGGTCATCGCCGTAAACGTCGTCGCCGGTTGGAGCAGCCATCATCTGCTCCAGCATGACTTCAGAAGGACGGGTTACTGTGTCGCTGCGTAGATCAATCACGGTAGGTTCCTGAACGAGTTAATAAAAAGGATAATTCCCGGTGGGCGGATAAACAAAGCGTTATCCGCCGCAGGATTTTGCGTTGCCGTGGCGCAGGGCGCTGACACTTAGCCACCCGACAAAATCCCCTTTCAACCTTATTTATCCCTCTGTTTTACCGGAACCAGTTAGTTTTCGCCAGCTCGATAACCTCGTCACCGCGGCCGTTGATGATGGCGCGCAGCATGTACAGGCTAAAGCCTTTCGCCTGCTCCAGTTTGATCTGCGGCGGCATAGCCAGTTCATCTTTGGCGACGACCACATCCACCAGTACCGGCCCCTCCATGCTGAAGGCTTGTTGCAGGGCGTTATCGAGATCGGCAGACTTTTCTACCCGAATGCCGGTGATCCCGCAGGCGTTGGCAATATCGGCAAAGTTTGTCTGGTGCAGATCCGTGCCGTCCGTCAGGTAGCCGCCTGCTTTCATCTCCATGGCGACAAAGCCCAGCACGCTGTTGTTAAACACCACGATTTTGATGGGCAGCTTCATCTGGGCTACGGAGAGGAAGTCGCCCATCAGCATACTGAAGCCACCGTCGCCGCACATGGCGACAACCTGGCGGTCGGGGGCGGTCGCTTTTGCACCCAGCGCCTGAGGCATCGCGTTAGCCATCGAACCGTGCGTGAAGGATCCAAGCAGACGGCGTTTGCCGTTCATTTTCAGGTAACGAGCGGCCCATACGGTTGGCGTGCCCACATCGCAGGTGAAAATTGCATCCTCATCGGCGTATTGGCTGATTTGCTGCGCGACATACTGCGGATGGACGGGTTTATCGTCGTTACTCGGTTGCGCCAGCTCGTCCAGGCTTTTACGCGCTTCGCGGTAGTTATCCAGCGCTTTATCGAGGAAGCTGCGGTCGGTTTTTTCTTCCAGAAGCGGAAGCAGGGCGGTTAGCGTGGCTTTAATATCCCCAATCAGGGCCATATCCACCTTACTGTGCGCGCCAATGCTGCCTGGGTTGATATCGATCTGGATTATCTTCGCATCCGCTGGGTAGAACGCGCGGTACGGGAACTGGGTGCCGAGTAAAATCAGCGTATCGGCATTCATCATGGTGTGGAAGCCGGATGAGAAGCCGATCAGCCCGGTCATGCCGACATCGTAAGGATTATCATATTCGACATGTTCTTTACCGCGCAGCGCATGAACGATCGGCGCTTTGAGTTTGGCGGCAAACGCCACCAGCTCTTCATGAGCGCCCGCACACCCGCTGCCGCACATCAGGGCGATATTGTCGTTGTAGCGCAGCAGCTGGGCGAGTTTTTTCAGCTCATCGGGCTGCGGCACGATCACCGGCTGCGGAGCTGGATACCAGTGTGTGCTGGCGGCCTCTGGAGCAGGCTTCAGGGCGACGTCGCCGGGCAGCACCACCACGGATACCCCCCGGTTGAGTACGGCTTTACGCATGGCAATGGCCAGCACCTGCGGGATCTGTTCCGGGGATGACACCAGCTCACAATAATGGCTGCATTCGCGGAACAGCTCTTCGGGATGTGTTTCCTGGAAATACCCGCTGCCGATTTCGCTGGAGGGAATATGCGCGGCGATGGCCAGCACCGGGACGCGGTTGCGATGACAGTCGAACAGGCCGTTGATTAAGTGCAGGTTGCCCGGCCCACAGGAGCCAGCACACACGGCCAGCTCGCCGGTCAGATGCGCTTCGGCACCGGCGGCAAAAGCGGCGACCTCTTCATGTCGCGTCGGCATCCAGTCAATCGTGCCCATACGGTTCAGGCTGTCGCTGATGCCGTTTAACGAATCCCCCGTCACGCCCCAGATGCGTTTCACGCCTGCACTTTCAAGGGTTTTTGCCAGATAAGCGGCTACGGTCTGTTTCATTGGTTCTCCTTGTCACGATTCAGTTACCGTTAACAAGCTTAGTCAATGAAATGAAAGGGAGAGGGCAGAAAGTGCCACCCGGAGGCCGGGCGGCAGGTTTTTATCAGGCGAGCACTAAATCGCCCTGAGGATGGCATGAGCAGGCGAGAACGTAGCCATTGGCGATCTCTGCCTCCGTCAACGTCATAGTGCTGCTTACGCTATAGTCTCCGGAGACGACTTTTGTCTTGCAGCTGCCACAGACTCCGGCCCGGCAGGCTGCGTTGACCGGTACGCTGTTGCTTTCCAGTGCAGCCAGCAGCGTGCTGCCAACTGGCGCATAGAACTCGCGCAGTGGTTTAAGCGTGGTGAACTTCAGCCCGCCGTCCGCCGGGGCGGCAACCGGGGTGAAGAACTTCTCGCAATAGAACTCGGTGACGCCGAGCGCTTTGACCTCTTTTTCCACCAGCTCCATATAAGGAGCTGGCCCACAGGTCATGACGGTGCGGGAGGCAATGTCAGGTACGGCTTCCAGGATCTCGCGGGTCAGGCGGCCGGCAATAAAGCCGTGCGTGGCGTTATGTTCCGCTATCAGCGTAACCGGGTACTGACGCCACTCGTCGGCAAAAATAACGTCTTCCGGTGAGCGAACGTTAAAAATCACCTGCACGTCTGCCTGCGGGCGATGTTTTGCCAGCCAGCGGCGCATCGACATAATCGGCGTGACGCCGCAGCCAGCCGCCATCAGCAAATAACGCCCGGCGGTCAGCGTTTCGCAGGTAAATGCCCCCAGGCCTTCTGACAGCCAGAGATAATCGCCCACTTTCACTTCCTGCGTCAGCCATTGGGAACCAACGCCGTTCTCTATACGACGAATTGTCAGCGTTACAAACGGGCTGAGCCCCGGCGTGGAGGAAATTGTGTAGGCCCGCAGCGTTTCATCGCTGTTGCGAATGCTCACCAGCGCGTATTGCCCGGCCTTGTACGGATAGAAGTCGTGATTGATCAGCGACAGCGTCCAGACGTCGGGCGTTTCCTGGCGAATATGATGCACCTGCATACGGTACGGACACATCGGCGTTGGCATGGTCATGGCTGCTCCTTACGCGCTCATCAGTTGTTTGATGTCGTCTTCAACGGTGGTGATGGCGCGCAGGCCAAATTTCTCGTTGAGCACGGCCAGCAGATTTGGCGTCAGGAAGCCCGGCGCGGTGGGGCCAGTAACGATATTGGTGACGCCGAGGGACAGCAGCGTCAGCAGAATAACAATCGCTTTTTGCTCAAACCAGGAAAGCACGAGGCTCAGCGGCAGGTCGTTGACGCCGCAGCCCAGTTTTTCCGCCAGCGTGACGGCCAGCATAATGGCGGAGTAGGCGTCATTACATTGACCGGCATCCACCAGACGCGGCAGCCCCTCG
>CAMLJN010000012.1 GCA_946480445.1 uncultured Buttiauxella sp.
GCCGTTGTGCCGTGTCAGTGGAGGCGCAGTATAGGGATTTTCTGGGAGCTGACAACCCCTATTTTGCAATTTCTTTTCAAGCGTCGCTTTTTTGTGCAAAACCACTGCAAACTGCCAGTTTTTCGAGCTTTGAGAAGCCGTAGCGCTGCAAAACAGGTGTTAGTAGAGCAGTTTCCGGAGTGAAAGCCAGGCAGAAAGCAATATTCTCATCTGCGGATAAAGCTTCCGGCGCTTCATGTTCTAAAAGCCAGACCGTACGGCGGGCAATTGCTGCCCCGGAATCTATCAGACGCGTGCCTTCCGGCAACACCTGCAAGAGTTCTTCCTGTAATAGAGGAAAATGGGTGCAACCTAATACGACCGTATCCGGTGGCTCTTTCATGCGCAGCCACGGGCGCAGGATTTTGCGAAGCTCAACGAGTGAGACCGGTTCGCCGTGTAATTTGGCTTCCGCCAGTTCTACCAGTTCAGCCGAACCCAGCATCTCAATCTTGCAATCTGTTGCGAACCTTGCCACCAACTCATGAGTATAAGGACGTTTTACAGTACCGCGCGTGGCAAGCAGCCCAACAATGCCGTTTGCCGTCATGCGCGCTGCAGGCTTAATGGCAGGAACGACGCCAACAACAGGAAAAGCAAATTTTTCACGGAGGGCAGGAAGAGAAACCGTACTTGCGGTGTTACAGGCAATAATGGCCAGTGCCAGCGGATAACGTTCCTGGACGGCCGTCACTATCTCGACCACACGATCCACGATGAACGCTTCACTTTTTTCGCCGTAGGGAAAGGCTACGTTATCGAAGGCATAGATATAGTGCAGGTCCGGCAATAACTGCCGGACCTCATTATAGACTGAAAGCCCCCCGACACCGGAATCGAACACCAGTACCGTGGGGCGAGCATCAGAAGGTATAGCTGCCTGAGAGATAGTATTCCCGTCCTGGGGTTTGATAGCCATAAACCGTCTCGTAATCTTTATCAAACAGGTTAGCGATTCTACCACGAACGGTCAGATGAGGGGTGACTGGATATGAAGCAGAGACGTCAACCGTGCTGTAGCTCGGCAAAATTTGCTGAGTATTATTATAAGCTGAGGTGTTGTTGTCATAGCGCTTGCCATAATACTGCCACGCCACGTCCATATTCACATCGAACATCGTCCAGTCGAGCTGATACTTCGCCTGGCGCTTGGCCCGACGCGCCAGCACCTCATCATTCTGATCGTTACGCGGATCGATATACTGCAGCGTGAGCTTATGAGTAAAGATGCCGGTATCAACGCTGCCCGTCCACTCCAGACCTTTGATAGTGGCAGAGGCAATATTGTCATAAGCCCCTTGATAGGTCACAGGATCGGAGTAGTAGGTGATCATGTTCTGGATTTTGTAACGATAGGCGGACAAACGCCAGTCCAGCGGACCCGTTAAGCCTTCAAGCCCTGCTTCCCACTGTTTAGATTCTTCCGGTTTCAGGTTCGGGTTTGAGGCGATACCAAAGCGGGCCGAGCCAAACTGCTGCCCAAGCGACGGGGCCAGGAATCCAGTACCGTAGGAAAGCGTCGCGCGATAGCCTTCCACAAACTCCCAGCCTGCGGCTGTCTGCCAGGTACCGTGCCAGCCAAACTGCTCGTCGTGGTCCTCGCGACCGGAAGCTTCCAGCGTGACATCGCCATACTGCTGTTGACCGCTAAGATAAAGGCCGGTGTTGTCGCGCTTATAGGTATCTTTAATCACGGTATCGGAAGAAGCCAGGCGCTGCTGCTGCCAGTCTACACCAGCGCTGACAGAACCCTGCCCAACAACAAGGTTATTACCCCACTGGAGATTACGCTGCGTCATGCGGTCAAGCGTAGTGCCAACGTTATAACGACCGTACTCGCTGCTGTAGTTGTAATCCTTCACTTTCTGGTAGCTGGCAATCAGCTGTGATGAGTAAATGCCGGAGTGAAAACGCATTCCCGCATCATAGCTTTGGTTGTAAAGCTGTTCTTCGTTAGCGCTATAGGCATAAGGTGGGCTGCCCAGATCGTAATCGCTGTTGTTGGTGTAGCTGCGTCCCCGGAAGAAGCCATCAAACTCATCGTTAAATTTATGCTCTACGCCGCCCCAGAACGTTTTTTTACGGGAGCCGTCGCGATCGTTGTCACCGCTATAAGTAGAATGCGGCTGAGCGTTAAATCCTTTGGTTGATTCATATGAACCGGCAACCGTCGCTACGGTATCGCCAAAGCGCTGGCGCAGCGTACCGTCATATTCCTGAAAACCTTTTGAACCCATGCCGGCGGTAATCTGGGATTTCTCTTTATCTGAATGAGTGATCACGTTAATGACGCCGCCGATCGCACCGGAACCATAAACGGCGGAGCGTGGACCACGGATATACTCAACGCGCTGTACCAGAGAAAGAGGTATTTGGTTGAAATCGGCAGTATTCGAAATGCCTGGGCGAGCAACAGGAACGCCATCCACCAGCACTAAAACGTGGCTGGCATTGGTGCCGCGAATAAACATCGAGGAGCCTTGCCCAAGCCCACCGTACTGCGCAATATCCACGCCAGGCAGACGACGAATAACGTCGTTGAGGGATTTAGCCTGCCACTGGTCGATATCTTGTCGGGTCACGACATCGGTAGGGGCCAGTACGGTATTCACCGGTTGCTGGAAACGGTTAGCCGTCACCACCAGAGTATTGTCAGAATTGCTGTCTTGCGCCCAGCCAGAAAACGCCGTTACGGACAGGGCCGCAAACAGCGAAACTTTTTTTATCATCATTTATATAAGCATCCGCTTTCCAATAAGGATGCCGCAGGTATAACCGATAGCACGCGATAGCTATACCAATTGCGACGTCATTCCGGCAGGTCTTCGGGCTTGGAGGTGTTTTAACGGATGAAGACTTCCCACTTATAGAAGCAGTGTCTGCGTTCGCATTCATCCCACTCATCCTTACCGCTGCGCGTCAGCCCCAGATTTCCACTGGGTTCCCTTTTAACTCTCAGGAGGCCGGAGCACGCATGCTACCGTTATCGCCTTATAGATGTCCAGACTTCCAGCTGAACTTCCGCAGACAAAGAAACTGGACATCGCGGGGCTATTCCCTAAAATCGCCGCGTAGTTTGACTTCATACACAGGTAGCCGCTCATGACCCCCGAACATCTCCCGACCGAACAGTACGACGCGCAGCTGGCCGAGAAAGTCGCCCGCCTGCAAAGCATGATGGCTCCTTTTGCCGCGCCCGCGCCGGAGGTGTTCCGTTCACCTGTCAGCCACTACCGTATGCGTGCTGAATTCCGCATCTGGCATGACGAGGACGATCTCTACCACATCATGTTCGATCAGCAGACCAAACAGCGAATTCGGGTGGACAGCTTCCCGGCGGCAAGCTCTCTGATTAACGAGTTGATGCCCGCTATGCTGGACGGCGTGCGGGAGATACGCGCGCTGCGCCATAAGCTTTTCCAGATCGATTATCTGACCACGATGAGCAATCAGGCCGTCGTTTCACTGCTTTATCACCGCAAGCTTGATGAAGAGTGGCAAGAACATGCCAAAGCGCTGCGTGACAGCCTTCGCACACGAGGTTTCAACGTTCATCTGATTGGCCGCGCGACAAAAACAAAAGTCGAGCTGGACCAGGATTACATCGACGAACGTCTGCCGGTGGCAGGCAAAGAGATGATTTATCGTCAGGTTGAAAACAGTTTCACGCAGCCAAACGCGGCAATAAATATTCAAATGCTTGAGTGGGCGCTGGATGCGACCAAAAATGCTAATGGCGATCTGCTGGAGCTGTACTGCGGTAATGGAAATTTCTCGCTGGCTCTGGCGCGTAATTTTAATCGCGTACTGGCTACCGAAATCGCCAAGCCATCCGTTGCGGCGGCGCAATACAATATTGCCGCCAACGAAATTGAGAATGTGCAGATCATTCGCATGGCGGCGGAGGAGTTTACGCAGGCGATGAACGGCGTACGTGAGTTCAATCGCCTTAAAGGCATTGATTTGAAAAGCTACCAGTGCGAGACGATTTTTGTCGATCCCCCGCGTAGTGGCCTGGATGCTGACACGGTGAAAATGGTGCAGGCCTACCCGCAGATCCTCTACATTTCGTGCAACCCGCAAACGCTATGTGAGAATCTGGAGATCCTGACGGAAACGCATCAGGTTTCACGCCTGGCGCTGTTCGATCAGTTCCCCTATACGCATCATATGGAATGCGGCGTGTGGCTGACACGTAAATAGCAAAACGGACGCCAGGGCGTCCGTTAGGTTACTGACGAAGAAGGGAAAAGCGTGATTTTTCCCTCTTCGTGGTTCGATGAGGGAAAACATCAGTCTGGCTTATTCTACCGTCTGCGCCCTGCGGGCACGAACTCTGAAGCCAATCCAGAACAGCAGCGCCACCGACAGGATAGAGGGCAGGAAGTTAGAACCAATGGCCGGATACTCAACGCGAACCACGGCACTGTATACCAGTACCCCGAGCACAAAACAGGCCGCGGCGAGACTCGGCAGCCCGACCGGCATGGTTCGGTTCTGATAGCGCTGGTGCAAACAGTACAGCGCCAGCACCAGAGCAATAAGGGGGAAAATGGAAAACGGCACCACCGAACTGAACAGCGCGGCGAAGGTTCCGTTAATCGACAGGCCAGCCACCCACGCCAGCACCAGCGTCCCTCTTTCTTGTAACTGTTTCATTGCTCGTTCTTCACTCCTCGGGTAGTTGGGCCAGCGACAGCTTTTCCTGTTCCCGGCGATACCAGTAATACGCGCCTTTTGAAATCATGCGCAGCTGCAATACCAGGCGCTCCTCAAGCTGCCGACGCTGATCGGGATCAACGTCCAGCGCTTCGGCACCGGCGCTAAAAACAATGGTTACCATCGCTTCCGCCTGCGCTTCGGTAAAGCTGCGCGGCATACTATTCTCAAGCTCTAAATAGTCGGCGAGTTCCGCAATGAAATGCTGTATTTCACGCGCCACTGCGGCTCGAAAAGCGGCAGACGTACCGGAACGTTCACGCAGCAATAAACGAAAAGCGTTAGGGTTATTACCAATAAACTCCATAAAGGTAGAAACGGAGGTGCGGATCACGCTCCCACCTTTAGCAATACGCTGGCGAGCCTGACGCATCAGCTGACGCAGCATCAGACCGCTCTCATCGACCATCGTCAGGCCTAATTCATCAACATCGCGAAAGTGGCGGTAAAACGACGTTGGAGCAATCCCTGCTTCTCGTGCAACCTCGCGTAAACTGAGGCTGGCGAAACTCCGTTCAGCACTTAGCTGACTAAACGCGGCCTCGACCAGAGAACGCCTGGTGCGTTCTTTTTGTTGCGCTCTGACACCCATCATGTTGCCTGAATCCCTTAAACCGAACTGGCACTATACCAGACTGTAACGCTACCGCTTTTATACAGGATTGTGAATGATTGTTTACGGGAGGTTACTCGCGGAAAAAAGGAAAAAGCACAGGGATAATTGGGTTATACCACCGATGATGTTACCATCATGTTGCTTTTATGTATAAGAACAGGTAAGCCTTACCATGTCACACACCTACGATTATGATGCAGTAGTAATTGGTTCCGGCCCGGGCGGCGAAGGCGCTGCAATGGGGCTGGTTAAGCTTGGCGCCAGGGTAGCCGTGATTGAGCGCTACCACAACGTTGGCGGCGGTTGCACCCACTGGGGCACCATCCCTTCCAAAGCACTCCGCCATGCCGTTAGCCGTATTATCGAATTTAATCAAAACCCTTTATACAGCGACCACACCCACCTTCTCCGTTCCTCTTTTGCCGACATCCTTAACCACGCCGATAGCGTGATCAATCAGCAAACCCGCATGCGCCAAAGCTTTTACGAGCGCAACCGCTGCGAGATGCTGCAAGGTGACGCAAGGTTTGTTGATGAACACACCATCGCGCTGGAATGCCACGACGGCTCGGTTGAAATGATCACCGCCGAAAAGTTCGTGATAGCCTGTGGGTCGCGCCCGTATCGTCCCCCGGAAGTCGATTTCACGCATCCGCGCGTATACGACAGCGATTCCATTCTTAATCTGCATCACGAACCACGCCACGTAATTATTTATGGCGCAGGCGTCATCGGCTGCGAGTACGCATCAATTTTCCGCGGCATGAACGTTAAGGTAGATTTAATCAATACTCGCGACCGCCTGCTGGCTTTCCTCGATCAGGAAATGTCAGATTCACTTTCATACCACTTCTGGAACAGCGGCGTGGTTATTCGCCACAACGAAGAGTTTGAAAGCATTGAAGGCGTTGAAGACGGGGTGATTGTCTCCCTGAAATCAGGCAAAAAAGTGAAAGCCGACTGCCTGCTGTATGCCAACGGCCGCACGGGTAACACCGATTCGCTGTCGCTTGAAAACGTCGGACTGAAGGCCGATGGCCGTGGCCTGCTCAAGGTCAACAGTATGTACCAGACCGCGCTGCCGCATATCTACGCGGTGGGTGATGTCATCGGTTACCCAAGCCTTGCCTCTGCGGCCTACGATCAGGGTCGAATTGCGGCACAGGCGCTGGTCAAGGGTGAAGCGACGGCGCACCTGATTGAAGATATTCCGACCGGGATTTACACCATTCCGGAAATCAGCTCGGTAGGGAAAACCGAGCAGCAGCTAACGTCGATGAAAGTGCCGTACGAAGTGGGCCGCGCTCAGTTTAAACATCTGGCTCGCGCGCAAATTGTTGGCATGAATGTGGGCACGCTAAAAATTCTTTTCCATCGCGAGACGAAAGAGATTTTAGGGATCCACTGCTTTGGCGAGCGCGCGGCGGAAATTATTCACATCGGCCAGGCGATAATGGAGCAGAAAGGTGGCGGTAACACCATAGAGTACTTCGTTAACACCACCTTTAACTACCCGACGATGGCGGAAGCCTATCGGGTAGCGGCATTGAACGGCTTAAACCGCCTGTTTTAACGCCGATGATTCAAAGTGGCCGTCCATCTGCGTGCGGACGGCCTCTGCCAGCTGCTCATAGCGGCTACGCAGCGGAGATCCCGGCCGATAAACCAGACCAATGGTACGACGTGGCTCCGGCTTATAACACGGCAGGTAAACCACACCATCACGAATACGCTCCTGAGGCACCGCCAGAGCGGGCAGCAACGTAATACCGCTGCCAGCAGCCACCATATTACGCAGCGTTTCCAGACTGGTTGCCCGGAAATGCGTATCTTCATCTGCGCCTGCTTCAAAACAGAACCCCAGCGCCTGATCGCGCAGACAGTGACCGTCTTCCAGCATCAGCAGCTTTTCACCCGCCAGATCGGACATTGGTACGCGATCGCGATTAGCCCACGGGTGATCCTGGTATACGGCCAGCACCATTGGTTCATCGAACAGCGGCACTTCAATAAAGGCCTCGCTCTCTTTCACCAGCGCCAGAATCGCACAGTCAAGCTTGCCGCTATCGAGCTGCGCCAGCAGCTGATGGGTCTGCGCTTCATGCAGATACATTTCCAGTTTCGGGAAAGTTTTATGCAGCATTGGAATGATTTGCGGCAACAGATAAGGGCCAACGGTGGGGATCAACCCGATGTGCAGCGGCCCGGACATTGCTTCGCCCTGCTGACTGGCCATTTCTTTGAGCACTTTGACTTCGCGCAGCACGGTGCGTGCCTGATCGACCAGCAGTAAACCTGCCTGGGTGAATAAAACTTTGCGGCTGGTACGCTCCAGCAGCATGACGCCCAGCTCATCCTCCAGTTTACGGATCTGACCGCTCAGGGTTGGCTGGCTAACATGGCAGGCATCCGCTGCCCGACGAAAATGGCGATGTTCGGCTAACGCCACCAGGTATTCAAGATCACGAATATTCATTATCCATCCTCCAGCGCCATGATAGCCCATGGCGATAGATAGCATAGCAACGAACGATTATCCCTATCAAGCCTGATAGTCAATAATAGCCAGCAACAGCACAAACTAGCCAAATCGTTTAACCCCTTGATGGAAGGTTCGTGCTGAGGAGAAACTCTCTGTTCTCTGACCTGACTAACAACTAAAGCCAACGTGAACGTTTAGCGGACTTGAAGTCCGCTTTTTTTTTGCCCGCATTTTGGGAAACGCCAGGGAATGACGCGTAAGCATCATCCCCGTAGCTCGCTTATATCAGACGGGCTTTTGCATCCGCAATGGCCTGAGCAACCTGCTTAGGCGAAACGCCACCTTTAGCGGCACGTTTATCCAGACAAGACTGCAAGGCCAGAATAGCGTACACATCATCGCTAATGGCCGCGCTGAATTTTTGCAGATCGGTAAGCGAAAGCGCTTCTAAGGCTTTGCCCTGACGAATAGCCTCAACCACAGCTTCACCCACAATATGGTGTGCTTCGCGGAAAGGCACGCCTTTAGCGACCAGATAATCAGCCAGCTCCGTTGCGTTGGCGTAGCCCTGCTCGGCGGCCTCCTGGCAACGCGGACGTTTGACCTGAATCCCCTCCAGGACCAGCACCGCCATATACAGACAGTCAAGCCAGGTATCGAGCGCGTCAAAAAGGCCCTCTTTGTCTTCCTGCATATCTTTATTGTAGGCCAGCGGTAGCCCTTTGAGGGTCATCATCATGCCGGTCAGCGCCCCCTGCACGCGGCCACACTTGCCACGAATCAGTTCCAGCGCATCCGGGTTTTTCTTTTGCGGCATCAGTGAAGAGCCAGAGGTCACGCGGTCGGACAGCTCCACAAAGCCTGCTTCACCAGTGTTAAAGAAAATAAGGTCTTCAGCGAAGCGCGACAGGTGAACCATGCCGATAGACGCATTGGATAAAAGCTCAAGAACATGGTCACGATCGGAAACGCTGTCCAGGCTGTTGCGGGTTGCAGAAGCAAAACCTAACCAGCCCGCTAACTGCTCGCGGTCGATTTCATAGGCTGTCCCCGCCAGCGCTCCGCTGCCCAGAGGGCTGACGTCCAGACGCTCGAGGGTGCTTTGCAAGCGGCTTTCGTCCCGCGCCAGCATCTCAACATAGGCCAGGCACCAATGGGCAAACGTCACCGGCTGAGCACGTTGCAGGTGCGTATAGCCCGGCATCACCGCATCCTGGTTATGCTGTGCGGTTTCAACCAGCGCCTGCTGCACCTGACGAGTTGCCGCCAGCAGTTCGCTGATTTGCATCTTGCACCACAGTTTCAGATCGGTTGCGACCTGATCGTTGCGGCTACGGCCTGTGTGGAGCTTTTTACCCAGCGCACCAACTTTGTCGATGAGTTTACCTTCCACCCAGCTATGAATATCTTCTGCGTCACTTTCAAGAATGGCCTGCGGATTCGCCTGCACTTCTTCAAGCAATGTGTTCAGCGCCTGTTCGAGCTCTTCCTGCTCAGACTGCGTCAATACACCCACGGTAACCAGCGCTTTGGACCAGGCGACAGAACCCACAATATCCTGCTCGGCCAGGCGGTAATCAAAGCGCAATGAATCATTGAACTGTTTGAACCGCTGGTCCGCTGCCTGAGTAAAACGTCCACCCCAAAGTGCCATAGTCGAGCTCCATAAATTATCTTTAATTCATTTCTTTATCGGGCGGGTAAGCATACGCCACCCGCCATCAAACGGTGATTACTTCTTCAGTTCATTCAAAGCACGAATACGTGATGACAGCGAGAAGAGACGGATAAAGCCGCCCGCGTGGCTGTGGTCATACACTTCGTCTTCGCCGAAGGTAGCAAACTCTTCGTTATACAGGCTGTTCGGTGATTTTTTCTGCGTCGCGGTCACCTGCCCTTTGTAAAGCTCCAGCACCACTTCGCCGTTCACTTCTTCAGCCAGGGATTCAGCGGAAGCCTGCAACGATTTACGCAGCGGCGCGAACCAGCGTCCGTCGTATACGACGTAGGACATCTCCAGACCCAGCTGCTCGCGCCATTTGAAGCTATCGCGATCCAGCACCAGTTGCTCAACGCCACGCAGCGCGGCCATCATGATGGTGCCCCCTGGAGTTTCGTAGCAGCCGCGAGACTTAATGCCTACCAGACGGTTTTCAACAATATCAATGCGGCCAATGCCGTGCTTAGAGCCAATCGCGTTCAGGGTTTCCAGACACTTGAACGGGCTCATCGCTTCACCGTTAACGGCGACCACTTTGCCCTGTTTCACGGTTACGGTAACCTGCTCGGCCTGGTCCGGCGCTTCTTTCGGATCGACGGTCCACACCCAGCAGTCTTTGTTTGGCGCATTCCATGGGCTTTCCAGCACGCCACCTTCGGTGGAGATATGCCAGGCGTTTTCATCGCGACTGTAGATTTTTTCCAGCGATGCCGTCGTTGGAATGTCACGCTCTTTCAGGTAGTCGAGCAGGGCTTCACGGGAACGCAGGTTCCACTCACGCCACGGGGCAACCACTTTCAGATGCGGAGCAAGAGCGGCCCAGGCGGATTCGAAACGCACCTGATCGTTACCTTTACCGGTTGCGCCGTGGCATAGCGCATCCGCGCCAACTTTATTCGCCACGTCCACCAGCGCTTTCGCGATCAGCGGACGAGCCATAGAAGTGCCCAGCAAATAGCTGCCTTCATACAGCGCCCCCGTTTGCAGAACCGGATAGACATAGTCGCTAATGAACTCTTCACGCGCATCCACTACGTAGCATTCTGTCGCGCCTGAGCGCAGGGCTTTTTGCTCAACGCCTTTCAGATCTTCACGATCCTGGCCGATGTCCACCACACAGGCGACGACTTCGCAGCCGCCGTAGTTTTCTTTCAGCCAGGGAATGATGGCCGAAGTATCAAGGCCGCCGGAGTACGCAAGTACGATTTTTTTGATGCCGTGATTTTGCATTGTCTATTCCTTCAAATACTTTTTCTAAACTAGGCCAGAATCCGGGTGCCGATTGCCACGCCGTTAAATAAAGAGGGGAGCTGATCCGCATGGCGCCAGGAGGCGATATCCACCGGACGACCCAGCGTACGGGCTGCATCCAGCGCCGCATTTACCTTCACAATCATCCCGTCGGTAATAATGCCCTGGGCAATGAGCTGCTCGGCTTTCGCCGCCGTCATCTCAGCAATGCGTTGCCCTTTACCGTCCAGGATACCGCTTACGTCTGAGAGCAGAATCAGATCCGCACCCAGGGTTGCCGCCAGCGCCGTCGCCGCCTGGTCAGCATTCACATTCATGAGTTCACCTTCTGCCGTCACGCCGATGGAGCTGACGATGGGCAGGAAACCCGAATCCAGTAGCGTGGTAATCAGCTTAGCTGAACCTGGCTGCGCCCGACCTACGTGGCCCAGCTCGTCGTCCAGTTTGGTGACCTTTACGCTATCGCCGTCGCCCAGGCACAGGCCGACGCCGTTGATATCATGCTTCTTCGCCCACGCCAGCAACGTTTTGTTCGCCGTACCGGCCAGCGCACCGGTAATAATGTCTATCTGATCGGCGGGCGTGACACGCAGGCCATTTTTCTTTTCCACCGGCAGGGAGAGCTTTTTCATTAACTCGTCCACCAGGCAGCCGCCGCCGTGCACGATCACCAGCGGGCGTTGATGGGACTGACGATAGTTGACAAGCGCAGTAAACAAGCGCTCCAGCGCTTCTTCGCTGTCGAGCAGTACGCCACCTAATTTGATAATTAACGGATTCATGATGTCACCCGGCTGTCTGTTAAATAAGAGACTGCGTTTCGGCAAAACCAAAACGAATATTCAGGCACTGCACGGCCTGAGCCGACGCGCCTTTTAGCAGGTTGTCCTCGGTGGCGACGACAATCAGATGCTGGTCCTGCACGGCAAAACCAATATCGCAGAACGGCAGGCCAACCACGTTTTTCAGCGCCGGCACACCTTTATCGTACAGGCGCACCAGCGGTTTATCCTGATAGGCCTGGTTAAAAGTGTCAGCAACCTGCTGATGCGTAACACCCGCTTGCAGGCGGCAGGTTATCGTTGCCAGGATCCCGCGGGGGAAATTCCCCAGATGCGGAGTAAAGATAACCGGCGTACCAAGATGGGTAGCAATTTCCGGCTGATGACGATGGGTAAAAATACCGTAAGGCTGCAGGCTTACCTCGCAGAAGCTGTTGGAGATCGCTGCTTTGCGCCCTGCACCGCTCACCCCGCTGGTTGCGTTTATCACCGGCCACTGGTTTAAATCCAGCAGCCCTGCATCAATCAGCGGCTTCAGCGCAAGCTGGGAGGCTGTCGGATAGCATCCCGGCACGGAGATAAGGTTCGTTTCTTTTAATTTATCGGCCTGCCATTCGGCCAGGCCATAAACGGCTTGCGCAAGCAACTGCGGATGCTGATGAGTAAACCCATAATAACGCTGATAAAACTCGCCATCATTGACGCGAAAAGCCCCGGAGAGATCGATCACTACGCAGCCCGCAGCCAGGAACTGCGGTGCCAGGTCATGACTCACTTCATGAGCGGTTGCCAGGAAAACCACATCCACGCCCTGAGTAAATTCGCTGATGTCAGACATCGCCTGTAACGGCATGTCTACAATGCCTTTTAATTGCGGATGCAAATCAGACAGCATTTTTCCTGCGTCATTACTTTGCGCTGAAACCGTCAATGCGGTTATGTTCATATGAGGATGGCGATGCAGATAGGTTACAAGCTCTGCGCCTGCATAACCGCTGGCACCTACAATCAGCGTATTCAACATCTGGGCTGTTCACCTTCTTACGTCGTGTTTACTAAATAAAGTGTCAGCTTTAAAGCCATCACCCAACATCTTGTTACTGCATTAATTTAACGGAATTTGATGTTCCATTACGGCATGCAATAATGTATTTTTATTCAATATTAATGCATGATTATGTATACTATCCTGAGCTAAGGCCTGTCAACAGTGAAGATGAAATTACCGCCTTTTATCGAGATTTACCGTGCGCTAATCGCGACACCTTCCATCAGCGCCACCGACAGCGCGCTGGATCAAAGCAATGAGTCTTTAATCAATTTGCTGGCCGGTTGGTTCGGCGATCTGGGTTTTAACGTCGAAGTGCAGGCCGTACCGGGCACCCGCAATAAATTCAATATGCTGGCCAGCACGGGGACAGGCGCAGGTGGACTGCTGCTGGCGGGCCATACGGATACCGTGCCGTTTGATGATGGCCGCTGGACGCGCGATCCCTTTACGCTGACAGAACATGAAAATAAGCTGTATGGCCTCGGCACCGCAGACATGAAAGGCTTCTTTGCCTTTATTCTTGATGCGCTGCGCGATGTGGATGTCACGACGCTTAAAAAACCGCTTTATATTCTGGCGACGGCGGATGAAGAAACCACGATGGCGGGCGCGCGTTATTTCTCGGAAACCACATCTTTGCGTCCGGATTGCGCAATCATCGGCGAGCCAACCTCCCTACAGCCGGTACGTGCGCACAAAGGCCATATTTCAAATGCGATAAGAATCCTCGGCCAGTCGGGCCATTCGAGCGATCCGGCACGCGGCGTCAACGCCATCGAGCTAATGCACGATGCCATAGGCCACATCATGTCGCTGAAAAACACCCTGAAAGAGCGCTATCACCACGCCGACTTTACCGTGCCTTATCCAACGTTAAACCTGGGGCACATCAACGGCGGCGACGCGGCGAACCGTATCTGCGCATGTTGCGAACTTCACATGGACATTCGCCCGCTACCGGGCCTGACGTTAAACGATCTTAACGGTTTGCTGAATGAAGCGCTGGAACCGGTAAGCCAGCGCTGGCCGGGACGCCTGACGATCTCAGAACTTCATCCGCCCATCCCCGGCTACGAATGTACGAAAGATAATCAGCTGGTACAGGTCGTGGAGAAACTGCTGGGCGCGCAAACAGAAGTCGTTAACTACTGCACCGAGGCACCTTTTATCCAGACCCTCTGCCCTACGTTAGTGTTAGGCCCGGGGTCAATTAACCAGGCGCACCAGCCGGATGAATATCTCGAAACGCGTTTTATCGAGCCAACCCGCAAACTCATCACCCAGGTGGTGCAGCATTTTTGCTTTCATTGAAAAATAGTGTCGAAAGGGGTTTTCACCCCTTTTTCCACTGGAAATACAGGGATTCCTATAAGAATGCCTTATGTGCGAAGTTGGTAATTAAATTTCATAAATTCCCGGTATTTCCATGTTTGCTGAAACGATTTCGTAGCAATTGACGAAAGGGTTTTGACGTGGCTTTATAAAAGGCGGTGTTGAGCCTTCACGGGTGAAATTAAGTTACATATAAGATTGGGTGTCTGGGGTCATATGAACGAACAGTATTCCGCTTTGCGAAGTAATGTCAGTATGCTCGGCAAGTTGCTCGGGGATACCATCAAGGATGCATTAGGTGAAAACATTCTTGACCGGGTAGAAACCATCCGCAAATTGTCAAAGTCTTCAAGGGCAGGTAATGAAGCACACCGTCAGGAACTGTTAACCACGTTACAGAACTTGTCCAATGACGAATTGCTGCCCGTCGCCCGAGCCTTTAGCCAGTTCCTTAATCTGGCTAACACCGCCGAGCAATATCACAGCATTTCCGCCAATGGCGAAGCCGCCAGCAATCCCGAAGTTATCGCCAAAACGCTGCAAAAATTAAAAGATCAGCCAGATATTAGCGAAGCCGCAATTCGTGATGCCGTGGAATCCCTCTCGCTGGAGCTAGTGCTGACCGCCCACCCAACAGAAATCACCCGTCGCACTCTGATACACAAACTGGTGGAAGTGAACAGCTGCCTGAAGCAGCTCGATCACAGCGATATTGCCGACTATGAACGCAACCAGATCATGCGCCGTTTGCGTCAGCTGGTCGCTCAGGCATGGCACACCGATGAAATCCGTAAACACCGCCCCTCCCCGGTTGACGAAGCCAAATGGGGCTTTGCGGTGGTCGAAAACAGCCTGTGGGAAGGCGTACCAAACTATCTGCGCGAGCTTAACGAACAGCTGGAAGCCAATCTGAACTACAAGCTGCCGGTAGATTTTGTCCCGGTACGCTTTACCTCCTGGATGGGCGGTGACCGCGACGGCAACCCGAACGTGACCGCCGACATTACGCGCCATGTACTGCTGCTCAGCCGCTGGAAAGCGACAGATCTGTTCCTGCGCGACATTCAGGTACTGATTTCCGAACTTTCCATGGTGGAGTGCACGCCGGAGCTTAGCGAGCTGGCTGGTCCCGACGCTTCGCAGGAACCGTATCGCTGCATTATGAAGGGCCTGCGCCAGCAGCTCCTGGCGACCCAGGCCTGGCTTGAAGCTCGTCTGAAAGGGCAGCGTCTGCCGAAGCCAGAAGGCTTGCTGACGCAGAATGAACAGCTGTGGGATCCGCTCTATGCCTGTTATGAATCCCTGCAAGCCTGCGGCATGGGGATCATTGCTAACGGCCAGCTGCTGGATACCCTGCGTCGCGTGAAGAGCTTCGGCGTACCGCTGGTGCGTATTGACGTTCGCCAGGAAAGTACCCGCCATACCGAAGCGCTGGGCGAAATGACCCGCTTTCTCGGCCTTGGCGATTATGAAAACTGGTCAGAAGCCGATAAACAGGCCTTCCTGATCCGCGAGCTGAATTCCAAGCGTCCTCTGCTGCCGCGCCAGTGGGAGCCGAGCGACGATACCCGTGAAGTGCTGGAAACCTGTAAAGTTGTGGCCGAAGCGCCGCGCGGCTCTATCGCCGCGTACGTTATCTCCATGGCCAAAACACCGTCCGACGTGCTGGCTGTCCATCTTCTGCTTAAAGAAGCGGGCTGTACTTTTGCGCTGCCGGTGGCACCGCTGTTCGAAACCCTGGATGACCTTAACAACGCCGACGATGTGATGACCCAGCTGTTGAACATCGACTGGTACCGCGGCTTTATTCAGGGCAAGCAGATGGTCATGATTGGCTATTCTGACTCCGCAAAAGACGCAGGTGTGATGGCCGCCTCCTGGGCGCAGTACCAGGCGCAGGACGCGCTAATCAAAACCTGTGAGAAAGCAGGTATTACGCTGACCCTGTTCCACGGTCGCGGCGGTTCGATCGGTCGCGGCGGCGCGCCTGCACACGCAGCACTACTGTCCCAGCCGCCGGGCAGCCTGAAAGGCGGCCTGCGCGTGACCGAACAGGGCGAAATGATTCGCTTCAAATATGGCCTGCCGGAAATCACCATCAGCAGCCTGTCGCTTTACACCAGCGCCATCCTGGAAGCTAACCTGCTACCGCCGCCGGAGCCGAAGAAAGAGTGGAAAACAATCATGGAGGATTTGTCTGCCACCTCCTGTGATATGTACCGCGGCTATATTCGCGAGAACAAAGATTTCGTTCCTTACTTCCGTTCCGCAACCCCTGAACTGGAGCTGGGTAAACTACCGCTTGGCTCACGACCGGCCAAACGTCGTCCAAACGGTGGGGTTGAGTCGCTCCGCGCTATCCCGTGGATCTTCGCCTGGACCCAGAACCGTCTGATGCTGCCAGCCTGGCTGGGTGCCGGTGCCGCGCTGCAAAAAGTGGTGGAAGATGGCAAACAGGATGAGCTGGAAACCATGTGCCGCGACTGGCCGTTCTTCTCCACCCGCCTCGGTATGCTGGAAATGGTCTTTGCCAAGGCGGACCTGTGGCTTGCGGAGTACTACGATCAGCGCCTGGTGAAGCCGGAGCTGTGGAAACTGGGTGAACAGCTGCGTAATCAGCTGGAAGCCGACATCAAAGTGGTGCTGGCTATTGCCAACGACTCACACCTGATGGAAGACCTGCCGTGGATTGCCGAATCCATCATGCTGCGTAATATCTATACCGACCCGCTGAACGTCCTGCAGGCTGAGCTGCTGCATCGTTCGCGCCAGTCGGAAGAGAAAGGTGAAGAGCCGGATGCCCGCGTGGAGCAGGCTCTGATGGTCACCATTGCCGGCGTTGCAGCCGGAATGCGAAATACCGGTTAATAGCAAGCCTTGCTGACAACAAAAACCCCGCCTTTGAGCGGGGTTTATTTTTTCTGCCCGACGGGTTTTATAGCCCCGGGCGAACACCCAGCGTGTGGCAAATCGCGTAGCTCATCTCCGCACGGTTTAGCGTGTAGAAGTGGAAATCCTTCACGCCTTCACGGCTGAGAATTTTCACCATATCCATCGCTATGTTGGCGCCGACCATTTTGCGAGTTTCCGCGTCATCATCCAGCCCTTCAAACATCTGTGCCATCCAGTGCGGCACGCGCACGTTAGTCATGGTGGCAAACTTGTGCGCCTGCTTGTAGTTACTGACGGGCAGGATGCCTGGGACGATTTCAACATCAATGCCCGTTGCCACACAGCGGTCGCGGAAGCGCAGGTAGCTTTCCACATCAAAGAAGAACTGTGTAATAGCACGGTTAGCGCCGGCATCAATTTTGCGCTTCAGGTTGATAAGGTCGGCCTGCGCGCTTTTTGCTTCCGGGTGAACCTCCGGGTAGGCCGCGACAGAGATATCAAAGTCGCCCACTTCTTTAAGCAGGGCCACCAGATCGGAGGCATACATATCCGGCTTGCCGCCGCCCGGCGGCAAATCACCGCGCAGAGCAACGATGTGGCGAATACCGTTATTCCAGTAATCCTGGGCGATAGTGCGCAGCTCTTCGCGGCTCGCGTCGATGCAGGTCAGATGCGGTGCCGCTTCCAGCCCGGTACGATCCTTGATCCCTTTGATGATGCTATGGGTGCGATCGCGTTCCCCTGAGTTTGCACCGTAGGTGACGGAGACAAATTTAGGTTTCAGGCTGCTGAGCCTGTCAATTGAGCTCCACAGGGTCTGTTCCATTTCACTGGTGCGCGGCGGGAAAAACTCAAAGGAAACGTTAATTTGACCGGCGACTTCAGCCAGACTCTGATTCAGTGCTTCCCGCTGGTTGGCGTGAAAAAAGCTCATACCCTTACCTCATCAATCGCTTTTGTAATAATGTGTTGTTGTGTTTAGTTGCTATCCAGACGTTTAGACGTCCAGATAGCAAGATGAAGGAAAAGCGGAAGGCCGTCAACTGAAATATCACTACGTGGACTGAGGAATTCTCACCCAACTTGAAATTTGTTCATACATACGGAGAAGCGCTGGGGCGAAGGGCGCTGACGCAAGGCCAGGCTAAAGAGACAGGGGGAAAAGACAGGGCGGAAGTGAATGCTATCCACCCTGCAAAGCGGTTCAGGAGCTGTTACAGGGCGGACACTACGGCTTTCAGCCGGAGAACTACAGCAGCTGGGCCAGACGGTTGAGATCCGACTGAATCGCACCCGCGGTAACATCACGCCCCGCGCCCGGACCACGGATAACCAGCGGGTTATCGCGATACCAGCGGCTTTCAATGGCGAAGACGTTGTCGCAAGGCAGCAGCGCCGCCAGAGGATGCTCAGGACGAACCGCCTCCACGCCAACACGAGCCTTGCCGTTGGCATCAAAGCGCGCCACGTAGCGCAGCACCAGGCCCATCTCCTGCGCAGCTTCCAGGCGCTGCACCATCTGCTCATTAAGCTCGTCGCCGTTTTCGAAGAAATGATCCACCGATCCTTCTTCGCTGCCGTTTGGCACCAGCGACTCAACCCGCACCTGGTCGGGTTCAATGTCGTAACCAGCCTCACGCGCCAGGATCACCAGCTTGCGCATAACATCCTTACCGGAAAGATCGACGCGCGGATCGGGTTCGGTGAGTCCTTGTTGCCAGGCCTGATCGACCAGATCCGTGAACGGCACGGTGCCGTCAAATTGCAGGAACAGCCAGGAAAGCGTACCGGAGAAGATGCCGCTGATGGCAAGGATCGCATCACCGCTGTCGCGCAGGTCGCGAACCGTGTGGTTTACCGGCAGGCCTGCCCCGACGGTGGCGTTATACAGCCAGTGACGACCCGTTTTCTCAAACGCATCGCGGATCTGGCGATATTTCTGTCCGTTCCCTGCCCCGGCCAGCTTGTTGGCGCTGATGACGTGGAAACCGTGGCTGGCGAAATCGAGATATTGATCGGCAAGCTGCTCGCTTGCCGTCACGTCCAGCACAACCAGATCGTCGTACGGGTGCGCCCGCATCCACAGGAACAGCGACTCTTCATCCTGCTCAACCGCTTCGTCGTTAAAGAAGGCTAACGCCCGACTGGCATCCAACCCCTCATAGTTCAGCAGGCTACGACGGCTGTCGACTACGCCCGCCAGCACAAACTCAAATCCTGTACGCGCCGAGATAGTTTCCTGCTCGCGAGCAAAGAGCTCCAGCCAGCGTGAACCAATATTTCCTTTGCCAAACAGCACGAGGCCGATACGTTTTTCAGCGCGGAACAGCGACTTGTGCAGACCCTGAATCAGATTTTCGGTTGGCCCGCCGCGCAGCACGGCAACCATGCTGATGCCATCTTCGGACTGCCAGATAAACTCAACCGGATGATCTTTAAGCTGCTGCCAGAAACGGTGGCTGTGCAGAGGGTTACGGCAAACGCCAGCCCCTACCATCGCCACCAGCGCCAGACCTTCACGCAGACGTACTTCTCCCGGTAAACCTGCATCCTGCAATATTTGCAGCGCACTGTTCACGACTTCCGAGGTGTAGCAAAGTTGCAGCAGGTTACGATCCGGGTGAACCCCAATAGCCAAAGGACGGACCTGCGCACGTTTGAGTAAGGTATCAAGCTCATTGCGGGCCAGTTTGAAGTCCTGGTGCGGCGCAACCTGGAATTCAATCAGGCAAATATCATCATGGCTGGTCACGATGCGCGCCCCCGTACCGGATGCCAGAACGCGTTCGATGCGGGTTGAGCCTTGCTCCGGGGAATAGCTACAGCGCAGCTGGAGATCGATGTCGCTGCCGGAAACAGGCTGTAGCGTACGGGCGTGCAGCACCGGCGCAGCCAGACGCGCCAGTTCGCTGGCTTCGTCCAGACGTAACAGCGGCAGCAGGCAGGCATCTTTAACTTTGCGCGGATCGGCGCTGTAAACCCCGGCCACGTCACTCCAGATGGTGACGCGTGAAACGCCAGCCAGCGCGCCAATCTGCGTAGCTGAATAGTCAGAGCCGTTACGCCCCAGCAGCACCGTCTCACCCGCGTCGTTACGGCAGATAAAGCCGGTTACCACGAGGCGTTTGTGCGGATGCTGGGCCATCAGCTCTTGCAGGAGGGGCCAGGATAATCCTTCATTAACCTGAGGCTGTGCCGCACGTTCGGCACGCATAAATTCGCGCGCATCAAGCCAGGCCGCCTCAATCCCCTGGAGGTTGAGCACCGCAGACATCAGCCTTGCAGACCAGATCTCGCCGTGTCCTACCACTTCGGCATACACCGCATCGGTCATTTTGCCGTCCAGCAATCCGGCCAGGCGCTCCAGATCGCGAATAAACTCGCTAATCAGGCCATCCGCTACCTCCGGCGGCAGCAAACCGCCGATAAGCTCGCTTTGATAGCGGCGCAGCGCCTGCTGAACCTGATGAGCTGATAGCCTGTCGCTTTGGCTCAGCTTGAGCCAGCTTATCAGCTGGTTGGTCGTGCTGCCCGCTGCGGACACCACCATCATGTCACCCGGTCTGGAATACTCGCTCATGATACCTGCCACGCGCAGGTAACATTTCACATCTGCAAGACTACTGCCGCCAAACTTGTGCAGTTGACGAACCGGCGTCCCTGCTGGTGCTGAAACACTCATGCTTACCCCTCGGCTGCAACCCGGAACGCATTTTCCAGGTCAGCAATTAAATCTTCACCATCTTCAATACCGGTAGAAATACGCAGCAGCATTTCGGAAATGCCAGCCGCAGCTCTCGCTTCTGGTGCCATGCCCGCGTGGGTCATGGTTGCAGCATGCGATATCAGGCTTTCGACCCCACCCAGCGACTCCGCCAGAGTGAAGAGCGACAGCCCGCTCAGGAAACGGCGCAGCGTCTGCTCGTCCCCGTCTAATTCAAAACTCAGCATCGCGCCAAACCCTTTCTGCTGGCGGGCGGCTATCTCATGGCCCGGGTTTTCTGGCAGCGAGGGATGATACAACTTTTTCACCAACGGTTGTGCTTTCAGGAACTCAACTATCGCCTGTGCGTTACGCTGGGCGACTTCCATACGCGGAGATAACGTTCTTAATCCGCGTAGCAGCAGGTAGCTGTCAAACGCGCTACCGGTTACGCCGATATTATTCGCCCACCAGGCAAGCTCAGTGACAGTATCGGCATCTTTGGCGATAACAACACCCGCAACCACATCCGAGTGGCCGTTCAAATATTTGGTGCAGGAGTGCAGCACCAGATCGGCCCCCAACGCCAGCGGATTTTGCAGCGCCGGGCTCAGGAAGGTGTTGTCGACCACGCTTATCGCCCCAGCTTTACGCGCTGCAGCACATATTTTCGCAATATCTACCACGCGCAACAATGGGTTGCTCGGACTTTCTACCAGCACCAGCTTAGGTTTTTCGGCCAGCGCCGCGCTTAACGCCTCTTCATCGCCCTGATCGACAAATAAAACGCGGTAAGCGCCGCGTTTTGCCAGGCTGTCAAACAGGCGATAGCTGCCGCCGTAGCAATCGTGAGGCGCCACCAGCAGATCGCCAGGCTTCAGAAATACCGTGGTCACGAGATGAATCGCCGACATGCCGGTATTGGTCATCACCGCGCCTGCACCACCTTCAAGCTCTGCCAGCGCACGCTGTA
The DNA here is from genome assembly GCA_946480445.1 of uncultured Buttiauxella sp. Lineage (GTDB taxonomy): Bacteria > Pseudomonadota > Gammaproteobacteria > Enterobacterales > Enterobacteriaceae > Dryocola. The sequence goes on from CAMLJN010000012.1 coordinate 21,561, forward strand.
CAACGTCGCGCGTAGGGTTACCACGACGCGAGTAGTCATGCGCACGCGGTTCATTAAATCCCGTGAAGTTATAGGTACTTGAAAGGTGGATCGGGGGAACAACACAGCCGTATTGCTCATCATCGTTTAAACCGCTACGTACTGCGATGGTTGCCTGTTTGCGCGTCATGGATTGCCGAATCCTTGCTGGTCGAATAAAGGTCAGGTATCAGAATAACACCCAAAAGATAGACGTCAATACATCTGGACATCTAAACTTCTTTGCGTATAGATTGAGCAAACGCGAAATAGCCGTTAAAATTATACGCTTTAGCGTGATAGCGTCGCAGACTGCGCAGGTCTCAGAGCTGTACACTAAGACATATAATCGCCCGGATCGTGCTACGCCCGATCTGAGCATGTTTAATTGATAAGAGGATTAAGGTATCTCATGGCTGAATGGAGCGGCGAATATATCAGCCCTTACGCTGAGCACGGGAAGAAGAGTGAACAAGTAAAAAAAATTACGGTTTCCATTCCTCTGAAAGTGTTAAAAATCCTCACCGATGAGCGCACCCGTCGCCAGGTGAACAACCTCCGCCACGCAACGAACAGTGAGCTGCTCTGTGAGGCATTCCTGCACGCATTTACCGGGCAGCCCCTGCCTAACGATGCGGATCTGCGCAAAGAGCGTAGTGATGAAATCCCGGAAGAAGCAAAGGTGATTATGCGTGAAATGGGGATAGACCCGGATACCTGGGAATACTGATTCCCCCCGGATTCTGGATACAAAAAAGGCGCCCTTGGGCGCCTTTCTCTTGGAAGCAGCGAAACTTATTTTTTCGCGCCTGGTACGCTGAAACGCTTGTTGAAGCGGTCAACGCGGCCACCGGTAGCAACATCACGCTGCTTGCCAGTGTAGAACGGGTGGCATTCGCCACAAACGTCCAGGTTCAGATCGTGACCCGCAGTAGAGCGGATTTTGATAGAATTACCGCAAGAACAGTTTGCAGTAATGAAGTCATATTTAGGGTGGATATCTTTTTTCATGGAAAACCTCAGGTCTAAGGCCGCGTCGCTCTTCCAGCCCTAACGCCAGACACCACGCGATGTTAATAAAGTAGGTTTATTCGAAGCCAAAAGTGCGCATCAAAGGCGGCGAATCATACAGAATACGATTCATGCTTGCAAACTGATCCGCAATTTCGCGAACACACAGTGTACACTATCTCGTCTTTTTTATCAGCCCGGATGCTTTCATGCCTGTCGCTCACGTCGCTTTACCGGTCCCACTTGCCCGAACTTTTGACTACCTGATCCCGGCTGGAATGCAGGTGGCGGCGGGCTGTCGCGTGACGGTGCCATTTGGTAAACGCGAGGCCGTGGGCATTGTGGTTGCCGTGAGCGAAAAGAGCGAACTCCCGCTTGGCGATCTTAAACCCGTGGTTGATGTTCTTGACGGCGCGTCGTTATTCCCTCCTTCTCTGTGGCGCGTTTTGCTGTGGGCAAAAGATTACTATCACCACCCGATTGGCGATGTGCTGTTCCATGCGCTGCCTGTCTTGCTGCGGCAGGGCAAGCCTGCACACCACGCGCCCCTGTGGTACTGGTTTGCAACAGAAGAAGGAAAAGCCGTAGATCTGAATAGCCTTAAGCGCGCGCCTAAGCAACAGCAGGCGCTGGCCGCCGTGCGGCAAAAAAATATCTGGCGACATCAGGTGGGCGAACTGGAGATCAGCGAGCAAGGTCTACAGGCGCTGCGAACCAAAGGGCTGTGTGATTTAAAAAGTGCCGCCCCTGCCACCGTCGACTGGCGAGAAAATTACTCCGTCATCGGCGAACGTTTACGCCTGAACACCGAGCAGGCCACGGCCGTGGGGGCAATTCACAGCGCCGCGGACCATTTTTCTGCCTGGCTGCTCGCGGGGATCACCGGATCCGGCAAAACGGAAGTGTATCTGAGCGTACTTGAAAACGTTCTGGCGCAGGGCAAACAGGCGCTGGTACTGGTCCCGGAGATTGGCCTTACGCCACAAACAATCGCCCGTTTCCGCGAGCGTTTTAATGCGCCGGTAGAAGTGCTGCACTCCGGACTGAACGACAGCGAACGCCTTGCCGTATGGCTAAAAGCGCGTAGCGGAGAAGCGGCGATTGTGATTGGTACGCGATCTTCCCTTTTTACGCCTTTCTGCCGGCTTGGCGTCATCGTCATCGACGAAGAACACGACAGCTCTTATAAGCAGCAGGAAGGCTGGCGCTATCACGCCCGTGATTTAGCGGTGTACCGCGCACATGCGGAAGATATTCCCATTATTCTTGGCTCCGCAACGCCTGCGCTGGAAACCTTACATAACGTGCAGCTCGGTAAATATCGACAGCTTCGCCTGACTAAACGCGCCGGTAATGCACGGCCAGCGTTACAGCAGGTCGTCGATTTAAAAGCCCAGCCGCTCAAGTCCGGCCTTGCCCCCGCGCTCATCAAGAAAATCGGCCAGCATTTGCAGGCCGATAACCAGGTCATTTTGTTTCTCAATCGCCGGGGGTTTGCGCCAGCCCTGCTGTGCCACGAGTGTGGATGGATTGCCGAGTGCCCACGCTGCGATCACTACTTCACCCTCCATCAGGGCCAGCGTCAGCTGCGCTGCCACCACTGCGACAGCCAGCGAGCCATTCCTCACCAGTGTCCGGGATGCGGATCAACCAACCTCGTGCCGGTGGGGATGGGAACCGAACAGCTTGAACAAAGCCTCGAGCCGCTTTTCCCGGGCGTGCCGCTTTCACGAATCGACCGCGATACCACCAGCCGAAAAGGTGCGCTAGAGCAGCAGCTGGCAGAAGTGCATCGCGGCGGCGCGCGTATTCTTATCGGGACACAAATGCTGGCGAAGGGCCACCATTTTCCGGATGTGACGTTAGTGGCGCTGCTGGACGTTGACGGCGCGCTGTTCTCAGCGGATTTCCGGGCAGCGGAGCGCTTTGCGCAGCTCTACGTTCAGGTTTCAGGCCGCGCCGGACGTGCAGGTAAACAAGGAGAAGTGGTGTTGCAGACTCACCATCCTGAACACCCGCTGCTGCAAACCTTATTGGCCCAGGGCTATGATGCTTTTGCAAGCCAGGCATTAGTTGAGCGCCAGACCGTATTTCTGCCCCCCTTCACCAGCCACGTGATTTTCCGTGCCGAAGATCAAAACAATCACCAGGCACCGCTGTTCCTGCAACAGCTGCGGAATTTGCTTGAGTCCAGTCCCCTGCGCGATGAGCACCTGTGGGTGATGGGACCCGTCCCTTCACTACAGCCCAAACGCGGGGGGCGTTTCCGCTGGCAGATCCTCCTTCAGCACCCTTCACGCGCCCGCTTACAGCGCCTGATTAGCCACTCTCTGGCGCTGGTCAATACCCTGCCTGAGTCGCGCAAGGTCAAGTGGATGCTGGATGTCGATCCGATAGAGGGGTAGACCCTTCAGCCGCTGGTTATGCGAAGCGGATCGGAAAATTATGCACCCGTCACATTTTTGATGAAATATCTGTAACAGACCGCAGCATTATTCTGTTAAGAATGTGAACATGACCGGACATCAAGGACGTGTCGAGGCGTGCAGAGTGTCAGCGAGGAGAAGAAGTTGAAGCCGAAGAACCAGGTTGCCAATGCAACCATGAAAGATGTCGCCGTGCAGGCCAATGTCTCCACAGCGACCGTATCCCGTGCGTTGATGAACCCGGATAAGGTTTCTCAAAGCACGCGTAGCCGGGTCGAACAGGCGGCCATCGAAGTGGGCTATCTGCCGCATTCATTAGGTCGCAACGCAAAACGTAATGAGTCCCGTACGATTCTGGTCATTGTCCCGGACATTTGCGATCCCTTTTTCAGCGAGATTATTCGCGGCATAGAAGTCACCGCCGCGGAACAGGGCTACCTTGTGCTGATCGGCGACTGCGCCCATCAGAATCAGCAGGAAAAAACCTTTATCGATCTCATCATCACCAAACAAATTGATGGCATGTTGCTGCTGGGTTCACGTCTGCCTTTTGATGCCAGCCTGGAAGAGCAAAGAAACCTGCCGCCGATGGTAATGGCTAACGAGTTTGCACCAGAGCTGGAGCTGCCGACTGTTCATATTGATAATCTTACCGCCGCATTTAACGCCGTTTATTACCTCCAGCAGCTGGGCCACGAGAGGATCGCCTGTATTGCCGGACCGGAAGAAATGCCGCTTTGTCATTATCGGTTGCAGGGCTACGTTCAGGCGCTGCGCCGCACGGGGATGGTTGTGGATCCGCACTATATTGCCCGCGGTGATTTTACCTATGAAGCAGGTGCCGCTGCGCTTGCGAAGCTTTTGACTTTGCCTGCTCCGCCAACCGCCGTCTTTTGCCACAGCGATGTCATGGCGCTGGGGGCGCTCTCGCAGGCCAAACGCAGCGGGTTACGCGTCCCGGAAGATTTATCCATTATGGGGTTCGATGACATCGCTCTGTCGCAATTCTGTGACCCACCGCTCACCACCGTCCAGCAACCCCGTTTCGCTATCGGACGAGAGGCTATGCTGTTGTTATTAGATCAGTTGCACGGTGAAATCGTCAGCAGCGGATCGCGCTTGCTGGACTGCGACCTCATTGAGCGAGGAAGCACCAGTGCGCCAGGACAGAGAAAATGAACCGCTTTAGGACTGCCTAATCTGGTCAAAGAGGCGTCCCTTAAGTAACATGGCGGGCTGACAAACGAATAAATACAGCGAATCGATAGTGGCACAAAAAGATTATGTACGCCGCGGGCAATCGGCAGGGACACGGCGCAAAAAGAGTAATTCCCGCAAAAAGCAACGTAACCTGCCCTCCGTCTCGCCGACAATGGTTGCTATTGCAGCCGCCGTTCTGGTGACCTTTATTGGTGCCCTGTACTTCATTACTCATCATAAAAAAGAGGAAAGTGAAGTGCTGCCCGGCCATAAGGTGACCGGTAATGGCCTTCCGCCGAAGCCAGAGGAGCGTTGGCGCTACATTAAAGAGCTGGAAAATCGCCAGCCGGGCGTTCGCAGTCCAACCGAGCCTACGGCCGGTGGCGAAGTGCAGAACAAAGACCAGCTCACCAGCGAACAGCGCCAGCTGCTTGAACAGATGCAGGCGGATATGCGCCAGCAGCCTACTCAGCTTAACGAAGTGCCGTGGAATGAACAGACCCCGGCGCAACGCCAGCAAACGTTGCAGCGCCAAAAGCAGTTGCAAACCCAGCAGCAGTGGAACACGCAACAGCCTCGCGTGCAGCAGCGCGTTGTTGAACAACCTTATCAGCAACCAAGAACGGTAACGCAGGCACCTACGCAGCAGCCGCGCACTGTGCAGCAACAGCCGCGTTCGACTTCGTCACAACAGCCGTACCAGGATCTGCTGCAAACGCCGCCGCATAACACGCAGCAGCGCAATACCCAACAGACCACGCAACCTCGCGAACAGGCTCAGACTCAGCCGAAAGCGGCACCGGTCACCCGTGAACCTGAAGCTGCTAAACCGGCGCCTGCGACGCAGGAGAAAAAAGATGAAAGACGCTGGATGGTTCAGTGTGGTTCATTCAAGGGTAGCGAACAGGCGGAGACGGTACGTGCGCAGCTTGCCTTCGAGGGCTTTGATTCACGCATCACCACCAATAACGGCTGGAATCGAGTGGTCATCGGCCCGATCAAAGGTAAAGACAACGCCGACGGCACCCTTAACCGTCTGAAGATGGCTGGTCACACAAACTGCATTCGTCTGGGCGGGGGTTGAAACCCCTAAATTCTCCCCCATCTATAATTGCATTCAGCCCCAAACCCGCTTTGGGGCCCGTATTCAGCTGATGCAATAAGGGGTCTGCTCGTGACAACAATAGTAAGTGTGCGCCGCAACGGCCATGTAGTTATAGGTGGCGATGGTCAGGCCACACTCGGCAACACAGTAATGAAAGGCAACGTGAAAAAAGTTCGCCGCCTGTATAACGACAAGGTTATCGCAGGCTTTGCGGGCGGCACCGCGGATGCCTTCACCCTCTTCGAACTTTTCGAACGCAAGCTTGAAATGCATCAGGGCCACCTGGTGAAAGCAGCCGTTGAGCTTGCCAAAGACTGGCGTACAGACCGCATGCTGCGCAAGCTTGAAGCGCTGCTGGCGGTAGCAGATGAAAATGCCTCGCTGATTATCACCGGTAACGGTGACGTTATTCAGCCAGAAGATGACCTGATTGCCATTGGTTCCGGCGGCCCATATGCGCAGGCCGCTGCCCGCGCTTTGCTCGATAACACCGAGCTGGGTGCGCGCGACATCGTGGAGAAATCGCTGGGGATCGCCGGTGATATCTGCATCTACACCAACCATTTCCACACTATCGAAGAATTAGCGTCTAAGGCGTAAGGATCTCCCATGTCTGAAATGACTCCACGCGAAATTGTCAGCGAGCTGAACAAACACATCATTGGCCAGGATAACGCTAAGCGCTCCGTGGCTATCGCCTTACGTAACCGCTGGCGCCGCATGCAGCTGGATGAAGAGCTGCGCCATGAAGTGACGCCCAAAAATATTCTGATGATCGGCCCGACCGGCGTCGGTAAAACCGAAATCGCTCGTCGCCTGGCCAAGCTTGCCAACGCGCCGTTTATCAAAGTTGAAGCGACCAAGTTCACCGAAGTGGGCTATGTCGGTAAAGAAGTTGACTCGATCATTCGCGATCTGACCGATTCCGCGATGAAAATGGTGCGCCTGCAATCCATCGAGAAAAATCGTTACCGCGCCGAAGAAATGGCTGAAGAGCGCATTCTTGATGTGCTGATCCCACCGGCGAAGAACAACTGGGGCCAGAACGAAACGGCAGCTGAGCCGTCTGCGGCGCGTCAATCTTTCCGCAAAAAACTGCGTGAAGGCCAGCTGGACGATAAAGAAATTGAAATCGACCTGGCCGCCGCGCCGATGGGCGTTGAGATCATGGCGCCTCCAGGCATGGAAGAGATGACCAGCCAGCTGCAGTCTATGTTCCAGAACCTGGGTGGCCAGAAGCAGAAGCCGCGCAAGCTGAAAATCAAAGACGCGATGAAGCTGCTGATTGAAGAAGAAGCCGCGAAACTGGTTAACCCGGAAGAGCTTAAACAGGACGCGATTGACGCGGTCGAGCAGCACGGCATCGTGTTTATCGACGAGATCGACAAAATCTGTAAGCGCGGGGGCAACAGCTCCGGCCCTGACGTTTCCCGTGAAGGCGTTCAGCGCGATCTGCTGCCGCTGGTTGAAGGCTGCACAGTCTCCACCAAGCACGGCATGGTGAAAACTGACCACATTCTGTTTATCGCCTCAGGGGCTTTCCAGGTTGCCAGCCCATCCGATCTGATCCCTGAGTTGCAGGGCCGTCTGCCGATTCGTGTGGAGCTTCAGGCGCTGACCGTGGAAGACTTCGAGCGCATCCTGACTGAACCAAACGCTTCGATTACCGTGCAGTATAAAGCGCTGATGGGCACGGAAGGCGTGGACATCAACTTTACTGAAGACGGTATTCGCCGTATCGCTCAGGCTGCCTGGCAGGTGAATGAATCTACCGAAAACATCGGTGCTCGCCGTCTCCATACGGTGCTCGAACGTCTGGTGGAGGACATCTCTTATGAAGCCAGCGATCTTAGCGGCCAGTCCATCACCATCAACGCCGATTATGTGAGTAAGCATCTGGATGAGCTGGTAGCAGATGAAGATCTGAGCCGTTTTATCCTATAATCGCGTTCAACGTATTTTCTTCATTTCAAATGGAGGGCTTATGCCCTCCATTTTTTTATCTGGCGTCAATAACTATGAACGATTCGCACTCTGTAAGCATCAAGCAGGCCTGGCTTGAAAGTTTACGCCCCCGCACCCTGCCGCTGGCCTTTGCCTCGATTGTCTGCGGCTCCGCGCTGGCTTACTGGCAGGGCGTCTTCGATCCCGCCGTTGCGCTGCTCGCGCTGCTGACGGCAGGTTTGCTGCAAATTCTTTCCAATCTGGCAAACGACTATGGCGATGCGGTAAAAGGCAGCGATAAAGAAGACCGAATCGGGCCGCTGCGAGGTATGCAAAAAGGCGTCATCACCCAGGCGCAGATGAAACGTGCGCTGATTGTGACCGTGGTGCTGATTTGTTTATCCGGTCTGTCGCTGGTGGCTGTTGCCTGCCGAACGCCCGCTGATTTTATCGGCTTCCTGATCCTCGGTCTGCTCTCCATTGTTGCGGCGATCACCTACACCGTTGGCACCCGCCCTTACGGCTACATGGGCCTCGGGGATATCTCCGTGCTGGTCTTCTTCGGCTGGCTGAGCGTGGCAGGAAGCTGGTATCTGCAGGCTCATATGCTTGCGCCGCTGGTCTTCCTGCCCGCCACGGCCTGCGGCTTGCTGGCTACTGCCGTTCTTAATATCAATAACCTGCGCGATATTGACAGCGATCGGGAGAACGGCAAAAACACGCTGGCCGTCCGTCTGGGGCCCATGCTGGCTCGTCGCTACCATGTGTGCCTGCTGATGGGCTCGCTGCTGTGCCTGGCCGTCTTTAACCTTGTATGGCTGAAAAGTTTATGGGGTTGGCTGTTTGTACTGGCCGCGCCGCTGCTGGTTAAACAAGCAATGTATGTCCTGCGTGAAAGAGAGCCGGTGGCGATGCGCCCTATGCTGGAACGCACGGTGAAAGCGGCCCTGCTGATTAACCTGTTATTTGCCGTAGGCGTTGTGATCAGCACTGCTGTCTAATGACTGGCAAAAATCAATAAACACCTGTGGCCCTGCGGGCATTGAAATGCAAAAACCCAGCAATCATGCTGGGTTAATTTTTTACAAAATGAATGGTGTCCCCAAAATACCTGCAAAATCCAGTCTCCAGGTAAACACCTGTATACTTTGACAAATTCCCCGGCGCGTTTTCCCTTAAGCCCGGCGGCTCTGGCACAAAGACTGGCCTTATATTCCTCCAGTCCCGCGCCGCGCAAAGTGGCAAAGACTTCTCCTGTAGAGCGGTTTCCCATGTCATAACCACGGCCAAGAGTCACTCCGGACGAAATATCCCCAGGCCTGTGCAGTATCCGCGAAAAATAAGGCGTTCTCTGCTGCCTGAACGGAACCACAGCGGTCATATAATCGGCACCTTCCGCATCAAAGGTGATTTGCCCTTCCATCACGGTTAATGCCGCAAACTCCTACAGATGAAGCCAATTTCGAAGGGTGAATAACGCCTAATCCATGCAATTTCGTCATGGTAATCTCCTTATGCAACGTAACCTTCGCGGCAGAGTGTAATGGCCTCTCTCAGGTACGTCTCCCCGAAACCACAGCGAATGAGATTTATGCTCAGGCAAAAATCCGAACACCTCCTCAATTCATGGCGCTGCTTTTGTAATTCGAAGTGCTTTCACCACATCTTCAGCGACGCTCAATGCAAAAATTGAGGATGTTTCGCTAATGCCTTACGGAAGCACAGACTTAATACATTGTTTTAAAACAAAAAAATCATCACCCATAAATCTAAGCGAAAATTAACAATTGATGGTTTTGCCAACAGTTAACATAAAGCGATATACTGACAGTTCCTGCAGCAAAAGAACCTGAATCCTATGAAATATGATACTTCCGAGCTTTGTGACATCTACCAGGAAGAGGTGAACGTCGTTGAACCGCTGTTTTCCAACTTTGGTGGACGGTCGTCTTTTGGCGGACAAATCATCACGGTGAAATGTTTCGAGGACAACGGGTTGCTGTACGATCTGCTCGAACAAAATGGCCGTGGTCGTGTCCTGTTGGTTGACGGTGGCGGATCGGTTCGCCGTGCGCTGGTCGATGCTGAACTGGCCGCTCTTGCCACGCAAAACGAGTGGGAAGGCATTGTGGTCTACGGCGCGGTGCGTCAGGTCGACGACCTCGAAGAGTTGGATATCGGTATCCAGGCGATAGCCGCGATTCCGGTAGGCTCCGCGGGGGAAGGCATCGGAGAAAGCGATGTGCGCGTTAATTTTGGCGGCGTGACGTTCTTCTCCGGCGATCACCTGTATGCAGATAACACCGGCATTATACTGTCTGAAGACCCGCTTGATATCGAGTAACCCGCACTAAGAATGCAAAACGGGCGCCCTGAGGCGCCCGTTCTTTTTTCTGCCGAAGCTTAGACTTCTTCCATTTTACCCAGCAGCGCATGCAAACGTTCTTGCCAGACATGCTGCTGTTCTTTCAGGGAATTATTTTCACGCACCAGCTCTTCGCGATTGCCCTGCGCCTGCTGCACTTCCTGAGACAGGCTGTTGTTTTTTTCTTTCAGCTCTTCGATTTCCATCTGTAACAACGTAATAGTGTCAATCGCCTGCTGTACTTTCGATTCTAGTTTTTCAAACACTTCAAATGACATTTCAAATCTCTCCTGAAATTGCAAGGCGTTGATGGATGGCTATCCTCGTCCCGGAATCCCCGGCGACGCCTTTATGAACATATGCGCACCACGCAGCGTTACCCGATTGTAAGTAGCGTAGCACGGCGTGTCCAGCGGCTTCCCGCGCTCTTTGCGTAACATGACGTTTTTCAGCATATACCGAAACACGGTCGCACAAGTAGCGACTCTTTGTTAAAGAATGCGTTAACAAAAGCGCCGTTTTTTCGATCGCCGCTGTGTGATAGTGCTCATTTTTTAGCGCGTAAACGCGCATTTTCTTGACGCATCACACAGAATTTAAGTTCGATATTTCTCGTTTATGTTCGTTAACGATAAATTAACACCGTGCCTACATGGCATAAGGGTGCAAGGAGAAGCGCCACATCACAATAATCCCTAATTTGCCTTCAGGACCCTACTATGAGTCAGACAGCTTCACCAACCTTAAAAGGCCAGTGCATCGCCGAGTTTATGGGCACCGCGTTGTTGATTTTCTTCGGTGTTGGGTGTGTGGCCGCATTAAAAGTGGCAGGCGCAAGTTTCGGTCAGTGGGAAATCAGCATCATCTGGGGTTTAGGGGTGGCGATGGCTATCTACTTAACCGCCGGGGTTTCTGGTGCGCATTTGAACCCGGCTGTCACGGTGGCACTGTGGCTGTTCGCCTGCTTCGACAAACGTAAAGTCGTGCCGTTTATCGTTTCTCAGTTCCTGGGCGCGTTCTGCGCCGCAGCTTTGGTCTACGGCTTGTATTACAATTTATTCCTCGATTACGAGCAAACTCACCATATGGTGCGCGGCAGCGTGGAAAGCCTGGACTTAGCCGGCATCTTTTCCACTTACCCCAATCCGCACATCAATTTAGTCCAGGCGTTTGCCGTCGAGATGGTCATCACCGCTATTTTAATGGGCGTTATCCTGGCACTGACCGATGACGGCAACGGCATCCCGCGCGGGCCGCTGGCACCGTTGCTGATTGGTTTACTGATTGCGGTAATCGGCGCATCCATGGGGCCGCTGACCGGATTCGCCATGAACCCTGCCCGTGACTTAGGGCCAAAAACTTTCGCCTGGCTTGCCGGCTGGGGCGACGTTGCCTTTACCGGCGGCAAAGATATTCCTTACTTCCTGGTACCCGTATTTGGTCCCCTGACCGGCGCGGTGTTAGGCGCATTCGGGTATCGTAAATTGATTGGCCGCCATCTGCCGTGTGACGTTTGCGTCGAAGAGGAAGAAAAATCCTCCAGCGTATCCACCCAGCAGAATGCCTCTTAAGCAACACCGACTTCGGGACATAAGAATATGACCACAGAGAAAAAGTACATCGTTGCCCTCGACCAGGGTACCACCAGCTCCCGCGCCGTCGTTCTGGATCATGACGCCAATATCATCAGCGTCTCCCAGCGTGAATTTGAGCAGATCTATCCTAAGCCAGGCTGGGTTGAGCATGACCCCATGGAAATCTGGGCGACGCAAAGCTCCACGCTGGTAGAAGTGCTGGCGAAAGCGGATATAAACTCCGATCAGATTGCCGCTATCGGTATCACCAACCAGCGTGAAACAACCGTGGTGTGGGAACGCGAAACCGGCAAGCCGATTTATAACGCCATCGTCTGGCAGTGCCGTCGTACCGCAGAAATCTGTGAGAAGCTTAAGCGTGACGGTATGGAAGAGTATATCCGCCACAATACCGGCCTGGTCATCGACCCTTATTTCTCCGGCACCAAGGTGAAATGGATCCTCGATCACGTAGAAGGCTCCCGTGAGCGCGCGCGTCGCGGTGAACTGCTGTTCGGCACCATTGATACCTGGCTTATCTGGAAAATGACTCAGGGACGTGTTCATGTCACGGATTATACCAACGCCTCCCGTACCATGCTGTTCAACATTCACGAACTGGACTGGGATGACCGCATGCTGGAAGCGCTGGATATTCCGCGCGCCATGCTGCCGGAAGTGCGTAAATCTTCTGAGGTTTACGGCCAGACCAACATCGGCGGTAAAGGCGGCACGCGTATCCCAATCTCCGGCATCGCGGGTGACCAGCAGGCAGCCCTGTTCGGCCAGCTTTGCGTAAAAGAAGGCATGGCTAAAAACACCTATGGCACCGGCTGCTTTATGCTGATGAACACCGGCGAAAAAGCCGTGACCTCAAGCCACGGCCTGCTGACCACCATCGCCTGCGGTCCACGAGGTGAAGTGAACTACGCCCTGGAAGGCGCGGTATTTATGGCGGGCGCGTCCATTCAGTGGCTGCGCGATGAAATGAAACTGATCAGCGATGCCTTTGACTCAGAATATTTCGCCACCAAAGTGAAAGATACCAACGGCGTTTATGTCGTGCCGGCGTTTACTGGCCTGGGAGCGCCGTACTGGGACCCGTACGCCCGCGGCGCGATCTTCGGCCTGACGCGTGGGGTGAACTCCAACCACATCATTCGTGCGACGCTTGAGTCTATCGCCTATCAAACTCGCGATGTGCTTGAAGCTATGCAGGCAGACTCCGGTATTCGCCTGCACGCCCTGCGCGTTGACGGTGGTGCGGTGGCGAACAACTTCCTGATGCAGTTCCAGTCCGATATTTTAGGCACTCGCGTTGAACGTCCGGAAGTGCGTGAAGTGACGGCGCTTGGCGCGGCGTATCTGGCCGGGCTGGCGGTGGGCTTCTGGCAGAATCTCGACGAAGTCAGCGAAAAAGCCGTTATCGAGAAAGAGTTCCGTCCGGGTATTGAAACCACCGAACGTAACGTCAGGTACTCCGGCTGGAAGAAAGCGGTTAAACGTGCGCTGGCCTGGGAAGAGCACGACGAAGGCTAATTTTTCGACAACTCCCCTCACCCGTCAGTTTTCCCCTCTTCTCACGAAGAGGGCCGGGTGAGGGCGTTCTTCCCCCAGACATCCTCCGGGTTTATCCTGCGCGCCCCCTGCCTGTGCTACACTCCATCGCAATTCTGTATGCCAAAAGAGTTTGTGATGAAACGAGAACTTGCGATCGAATTTTCCCGCGTAACCGAAGCCGCAGCGCTTGCCGGTTACAAATGGCTGGGCCGTGGCGACAAAAATATCGCTGACGGTGCCGCCGTCCATGCCATGCGTATCGTACTCAACCAGGTCAATATCGACGGCCAGATTGTGATTGGCGAAGGGGAAATCGACGAAGCGCCGATGCTCTATATCGGTGAGAAAGTCGGTACAGGCAAAGGTGACGCGGTGGACATCGCCGTCGACCCCATCGAAGGCACACGCATGACGGCGATGGGCCAGGCGAACGCGCTGGCGGTGCTGGCCGTGGGCGATAAGGGCAGCTTCCTGAACGCGCCTGATATGTACATGGAAAAACTGATTGTGGGTCCCGGTGCGAAAGGCATTATCGATCTCAGCCTGCCGCTGGCGCAAAACCTGCACAACATCGCCGTTGCGCTCAATAAGCCGCTCAGCGAACTGACCGTCACCATTCTCGCCAAGCCACGTCACGACGCGACAATCGCCGAACTGCAAAAACTGGGGGTGCGCGTTTTCGCCATTCCGGATGGCGATGTGGCGGCATCAATTCTGACCTGTATGCCTGATAGCGAAGTCGATGTGATGTACGGCATCGGTGGCGCACCTGAGGGCGTGATTTCTGCTGCCGTTATTCGTGCACTAGACGGTGACATGCAGGGGCGCCTGCTGGCCCGGCATCATGTGAAAGGCGACAGCGAAGAGAATCGTCGTATCGGTGAACAAGAGCTGACACGCTGTAAGGCGATGGGCATTGAAGCCGGCACGGTACTGAAGCTGGATGATATGGCGCGCAACGATAACGTCATCTTCTCCGCAACCGGCATCACCAAAGGCGATCTGCTCGACGGCATCACCCGCAAGGGCAATATGGCGACGACTGAAACCCTGCTGATTCGCGGAAAATCCCGCACGATTCGCCGCATCAAATCTATACATTACCTCGACCGCAAAGACACGGACGTGCAAACGCATATTCTCTGAGGCTGCCGTTTGTCAGATTGAGCTTTCCGGCCCGTGCAGGCTGGAAATCTCTCTCTTTCCCGGTGAAGATAGAGTCACAGCAACGACAGGAGCGCAACATGGCGGATTGGGTTAAAGGTAAAGTCACGCAGGTTCAGCACTGGACCGATTCTCTTTTCAGCCTCACGGTCCACGCTCCTGTTGCGCCTTTTAGCGCAGGCCAGTTTACCAAGCTTGGCCTGGAGATTGACGGCGAACGGGTGCAGCGCGCCTACTCTTATGTCAATGCGCCGGGCAATCCCGATCTCGAGTTCTATCTGGTCAACGTCCCGGAAGGTAAGCTTAGCCCGCGTTTGCATGTCCTCCAGCCCGGAGATGAAGTGATGGTGGTAAGCGAGGCCGCGGGCTTCTTCGTTCTGGACGAAACTCCAGACTGCAAAACGCTGTGGATGCTGGCAACCGGCACCGCTCTTGGCCCCTATCTTTCCATCCTGCAGGAAGGGAAAGATCTCGAACGCTTTGAGAATATCGTCCTGCTTCATGCGGTGCGTTATGCCTTCGACCTGAGCTATCTCCCCCTAATGCAGGAGCTTCAGCAGCGTTATGCAGGGAAACTGCGTATTCAAACCGTGGTTAGCCGTGAAAAGATGGCCGGCTCACTGACCGGGCGAGTGCCTGCGTTGATTGAAAGCGGCGAGCTTGAGGCGGCAGTCGGCCTGCCTATGGACGCAGAAAACAGCCATGTCATGCTGTGCGGTAATCCGCAGATGGTACGCGACACTCAGCAACTGCTCAAAGACACCCGGCAGATGACCAAACACCTGCGCCGCCGACCGGGGCACATGACCGCCGAACACTACTGGTAGAAATTAGCGAAATTTCACTTCGTCCGTGTCGTTACCGAAACGGTTTTCGCCCTGGGTGCCAACAAACGCACCCAGGTCTATGATCATCATGACCAGAATCAGCGTCGGGATAAAACGCCCTAATCCCCATTGCGCAAGGCTACCAAAAACTTCCCAGTTACCCGCCAGCAGCAACCACGCGGGGATAAACAGCAGCGCCCACCAGCCTTTCTTGTTACGATCGTGCAAACGCTTTACCACCACCGCCGCCGTGGGAATCAACGACCCGGATAAAAAGAAACCGGCGGTGGAGTAAGGCATTATCTCCGCGCCGGCCAGCGTAAACAGTATAGCCAGCCCGGCAATCCAGACGCCGATCCAAATCCAGAAGTCGCGACGCCCGATGCGTCCTTTAAAAGAGAACAGCCACTGCTGTATGGTCATGGTAAGGTCCTTATAAATGTTGGGCCGTAGTGTACCCTGGCTGCGCCCGATTTTGACAAGCTAACGGATTGCCGATTTAATCGGTGAACAGAATGACCAGGAGAAGTTGTCGATGAAATATCTGCTCTGCGCCCTTGTGCTCTTCACCCTGCCCGTTGCGGTGAGTCGGGCCGATCCGCCGTCAGAAATCCCATCCACACCGGCTGCTGCACCCTATTTACTGGCAGGATCGCCCACCTTCGACCTGACCATCACGCAGTTCCGCGAAAAATTTAATATTGATAACCCCACCTTGCCGATCAATGAATTTCGCGCCATTGATAGCAGCCGTGATAAGGCGAATCTGACGCGGGCGGCCAGCAAGATTAACGAAAACCTCTACGCCTCCACGGCGCTGGAACGCGGCACGTTAAAAATCAAATCGCTGCAAATCACCTGGCTGCCTATTCAGGGGCCGGAGCAAAAAGCGGCGCGCGCAAAAGCAATGGAGTATATGGCCGCGCTGCTGCGCAGCTTCACCCCAACCTTTTCTAAGCAGCAAAGCCAGGAAAGACTGAACAAATTACTCAGCGCCGGCAAAAATAAGCGCTACTTTGCACAGACCGAAGGTGCACTTCGCTATGTGGTGGCAGATAACGGTGAAAAAGGGCTAACTTTCGCCGTTGAACCGATTAAGCTCGCGCTTTCAGAGACCCTTAACAACGGCGATTAAATGACAAAAAGCAAAGCCTTTCGCCCGTCTAGTCTCTATACTGTTTCACAGACCACGCTGCCCTGAGGGCAGCCATTCTTTTATTTGCTTGACCTTGTGGAGAATTAAAATGCGACATCCTTTGGTGATGGGTAACTGGAAACTGAACGGCAGCAAGCATATGGTTCACGAGCTGATTGCGGGCCTGCGTAAAGAGCTGTCCGGGGTTGACGGTTGTGGCGTAGCAATCGCCCCACCGACCATGTACCTGGACCTGGCAAAACACGCGGCTTCCGGTAGCCACATCATTCTTGGTGCTCAGAACGTTGACGTAAACCTGTCCGGCGCATTCACCGGTGAAGTTTCCGCTGAGATGCTCAAAGACATCGGTGCTAAATACATCATCATCGGTCACTCCGAGCGCCGTACCTATCATGCAGAATCTGATGAGCTGATCGCGAAGAAATTCGCCGTTCTTAAAGAAGTCGGCCTGACGCCAGTTCTGTGTATCGGCGAAACCGAAGCGGAAAACGAAGCGGGCAAAACGGAAGAAGTTTGCGCGCGTCAGATTGATGCGGTGCTGAAAACTCAGGGCGCAGCAGCATTCGAAGGCGTTGTTATCGCTTACGAACCAGTCTGGGCAATCGGTACGGGCAAATCAGCCACTCCAGCTCAGGCTCAGGCCGTTCACAAATTCATCCGCGACCACATCGCTAAAGCCGATGCGAAAGTGGCTGAACAGGTCATCATCCAGTACGGCGGTTCTGTAAACGATAAAAATGCTGCCGAGCTGTTTGCTCAGCCGGATATCGACGGTGCACTGGTTGGCGGTGCCTCCCTGAAAGCTGATGCTTTCGCGGTGATCGTTAAAGCGGCTGCCGAAGCGAAAAAAGCGTAATTCACATTGTGAATGCCACAGCCCCGCCTGATGCGGGGCTTTTTTATATTTATCACTACAGCTTGCCCAGCAGCCGGAACCAGACATAATCAAGCGGCATCAATACCAGGAATGTCCCCACGGCAAGAGCCAGGCAAAGCGTCAGTCCGGCTTTTGCAGGCACCTTCCCGAGCGCCATCGCCACCACAATCGGCGAGGCCATATAGGGTAACAAAGGCGTCGAATAACCGAGCACCTGCACCATAATCACCGATAGCAACGGAAAACCTGTCGCCTGAGAAAAACTCTCTGCCAACGTGGTATAAAGCGCCGGTACGCCATTTGCCGTCACGATAAAGTTAAACAGACTGGTAATGCCTGTCAGCGCCACAAAGCTGGTGAACGGCCGCTGCGGGTCGAGCGGCACCACAGCAAGTAATTTCTGCCCCAGCATGCTCCCCAGTCCGGTTTGCGTTACCGTTGCGGCCAGCGCTAGTATCCCCGCCACATAAAAACAGGTTTTCACATTAACCCCGCTGGCAAATTCATCGTGAGTGATAAATCCGATTCGCGGCAACAGCGTGATACAGGCGGCAGCAAGCCCCACCCACGCAGGCCCGATACCATGTACACTTTCGCTGACCCACAGGGATAATACCGCCCCCAGCAGCCACGACAGCCGTTTTTCATCGCGGCTCATTGGGCCTGAGGCTATTTGTTCTTGCGGTGCAAGGGGTTTGCCCGGAAAGAGCCAGCAAATCAGACCGATAAGCATCAGTCCTTTTAATATCCCCAACACCGGCGTATGCAGCCAAAGATAAGGCAAATACTTAAGGTGAATACCGTAAGCCCCTTCCGCCGCCCCGCTCATCACCAGATTTGGGACGTTGGCGGGCAAAATAGTGGCAGAGAGCTGAAAAGTCCCGAAACCCACCGCGAGCGCCAGGCCGAACCAGGCCCTTGTTCCCTCAATAACACCGGCACGCTTCGCTATCGCCGCTACCACAGGCATCAGCAAAGCGATACGGCCCATATTTGATGGCATAACAAAAGCAAGCGCGTAGCTGAACAAGACAATGCTGCCTACCATTCGGCCCCAGGAATCAGTGAGATTTGCGGAGATTAACTTGGCCGCTCGATCGGCAAGACCCGTTTTACGGATAGCGATACCGAGCACAAAGCCGCTGAACACCAGCCAGAAAGCGGAAGAGGCAAAGCCGCTGAAGATAATCCCGGCGGGTGCGATTTTAGCCACCATAGCCACGGCAAAAAACATCAGCGCGGTAAGGTATTCGGGCAGGGCTGACGTCGCCCAAAGCATGATAGTGACCAGAATGATCAGAGTGGGAAGAAACAAGGGGTGGGTCAACCAGTGCGACATACCTGTCTCCGGCAGATTTTTTCAGCAGTCTACGGCGACGCAACAGGGTTGTAAATCATTGATGATAATAGTTATCGTTTAATGACATAAACGGCCCCAAGGGGCCGCCTGTATTAACGTTTACTGATTTGGTCGAACGTGCCACCGTTGGAGAAGTGTTCTTTCTGCGCCTTCGTCCAGCCGCCGAATGCTTCGTCGATGGTAAACAGCTTAAGCTTAGGGAAGGTGCTTTCATACTTCTTCGCTACGTCCACATTACGAGGGCGATAGTAGTTTTTCGCGGCAATTTCCTGCCCTTCCGGGGAATAAAGGTACTTCAGATATGCTTCAGCGACCTTCTGAGTCCCTTTCTTCTCGGCGACTTTATCGACGACGGATACGGTCGGCTCGGCCAGAATAGACTCGCTCGGCGTCACGATTTCAAACTTGTCTTTGCCCAGTTCGTGGGTAGCCAGCAGCGCTTCATTTTCCCAGGCAATCAGCACGTCGCCGATGCCACGTTCCACAAAGGTGTTAGTTGAGCCACGCGCGCCCGAATCCAGCACTTCAACGTTTTTGAACAGGGCCTTCACGAAATCCTGGGCTTTGGCCTGATCGCTGTTGTTATGGTGCAGGGCGTAGCCCCAGGCCGCCAGATAGTTCCAGCGTGCGCCACCCGAGCTTTTTGGGTTCGGCGTGATGACGGAAACGCCAGGCTTAATCAGATCGTTCCAGTCATGAATCTGTTTCGGGTTGCCCTTACGGACCAGGAATACAATGGTAGAAGTGTATGGCGCAGAGTTATCCGGCAGGCGTTTGATCCAGTTTGTATCAATGCGGCCACGTTCAGCAATGGCATCGACATCGTAAGCCAGCGCAAGGGTGACGACGTCGGCTTCAATGCCATTGATCACCGAAGTCGCCTGTTTGCCAGAGCCACCGTGGGACTGGCGCACCACCACGTTATCGCCGGTTTGCTGTTTCCAGTGCGCGCTGAAGGCTTTGTTATATTCTTCGTACAGTTCACGCGTCGGGTCGTAAGACACGTTCAGCAATTGAATATCTTTGGCCAGTACACCGCCTGACGCCAAAAGTAATGTTAACCCCACTCCCCACTTGTTCATCGCACGTTCTCTTGGATGTTGTTTGATGAACTCAGCCTGCCAGAAAGTGATTTGCTTAATAAAGAATAAAAAAAGATTGGCTATAACTATTAGAAATATATGCAGGCAGAAAAAGACCAGGCTGATGACAGGTCTCATCCTTTTACAGGACAAGCAGAACACAGCAAATAAAAAAGGAAAGAGAATTGAGGGGTTTCGGCAGCTAAGTACAAAGAAGGAAAAAATACATTTTTTCCTTCTTTGTCAGCACGTTAAGCCGGGCCACCCCGGCTCTTTCAGAAAGCTGAATTAGTACAGCTTTTTAGCGCAGTCCAGCCAGTCACCTTTAAATGGACGCTTCATGTTCTCGATGGCATCAATGATGTCATGGTGAACCAGCTTCTCATTCTGGATACCGACACAGCGGCCGCCGTGGCCCTGCAACAGCAGCTCGATGGAGTATGCCCCCATGCGGGAAGCCAGAATACGGTCATAAGCAACAGGGGAACCACCGCGCTGAATGTGACCGAGAACCGTTGCACGGGTTTCGCGTTTGGTCTCTGCTTCGATGTATTTGGCCAGTTCGTCGATATCGCAGATGTGCTCAGTAATCGCCACGATGGCGTGTTTTTTACCTTTTGCGATACCGGCTTTGATCTCAGCCACCAGATCTTCACGGTTAAACTCAACTTCGGGCAGCACGACAAACTCGCAGCCACCGGCAATGGACGCGGCTAAGGTCAGATCACCACAGTAACGGCCCATCACTTCCACAATAGAGATGCGCTGGTGTGAAGAAGAGGTGTCACGCAGGCGGTCGATAGCTTCAACAACGGTTTCCAGCGCGGTGAAAAAGCCGATGGTGTAATCGGTGCCTTTGATATCGTTATCAATCGTGCCCGGCAGACCGATGCACGGGAAGCCCATTTCGGTCAGACGTTTTGCACCCATATAAGAGCCGTCACCGCCAATAACCACCAGCGCATCAATGCCACGCTTTTTTAAATTCTCAATGGCTACCGCACGAATTTTTTCATCACGGAACTCAGGGAAACGAGCCGAACCCAGGAATGTACCGCCACGGTTAATCATGTCGGACACGCTATAACGGTCCAGATTGATCATGCGATCTTCATACAAACCGAGATAGCCATCGTAAATACCTGCGACTTCAAGACCTTCGGACAATGCTGCACGAACCACACCACGAATAGCAGCGTTCATGCCCGGCGCATCACCGCCACTCGTCAACACACCAATTTTTTTGATCATGACTACCTCTGAACTTTGAATGCTAAATTAATCCTGTTGCCGGAAACAGCCTGCGGGCAAACCGAGGCTTCGACTCTGCTGCAAATAGTATAACAACCGCTTCCAGCTGAATTGATTCAGGTCAGGCCATATAGCGGTAATTTACCCCTAAATTGCCGCCCATGTCTGCTTTTCTGCAACGCTAACCTAAAGCTCAAAATGCCCTTGCTGGGCCGAGGGAACGACCGAGCAGGGATCCTGGTGAATAATCACGTCCGATCCAGGGAAATGATGCAGGATTGCCTGTTCTACCTGTTCTGCAATAACGTGCGCCTGAACCAACGGTAAATTGTCTTCCATTTCGATATGAAGCTGAATAAAGCGGGTCGGCCCTGACTGCCGCGTACGTAAATCATGCGCGCCCCGCACGCCCGGCCACGAAGTGACAATATCAATAATGGCCTGGTGCTCGGCTTCCGGTAATGCCCGGTCTAAAAGAGACTGCACGGCCTCATAACCCATACGAATCGCGTTATACAAAATATAGACGCCGATCCCTAATGCAAACAGCGAGTCCGCGCGATGCCAGCCATACCAGGATAGCGCTAAAGCAATAAGAATCGCGCCGTTCATCATAACATCAGACTGATAATGAAGCATATCCGCCCGCACGGCCTGGCTTTGCGTTTTCCTGACGACCCAGCGTTGAAAAGTCACCAGAATAAGCGTGCTGAACAGGGCAATCACGGTAACGATAACGCCCACCACCGGCTGCTTCATCGGCTCCGGGTCGGCGAGATGCTGAAATCCTGTCAGGAAGAGGAACAGCGCAGAGCCTGAAACAAACATGCTTTGCGCAAGCGCGGCCAGCGATTCAGCCTTACCGTGCCCGAACGTGTGCTCTTCATCCGCAGGCTGAAGTGAATAGCGCACCACGAGAAGGTTAGTGAGCGATGCGGCAATATCCACCAGAGAATCGACCAGCGCCGCCAGAATACTGACCGAACCGGTGTACCACCAGGCGAAAATCTTAATCAAAAGTAACAGCGAGGCCATCACCGTAGCAGCAATCGCCGCACGGCTGACCAGCCGTCCATATTGTTGATTCATAGAGGCTCCAACAAATGAATGTTGGCTAGTATAGCGGATTCATTCTGGGCCTCAGACAAAAAAACGGCCCCATGGACGCCAGTAGGTCAAGGGTAGAAGAGCCATGCCATTCGATATGCTTTTCGGCCATCCGTTTGCACCTCTTCATTTCCTTTCGTATAAAAAATTATACGCATTGTCCTCAAAGGCAAGAGAGGTGTGGAATGATTAATCTCATAACCCGGGCTAAAGCCCAATGGGTTTCAGCCAACTAAAAAATATCTAATTTATTGATTTATAAAGGCAAATAGAATAACAGACAAAAAAAACCCCACCGTAAGGTGGGGTAAGACAGGGATGGTGTCTATGGCAAGGAAAACAGGGTTTGCTACTGGGTGCTACGGGTACTATGACTACTCACTGCCTGCAACGAAGACATCTTCTGCAGGTCCATCAGTTCACGAAACTGGCTCATGCGCTGCTGGTGTTTGTCGTTTAAAACGGCTTGCTGCTCAGGCGTTAACAGGCGGTACATTTGATTGCGCACTTTCGCCATTTCTACCTGGCGGGCAACCTGTTCTTGTGCCATTTTTTCTGCCTGAGCACGAACGGCCGTTTCGTCAAAATGTTCTGCGGTGACCAGATTATGCATGGTCTCCATTTCGCGAACGCTGACAGGTGGGCTATCATGCCTTGCCTGCTGCATCAGATCGCGCATCTGCTGGCGTTGTTGTTCAGTTAAATGAATGCCGTCAAACATTTGGCTCTGAACACTGTTACGCTTCACTATGTCTTCGCTAGCCAGCCACTTATCGTTTGTCGATACAGATGCGGCCTGGCAGGTCAGCGTCGCAAGCGCCAGTGTCGAGGCCATGACGGCAGCGGTAACATTGCGCATCACTTGCTCCCGAAATCTTGTGTGCTGCGATTCAACGAGAGCCAGTCTACGATTCCCGCTGCAAACTAGCGTCAGGGGGTGTAAAACAACGTAAAGTCATGGATTAGCGCGTCTTGATGACGTAATTTCTGCCTCGGAGGTAATTTAACAATGAATAAAATTCTGCTAGTTGATGATGACCGAGAGCTAACTTCCCTGTTGAAGGAACTGCTCGACATGGAAGGTTTTAACGTGCTTGTCGCACACGATGGCGAACAAGCGCTGGAGCTTCTGGATGACAGCATCGACCTGTTATTGCTCGACGTAATGATGCCAAAGAAGAACGGCATTGATACGTTGAAAGAGCTACGCCAGACACACCAGACGCCAGTCATTATGCTTACCGCACGCGGAAGCGAGCTGGATCGCGTTCTCGGCCTTGAGCTGGGTGCAGATGACTATCTCCCTAAACCGTTTAACGATCGTGAACTGGTGGCCCGTATACGCGCGATATTGCGCCGTTCTCACTGGAGTGAGCAGCAGCAAAATACCGACAGTGGTTCTCCGACGGTTGAAGTCGACGGGTTGAGTCTGAACCCGGGTCGTCAGGAAGCAAGCTTTGACGGCGTGGCGCTCGATTTAACCGGCACAGAATTCACCTTACTGTATTTGCTGGCCCAGCATTTAGGCCAGGTGGTCTCGCGTGAACATCTCAGCCAGGAAGTATTGGGTAAACGCTTGACGCCGTTTGACCGAGCCATCGACATGCATATCTCCAATTTGCGCCGTAAATTACCCGACCGTAAAGACGGGCATCCGTGGTTTAAAACGTTGCGTGGTCGAGGTTATTTGATGGTGTCCGCTACATGATAAGCAGCCTTACCGCGCGTATTTTTGCCATCTTCTGGTTAACGTTAGCATTAGTGCTGATGCTGGTACTGATGCTGCCAAAGCTGGATTCGCGTCAAATGACCGAACTGATGGAAAATGAGCAACGTCAAGGCACCATGATTGAACAGCATGTCGAGGCGGAGCTGGCAAACGATCCGCCTAATGACCTGATGTGGTGGCGCCGCTTGTTTAGGGCCATTGATAAATGGGCACCGCCCGGGCAACGCCTGCTGCTTGTCACCAGCGAAGGTCGGGTTATTGGCGCTCAGCGTAACGAAATGCAGATCATCCGCAACTTTATTGGCCAGTCTGATAATTCCGATCATCCGCAAAAGAAAAAATACGGTCGTGTTGAGCTAATAGGCCCGTTTTCCGTACGCGACGGGGAAGATAACTACCAGCTCTATCTCATCCGTCCGGCGAGTAACTCCCAGTCCGATTTTATCAACCTGCTGTTTGACAGACCTCTGCTGCTGCTGATCGTCACGATGCTGGTGAGCTCTCCGCTGCTGCTGTGGCTGGCCTGGAGTCTGGCAAAACCTGCCCGTAAGCTGAAAAACGCGGCCGATGAAGTTGCCCAGGGTAATTTACGTCAACATCCGGAACTGGAAGCCGGGCCGCAGGAGTTCCTTGCCGCCGGGGCGAGTTTTAACCAGATGGTGACGGCGCTCGAAAGAATGATGACCACGCAGCAGCGACTGCTGTCGGACATTTCACACGAGCTGCGTACGCCGCTGACGCGTTTGCAGCTGGGCACAGCGCTGCTGCGTCGCAAAAACGGTGAAAGCAAAGAGCTGGAACGCATAGAAACCGAGGCCCAGCGTCTGGATGGCATGATCAACGATCTGCTGGTCATGTCCCGCAATCAGCAGAAAAACGCGCTGGCCAGCGAAACGATGAAGGCGAATCAAATCTGGTCTGAAGTGCTGGATAATGCCGCTTTCGAAGCCGAGCAGATGGGCAAATCCCTGGAGGTCACCTACCCGCCGGGGCCGTGGCTGATGTACGGCAACCCTAACTCTCTTGAAAGCGCACTGGAAAATATTGTTCGCAACGCGCTGCGTTATTCACATACGAAAATCGCAGTGAATTTCTCCGTAGATAATCAGGGCATTACAGTTACCGTGGACGATGATGGCCCGGGCGTAAGCCCAACCGATCGCGAGCAAATTTTCCGGCCGTTTTATCGCACAGACGAAGCCCGAGACCGGGAATCGGGTGGTACAGGTTTAGGACTGGCCATCGTTGAGACGGCCGTTCAACAGCATCGCGGCTGGGTAAAAGCGGAAGACAGCCCGCTTGGAGGCCTGCGGCTGGTCATCTGGCTACCGCTCTACCATCGTAGCTAAACTCTGTCTGACGGGCCTGTTCAGGTGCTGACAAGGGAGGAAAAAGCGTGGTTTTTCCTCCCGCCGCAAATTTTGCTATTCTGCGCCCCTTGTCTTATGGGGGTCGTATGCTGAATATCGTGTTGTTTGAACCTGAAATCCCACCGAATACCGGGAATATCATTCGCCTGTGCGCTAATACTGGTTTCCGGTTGCATGTTATCGAGCCAACCGGTTTTGGCTGGGATGATAAACGGCTGCGCCGTGCAGGCCTGGACTATCACGAATTCGCCGCCGTTAACCGACATCAGGACTACAACGCTTTTCTTACGGCAGAAAACCCACAGCGCCTGTTTGCCCTGACAACCAAGGGTACGCCAGCTCACAGCGCCGTCAGCTATCAGGAGGGGGATTATCTGGTGTTTGGCCCGGAAACGCGTGGCCTGCCGGCAACGATTCTTGATGCGCTGCCCGCTGAACAAAAAATTCGTATTCCCATGATGCCGGACAGCCGCAGCATGAATTTGTCTAACGCGGTTTCAGTGGTGGTCTATGAGGCCTGGCGCCAGCTCGGCTATCCCGGCGCCGTACTGAGAAGTTAAATTCCGTCGCCGTATTCAAAGCCGTTGTTAGCGCCGCTAAAGTGTTGGTCCATATCAATGGCTGGCTTATCGCTTTCTGGTTTGCCAACAATACGCGCAGGAACACCTGCCGCCGTGGTATGTGGCGGCACAGGCTGTAAAACCACAGAGCCTGCGCCTATTTTCGCTCCGCACCCGACTTCAATATTGCCGAGGATTTTTGCCCCAGCACCAATCATCACACCTTCGCGGATTTTCGGATGGCGATCGCCGCTGGTTTTACCCGTACCGCCAAGCGTGACCGACTGCAAAATCGACACGTCGTTTTCCACGATAGCCGTCTCACCGATCACAATGCCGGTTGCGTGATCGAGCATGATCCCGCAGCCAATCTTCGCGGCCGGGTGAATATCCACCTGAAAGGAAACAGAAACCTGGTTTTGCAGAAAGATCGCTAAAGCCCGGCGTCCTTCTTTCCACAGCCAGTGGCCAATACGGTAAGCCTGTAGCGCGTGGAAACCCTTAAGGTACAGCAGAGGGGTTGAGTATTTATCCACCGCGGGGTCGCGGGTGCGTACCGCCTGAATATCGCAGGCTGCCGATGCGACTAGCTGCGGTTCCGCCGCATAGGCTTCTTCAACCACTTCACGAATAGCGATGGCGGGCATAATCGGCGAGGCCAGCTTGTTAGCCAGCATGTAACTCAGAGCGCTACCGAGGTTTTCGTGTTTCAGGAGGGTGGCGTGATAAAAACTGGCCAACATTGGTTCACAATCGGCTAGCGCTCGCGCTTCGGCTTTAATGTTGCTCCACACCAGATCCAGTTCTTCAGACGACATGCACCCTCCAGGCAGAAATCAGCGTCCGGTAAGCTATACCGAACGCCTCAGTTATCGCGGTTATCGTGTTCCCTCAGCCGCAACTGCGTCAGTTGCCGCTCCGTTCATCCTTGCGTGTTCGACCAAGCAACGTTAATGCTGCCTCGCGAGCGTTTTTTCCGCAATATAATACCTGATAAATTTCCTCGGTTATTGGCATTTCGACAGCAAAACGCGATGCCAGCTCCCGCACTTCTTTCGTGTTGCGATAGCCTTCTACGACCTGGCCAATCTTCTGCTGCGCCGCATCCACATCCATCCCCTGCCCCAGCATCATGCCAAAGCGACGGTTACGGGATTGGTTGTCGGTACAGGTCAGTACCAGATCGCCCAGGCCTGCCATCCCCATAAAGGTTTCAGGATCTGCGCCCAGCGCGCTGCCGAGGCGGGTCATTTCAGCCAGTCCACGGGTGATTAAAGCTGTTCGGGCGTTGGCGCCAAAGCCAATGCCGTCAGACATACCGGCCCCAATCGCAATCACGTTTTTCACCGCGCCGCCCAGCTGAACACCGATAAAATCAGGGTTGCTGTAGACGCGGAAGCTTTTGCCGCAGTGCAGCAGCTGCTGGAGATCCTGTGCGAAGGTTTCATCCGTTGCGGCAAGCGCGATGGCCGTAGGCAAACCCGCAGCCAGCTCTTTTGCAAACGTCGGCCCCGAAATCACCGCCAGAGGAATCGTCTCACCAAGGGCTTCGCGCGCGACATCCTGCAACAGTCTGCCAGTTTCAGCTTCCAGCCCTTTCGTTGCCCAAACGATACGTGCATCTTTACGCATCAAAGGCTTAATCTGACGCAGTACCTGACCGAAGACATGGCTTGGCACCACCACGAGAATATCGCGGCTGGCGGCAAGCGCCGTCGCCAGATCGCTCTCCAGGCGGAGCGTGTCAGGGAAAGGCACATCGGGAAGGAAGGCAAGGTTACAGCGATCTGCCTGTAAGGTGGCGATATGTTGAGGATCATGGCCCCAGAGAACAACCTGGTGACCATTTCTTGCCAGGGTGATGGCAAGAGCGGTGCCGTAAGAGCCGGCACCGATCACAGTCATTGCAGCATTATGGCTGTTCATCAGGCATCCTGATGGTTTTCAGCACCTTCGCCGGACTGCTGCTGCAGGTAGCTCATAAACAGCGCATCGAAGTTAACCGGAGCAAGGTTCAGCTGTGGGAAGGTACCACGAGAAACCAGGCTGGTGATAGCTTCGCGCGCATACGGGAACAGGATGTTCGGGCAGTAAGCACCCAGGCAATGTGCCAGCTGCGTGCCTTCAATACCACCGATGGAGAAGATACCCGCCTGCTGAACTTCACACAGGAATGCGGTGTCTTCGCCCAGCGTTGCTGTCACAGTGACACGCAGCACAACTTCGTAAACATCGTCTGCCAGCTGGCTGGAAGCGGTGTCCAGATCCAGTTTCACTTCTGGCTGCCAGTCTTTCTGGAAAACGTGCGGTGCATTTGGCGCTTCAAAAGAGATATCTTTGGTGTAAACGCGCTGAATCTGGAAAGCCATTTCGGTGTTGTTTTGTTCTGACATTTTTAAGCCCTTAAAAGAATAATACGTCCTTTACTTATCCGCGACTCATGGCGGATAAGCCGCACTAGCGCAGGAGGGGATCGAGTCCACCACGAGCGTCAAGCGCATACAAGTCATCACAGCCGCCAATGTGCTGTGCATCAATAAAAATCTGCGGCACCGTAGTGCGGCCACTGCGTTTGATCATCTCTTCGCGCTTGACGGCATCGCCATCAATCGGCAATACCTGGAAAGTTACCCCTTTGCTGCTGAGCAAGTCTTTTGCCCGGTGGCAGAAAGGACAGGTTGCTTTGGTATAGATCTCAATATTCGCCATGGCTTACCTCAGAATGCACCCAGATTATTATTTACCACGAACCAGCGGCAGGTTTTCCCCGCTCCAGCCAGCAATACCTTCTTTCAGCAGGGTAACCTGCTCGAAGCCCGCTTTCGTGAGCAACGTAGCGGATTCCTGAGAAGAGATACCGTTACTGCATACCACGATGACAGGCTTAGCCTTGTGTTTTTCCAGCTCAGCAAAGCTGCCGTTTTTGATGTCACCCGGCAGTAAATTGATTGAGTTAGCGATATGGCCTTTGCGGAAATCATCACGCGAACGCACATCAACGATAACGGCATCTTCTTTGTTGATGAGGCGCGTGGCTTCACCACGGGTAATCACTTTAACCTTTGAGGTTAACCCTTTAAAGGTCATGAAAAGTACGGCGGCCAGCAAACCAACCCACGCCAGACTAAGTATGGGATGGCGACCAACGAATTGCATAATTTCTTGCATGGGGGGTAATAACTCCCGACTAAGTAATATGAAAAAAACCAGGCAAGGAGTATACCTTCGCGGGGTGGCAATTACAGCCAGTCAGCATGATGTTATGCAGATTCTGCGTGCTGTTACGGAAAAAACGCCCCTGTTGCCGATAAACCTGTCGTTATCCGGCCCCTTTCTTTGATCTTCTGCGGCTATTTTCTTTGCCTGTCTGTAGTAAAATTACGCAAATTTTTTGTCTTTGACTTAGAGGTTCTTGCAATGTCGGTAACGAAAAAGCCTATGGTTCTGGTGATTCTTGATGGTTATGGCCATCGTGAAGAGCAGCAGGATAATGCCATTCTGAACGCGAAAACTCCGGTGATGGATACCCTGTGGGCTAAGCGCCCGCACACTCTCATCAACGCATCGGGCCTCGAAGTCGGTCTACCTGATGGCCAGATGGGCAACTCCGAAGTGGGCCACGTCAACCTTGGCGCCGGGCGTATTGTTTATCAGGACCTGACTCGTCTTGATGTTGAAATTAAAGAACGTACTTTCTTCAGCAACCCGGTGCTGACCGCCGCTGTGGATAAGGCCGTTGCCGCTGGCAAAGCCGTGCACATCATGGGCCTTGCTTCTCCCGGCGGCGTACACAGCCATGAAGCCCACATTCTGGCGATGATCGAGCTGGCAGCAGAGCGCGGTGCGCAAGCTATCTATCTGCACGCCTTCCTGGACGGTCGCGACACCCCGCCACGCAGCGCAGAAGCCTCTTTGAAGAAATTCGCCGACAAATTTGCAGCTTTAGGCAAAGGCCGCGTTGCTTCTCTTATCGGCCGCTACTACGCCATGGACCGTGACAACCGCTGGGACCGCGTGGAGCTGGCTTATGATCTGATGACTCAGGCTAAAGGTGAATACCAGGCAGACACTGCCGTTGCAGGCCTGCAGGCGGCCTACGCGCGTGATGAAAACGATGAATTTGTTAAACCAACCGTTATCCGTGCCGAAGGTGAAGCCGAGGCGGTAATGAACGACGGTGACGCGCTGATCTTCATGAACTTCCGCGCTGACCGCGCCCGCCAAATCACCCGCACCTTCGTTAACGCAGACTTTGACGGCTTTGCACGTAAAAAAGTAGTTAACTTCGGTGATTTCGTCATGCTGACCGAATATGCGGCCGATATTAAAGCCGCCTGTGCTTATCCACCAGCCTCCCTGACCAATACTTTTGGCGAGTGGATGGCTAAGCACGACAAAACTCAGCTGCGCATTTCCGAAACTGAAAAATACGCCCATGTAACCTTCTTCTATAACGGTGGCGTTGAAGAGCCATTTGCAGGCGAAGACCGCGTGCTGATCAACTCACCTAAAGTGGCGACTTACGATCTACAGCCGGAAATGAGCTCTGCGGAATTGACTGAAAAATTACTCGCAGCCATCAACAGCGGCAAATACGACACCATTATTTGTAACTATCCGAACGGGGATATGGTCGGCCATACCGGCGTTTACGAAGCGGCTATTTCTGCCGTGGAAGCGCTGGATAACTGCATTGCGCAGGTCGTTTCTGCCGTGCAAAACGTGGGTGGACAGCTGCTGATCACCGCAGACCACGGTAACGCTGAGCAAATGCGCGACCCGGCAACAGGTCAGGCTCATACAGCCCATACCAGCCTACCGGTACCGCTAATCTACGTAGGCGATCGCAGCGTGAAAGCGGTGGAAGGCGGCAAGCTTTCTGATATCGCGCCAACCATGCTTAGCCTGATGGG
Source organism: uncultured Buttiauxella sp. (assembly GCA_946480445.1). Taxonomy (GTDB): domain Bacteria; phylum Pseudomonadota; class Gammaproteobacteria; order Enterobacterales; family Enterobacteriaceae; genus Dryocola. The sequence goes on from CAMLJN010000012.1 coordinate 52,160, forward strand.
TATGGAAATCCCGCAAGAGATGACTGGCAAGCCGCTGTTCATCGTGGAATAATCCCTCCCCATGAGGGGAAAGGCGATTTTTTCAATAACATGGGCCATGAAACCAAAACGGTTCTCAGTCCGGCCCATGATTTACGCCAGCGTACTAAGCGCTGGCGTATTGTTATGCCCTTTTTCCAGCCAGGCTGACGACAGCGCCCAGCTAAAATCTATTCAGCAGGATATCGCCGCAAAAGAGCGTGCGGTACGCCAGCAACAACAACAACGTGCCACTCTGCTTGCTCAGCTTAAAGCTCAGGAGCAGGCCATGGCCGAAGCGAGCCGCAAACTACGCGAAACGCAGAACACCCTCGCCGCGCTTAACCGCCAGATTGACACTATGAATGCCTCCCTTGCGAAACTGCAAAAACAGCAGGCCAGCCAGGAACGCAATCTGGCCGCGCAGCTGGATGCCGCGTTTCGCCAGGGCGAGCATACCGGGCTCCAGCTGATACTGAGCGGTGAAGAAAGCCAGCGCGGTCAACGTTTGCAGGCTTATTTTGGCTATCTGAACGCCGCGCGTCAGGAAACCATCGCGCAGCTTAAGCAAACGAAAGCGGAAGTCGACGAGCAGAAAGCCACTTTAGAAGCTAAGCAAACCGAGCAGCAAACTCTGCTCTACGATCGCCAGGCCCAGCAGGCGAAGCTCGAAGAAGCACGTAACGAACGTAAGAAAACGCTCTCCCGTCTGGAATCCTCTATTCAGCAGGATCAGCAGAAGCTAGGTGAGATGCGTCAGAACGAATCTCGTCTGCAAAATCAGATCGCACGCGCCGCCGCGGCCGCAAAAGCCAGGGCCGAAAAAGAAGCGCGTGAGGCCGAAAAGGTTCGTACCCGCCAGAAAGAAGCCGCCAGCAAGGGCAGCACTTACAAGCCAACCCAGGACGAGCGTTCACTGATGTCCCGTACCGGCGGACTGGGTTCCCCGCGCGGTCAGGCCTACTGGCCGGTACGCGGATCTTTATTACACCGTTATGGCGAACAGCTACAGGGTGAGCTACGTTGGAAGGGTATCGTCATCGCCGCAGGGGAAGGCAGCGAAGTGAAAGCCATCGCTGACGGGCGTGTGATCCTCGCCGACTGGCTTCAGGGCTACGGGCTGGTTGTGGTGGTGGAACACGGCAAGGGCGATATGAGTCTTTACGGCTATAACCAGAGCGCGCTGGTCAGCGTTGGCACTCAGGTGCGTGCGGGTCAGCCCATCGCGCTGGTTGGTAACAGTGGTGGTCAGGGCCGCCCATCACTTTATTTCGAAATTCGCCGCCAGGGCCAGGCAGTCAATCCACAACCGTGGTTGGGAAGATAAGTTTTGCTTCAATTGCGTCAGGTAATTTGCTCTCTCGGCTGCCTCTTAGCGTTGGCAGCGCCTGTTTATGCCGGCAAGCTGGCGATCGTGATAGATGACTTCGGTTATCGCCCTCATCAGGAAAATCAGATACTTGCCCTGCCTGCAAATATCTCCGTTGCCGTTCTGCCCAACGCCCCGCACGCCCGTGAGATGGCAACTAAAGCGCACAATACCGGGCATGAAGTACTGATTCACCTGCCAATGGCACCGCTAAGTAAGCAACCTCTCGAAAAGGACACCCTTCGCCCGGATATGAGCAGCGGCGAAATTGAGCGTATTATTCGTGAGGCGGTAAACAAAGTGCCTTATGCCGTGGGGTTGAATAACCATATGGGCAGCGCGATGACCTCCAGCCTGTTCGGTATGCAAAAAGTGATGCAGTCGCTGGACCAGTACAATCTCTACTTCCTGGACAGCGTCACTATTGGCAACAGCCAGGCGATGCGCGCCGCTGCGGGAACAAAAGTCAAAGTCATCAAACGGAAAGTCTTTCTGGACGATACCCAGAACGAAGCTGATATCCGCGTCCAGTTTAATCGCGCCGTAGCCCTCGCTCGCCGGAATGGATCGGCTATCGCCATCGGCCACCCGCATCCTTCTACAGTCAGAGTGTTGCAGCAGATGGTTTACAGCCTGCCGCCTGATATCACGCTGGTACGTCCTGGCAGCCTGCTCAATGAACCGCAGGTGGATACCTCCAGACCGGACAATAGCGTTGCGGGTCAATCAGGTAAGCCTGCCGGGAAGCCACACAACCCATTTACCGGCGTGAAGCTCTGCAAGCCGAAAAAGCCGCTGGAGCCCGTGAATGCCAGCATTTTCTTTACTGTCCTTAGCGAAAGCGTCGGCCAGAGCACCTTAGTAAAATATATGCAGCATCAGTGGCAGGGGTGGCGCTCGGCTAACCCCCAGTCCTGAGATTTCGTATAAACCGACGCCCTGAGCATTTATAATGCCGGACACATTTTGATTTCAGGGATCTGAGCATCAATGACGCAACAACCGCGTAAAATTCTCCTGCTGGATAACGGTAAAGAGTGGGGCGGCGGCACCAACAGTATGCTGGAGCTGCTCAAACGTATCGACCGCCAACGATTTACTGTCACCTGTTGTTTTTACTACAACTACACGCGTGGAGAGGGCGAAACCATTGAGCAGGTGCTGAACAGCATCGGGATCCCGGTCATTTTTCTGCCTCAGGCCGGACAGCCCCGTTGGGCTAAAATCGCTAAAGAGACGGCACGAGCGTTGGTGTTTTTCAGCCGTTCATTACGTAAAAAAGCCGCCGCGATGATTGATAACCAATGGCGAATCAAGCCCAATGCGCAGCGTATACGCGATCTGCTACAACGCGACGGCTACGAAATTTTATATATGAATAACCAGCCAGGCTCAAACCTTGAAGGCTATCTGGCCGCTGAGGATCTGGATGTAGCCGTTGTGCAACATTGTCGTATTGAGCCGGTGATGACCGCGCAAATCACGCAAACGGTCAATCGCGTAGCACAGGCGGTGATTGCCGTTTCTCATGGCGTGGAGAACGTTCTGGTTAACAACGGTGTCAATAAGTCGCTGTGTACCACCGTCTCCAACGCTATTGATATTCACCAGACGATGCCCGATGGCAAAGCGCTGCGTGACGCCTTAGGGCTTGATGAGGACACCTTTGTCTTTGGCAGCATTGGCTCACTTATTCCCCGCAAGTCCAGCCATCATACGCTTGAAGCATTGCATCGCTTCGCGCAGGTCCATCCGGAAGCGAAATGGAAGTTAATCCTGGTCGGGGAAGGTCCGGAACACGAAAAATTGCAGCGCCAGGCAAATGACTATGGTTTTGCAAACCAGGTGATTTTTACCGGTTTTCGTAACAACCCGCTCGACTATCTGGCGGCATTCGATGCGTTTATTCTCGCCTCCAGCAGCGAGGGCTTACCGCGCGTAGTGCTGGAATCTATGCTGCTTAGAACCGTGGTCATAGGCTCAAATGTTACCGGGACAGGGGAATTAATAGATTCCGGTCAGACCGGTCTGCTTTACACCTATGGCGACACCCAGGCGTTGGCCTCCCATTTACAAACCGTCTGGCAGGACAGCGCGTTGCGTGACGTCCTTACCCAACAGGCTTACCAACGCGTCATTGATCATTATGCAATAGAACATTATGTTGCAGGCGTAGAAGCCGTTCTCGGCGCAATGCAACCAATCCGGAATAAACATGTTTAAATTTCTGAATGCGAAATATCGCCATATCACGGCACGCCATAATATCCCCTATCAGGAACCTGCCGCAGGCTCCAGTGCGGTACCGGTGACCTCGATTGTTATTCCTTGTGCCGGTGCGGATTACATTGAAGAGGGGTTGCTATCAGCGCTGTTTGCCTCCCGCTTTGCCCCGGATGTGGAAGAGATTGTGCTTGTTTCCGATCGTCCTGCACATGAATTTGGCGATTTGCCGCCGAAAACGCGCGTGGTCACACTTGAACTGCCGCAGCGCGAAGAAGGCTACCGCTACAAGCAAATCTACCTGAGTCGTTTGATTAAACTTAACGCTCCTTTGCAGGCACGCACAGACGGAATTTTAATGATTGATTCCGATCTTAATCTGCTGCAAATGCCGACATTTAAAATCGAGGATCAACATATCTATTCCAGCTTCCGCCAGGGGAAAATGATAGCCAAGCTCGACGGCGCTCCGGCTGAAAAGGTCCCGGCCTATTATAAAGACACCGTGCGTCCATATATTGTTGATCATGTAAACGGGGCATTCCTGGCCGCCACTCGCCAAACCTGGCGCCGTATTTGCCCGCTGTGGCTCACGCTGTTCCAGGATACCTGGGAACTGATGGACGACAGCCAGCCGCCAACCGATCAGCTACCGCTGGCCACCCTGCTGGATATGCTCGATCTGAAAACCATCAATCTGGGAGACTGGATGAACTGGCCGGTTTCGAAAAAAATCGGTGGGACACCTTCAGTGATCCCCAAAGAGGTTGTTGGCGCACACGGCGGCTTTCCGCTTTCCGAATGGCAGAAATATCTCGCCTCGCCGGATAGCGAGCTGCTGTTTAAAGGCCAGGATTACACGCGCAAAGTCCGTTATCTGACCGATGCAGAAAAGCAGGCCGCAAACAGTTGATGTAATAAAGGCCGGTTTCCCGGCCTTTTTCATTTTCCTTACCCGACGTTACTCCCAGCTAAGGATAACCTTCCCGGACTGCCCGGAGCGCATCGCATCAAACCCTTTCTGGAAATCATCAATGCCAAATCGGTGCGTGATGATAGGTGACAGATCCAGACCTGACTGGATCAATGCCGCCATTTTGTACCAGGTTTCAAACATTTCGCGGCCGTAGATCCCCTTGATAAACAGCCCCTTGAAGATGACCTTTGTCCAGTCGATAGACATGTCGGACGGGGGAATACCCAGCATGGCAATACGGCCGCCGTGGTTCATCGTATCCAGCATGGTGCGGAACGCAGGCGGTGCACCGGACATTTCCAGACCGACATCAAAGCCTTCTGTCATGCCCAGCTCTTTCATTACGTCGGTGAGATTTTCCTTGCTGACGTTCACCGCACGGGTCACGCCCATTTTGCGGGCCAGTTCAAGGCGATATTCATTCACATCGGTAATGACGACATTGCGCGCACCGACGTGTTTAGCCACGGCGGCGGCCATCACACCAATCGGACCTGCCCCTGAAACAAGGACATCTTCGCCCACCAGGTCAAATGACAGCGCAGTGTGAACGGCGTTGCCGAACGGGTCAAAAATAGAAGCTAAATCATCGGAAATGTTATCCGGGATTTTAAAAGCGTTGAAGGCAGGCAACACCAGATACTCAGCAAAACAGCCCGGACGATTAACGCCAACGCCGGTCGTGTTGCGACAAAGATGTGTACGACCTGCGCGACAGTTGCGGCAGTGGCCACAGGTGATGTGCCCTTCGCCAGACACACGGTCGCCTATCTTAAAGCCTTTCACTTCCTGGCCGATATCCACCACCTCGCCAACATATTCATGACCGACGACCATCGGCACCGGAATGGTTTTCTGTGACCATTCATCCCAGTTATAGATATGCACATCGGTGCCGCAAATCGCGGTCTTACGAATTTTGATCAGCAGATCGTTATGCCCCATCTCCGGCTTGGGCGCATCCGTCATCCAGATGCCTTCTTCTGCCTTCAGTTTCGCTAATGCTTTCATGACCGCTTCCTCAGGCGATAACGCCCAACTGTTTACCGATACGCGTAAAGGCGTCAACCGCACGTTCAATCTGCTGAGTGGTGTGAGCCGCAGACATCTGGGTACGGATACGCGCCTGACCTTTTGGTACGACCGGATAGAAGAACCCGGTAACATAAATGCCTTCTTTTTGCAGTTCGCGAGCAAAGTTCTGCGCGACGACGGCCTCACCCAGCATCACAGGAATAATCGCATGATCGGCACCTGCCAGGGTAAATCCTGCGGCCGTCATTTTCTCACGGAACAGGCTGGCATTAGCCCACAGGTGCGCACGGATCTCTGCGCCTTCTTCCAGCATTTCCAGCACCTTAATGGAGGCAGAAACAATGGCTGGCGCAAGGGAGTTGGAGAAAAGATAAGGACGAGAACGCTGACGCAGCCATTCGATCACTTCTTTGCGACCCGCAGTATACCCGCCGGATGCCCCGCCCAGAGCTTTACCCAGAGTGCCGGTAATAATGTCTACGCGATCCATAACGTCGCAGTATTCATGCGTACCACGACCGTTTTCACCCACAAAACCTACAGCGTGAGAATCATCGACCATCACCAGCGCATTGTACCTGTCAGCCAGGTCACACCCCCCCTTCAGGTTAGCAATCACGCCGTCCATTGAGAACACGCCATCAGTGGCAATCATGACGTGACGAGCGCCCTTATCCCTGGCTTCTTTCAGGCGGGCTTCCAGTTCCTGCATGTCGTTGTTGGCATAACGATAACGCTGCGCTTTACACAGACGTACGCCGTCAATGATTGACGCATGGTTCAGGGCATCAGAAATAATGGCGTCTTCCGGGCCAAGAAGCGTCTCAAACAAGCCACCATTAGCATCGAAACAGGAGGAATAAAGAATCGCGTCTTCCGTTCCCAGGAAGCCTGCCAGCTTGCTTTCAAGCTCTTTATGACTGTCCTGCGTGCCACAGATAAAGCGCACTGAGGCCATGCCAAAACCGTGCGTATCCATTCCCTGCTTCGCCGCCGCAATCAGCTGCGGATGGTTCGCAAGTCCGAGATAGTTATTGGCGCAGAAGTTAATGACATGGCTGCCGTCAGCCACGGTGATGTCCGCCTGCTGCGCGGAGGTAATAATTCGTTCTTCTTTGAAGAGCCCTTCCGTCCTGGCGGTATCAAGCTGAGACGTTAACTGCAGGTAAAAATCTTCGCGCATCGCGATTCTCCAGGCATGACAAATTTCGGCACATATTACCCAAACCTATACGAGGTGACGAGATTACGCTTCAGGAATATCTATTTTTGCAGGATAAATCACGACGATGAGAAACTTCGCCTGATTAGGCGGGTCTTTGATTGTAATGGTATGATAAGAGCCATTAGCGCGTGAGGTATCGTGCCTCACGGCCCCCTATATTGTTAAGGTTACGCGCATGATTATTGTCACCGGTGGCGCCGGTTTTATCGGCAGCAACATTATTAAATCACTGAATGATAAAGGTTATACTGACATTCTGGTGGTAGATAACCTCAAAGACGGCACCAAGTTCGTGAACCTGGTGGATCTGAATATCGCAGATTACATGGATAAAGAAGACTTCTTAATCCAGGTGATGGCTGGCGAAGAGTTCGGCGATATCGAAGCCATTTTCCATGAAGGCGCCTGCTCATCGACCACCGAGTGGGACGGCAAGTACATGATGGACAATAACTATCAGTACTCCAAAGAAGTCCTGCATTACTGCCTGGAGCGTGAAATTCCGTTCCTCTACGCATCTTCCGCTGCCACCTACGGCGGCCGCAACAGCGACTTTATCGAGTCCCGTGAATACGAGCAGCCGCTAAACGTCTATGGCTACTCCAAATTCCTGTTTGACGAGTATGTGCGCCAGATCCTGCCTGAAGCCAATTCCCAGATCACCGGCTTCCGCTACTTCAACGTTTATGGCCCGCGCGAAGGCCATAAAGGCAGCATGGCAAGCGTTGCCTTCCACCTGAATACGCAGTTAAACAACGGCGAAAATCCAAAGCTGTTTGAAGGCAGCGATAGCTTCAAGCGCGACTTTATCTACGTAGGCGATGTGGCTGAGGTTAACCTGTGGTTCTGGGAGAACAGCGTATCCGGCATCTTTAACTGCGGCACCGGGCGCCCGGAATCCTTCCAGGCCGTGGCCGATGCGGCACTTGCTTACCACAAAAAAGGCAGCATTGAGTACATTCCTTTCCCGGAAAAACTCAAAGGTCGTTACCAGGCCTTTACCCAGGCCGATCTGACCAATCTGCGAGCAGCAGGCTACAACAAGCCGTTTAAAACTGTTGCCGAAGGCGTGACAGAATACATGGCCTGGCTTAACCGTGACGCTTAAGCAGGCAGCCTGACGCATGAGAATACTGGTGATCGGCCCGTCATGGGTGGGCGACATGATGATGTCGCAAAGTCTCTATCGCACGCTCAAGGCGCGCTATCCCCAGGCAATCATTGATGTGATGGCACCTTCATGGTGCCGTCCATTACTGTCGCGGATGCCTGAAGTGAACGAAGCCATAGCCATGCCTCTTGGCCATGGCGCGCTGGAAATTGGCGAACGTCGCCGCCTCGGCCATAGCCTCAGAGAAAAGCGCTATGACAGGGCCTACGTCCTGCCAAACTCCTTTAAATCAGCCCTTGTCCCGTTCTTTGCTAATATACCTCAGCGTACTGGCTGGCGTGGCGAAATGCGTTATGGCCTGCTCAACGACGCTCGCGTTCTTGATAAACAGGCTTGGCCACTGATGGTTGAACGCTATGTAGCCCTCGCCTATGACAAAGGCGTGATGCAATCGGCAAAAGATCTTCCTCATCCACTACTGTGGCCACAGCTACAGGTTAGTGAAAGCGAAAAGGCCCAGGCGTGTGCGACTTTTCATCTTGAAGCCTCACGCCCGATCGTTGGTTTTTGTCCCGGAGCCGAATTCGGCCCTGCTAAACGCTGGCCGCATTATCACTATGCCGCGCTTGCCGGTAAATTAATCGACGATGGTTATCAGGTAGTGCTGTTCGGTTCAGCCAAAGATAAAGAGGCAGGAAACGACATTCTTATCGCGCTGTCAGCCCAGCAGCAACCACACTGTCGCAACCTCGCGGGGGACACAGCGCTGGAGCAGGCGGTGATGTTGCTCGCGGCCTGTAAAGCAGTGGTGAGCAATGACTCAGGCCTGATGCACGTTGCGGCGGCGCTAAACCGCCCTCTGGTGGCACTGTATGGTCCCAGCAGCCCGGATTTCACGCCACCTCTGTCGCATAAGGCGAAAGTCATTCGTCTTATCGACGGCTATCATAAAATCCGTAAAGGCGATGCAGCCGAAGGCTATCATCAAAGCCTGATTGATATAAAACCCGAGCGCGTAATGGAAGAGTTGTCGGTGCTTTTGCAGACAGAGAGTGAGGCGTAATGCGGGTACTGATCGTCAAAACCTCTTCGATGGGGGATGTTCTTCATACATTACCTGCGCTCACTGACGCTGCCAAAGCCATGCCCGGTCTCAGATTCGACTGGGTGGTAGAGGAAGGTTTCGCGCAGATCCCGACATGGCATCCGGCGGTAGATAAAGTGCTGCCTGTGGCCATTCGCCGCTGGCGAAAAAACTGGTTCTCCGCGCCTGTAATCGCAGAGCGTAAGGCGTTTTATCAGGCCCTTCGTGCCGCAAAATACGACGCCATTATTGATGCTCAGGGGCTGCTCAAAAGCGCCGTCCTGGTGACGCGTAAAGCCCTCGGCGTTAAACACGGAATGGACTGGAACAGCGCCCGCGAACCCCTGGCGAGTTTTTTTTACAATCAACGCCACGCCATTGCCAGGCAGCAGCACGCCGTGGAGCGCACGCGCGAACTCTTTTCCAAAAGTATTCAATACCCTGTTCCGGTGCAGAAAGGGGACTACGCTATAGCCCGGCATTTTCTGGCTACAGCCCCAGTAGATACAAATAGTTACGTCATTTTCCTTCATGCCACCACCCGCGATGAAAAGCACTGGCCGGAAACACACTGGCGAGAACTTATTCAATTAATGCATAAAACGGGCTTACGTATTAAACTCCCGTGGGGTGCGGAACATGAACATAAACGTGCGCTACGCCTGGCTGAAGGGTTCGATCATGTCGAGGTTTTACCTCGTCTGACGCTTGAACAGGTGGCCAAACAAATTGCGGGCGCGCGGGCCGTGGTCTCTGTAGATACCGGCTTAAGCCATCTGACTGCCGCGCTGGATCGGCCCAATCTCACGCTGTATGGGCCAACCGACCCGGGCCTGATTGGCGGTTACGGACAGAATCAACACGAAATCATCGGTGCGGGTAAAAACATGGCCAATATCACTGCAAAGGCAGCGTTTGATGCACTTCAGACCATAACTCCCTTAGCCACAGAATAACGATTAATGAGCTATCTATTTCTTTTCATTCTTTTGCTGCCGTTTAAACTCATCGGCAAGCTGTTTTATAAGAAAACCGGCCGGAATCTTATGATTCAAACGGCCAAGATCGGCGACTTTGTGAATGTTACGCCATTGCTTGCACATCTTAAACACAGCGATGTGCTCATCAGTAAAGCGGTGCTTCCTCTGGCACAACACGACGAAACTATCGAGACAATTTTTCTGATCGAAGAACATAAAAAAAGTCTGTGGGGCAAGTTTCGCCTGGCGTTCAGGCTGATGAACCGATATGAAAATGTTTATCTCCTGCAGCCCAACAGCACCAACCTTTTCTTCGCCGCCGCCTGCAACGCCGCAAATAAACAATTTTTAAGTATCTATACCCGCCGCTGGTATCACGCTCCGTTTTACCTGACCGCCGATGGGGTTGTTGAACACGGTAAATACACTTTAAGCGTCGATAACAACTTAAAATTAGCCGATCGCAATCTGACCTGGCAAGATAGCCCGAAGCACGCTACAAAGCCATTAAGAGTTCCTGACTCGTATCCCGAGATGTTAGATCGCCAAAACGTCATTAAGATTGGTTTAAGCATTTCTGCGGGAAATAAAGCTAAAACGATCCCACCAGTCATATGGCAACGAGTATTTGAAGCGCTCAAGGACTTACCCTGCGTATACTACATTTTTGGTTCAATAAATGAGCAGGTATGGTTGGACGATCTGGTAAAACTGACTGGTGAGCGCACCGATTTCGTGAATATGATCGGTTCGGTTAAGTTAGAAGACCTGCCTCACGCAATAAGTAAAATGGATTTCTATATTGCATCTGACTCAGGCAATATCTATATTGCCGACGCAGTAGGCGTGCCGATCATTCTCATCTACGGCCCGTGTTGTGTAAAAGAACAGCGTCCTTTAGGTGATGTGCTCCTTATCGGTGATGATGCGAATACCAACTCTTTTGTGTTTGAGACAAGATATTACTTTGATAAGTCTCGCGAGGAATTGTTTGCTTTAAGCGATCAGAGTTTAAGAGAAATTCACAGTTTTATTGGCGGAAATCTAAAACGCCCCACTATAGGATCGTAAAAGAGATCTTTATGGGAATGATAAGCTATTGAATGAAAATAAAAATGAGCCTATTTTCATAAGATTAATGTGATTTTAAAGAGCGCTAGTTATGTCTCAGCCAAAAAAGAAATTTTCTAAGTTAAGACAATGGAATCGTCGACGTAATTATTATTTCAAATCACTGCGTATGCGCATAGCCAGGCTGCTATGGGATGATCGTCGCCAGTCTCCATTTAAATTAGATGAGATCAAGAAAATTCTCCTCTTACGTGACGATGGTAAGATTGGAGATATGGTAGTTTCCACATTATTAATCCGTGAGATAAGCGCTCGCGGCTACATCATCGACGTACTTGCTACACCAGAGAATATTCTCGTCATTGAGAACAATCCTTTTATCCGAAGAATCTTCCTGAATAACCAGAAAAACATTGAGAATATTCTTTCTGAAGAAAGATATGATGCGGTCATTGATATGGGCGATAAAATATCCCCTAAAAGTCTGCGTTTCCTGAAAAAAATAAGCGCAAAAAACAACATTGGATTTAATAAAGAAGCCTATAATATTTACAATAAATCTATAGCTTATAATGGTTATGATCGGCATATAACTGCACGTTATTCATTACTCATGGACCAGTTAGAGTTTGTAGGCCATTCCGTCAACTATGATTTGCACATCCCGCAGAAAAACCTTTTAAGTGTTTCAAATTATCTTTCTTCCTTGCCAGGAAAATACAACATCGTTATTAACCCTTTTACGGCAAGTAAAGAAAGAGATTTCTCGCAGCAACAACTGCAAGAGTTAATAAATAGCCTACATGCTAGTTACAAAGGACTAAACATCTTATTAATTGGCCTCCCAGATAGGCTTGCTAGAATATCTGTAAGCAACGCTGTGGTTAATCTTAATATGTCAATAAATGACGCTATGAGTTTAATTTACCATTGTGATCTGGTCATCTCACCTGATACATCTGTAGTGCATATTGCCGCAGCCTGGAAAAAACCGCTTGTCGCGCTATATGGGAACGATATGCATGGGATGTTTAATAACAACGATGTCTGGGGTCCAGGCTATCGTGAAGCCATACAAATAACCACTGCCGACAAATATAGCCCTGTATCAACTATCCCAGCCTCGCAAGTCATGCAAGCTGTAGATTCTTTATTTTTAAGAAAGGAATAATATGTTAAATAATATATTAAATACAGGTAAGAGAAATATTGCCAATGCAATTTTAGCATTGCTCTTTATCTCTTTGCTGCTGAACTTTGTCAGTAGTTCGTGGAGCCGTGTGTTTTTCTTTCTGGCATCATATGTTTCTATAATAGCTGTTGGCATTAACTGGAAAAATAAACCAGACAGAGTAATTTTACTCATTACCCTCGCTCTTGTTCTGATTGGTATGAGTAAATTAATGTGGTTCTACTTCGAATATATTGAAAACCCCGCTTACAATAAATATAATCCCTACTATAACACAGGGCAGCGTTTAATTTTAGGTGCTGTGATTTCCTATGCTTTGTTCTCAATGGCTGACAAGACATCAGTTTTAAAAACAAAAATAACAGAAAAAGTAATAATTGGATCATTCTGCATTGCCACCATCGTTGGTATATTCCAAATAGTCAACGGTAGTTATGAGCGTATAGATTTCTATCTTGGCTTCGCTACCGACAGCGCCTATATGTACTCAACGTTGTCAATTTGTTCTGTTCTGTACTTACAACGCTATAAATCATTAGCGCTAAGAATATTAACAGTTGCCACCTTGCTTATCTCATTATTTATTATATTTAAAACAGGCACCAGGAACATATTCATTTGCTATCCGGTGATATTATTGCTATCACTCTTTGCCTGGAAGAAAAACAGCGCCCGAAATATATTCCTGTGTTCTGCTATTCTAGTTTTTAGTTTCTTAATTAGCTACCACAGTTATATAAAACCCAAGATTAATGCAACTGTTAATGAAATTCAGTTATACGAGAATGATCATGGCAACAAAAATGGTTCTCTGACTGCACGCCTGGCGATGTGGTCAGTTGGATACGAGGCCTTTAAAAACAGCCCATTAAGCATGAGTCTGGAACAACGTGAAGCCTTCTTTAAAGAAAATGTTAATGAGACCAAAAGAAATCGCTCAGCCTTAAGTTTCACCAAAATCCATTTACATAATGAACTCATCGAAACCGCCTCTCTTCAGGGCATTCAGGGGATCGTCGCGCTAATTTTGACATATTTTTTATTATTATTTTCATCTATAAAATATAGAAACAATGCCTTACTGGGAGTATCGCTGACGATTATCACCGTAGGATTAAGCGATGTTGTATTTATTAGTCGCGAGCAAACAATATTTTTCAGTATCGTTTTGATTCTGGTGGCGCTACAGGGCTACATTGAGCAGAAAAAAAAGCCCTCCGTTAAAGAAGAATAATTATAAATGTGTTCCATGTGATTTCATAACGCATGGAACACATGTCCAGCCCAGCGTAGTTAACCTCTTCGCTGGCTGTTATTTTTTTTCCGAGCTTGGTAATACTCCGCCAGGGTCATCCCTTTTGTTCGCTCGGCCAGCCATGCAAATAAGGTTTCAAGATCCTGATACAACCCCTCAATATCCGCTTCAGTTTTAAATGTGGGGCTACCGCCGGGCATAAACTCTGATGAGTGAAGCATAAACTCAACGTAGTCATTGCCTTCTGCCAGCGTTTTTTCCGCAACCGAGATCATCTGCGCGGCATTACCGCCCGATGGACGAAGCCAGTTCACTGACGGACTACGATATTTTCCTCGCAGACGATCATAGCCCTGCCTGAAAGCGTTCATCAGCGCCCCGTGCTTATACTGAATGCTCATCGGCACTTCCAGCAGCGGGGAATTTCCGGGCTGGTTGATAGCCGCCAGGTCCATGAAATAGGCCTGCGTCGGGAAATGCTGATAGTCAGTTCCGCCGCAGCCTGCGGGTGAGCCTTTTGCATTACGCCAGTTAACCCGCGGCGTGACTGAACAATCGACTTTATAACCCAGCTCCACCAGCAAACGGGCGTAACGGCTGTCGAATGCCCAACGTCCGGCGCGATGGCTTAGCATCTTAGTGCCAAAAGTTTCTTCAAGAAGGGAAGTCATATAAACCACCTTCTCGCGCAGGATCTCATCAGGATATTCAATAAGATAGGGCTGCCAGCGCCAGTCATCGCCGGTTAAATCGAACTCGGGAGGACTATTCCAGGCATGTAAATGCATCCCCACTTCACCCTGACCACGCGCCAGCACATCTTTGGCAAAGGCAATAAACGTGGGATCGACGGCCATCTCATAGTTTGTTAACCAGACGGGTTTAAAGCCGTATTTCTCACACAAAGACTGAAAACGTGGCAAGTAACGCGCATTTTCAGTCTTAATCTGCCGGTGGTTTTGCCACAGATTATCGCCTTCGGTATCAATGGTGATGATAAATGCAGGGGTAGTCATTGCCGTCTCGGTATTTTTGAGGTTTACACCATGTTACGCAGCCTGTCAGATAAGGGCAAACCGCTTTCCAGGATTACGCCGACTCACGAGTAGAAATGTAGCAACCCTACTCAAGGTCTATTAGAATCACACTCTGGTTAATCACCTAAAGATGATAATGAATAACGCCTTGCCCACTCTCGCAGATCGACCACAAACCCGAATACTGGTCATCAAATTGCGCCATCATGGCGATATGTTGCTGACAACGCCTGTGATCGCAGCATTGCATCAGGCGTGGCCGCAGGCACAGATTGATGTCCTGCTGTATGAAGAAACACGAGATATGCTGGCGGCCCATCCATTTATTCATCGAATTTACGGCATTGACCGCAAATGGCGTAAGCTGGGTACTCGTCAGCATTTATGCAAAGAATGGCAGCTTCTTAAGACACTACGCCAACAAAAATATAGCCTGGTAGTGAACCTTGCCGATCAGTGGCGTAGCGCCATTGTCACGCGCTTCACCGGCGCACCCGCGCGTATCGGATTCGACTTTAATAAACGTCGCGGGTGGTTCTGGAACCATTGCCACACCCGGCTGGCTGCGGTGACCGGTCATCAGACGATGCATACGGTAGAGCAGAATCTTTCCATCCTCGCCCCTCTGGCCGTTCCTGCGGTGAACACGGTCACCATGAGCTATCGGCCTGATGACTGGCTGAGCGTACAGGATAAATTAAAAGCCAGGAGTATTGCTGGCGCCTATATTGTGGTGCAGCCAACGTCCCGCTGGTTCTTTAAGTGCTGGGATGAACGCAAAATGGCGCAGACGCTTGCTGCGCTGCAGCAGGATGGGCACACGCTGGTGCTAACTTCAGGGCCGGATAAGCATGAAAAAGCGATGATCGAAGCCATCCGCGCGCTTTGCCCGACGGAGCGAGTTTACTCCCTTGCCGGAGAGCTAAGTCTGCGCGAGCTGGCTGCTCTTATCGATCACGCGAGCCTTTTTATTGGCGTCGATTCCGTACCAATGCATATGGCTGCGGCTTTACAGACTCCCTGCATCGCTTTGTTTGGTCCTTCGAAGCTCACCTTCTGGCGCCCCTGGCAGGTTAAAGGTGAGGTTATCTGGGCAGGTGACTTTGGTCCGCTTCCGGATCCGGACCAAATTGATACCAAAACCAGTGAACGCTACCTTGATGCTATCCCCGTAGAGGTGGTGGTTGCCGCCGCAAGGAAACACTTAATATGAAACGCTGCCGCCTGGCCATCGTACGTCAAAAATACCGCCCGGATGGCGGCGCTGAGCGCTTCGTCTCCCGAGCCCTGGAAGCCCTGAGCGATCAGGATCTTGAACTGAACGTGATTACCAGACAGTGGCAAGGCGAAAAGCAGGATAACTGGCATATCCATCTTTGCGACCCGATGAAATGGGGACGTATCAGCCGTGAAAAAGGTTTTGCCAATGCGGCAAGAGCCCTTTGGCTGCGTGAAAATTTCGACCTCGTCCAGAGCCATGAACGTATTGCGGGCTGTGATATTTACCGCGCCGGTGACGGCGTGCATCGCCGCTGGCTGCTTCAGCGCGCACGTATCCTGCCAGCCTGGCGGCAGAAGCTGCTGTTCAGCGATCGCTATCACCGCTACGTCATGCAGGCCGAAAAGGCGATGTACGAAGCTCCTGAGCTAAAGGCCGTAATCTGCAATGCGGAAATGGTAAAACGCGAGATCGTTGAAGATTTTTCTATACCTGCTAATAAGATACATGTCATCTATAATGCTATTGATTCCTCCCGTTTCGTTCCGGGAACGCCCGATCTACGCGTAAAATGGCGCGATGAGATGAACCTTCCGCATCAGGCTATTGCCATGGTGTATGTGGGTTCAGGTTTTGAGCGCAAAGGGCTGGCCGGTGCGATTAAAGCCATAGCCAATACCGATCGCTACCTCATCGTCGTAGGCCAGGACAAAGCCGAGAAAAAATATCGCGAGCTGACGCAGACTTTGGGGTGCCAGAATCGGGTAATATTCATGGGCATGCAGAAAAACACGCTGCCTTTTTATCAGGCCGCCGATGGATTATTGCTGCCTACGCTCTATGATCCCTTCCCGAACGTGATTCTGGAAGCAATGGCATGTGGTTTGCCGGTGATTACCACGCCCACCTGCGGTGGAGCAGAGTTTATAACGGCCGGGCAAAACGGCTATGTTTGCGATGCTCTGGACAGCCAGGCTTTGTCGGACGCGGTGATGGCCATCCCTTCGCGCAGCCAGAACGACGCTATGGGCGTTCAGGCCCGTGAGCGGGTCAGAGAAGCCACGCCAGAAAAACTTTCGCAGCAGCTTATTTCGCTGTACCAAAACATAATGGATTAGACGATGCGCATCCTAATGATTATTGATGGACTTCCCGGCGGCGGCGCTGAAAAAACCGTGCTGACCCTCTCCCGGGGGTTAATCGCTATGGGTCATCAGGTCTCAGTCTTCTCTTTGCGGCGCGTTTGCGACTATGAGATCCCGGAAGGGGTCGACTACCAAATCATTCTGGATAAATGTAAAAAACCCTGGCGCAAACTCACCGAACTGTCTCGTCGGGCGGCGCTGCTGGATAGCGCGGTTGAACAGGCTCAGAAAACTGGCCCGTTTGATCTTATCTTCTCTCATTTGCATAAAACCGACCGCATCGTCGCTCACACCAGAAACCTTCCGCGCGAGAAGCTGTGGTACTGCATTCATGGCATGTTCTCTTTTTCCTATCTTCAGCACCGTCACGGCTTCTCACGCTGGCTTAAACGCCAGAAGATTAAACGCGTTTATCAAAACAGCAACGTGGTTGCCGTCTCGAAAGCGGTGCTGCAGGATATCACCGAGCGCTTCGACATCACGCTGGCAAAGAGCGCGGTGATTCATAATCCATTTGATATTGATAGCATCCAACGCAGTGCTAAAGAGCCCTGTGAAATGGCCGGTCAGGATTATCTTATCCACGTAGGCCGCTTCCACGAACACAAGCGCCACGACAGGCTGATCAACGCTTACGCTTTGAGCGGTATTCAGGCGCCGCTGGTGCTGATGGGCAATGGCAACGCTGAACGCATTGAACAGTTAAAAACGATGACCGCCGCCGCATGCGTTGCCGATCGCGTTATTTTTAAATCCTTTGTACCCAATCCCTATCCCTGGATAGCCAATGCCCGCGTACTGCTACTGAGCTCGGACTGCGAGGGGTTTGGTAACGTGCTGGTAGAAGCGCTTATTTGCCAGACGCCTGCCGTCAGCACCCACTGCCCGGGTGGACCGGAAGAAATCCTTACCGGAAAACTGGCCCGCGGACTTTCCGGCATGAGCGATCGCCAGCTGGCAGATACCCTGCTGGATATCTATCACAATCCTCCGTTAATTGACGCCAGCATCACGGATTCATACAGCATTGGCGCTATTTGCCAGCAATATTTGTCCCTGTCGACAGAAAAAATATAACGGTATTTCAGGTAACTTTATGTCCCAGACCCAGGCTCCTTTACTCAGCGTTGTCGTGGCGGTTTATAACGGCGAACATTTCCTGGCGAAGTTTTTCGCCTGTCTCGAAGCGCAGGCCATTAAAGAGATGGAAGTCATCATGGTCAACGATGGCTCCACGGATGGTTCTATGGCCATCATCAACGCCTGGCGTGACAAATTCCCGGGTATGGTGGTTATTGAACAGGAAAACCAGGGCGTTTCAATTGCCCGAAACACCGGCCTTGCTGTCGCCACCGGCCAGTACCTTTCTTTCCCGGACATTGATGACGATTTCAGACCCGGCATGTACCGTCGCCTGCTTGATTTAGCGCAGGCCGGCAATCTGGATGTCGTGACCTGTAACGGCAACTATGTTTACGAAAACAACAAAAAGCCGTCGCGCCCCATCTTCCCTGAAGACAAACTTCAGTCAACGGGCGTGATGAGCGGCCCCGCCTGGCTTAAACGCGCCCTGGATTCGCGTAAGTTTTTGCACGTGACCTGGCTTAATCTCTACCGCCACGATTTTATCCGCAAACACGGATTTACGTTTGAGCCCGGCCTGCGTCATCAGGATATTCCCTGGACCACCGAAGTTCTGCTCAGCGCCGAGCGGGTTCAGTACACCAGCGAGCGATTTTACGATTACTACATTCACTCAGCCTCGGTATCGCATAAACCGGACACCGACGACACGCTGATTCGCTCTGCGCGCCATTACATTAAAATCCTCGAAATGCTGGAAGCGATTAACCAGCGTTACCCGGAGCAGGTTAAAAATATTCCGGCCTGCCACTGGCAGATTGCTAAAGAAGGCCTTGGAATTCTGCATACTTTCAACAACATGAAAGATCCGCAGAAAAAGAAAATGATTATTCAGGAATTCTTCGATCGGGGGATCTGGCGTCTGATCTGGAAGAACGCCCGGGGATTCCGGCTGCGCTGGCGCCTGGGCCGCCGCTACCTGAAGTTAAAAAAGGCTGCCCGCGTTCGCGGTTAAGTCTCTCGTTGCGGGCTAAAGAAGAAGCCCGCAACCCTGACTTATCAGCCGTTAAGTTACTCGATCAATCGGCAAAGCCCGTCTAATATCACCAAAACAATAGCTTTACGCCCTGCGAATGCTTAGAATTTGCCCGCCGATAATGAAAATACGGATAATTCGCTTGGAATCGTTGTATACCGCCCTGCTCTATCTCATTCAGCCCTTTGTGTGGCTGCGACTTCTGCTCCGTAGCCGTAAAGCTCCTGCGTACCGTAAACGTTGGGCCGAACGCTATGGCTTTTGTCGTGGGAAAGTGGCGCCGGACGGCATCATGCTGCATTCCGTCTCCGTCGGGGAAACCCTGGCTGCGATTCCATTGGTTCGCGCTCTGCGCCATCGTTATCCAACGATCCCCATCACGGTCACCACCATGACGCCCACGGGCTCCGAACGTGTCCAGTCAGCCTTCGGTAAAAACGTTCACCACGTTTATCTCCCTTACGATTTACCCTGCGCAATGCACCGCTTTCTGGACACCGTCCGACCAAAGCTTGTGATCGTGATGGAAACGGAACTGTGGCCGAATATGATTACCGCGCTGCACAACCGCAAGATCCCTCTGGTGATTGCCAACGCTCGTTTATCTGAACGTTCTGCAAAGGGCTATAAAAAACTCGGTAATTTCACACGCCGCCTGATGAGCAGGATCACGCTCATCGCCGCGCAGAATGAAGAGGATGCAGGGCGTTTCCTGGAGTTAGGCCTGAAGCGTTCCCAACTGACGGTGACGGGCAGCCTGAAGTTCGATATTTCCGTGACGCCTGAGCTTGCGGCACGAGCAATTACGCTGCGCCGTCAATGGGCGCCGCGTCGAAAAGTATGGATAGCCACCAGCACCCACGACGGTGAAGAAAGCATTATTCTGGATGCCCATCGCCAGCTGCTGGCGAAGTTCCCGGACCTGCTGCTGATTCTGGTTCCTCGCCATCCCGAACGCTTTAAAGACGCCAAAGATCTGGTGCAAAAGGGAGGCTTTAGCTTCACCCTGCGCAGCAGCGGCGAAATTCCCTCCGGCAGCACCCAGGTGGTCATTGGCGACTCGATGGGCGAACTCATGTTGCTCTACGGCATTGCCGATCTGGCCTTTGTTGGTGGCAGCCTGGTAGAACGTGGCGGCCATAATCCGCTCGAGCCGGCCGCCCACGCCATACCGGTGCTGATGGGCCCGCACATTTTTAATTTCAAAGATATCTGTGCCAAACTGCAACAGGCTGACGGCATGATTACCGTCACCGATGCCCAGAGCCTTGCGAATGAAATCACCACGCTGCTGACCGACGAAGACTACCGTCTTTACTACGGCCGTCATGCCGTCGAAGTGCTGCACCAGAATCAGGGAGCGTTGCAGCGTTTGCTGCAGTTACTGCAACCTTATCTGCCCCAGCGGAGCCATTAATGTCCAACCGCCTTTCTGTGGTCATGATCGCCAAAAACGCGGCGGATATACTGCCGGAATGTCTGGCATCGGTAGCCTGGGCTGACGAAGTGGTGGTGCTGGATGCCGGAAGCGTGGATGCGACCGTCGAAATAGCCCGTCTGAGCGGCGCTAAAGTGTTCACAAACGCAGACTGGCAAGGATACGGAATACAGCGCCAGCGCGCGCAGGACTATGCCAGCGGCGACTATATTTTGATGATCGATACCGATGAGCGTGTCACGCCTGAGCTTGCCGCCTCGTTAAAAACGGTGCTTGCCAACCCGCAGCCGGAAGCTGTTTACAGCATTGCACGTCGAAACCTTTTCCTGGGCCGCTTTATGCGCCACAGCGGCTGGTATCCGGATCGGGTCACCCGCCTGTATGCCCGCGAACGCTATCGTTATAACGACAATCAGGTGCATGAATCACTTGCAGCCCCCGGCGCAAAAGTTATTCCACTGGCAGGCGATCTGCTGCATCTTACCTGCCGGGACTTTGCCAGTTTCCAGCGCAAACAGATGAATTACGCCACGGCCTGGGCACAAGAGCGCCACCAGCTTGGAAAAAAGGTCTCGCTGACCGGCATTTTCAGCCACACTTTGGGGGCCTTCTGCAAAACGCTGCTGCTACGGGCAGGCTTTCTGGACGGCAAGCAAGGCTGGCTGCTGGCGGTGGTGAACGCGCAGTACACCTTCAATAAGTACACTGAACTCTGGGCCTTAAACCACGGCTACACGGAAAAAAATCAGTTATGAGCACGCGAGCGATTTACCCCGGCACCTTTGATCCCATCACTAACGGGCATCTGGATATCGTGACTCGCGGAGCCATGATGTTTGATTCTATTATCCTGGCTATCGCCAACAGCCCGCATAAAAAAACCATGTTTTCACTCGACGAACGTGTTGCGCTCGCCAGACAGGTCACTGCACACCTGCCAAACGTTGAAGTTGTGGGCTTCAGCGATCTGATGGCCAATTTTGCCAAAGCGCAGCAGGCCAATGTCCTGGTTCGCGGACTGCGGACGGCGGCAGATTTTGAATATGAAATGCAGCTCGCCCATATGAACCGCCATCTGATGCCCGAGCTGGAAAGCGTCTTTCTGATGCCTTCTAAAGAGTGGTCTTTTGTCTCTTCTTCTCTGGTTAAGGAAGTCGCGCGCCATCACGGCGATGTCACGCATTTTCTGCCTGAGCCAGTCTGTCAGGCGCTGCTGGAAAAGCTGAAGTAAATCAACGCTGGCAGTTTCGGCAATAAAACGTGCTGCGCTGAGCGTGCTTAGCCGCAATAATTGGCGCGCCACAAACTCTGCACGGCTCCCCTTCCCGCCCGTAAACCTGAAGTTCCTGCGCAAAGTAGCCAGGTTTACCGTCCGACTGTAAAAAGTCTTTCAGCGTGGTGCCGCCCTGCTCGATAGATCTTATCAGCACCGCCTTGATCACTTTCACCAGCAGCTCACATTCAGTTTTAGACAGCGACTGGGCTGCGCGATCGGGATGGATCCCGGCCGCAAACAGAGACTCGCTGGCGTAGATATTCCCCACGCCCACCACCAGTTTGTTATCCATCAGCCAGGGTTTGATGGCGATTTTCTTCTTCGCTGATTTTTCGCGCAGGTAATCGGCATTGAATTCTTCGTGCAGCGGCTCGGGGCCGAGATGCGCCAGTACATTACTGCCTTCCAGCTCCTTCACCCACAGCCATGCGCCGAAACGCCTTGGATCCGTGTAGCGCAATACCTTCCCATTACTCATCACCAGGTCGACATGGTCATGCTTCTGAGCGGGCAGCTCTTCAGGAAGAATGCGCAAACTGCCTGACATGCCAAGATGGATAATAATCCAGCCGTCGGGAAGCTCGAGTAACAAATATTTTGCCCGGCGCTGAACACTCAGCACCGGCTTATCGCTCAGGGCATGGATTTCGTCTGAGACGGGCCAGCGCAGACGGCTGTTGCGCACAACGGCATGCAGTATTGTTTCGCCCACCAGATGTGGTTCAATGCCACGGCGGCTGGTTTCGACTTCAGGTAACTCTGGCATTTCTCCTCCCGGTTAAGGCCTGAAACAAAAAAACCCCGCCGAAGCGAGGTTTCTCATCAAAGTCACTAAAATTATTTAATTTTAGCTTCTTTGTACAGTACGTGTTGACGGACAACTGGATCGAACTTTTTCAGTTCCAGTTTTTCCGGCTTAGTACGTTTGTTCTTCGTGGTGGTATAGAAGTGACCAGTACCAGCAGAAGAAACCAGCTTGATCTTCTCGCGAACACCTTTAGCCATGACTTAGTTCCTCTTAGTACTTCTCGCCACGGGTACGAAGATCGGCCAGAACCGTTTCGATACCCTTCTTATCAATTACACGCATACCTTTAGCAGATACACGCAGTGTGACAAAACGCTTCTCGCTCTCAACCCAGAAACGGTGAGAGTGCAGGTTCGGCAGGAAACGGCGTTTGGTCGCGTTCATTGCGTGGGAACGGTTATTACCGGTCACCGGACGCTTGCCAGTAACTTGGCAGACTCGGGACATGTCTATTCTCCAAAAATCAAATTAGCTCGAGCTTCGTATAGGGTTATGGCGCCTCGTCAGGCTGCAAGCCTGGTCCCTGGCGGTTCAATGTGAACCACAGTGCCAGGCGCATAATGCCAAACCCGAGATTCTCAAAGGTGGCGTAGTATACGCTGCCTGACGCATGTGCTCAAGTCCCGAACAGACAAAGATCCCCAAGGATCGCGCAAATCGGCTTAAATCCACCCACGTTCAGCAAAAGATACGTACTCTCCGCGTCCAATAACCAGATGGTCCAGCACGCGAATTTCCATAAAAAGGCAGGCTTTCACGATACGCTCGGTAATGGCACGGTCAGCTTTGCTCGGTTCGGCCCTACCCGACGGGTGATTATGCGCAAGAATGACCGCCGCTGCATTAGATTTCATCGCCTCACGCACAATTTCTCGCGGATGGACCTCCACGTGGTTCAGCGTGCCGGAAAACATCGGGGTACATTTGATGACCTGATGTTGATTATCAATAAAGATAACCATGAAGATCTCGCGTTCTTCCGTGGTTAACTGGCTCTGAATAAATTCCCGAACGCTGTCCGGGTTCTTCAGGCTGAGCTCTTCAACACCACGCGAGGCATAGTAGCGCCTGGCCAGCTCGGCAATGGCGTTAAGCTGAGTGTATTTCGCCTCTCCTATTCCTTTAATCTCTTTGAACTGCGAATAGTCTGCCGACAGCAGCCTGCTGAATGAACCAAATTTTTGCAGCAGGCAGTTCGCTAAGGCCAGCACGTTCATGTCCCGTAACCCCGTGCGTAAAAAGATCGCCAGTAACTCCACATCGCTTAACGCGCTCACGCCATACTTGAGGAGCTTCTCGCGTGGTAAGGCCCCTGTATCTGACACAACGTTCTCATCCATTCGTATCACCTCTTTCCCTGATTTAGCTATTGTGCACAGGGAAAGCGCCGCTGACGACTGGCGGATAAACATCCTGCGCGATGCCTCGCAAACTGCAAAAAAGTCGCGGCAGGAGGAGTGTGATAAAATAAGCGCATGACCAAGACTTCCGATGGAAAAATCATGATGGGGCTTTCTGGCAAAAAAATTGTTCTGTGCGTGAGCGGCGGTATCGCGGCCTATAAAACGCCTGAGCTGGTGCGTCGTCTGCGCGATCGCGGCGCGGATGTTCGTGTGGCCATGACCGAGGCGGCAAAAGCCTTTATTACGCCTTTAAGCCTGCAGGCCGTGTCGGGCTATCCGGTGTCAGACAGTTTACTCGATCCCGCAGCAGAAGCCGCGATGGGCCATATTGAGCTGGGGAAATGGGCAGATTTAGTTATTCTCGCGCCAGCCACAGCAGACCTCATTGCTCGCGTAGCCGCCGGTATGGCGAACGACTTAGTCAGTACCATTTGCCTGGCGACCCCCTCCCCGGTGGCGGTCGTCCCGGCGATGAACCAGCAGATGTATCGCGCAGCGGCGACCCAGCATAATCTGGACCTTCTGGCCTCACGTAATCTACTGATATGGGGCCCGGACAGCGGCAGCCAGGCATGTGGCGACGTAGGGCCTGGCAGAATGCTCGACCCGCTGACCCTTGTCGAAATGGCCGTGGAGCATTTTAGCGTCGTCAAAGATCTGCAACATCTGAACGTCATGATTACCGCCGGGCCGACACGCGAACGTCTGGATCCGGTACGCTATATCACCAACGATAGCTCCGGCAAAATGGGCTACGCCATTGCGGCTGCGGCTGCGGCCCGCGGTGCAAATGTGACGCTGATTTCCGGGCCTGTTTCTTTATCAACACCCTCATGGGTGAAGCGAATCGACGTCACTTCAGCACTTGAGATGGAAGCAGCGGTGCAACAAAATGTCCAGGGTCAGCATATTTTTATCGGTTGTGCCGCCGTGGCTGACTATCGGGCAGCACAGGTTGCTGACGAGAAAATCAAAAAGCAAGGCGATGAAATTACACTAAAAATGGTAAAAAACCCGGACATCGTAGCGGGTGTGGCCGCCCTTTCGGCTAACCGACCTTACGTTGTAGGGTTTGCCGCCGAAACAACTAATGTGGAAGAATACGCCCGGCAAAAGCGTATCCAAAAAAATCTCGACCTGATTTGTGCCAACGATGTTTCACAGGCAGGCCAGGGATTTAATAGCGACAACAACGCATTACATCTTTTCTGGCAGGAAGGAGAGAAAACCTTACCGCTTGAGCGGAAGGCACTCCTTGGCCATCTTTTACTCGACGAGATTGTTACCCGTTATGATGAAAAAAATCGACGTTAAGATTCTGGACCCGCGCGTAGGCCAGCAGTTCCCGCTGCCAACTTATGCAACCTCCGGCTCGGCCGGTCTTGACCTTCGCGCCTGCCTGGATGAAGCCGTCGCGCTCGCACCTGGCGCAACGACCCTTATCCCAACGGGGCTGGCTATTCATATCGCCGATCCTTCTCTGGCCGCGGTTATTCTGCCGCGTTCTGGCCTTGGTCATAAGCATGGTGTCGTATTAGGCAACCTGGTTGGACTAATAGATTCTGATTACCAGGGCCAGCTTATGGTGTCCGTATGGAATCGCGGGCAGGATAGCTTCACTATTGAGCCGGGCGAGCGCATTGCACAGATGGTGTTCGTACCTGTGGTACAAGCCGAATTTAACCTGGTAGAAGATTTCGATACCAGCGACCGTGGAGAAGGCGGGTTTGGCCACTCTGGCCGCCAGTAAGCTCGTTTTAGACGTAATCACACCGCACTAATAACGCTATAACATACCGCATGTCATCAGCATGCGGGCGCTGTGTGGCTGCTTGCCTGACAAGTGATTTATTTCAGGGGTATTTTAGAACATGGCAGAAAAACAGACTGCGAAAAGGAATCGTCGCGAGGAAATACTTCAGTCTCTGGCCCAGATGCTTGAATCCAGTGATGGCAGCCAACGCATCACGACCGCCAAGCTTGCCGCCACGGTCGGTGTTTCTGAAGCGGCGTTATATCGACATTTTCCCAGCAAAACCAAAATGTTCGATAGCCTGATCGAGTTTATCGAAGACAGCCTCATTACCCGCATCAATCTCATCCTGAAAGATGAAAAGGATACGCTGGCGCGTTTACGGCTGATTGTCCTGTTAGTACTGGGATTTGGTGAAAAAAATCCCGGGCTGACCCGCATCCTGACGGGCCACGCGCTGATGTTTGAACAGGATCGCCTGCAGGGGCGAATCAACCAGCTGTTTGAACGCATTGAAGTGCAGCTGCGTCAGGTTATGCGTGAGAAGAAAATGCGCGAAGGGGAAGGCTACACCACCGATGAAGCGCTGCTGGCCAGCCAGCTTCTGGCTTTCTGTGAGGGGATGCTGTCCCGGTTTGTGCGCAGCGAGTTCCGCTATCTCCCCACGGATGACTTCGATACCCGCTGGCCGCTGATTGCCGCACAGCTCCACTGATAAGCCACCTGAGCGGGTTACTCGATGTGGCCCGCCTCAGACTGACCGCGGTAGTCCCCACCTAGCGCTTTGATGAGCGTGATATCGGTACTGAGCTGCTGCGCCTGCATATCCACTAGCAACAGCTGCTGAGCAATCGTCGGGCGACGCGCTTCCTGGGCGGCATAGTAGCTTACCAGCCCGCGCTGAAAGTGAGCGCTGGCGCTACTGGCTGTCGCCATCGCGGCCGTCACCTTCTCCTGCTGCAATGCCACCTGTTGGTTAAGATCGTTCAGCTGGCTGGAGCTGATGGCCACATCCCGCACCGCATCCAGCACCGCCTGGTTGTACTGTTTTATCAGGATATTGCTGGCGGTCCGGGCTGATTTCAGACCGGCATTTAATCGCCCGCCATCGAACAGGGGCAAATACAGCCCTGGCAAAATGTTGATCTGCTGGAAAGAGTACTTGAACAAATCGCCGACGTTCAGCGCGTTATACCCCCAGAAGGCTTTGATATCAAAATGCGGATAAAACTCGGCTTTTGCCGCCTCTACCCGGCTTAGGGAGGCAGTCACATAGCCCCGTAGCGCCTGGAGATCGGGTCGACGAGCCAGCAGTTCGAAAGAGAGTGAGTCAGGCAGAGTTTGCTGTAACGCTGGCAGCGCAACCGGGTGGACCTCCGGCAGACTATGTGCATCCGCGCCAATCAGGGCGCGCAGCGTTTCACGGTAGCGAGTCAAAGCCCCCTTAGCCTCTATAACCTGCTGCTGCGCAGCCAGCATCTCCGCACGCGCATTCGCTATATCCACCTGAGTTTCAACGCCTCTGTCGGTGCGGTGCGCATGAGCCTGCACCGAAAGCTGTGCAATCGCGGCCTGCTGCTCAAGTAAAGTGATTTTCTGAAAGGTGGCCTGCATCGCAAAATAGAGCTGGGCGACACTGCTGGCAAGATCAAGCTCGATGCCCGCAGTCTCTGCCAGACGCGCATTTTTCTCGCCCATGGCGGCAGCAACACGGGCTCGATCGGCTCCCCAAAGATCAAGATTCATCGTCGCGCCGACCCCAACGGTGTTGAGCGTATACCACGGGCCATTCCGATCTACCGGCAATGAATACGAATAGGGCCAGGTAAACTCTTTATTCGTCACGCGCAGGTGGTTCTGCGCCGCCACCCCGGTTGCCTGGATCCCCAGGGTAGACTGAGCCAGTTCCACCGTGGTCTGCGACTGGGAAATACGCAAACGCGCAGCCTGCATCGTCGGCGAATTTTGCAGAGCGCGGTTCACCAGCATATTGAGCTGGGCATCGCGGTAGTTTTCCCACCATCTGGCAGACGGCCAGCCACTATTGGCCAGGT
The DNA here is from genome assembly GCA_946480445.1 of uncultured Buttiauxella sp. Lineage (GTDB taxonomy): Bacteria > Pseudomonadota > Gammaproteobacteria > Enterobacterales > Enterobacteriaceae > Dryocola. The sequence goes on from CAMLJN010000012.1 coordinate 79,951, forward strand.
GTATCACATCGGCTAACTGCGCCTGTTGCGGATCCGTCATCGGGACCTGTCCCGGATCATCCTGAATCAACGCACATCCCGTCATCAGGGCAAGTACCAGCGCTATTGGCGAGTAGCGCAGGAAGCGTGCTGCGGTGTCCATTTTTCTCATTACTTAATCTGCCTGTCGCGGAGTAGCTGAAGCCGTAGGCGGCCAATCTGGCAAAGCAGCCAGCGCTTTTTGTAGGGGAGGGCCAAAGGGATTAGTCGCGTCCTCTGATTTCTCGACAAGGGTCTGCGGCTTGTCCTGCTGGTGTTCAATATACCCGGCATAGCTGCGCAACCTGCTGGCACATTGACGTAAAAAATCATCATCCTGCTTAGCGTACAGCCGATAGCCCTCACTTAACCGCACGATCTCCTGAGCCTGGGTAAAGAGAGTGCTCACCGGCCAGCGTTTCACCTCGGGCCAGGGATGAGCGTAGGTATTGAGCGGCTCAGCGGCAACCCGCCCCATCAGTGATTCCGTATGGGTGAGCGCCTGGAACAGAGGAACCTGTCTGGCCTCCTCATTTTTGGCCGCCAGGTATTCAGCAATCTGGCGGTAGAGGCGGGCCAGGCTCGCTTTTAACTGCGGCGCCTCGCTGTCCGGCCACAAATAGAGATGAACAATGGACGAAACCATCACGCCAAGCAGAATGCCGATAGCCCGATCGCGCAGTTCGGTTAAATTACTCAGCGGACCAAACCAGCTCAGAAACGCCAGTGAAAAGGTAAACCCTATCTGAATCCCCGCGTAGGCAATACGTTCAGAGCCCGCGGCAAGCCAGGCGCCCAGAGCCATCACCGGCAGCGCCATAGCAAGCAGGCCGACAAGGGAGTCGGTATAGGGCTGAACAAAGACGATTAGCAGCGCCGCCAGCAGCGTGGCAAAAAGCGCGCCACCAATCCTGAGCCACGTTTTCTGCATGGTGGCACCCAGTCCAGGCTGGGCGACAATCACGCAGCTCAACATGATGGTATGTATTCCCTGCCAGTCGGCGGCAGTGTAAAAAACATAGCACAGCAGCGTCGCCAACAGCGTCTTCAGGGCAAAGTGAAGATAAGCGGGATTTGTCCAGGCATCCGGCAACAGCAGCGGTGCTTTTTCCGCTTCGCCAGCGGGCAGTGAGATCTCCTCCCCCCTCGACAGCTGCTCCAGGATCTCTGCTATTTCCTGCAGGATTGCGTCCTTTACCCTGACGTCTGCGGACAGCAGGGGATGTCCGACAGGCAGTACGCCCTGGTCCAGAGAGCGGGCCAGATGAGACAACGCCGCAGAAACCTGCTGCGCCTCGCTTGCAGGCTGGCTCTCATCCGGCTGGAATAGCGCCGCCAGCTGGTAGCAGCGGATCGCGGCAGCCATCATCGAGCGCCATGCCTGCGGATGCGTTGAGATGTCCGGGCTGGAGAAGTTAGCCAGTTTGTAGAGCGTCTGCAGCTGCGAAAACTGCTCCGCAATATCTTTCAACGCCGGTCTGTCAGTGTGGGAGCCAGGCTGGATGAGCAACAGCGAAACCTGGCGAAACATCCCCGCCAGTCGGGTTTTGAACTGATAGCCAGGAAACGCCTGTTGAAAGCAGGCGTTAACCAGTAGCGTCACCAGAATGGCACAGTTGATCGCCGCCCACAGCCACAGCAACAGGCGAACCAGAATCTCGCTCTGGCTGGTCATTGAGGGGAAGGTCTGAGCGTAAATCACCACCAGTGCCACAACAAAGAACGCCAGGCCCAGTTTTCCCAGCACCCGCATCAGGTAAACGGAGCAGAAGAACAGCAACACAGAGGCGACCAGCCGTATCAACGGATAATCATAGGTCCATTTGATGATCAGCAGCATCCCGCCCAGCGCTACGCTGACGGTGATAAAAAACAGGACGCTGACCAGCTTTATCATCATCACATTCGGCTGGCTGACGTAGAACGCCACTATCAGCGCCACGGCGAGAAACGGGATTTGCAGGGTCATGAACAAGATAATCAGTACGGCACAGCTCAGCGTCAGTCGCAGGGTATAATTTCCGCGCCCCGGCGTGGCTCGTAGTTCTCGGTTCAGAAACTGCCATAAATTTTGCATGCCTGAGCCTTATTGCGGCTGCAAAACAGCGCTGGCAGAGGCACCCATGCGGAAAAGATCCGGATCAGGGTTTTTAACAGCGATTTTTACCGGGAAACGCTGCGACACATGAACCCAGTTGATGCTTTTTTGAATAACCGGCAGCCCCTCAAATACGCTGCCGCCGTCGGGCAGGACGCCCGAACCAATAGAATCAACTACGCCTTCAAATGTTTTGGAATGATTGGTCATCACCGTGACTCGCGCCGGAGAACCTGAGCGAATATTCTTCAGATCGGTTTCACGGAAATTGGCAACCACATACCAGCGCTCGTCATTTAACAAGGTAAAGACGGGTTTTAACGCGGATGAGTGCTGGCCTACCGTGGTTTTAAGGGCGACAACAACACCGTTAAACGGTGCCCGCACTTCGGTGTGTTCAAGATTGAGCTCTGCCAGCGCAATCTGCGCCATAATGCCGGCGCGCTGTGCCACCATAGCATCCACACCGGTTACGGCTGCGGAAGCCTGACTGGCCTGTAACTGCGTTGCCGCAAGCTCTGCGCGAGCGGCTTTTTCTGCCGTTCTGGCCTGATCAAGGCTTTCCTGGGAGGCAAACCCCTGAGGCACCAGCGGTTCAAGACGAACGCGTGAAGAGGTGGTCTGTTTCACCAGCGCTTTAGCCCGCTCTACCGCAGCGGTCACCGACTGGGCATTGTATTGCTGGGCCTTAATAGTGCGCTGAGTCAGCATTATCTGGGCATCGAGCGCCGCCAGACGGGATTTAGCATCATCGAGCATCGCCTGATACGACCGGGGATCGATACGGAAGAGCAGCTCGCCTTTCTTTACCCGCTGATTATCGCGAACCGGCATTTCGACAATACGCCCGCTGACTTCAGGCACCACATCAATGGTATCTGCATAGACATAGGCATCGTTCGTTTCCGGAGAAGTTTGTAGCTGCCAGATAACCAAAATTAACGCCACGCAGGCGGCAAGAACGATGACCAGAAGGGGCCATTTTTTCCGTAAAACGCTTGGGCTGGAGTGTGTCATAAGTATCTATATTAAAAGAGTAAAAACCACATAAGCGCGGCGAATAAAAACATCAGGGCCAGATAGCTGATGACCAAAGGTGAAAAGTAGGTCTGCCAGCCTTTACGGATAATTAACAGGTGACAGGGGATCAGCAGCAAAGCCGAGGCCAGAATGCAGAAGAACCACGCCGGAAAGGCTGCTCCCAGGACCGGAATAGACGGGGAGAATGAACAGCCTGAGACTGAAAAAAGCACTAATAACGCGGCCGGTCGCGCCAGCTGTACAATACGATTCAAAAGACTATCCCTGCTTGCTCATGCATTTTTGCAGTGAGTGTAGATTTCAATGCCAGAAATTAACAGCCATTACCTGGTATAAACTCCATTAAAAAAGGGTTCATCACAATAGGATGAACCCTTTTTTCCCTGGCGTTAAACCCTTAAAGAGAGTGATTAAGTTTACACGCCGTACTCTTCGCGATACTTACGCACGCAGGCGAGGCTGTCGGCCATCTCCGGCTTCTCTTCCAGATACTCAATCAGATCTTTTAACGTAATGATGGAAATCACCTGGCAATGATAATCCCGTTCCACTTCCTGAATGGCAGAGATCTCTGCCCGACCGCGTTCCTGACGATCGAGAGAAATCAACACGCCCGCCAGTGAAGCGCCGTTTGCCGCAATAATTTCCATTGATTCACGGATCGCTGTTCCGGCGGTTATCACGTCATCCACCAGCATCACCCTCCCTTGCAGCGCGCTACCGACCAGATTGCCGCCTTCACCATGGTCTTTGGCTTCCTTGCGGTTAAAGCAGTAAGGCACATCGCGTTCATGATGCTCAGCCAGCGCAACGGCCGTGGTCGTGGCAATAGGAATACCTTTGTAAGCAGGCCCAAACAGCAGATCAAAATCAATACCGGAATCCATCAGCGCGGCGGCATAAAAACGGCCCAGCAGTGCCAGATCGCGCCCGGTGTTAAACAGGCCGGCGTTAAAGAAATAGGGGCTGGTGCGCCCGGATTTCAGCGTAAATTCGCCAAATTTAAGGACCTGCTTGTTAAGCGCAAACTCAATAAACTGGCGCTGATACGGTTTCATGGATTCGCTCCTTTGCGGTTCTCAGGACATAAAAAAGGCGACTGCTAAGTCGCCTTAAAAATTAATTTTCTAACGCCGCCTTCTGCGACGTCACGATGGACTCAATTCCCCCTCGCGCCAACGCCAGCAGCGAGAGCAGCTCTTCATGGGAGAACGGTTCGCCCTCGGCGGTGCCCTGGATTTCGATCATGCGACCGTCCTCCATCATCACCACGTTCATATCAGTTTCTGCCGCAGAATCTTCAACGTATTCAAGATCGCAGAGCGCTTCGCCCTTCACGATACCGACAGAAACGGCGGCAACCATCCCCTTCATCGGGTTGGTTTTCAGCTTACCGATAGCCACCAGCTTGTTTAGCGCATCGGCCAGAGCCACACAGGCACCGGTAATAGATGCGGTACGAGTGCCGCCGTCTGCCTGCAGGACATCGCAATCCAGGGTGATGGTGTATTCACCGAGAACCTTCAGATCCACCGCCGCACGCAAAGAGCGGGCAATCAGACGCTGAATTTCGAGGGTTCGGCCCCCCTGCTTGCCTTTTGCCGCTTCACGAGCGTTGCGGCTGTGGGTTGCACGCGGCAGCATGCCGTATTCTGCGGTGATCCAGCCTTGCCCTTGGCCTTTCAGGAAGCGCGGCACACCTTCTTCCACGGTGGCGGTGCAAAGGACTTTGGTATCACCAAACTCGACCAGCACGGAACCTTCAGCGTGTTTGGTATAATTTCGGGTCAGGGTAACTGGACGCACCTGTTCGGCGCTACGACCTGATGGACGCATGGGTTATCTCCGGCTAAAACGAATGTGGCTGCGCATTATACGGACTTCGTTAGCTTATTCCTATCCTGCAACGCCTGGCGTGGCTATAATCCCTCCATTCATTGCTTTATACGGAAACGATTTATGATCCGCAGTATGACCGCCTATGCCCGCCGCGAAGTCAAAGGCGAATGGGGCAGCGCCTCCTGGGAGTTACGTTCGGTAAATCAACGCTATCTCGAAACTTATATTCGCATGCCTGAACAGTTCCGTAGCCTTGAACCTGTGGCTCGCGAGCGTATTCGTACGCGCCTGACGCGCGGTAAAATCGAATGCAACCTGCGTTTTGAGCCTGATGCTCGCGCGCAAAGTTCCCTGCTGCTCAATGAGAAACTGGCTAAGCAGCTGGTTGAGGCGGCGAACTGGGTCAAAATGCAAAGCGATGAAGGCGAAATAAACCCCGTCGATATTTTGCGCTGGCCGGGCGTTATGTCCGCTCAGGAGCAGGACTTAGACGCTATCACCGCCGAAATTCTTGCCGCGCTTGATGGCGCCCTGGATGACTTCATCGTTGCCCGTGAAACAGAAGGACAGGCGCTGAAAGCGCTGATCGAACAGCGTCTGGAAGGCGTCAGTGCCGAAGTGGTGAAGGTTCGCGCGCAAATGCCGGAAGTGGTCAAATGGCAGCGAGAGCGCCTGGTCGGCAAGCTCGAAGAAGCCCAGGTACAGCTTGAGAACACACGTCTTGAGCAGGAGCTTGTTCTGATGGCCCAGCGTATCGACGTTGCCGAAGAGCTGGACCGCCTGGAAGCGCACGTCAAAGAGACCTACAACATACTGAAGAAAAAAGAAGCGGTAGGTCGCCGCCTCGACTTTATGATGCAGGAGTTCAACCGCGAGTCGAACACCCTGGCCTCCAAGTCGATTAATTCAGACGTCACCAATTCAGCCATCGAGCTGAAAGTGCTGATTGAGCAGATGCGCGAACAGATTCAGAACATCGAGTAGTGCCCAACCTGCCTGTATACGCCCGCGCAAGCGGGCTTTTTTGTAGTGAAATTCAGGTATAGCTGATTAGCTGCTCTGCCGTTATCAGCCCCATTTTTTCAAGCTGGATTGCGACCGCGCGCACTGAGCGCCCCATTTCAGCGCCCAGCGCTTCTATAGCTTTACCGGCACTGTAATCACTTTCCAGCTGGCGTTTTTCTTCCTCACTCCAGAGAAAATAAGATTTTGCGGGTTACCTTCGGCCAGGTTCTTTTGCTGCCGCTGCTGGGGCGAGAGCTTTGCCTTTTTGCTATTCTCAGGTTTCTCCCTAAGTTCGTCTGATAATGCAAAAAGCAGACGAATTGTCTCCGGGAAATGCGCCACGGAGGCGCGGGCAAGCAGCTCACCGGTATCCGGATTCACACCGTTTGCCAGCGCCCTTAATATTGTCGACGTGTTCATCGCCATGACTCCTTTCGAAAACTTAATTAAATTCATCCTTAATTAAAAAGCAGAATTTAAAACCCCCTTTAAGGTGAGCCAAAAGCGCAATTACTACATTACAAAAACTAATCCAAAGTGGCTCAGTTTAGAAAATCTCAATCGTGACCGCTGCCTTAAAAAGCTACCCTTGCCGCGTTATCTCTGGGGGGTTCATGCTGCTACATACGCTTTATCTGATTGGTATTACCGCCGAAGCAATGACCGGCGCGCTGGCGGCTGGCCGCCGCCGCATGGACACCTTTGGCGTGATTATTATTGCCACAGCTACCGCACTTGGCGGTGGCTCGGTCCGTGATATTTTGCTTGGCCACTATCCGCTTGGCTGGGTCAAACACCCTGAATATGTGGTCATTGTTGCTATAGCGGCCGTGGTAACCACCGTTGTCGCCCCGGTAATGCCCCACCTTCGTCGCCTTTTCCTCGTGCTTGATGCCCTCGGCCTGGTCGTATTTTCCATTATCGGTGCGCAAATCGCCCTGGATATGGGAGAAGGACCGGTTATCGCGATCATCGCGGCAGTCGTCACCGGCGTGTTCGGCGGCGTGCTGCGCGATATGTTCTGCAAACGCATCCCTCTGGTGTTTCAGAAAGAGCTGTACGCCGGCATCGCTTTCGCCTCAGCGGTGCTCTACATCATTCTCCAGCACTTTGTTTCCAGCCACGATGTGGTGGTGATTGCCACGCTGATCTTTGGCTTTAGCACACGCCTGCTGGCGCTGCGCCTTCGTCTTGGTCTGCCGGTGTTTCACTACAAACATGCTGAGCATTAGTCGACAAAGCCTTTTATGCCCTGCTGAGACAAAAAGTTTGCCAGCAACGTTATCTGCGGATAATGAACAAACTCCACCAGCCTTTTTGCCCGCCCGGCCCCCACGCCGGGCAAGGTCTGCCAGCTAAGCTCATCGCGAGCCACCAGCTGTTGCCAGTGTGTATCCGGCAGAATTTTCATGGCAGGTCTGGGCAAAGGAAACCCAAAAGCCAATAGCCAGCGGTGAAAATGTTGCTGGCGAGCCAGTGAAAACCGATGCCAGAGCTGCGCAGCACGGTCCGGAGAGAGGCCCTCAATCTCGTTCAGCTCTTCGGCATCCAGCTGTAGCCAGGAAAAAATGTGCTCAAAATGAAAATATCGATGGATGTTTTGCCATGTGTGTTTGCTGACGCCTTTGATATTGAGCGCATCCGGTGAGCCCAGCCAGGTCAACCGGGCAAAAAACTGCTCCTCACATCCAGGCTGCGGCAAGAGGCAGCTCAGAGGCGTCATGTTTAGCTGCACTGGCGGCAACGGTTTGTCGCGCTGGCTGACTCGCCATACCACCTCATCAACTCTTGGGATCCCCTGGCCTGCCAGAGTGACAAGCACCTGATCGCCCCTGGCAATATCCCACTCCTGCCAGCGTTGAACTGAACCAATATTGACGCGTTTAACCTGCTTATCATTAATCTGTAAGGGGATTAATGCCAGCACGACCGCAACCTTTCCGGTACGCCCGATGCTAAAGCGGATATCTTTAACGTCTGCAATTTGTTGGGCTGGTGGATATTTCCAGGCCACAATCCAGGACGCCTGCCCCGGCTGCCAGAATTTTCCGGCAGGCTCCGTCCCCCGACGAATAACAATACCATCGGTCACAAAAGGCAGCGGAGAAGCGAACCAGGCGTCACGCGTCGCGACGATATCACTCAATGTTGAGACTTGTTTTGACCAGGCGCGGACATAGCTGAACCCGGCTTTATCCAGCAGATCCAGCCTTTGTTTCATTGCTGCTGGGCCATCAGGCCACGCCCAGATAAAAACATCGAACTCGTTGATAAAGGCCGGAGAGTCCTGGCGCATCATGGCACCGGCAACTTTGCTTCTGGCGTTCATGCCCCCCATTTCTTTTTGCACATGCTTTTCACGCCTGAGGAACAGCTCCCCCTGCAAAACACTGTCCCCCAGTGGCCCGGTGAGTTTTTTGGGGATCGCCGCTATCCATTGTGCTTTGTCGGTCCAGTCCTCCCCTTTTAAGCCATCGCCACGGCTAATGAGCTGAGTCAGCATGCCTTTACGGTAAACCAGAGTGATCGCCACACCGTCAATTTTTGGCTGGATCCATAAATCGGATTTACCCTCTATCCACCTGGTGACCGCCGCTTTATCCGCCAGTTTTTTTACACCCGTATGGGCGACGGGATGAGGTGATTTGCCGCGCGTCGAAAGCTCGGGCTCCTCTGGCGAGGCCGCTGGCTGATAACAGCGCTGCCATTCATTCAGTCGTAAACGTAGCTGGTCATAGACCTCATCGCTGACAGGCCCCAGACCTTCCCGATAGTAGGCGTTGTCCCAATGACGTAGCTGATTTTTCAGTTTCGTCACCTCCTCACCCGCCTGTGACGGCGACCAAACGGGACAGGACGCCGGGGCGATGCCCGCCCAGACACTCAGAATCAAACTTAACGTCATTAACCCCTTCATACCTACCTCCCTGTGAGAGCGGGAAAGGTATATCGCATGCAAACAGCAGCCGCGAGGACGAATATAAGTTTCCGCGAGATGTTTTCCGGTATAACGATGAAGTTGCAGAAATGAACAAGATGAACTGGAAAGCGCACCTCAAAACTATATAAAAGCGGGGCAACAGCATGACAAATTCTCCGTGCTGCCTTGCCGCCGTGTATAATAGGCCAGTAGATGCTCTTCTTTTATCCTTACCGAATAAGTTAGAACTCATGGCTCAAGGCACGCTTTATATCGTTTCCGCCCCTAGCGGCGCGGGGAAATCCAGCCTCATTCAGGCTTTGTTAAAGACACAACCGCTGTATGACACGCAGGTTTCCATCTCCCATACCACCCGTGGCGTACGCCCCGGAGAGAACCATGGTGAGCACTATTTCTTTGTCAGTAAGGACGAATTCAGGCAGATGATTACTGAAGACGCGTTCCTCGAACACGCGGAAGTCTTCGGTAATTACTATGGCACCTCCCGCCATGCCATCGAGCAAGTGCTGGCCACAGGGGTGGACGTCTTCCTGGATATTGACTGGCAGGGCGCACAGCAAATTCGCGATAAGATGCCGCAGGCGCGCAGCATCTTTATTCTGCCGCCGTCAAAAGACGAGCTGGACCGCCGCCTGCGCGGCCGCGGGCAGGACAGCGAAGAGGTTATCGCTAAGCGTATGGAACAGGCCGTTGCGGAAATGAGCCATTACGCGGAGTATGATTACCTTATCGTTAACGATGATTTCGACACCGCGCTGTCAGATTTAAAGATTATTATTCGTGCCGAGCGTCTGCGAATGGGTCGCCAAAAAGCGCGACATGACGCTTTAATCAGCAAACTATTGGCAGACTGAGCCCAGTTTCAGTATCATGCCCAGTCATTTCTTCATCTGTGGAGCTTTAAAATATGGCACGCGTAACCGTTCAGGACGCTGTAGAGAAAATTGGTAACCGTTTTGACCTGGTACTGGTCGCCGCACGTCGCGCTCGTCAGATGCAGACCGGTGGTAAAGATCCTCTGGTACCTGAAGAAAACGATAAAACGACCGTTATCGCACTGCGTGAAATCGAAGAAGGGTTGATTACCAACCAGATTCTCGACGTTCGCGATCGTCAGGAGCAGCAAGAGCAGGAAGCCGCAGAACTGCAGGCCGTAACCGCTATTGCTGAAGGTCGTCGTTAATTAGCCTATCGGGTAGCCCTTGTATCTGTTTGAAAGCCTGAATCAGCTGATTCAAAATTACTTGCCCGAGGAGCAGATTAAGCGTCTCCGGCAAGCCTATCTTGTTGCACGTGATGCTCACGAGGGACAAGCACGTTCAAGCGGTGAACCCTATATCACCCATCCTGTAGCCGTTGCCTGCATTCTGGCCGAGATGAAACTCGACTACGAAACGCTTATGGCGGCGCTACTGCATGATGTGATCGAAGACACCCCGGCCACCTACCAGGATATGGAACAGCTGTTTGGCAAAAGCGTTGCTGAACTGGTGGAAGGGGTTTCTAAGCTCGACAAACTGAAATTCCGCGATAAGAAAGAGGCGCAGGCCGAAAACTTCCGCAAAATGATCATGGCGATGGTGCAGGATATCCGCGTCATTCTGATCAAACTCGCCGACCGTACGCACAACATGCGTACCCTCGGGTCACTGCGTCCGGACAAGCGCCGCCGCATAGCCCGCGAAACCCTGGAAATTTATAGCCCGCTGGCTCACCGTCTCGGTATTCATCACCTGAAGACCGAACTGGAAGAGCTGGGCTTTGAAGCGCTTTATCCGAACCGTTACCGCGTCATTAAAGAAGTGGTAAAAGCAGCTCGCGGTAACCGTAAAGAGATGATTCAAAAAATCCTCTCTGAAATTGACGGACGTCTCCAGGAAGCCGGTATTCCCTGCCGGGTTAGCGGTCGCGAGAAGCATCTTTATTCCATCTACTGCAAAATGACGCTCAAAGAGCAGCGTTTCCATTCGATTATGGATATTTACGCGTTCCGCGTCATTGTGCATGACATGGATACCTGTTACCGCGTGCTCGGTCAGATGCACAGCCTTTATAAGCCGCGTCCGGGTCGGGTTAAAGACTATATTGCCATTCCAAAAGCGAACGGCTATCAGTCCCTGCATACCTCCATGATTGGGCCGCACGGCGTGCCGGTGGAAGTGCAGATCCGCACCGAAGACATGGATCAAATGGCTGAGATGGGTGTGGCTGCGCACTGGGCCTACAAAGAGCAAGGTGAAAGCAGTACCACCGCCCAAATCCGCGCCCAGCGCTGGATGCAAAGCCTGCTGGAGCTGCAACAAAGCGCCGGCAGCTCGTTTGAGTTTATCGAAAGCGTCAAATCCGATCTCTTCCCGGATGAAATTTACGTTTTCACCCCGGAAGGACGTATTGTCGAACTCCCGGCGGGTGCGACGCCCGTGGACTTCGCCTATGCGGTGCATACCGATATCGGCCATGCCTGTGTCGGCGCACGAGTGGATCGTCAGCCCTATCCGCTGTCGCAGTCGTTAGCCAGCGGCCAGACTATCGAAATTATTACTGCGCCAGGCGCACGCCCGAATGCGGCCTGGCTGAATTTTGTGGTGAGCTCAAAAGCGCGCGCCAAAATCCGCCAGATGCTCAAAAACCTCAAGCGTGATGATTCCGTAAGCCTGGGGCGTCGTCTGCTTAACCATGCCCTGGGTGGCAGCCGTAAACTGGCTGAGGTGCCAGCAGAAAATATTCAGCGTGAGCTTGAGCGCATGAAGCTCGCCACGCTCGACGATTTGCTGGCCGAAATAGGACTGGGTAACGCCATGAGCGTTGTGGTGGCGAAGCATCTTCAGGGGGAGTCTCCTGCCGCGCTTCAGGCCAATCCACAACCGCACAGCCATCTGCCGATCAAAGGCGCAGACGGCGTGCTGATTACCTTCGCGAAATGCTGTCGCCCCATACCTGGCGACCCCATTGTGGCCCACGTCAGCCCGGGTAAAGGATTGGTTATCCACCACGAGTCCTGCCGAAATATTCGCGGCTACCAGAAAGAGCCAGAGAAATTCATGGCGGTAGAGTGGGATAAAGAGGCTGAGCAGGAATTCATCACCGAAATTAAGGTGGATATGTTTAACCACCAGGGCGCGCTGGCGAACCTGACCGCCGCGCTGAACAATGCGGGTTCGAACATTCAGAGCCTGAATACCGAAGAGAAGGATGGCCGTGTTTACAGTGCGTTCATTCGTTTGACCGCCCGCGACCGTATCCATCTGGCGAATATCATGCGCAAAATTCGCGTCATGCCGGATGTGATTAAAGTTACCCGCAACAGAAACTAGTGTTATGAATCCTCAACGTTATGCGCGTATTTGCGAAATGCTCGCCAGGCGTCAGCCTGATTTAACCGTCTGCATGGAGCAGGTTCACAAGCCGCATAACGTCTCGGCGATTATCCGCACCGCAGATGCCGTTGGCGTTCACGAAGTCCATGCCGTGTGGCCCGGAAGCCGTATGCGCACCATGGCTTCTTCTGCGGCGGGCAGCAACTCCTGGGTTGAAGTGAAAACCCACCGCTCAATCGGCGAGGCGGTCAGCCACCTGAAAGGCAGCGGCATGCAGATCCTTGCCACCAACCTTTCCGCAAAAGCCGTCGATTTTCGCGAGATTGATTACACGCGACCTACCTGCATTCTGATGGGTCAGGAAAAAACCGGTATTACCCCGGAAGCGTTAGCGTTGGCAGACCAGGACATCATTATTCCGATGATCGGTATGGTGCAATCCCTTAACGTTTCCGTCGCTTCCGCCCTCATCCTTTATGAAGCGCAGCGCCAGCGGCAGAACGCCGGTATGTATCAGCGTGAAAACAGCATGCTCCCTGAATCGGAGCAGCAACGTCTGCTGTTTGAAGGCGGCTACCCGGTGCTGGCCAGAGTATCGCGCCGTAAAGGCCTGCCCTACCCTCATGTGAATCAGCAAGGCGAGATTGAAGCTGACGCAGCATGGTGGGCGACAATGCAGTCTGCGGAGTAAGCCATGAAAGGCCGTTTGCTGGATGCCATACCGTTAAGCACGCTTGCCGGAGTCGGTGCCAGTCAGAGCGGCAAACTGGCCAAAATTGGGCTGCATACTATTCAGGATCTGCTGCTGCACCTCCCGCTGCGTTACGAAGACCGCACGCACCTCTACCCCATTAACGAGCTCCTTCCCGGCGTGTACGCCACGGTGGAAGGTGAAGTGCTGAACAGCAACATCAGCTTTGGCCGTCGCCGGATGCTGACCTGCCAGATAACCGATGGCACCGGCATCCTCACCCTGCGCTTCTTTAATTTCAATGCTGCAATGAAGAACAGCCTGGCAGCGGGTAAACGGGTGCTGGCCTACGGCGAAGCCAAACGCGGGCAGCACGGCGCGGAGATGATTCACCCGGAATACCGTATTCAGGGTGATTTAAGTACGCCAGATTTACAGGAGACGCTGACGCCGGTTTATCCGACGACAGAAGGTGTTCGCCAGGCGACGCTGCGTAAACTGACCGATCAGGCTCTGGAATTACTGGATACCTGCGCAATAGCCGAACTGCTGCCAGCCGAATTACACCAGGGGATGATGAGCCTGCCGGAAGCCTTGCGCACGCTGCACCGTCCACCGCCGGATATGAAGCTTGCCGATCTCGAAACGGGTAAACATCCGGCTCAGCAGCGTTTAATCCTTGAAGAGCTGCTGGCCCATAATCTGAGCATGCTGGCACTTCGCGCGGGCGCTCAGCGTTATCATGCTCTGCCGTTAGTCGACCACGATGAACTGAAAAACCGTCTGCTCGCTTCACTCCCGTTTAAGCCAACCAGAGCACAGAACAGGGTCGTTGCTGAAATTGAACGCGATCTGGCTCAGGATGTGCCAATGATGCGCCTGGTACAGGGCGACGTAGGGTCAGGTAAAACGCTGGTGGCGGCGCTGGCGGCGCTACGAGCCATTGCTCACGGCAAACAGGTGGGCCTGATGGCCCCGACAGAACTGCTGGCCGAACAGCACGCCAATAACTTCCGCCAGTGGTTTGCGCCGCTGGGAATTGAAGTGGGCTGGCTTGCCGGAAAGCAAAAAGGGAAAGCCCGCCTCGCCCAGCAGGAGGCCATCGCCAGCGGTCAGGTTTCTATGGTGGTGGGCACCCACGCCATCTTCCAGGAGCAGGTGCAGTTCGCCGCCCTGGCTCTGGTCATTATTGATGAGCAGCACCGCTTTGGTGTCCATCAACGTCTGGCGCTGTGGGAAAAAGGGCAAATCCAGGGCTTCCATCCGCACCAGCTCATTATGACTGCCACGCCGATTCCGCGCACGCTGGCGATGACAGCCTATGCCGACCTGGATACTTCCGTGATAGATGAGTTACCGCCGGGCCGTACGCCCGTCACCACGGTTGCGATTCCCGATACCCGCCGCAAAGACATTATTGAGCGCGTACACAGCGCGTGTACCTCGGAGCAGCGCCAGGCTTACTGGGTCTGTACGCTGATCGAAGAGTCAGAGCTGCTGGAGGCACAGGCGGCAGAGGTGACCTGGGAGGAGCTGAAAGCGGCGTTGCCGGATCTGAACGTGGGCCTGGTTCATGGCCGCATGAAACCGCAGGAGAAGCAGGCGGTCATGCAGGCGTTTAAAGAAGGCGCAATTCATTTGCTGATCGCGACCACGGTTATCGAAGTGGGCGTGGACGTGCCCAACGCCAGCCTGATGATCATCGAAAATCCGGAGCGTCTTGGGCTTGCGCAGCTGCACCAGCTTCGCGGTCGCGTTGGCCGTGGGGCCGTAGCCTCGCACTGCGTGCTGCTCTATAAATCTCCGCTGTCGAAAACCGCGCAGCTACGTTTGCAGGTGCTGCGCGACAGCAACGACGGCTTTGTTATTGCGCAAAAAGATTTGGAAATTCGTGGGCCGGGAGAGTTACTGGGCACCCGTCAGACGGGAAGCGCAGAATTCAAGGTAGCGGATTTACTGCGCGATCAGGCGATGATCCCGGAGGTTCAGCGCCTTGCTCGTCATATTCATGAGCGCTACCCGCAACAGGCAACCGCGCTGATTGAACGCTGGATGCCTGAAACGGAACGCTATTCAAATGCCTGATAGCGGGGCGGGAAGCGCAAAGCTTTCCCTCCGACTCAACTCAGCACCTGGCCGAAGAACGGCAGCATCAGGTACAGCTTAATCACCAGAGCATTCACAATATCAATAAAGAACGCCCCGACCATCGGCACCACCAGAAACGCCATATGTGAAGGGCCAAAGCGTTCGGTGATAGCCTGCATATTAGCAATAGCCGTCGGCGTCGCTCCCAGACCAAAGCCACAATGTCCCGCCGCCAGCACTGCCGCGTCGTAGTTTCTGCCCATCAGGCGATAGGTCACAAAGATCGCATACAGGGACATGAAGATGGTCTGCACCGTAAGAATAGCCAGCATCGGCAGCGCCAGAGAAGCCAGTTCCCAGAGCTTCAGGCTCATCAGGGCCATCGCGAGGAACAGGGACAGGCAGACGTTGCCGAGGACCGAAACCGCCCTTTCGAAAACGCGATAAAAGCCAAGGGCGGAAAGCGTATTGCTAAGAATAACCCCGACAAACAGCACGCATACAAAGGTGGGCAATTCAAAGGCCGTGCCCTGAATCGCCTGCGCCGCCAGCTTACCGACCGTCAGACAAATGGCAATCATGGCGATGGTTTCAACTAAAACCAGCGAGGTAATCACCCGCCCGACATCCGGTTTTTCAAAGGCCGTGGGGATTTCGCTGTCCTCAGGCGTACCTTCCGGCGTGGAGGAGTGTTTAACCAGGTAGCGTGCCACAGGCCCGCCAATCAACCCGCCCAGCACCAGACCAAAAGTGGCGCACGCCATCGCAACCTCGGTCGCGTTTTCAAAACCGTAGCGCTCGGTAAAGAGCTTGCTCCAGGCCGCGCCCGTACCATGTCCACCGGAAAGCGTAATCGAACCGGCCAGTAACCCCATTAGCGGGTCCATGCCCAACAGACTGGCCATACCAATGCCGATAGCATTCTGCATCACCAGCAAACCGACCACGACAAACAGGAAGATACCCACGACTCTGCCGCCCGCACGCAGGCTGGAAAGATTGGCGTTAAGACCGATCGTGGCGAAGAAGGCAAGCATCAGCGGATCTTTGAGGCTCATATCAAAATCAATTTCCCAACCGAGGCTCTTTTTCAGAACCAGCAGGGCCAGGGCCACTAATAGTCCACCTGCTACCGGCTCGGGAATAGTGTATTTCTTAAGCAGCGATACGGAGTGGACCATTTTTCTGCCCAGCAAAAGGACTAGCGTTGCTGCGACAAGGGTGGAAAGTGTATCGAGATGAAACATGCAGTGCTCCTTTATGGCGCCTTTTGACTTAGCGCTTGGTCATTCCTTCACTGTCATTTCAGGTTTTAGAAAATTCAGCAGACGGATTTTAACCAAAAAACGGTGAATCGTTATATAAAAACGTCGTTATATGAGTTTTAAATATTAAGGCCGTCACGATGCAAACGTTTGCTTTTACCCTTCACTTCGTTAAAATCACCGCTTTTCCACCAAGGGAATTCCTCTGATGTCTGTAAATGCTGTTGAGTCAGAAAATGCACAACCTGCTGCGTCGACTCGCCCCAGTGAACTGATTTACCGCCTCGAAGACAGACCTCCTCTTCCGCAAACCCTTTTCGCCGCCTGTCAGCACCTTCTGGCGATGTTTGTCGCGGTTATCACGCCGGCATTATTGATTTGCCAGGCGCTGGGGTTACCGGCATCAGACACTCAACACATCATCAGCATGTCGCTGTTTGCCTCAGGCGTAGCCTCTATCATTCAGATCAAAGCCTGGGGCCCAGTGGGTTCGGGGCTGCTGTCCATTCAGGGCACGAGTTTTAACTTCGTCTCGCCTTTGATTATGGGTGGCATGGCTTTAAAAAACGGCGGGGCTGACGTGCCAACGATGATGGCCGCGCTTTTCGGCACGCTGATGCTTGCAAGCTGTACTGAGATGGCTCTCTCCCGCGTTCTGCATCTGGCACGCCGGATTATTACGCCGCTGGTTTCGGGCGTAGTGGTGATGATTATCGGCCTGTCGCTGATTCAGGTGGGCCTGAATTCCATCGGCGGCGGCTATGCCGCGATGAACGATCACACCTTTGGCTCACCTGAAAATCTGCTGCTGGCTGGCGCCGTGCTGTTAACGATCATTCTTCTCAATCGCCAGCGTAATCCTTATCTGCGCGTGGCTTCGCTGGTTATCGCGATGGCCGTGGGTTACGCCCTGGCCTGGGCGATGGATATGCTGCCGCAGACCACCGCAGCAACCAATACCGACCTGATTATGGTGCCAACACCGTTGTATTATGGCCTCGGCATCGACTGGAATCTGCTTATCCCACTGATGCTGGTGTTTATGGTGACCTCACTGGAAACCATCGGGGATATTACCGCCACCTCAGATGTTTCAGAGCAGCCGGTATCCGGCCCGCTTTATATGAAGCGCCTGAAAGGCGGCGTGCTGGCTAACGGCCTCAACTCCTGCGTCTCGGCCATTTTTAACACCTTCCCAAATTCCTGCTTCGGGCAGAACAACGGCGTGATTCAGCTTACCGGGGTGGCCAGCCGCTACGTTGGCTTTGTGGTAGCGCTGATGCTGATTGTGCTGGGCCTGTTCCCGGCGGTAAGCGGTTTTGTACAGCATATTCCTGAGCCGGTACTGGGTGGCGCAACGATAGTGATGTTCGGGACCATCGCCGCCTCCGGCGTGCGTATTGTTTCCCGCGAGCCGCTTAATCGCCGCGCTATTATGATTATCGCCCTGTCGCTGGCAGTCGGGATGGGGGTTTCTCAGCAGCCGCTGATCTTACAGTTTGCCCCCGAATGGCTGAAGACGCTGCTTTCCTCCGGGATTGCCGCCGGTGGCATCACTGCCATCGTACTGAACCTCATTTTCCCGCCAGAGAAAGACTGATCGCCCTCACGCGCCGGTGAACGGTTCCCCACCGGCGCGTAAACCTGCCCTGACAAACTCCTCCTTGAGCTATAACGGTAAATGGGGCATAACACCCTTACCGAAACTTCATGGGATGGAAGACAATGAAATTTCTCGGAAAGCTTTTTGCAGCTCTTGTGGCTGTCGCTGTGCTCGGACTGATTGTGGCTTATTTTTTGCTCCAGACGCGCTGGGGCGCCTCACAGGTGAGCGCCTGGGTAAACGAAAAGAGCGACTACGATTTTTCGTTTGAGAAGATGGCCCACGACTGGGCGTCCCCCACGCATGTTCTTTTCAACCGGGTCACCTTCGGGCGAAAAGGCCAGCCTGCAACGCTCGTCGCAGAAAATATGGATATTGGGCTGAGCACCCGCCAGTTCTCTGAACCGCTGCACGCCAGCACGATCCTGCTGAAAAACGGCACGCTGAATCTTAGCAGCAAGGCTGCCCCGCTCCCTTTCCAGGCCGATAC
Organism: uncultured Buttiauxella sp.; assembly: GCA_946480445.1. GTDB lineage: Bacteria > Pseudomonadota > Gammaproteobacteria > Enterobacterales > Enterobacteriaceae > Dryocola. Next base: position 98,347 of record CAMLJN010000012.1, read on the forward strand.
GCTACGCCTGAGTGAAATGGCAGTCAACAGCCCTGACACCCAATGGGAGTTGCACGCGCAGCGAGTAAATGGCGGCGTCACGCCGTGGCAACCGCAGGCAAACAACGTGCTGGGCACGACGGCAGATATGCAGTTCAGCGCGGGCTCTTTGACGCTTAATGGCGTGCAGGCAAGCAACGTGCTGCTACAGGGCGCGATAAACAAAAACGAAGTCACGCTGAGCAATATTGGCGCCGATATGGCCCGTGGTTCACTGACCGGGAGCGCCCGACGCAGCGCTGACGGAGCCTGGCAGATCGGCAGCCTGCGCCTGAACGATGTCCGTCTGCAAACGGACAGCACTCTTACTGATTTTCTGGCCCCGCTCGTTACCCTTCCTTCCCTTAAAATAGACAACCTGGAAGTGACCGACGCGCGACTGGAAGGCAAAAACTGGGCGGCCACAGATTTAAATTTAAGCCTGCGCGATCTGACCCTCGTCGCAGGCACCTGGCAGACCGAGGACGGCAAACTCTCTTTGAACGCCAGTGAGTTCGTAAACGGGGCGCTGCATCTTAACGACCCTGTTGTGAATATTGATTTTACCCGACAGACCGCCGTACTGCGCCAGTTCACCTCCCGCTGGGAAACAGGCATGGTTCGCGCATCAGGCCAGTGGCAACGCAACGACAGGCGGCTGGATCTCGATGAGGTGGTGCTGGCAGGCCTGGAATATACCCTGCCGGAAGACTGGAAACAGCGCTGGCTGGACCCCGTACCGGAATGGCTCAATAAAGTGACCATTAAAAAGCTGTCGGCGCACAGAAACCTGATTATTGATATCGATCCAGCGTTCCCTTTCCAGCTGACTTCTCTGGACGGGAGCGGGAATAACCTGGAAGTGGTGCGCGATCGGCAGTGGGGCATCTGGAACGGTAATCTCAGCCTAAATGCCGCAGCCGCAACCTTTAACCGCGTGGATATCCGTCGTCCTTCGCTTTCCCTGACGGCCAATGCCAGCCAGATTGCGGTGACGGAGCTAAGCGCTTTCGCCGGAAAAGGGATGCTGGAGGCCACCGGTAGCGTGTCGCAATCACCGCAGCGTAATGCCGCCATCACTCTGCATGGCCGCTCTGTGCCGGTGAACACGTTGCAACAATGGGGCTGGCCTGCTTTGCCACTCGACGGTGAAGGAAACCTGCAACTGTCCGCCACGGGGAGCCTCGCGGCACAGACGCCCCTGAAGCCATCGGTTAACGGTACGCTTCAGGCCACCGGCGCAGACGGTAAACTGATTGAGCAGAAGATGCAAAACGGCGTGGTTCCCGGCGCTTAATCCACCGCGCCGGACTTACTCTGGCGGTTACTCTTCTTCGTTACCGCCCTCTTCAAGCGGGCCGAAAGGCCTTGCTGGAAGCACCAGATAGACGCCTTCAAACACCGCGCCCTGTTTCTCATCGCCGTAAAGCTCAACCTTTAAGGCCACACGAGCTTTACGGCCTCGCGCCAGGCGATCCAGGTCTCCGCTGAGCGAACCGAGATCCGCGATGGCCTCAGGCCGCCCGGTTATCGGGTTGCTGTAACGGATATGAGCATCGGCCAGAATAATTGTCCCGCCGAGATGGCGCTCACGCAGCATCAGCCAGATAAGCCCCCAGCCGGTCAGCGTGGCAAGAGAAAACAGGCTGCCAGCAAACAACGTCTGATGCGGGTTCTGATTGCCCGCTTCAGGCATAGTGGTAATAAACTTCTGCCCGGTGTACTGCAAAATACGCACGCCCATTTTCTCGCTTAGCGGGATATGTTCGTACCAGGCCTGCTGTAACTGCCCGCACCAGTCGGCCCGATGCAGAATCGTCCAACGAAGCCACCGGCTTAATCATCAGGAAATGGCGCACGGGCGTGGTTTGCGGAGTGGTAATCTCCCCCTGGTTCACAAACCCCAGCTTGGCGAAAAAATCCACCGCATCTTCACGCGCGCTGCATACCACGCGTTTAACGCCTTCCTGACGAGCGACAGATTCCAGCGTCATCGCCACCAGCGTCCCCAGACCTTTGTCCTGCACGGAGGGATGAACCGCCATAAAACGTATGGCCGCTTCATTATCGGCATTGATATACAGGCGGCCAATGGCGACCGGATTACCGTCTTCATCCACCACCATCTGGTGATGAGCCATGGCATCCCAGGCGTCGCGTTCAGAGCCTTTAGGCTGATGCAGCGGCTTGCGCAGCATTTCCCAACGGAACTGATAATAGCTTTCAAGTTCTTCTTCTGTTTGCGGTACGCGAAGGTGATACATACTTGTACTCTCTCTTAAGACGCGGGACCGTCTGCGGAATCAGACCTGCAACCAGAATGTCACCGGCCCGTCGTTGGTCAGTGAGACCTGCATATCGGCGGCAAAACGTCCCGTTTCGGCAACGATCCCCTGTTTTCGGCAGCGTTCAATAAAGTATTCGTACAGCTCTTCGGCAAGCTCAGGGGCCGCGCCGCCTGAGAAGCTCGGGCGCATTCCACGCTCGGTATCTGCGGCAAGCGTAAACTGCGAGACGACCAGCACGCTGCCACCAGCCTGCTGAACGTTGAGGTTCATTTTGTCGTCTTCATCCGCGAAGATGCGATAGCCTAAGACGCGCTCGCACAGGCGGTTTGCTTTCTGCTCGTTATCTTCTTTTTCGACACCCAATAACACCAAAAGTCCTGGGCCAATTTCACCCGTGACTTCACCCGCTACGGTGACGCGAGCTTGGGTGACACGTTGAATTAATGCAATCATGGTTCGTCCAATTCTTCCTGCTGTGCGGCTAAACGGAGTTTACGGTAGTCGCCCAGGGTGACGGTAATTTCCGCACCGAGCAACACGATACACCAGGTCCAGTAGACCCAGACAAATAAAATCGGGATCACCGCCAGCACGCCGTAAATCAGCTGATAGGAAGGAAACATGGTGATATAGAGGGCAAAGCCTTTCTTACCCAGCTCGAACAGCAACGCCGCAACCAGCGAGCCAATCAGCGCATCCCTGACCGGCACTCGAGTGGTGGGGACGATGCTATAGAGCAGCCAGAATGACAGCCACGAGAGCAGCAGAGGAAAAATGCGCAGCACCTCGTCAATCATACTGTTAAAACCCGTAGCCCAGCGCAAGGAGAGTAAATAAGAGCTGATTGCCAGGCTAGCCCCGGCCAGCAGCGGCCCAAGCGTGAGGATCATCCAGTAGACGGCAAAGGAGTAAATCTTTGGCCGGGTGCGCGTACTGCGCCAGATAGTATTGAGCGCGCTGTCGACGGCATACATCAACAGCAATGCCGTCACGATAAGCCCGCAGGCGCCAACGGCCGTCATCCTGCTGGAGTTGGCGACGAACTGCTCAATATAACGCTGGATGATGTCGCCCGTGGCGGGAATAAAATTCGAAAAGATAAAATGCCGCAGCTGGACGCTGACATCCGAGAACATAGGGAAGGCGGCAAAAAGGGCAAAAACCACGGCGATAAAAGGCACCAGCGACAGCAACGACACATAGGCAAGGTTGCCCGCAAGCGTCGTCATATTATCCTGGTCGATACGCTGCCAGAGCAGCTTGCCCCAGGCTAAACATGGCCTGAGGCGTTGGGTGGTATTACGATGAACGTCTTTTAGCATGGGTTTTTAGCGAAGTAGTCAGGTACTGTCTCTTTTCCGGTCACCAGAATACTGGCGATCCCCACTGCCTGAGCCCCTTTAATATTATCGGCATTGTCATCAAAAAAGACCGCCCGATCGGCGCTAACCCCTTCGGTTTCCAGGAGTTTTAAATAGATCTCCGCATCGGGTTTGCGCATACCCATTTCCTGGGACAGATAGATTTTATCGGCAGCTTCCGCAATCTGCGGATATTCACCTGGCCAGAAGTGGGTATGCAGACGGTTAGTGTTTGAGAGCACAACCACCCGGTGGCCCTGCTCGCGCAGCTGCTTCATGATGGAGATAACTTCGGGGCGCAGGGCGACGAAAACCGCCTGCCAGCCTGCGGCAAACTGATCGAAACTCAGCGGCAGGGCCATCTCCTGGCAAACTGCGGCGGCAAAATCTTCGTCGGAAATCTGCCCGCGTTCGTGGCGATGGAAAGCTTCGCCCATCACAAAACTTTTTTGCAGATTCGCAAGCGGGATACGGCTGTAATCGCTCCAGACCCCCATCACGCGGTTGAAGTCGATATCAACAATCACATTACCCAAATCAAAGATATACAGCATGAGCCTCTCCTTTGCGCCGTGGACAAATAACTGTAGCGGTAAAGGGATGCTTTGACTACGGCAAGTATTCGGACTTAGCAGGTTCTGCGAGCAAGCGGGCAAAAAAAAGCCCCGTCCTGACAGACGGGGCTTCGATTGACGGCGGAAAAGAAACTTAGGCTTCTTTGCTGCCACGACCTGCGCGTTTGCGGTCGTTTTCAGTCAGGTGGCGTTTACGGATACGAACGGAAAGCGGCGTCACTTCTACCAGTTCATCATCGTCGATAAACTCCAGCGCCTGCTCCAGGGTCATTTTCTGAGCCGGAACCAGGGTGGTCGCTTCATCAGTACCGGACGCACGCATGTTGGTCAGTTTCTTACCGGTCAGGCAGTTTACGGTAAGGTCGTTAGAACGACTGTGAATACCGATGATCTGGCCTTCGTAAACTTCAGCACCGTGGCCCAGGAACAGCTTGCCGCGATCCTGCAGACCGTACAGAGCAAACGCAACCGCTTTACCCTGGCCGTTAGAAATCAGCACGCCGTTCTGACGCTGGCCCACATCGCCCTGACGAATATCATCGTAGTGGCTGAAGGTGGAGTACAGCAGACCGGTACCGGAGGTCATGGTCATGAATTCGTTACGGAAACCGATCAGACCACGGCTTGGGATCACGTAGTCGAGACGTACGCGGCCTTTGCCGTCCGGATTCATGTTTTTCAGGTCGCCTTTACGCTCACCAAGAGCCTGCATAACAGAACCCTGGTGCTGCTCTTCGATATCAAGCGTCACGTTTTCGAACGGTTCCTGTTTACGACCATCAATTTCACGGAAGATAACTTTCGGGCGGGACACGGCCAGCTCGAAACCTTCACGACGCATGTTTTCGATAAGGACGGACAGGTGCAGCTCACCACGGCCGGAGACACGGAATGCGTCCGCATCTTCGGTTTCTTCAACGCGCAGTGCCACGTTGTGCACCAGCTCTTTGTTCAGGCGGTCAAGGATCTGACGGGAGGTAACAAATTTACCTTCTTTACCACAGAACGGAGAGGTGTTGACGTTAAAGAACATGGAGACGGTTGGTTCATCAACGGACAGCGCTGGCAGCGCTTCAACATTTTGCGTATCGCAAAGGGTGTCGGAGATGTTCAGCTCGCCCAGGCCGGTAATGGCGATGATGTCGCCCGCTTCGGCTTCGGCGGATTCAATACGCTCCAGACCCAGGTGAGTCAGCACTTTACCAACTTTACCGTTACGAGTTTTACCTTCGCTGTCGATGATTGTGATCTGCTGGTTAGGCTTCACTTTACCGCGCTTGATGCGACCGATGCCGATGACGCCAACGTAGTTGTTGTAGTCGAGCTGGGAGATCTGCATCTGGAACGGACCGTCGAGGTCAACGCTTGGTGCTTTAACGTGGTCAACAATCGCCTGGTACAGCGGAGTCATGTCTTCCGCCATATCGGTGTGATCGTTGCCCGCAATACCCATCAATGCAGAGGCATAGATGATGGGGAAGTCGAGCTGCTCGTCGCTTGCGTCGAGGTTCACGAACAGGTCAAACACCTGGTCCACAACCCAGTCCGGACGCGCGCCAGGACGGTCAACTTTGTTGATAACCACGATTGGCTTCAAACCGTGGGCAAAAGCCTTTTTGGTTACGAAGCGCGTCTGCGGCATTGGGCCATCCATTGCGTCAACGACCAGCAGCACGGAGTCTACCATGGACATTACACGTTCAACTTCACCACCGAAGTCGGCGTGCCCAGGGGTATCAACGATGTTGATACGGTAGTCATTCCATTTGATAGCGGTGTTTTTAGCGAGGATGGTAATCCCACGCTCTTTCTCCAAATCGTTGGAGTCCATCACGCGTTCAGTGGTTTCAGCACGCTCGCTGAAAGTACCGGATTGCTGTAACAGCTTATCAACCAGGGTAGTTTTACCATGGTCAACGTGCGCGATGATGGCGATATTACGCAGATTTTCGATCACAACTTTGCCTCAGGCATTAGAAATAGCGCGTTATTGTACACGTATTAATCGAAGGACAGAACAGGATCACAAAGAACCTTTACAAACAATATGGAAAGTAAGGGATTGTGATCGCTTTCACGGAGCTAAAAAGGGAGCCATAACGTAAATTGCACCAATATGGTGCCCACTTTTTACGCTGGAGCACTATATTGGTGCAAGTTATCCATCATGGTGCAGCCCTTTTGCACTATAGTGCGCATGATAACGCCTTTTGGGGGTGATTTAAAAGTTGGCACAGATTTCGCTTTATAGATTTCAGAGTGAAAAGCCACTTTTACTAAAATTATCAGACCTCGTTACCACGACGACCATGACCAATCCGGGAGAGTTAAGTATGTCCGCTGAACACGTTTTGACGATGCTGAATGAGCATGAAGTGAAATTTGTTGATTTGCGCTTCACTGACACCAAAGGTAAAGAACAGCACGTCACAATTCCTGCTCACCAGGTAAATGCTGACTTCTTCGAAGAAGGCAAAATGTTTGATGGCTCCTCGATTGGTGGCTGGAAAGGCATCAACGAATCCGACATGGTGCTGATGCCGGATGCCTCTACCGCAGTCATCGACCCATTCTTCGCGGATTCTACCCTGATTATTCGTTGCGACATTCTTGAGCCAGGCACCATGCAGGGTTATGACCGTGACCCACGCTCCATCGCGAAGCGCGCCGAAGACTACCTGCGCTCTACCGGCCTTGCTGATACGGTACTGTTCGGGCCAGAACCAGAATTCTTCCTGTTCGACGACATCCGTTTCGGCAGCTCCATCTCCGGCTCCCACGTTGCCATCGACGATATCGAAGGCGCATGGAACACCGGCACCAAATACGAAGGCGGTAACAAAGGCCACCGCCCTGCTGTTAAAGGCGGTTACTTCCCGGTTCCTCCGGTTGACTCAGCTCAGGACCTGCGTTCTGCCATGTGTCTGACCATGGAACAAATGGGTCTGGTTGTTGAAGCTCACCACCACGAAGTGGCAACGGCTGGTCAGAACGAAGTGGCAACCCGCTTCAACACCATGACCAAAAAAGCTGACGAAATTCAGATCTACAAATATGTCGTGCACAACGTCGCTCACGCTTACGGCAAAACAGCGACCTTTATGCCAAAACCCATGTTTGGCGATAACGGTTCCGGTATGCACTGCCACATGTCCCTGTCCAAGAACGGCGTAAACCTGTTTGCAGGCGACAAATATGCGGGCCTGTCTGAGCAAGCGCTGTACTACATCGGCGGCGTCATCAAACACGCGAAAGCGATCAACGCCCTGTCTAACCCGACCACCAACTCCTACAAGCGTCTGGTCCCGGGTTATGAAGCTCCAGTGATGCTGGCTTACTCTGCCCGTAACCGTTCTGCTTCCATCCGTATCCCGGTTGTGGCCTCCCCGAAAGCACGTCGTATCGAAGTGCGCTTCCCGGATCCTGCGGCTAACCCATACCTGTGCTTCGCAGCGCTGCTGATGGCGGGCCTTGACGGTATCAAAAACAAAATCCATCCGGGCGAAGCGATGGACAAGAACCTGTATGACCTGCCGCCGGAAGAAGCAAAAGAGATCCCACAGGTTGCAGGCTCTCTGGAAGAAGCCCTGAACGCGCTGGACCAGGACCGCGAGTTCCTGACGGCCGGTGGTGTGTTCACTGATGACGCGATCGATGCCTACATCGCTCTGCGTATCGAAGAAAATGACCGCGTGCGCATGACGCCGCACCCGGTAGAGTTTGAGCTGTACTACAGCGTCTGATTTAGCGTTTTTTGTTGCCGTGGAAACTTTCAGCCCATCTTCGGATGGGCTTTTTTCTCCACAAATAACCTGACGCAACAAGGTTTTTTATAAGCCAGCCACTATAATGCACCAATATAGTGCATAAACGGAGACTGCTGTATGGCAACTGGCACGCTGCCCGATGCTGGGCAGATCCTGAATTCCCTAATCAACAGCATTTTGCTGGTGGATGACGACCTGGCTGTACACTACGCGAACCCGGCGGCCCAGCAATTGCTGGCGCAAAGCTCACGCAAGCTGTACGGCACGCCGCTACCGGACCTGTTGAGCTACTTCTCGTTGAATATTGCTTTGATGCAGGAGAGCCTGATCGCCGGCCAGGGGTTTACCGATAACGAGGTCACGCTGGTGATAGACGGCCGCTCCCATATTCTCTCCCTGACGGCGCAGCGTTTACCGGAAGGCTTCATCCTGATGGAAATGGCGCCGATGGATAACCAACGCCGTCTGAGCCAGGAGCAGTTGCAGCACGCCCAACAGATTGCCGCCCGGGATTTAGTTCGCGGCCTGGCACATGAAATTAAAAACCCTCTCGGTGGCTTACGAGGGGCAGCGCAGCTTCTGGCGAAAGCATTGCCCGACCCGTCGCTGACGGAATACACCAAAGTCATTATCGAGCAGGCAGACCGCCTGCGTAATCTGGTAGATCGCCTGTTAGGGCCGCAGCACCCCGGTATGCACGTCACCGAAAGCATTCACAAGGTGACCGAACGCGTCATGACGCTGGTGTCGATGGAGCTGCCAGAGAACGTAACCCTGGTTCGGGATTATGATCCAAGTTTGCCGGAATTTGCTCACGACCCGGACCAGATAGAACAGGTTTTATTAAATATCGTGCGTAACGCCTTGCAGGCACTGGGTAGCGAAGGAGGCGAGATAATTCTCCGTACTCGTACCGCCTTCCAGCTGACGCTGCACAGCGTGCGCTATCGTCTGGCGGCGAGAATTGACGTTGCAGACAACGGTCCGGGCATTCCGGCCACGCTTCAGGATACATTGTTCTACCCGATGGTGAGCGGCCGCGAAGGGGGGACCGGACTGGGCCTGTCAATTGCGCGCAACCTGATCGATCAACATTCGGGAAAAATCGAATTCAACAGTTGGCCAGGTCATACCGAGTTTTCCGTTTACCTGCCTATTCGCCAGTGAGGTTTTTATGCAACGAGGGATAGTTTGGGTCGTTGATGACGATAGCTCCATCCGTTGGGTGCTGGAACGAGCGCTGACCGGAGCGGGGTTGAGCTGCACCACATTTGAGAGCGGCAGCGAAGTGCTGGACGCGCTGGCGACCAAAACCCCGGACGTTCTGCTCTCCGACATTCGTATGCCGGGGATGGACGGACTGGCGCTGCTAAAACAGATTAAACAGCGGCATCCTATGCTACCGGTCATCATAATGACCGCGCACTCTGATCTGGACGCCGCCGTTAGCGCTTACCAGCAGGGCGCGTTCGATTACCTGCCGAAACCTTTTGATATTGATGAAGCCGTAGCCCTGGTTGAACGGGCGATAAGCCACTATCAGGAACAGCAGCAGCCACGCAATGTCCAGGTTAACGGGCCCACAACCGACATTATTGGCGAAGCCCCTGCCATGCAGGACGTCTTCCGTATTATTGGCCGCCTGTCGCGCTCCTCTATCAGCGTACTGATCAACGGCGAATCAGGTACGGGTAAGGAGCTTGTTGCTCATGCCCTGCACCGTCACAGCCCGCGAGTAAAGTCTCCTTTTATTGCGCTGAACATGGCGGCAATCCCAAAGGATTTAATTGAGTCCGAACTCTTTGGCCATGAGAAAGGCGCCTTTACCGGTGCAAATCAGATCCGTCAGGGCCGGTTTGAACAGGCGGATGGCGGCACCCTGTTTCTGGATGAAATCGGCGATATGCCGTTAGACGTCCAGACCCGCCTGCTGCGCGTGCTGGCAGACGGACAGTTTTATCGTGTTGGTGGCTATGCGCCGGTTAAGGTAGACGTGCGTATTATCGCCGCGACTCACCAGAACCTTGAGCTACGCGTGCAGGAGGGTAAATTCCGCGAGGACTTATTTCACCGCCTGAACGTGATCCGCGTGCACCTTCCGCCGCTGCGCGAACGCCGAGAGGATATTCCTCGTCTGGCTCGCCATTTCTTGCAGGTAGCCGCTCGTGAGCTGGGCGTTGAGGCCAAGCTTCTCCATCCGGAAACGGAAAACGCCTTAACGCGTCTTGCCTGGCCGGGCAACGTTCGCCAGCTGGAAAACACTTGCCGCTGGCTGACGGTGATGGCGGCGGGACAGGAAGTGCTGATACAGGATTTACCGGGCGAACTGTTTGAATCCACGGTGCCGGAAACGGGCGCAACGCAGACGTTGCCGGATAACTGGGCCATGCTGCTGGCACAGTGGGCAGATAGCGCGCTGCGTTCCGGTCATCAAAACCTGCTCTCTGAGGCGCAGCCCGAAATGGAGCGCACGCTGCTGACAACGGCCCTGCGCCATACGCAAGGCCACAAGCAGGAAGCGGCCCGCCTGCTGGGATGGGGTCGTAACACCCTGACTCGCAAGCTCAAAGAGCTGGGCATGGAGTGAGAAGGTGTGCATGCAAAAAGGCGGGTATTAACCCGCCTTTTTTATATCACCCGTGAGAACTGCTGGAGTCGTGCTTTCTGCCGCAGGTAAACATCAAAGCACATGCAGATGTTGCGGATCAGCAGGCGACCTTTTGGCGTCACCTGAATACGCTGTTTATCGACGTCCACCAGCCCGTCTTTTGCCAGCGGCGCAAGCAGCCGGAGATCTTCTGCGAAGTAGTCGGCAAAATCCACGTCCCACTCACGCTCAACGTCGGCAAAGTTCAGCTGGAAGTTGCAGATAAGCAACTTAATCACGTCGCGGCGGATACAGTCATCACGCGTTAACCCAAGCCCACGCCACAGCGCATCACCGCGGTCGTCCACCTGCTGATAGTAAGTCTTCAGCTCTTTCTGGTTCTGGGCGTAGCAGTCGCCAATCATGCTAATGGCAGAAACGCCCATCCCCAGTAAATCGGTATCGCCCTGAGTAGTGTAGCCCTGGAAGTTACGATGCAGCTTCCCTTCACGCTGGGCGACAGCCAGTTCATCATCAGGACGTGCAAAATGGTCCATGCCGATAAACTGGTAGCCTGCTTCGGTCAGCGAGCTGATAGTTTGCTGCAAAATATCGAGTTTTTGCTGCGCGCCCGGTAAATCCGCATCTTTTATTTTGCGCTGGGCGGCAAACAGCGTGGGCAGGTGTGCGTAATTAAAGACGCTTAGCCTGTCCGGACTCAGCTCGGCAACACGATTTAAGGTGAAGGCAAAGCTTTCCGGCGTCTGCCTGGGCAGGCCGTAGATCAAATCTATATTTGTCGAGGTGAATCCCAGTTCGCGGGCGCGCCTAATCAGGGCAAAGATAAAGTCTTCATCCTGCTCGCGGTTGACCAGACGCTGCACTTCTTTGTTAAAGTCCTGCACGCCCATGCTCAGGCGGGTAAAACCTTCCTGGCGCAGATGATCGAGCACATCAAGCTCGATTTCACGCGGGTCAACCTCAATAGATAGCTCGGCATCGTCGTTAAAGTCGAAATGAGCGCGCAGCAGCCCCATCAGGCGACTGATCTGCTCCCGGCTAAGGTAGGTGGGGGTGCCACCGCCCCAGTGCATCTGGCTGACGTGACGGCCTTTAAATAATGGCGCACGATGCGCGATCTCTTGCTCAAGCGCATCCAGATACTGATCCGCTTTATGCGTCTGACGGGTCACAATTTTATTGCAGCCGCAGAAGTAGCAGAGTTTGTGGCAGAACGGGATATGCACGTACAGAGAAAGCGGGCGCTCCGGATAACGAGCAACCGCCTGTAAAAACGCCGCCTCGCCAAAGTCTTCAGAAAACTCCAGCGCGGTGGGGTAAGAGGTATAACGAGGCCCCGAATAATTATATTTCTGGATCAGGGCCAGATCCCAGTCGATTAACTGCTCAGACATTCTCACTCCTTCCGGTGATGCCGCTCGCGTTGACGCAGCCGGCGCGGCACGCCCTCCCCTCGGGCGAAGAGCCTGCGGCGCAACGAATGCTGCAATCGCGACAACCGCCGTAGTTTAACGAATAACCACAGCAGATAACACACCAGCGGAATAACCACGATAAGAACAGGTAATCCCACGGCAGTAACCTTTAGTTACCACCCTTGAGCAGACGCATTAAATCGTCGGTTTTTTCTTCGTCTTCTTCGTCGTCGTCATAGGCGATACCCAGCTCTTCCATCAAAGCATCAATGCGGTCGAGTTTGGCATTCACCCAGGTTTGCTCTTCGGCGGTTAACTTCTCGCCTTCTTCAAGACGTTCCAGCAGCGCGTCCAGGCGCTCATCGTTCTCCAGCATATCCAGCTCGGCCTGTGGTGTTAGCATAGGTTTCTCGCTCTTTGGTTTGTGCTGTTTCGGTTTCGCCGCAGGGGTTTCTGTTACGCCCAGAGCGACAGGCTTTTTGCTGCCAATGCGCGGATCTTTTGGCTGTGCAGACCCTTTTCCACCCTGCGCCTGGCTGCCGCCGTTCGCGCGGCTGCCTGCAGAATGGCCACGGTGTTTTTTCTGACGCTTACGATCGCGAGCTTCCTGATCGATTTCTTCGCGCGATTTACGACGAGCTTTCGCCGGTTTGTTACCTTGTGACGCTGAGTTTGGTTGCTTCATGGTGAGTTGTCTTAAGCCGTTTTATTCAGTATAGAATTGCGGCGGAATCTAGCAGAAAGCAAGCAAAGAAAAAAGGCGGCAGGTTAACCCGTCGCCTTTTTTCTGATCTCACGGCCCTAACAGGCCACACATTCCGTGTCTGCACTCGACGCCTTGTCTGTCCTTTTGCAAGCAACTTTCCTTGTTTTGTCCGTTTCCATTTACTGCGTTGCTGAACGCTGCTTCCTGCTTTCCGTCGTCCTGACGTTCCCGAACCCTCGTCCTGAGTTGCTATCCTTTTTGGCTCCCGCGCCTGTGATGCCTACTTTACGCTTAACCCTGAACTCGACAAGGTTATCCTTTTGCTTAAGTTAAGACGCACAAAAGACCATTTTCTTTAAGCTTATGTTTTTAACTTGTTTTTTCTAAATATCCGACCATACGTAATGACAATCTCTGCCATCAGCACTGGCAAATATCTCACATTTGATAAGGGGATATCTGCACTCTGTGAGAAACACGGTCTTTTCTGCCCGTTCAGGTATAATCCCCTCAATGCTCATCCTGAGGGAGACAACCTTTTGACAAACTGGAACTATCAACTGACCCACTTCGTGCTTAGCGCACCGGACATTCGCCATTTACCTTCTGATACCGGTATTGAGGTTGCTTTCGCAGGCCGCTCTAACGCGGGCAAATCAAGTGCGTTAAATACGCTGACCAACCAGAAGAGCCTTGCGCGTACCAGTAAAACCCCCGGCCGTACCCAGCTTATCAACCTGTTCGAAGTAGCCGACGGGAAGCGTCTGGTGGATTTACCGGGCTATGGCTACGCAGAGGTCCCGGAAGAAGTAAAACTCAAATGGCAGCGTGCGCTGGGTGAATACCTGCAAAAACGTAATAGCCTCAAAGGGCTGGTGGTGCTTATGGACATTCGCCATCCGCTAAAAGATCTCGATCAGCAGATGGTCAACTGGGCCGTGGCCAGCAATATCGAGGTCATGATTTTGCTGACTAAAGCAGACAAGCTGGCTTCCGGCGCCCGTAAAGCACAGCTTAATATGGTGCGCGAGGCAGCGGCGGCATTTGGCGGCAATATTGAGATCGAAGCATTCTCATCGCTGAAGAAAATCGGCGTTGATAAGCTGCGTCAGAAGCTGGACAGCTGGTACAACGACATTCCACCGGCGGTGGAAGAAGAAGCGCCAGAAGAGTAAAAAATCAAACGGGTTCGCCCGTTTTTTTCTGGATTGCGCCCAATAAAAAACGCCCCAGTCATAACTGACTGGGGCGGCTAAATATTCAGCCAAATCCGATTACGTGAAGTAAAAGGTCTGAAAGATAGAACATCTTACCTCTGTACCCTACGCGTTTAACTCTACTCCTTTTTATCCGGCTGAAAAAGCATTTTTTGTAGTTTTTTTTCACTATTTGCATACCGTTCTTGAAGCATCATCACAAAACGCTATGACTTATGTTGCTTAGTTACAAAAAAATGACATCAAAACTGCTGCATTAATGGGCTTCATCCCAGTTAGCCCCGCTGCCTACTTCAACTAACAGCGGCACATCCAGTTTCATGCTGCCTTCCATAAGCTCGTGGACCTTTTTGGTCACCGCTTCGACATCATCTTTATGCACTTCAAACACCAGTTCATCGTGAACCTGCATGATCATTTTTACGCGCGGCTTATCTTTTTGCAGCCACGCATCAACGGCGATCATCGCGCGTTTAATGATGTCGGCTGCGGTACCCTGCATCGGGGCGTTGATTGCCGCACGCTCGGCGCCTGCACGGCGTGCAGCGTTACTGGAATTGATGTCCGGCAGATACAGTCGACGCCCGTCCAGGGTTTCCACATAGCCCTTCTCTTTGGCCTGAGCGCGAGTGCGCTCCATATAGTCAAGCACGCCTGGGTAACGCTCAAAGTAAAGATCCATGTACTTCTGCGATTCTTTACGCGGGATATTGAGCTGGCGCGACAGGCCAAAGGCGCTCATGCCGTAAATCAGACCAAAGTTGATCGCTTTCGCGCTGCGGCGCTGTTCGCCGGTCACGCTCTCCAGCGGCAGGCCAAAGACTTCAGCCGCCGTTGCGCGGTGAATATCCTTCCCTTCTGCAAAGGCGGTTAGCAGGCCTTTATCGCGGGAGAGATGCGCCATGATGCGTAGCTCAATCTGCGAGTAGTCAGCAGAGACAATCACATAGTCATCAGGTGCGATAAATGCCTGACGGATACGACGACCTTCTTCATTGCGCACCGGAATGTTCTGCAGGTTAGGCTCGGTGGAGGACAGACGCCCCGTCGCCGCAACCGCCTGATGATAAGACGTATGTACCCGCCCGGTTTTTGGGTTAATCATCAGCGGCAGTTTATCGGTATAGGTCGACTTCAGCTTCGCAAGGCCTCGGTGCTCCAGAATAACTTTCGGCAACGGGTAGTCCAGCGCGAGCTCTTCCAGCACCTCTTCTGAGGTTGAGGGGGCGCCGCCCGGCGTTTTCTTCAGCGGCTTAATGCCCTGCTTTTCAAACAGAATGGTTTGCAACTGCTTTGGCGAAGAGAGATTAAATGGCTCGCCCGCGATTTCGTGAGCTTTAAGCTCCAGTTCAGCAAGGCGTTTAGTAAGCTGCTCAGAATGCGTATGTAAAATAGCGGGGTCAATCTTCACGCCGTTACGCTCAATGCGCGACAGCACCGGCACCAGCGGCATTTCAATGTTATTAAAGACGTTCAGCGGACCTTCGCTTTTCTCAAGCTTGGGCCACATTTTCAGATGCAGCTGCAAAGTAACATCCGCATCTTCCGCGGCGTAACGCCCTGCCTGCTCCAGATCGATTTGGTTGAAGGTCAGCTGCTTTTTACCTTTGCCCGCAATCTCTTCGAAGGTAATGGTTTTGTGCTTGAGCCAGCGATCGGCCAGGCTATCCATATCATGGCGACCCGCGACGCTGTCGAGAATATAAGACTCCAGCATAGTGTCAAAAGCGATACCGCGCAGCTCAATACCATAGTTGCCCACAATACCCCGGTCATATTTCAGGTTCTGGCCAACTTTAAGCGCTTTTTCATCTTCAAGCAGAGGTTTGAGAAGCTCAAGCACGCGCTCGCGGGAAAGCTGATCGGGCGCGTCAATATAGTCATGTGCCACCGGGATATAGCAGGCGACACCAGGTTCGGTCGCAAATGAAAGTCCCACCAGATTGGCGCTGACGTTATCCAGGCTGTCAGTTTCGGTATCAAAGGCGAAAAATGGCGCTTTCTTCAGACGTTCGATCCACTCGACCAGCACATCTTCTTCAAGGATAGTGACGTAGTTGTCATAAGAAAGTGCACTGGCTGGCTCTTCAGGCTCGGCTTCCTGTTCCACTTCTTTACGGGACTGGGCGGCGGCTTTGCTGCCTTTAGCCTGTAGCCATTTGCCGTCTTCCACATCGGTAATCCAGCGTTTGAATTCGTATTGCCTGAACAGATCCAGCAGCTCCGTCGCCGCAGGTGGCTGAACCTCAAGCTGCTCGCAGGTCAGCTCCAGCTCAACATCTGTTTTAATGGTGGCCAGCTTGTAGGAGAGATAGGCCACCTCTTTGCTTTGCTCGAGCTTAGCGGCCATTGTTTTTGCACCGCGGAAACTCAGTTCAGCTATTTTCTCCGGGTTGGCATACAGTGCATCCAGCCCGCCTAATCCCTGTAGCAACGCCTGAGCCGTTTTCTCGCCCACGCCGGGTACGCCCGGAATGTTATCTGAGGAATCCCCCATCAAAGCCAGGAAATCAATGATCAGTTCCGGCGGCACACCGTATTTAGTACGAACTTCTTCTGGCCCAAGAATAGTATTGGTCATGGTGTTAATAAGGGTCACACCCGGCGTAACAAGCTGTGCCATGTCTTTGTCACCGGTGCTGATCAACACAGGTCGCCCTGCTTTTTCTGCCTCCAGCGCAAGCGTACCAATAACATCGTCAGCCTCGACGCCCGATACCGCCAGCAGGGGCAGACCCATCGCTTTAACCATGGCATGTAAAGGTTCAATTTGAGCGCGCAGATCATCCGGCATGGGGGGACGATGCGATTTGTAATGCTCAAACAGCTCATCACGGAACGTTTTACCTTTGGCATCGAAGACAACTGCAGCATGTGTCGGCTGATACTGCAACAACAGGCTGCGCAGCATATTCAGGACACCGTACATGGCTCCTGTTGGTTCGCCACGGCTATTGGTCAGAGGAGGAAAGGCGTGATAGGCCCGATAAAGATAGGACGAGCCATCAACGAGGATAAGAGGATTTTGCGCGATCTGAACCATAGTGTTCCATTCCATGCCTGGTTTTAAATTTATAGCTAAAGGATGCCATACCCGGGCCAAAAACATGAACTTTTGGGACGGATTAGGCAAAAAGTTTTGCAGATCTTCTCGATCCCATCGCGGATCCGTGCTGTGGATAACTTTGTGTATACTTTTATAACTAATTCATATCCCGAAGTAATTTTATTATTCACCTGAATATATTATGTTTTACATCAATAGGTTATAGTAATGGCTGGCGGTATGAATTGCATCCCTCGCGGGATTGTCTGATGTGGATATAAAAACAAATTATGTGATAAGCGGCGAGCCATTTCAGGCGTATTGACATCCCATTGAGGTGCCAGCAGCTTTTAGGGTAATCCCGGACGTTAAACTCTGATAAAATTCTTCGCTTACCATCCTTCCATCCATAGCCCTTTTCATAACCTTCTGAAAATTATTCTTATGTCGAGATTGCTGGCTGCCAGCACGCTAATTTTAAGCGTTGCCCTTACTATTCTGCTTACGGTGGCCTGCTCCGTGCCTATCATCATGGCGGGCATCATCAAGTTGCTGTTACCCATACCTGCAATCTGGCGCTCAATCTCCCGGTTTGCCGATTTTATGATGTACTGCTGGTGTGAAGGGCTGGCCCAGCTTTTACGGCTCAACCCTCACCTGAAGTGGGACGTTAAAGGCCTTGAAACGCTCAGCAAGAGAAACTGGTACCTGCTGATCTGCAACCATCGCAGTTGGGCGGACATTGTGATTTTGTGCGTGCTGTTTCGCAAACATATCCCGATGAATAAATACTTTCTCAAACAGCAGCTGGCCTGGATACCTTTTCTCGGCTTGTCCTGCTGGGCGCTGGATATGCCCTTTATGAAACGCTACTCCCGCAGCTATTTATTACGCCATCCGGAGCGGCGCGGCAAAGACGTGGAAACCACACGCCGTTCCTGCGAAAAATTCCGTTTGCATCCCACCACGATAGTTAACTTCGTTGAAGGGTCCAGGTTTACTCAGGAAAAGCGTCTTGAAACGCGTTCGGTTTTTCAGCACCTTTTACCCCCCAAGGCCGCTGGGATTGCAATGGCACTGAACGTGCTTGGAGAACAGTTCGACAAGCTGCTAAACGTTACGCTTTGCTGCCCTGAAAATACGCGCTCGCCATTCTATGACATGCTAAGCGGGAAAATGACGAGGATCGTTGTGCGCGTCTCGCTGGTGGCTATCGAAGAAGATTTGCACGGAGACTATGCTAACGACAAAAACTTCAAGCGCCGTTTTCAGTCCTGGCTTAATGCGCTATGGCATGAAAAAGATGTGTTGATGGCAAGCCTGATGCAAAAGAAGAAAGCCGGTCAATGACCGGCTTTCTTTCTTACTTTTTCTCTACCAGGAAGCGGGTCACGTCTGCGTACTGTTTAAGCATCGCGTCCATGCTGCTGGTATCCATGCCCTGCGGATTGAGCTGGTATTTGCCGTTAACGAAGATCGCAGGTACACCCTGCAACTGCAGATCGGCTGCGGCTTTCTCCTGTTGAGCAACCAGTGATTTCACCACAAAGCTGTTCCAGGCAGCATCATACTCTTCCGGCTTCACGCCGGCATCAATGAATACCTGACGGATATCTGCTACGTTCTGAATAGTTTGTTTTTTCTGTACCGCTTCAAACATCGGTGCGGTGATTTTATCTTCCACACCCAGCGCAAGTGCGACCGCCCATGCCTGAGTCAGATCTTTGCCCAACGGGCCCAGGAACTCAACGTGGTACTTGGTCATTTTGGTGCCTTCCGGCAGTTTTTTCTTCACGTTTTCAGAAACATGAAGCACTTCTTCAAACTGGTAGCAGTGCGGGCAATAGAAAGAGAAAAACTCTAATACCTGCGGTTCACCTGCGACGGGTTTCTCGAGGGTAATATACTCTTTACCGTCGGTGAACTGGGCTGCAGAGGCACTAAAGGCCAGAATCATACCCGCTAGTGCCAGCCAAATTTTCTTCATAATCCACTTTCTCCTGAATAGTACTGATTAATACATTGGCGTTAATTGTAATGGGGGTTCACGCAGAACCCGAACCTGCTCTGTAAAGGTTGCAGTTTGTCTTCGCCAGTAATCTTCCTCGGTAAGCCAGGGAAAATTTCTGGGGAAAGCGGGATCGTCCCAGCGCCGAATAACCCACGCAAGGTAATAGACCATACGCATCGCGCGCAAAGGTTCTATCAAAGCGATCTCGGACGATTCAAAGGGGGTAAACTCTTCATAAGCTTCAATAATAGTTTCAAGCTGCATGCGCTGCTCGGCCTTATCACCGTTAAGCAGCATCCAGATATCCTGCACCGCCGGACCATTACGGGCGTCATCGAGATCGACAAACAGCGGGCCATCGCGCCAGAGAATGTTTCCCGGGTGGCAATCTCCGTGCAATCGCAAAGCATCGAAGCGATCATGCCAGTGCAGTTTTACCTCTTCAATCAGCGCATCCGTGGCGCTCAGAAAAGCCGTCTTCAATGCCTTTGGAATCAATGAAGTTGTTTCAAACAGCGCCCGTGGCTCAAACAAATATTCCGCCAGACCAATAGCGGGTCGCCGCTCAAAAAGCTTACGTCGCCCGGTCTGATGAATACGCCCAAGGTAGCGCCCAACCCATTCCATCTGATCAAGGTTATCTGTTTCGTACTGCCGTCCTCCCAGACTAGGGAAGACTGCAAACATAAACCCCTGATGGCGAAGTAAAGTCTGACCAGAAAACTGCAAAGGTGCGGCGACAGGCACTTCATCGGCCTGTAATTCCAGGGAAAACTGGTGTTCTTCCTCGATTTGCCCGGCAGACCAACGGTGCGGACGATAGAATTTGACCACATAGCGTTTGCGGTCCTCGTCCTGGAACTGATAGACGCGGTTCTCAAAGCTATTGAGGGGGGTCAGCCCGGAATCCACCCGAATACCCCGATCGAACAGAGCATCCATGATGGTATCCGGATGTAGGGTCTGAAAATTGAAAGCGCTGTCTGTCATCCAGGCAACCGGCAGTAAAGACGAATAGTTTAGGATAACATTTCAAAGCGACCAAAGTGGCCTGGCTTACAAGCTTTTACTCTTTAATCACGCCCCGCGCCCGCAGCAGAGCCGTTTTAAAGTCCTCTTCGTAATCCTTCTGAATGCCAGGAATCACAGCATCTTTCGCTGAATCACGCATTTTCAGGTGATAGATCAGCACATCATCAGTGAGATCGGTCAATTCACCGGTATAGCCTGACTCTTTGGCAAGTTTCTGCAAAAATTGGATCAGGTTAAGGTCGGGTTCTTTTTGCCAGGCAGGCTGAAGCAGCTCGAGCAGCTCGTTAAGACGTTTGCATTTCATGTTAATTCTCCTTTCACATGCGAATGTGTCCACGTTAGCAGGCTCAAACCCACATTAAAAGAGGCGATATTAGTGAGACGTTTAAGCGAAGTAAAAGGGGTTGTGCTGGCCGGCGGTCGAGCCACACGCATGGGCGGTCAGGATAAGGGACTCGTTGCGTTAAACGGCTTACCTCTCTTCCAACACGTCATCAGAAGATTAGCGCCCCAGGTCAGTGAAGTGGCGATCAGTGCAAACCGTAATATAGATATTTATCAATCAGTTGGTATGAGGGTGGTCCGTGACAGTCTGCCTGATTATCCCGGCCCGCTGGCAGGAATCCTCTCAGCAATGCAGGTTCTGAAGAGCGAATGGTTCCTCTTTTGCCCCTGTGATACACCCAATATTCCTGAAGATCTTGCCGCCAGGCTATGGGATACCCGTGGACAATCGCCTGCTGTATGGGTAAATGATGGCCAGCGTGATCATCCCACAATTGCACTTGTGCACAAAAAATTAGCTCCCCCACTACAAAACTATCTGGCAGCGGGTGAACGACGCGTGATGGTTTTTCTGCGTGAGGCGGGCGGTCATGCCGTGGTGTTTGCCGATCGGATGGATAGCTTTATCAATGTTAATTCACCGCAAGATCTGGCTCAGTGGGAGGGCAGGTAAATGATACCTCTGCTGGCGATTGCAGCCTGGAGCGGCACAGGCAAAACAACGCTGCTGAAACGTCTGATCCCTTTGCTTCATGAGCAGGGTATACGTCCGGGTCTAATTAAACACACGCATCATGATATGGATGTAGATAAACCCGGAAAAGACAGCTACGAATTACGCAAAGCAGGTGCCACGCAGACAATTGTAGCCAGTAAGAAACGCTGGGCGTTGATGACCGAAACGCCTGAAGAAAATGAGCTGGATTTACACCGGCTCGCCAGCAGGATGGATGCCTCTTCTCTGGATCTGGTTCTCGTAGAAGGATTTAAGCATGAGGCCGTGCCAAAGATGCTGCTTTATCGCGAAGGCCTTGCGCACAGGCCAGAAGCGCTGGAGATCGACGAGCACGTTATTGCTGTCGCCAGCGACATCGCTATTCACGGCCTTAAAATACCCGTCATAGATATCAATGCACCTGAGAAGATCGCTGCTTTTATCGCGCAATGGCTCGGGAAATGAACGTTACCAGCCCTGTTGGCTGGTAAGTTTTTTATAAATTGCAGACGGCAAAAAGCCCTGCACTCTGTGCAGGGCTTTTCACTTATTTGAAGCCT
>CAMLJN010000013.1 GCA_946480445.1 uncultured Buttiauxella sp.
CGCCTGCCGAAGCGGTCGACCCGCGTAAGGCGGCCGTTGAAGCGGCTATCGCCCGTGCCAAAGCGCGTAAAGCTGCGGCACAGACCGCGAGCGAGCCAGCCGAGCAGGCCGCGCCTGCCGAAGCAGTCGACCCGCGTAAGGCGGCCGTTGAAGCGGCTATCGCCCGCGCCAAAGCACGCAAAGCTGCGGCACAGGCCGGGGCAAGCGAAGAATCATCTACAGAAGAACAAGACCCAAGAAAAGCAGCTGTTGCCGCGGCCATTGCCCGTGTTCAGGCTCGTAAAGCCGCCCAGCAGAGTGTGCAAGAGGAATAAATGGTTTTTAAAATCGCAAGCTCTCCTTATACCCACAACCAGCGCAGCACCTCACGGATTATGCTGCTGGTCATTGCGGCCTCCGTACCCGGCGTCGCTGCGCTTTGCTACTGGTTTGGCTGGGGTAGCCTGATTCAAATCCTGCTCGGTATCCTCAGCGCCGTAGCCGCAGAAGCTCTGATAGTGAAGCTGCGTAACAAGTCCCTCAGCCATAATCTGGGCGACTATTCAGCCGCGCTGACCGGCCTGTTGCTGGGGATCAGTATTCCCCCGCTCGCGCCCTGGTGGATGGTGATTCTCGGCACCGTTTTTGCGGTGATTATCGCCAAGCAACTTTACGGTGGGCTGGGACATAACCCGTTTAACCCCGCGATGATCGGCTATGTTGTCCTGCTGATTGCCTTCCCGGTGCAGATGACATCCTGGCTGCCCCCTCAGGACATTGCCGCGACGGTACCGGGCCTCGGCGACGTGGCGCATGTTATTTTCTCCGGCAGCACGGTCTCTGGCGATACCATGACACAGCTGCGAATGGGCGTGGACGGCATCAGCCAGGCCACGCCGCTGGATACATTTAAGACGGGTTTACATGCGGGTCACTCCTCAGCCGAACTCCTCAAGGCAACCATCTACGGCGGCGTACTGGCAGGCCTGGGCTGGCAGTGGATCAACGTGGCCTTCCTTGCGGGAGGGATCTTCCTGCTGTGGCGGAGAACGATTCGCTGGCATATTCCGGTCAGTTTCCTGCTGATGCTGACCCTGTGTTCAACGCTCGGCTGGCTGTTTTCCCCGGAAAAATGCGTCTCACCTGTCATTCACCTTTTCTCGGGTGCGACCATGTTTGGCGCATTCTTTATCCTGACCGATCCTGTCACGGCCTCAACAACCAATCGCGGCCGGCTGATTTTCGGCGCTTTGGTTGGGCTGCTGGTATGGCTTATCCGCACCTATGGCGGCTACCCGGATGGCGTAGCTTTTGCCGTGCTGCTGGGGAACATCACCGTGCCGCTGATTGATTATTACACCCGCCCGCGCGTTTACGGTCATCGTTAAGGAATCGTCATGCTAAAAACAATGCAGAAACATGGCGTGACCCTGGCAGTCTTTGCCGCGCTGGCCACCGGCTTAACGGCGGTGGTCAATGAACTGACCAAGCCGACTATCGACCGCCAGGCCGCCCTGCAGCAAAAAGCCTTGTTCGACGAGGTGCTACCAGCCGATCTGTATGATAACGATATTCAGCAAAGCTGCTCCGTCGTCAGTGATCCTCAGCTCGGGGCAGGCGATCGCCATATTTACGTGGCGCGCAAAGCAGGCCGCCCGGTTGCGGTGGTGATGGAAGTGACCGCCCCCGACGGCTATTCCGGCGCCATTCAGCTGCTCGTCGGCGCGGATTTCCACGGCAAAGTCCTGGGCACCCGCGTCACGGAACATCATGAAACGCCAGGACTTGGCGATAAGATCGAGCTGCGGCTGAGCGACTGGATCACGCATTTTTCAGGTAAAACCCTCGCTGGAGCAAGTGATGCGAGCTGGGCGGTGAAAAAAGACGGCGGCCAGTTCGATCAGTTTACCGGCGCGACCATTACGCCCCGCGCCGTGGTTAACGCGGTGAAACGTGCCGGTCTTTTCGCCGAATCGCTGCCGCCCCAGCTCGACCAATTCCCTTCCTGTGGAGAACAGCCATGAGCCAGGTTAAAGACATTATTGTTCAGGGGTTGTGGAAAAATAACTCAGCCCTGGTCCAGCTTCTGGGCATGTGTCCACTGCTGGCGGTGACCTCAACGGCCACCAATGCGCTGGGCCTGGGGCTGGCTACCACGCTGGTGCTGACTTTAACCAACGCCGCCGTCTCGGCCATTCGTCGTTGGGCGCCGGACGAAATTCGCATCCCGATTTATGTGATGATCATCGCCTCGGTAGTGAGCACCGTGCAGATGCTGATTAACGCCTACGCGTACGGACTTTACCAGTCGCTGGGGATCTTTATTCCGCTGATCGTTACCAACTGTATCGTTATCGGCCGGGCCGAAGCCTTCGCGGCGAAAAATAGCGTACCTCTGGCAGCCCTGGATGGCTTAGCTATCGGCCTGGGTGCCACCAGCGCGATGTTCGTCCTCGGTTCGCTACGAGAAATCATCGGTAACGGCACCCTGTTTGACGGCGCGGACGGTCTGCTTGGTAGCTGGGCGAAAGTGCTGCGCATTGAGGTTTTCCATTCGGACACGCCATTCCTGCTGGCCATGCTGCCCCCGGGCGCTTTTATTGGCCTTGGACTAATGCTGGCCGTGAAATACCTGATTGATGAGAAAATGAAAACCCGCCGCGCCGCCAAAAGCGCGCCCGTGGAAGGAAACGCAGAAAAAATTTAAGGAAGAAAGATGAACAAAGCTAAGCGGCTGGAGATCCTCACGCGCCTGCGTGATAACAACCCTCATCCCACCACTGAATTGCAGTTCAGCTCTCCTTTCGAGCTCCTGATTGCCGTGCTCCTGTCAGCCCAGGCAACGGACGTCAGCGTGAACAAGGCCACGGCAAAGCTCTATCCGGTTGCTAATACACCACAGGCCATACTGGATTTAGGCGTAGATGGCGTAAAGGAGTACATCAAAACCATCGGCCTTTTTAACAGCAAGGCAGAAAACGTCATCAAAACCTGCCGCCTGTTGTTAACGCTGCACAATGGCGAAGTCCCGGAGGATCGGGCGGCGCTCGAAGCGCTCCCGGGCGTAGGGCGTAAAACGGCAAACGTGGTGCTCAATACCGCATTTGGCTGGCCGACTATTGCTGTCGATACCCACATCTTCCGCGTCTGTAACCGCACGCAGTTTGCGCCGGGTAAAAACGTTGAGCAGGTGGAGGAAAAGCTGCTTAAAGTCGTGCCCGCGGAATTTAAAGTCGACTGTCACCACTGGCTGATTTTACATGGCCGCTATACCTGCATTGCGCGCAAGCCGCGCTGTGGCTCCTGTATCATCGAAGATCTGTGTGAATTCAAAGAAAAGGTCGAGCTCTAATCTCAGCTACCCCGTCCCCAGCCGGACGGGCCACCTTCTCAGAAAAACCTCACCCCCCCATAATCATATTTCACAACAATTTGTCTGGTTGATACCGCTTACAGGCTTTACATCCTGCGGCAGATAATCGCCCCACCAGGTTAATCGTTTTTTTATGATGAGAATTTTCTATCAATATGTGAGATGGATCACATTGATAACATTGTGTTAAGAGTTGGTCAATTTACTGCCAGCAAATCATCGCGATCCCGACTGCGACGGGATTATGACCAACACAATACGCTGGATGTGTATGGATAACTGGCCCATCTCACTATATGCCAGCCTTTGCAGCAGAATATATAACTAAAAAAGCCATTTCTGTTTGTCAGGACAGATATTTGCTCGGTAAAGATTGTTTTAATGAAATTTAACGCTGAATAACATTTCCTTCAAAAGAGAATTATTCCGTTACCTATATATGTAACAGAGTATTACAAACCTCTTGCCTGACGCCTCCGGATAGTGAACATTACCCGCCGTTTCCCCCTCCCTTCATAACAATAAAGTGAATGCCACTGGCCATCACGCTTAAAAACTCCTGTTAAAGTGGGATGTAAAAAAAGAGGTATATGTGTCGACTGCAAACAATAAACCAGCAGAAAGCGTTAGTCTGAACGCTTTCAAACAACCGAAATCGTTCTACCTGATATTTTCTATCGAATTATGGGAGCGTTTTGGCTACTACGGCCTGCAAGGCATTATGGCCGTGTACCTGGTCAAAATGCTTGGGATGTCCGAAGCGGACTCCATCACGCTGTTCTCCTCTTTTAGCGCCTTAGTCTACGGCCTGGTTGCCATCGGCGGCTGGCTGGGTGACAAAGTCCTCGGGACTAAGCGCGTGATCGTGCTGGGTACGATTGTACTGGCTATCGGTTATGCTCTGGTGGCGTTCTCCGGACATGATGCGGCCCTGGTGTACCTGGGGATGGCGACAATCGCCGTAGGTAACGGTCTGTTCAAGGCTAACCCGTCTTCACTGCTTTCTACCTGCTATGAGAAAGACGATCCTCGTATTGATGGCGCCTTCACCATGTACTACATGTCCATCAATATCGGTTCCTTCTTCTCCATGCTGGCTACGCCGTGGCTTGCCGCGAAATACGGCTGGAGCGTTGCGTTCTCCCTGAGCTTCGTGGGCATGCTGATTACGCTTGTTAACTTTATGTTCTGCAAGCGCTGGGTCAAAAACTACGGTTCCAAACCTGACTTCCTGCCGGTCAACTTCGGTAAGCTGATTGCCACCATCGCGGGTATTGTCGTGCTGGTTGCTATTGCCACCTGGCTGCTGCACAACCAGGGCATCGCTCGTGGAGTGCTGGGTATCGTTGCTCTGGGTATCGTTATCATCTTCGCGAAAGAAGCTTTCGCCATGAAAGGCGCCGCGCGCCGTAAGATGATCGTAGCGTTTATTCTGATGGTTGAAGCAATTGTCTTCTTCGTGCTCTACAGCCAGATGCCAACCTCTCTGAACTTCTTCGCTATCCGTAACGTTGAGCACGCTATTCTGGGCATCACCTTTGAACCAGAACAGTTCCAGGCTCTGAACCCGTTCTGGATTATGATCGGTAGCCCGATTCTTGCGGCGATCTACAACAAAATGGGCGACCGCCTACCCATGCCGCACAAATTCGCGATCGGTATGGTGCTGTGCTCGTGCGCCTTCCTGGTGCTGCCGCTGGGCACCAAGTTCGCCTCCGATGCGGGTATCGTTTCCGTAAACTGGTTGATTCTGAGCTACGCGCTGCAAAGTATCGGTGAGCTGATGATTTCCGGTCTGGGCCTGGCAATGGTGGCACAGCTGGTGCCTCAGCGCCTGATGGGCTTCATTATGGGTAGCTGGTTCCTGACTACCGCAGGCGCAGCGATTATCGCGGGTAAAGTAGCTAACCTGATGGCGGTGCCGGAAAACGTTACCGACCCTCTGCAATCTCTGGAAGTTTACGGTCACGTATTCATGCAGATTGGTATTGCTACCGCCGTTATCGCGCTGCTGATGCTGTTAACCGCACCGAAGCTGAACCGCATGGCACAGCAAACTGACGCGCCTGCGGACAGCGTAAAAGAAACGGCTGCTGCCTGATGTAGCGGGAAACGTTTGATATTCAGCCGTTAGCTCTTCGCTAACGGCTTTTTTTTTGCCCGCAGGCGGACTACCATAGAGTATCTTAGCGCCACTCTGGAGTTCGTCATGAAACTGTATTATAAGCCCGGTGCCTGTTCCCTCTCCCCGCATATCATCCTTCGCGAAAGCGGCGTCGACTTCTCTTTGGTGAAGGTTGACCTGATCGCTAAAAAAACCGAAGCGGGCGACGATTTCCTCAAGATTAACCCAAAAGGCCAGGTGCCAACCCTGTTGCTTGATGATGGTTCTGTACTGACCGAAGGGGTCGCTATTGTACAGTTCCTCGCTGATAAAGTGCCCGATCGCCAGCTGCTGGCCCCCGCAGGCAGCATGACGCGCTACCATACGCTTGAGTGGCTCAACTATATCGCCACCGAGCTGCATAAAGGCTTCACGCCGCTGTTTCATCCGGCCACGCCTGAAGAGTACAAGCCGGTTGCCCGCTCAATGCTGGAGAAAAAGCTCCAGTATGTTAATGAAGAGCTCAGTGATAAGCAGTGGTTAATGGGGCTGCGCTTTACGGTTGCCGATGCCTACCTGTTTACCGTTTTACGCTGGGCCTATGCTGTGAAGCTTGAGATGGGTAAATTTGACCATATCGCCGCCTATATGGAACGAATGAAGGCGCGTCCTGCAGTGGCGGCAGCGCTGGCGGCTGAAGGGATTTAATCCTCAGGTTTTCCTGATGTCGTCCCTGACAAGGCGGCCTGACCAGTATTGCTTCACCCAGTCGAGGGGATACGCTTTTTCCCCTCTCTTTCCTTATTCATTTCTCCCATGCTTCATGCATGGCGTTCAGAAGCTGCGCCAGTAACGGTTGCGCAACCTGCCCTGGTTTTGACAGCGTCACCAGCGGGTGCGAGAGGCCTGTTTCCCCAAACTCGGTGGTCACACGTTCAATGCCCTGCCAACTCTCGGCCCTGAAATGAGGCGGTAAAAACGCCCAGCCGTCCCCCGCACAAAGCAGGCTTTCCAGCATCGACATTTCATTCACCCGCACCGTACTGTCGGCAATTTGCAGACGCTGGGCAAGCCAGGGCGGCATAGCCTCAAAAGGAATCAGCTGCGTGCAGGAGGCGAGCTGAAGCGCAGTGACCGGCTTTACAGGAAAGAATCCCTCTTTGGCATAGACGGCAAGCTCAATACTCCCTACCGCCCACCATTGCAGTTTGTCGTTTATCGTGCGATTCATCGCCTGATAAAGCCCGATATCCGCCAGTCCCTCTTCCAGCCAGCGTTCGGCCTGCCCGCGTGCACAGAGAATCAAATCCAGCTGGATCTGGCGGGCGCGCAGCAGCCTCGTGAGGCGAAACAGAAAATCTCGGGGCGTAAAGGGGTCATAGCACAGCGTAACATGGGCACTCAGCTGCTCGGGGATCTGCCGGGCTATTTGCGCAAACGCCTGAGCCTCGTGCAGAAACAGGCGCGCCTGTCTGTAGAGTAGCTGCCCGGCGTCGGTCAGGGTCAGCGGGCGCGTAGAGCGATCGAACAGCGGGTAGCCGAGATCCAGCTCCAGATAATCCACCAGTTCGCTGATGGTGGTACGGTCTTTTTTAAGCTTCCTCGCGGCCTGGGTCAGCGTGCCGCATTCGCAGACGCAGGAGAAGGCTTCTATTTGCGCAAGGGTAAAGTTCAGCAGACTCATGGGCTTCCTTTCTGGCATTAAGCTTCCCGGTCAACGAGTAAGCCGATAACTTTCATCAATAAGGTCAAGAATGTCATTCTCCGGCAGCTTATCGAGTAATACCGTTACCCAGTGCTCTTTATTCATATGGTAAGCAGGCAAAATTCCGGGCAGCAGACGCAGCGAACCTGTCAACTCCGGCTGAACTTTGATATTCATTACGTTAACGGGCTCTTCGCCCTCCAGCCCCAATTTTTCCGGCCCGATACGATAAACCAGTGCGAACCATTTTCTTTTAAAATTGTGCCTCAGTACGGCGTAATCGCTGTTTTTGCGCCACGGATAATCGGGTTCAACCTGATATTTTGTCAACACGGCGCTAAAAAGTGCCTCACGTTTCATACGCTGTTTCTCGCCTTGTGCCTTATCCATCGGCTAACGTTACCACAGGGTCGTGCAGCAAATCGAACGGCTGCGAGGTTAGTGACTTCACGGAATACACAGCAGGCTTTGCGTTGCGCGTCATTTCCTGCCAGGATTCATCGCCGAAAATTGCCATGTCCGCGATTTAACAAACTACAGGACAGCCAGTTTCCGGGTGAACCATTCAAGGCAAACAGGAACAACAATGAAAACAACGCACAAAACAGAAGCTGAGCATCGCGCAGCCAAAAGGCGCTGGCTCAACTCCCATGACTCCGGCTATCACAAGGCGATGGGCAATCGTCAGGTGCAGATGATTGCCATCGGTGGCGCTATCGGCACGGGGTTATTCCTCGGTGCGGGGGCACGTTTACAGATGGCAGGCCCCGCGCTGGCGCTGGTCTATCTCGTCTGCGGTATCTTCTCTTTCTTCATCCTGCGCGCGCTGGGTGAACTGGTTTTACATCGCCCCTCCAGCGGCAGCTTCGTTTCTTATACCCGCGAGTTTCTGGGGGAAAAGGCAGCCTATGTCTGCGGCTGGATGTACTTCGTCAACTGGGCGATGACCGGTATTGTGGATATCACCGCCGTGGCGCTGTACATGCACTACTGGGGCGCTTTTGGGGATGTACCGCAATGGGTGTTTGCCCTGGGTGCGCTGGCGATTGTCGGCACCATGAACATGATTGGCGTGAAGTGGTTCGCCGAAATGGAGTTCTGGTTCGCCCTGATTAAAGTGCTGGCGATTGTCGCTTTTCTGGTGGTCGGAACAATTTTCCTTGGCAGCGGTAAAATGCTCGACGGCAATACGACCGGCTTCCATCTGATCACCGATAACGGCGGCTTCTTCCCGCACGGGTTACTTCCTGCCCTGGTGCTGGTTCAGGGCGTGGTGTTTGCCTTTGCCTCCATTGAGCTGGTGGGCACGGCGGCGGGTGAATGCAAAGACCCGAAGACCATGGTGCCTAAAGCCATTAACAGCGTTATCTGGCGCATCGGCCTGTTCTACGTCGGCTCCGTGGTGCTGCTTGTGCTCTTGCTGCCGTGGAATGCTTATCAGGCGGGACAAAGCCCGTTTGTCACCTTCTTCTCAAAGCTGGGCGTACCCTACATCGGTGACATCATGAATATGGTGGTCCTGAGCGCGGCGCTCTCCAGCCTGAACTCCGGCCTCTACTCCACCGGTCGTATCCTGCGCTCGATGTCGATGGGCGGCTCCGCACCACAGTTCATGTCAAAAATGAGCAGGCAGCAGGTCCCCTATGCCGGGATCCTGGTGACGCTGGGAGTGTATGTTATCGGCGTGGTGCTCAACTATTACGTACCGTCGCAGGTCTTTGAAATCGTTCTGAACGTGGCTTCACTGGGCATTATTGCCTCGTGGGGATTTATCGTGGTCTGCCAGATGAAACTGCGCCAGGCCATTAAGCAGGGCAAAGCGGAAGAGGTTAGCTTTAAACTGCCGGGCGCGCCCTTCACCTCGTGGCTTACCCTGCTGTTCCTGCTTAGCGTGCTGGTCCTGATGGCCTTCGACTACCCTAACGGAACCTGGACCATCGCGTCGATTCCGGTGCTGGCGGTGTTGCTGGTGCTGGGCTGGTTCGGTGCGCGTAAACGCGTGCACGCCATTTCCGAACAGGTTCACGATCATCACCTGGAGGTTGTCGGCGACGACACGAAAAGCTAACGGCAAGGCAGGTCAGCCTGGCTGGCCTGCCTCCGCTTTTACTGGTGGTACCTGAGTCCTTCCCCTGTGCATCCTTCCCATAACCCGCTCCCGTAAAGTGCTTTGCATTAACGTAATGTGCCTTTACAGTTTTCAAACTTTCATCATAAGTATTTACATATACGGCAAATGTTCCAGATGGTTCGTCTGGACACTCGCCCTTCTCACCTGATGAATATGCCCTGATGAAAATGACACAACACGGAAAGTCCACGCTTCCTCTCCTTTTGCTCCCTGCGCTGACGCCATGGACCACGCCAGTCTTTGCGGCCGATGCGCAAAAAAATAACGAACAAACGATGGTGGTCACCGCTTCACCTGGCGGCCTGTCTGAGCTCGACACTCCGGCCGCCGTCAGCGTGGTGAACGGCGAGGATATGCGCCAGGCAGCGCCACGCGTTAACCTTTCAGAAAGTCTGAGCAGCGTACCGGGTTTGCAGGTGCAGAATCGCCAGAACTACGCCCAGGATTTGCAGCTTTCCGTGCGCGGGTTCGGTTCACGTTCCACCTATGGCGTACGCGGCGTAAGAATGTACGTCGACGGTATTCCGGCCACGATGCCTGACGGACAAGGCCAGACGTCCAACATTGATTATTAACAGCGTGGAAAGTATTGAAGTGCTGCGCGGGCCCTTCTCGGCCCTGTATGGCAACTCATCTGGCGGCGTGATCAATGTCTCCACCACCACAGGCAGGCAGCCTCCGACGCTTGAAGCCAGCACTTATTACGGCAGCTTCGGAAGCTGGCGCAACAGCGTAAAAGCCAGCGGCTCGACAGGCGATGGTACTCAGGCGGGCGACGTGGACTACTCCGTATCCGCCTCGCGCTTTACCACTCACGGTTATCGGGAGCACAGCAGCGCGCAGAAAAATCTGGGCAACGCCAAACTGGGCGTGCGGCTGGATGAGGCCAGCAAGCTGACCTTCCTGTTTAACAGCGTCGACATTGATGCCCAGGATCCGGGCGGCCTGACAAACAAGGAATGGCATGAAAACCCAACCCAGTCACCGCGAGCAAACCAGTACGACACGCGTAAAACAGTAAAGCAAACCCAGGCGGGCCTGCACTATGAGCGCCAGCTCACGGCCAGTGATGATCTGAGCGTAATGGTCTATGCCGGTGAACGTGAAACCACCCAGTATCAGTCCATTCCCGTCGGGCCACAGTTAAAACCTACCCACCCGGGTGGCGTGATTCAGCTTTCACGTCATTATCAGGGCATTGATTCCCGCTGGACTCACCGGGGAGACGTGTTCTCGGTGCCCGTCAGTTTCACAACGGGCCTTGACTACGAAACCATGTCGGAGAAGCGTAAAGGGTACGAAAACTTCCGGGTCGTAAACGGCACGACGGTACTGGGCGAAAAAGGCGACCTTCGCCGTAACGAACGCAGTAACGAACGCAATTTGATGTGGAACCTTGATCCTTACCTGCAAACCGCGTGGCAGTTCACAGAGAAACTTAGTCTCGACGCTGGCGTGCGTTTCAGCTCGGTCTATTTCGACTCTAACGATGACTACATCACCGGTGCCAACGGCGATGACAGCGGCGAGGCGAGCTACCACAAGTGGTTACCTGCGGCCTCGTTAAAATACGCGGTCAATGATGCCTGGAACCTCTACGCCTCGGCGGGCCGCGGGTTTGAGACGCCGACCATTAACGAGCTTTCCTATCGCACGGTTGAACAATCGGGAATGAACCTGGCGCTGAAACCTTCGACCAGCGATACCGTCGAGATGGGCAGTAAAACCCGCATCGGCAACGGCTTGTTCACCGCAGCCGTTTTCCAGACCGATACTGATAATGAAATCGTCGCCGATAAAAGCTTTGGCGGGCGAACCACCTATAAAAACGCCGGTGAAACGCGCCGCCGTGGCGTAGAGCTTTCCCTCGATCAGCAGTTTGCCTGGGACTGGCGCGTGAAAATGGCATGGACCTATCTGGATGCCACATACCGCACCAACGTCTGCGGCGCGCAGAGCTGCAAAGGCAACCGCATGCCGGGCATCGCCCGCAATATGGGGTACGCCGCGCTGGAATATGCGCCGCAAGAAGGCTTTTATGCTGGTGCAGATGTACGCTATATGAGCGATATCCAGGCGGATGACGAGAACGATGCCAAAGCGCCAACCTATACCGTCGCCTCGCTGAACAGCGGCTATAAATTCCGTATCCAGCAAAGCTGGCTGCTGGATGTCTGGGGCCGCGTGGATAACCTCTTCGATCGCGATTATGTCGGATCGGTCATCGTAAACGAAGGCAATGGCCGCTACTTTGAACCCGCGCCGGGGCGTAACTATGGCGTGGGGGTGAACCTGAGTTATACCTTCCAGTAAGCCTTATTTTGCACCACTTAGCGGAACCCCAGGGTTCCGCTTTTACTTTGCTCCGTGACTCTTAGCGGGCCGAAAGGTCTACTGAGGGGGGCTACCGGTCATTTGCACGGTCAACCAACGGTAGATAACGGCGACGACATAGCGTTGCTGTTCCGCACTGAGCTGGATTCCCGCGGGTATGCCGTGCCACTTTGCAAGACAGCCCCGGCAGCAGGTGGCGGTGGCGTGTTGAGCGATAAATACCGGGTGGCCGCGCATGGGCGTCTGCTTGCCGTCATTTTTAGGTTCAGCGGGAGCAAGGCGCTGGGCAATAAAATCTTCGGCATGGCGCGAGATCGTATCCGGGCCTTTATCCATACAATACTGGCGTTCTTTGGGACCCAGGCGGAAACGCTGACGAAACGGGGAGCGCGCAAGACGCGCAAAAAGAGGATCGAGATTATTCACGGCTAACGTTCAGCTAAGCAGACACAGAAAACACCCTTTTCCTCCCTTATGCCGCCGATGGCAAGCCCGGAGGAGAGGAAATAAAAAGCCCGATGCGCTGCATCAGGCTTTACGGGCATAAAAAAGCGGCTATGCCAGAGCGATTTAGTGCATTACGGCTGTTAAAGCGCCTGCAACAATCAGGCCCAACACGATAGCCGTTGTGACAACGGAAAATTTCAGATCGGTGCTCATCGTAAATCTCCTTTTATTACCCTGTAGAAATGGCCCACAAAGAGTGTGTGAAGGATTTTCCCACAATCCGGCATAAAAATCCTCCTGGTTTTAGAGTGATATTGGTTTTTCCCTCTTCCACTTTGCTAAAAGATAAGCCAAAATCCCTCGCTAATTAACTGCGTGCTATCAATTCAATGCCCTCCTCCCGTTTTTATGTCGCACCCCCGACATGCCGCAACCCAAAAGTTGCCCCAGGAGTGAGCGGACGCAAACGTTTAACATATTAGTTATCAGGAGCTTATGATATGGCCTGGAGTTACATCTAATGGCGACAATCAAGGACGTGGCGAAGCGCGCAAACGTTTCTACTACAACCGTGTCACATGTTATTAACAAAACCCGTTTTGTGGCGGAAGAAACACGCAACGCGGTCTGGGCGGCAATAAAAGAATTACATTATTCGCCAAGCGCGGTGGCGCGCAGCCTGAAGGTTAATCACACCAAGACGATTGGACTGCTTGCCACCTCCAGCGAAGCGCCTTATTTTGCCGAAATTATCGAAGCGGTGGAAAACAGCTGCTTTGAAAAAGGCTATACCCTCATCCTGGGTAACGCGCACAATAACTTTGAAAAGCAGCGCGCTTATCTGTCGATGATGGCGCAAAAACGCGTGGATGGCCTGCTGGTGATGTGTTCGGAATACCCGGACTCGCTGCTGACCATGCTTGAAGAGTATCGCCATATTCCGATGGTCGTGATGGACTGGGGTGAAGCGCGAGCAGACTTCACAGATTCCGTGATCGACAACGCCTTCCGCGGCGGCTATCTCGCCGGTCGTTATCTGATTGAACGCGGCCATCGTGAAATTGGCGCCATCCCAGGACAAATGGAACGCAACACCGGCGGTGGTCGACATGCGGGCTTTATGAAAGCACTCGAAGAAGCCAATATTGCCATTCCGGAAAACTGGATTGTGCAGGGCGATTTCGAACCGGAATCCGGTTACCGCGCCATGCAGCAGATTTTAAACCAGCCGCATCGCCCCACCGCGGTCTTCTGCGGCGGAGATATTATGGCGATGGGCGCAATTTGCGCAGCCGATGAAATGGGACTGCGCGTGCCGCAGGATATTTCCATCATCGGCTACGACAATGTGCGCAACGCCCGCTATTTCTCCCCAGCGTTGACCACTATCCACCAGCCGAAAGACTCGCTGGGGGAAACCGCCTTCAGCATGCTGCTTGACCGCATCGTCAATAAGCGTGAGGAGTCTCAGACTATCGAAGTGCATCCGCGCCTTATTGAGCGCCGTTCGGTCAACGACGGTCCGTTCCGCGACTACCGTCGTTAAGGTCATCAGGGGGCCTGAAGATCCTGTTCAGGCTCCCGCAACCACTCCTGATTCATCGTTTCGCTATCCCCCAGATAATCCAGCAGCCAGCTCAGCGCCGGTGAGGCGTCGTTTTGCCGCCATGTCAGACAGCAGGCCGCGTCCGGAAAGGGGTTTTCCAGCGTAAGTTCGCACCATGCTCCGCTGGCAAGCCAGGGTTTAGCGATATGCAACGGTACCATGCCGATGCACAGTCCAGCGCTCAGGCAGTCCGAAGCGGACTGCCAGTCCGGTACCACCACGCGATGCTGGTTATCCAGCAGCCAGGTGGTACGCTTGGGCAGCGAACGAGATGTATCTTCCAGCACCAGTGAAGGCCAGGCGCGCAGCTCATCGTCGCTCAGCGCCCCTTTATGCCGCGCCAGCGCATGGCCCGCGGCCACGACACAGCGCCAGCTCAACGCCCCCATATCGCGAAACGCATAGCGTCCCCCCACCGGCACAGCCTGCGTCGCCCCAATCGCCACCTCAACACGGCCGTCCGCCAGCGCGTCCCAGACGCCGTTAAACACCTCCTGAAAAACACGCAGCTCGATATCCGGGAAATGGCGATAAAAATCCAGCACCAGCTGTCTTGTTCGCTCGGGCTTGACGATATTGTCCACCGCGATGGCCAGATGCCCGCGCCAGCCGTTTGCAATCTGCTGACACTGTTGCCGGGTCGTCATCATTTTTTTGATAACAGAGCGGCCTTCCTTCAAAAAATAGGCGCCGGCGGGCGTCAGCTCCACGTCCCGGTGACGGCGTTCAAAGAGCGGAACCGCCAGCCACTCTTCGAGTTGTCGTACCGTATAACTGATGGCAGAAGGCACCCGGTGCAGCTCCTGCGCCGCGCCGCTAAAGCTGCCGTTGCGCGCCACCGCGTCGATGACTTCCAGCGAATATTCAGACCACATTGTTCTGCCTGCAAAATTTTTGAATGCAATCTGCAAATATTAGCGTTTCACAAGCTGCTTTGCACTCCGTACACTCACGCCGCTGAAAACCTGCAAATTATTCAAGAGAACACTATGCAACCATCAAAAGGGTTTCTTATCTGGCTCGCTGGCCTGAGCGTGCTGGGCTTCCTGGCCACCGATATGTATCTGCCTGCCTTTGCCGCCATCCAACAGGATTTGAACACGGAAGCCTCCGCCGTTAGCGCAAGCCTCAGCCTGTTCCTGGCGGGTTTTGCATTCGCACAGCTGATGTGGGGGCCGATGTCCGACCGCTTCGGACGCAAGCCGGTATTGCTCGCCGGGCTAAGCATTTTCGCGCTGAGCTGCCTGGGAATGCTCTGGGTGGAAAGCGCCACGGCGCTGCTGGTGCTGCGCTTCATTCAGGCGGTGGGCGTCTGTTCGGCGGCGGTAAGCTGGCAGGCGCTGGTGACGGATTACTATCCCGCCAGCCGCGCTAATCGAATCTTCGCCACCATCATGCCGCTGGTAGGGCTTTCCCCTGCGCTGGCTCCGTTGCTGGGTAGCTGGATCCTGAACCATTTCGAGTGGCAGGCAATTTTTGCCACCCTCTTCGCCATCACCCTCGTTCTGATGGTACCGACGCTGCGCCTGAAGCCGCGCACTCAGCACCACCCGCAAACCGAAGATAACAGAGTGAGCTTTTTGTCGCTGCTGCGTTCCCGCGTATACGGAGGTAACGTGCTGGTTTACGCGGCCTGCTCGGCAAGCTTCTTTGCCTGGCTGACCGGCTCACCCTTTATTCTTAACGCCATGGGCTACAGCCCGGCGGCCATTGGCCTGAGCTATATGCCCCAGACCATTGCCTTTCTGATTGGTGGCTACGGCTGCCGCAGCGCACTGCAAAAATGGCAGGGTAAACAAATGCTCCCGTGGCTGCTGGCGCTCTACACGCTTAGCGTGCTCGCGACCTGGGGCGTGGCCATCAGCGGCCATGCAAACCTCACGCTGCTGCTTATCCCGTTCTGCATCATGGCGATGGCCAACGGCGCGATATACCCTATTGTGGTTGCCGCCGCGCTCCTTCCTTTCCCGCAGGCTACGGGCAAAGCCGCCGCGCTGCAAAACACTTTGCAGCTAGGACTGTGTTTCTTTGCAAGCCTGGTCGTCTCCTGGCTGGTGTCCACGCCGCTGTTGACGACCACCAGCGTGATGCTGGCCACCGTCGTACTGGCCATGCTGGGTTATCTTCTGCAACGCCGCAGTGAGACGCAGGCCTGGCAGACCGCGCAGGCCTCCTCTTCGCGCACACAGTAACCCTGGCAATAATGTTAAAAACACCTAATTAGGTTGCTAACGATAAACCGTTGAATCATCAGAGTCACAGGCATATACTCAAAAACGGCTCGATAATTACCACAATAATTTATGTCTTCACGGGAGCCCTTCGGCTCCCGTTTGTCTATGGAGGGACATTTTACAAGGGCTGTGCCCTTTTGCATTCTACGTCGGATATCAGGCACACGGAATTTTCCGTGCGATTTCTCACATACCAGATAAATAGCGTCTACGCTGTTTTAAGGTTCTGATCACATACAGGTGATGGAGAAGCTATGAGTTCATCGTGTATAGAAGAAGTCAGCATACGAGATAATGAGTGGTATCGTATCGCGAACGAAATGCTCACCCGAGCAGGGATCGCTATAAATGGCTCCCAACCCTTCGATATTAAGATTAAAAACCCCAAATTTTTTAAACGCGTTTTACAGGAAGGCTCACTGGGCCTCGGCGAAAGCTACATGGACGGCTGGTGGGACTGCGAACGTCTGGATATTTTTTTCAGCAAAGTCATTCGTGCCGGACTTGAACGCCAGCTCCCGCGCCATCTCAAAGATACCCTGCGCATCGCCGCCGCCCGACTGGTTAACCTGCAAAGTAAGAGGCGGGCATGGATTGTCGGCAAAGAACACTATGATCTGGGTAACGACCTATTCAGCCGCATGCTGGATGACCACATGCAGTACTCCTGCGGCTACTGGAAAGAAGCCACCACGCTTGGTGAAGCACAGGAAGCCAAGCTACGCCTGATTTGCGACAAGCTGAAGCTGGCACCGGGGATGAGCCTGCTGGATATCGGCTGCGGCTGGGGCGGGCTTGCCGAATTCGCCGCACGCCACTATGGCGTAACGGTGCACGGCGTGACGATCTCCGCCGAGCAGCAGAAAATGGCTCAGGCACGCTGCGCGGGTCTGGACGTCACCATTCTCCTGCAGGACTACCGCGATCTGAAGATGCAGTTTGACCGCATTGTCTCCGTCGGCATGTTCGAACACGTTGGCCCGAAAAACTACGCCACCTATTTTGACGTCGCCGACCGCAATCTGAAACCCGACGGCATTTTCCTTCTGCACACCATAGGTTCAAACAAAACCGACAATAATGTTGATCCCTGGATAGATAAGTACATCTTCCCCAATGGCTGCCTGCCGTCGGTGCGCCAGATAGCGGTGGCCAGCGAAGGCCATTTCGTGATGGAAGACTGGCATAATTTTGGCGCGGACTACGACAGAACGCTGATGGCATGGCACGAACGCTTCCTCGCCTGCTGGCCAGAAATAGCCGATAACTATTCGGATCGTTTCAAACGCATGTTCAGCTATTATCTTAACGCCTGCGCCGGTGCTTTCCGCGCCCGCGATATTCAGCTCTGGCAGGTGGTCTTCAGCCGCGGCGTTGAACACGGTCTGCGCGTCCCCCGTTAGTAGCGCACTCCCCGGCCTCTCCGGTCGGGGCTGTTCCTTTCCCCCATCTGTTTACCCATAGTCAGTGAACGCCATCGCTATGTGTCGATTGTTTCCACAGGCGCTGCTCAGGGCGCTGAAATCTGGCGGCCTCAAGTGATTCTCGTCACATTCCCAGGCTTATCCACCTCATGATGTTGATCGCGCTAACAGTTCTCGCCGCCGGACATGGAAACCGGTTTCCACTTAGTTCCACAATGCACGAACTTTCCTGAACAATAGCAAGGATACCGCCATGAGCATGTACCAAAAAATGGTCGATGTGATTGAGCAAAAAGTGACCCCAGTGGCCGGTGTAATGGGCTCTCAGCGCCATGTCATCGCCATTCGCGACGGCTTTATCGCCGCCCTGCCGTTTATGATTATCGGTTCATTCCTGTTAGTGTTTATTTTTCCGCCGTTCTCCCCTGACAGCGGCTGGAGATTCGCGCGAGCCTGGCTCGACTTCTCTCTAAAGTACCGCGCACAGCTGATGCTGCCTTTTAACCTCAGCATGGGCGTCATGACCTTCTTTATCTCCGTGGGCATTGGCGCAAGCCTGGGTAAGCATTACAAACTCGACCCGATAATGACCGGGCTGCTGGCTTTTATGGCCTTTCTGCTTGTTGCGGCCCCTTATAAAGACGGCCAGATTTCCACCCAATACTTCTCCGGACAGGGGATCTTCACCGCGTTAATTACGGCGATCTACGCCAGCGAAATGTACGCCTTTCTCAAACGCCGTAACGTGACTATCCGTCTGCCAAAAGAGGTGCCAACGGGCGTTGCGCGTTCGTTTGAAATTCTCATTCCGGTGGTGGTGATTGTCTTTACACTCCACCCGCTCAATCTGTTAATTGAATCCACTACCGGCATGATTTTACCTGAGGCCATTATGCACCTGCTGGCGCCGCTGGTTTCGGCCTCAGACTCGCTGCCCGCTATTCTTATCTCCGTTTTTATCTGCCAGATTCTGTGGTTTGCGGGGATACACGGCGCGTTAATCGTCACCGGCATAATGAATCCCTTCTGGATGGCGAATCTGTCTGCCAACCAGACCGCGCTGGCCGCCGGAGCCGCGCTGCCCCATATTTATTTGCAGGGCTTCTGGGACCACTATCTGCTGATCGGCGGAGTGGGTTCGACGCTGCCTTTGGCTTTCCTGCTGCTGCGCAGCCGCGCTGTACACCTGCGTACCATCGGCAAAATGGGCGTAGTACCGAGCTTCTTCAACATAAACGAACCTATCCTGTTCGGCACGCCAATCATAATGAATCCCGTCTTCTTTCTGCCCTTCACCCTTGTGCCGATGATTAACGCGACGCTTGCCTGGGGGGCCACAAAGCTTGGCTGGATTGCTCAGGTTGTGTCCCTGACGCCCTGGACCACGCCGGCCCCGATAGGCGCCTCCTGGGCTGCAAACTGGGCGCTAAGTCCCGTAATCATGTGTCTGATTTGTATGGTGATGTCAGCCGTGATGTATTACCCGTTCCTGAAGGCCTACGAGCGAACGTTACTCAAACAGGATGAAGAACGTAGCGCGCAGCAGAGCGAAAGCCCGATTTCCGTGAATTGAACATTTATAGCCCGCCGCTGTGGCAGGCACGTCAAAAGAGGAAAAACGATGAAATACGCATTCCCTGATAATTTCTGGTGGGGCAGCGCCAGTTCCGCACCGCAAACCGAAGGTGAAACCTTAGCTTTTGGTAAATCCGCCACCATCTGGGATAAGTGGTTTGCCCAGCAGCCAACCCGCTTTCACGATGGCGTTGGCCCGCAGAATACCTCCACCTTCTACCAGAACTGGAAGCAAGACATCGCGCTGCTTAAAGCGCTTAATCACAATACCTTCCGGACCTCTATTTCCTGGGCACGGCTGATTCCCGAGGGCCGTGGAGAAGTGAATCAGGAAGCGGTTAAATTCTATAACCAGGTATTCGATGAATTACACGCTCAGGGCGTGACGCCGTTTATAAACCTGTTCCATTTTGATATGCCGATGGCGATGCAGGAGCTGGGCGGCTGGGAAAATCGTGACGTTGTCACGGCTTTTGCGGAATATGCCACCACCTGCTTCGCGCTCTTTGGCGACCGGGTTAAGCACTGGTTTACTTTTAATGAACCTGTGGTGCCGGTTGAAGGCGGGTATCTCTATGATTTCCATTATCCAAACGTGGTGGACTTCAAGCGCGCGGCAACCGTGGCCTATCACACCATGCTGGCGCACTCCCTCGCCGTTAAGGCTTACCGTGAACGTCAGGACGGCGGCGAAATTGGTATCATTCTGAACCTCACCCCATCCTACCCGCGTTCACAAAACCCCGCGGATTTAAAAGCGGCTAACATCGCCGATCTGATGTTTAACCGTAGCTTCCTCGACCCTGCTCTGCGCGGCGAATACCCGGAGGAACTGGTGGCGCTGTTAAAAGAACACGGTCAGCTCCCGACCTGCAAGCCTGGAGACAAAGCGCTGCTCGCGGCGGGCGTGGTGGATCTGCTTGGTATCAACTACTATCAGCCCCGTCGCATTAAATGCCGCGACTCGCAGGTTAACCCGGACAGCCCGTTCATGCCGGAGTGGTTCTTTGCATCCTATGAAATGCCGGGGCGCAAAATGAATCCTTATCGCGGCTGGGAAATCTATGAACAGGGCATCTACGATATTCTGACCAACCTGCGCGAGAATTATAACAACCCACGCTGCTATATTTCCGAGAACGGCATGGGCGTCGAAAATGAGCAGCGCTTCACTGAAAACGGACAGATTCAGGATGACTACCGGATTGATTTTGTCCGCGAACATCTTAAATGGCTGCATAAGGGCATTAGCGAGGGCAGCAACTGCCTCGGCTACCACATGTGGACCTTTATAGATAACTGGTCCTGGTGTAACGCCTATAAAAACCGCTACGGTTTTGTTTCGCTGGATCTTGCTTCGCAAAAACGTACCGTGAAGAAAAGCGGTGAGTGGTTCAGAGACACGGCAGCAAAAAACGGTTTTGACGACCGGGGTTAGGCTATTATGCGGGCCGCTCAGGCCCGCTTCAGGCAGTGCAGGAAATCACCATGTCGAATATCAATGATGTCGCGCGTCTCGCGCAGGTTTCAAAAGCCACCGTGTCGCGCGTGCTGAGCGGAAGCCGCAGCGTTAAGGAAGAAAGCCGCCAGGCCGTTTTGCGCGCCGCTGAAATCCTTAACTACAAACCAAACGCGATCGCCCAGTCGCTGAGCAGCCAGTCGACCAACTGCATCGGGGTCATCTGCGCCACGGATCATATTCAACAAGCCACGGGCTATCTTCAGGCGCTAGAGAAACAGCTCAGCCAGCATCGCAAGCATCTGCTGCTGCGTTTTGCCAGCGAGGGGAAAAGTGTGATGCATGCCGTGGAGGAACTCTCTAACGGAATGTGTGATGCGCTGGTCGTGGTCGGCGCACGCTTTATGTTGCCAGAGCTTCCTGAAGAGGTGGTGCTGATTGACTGCCTGAATCCGGCCTGCGAGAACAGCGTACAGTGCGATCGGGTTTTCGCCGCAGAAACGGCCGTGCACTATCTGTGCTCGCAGCAGCGGAGGAGTATCGCGCTGGTTAACTTCCCCGCAGGCGAAGCGGCAACGCTGACCATGGATGGCTATCGCCAGGCATTGCACAATTATGTCGTGCCGTTTAACCGCCAGTTGGTTATCGAAAATGAGCCTTCCCTGCGCATCGCGTTACAGAAGTTAATTAACAGCGGGGTGAAGTTCACCGCCCTGCTGGTCACCGACGACAGCCAGGCGCAGGAAGCGGTAATGATGCTTAACCAGTATCAGTTAACGGTGCCGGAGAAAGTGATGGTGTTTAGTCTGGACGGCTCAACGCGGCTGCCGGGGGCCAGTAGCATCCCGGCCATTGAATACCCGCTGGAAAACATTGCCCGCCGCGCGGTAGCGCTTCTGCTGGGTGAACGCCAGCACACCGATTTGGTTCGCGGAAGTTTATTGCTGGCTTAAATGAACGGCGGGTAACAATGCCTCCCCCGCCGCCTCATGCTATTCCTTTGGCAACACAGCTGCCAGCGACGCTTCACGTTGGGCTAAAACACGCTCCACCGTATCAACAATCGCCTGCGTTTGCGGATCGATTTCAATGTTGATACGGCCGCCCAGTTTTTTACTGCCAAGCGTCGTACGCTGGAGCGTTTCCGGGATCAGGTGCACGCAAAAACGGCTAGCCGTCACTTCGCCGACGGTCAGACTGATCCCGTCGATGCCGATATACCCTTTGTGCAGGATGTATTTCATCAGGCTCTTGTCCTGAATTTTAAACCAGATCTGGCGGTTATTTTCTGAGGTAAGGATCTTCACCACTTCCGCAGTGGTCATAATATGTCCGGACATTAAATGCCCGCCAATCTCGTCGTTAAACTTTGCCGCTCGTTCGACGTTGATAACGTCCCCGACGGCCAGCTCGCCAAGATTGGTAATGCGCAGGGTTTCTTTCATCAGATCAAAACTTACGCGAGTACCGGCTATTTCCGTCACCGTCAGACAGCAGCCGTTGTGCGCCACGGACGCGCCCGTTTCCAGACCGGGCAACATCGCCTCAGGCATCTCGATAACGTGGGTGCGGAAGTTGGGTTTCTCGCTAATGGCGACCAGGGTCGCGGTGCCCTGCACAATACCTGTAAACATCCTAAAGCTCCTGGCGATTCAACAAGTGGCAATAATCTCCCTGCGGGGAAATGCCTGCATCTGTGTGCGGCACTTTAGCAGCTGGAAAAACAGCTTGCCAGTTATCATCACCGCCGGGCGATTTTTTGGCTGGCGATTTAATTAACTCTCGCTACAATAGTCAGGCTTATTCCCCTGTTTTTTCTTCTTGCTGCCATGTATGGCGGCGTCTTTGTGTCTCTTATAACTAATAATAATCAGGTGTCTGTATGCAGAAGTACTTTATTGAGGCCCGCCAGCTACTCGCGCTGGCTATCCCCGTGATCCTGGCCCAGGTCGCGCAAACCGCAATGGGCTTTGTCGATACCGTCATGGCGGGCGGCTACAGCGCCACCGATATGGCGGCGGTGGCCATTGGCACGTCAATCTGGCTGCCGGCGGTTTTATTTGGTCACGGTTTACTGCTGGCCTTAACGCCGGTGGTGGCGCAGCTCAACGGTTCAGGGCGACGGGATCGTATCGCACATCAAATCCGCCAGGGCTTTTGGCTCGCCGGTATGGTGTCCGTGCTGATCATGGTCGTGCTGTGGAATGCAGGTTATATCATCGGTTCCATGCACAATATCGATCCTGTGCTGGCTGAAAAGGCCGTGGGCTATCTG
Organism: uncultured Buttiauxella sp.; assembly: GCA_946480445.1. Classification (GTDB taxonomy): domain Bacteria; phylum Pseudomonadota; class Gammaproteobacteria; order Enterobacterales; family Enterobacteriaceae; genus Dryocola. The sequence continues at coordinate 22,647 of CAMLJN010000013.1, forward strand.
CGCGCGCTGCTCTGGGGTGCACCTGGCTACCTGTTCTTCCAGGTGGCCCGTAACCAGTGCGAAGGGCTGGCGAAAACCAAGCCCGGTATGGTGATGGGCTTTATCGGCCTGCTGGTGAATATCCCGGTAAACTATATCTTTATCTACGGCCATTTCGGTATGCCTTCGCTGGGCGGAATTGGCTGTGGTGTCGCCACCGCGGCGGTGTACTGGGTCATGTTCTTTAGCATGATTTCCTTCGTGCGTAAGGCGCGTTCCATGCGTGATATACGCAGCCCGGCGGGTTTCACCCCACCCGACTGGAACGTGGTGAAACGCCTGGTCCAGCTCGGCCTGCCGATTGCGCTGGCGCTGTTCTTTGAGGTGACGCTGTTTGCCGTGGTGGCCCTGCTTGTCTCGCCGCTGGGAATTATTGACGTAGCCGGTCACCAGATTGCACTCAACTTCAGCTCGCTGATGTTCGTCCTGCCGATGTCTCTTGCCGCAGCCGTCACCATTCGCGTCGGCTTCCGGCTTGGACAGGGATCAACACTTGATGCGCAGACAGCAGCCCGGACGGGGATTGCCGTGGGGGTGTGCATGGCGATGTGTACGGCGCTTTTTACCGTGTTAATGCGCGAGCAAATCGCCCTGCTCTACAACGACAGTCCGGCGGTCGTCGCCCTGGCCGCGCACCTGATGCTGCTGGCTGCGGTTTATCAGATTTCTGACTCGGTGCAGGTCATCGGCAGCGGCGTACTGCGTGGTTATAAAGATACCCGCTCCATTTTCTTTATCACCTTTATCGCTTACTGGGTGTTGGGTTTGCCGAGCGGTTATGTGCTGGCGTTAACCGACCTGGTCGTCGAGCCTATGGGACCTGCTGGTTTCTGGATGGGCTTTATTATCGGACTGACATCAGCGGCGGTGATGATGATGCTGCGTATGCGCTGGCTGCAACGTCAGCCTTCGGTGACTATTTTGCAGCGCGCTGCTCGATAAACAGACAGTAGCCGCCATTTCGGCGGCTACTTTTTCAACGTACTGCTTAGTTGCTCGGCAATTGCGTGAAATCTTAAAGAAAATTACGGTTTTCCCCTTGCAAGGCACACGGGCTGCCGCTAATATTCGTCCCCGTTGTCAGCAGACAGCTTGATGCGTTCATAGCTCAGTTGGTTAGAGCACCACCTTGACATGGTGGGGGTCGTTGGTTCGAGTCCAATTGAACGCACCATTTTAACGTTTTATCCAGTGCGTCCGTAGCTCAGTTGGTTAGAGCACCACCTTGACATGGTGGGGGTCGGTGGTTCGAGTCCACTCGGACGCACCATTTCAGTTAGTCATCCCAATATTTCCCTGTACTCTCCTCCTCGCTGTTTGTCAGTTTATCGCTCCTCGTTACGCTGTTTTATGTCATTCCTGAATAACGCCCTCTTATCCTCGACTCTTTGCCCTCTCTCGCTGACTCTGCCCCAGGCGCTGTTACCTGCTTTTGCAATACCGTCGGTTAAACCCTCTTTAAACATGTCTGTGCGTACAGCTTGATATTGAGCGCTTGCTCAAGTATCTTCCCGGACTTGAGCAAACGCTCAAATCGGGCCAATCAGCCCGTCTCTTCCGTTCCAGAGGCAAGTTTATGTACGTCTTCAATCGCTGGCTGATCCTGGCTATCGTTACCTGCACCCTGTTCCTGATCATCATTGATATGACGGTGCTCTACACAGCATTGCCCCGCCTGACCCAGGCGCTTGATGCCACCGCGACCCAAAAGCTGTGGATCGTCAATGCTTATCCGCTGGTCGTGGCCGGACTGCTGCCCGGCGCGGGTATGTTAAGCGACCGGCTCGGTCACAAGCTGATGTTTATGTCCGGACTGCCGGTGTTCGCCCTCGCCTCCCTCTGCGCGGCGTTTTCACCCGGCGCGGAATGGCTTATCGCCTCGCGCGTTTTGCTGGCCGTCGGTGCCACCATGATGATGCCTGCGACGCTCGCTATCGTTCGTCAGGTCTTCACAGACGAGCGGGAACGGGCGCTTGCCATCGGTATCTGGGCGGCCGTCGCCTCCAGCGCGGCAGCGCTTGGCCCTGTTTTCGGCGGTGCACTGCTTGAGTATTTCTGGTGGGGCTCTGTTTTTCTGATTAACGTGCCTGTGGTTCTGGCGGTTCTTCCCTGCGCCTGGGCCTTAATTCCTCGTGGCGAAGGCAATCCGGATCGCCCCTGCGATATCCTTGGCTCTCTGCTGGTGATGAGCGGACTGGTTGGCGTGATTTATGCGCTAAAAGAAATGAGCGCCGTACAGGCGTCACTGCCCGTGGTAGTGGGTTCCGCTGCAACTGGCGTATGGCTGCTCGCTTTGTTTGTTAAACGTCAGCGTCGTTCCCCGCAGCCGATGATTGATTTTTCTCTGTTCAGGAATCGTCAGTTTTCCAGCGGCGTCGCGGTAGCGATCGTTTCCATGATTGCGTTGACGGGCCTTGAGCTGGCGCTGACGCAGCGTTTTCAGCTGGTGCTGGGCCTCTCGCCGCTTATAGTCTCAGCCTGACGCTACCTGATGGTCTTGTCAGCACAAACGAAGCCTGGGATAGTCTGGACGGTGCCCTTCGCGTCGCGACTACGCTTGGGGATAAACAGGCAGGCGAGCTAACAGGTTTTGCCCATGCGGCCTTCGACCACGCATACTATCTCGTTATAATTGCCGCAGCCGCACTGGTTGCAGCAACCCTGGCATGGCTGAAGTGGTTAACGCGTTCGTCGACAAAAAGGTCTGACAAGGTCATTAATAGCTGAGGACAGGCTAAACGGCCCGCTGTGTGTGCGGGCTGTCTTTGCCCGGCCGCATTACCCCACCCAGGAAAACCATCCCGCTTGTTTACTTAAAGACACGTCACGCCCAGGTCGCAGGCCTGCTCCTGCCATTGCACAATGACCGAGTAATCCTCGCGGGCAAGCTCGCTAAATCCGCAGATAAACAGCGCCTCACACTGGGTGCGGTAGGCCTTGTCGCCAACGAGCCTTTCAAGTGCTCGTCTGAGGGCGGCAAGGCTTGCAGGTGAGGTTTTAGACGAGGTAATTAGCGGCAGGCCGGGAGCCGGTGGGCTTTGCCCAATGACAGCAAGCCCACGTAAAAGATGAGGTTCGTGGCGGGCCAGCAAAGCCCAGGTTATGCAGTCTATGGCCGCGATATCAGCCGAACGGCCTGTCAACGCCAGCAACGAGTTGCGATGGCTACCGCTGAACGTGGCTCCGGCAAAAAATGCCCCCTCCTGCGCCAGCGGCGCAATCATGCTTCGCAGGACGTTATAGCCCGACTGCGAGTCAGGGGAATTGCAAACCACCCTTCGCCCCCGGAAATCCGCCAGTGTTTTGTTAGCGTCTTCTTCGCGTGCAATCAGGAAGCTTCGGTAGGAAGCATTCTCGCAGCCCGGCGCTGAATACTGAAAACAGCCCACCAGCTGTACCTCCGTCAGGAACGTGACCAGCGGGTAGCCGCAGGTCTGGCTGAGCAACACCTCCTCTTTCTGCCAGTGGGATAACTGCTCCTCCTGCGGCCAGACGATACTCAGGCGCTCTGCAGCCAGCCCCTCTTCCACCAGCAGCGGCAGAAGAGCTGACCAGAGCGCCTGAGTATCGGGCCGATAAACATCGTACATGGGCAATGACATCGTGTTGATCATGGTTTGCTGGCCTGCTCCGTGGTTTTTAAGTCAGGATGGAGATCGACATCCAGCGGCCTGATCAAAAATTGTCGCACCCATTCACCATAGCCTTTCACCACAAAACCGTGGTTGCGCAGCTGATAATCTTGCCGGTAGAGCAGATAAATTTTGCGTAATCCGTACCAGGGCACGCCCGGTAGATCGTGATGTACTGAATGGTAATTAAGATTCAGGAACAGGAGCCGCCACGCAAGCGAAGTCTCATTGATAACCGAACGGGCCAGCGGGTCATCCGCCGCGCGGTGTTCCAGGAAGGAACGAATTTTGGTCACGGCTAATGCCGGATAGCTCACGGCCACCACATAGTACCAGACCGGGAAACCCTGCTGTGCAATCCAGGTAAAAAGTGCCCCCAGCAGCGCGCCATGGATGACCCACATGCGTATCTGTGGCCATTGCCGGTTGCTGAAGGCTTTTATCAGGCTGAAAAGCGTCCGGACAATATCCAGCAGCGGGGCAAGCAGCAGCCTTCCGGCAAAGGTATTGCGCCAGCGAATGACTCTTTTCTGCCAGCCCGCAAACCCATGCCACGTCCGCGCGGAGAAGTAGTAAGTCTCCGGGTCACGCTCAGGCACGGTAAGCTCGTCATTATTATGGTGTGCCAGATGCAGATCGCGATAAAGTGCATAGGGATACCAGACTGCCAGCGGCATAAGGCCCAGCAGGTGGTTAACACGCGCAGAACGTGTCGGATGGCCGTGAATCAGCTCATGCTGCAGGGAAAGATACCAGGTGGTGAACCAGATAAGCAGCAGCGTCGCCGCAAAGCGCCCAAGCAGCTGCCAGTATGCAAGCGTCAAAAACCAGCCGCCATAAACGACGGCAATCAGCAGCCAGGTCGGCAGCTCGCTGCGCCATAACCACGTCCTGGCCAGCTGCCTGATAACCTCTCTTTGCTGCATGTGCAGATAAGCTGCTTTTTTCCCGCTCGCCATACCCACTCAACCCCAATAAATGGCCCTGTTCCAGAGACACAAGATCCAATGCCGGGGAGAAAGTGACAACGAATTTAAACGGTTAAGCTTTGCCGAAAACCGGCTAAGCCGTGGGTCTTCAGGAGGTTAAACATGCAGCATTTGACAGCAGAACTTTCACGAGAAGCTTGTCATGGCGGAAAACTCCGTTCATAATAGCCATTCTTTCGAAAAGCATATTGAAAGAGCAACTAAATCAACAGGTTAGTTGTTATATTTTCTCTGCGTTCATAGCTCAGTTGGTTAGAGCACCACCTTGACATGGTGGGGGTCGTTGGTTCGAGTCCAATTGAACGCACCATTCCTTTTAAGTACTTCCCTTACTTGTCCCGATTTCCGTCTGACTCCTGCCAGCGAGCGTGCCGTCTTTAGCCATAAAGCTGATTAACCGCGCTCAGATGCATGCGCTGCATGGTCTCATTTTGTTTGAGAATACCTAACAGCGTAATCAGCTCTTTGTCGTTTTTGAGATCGAACTTCGTCATAATCATACGCTTATGCGCACAAACTGTTTTCGGTGTGATATTTAAATGTTCGGCGATCAGATGTGTATTGATACCGGCATGGATAAAGGATGCCACTTTTACCTGCTGCGCGGAAAGCGTTCTGTGTCGGCAGCTCAGACAGTTGGGCATCTTTGCTCCGCTATCGTCCGACTGACACCTTTGCCAGCCGTTCTGGATAAGATCGACGACCTCATTAAGCGGTTTATTGCAGCTGATAAAAACAATATCTTTTATACACTGCGGCAAGAAGGCAAACTGGTCATCCCCGCCGTCATACAAACCTATCATCAGGCTTTTTTTCTTACGGTCTAAAAACACCGGCTGGCAGATATATTTCTCGCCCGCCGAAAAATATTTAACAATAATATCAGCTTGCTCAATTGCATCGCTCTCCAGCCTGCTGCTAAAGCGGAGTTTTTTACTGGACGTGAGATGTAAGATATTCGCTATCATTAACTCTATGCCCTGGCGATAGAGCTGGTCCTTACAATCAATAATTATACTAATCATGTTTCTTCCTTTAACATGCCGAATAAAACACAATAGCGCAGAGCAGCATTAATTTAATGCTGCGGATTGCTACCGGACACACTGCTCAATACAGCTCAAAGATAGGTAAAGCTATTACGCAATGAGAATAATTCGCTGTCATTGGCTAAATGTAATTTACGCATCGCATTACACTTGTGGGCGCTGATGGTTTTTACACTCAGGTTTTTTCGTTCGGCTATTTGTCCGAGGCTGAGTCCATTAAAAAGATACAAAAGCACGTCGTTTTCGCAGCGGGTCAGCTTGTTAAGCTTGCCAAAGTCGCATTCGGGTCGACGCGCCAGTAAATTTTCAATCAGCGGGCTAAGCACCTGTTCACCGGACAGGAAGCGTTCGAAATAATAATCAGCCTGCCCGAGAGAATGGCTTCTTTCGATTATGCTGATATTCTTTCTGGCCGCCAGCTTGCTTAGCACATCACTTTCTTTACAGTGCGTATAAATCAGCACCCTGAGCCTGGGCTGCGCAGAACAGAGTTCCAGTAAACGGCCACATCCTATGAACGCCGTTTCATTCTGGCCGCTCAGGTCGGCGATAAGCATATCGACCTGCTGATATTGCAAACGTTCGCTGACCTGCAACATGCTGATATCCTGGGAAACGATCTCAACATTCTCATGGTTATCTTTAATAAACCCCGCCATCCCCTCCAGCAATAAGGGAAAGCTGTTCATCAGTGCTACAGTCATTTTGCTTGTTGTGACTGGCTGCATAAAAACTCCTTTTTATAAGCGTCTTCCCGTCCTGGCACTCAGCCAAATGAATTAGTAAATACCGGGTTAATATTATTTAACCATTTACCCTGAATAAACATCGCACCGTCGTTGATAAAGCCCAGTTTTTGCATTGCTTTGCGCTTTTGGCTGCTCACTGTGCGCACGTCACGCTGCATATCCAGCGCTGTTCTGGTCACGCTGTTTCCGGCAAAGAGAGACTTCAGAACCGCCAGTTCGCGCAGGGTTAGCGGCTTGTCTACCGGTGCGGTGTGCGCCATTCGCTGCCTGGCTTTGTAGCTAAAATTCCGCCGCCCGTTCAGCACCTGTTCAATACACTGTATCAGGGCAAGCGTAGGCTCCTGTTTGAGGACTATCCCGGTGATTTTTGCGGCGCATAACAGCTGTAATACTTTTGGATCGTCCAGACCGGTGCAAATAATCAACTTGCATTGCTGCCAGCGGGATTGCCACTGGGCAACGAACGACAACCCGTCCATTACGGACTCATTGGTGCCGCAAAGTTCCACGATCAGTAAGCTGGGTTGATATCTTGCGATCAGCACAGGAAGCTCGCGCAGACCATCAGAGATCCTGACCTCACCCTCAAAACTTGATTTATGTTCCAGAACTTCACGTATCCCCCGCGCGGTAAATGCGCAGGCCTCCATGACGATCGCACACATTGAGATGTCTACCTCTCATTGTTTAGCCGTGATAAGAGTCCCCTGGCACAGACGCGCTCTGTCAGGGGCGTGACATTACTGATAAACGAAGGCTACCTGTACTGTACCCACGATACTGCCCGGCGTCGCACCGCCCTGGCTGCTGAACGCGCGAGCTTTCAGGGCGAATACCGCATTGTTTAAGCTGTGGTTTACGTTCGTGGTCATCGTTTTACCGTCGCCCATGTTGTTATTTGCCGCATCCTGAAGCTCCACCTGAACCCGGGTAGCATCACCGGTATTGCGATACAGTGCGGTGTTTTCCGTCGCCGGTAAGCCGCTAAACGTAGCCGTCACGACATTCGTGGTGACCGGGCAATCGGTCAGCGTCAGATTAAAAGGTTTCCAGTCGCTAAAACTGGAGGCCGCAGCAAGGGTGGACGCCTGAATATTATTACCGAGGTCAACATCAATGCCGTTGCCAGAATCTCCGTCCACGATACACGGGGAAGCTTTAATGGTGCCGGTAATATTTAACTGGGTAGTCGCCAGGGCTTGTTGACTGGAAACCGCGCCGGCCAACAGAGCCAACAGCATTGCGTTGTTGAGTAGAGTTGCTTTAATTTTCTGCATTATTTTTCCTTAAATAATAGACTGCTTTCCTTATGCCACATTTCATGCAGCCCGAGGGTTACTCGATTTCTGCTCTGATTGTAGCCGTTGCATTAAACGACCCAACCTCCGGGCTATTTCCGGTGGTATTGATCGGATAAAGACTTATTTCACTTCTTCCCGACTGATTTACATAATCCATCGCGACAGGCAAACGCCCACTTTGCGGAGTAATAGCCGTTCCCTGTGTATCTACAATTTTAACGGCGATATCTTTATTACTGCTTATCAGTGCCGTCGGTTCATTCGGATCCGGCGTGCCCTGGAAGGAAAGGCTTATTTTCACCCCATCGGAGATATTCCGACATGCCAGGGTCAGCTCTCTACGAATGGGTGTAAAGCCTGCAGGCTTAGCCCCTTTGGTGGAAAATGAACCAGACAAAATATCGCCAAAGTTGACCGTTACCGGCTGCGGATTTATTTCACAGTTTTGCGGCACCGTTACCATACCGCTCATCGAAACGCTGGAAACGGGTGTCGGGCTCGTTACACCATTGGTGGATGAAAGATAGACATCAAGCAATTTTGTGTACGGAATAATGGACTGGCCGACAAAAGGCCGACGGAAATAAAGATTAATCTTTCCCCGGGAGCCGCTCAGATAGGGTTGACGGAAACAGCCGCCTGACTGCGTTGCCCTGTTAGTCTGATTGTTAAAAGGCGCGGGGACATAATCTTTGTACTCACCGCCGATATAGACCTGGCTGCTAACGGCGAGGTACTCGTTCAGGACGTAATATTTCAGCGGCCCGTCGGTATGATTGAGCGTCGTTAAAGCAGAGGTCGCCGTAATGTAGGCCGCAGTCATACTTGTACAACCGCAGCTTGCCAGGTAGCTGGAAGGTGAATTCCAGTTACTTCCCGCGGCATTCTCAATCACTTTACCGGCCACGTTTTGCGCAGGATCGGTGAACGTCGGGCTAAACGTAAAAGAGTAGCCTTTCGGCCCCCCTATGGCTTCACACTGCCCGGGCGCCGGTGCCGCCGAGGCGGATATGGAACAGGTTAAACCTGCGGCGAGCAGCACGCCGGAAAGGAGGCCCGAGTTTAAGTCAGTTACTTTCATCTTCATCACCTTATAAGCACCCGGCTTTCGCCATGGAAATACCGCTTGTTTCGCTCCTCGGCGCCAGGCTGTAGTTCACCTGGCATTGTTGTGAAGGCTCGCTGCCCCACTTAACCTGAAGTGTTCCGCTGTCTGCGAGGCCTGTCATATAGACCTCCCCCTCATCGCCAACGATACCGGCACTATTTTGCTCACGCGCAATATCAGTGACCGTGGCACCGAAGGGAACCGGCGAGCCATCACGCATCGCTAAGGCAATGAGCGCTCGCTGGCCGATATTGGTTTTAAAGTCCGCACGGACAATGGCCCCTCGTCGCGGGATAACCGTCTGGCTGCTGAGCTCCACATCAACGTCATCACCAAGCGTGGCGCTATCAAGGGCAATATTGTTACGACGATAGACAGAGAGATAAGGCACTACCGCATAACCCCGCCAGTCGGTCGTCACGCCCGTCTGGTTGATCACGCGAACGTCGCTCGCTCCCGGCGCTTTAACCAGCGCGATCGTTTCGCTCAAGGATTGGGATAATGTCAGGCCGTCCTCATGAAGCAGAATCCCGCCCTGCAGACCATAATCAAGGCGCTGCCGGGTACGGTCGTAGCCATAACCCACGTTGACCTCACCCATACCGCCACGATAATCCGCACTAAGGTTACCGCTTGCGCCTTCGCCCTGACTGGTATAGCCCTGGCTGACGGCATAGCTCAGGTTGCCGTCTTCAAGCGCGTTGCCGTTCAGGCCAACCGTGTTGGTGGTGCTGCCGTGACGGCTGGTATTCATGTTATAGGTGGCGTAGCTGTTCGGTAGCCACTTACTCAGGGGAACGCTGACGTTAAAGGCAACGATATGCTCGGTACTGTTTATGCGGCTGCCTCTGCTGTCATAGCCGTTTTTACTGTAGGTATAGTGCAGCCCGTAGCCGAGCCCATTCCAGTTGTTGTTGTAGCCCAGACTTGACGACTGAGTACGCTGATTATCGTTCCAGTAATCTTCGCTGATTAAGCTTAGTGAGAGCGATCCGGCTTTTTCCCACAGGTTCTGGCTTAGCGTCAGTTCGGCACGGTTCTTTTTGTGCTGCCCTTTGCCGGAAGCCGGATGCCCCTTCCGGGTATAGGTGTCCAGCGCCTCCTGTAAGGAGTAATAGCCTCTGGTTGAATAGCGGTAGCTCGCCAGACTGAAGTTGGTGCCGGTTTCGATGAAGCTTTTCCCGTAGCGCACTCGCCAGGATTGCCCGTCGTCCTTCTGCTCATCCTGCGGCTTGGTCCAGGCCTGAGTGACATCCGCGGACAGCACCCCGATGCGCCCCATATTCTGGCCCCAGCCTACGGCAAGGGACTGATACTTACTGGCCGCCTGGAATCCGCCGTATAATGTCGCGCCCCACGGCAGACCATAGATAGCGGTGCCCTGGCTGAAAGGTGTCTCATCCACCTCACCGTTTGATGAACGATACTGCCCGCTGGTCAGACTGTATTTGATTCGCCCTTCTCGTTGCAGTACCGGCACCGACGCATAAGGCACCAATATATACTGCTCGCTGCCGTCGCTTTCTTTGATGGTGACATTCAGGTCCCCGCTGCCTGCGCCGGGGTAGAGATCGGTAATTTCGAATGCCCCGGCAGCGACATAGCGCTGATAGATGACATAACCGTTCTGGCGGATAATAATCTGCGCATTGCTTCGCGCAATCCCGCGCACTACGGGGGCGTAGCCTTTCATGCTGTCCGGCAACATATCATCGTCGGAAGCCAGCTGACCGCCGCGGAAAGGGACGCTGTCAAACACGTCTGATGCCGATGAGCTGTCCCCGAGGGTCAGCTGGCTTTTTATCGCCACAATATCGCGTTGCACGTAGGTATTGATGGAGTTCCAGCGGGTATTCCCGTCTGTATCGCGGCTCCAGGTGGAGTAGTTACGCAGGCGCCAGGCTCCGAAGTTGGCGCCGGAGCGCAGGTTCAGATACTGAGAATCGTTGTCGGCGTTTGACGAATTTCTCGCCCAGCTCTTTGCCCCGCTAAAACTGTAGTTGACCAGCATGGCCGATACGCCTGTGTCCCATTTTTCCGGCGAAACGTAGTCTCTGGCCTGTTGATTCAGGGCAATTTGCGGAACGCTCAGATTCAGACGCAGCTGGTTAAAAAGGAATGTTGCCTGCGCCTGAGGGATCGCCACTGAGAGATCGACGCACTCCCCCATCGCTTTAATCATGGGGAACGAATCAACCCGTATGCCCATCGCTTCCAGCTGACCGCCGCTGAGGCAGGGTTGCAGACTTTCATTGCCCTCTGCGTCTTTAACGTTTTTGAAATCTATATCCTCGGAATCGACCATTTCTCCATTGAGATACATGTCCACGCGGTAACGTCCCGGTGCCTGCTTGCCACTTTCAGAAAAAATGGAAAGATCGGCACCGCGCTGAGCAGGGTTATCAATTTCAAGAAACGCCGGGTCAAAAAAATCACGCGCCAGTGCCGGGCTGGACATCCCCATTAACACGGCAACCTGACATGAGATTAGCCAGGCAAGCGGGGTACGATTAAATCGGTAATATCTCAACTGCTTCTGGTTTTTCATCCATTTAACTCCGTTACTTAGCCCGAGCCTCTGAATGCAGGCGAGCTAAGCCGATTCCCTGTCAAATTAATAGGAATTATGTTGTTTCGCTTTCGTCTGGCATTACAACGCGGCGTTAAAGACCTTACTTGCGCCGCCGAAATCATTAATAATTTGCCAGCTAACTTCACTACCGCCTCCTGCGGATACAGAGAAGTTTGCGCTTGAACGAGGCGCCACCATTGTGGTGTCTTTTAATGCCACACCATTCACCTTCACGTTGAAGAATGAGATATAAAATGGCGAGTCGTTACTTACGCGTAATTGATTGCCGTTACGCTGCCACTGCAGACTTTGCGCCGCCTCTTCGAGTTTTCCTTTTACGCCGCCGGGACGATAAATCAATTTAATGCTCGTTTTTACCGCTATTTGTAAGGTGTTATTCTTTTTTTCTGCCGAAGGAATTGACTTAATATTCAACCAGTACAGGGACTCTTTATCGTCCGGGAGATTCCCCCCAGCCCGAATGACCCGCAGGATATTGTCTTGCCCACCATCCAGCCTGAATATAGGGGGGGTGATAATAAAAGGCACTTTGCTGGTATCCGTTTCCTGGGCCGAAACCCACGACTGAATTAAGTAGGGACTCTTGTCCGGATTACTGATACTCAGCGAGGACTCTTTTTTATTTCCGTCATAAATGAGTCGTGTACCGCCGATCACCACGCCAGCATAAGCTTGCATGCAACAGGCCATGCCCAGCGTAATAACAAGTAACTTGCAAAAAGTATTCATTGGCTCTATCCATGAGTCTTTGTAAAGAAAAACCAAAGGAAGTTCACACTTCCTTTGGTTCAGCGACGTATTTACCTGGTTTGCAGGTAAACCGGGCCTTATGGATAAATGATGGTGAAGTCAGTTACGGCGTTAGCAGAACCCGCGGTCACATCGTTACCTGTGCCAGTTGCATAGTACTTGGCCACAAATTTAAGATAGTTCACATCAGTCGTAAGATTGTACGCCGCAGAATCCTGATAAAGATTGATCACGTTGTTCTGGTTGTCGCTCAGCTGAATACCAACGTTAGACGCCTTATCAGCCGCATCGTTTAACGCAAGTATTGAGTTATCACCAGGCACCTGTTGGCCGTCAAAACGAACTTTCGCGCTGGTCACCGTTGGCGGACAGTCTTTGAGCACCAGAGAGAACTCTTTAGCGCCTGCCGTTTTGCTCTCTGCGGTGAAGGCTGTTTTAGACACTTTACCCAGATCAACAATCTGATTCTTAGAATCAGTATCAACAGTACAGGCGATATCAGTGATAGAACCGGTAAAGTTAACGGTACCATCAGCAGCAAAGGCTACAGGGGAAATAGCGGAAGCAGCCAGTACGGCAACGGCGATAAAATTCTTATTCATACATCTTTCCTTTGAAAATATATATACCGAGGTATATTGCAATATATTTTTGGCATCAATTAGTGCCGTCCCTTTTATTTAGTTCGTGAATCATTTTTATATTTTATGCAACGTATGTGGCACGCTAATAAAAATTAAACGATTCATTTTGAACTAAAGTGTGCACATCGTAGATTTTACTCATCCCTAAGTCAACTCAGCCTGTGGCGAGTTGATCCAGGTTGATGTAAATCTATGGAAAACAATTAGATAAACCAGTAACGCGAAAATTGACTTGTTTTTATGAGGTGAGAATTTTCTACGCCTGAATTTAACACTAAAAAAGTCAATTCATTTGCCGTAAATTGCGCTAGCGTTTAAAACTGAATATGGAGTATTTTTCTGAAAATTCCACTAGACAATTGCGAATACGACATGATTTGCAGGTTAAACAACTATAGGAGTCATTTTAGTTCAAAATGACTCTTTTTAGCGTTATTAAACATGTTTTACCAGACTTCCCTGAATCTCTGTGCATTGCTTGCAGTATACAAAACGGTATTTTGAATATTGCGATGACCTAAATAATCCTGAATTAACCGCGTATCTATTCCTCTGTCAGCAAGAGCGAATCCGCAACCATGGCGTAACATATGTGGATGGGCAATAATATCCAGATTGGCCGCCTCACTGTAATTTCGAATTAACCAATAAATACGCTGGCGGGATATTCTGGTGCCCCGGTTAGATAAAAATAACCATTCTGTTTCCGCCCCCCGCATATATTTCCTTTTTTCCAGCCATTTTTGCAGGCATTTTCTCTCACGCACGTATAAGGGATGCACCGTTGAGAAGCCATTTTTCAGGCGTCGAATATAGATATTCCCGCCTTCGAGGTCCAGGTCTGACAGGCGCCAGCTGTTGATCTCACTGACCCGACAGCCGTGAATAAAACACATCCAGATGAGACAAAAATCTCGTTCCGGGCTGTTACCTTTCAGGGAGGCCTCCAGCAGTCGATTGACTTCCGAAGGGGTTAAATGTTTGCGTTTTTTCATATTGCCTCATGATTTTTATCAATGACTAAATTGTCATACGCGCCGTTAACCGGATCAGGATAAATCCGCGATCCTAAGCCTGGCATAGTAAGATCCACCTCTATTGAAGTGATTTTATACTCGCATATTTTCTGTTAAAAACAAGAGGCAAAGAAATGATAAAAATTTATTCAGTCAGGTAATTAATTGAACACGCAAGAGTGCTTGCCAAACCTGCGAATATATATAAAGGGAGAGGGATTTTTTACAGGAAATTATAGGATGCATTGAGACTGAGTACGTGTATCATGCTCAAAAAATAGTGACATGCACTAATCAGTTTAATCAATAAGTCTGCATCTTCCCTGACCGTCTGGCAGACCCGCTCTCTGGCCTGAATGTGAGTCAATCATTAAGAGATATCATGCTCACAGAGCGTCTTTACTCAGAAATATCCCATAAAAATAAGGCGAAAAAATACGCGAGCCAGGGATTCCAAAAGATGTTCTATTTATTTTTTGTATGAAGCTGATGATAAAATCTGGCCGACATTAGGAATTTTGCCAGGTATTATGTGAAACACAGGTAAAAAGGCGTGTCGCACACGCCTCACGCCGCAACAGCATATTCCCCTGCTCAGGCCGTCATACCGCCGTCCAGAATCAAGCTCTGGCCGGTCATATATTGGCTTTCATCCCCAATCAAAAACGCCGCAGCCTGCGCGACTTCTTTCACCGTGCCCGCACGGCGCAACGCAATTTGCTTGCGGAGCAATTTTTGCACCTCGGCCGGGATCTCCTGAGTCATCTCACTCTCAATGATGCCGGGCAGCAGACAGTTAACCCGAATATTAAACCGGCCCAGTTCAAGGGCCAAAGATCGCCCAAGCCCCACCATCGCAGCTTTGCTTGCCCCGTAGGCCGTCTGGCCGGGATTGCCTTTTATGGCCGAGACCGAGGACATCAACAGGATCGCCCCGCTACGCTGAATCAGCATCTCAGGCAGTAAATTTTTATTGAAGTAAAAGACCGCATTAAGATTTGTCTCAATAATTCGGGTCCAGCTTTCCGCATCGTGGTGTAGATGGAGCCGGTCCTGGGTAATTCCGGCATTATGAATAATGGCATGGGGCGCGCCGTGGCGAGTCAACAGATCCGCCGTAACCTTATCAACCTGCCCGGGATCCGTACCGTCACAGCAGATCCCCTCAACCCAGCCCGGTAATTTTCCGCATGCCGCAAGGACATCTTCACTTTGCTGTTGCCCGCTTCGCCAGGTAAACACCACGTTCCAGCGCTGAGCCAGCTCTTCAACAATCGCGCGGCCAATGCCTCTGCTACCGCCCGTCACCAAAACCCATTTCCTGTTCGTCACGTTACTTTTCTTCCGTAATCAGCATATGACAGAGCTCACCCAGCGTCATACTGGGCTGGCGAATAAAGAGTTCGGCGTTGAGCGTGAAGCCGAATTCGCGTTTCGCCAGCACCATCAGTTCGACATAGTCCAGACTGTCGAGTTTGAGGTAATACAAAGGCAACTCGGCTGACAGTTCATTGATGTCCAGGTCTTTTGCATCACTTAGCATTTCGCTAACCAGCTCGTAAGCTTCCTGATAGGTTTTCATCTGTATTTCCTTATGGGTTAATTCCATGACCGAGGTGAAATTCTGAATGTTATGCTCGTAAGCAATTGTGGGCGGTCACCTGACCAGCCCCGAATATCCATGCGCATCACATAGCCTGACTCGCGGTTCCCCACCATCTGAGGAGCCGCAATATCCACCAGCAACGTCGCTTCAAGTGCGCTTGCGAGAAGTTCTGCGCTGAAATAAACCTCGTGGTGGGTTTGCACCACCGGAGTCGAGGCAAACAAATCATGCAATGTCGTTGTCGTACCCTGACAGACCGGGGCAAACTCACTGAGGGCCGACAGTAATTCCGGCGAAGAGAGCAGCGTCTTAAACAGCATGGCATCAAGAAACACCCAACGTTGCGCTGCGTCGTCGGCCTGTCCGGAGAAACATGCTTTTAACGCGGGGGTAATCGCAACCGTTCGCAACTCACCCGGCGGGGGAAATGTTCCGCTTTGCGGCGAAGCGGGAGCCAGACGGGCCACATAATGTTCATTTTTCTCATCGGCACTGCTTAGCCGGGCGTTAAATCGTTCGCCTGCCCGCGTAACATTTAAGTGATACTGCTGCTGGCACAGAATGGGGCGACGAAGTCGGGCGGTGAATTTCATCCAGGGCGAACTGATGCCGCCTTCAAGCAGACGTAATGAAAGCTCGCGTTTCATGTCCAGCATGGCTCGCATTCCATGGACCATTAAATTTTCACCGCCCATTTGCCGGGCATGGGCAAGGTCAAAATGAACAGGGTTACGATCCCCTGAGAACTCAGCCCAGCGTTCAGCATCCTTGAGGGTGTAACAATAGTTCACTGTGTATCCGCCCCAATCACCAGCGCAGCATTCGCGCCCCCGAAGCCAAAGCTCAGGTTGAGAGTATTTTTTAACCTGCCGGGACGATGCCCCTCGCGGATGTAATCGAGGTCGCACTGCGGATCGCTGCGCTGCAAATGACAGGTAGCAGGCATGACCTGGTGCTCAAGCGCCTGTAAGCAGACGATCGTTTCAAAGCTTCCCGCCGCCGCGATGAGATGCCCGCTGTAAGATTTGGTGCTGGATACCGGCGTTTGCCACGCGGCCTCACCGAATGCCAGCTTAATTGCGTCGGTTTCGTTAAGATCGTTAAGCGGCGTTGAGGTACCGTGGGCGTTGATATAGTCAATCTCCTCAGGCCGCAATCTCGCCTGCGCCAGCGCCCGTTCTATGGTCCTGACGCGGGCCACTTTATCGTCCGCCGGCGCGGTAAAATCAACGGCGTCAGAATAATTGCCGTAGCCTTTAACCTCCCCCAAAATCCTTGCGCCACGCGCCAGGGCGGCATTTCGTTCTTCCAGGCAGACCACAGCCGCCCCTTCCGACAGCACAAAGCCGCTACGGTCGAGGCTGAAGGGACAGCACGCCCGGGTTATATCCTCTTCTTCGCTGGTCAGTGCACCCAGCACATCTATATCCCATACCGAAGCGGAACTGCGCAGGGACTCCCCCCCCCCGGCGAGCATCATGGACGCTCGTCCGCTGCGGATCGCTTCACAGGCATCGCCGATGGCCATAGTGCCGGTGGCGCAGGCCGCAACCGGGGTGCTTTGATAACCTCTTAATCCCCAGTACTGGCTACAGGCGGCCGTGGCAACATTCGGCATTGACATAATACTGCCGAACGGCGAGCCAAGGTTTAATCGCATGTACTGCTGGTTGTTGGCATAGCTTTCATCCTGCCCCGCCCAGCCGGTGCCAACTATCGTGCCGCACTCAAGTAAATCGTAGTAATCCCCGGGCTGCCCCCCGCCGAACGCCATGCCGATCGCTTCCTGTGCCGCCGCCACGGCCAGGCGGGCAAAGCGGGGCAGCCTGCGGCGAATGGCCGCAGGGAGTGTTTTGATATCGGGTTCGTTATCAATCAGGCCGAAGAAATGGGCTTTGATGCCCTGCTCTCGCCAGTCGTAATAGCGGTACCCGAGCTGGTAAGCCATTATTGCCGACCAGCTTGCCGCTGCGCTGTTGCCAAGCGGCGTAATCGCGCCATAGCCGGTGATCACCACGCGTCGTGGTAAAGAGTCATGACTCATCAGATTGTCCTTTTCTGTGGTTTTCATCAATGTCGGCCCCGCCCAGCGCCAGCCACAGCTTCATCGTGGCGCTGAGGTAGCTGTAGTGCAGGCTTGCCAGGTTTATCTCACTGCTAAGTAGCGCATCCCTCGCCTCCAGTAAGTTCTGCAATGAGAGGGCTCCTGCCCGGTACTGACTTTGTGCCAGCGTTACGCGCTGCTGGCTAAGCCTGAAGTTTTCTAACTGGTTTTGGCGCTGCTGGAAAAAGCTTGCCCGCTGCGTCATGGCGGTATCGACCTCCGCAAGTGCGGTATAGACCGAGTGGCGAAAGTCTATTGCAGCCTCCTGAACCTGAAGATCGGATTGCGCGATGGTCAGCTGCACGGTATTCCACTGCATAAAGGGCAACGCGATAACGCCCCCCAGCGTGCTTGCGGGGTTGCTGAACCACTGCCTGAAAGCTGCGCTCCCGGCATTCAACGTGGCGTCAAGAGATAAGGAAGGGAAGAAGCTGAGCCGGGCCACGTCCGATCCGGCAAGAGCCGCGCGCAGTCGCCACTCGCTCGCCTGCACATCGGGCCTGCGCGCGAGTGCCTCTACCGGCAGGCTTTGCGCCACCGCAATCTGCTGCGTGAAATCCTGTCGCTTTCTCTGCGGCAGATGAATCAGCGGCGAACCATTAAAGAGCAATGCCTGCGCATTACGCGCGCTCTCACGCTGCTGCATAAAGCTCGCAAGCTGGTTTTGTTTATCCCGCAGGGATTGCTGGGCCTGCAAATAATCAATGCGTCCCACGGCACCAGCCGCATAGCGCGAGGCCACCAGCTGTAAGGTGCGTTCGGCCAGCGTGAGCGCCTCCTGTTGACTGGCAACCTGCTGGTTGAGCATGGCTATCTGCCAGTAAAAATCAGCCGTCGTACCGATAAGCGTCAGGGCCGTATTCTGTCGATCCAGCGCGGTGGCTTTAACCAGCCACTCCTGCTGTTTGCGGCTGCTGGACAGTTTCCCCCAGAGATCCAGTTCGTAGCTCAGGGAGTATGACGCGCTGTAATTTTCAGCCGGGTTGGCGCTGCCTTTCAGATTTTGGCTACGGTTTGCACTGCCGCCAAGCGTAACGTCCGGCAACAGATTGGTGTTGGTTAATCCCGCTTTTAGCCGCGCCTGCTGTAACAGTAAACCGGCTTTCGCCAGATCGTTATTGCTCAGCAACATGCGCTCTATGACTGAGGAAAGGAGCGGATCGTTAAAACTCTGCCACCAGTGTGGCGTGCCCCGCAGCCAGGCCGGGCCGCTATCGCGCAAACGCCAGTCGTCAGGCACCGAAATCATCGGGCGCTGATAATCGCTTTCCAGCGCCGAGCCGCACCCGCTTAACGCGGTAATAGTGAGGAGCACAATTGCTGGTTTCATTCGCGAGCCAGAGCCTCCGTCGGTTGCAACCGGGCAGCATTACGCGCCGGGAAGAAGCCAAAACCAAGACCAATTAACGCGGAGAAACCGCAGGCCAGTACAATGGGTGACCAGGTGAAAATCAGGCTGAGTTCATCCGTCAGCCAGGCGAAAATCAGGCCGCCCAGCAGCGAGCAGGCAATACCCGCAGCCCCCCCAAGCACACAAATCGTCATCGCTTCGATGAGAAACTGCAGCATGATGTCACCGGGTCTTGCCCCGACGGAGAGCCGGATACCAATCTCGTGCGTTCTTTCCGTGACGGACACCAGCATGATATTCATCACGCCGACCCCTCCTACCAGCAGAGAAATGCCCGCGATTGCCGTTATCAACAGGCGCATAGAAGCGGAGGCTTTCTGCATGGCCCGGGTCATTTGATCGTTAGTCACAGTAAAAAAGTCACGCTGTCCATGCAGGCGATCCAGGCGTGCTTCAATAGCAGTCTGCGCCTTTTGCAGCGGATAGCCCTCCACGACCCGCAGAGCAATGGCCTCGATGGGCATATCCCCGGACATACGTGACAGTAGCGCGGTATAAGGCATCCAGGCGCTCGGCAAAGAGCCTGAAAACTGATGACCTTTACGTTCTGCAACCCCGAGAACCCGGAATGGCACGCCGCCAATCTGGATGATTTTCCCCTTTACCTCTTCCTCCACACCGAACAGCGTTTTCGCCAGTTCCGGATCGATGATGACCACCGGCTCGCTTTCATCGACATCGGCCTGAGTAAAACCATTACCCTGGATAAAACGGAAACCCTGCACGCGGAAATAGCCGTGGCTCACTCCGGACAGAGAAACCATTACGCTTTTAGCGCCGCGGATAGTCCGGGTAAATTTACTCACCACCGGAGAAAGACTGTCCACATAAGGTAGCGTCGCCAGATCATCGACATCGCTCAGCTTAAGAGACCGTTCGTAATCAGGACGTGGTGTATCCCAGCCTGACCCCGGCCGTATTTCAATGGTGCTGGTGCCGAGCTGGCTGATTTCGGCGAGGATGCTTTGCCTTGCCCCTTCGCCTGCGGCCACAGAAGTGACCACGGATGCAATACCGATAATAATGCCCAGCATGGATAAAAATGCGCGAATACGGTGTCCGAGAATGGCGCGCCACGCCATGCGAATGGCTTCCCGGATGCCGGCTCCCAGCGCGGAGTGCCCCCTGTTCCCGAGCGAGGGCAAAGCCTGACGATTGATGCAATCGCGCGCAACGGGGTTGCGTTCATCTGAGACGATTTCACCGTCGCTTATATGGAGGATGCGCTGAGCCTGGGCGGCGATGTCAGGGTCGTGGGTGACAAGAATAATGGTATGCCCGGCCTCGTTTAACGAACGCAAAATGCCCATCAGCTCCTGACCGCTGGTGCGGTCGAGCGCGCCGGTAGGCTCGTCGGCAAGGATAATTTCCGCGCCGTTCATCAGGGCACGCGCTATGCTGACGCGCTGCTGCTGTCCACCCGACAGCTGAGCGGGTTTGTGCAGCATCCGCGATTGCAGGCCAAGCCTGCTCAGCAGGTATTCCGCCCGCTGTCGGCGTTCGTCTGCCGACAGCGCCGTATAAAGCGCCGGAACCTCAACGTTTTCCGTTGCAGACAGGTAGGGGATCAGATGATAACGCTGGAAAATAAAGCCAATATTCTGGCTACGCAGCTGCGCCAGCTCGTCAGGGTCTGCCTGCTGCATGGACCGCGATTTTATGACCACTTTCCCTTCGTCAGGCCTGTCCAGACAGCCGATGAGATTCATCAGCGTCGACTTTCCCGAGCCGGAAGCGCCAACGATGGCAACCATCTCCCCCCGCTGGATGGTCAAAGACACGTTAGTGAGCACGGTGACTTTTTCTTCCCCGGCCCAAAAGCAGCGGGAGACGTTCTCAAGGGCAATCACCGGGTTATCCTTAACCATTAGCCTGCTCCGCCTCTCCAAGCACCACGAACTCGCCTTCGGTTAAGCCCTGCTTAACCTCCGCATACTGGAGATCGTTAATGCCAATCGTCACCCAGCGGGAAACGATTTGTTCATTCTGCTTAACCTGTACCCGATAGCGATCTTTTCCCTGCGGCTTTCCGAGGGCGGCGACGGGAATACGTATGGCGTCTTTTGCCCTGTCGGTGATGATAAAAACCTGGGCCGTCATTGAGGTCCGCAGCTTACGGTCAACGTTTGCCACATTAAAAACGCCGCTGTAGTAAACCGCTGAAGGCTGCTGAGCATTGCTCCCTGGGGACACATCCTGCTGTAAAGCATCGTCCGGCACTTCCTGAATGGTGCCCATTACTCCCTGGTAGCGGTGCTGCGGATCGGCCACTACGTAGAACCAGAGCGGCTGACCGGGACGAACTTTGAGGATGTCCGTTTCGGAGATGCGCGTGTGCACATTCATCGTATCCACTTTCGCCAGCACAAGGATCGTCGGCGCTGTCTGGGAGGAGACAATAGTCTGCCCCTCGCGCGTAATAATGCCCAGCACGGTGCCGTCGACCGGCGCCAGAATGCGGGTGAATCCGAGATTGGCTTTGGCCGTCTCAAGCGCCATCTCCGCCTGAATAATTTGCGCCTCATTGACGTGCACCAGCG
The DNA here is from genome assembly GCA_946480445.1 of uncultured Buttiauxella sp. Taxonomy (GTDB): domain Bacteria; phylum Pseudomonadota; class Gammaproteobacteria; order Enterobacterales; family Enterobacteriaceae; genus Dryocola. Next base: position 44,178 of record CAMLJN010000013.1, read on the forward strand.
CCATCTGAGATTCGAACTGTGCCTGCGCCTTTTCCATTTCGCTCTGCACCGCAGCCCCATCGCGCGCCATGATGCGCTGACGCTTCAGCTCCTGCTGGTACTGTTTAAGCAGCGAGCCGGCGGCCATTTTCTGCGCCCGGGCGCTTTGCAGCTCCGCCTGCGACTTACGCAGCTCATTTTCCTGAAGCGTGGCATCAATTTCTGCCAGCAGCTGACCTTTGCGAACCTGGTCGCCCTGCGCAACATACAGTTTCTTCAGCTGCCCGTTAACCTGCGCCCCCACATTCACCTGCTGAGCAGGTTTGAGTACACCGGTGGCAAGCACGGTCTTTTCAATATCGCCACGCGTAATCTGCTCGGTGAGCAGCTGCGGTCGGACAACCTGAGCGCTATGCCAGATCCAGATACCGGCCATGACTGATGCGGCAAAAAGTGTCGCCACGGCAATCAGCACGCTGCTTTTTTTGGGGATGACCAAAGGCGCCATCAATACTCCGCCTCCGCGCTGGTTTTTATGCCAGAGGAAACTGCGCTCAGACTCCCTTCCTGCATTCGATAAACACGGTCAAACATCGTCAGTACGGTTTCGCTGTGGGTAACGGTAATCAACGTTTTGTTATAGTCGTGACAGTGTTGCCGCAGGCTTGCCATGACCTGATGCGCCGTTTTCTCATCAAGATTCGCCGTAGGCTCATCCAGCACCAGGACAGGCCGGTCGCTGAATAATGCCCGGGCCAGCAGCAGCCGCTGACGCTGGCCTAATGAGAGCGCCGCATGGCTTTCACGGATTAACGCTTTTTTCCCGCCGGGCAATCCGGCAATGGCGTCTGCCAGCTGCAGATCCTGAAGCGATTTTTCAATCCGGTGGTAATCCCGCTGGCTGACCTCCCTTTTGAAAAGCGTGATGTTTTGTTCGACCGAGGCGTTAAACAAAATATCTTCCTGGCTTTGCAGGAAAAAAAGGTCATGCAGCTGCTGCGCCCTGAGGATCTCGCCGTCCACTGCTATGCCGCCTTGTTGCAGCGGCAGCAAACCTGCGATCACTTTAAGAAGCGTGCTTTTTCCTGCCCCTGACTCGCCGACGATGGCAATGCACTCCCCACGCTTCAGGGTCAGGGATACCCCGCCGATCACCGGCTGCTGGCTGTTCCACGCAAAACCGATATCGTGGTATTCAAGGCAGCCGAAGTTAACGGGTGTCGCAGCAGGCAGCGCCGAGGTTTGCTGTAGCGTTTTTTTAGGCGGGAAAAGGTCCTGAGCCCGGGTATCAATGACGTGCAGCTGGTTTTTTTGTAGTACAGCAAAGAAAATCTGCGTGATGTAACCTGTAAAAATTTCGCGCACGAAGCTGTAGGCGAAAAACTCCCCCGGACTCAGCGCGCCGCTTTTCAGCATTGGCAAAGCCAGCAGCATAAAGAACACCATTTCCAGGCTGCCAATCAGCTGGTAAAGGCTGCTTTTAACCTGCTCGTACACCTTTTGTTTTTGCTGGCAGGCGAATAAGTCCTGGGCAAAGCCTGCGAATTCACGCTGGCGAAAGCTGGATAACCCTGCGGATTTGATGGTGGAGAAACCCTGAATCGTTTCCAGCAAAAAATCGCTCTGTGCTGCGCTTTTGCTCTGCAACTGCTGGGTAAAATAACGGTCACGATAGATAGCCCAGACGCTTATCAGCCCCATCAAGGTCACACCGGCCGCGGAGACTGCGGCCAAAACCGGACTCATATAGCCCATCACGCCCAGCGCAATGACGCCAACCAGCCAGTCGATACGCAGGCCGTTGTCCAGCTCAATTTTCTGCGCTGCCGCCATCTGCCAGCTGGAAAAACGGCTAAAGACTTCCCCGGGCGCTCTTTTATCAAAAAAGGTCAGCGAGTTTGCCAGCAGTCTGGAAAAGCCCGCCACGCTGCGCGTAACGACAAACCTTTTCACAAAGCGTTCCGTCAGAATACGCACACCAAGCGCAAGCAGAGTTGAGACAGCAAATGCCAGCAGGTAAAGACCCCATGGAAACTCGGTGCTCTCTTCGGGTGACAGCACGCCGTTGATCGCTGAGCTAACCATCGTCGGCATAATGAAGAGCGTGAGTGAAATCAGGAAGGCCAGCACCATCAGACGATAAATCCCCGGCTGACGGGCCGTTTCTGACAGGCTCATGCATTTCAGCCAGCTCCAGCGCCCCGCACGGGCGACCTGGCGTAAGGCTTCCGGATCCGGCTGAGTTTCATCATCCAGCACGATCGCATAGCCGCTGATGTCACTTTTCAGCGCCGCAACGGGCAGCAATTGCTGCCCTATTGCCGGGTTGATCACGCAGACATGGCTTCCTTTACGCCAGGCGAGCAGAACATAGTGGTTTGCGCCATAGTGCAAAATTGCCGGCAGCGGCAGCTCACCAACTTCATCGACATCAAACAGCACCGGCCAGGCGGGCAGCGCCAGCTCGGACAGAATGTCACACAGCGTCGCAAGCGATGTGCCGTGCGGCGATGGAGGGAAACGTTCACGCAGGGTTTCAAGCGGCGCCTCTATACCCTGTGTCTGGGCAAGCATCGCGATGCAGGCTAAGCCGCACTCGTTGGTTTCTCCCTGAAAAACCCCCGTCGGGATAATCTTTTCCATGATAATTCTGCGATCCAGTCATTCATTGATGAAATACAGGGAATGAGCGTGCCAGAGCATCCAGTCGCCCGGTCTTATACGCAGGCTTTTCTCAATCATTCCGGGTAACTGCTTTCTGACATCACGGGCCATGACGGGCGGATGAATATAGATATTTATTTCGCCGTCATCATAAAGAAAATAAAACACCACCTGCGCCGACAGCACCCTCGCCATGCGTATAATCCCGCTATGCAGATTTGCCGGGCGATCGAACAGGCGGCACGGCAGCTTAGCGGTCTCAGCCCTATTGGTCTGATGCGTATAATCCGGGGTGATATCCGGGAAAATCATGATTTTACGCTTAAGTTCGCTGGCTTCTGTCAGGGCCGTCATCAGGCTGTCCGCAATGTCCCGACTGTCACTGTGTATCGAGCAAAAATCCAGGTTCAGACCCGCCTTCTGCCGTTCCGCCGGTTCGTAGATCTCCGCGCTCGAAGAGACGAGTACCGTAGTGATACCCGGTGAGACGCCCGCGCCGACGATGCCGGCCAGCACGTCAGAAACCATATGCAGCGGTGCAAGAATGACTGGCGTCCCCGCGCGATGTGCGGTTTCCACTACCCTATTAAGCTGCACGGAACAACGTGCCAGCTCAGCCAGCAGGCGTTTGTTTCGCCCGCGCGTTGCCGCCATCTCGAGCACCTGACGACGTATTGCCATGGCCGCGTAATCGAGTTCTCCGTCATCGCCCAGCAGCGCCTGCTTATTTGCCTGCGCAACCTTCGCCCTGTTCTTAAGGCGGCGCCCGCAAAAAGGCAGCGCATATAAGCGGCGCACCAGCCAAATGACCAGTCGGTAGTTCAAATGATGCAGGAGCACAGAGACAAAAGCCTCAGCAACGCGTCGCCCTCTGGCGCACTGGCGAATCAGATGACTTACGCCGTTCAGCCATGTCAGGTATGCCCATACGGCGAAAAAGTTCATTATTCCTCCAGAGGCTTATCATGTTCCAGCAGGGAAAGCAGCTGGTCGGTAAACTCAGGGAAATCACGATCCTGTGTAGCCACCCATTTATTGCCGACAATAAAGGTAGGCGTGGCCCGGATAGTGTAAAAACGGCTGATGCTTTTCATGGAGTCCAGAAGGGTTTTGACCGCCTGGGATTTGCTGGCTTTCGCGTAAGCCTTGCTGTCGATGCCGTTAGCCTGCAGCCAGTTGTTCAGCTGTCGCTCATCGGTCAGATCGATATTTTGTTCCAGTATTGCGCGGTAGGCGCTTGCACGATATTTGTCTTCAAGGCCCATCGCCGTAAGCGTGGCAAAAACAGGTGCGAAACTGGCAAGGCCGGTATGCTGCTCGTTGCTGAGGTGAAGCCGAATTAAACGCGTACCCGGCGGCAGACGTGATTCCAGCTTGGCGACATTTTTCTCATTTACTGCACAGTAGTGGCAACCGTAGGAAATGATTTCAACGATAGTGTTATTTTCTTTTAGCGGACTGTTATTAACTTGCTCATCAGAAACAAACCGTAATGCTGGTTCTTCATTCTCAGCGCTACCCAGAACGAAATAGTGAAAATACGCTGTGGTTGTCAAAGATGACATGAGAATAAGAGCAAAAGTGTAGGCAACAAGAAAACGAGGTTTGTATAACATGTCATTATTCCGGAATTAAATAAGCAGTTTTCTTACTTCTGCAGCCAACGGACCGAATGATGTCTCTTTTTTCTTCTGCAGAATACAACCGTCTGAATGAGCAAGAATTTGGGCGCAACACCTCTGCTGCACCCAAAAGGATCACGCATCCTTAGCGACGGAAACCTGGCGCTTTGCAGCTCGATTCAGACGCAGGCCTGAAGTATTTCTTCACATTGCCATGCTTATCAGGACAAGACTTAACGGAATTGCATACGCCCTCGCTAACCCACTCATAGGTTGTGGTGCAATTTCTATGCACGCCGCCAATAACAACCTGAGCCTCTGATGCGTTCAATTTTTTCATATCAATATCCTTATTTTAAAATATGAGCACGTTCACTCCTGGCTTGCGATGTTTATAACCAGAATGATGAGTAAAAATGCCTGTAAAAATTCGACCAGGGGCTTGTATACCCGGGTCAAATCGACGTTAGGTTAACGAGTTACAGGTTACAAAAGCAATCAGCGCCAGGAAGGTGAAATATAGCTCTGGTCAATTTATGCGCTTTTTTGACAGGATATTTCTTAGAAAATACGGCTTTTTTATACGAGTTATCCCATTGACTAGCAGTGATTCAAAATATATGGCAGAGGATATTATGGGACAATTCTTATGGTGTTTGGCTGCTATTAGGAATAACACCCCGGTGAAAATCCCCCTGGCCGGGCCTGCGCCCTGCACTGTCAAACTCTCTCACCTGACGGCGGGCAGGGAGCAAGCCGCAGCATCTGCCGCTGCTTAGATTTTTATCTTCTTATCAGGAGTCGTTATATTCCTTTCAAGGTTCGCAATACCTGAGCTACAGTTACACAACATCTTGCTGAAAAAGTGTACAACCCTTGTCTGAAACCTCGTTTTTAATTCCTTTCCCGCCGACTTCCCCTTATAATACGCGCGTTCCTAACTTGAATGGTTTCAGCACATTGTACTGCCTTTATAATAGACAATATTGCACCCCTCCCCGGCAGGCTGAACCGCAAGCATACTTTCCTCTGCACGCTTTATTTCTGTCACCTATCCTTACCGGGTGTCGCTTCAACACTACCAGCAAGAATTTCCGCTCCGGCGACCACGTTCACCGGCACTTAGTTTTAACAATCCTTCTCAACTTACAGATAAGACTGTCATGAAAAAGACTAAAATTGTTTGCACCATCGGTCCGAAAACCGAATCCGAAGAGATGCTGACCAAAATGCTCGATGCGGGCATGAACGTGATGCGTTTGAACTTCTCCCACGGCGACTATGCTGAACACGGCCAGCGCATCAAAAACCTGCGCAACGTCATGAGCAAATCAGGTAAAAAAGCCGCCATCCTGCTGGACACTAAAGGTCCAGAAATCCGCACCATCAAACTGGAAGGCGGTAACGACGTCTCCCTGAAAGCAGGCCAGACCTTCACGTTCACCACCGACAAATCTGTGGTCGGCAACAGCGAAATCGTTGCTGTTACCTACGAAGGCTTCACCAGCGATCTGAGCGTGGGCAATACCGTGCTGGTTGATGACGGCCTGATCGGCATGGAAGTCACCGCAATCGAAGGCAAAAACGTTGTTTGTAAAGTGCTGAACAACGGCGACCTCGGCGAGAACAAAGGCGTTAACCTGCCGGGCGTTTCTATCGCTCTGCCAGCGCTTGCTGAAAAAGACAAACAGGACCTGATCTTCGGTTGTGAACAGGGCGTTGACTTTGTTGCGGCATCCTTTATCCGTAAACGTTCTGACGTTGTTGAAATCCGTGAGCATTTAAAAGCGCACGGCGGCGAGAAGATCCAGATCATCTCCAAAATTGAAAACCAGGAAGGCCTGAACAACTTCGACGAAATCCTCGAAGCTTCTGACGGTATCATGGTTGCCCGTGGTGACCTGGGTGTAGAAATCCCGGTAGAAGAAGTTATCTTCGCTCAGAAGATGATGATCGAGAAATGTGTTCGCGCCCGTAAAGTTGTTATCACTGCAACGCAGATGCTCGACTCCATGATCAAAAACCCGCGCCCTACCCGTGCAGAAGCTGGCGACGTTGCTAACGCCATCCTGGACGGTACTGATGCGGTGATGCTGTCCGGCGAATCCGCTAAGGGTAAATACCCGCTGGAAGCGGTAACCATTATGGCAACCATCTGCGAACGTACTGACCGCGTGATGAGCAGCCGTCTGGACAACAACAACGACAGCCGTAAGCTGCGTATTACCGAAGCGGTTTGCCGCGGTGCGGTTGAAACGGCTGAAAAACTGGAGGCGCCGCTGATCGTTGTGGCAACTCAGGGCGGGAAATCTGCTAAAGCCGTGCGTAAATACTTCCCTAACGCCACTATCCTTGCGCTGACCACCAATGAAGTGACCGCTCGTCAGCTGGTACTCAGCAAAGGCGTGGTTGCACAGCAGGTTAAAGAGATCGCTTCTACCGATGATTTCTACCGTCTGGGTAAAGAAGCCGCGCTGGAAAGCGGCCTGGCTCGCAAAGGTGACATCGTAGTGATGGTTTCCGGCGCGCTGGTACCAAGTGGCACCACCAATACGGCTTCCGTTCACGTGCTGTAATTGCTCAGCTAACGATTATTTTGTTAAAAAGCGCCTGCGGGCGCTTTTTTTATTAGTAGCTAGACGGAATTAATAAAAAAGCAAATCGGTCTAAACTATTTAAGTTAAATTTTATTAAGAAGAATCCGATGAAAGCCCCCTGTTTTCTCTGTTTTTTTTCACTTCCCCGCCCGGTTCGGTGTTTCTTTGAGCGAACGATCAAATTTAAGTGCATTCCCATCAAAAATTTATTCTCATCCCAAAAAAGTTTGTGTAATACTTGTAGCGCTACATGGAGATTAACTCAATCTAGAGGGTATTAATAATGAATCGTACTAAACTGGTACTGGGCGCGGTAATCCTGGCTTCTACTATGCTGGCAGGTTGTTCTTCTAACGCTAAAATCGATCAACTGTCTTCTGACGTTCAGACTCTGAACGCTAAAGTTGATCAGCTGAGCAACGACGTGAACGCAATGCGTTCTGACGTTCAGGCTGCTAAAGATGACGCAGCTCGCGCTAACCAGCGTCTGGACAACCAGGCTCACTCTTACCGTAAGTAAGAGTAACTGGAATAAAATGGCGCACAATGTGCGCCATTTTTTTTACCCGAAAAAAGTCGCTTTATTGCATCAGGTGATTATTTTCCACCGCCGTATCCTGATTTTGCGCTGACTGCACCGCAGGCGTTGTTATCGTCGTAGCGGGTACCTTCCCTGAGCTCACGACAACCGGATAGCCTGCCCGGCGGGTTAACGCCTTATCAAGCACCGCCTTTTCTACTTCCCCACTATGACGAAACTGTTCAAACCCCACGGGTAATACATAGGGCATGGTTTGCGTGTTTTGTTCCTCTGCCTGTGAAAGAGGACGGTGTACCTCGATATAGCGCAAACCGTTTGGCTCCACCGAATATTTAACCGGATCGTTAATCACCCGTACTGGCGTCCCCGTTGGCGTGGCACTGAACAAGACTTTGATGTCAGGCGCGTTCATACGAATACAGCCGGAGCTGACCCGTAAACCGACGCTATCCGGTGCGCTGGTCCCGTGAATGAGATACTCCCCGTTCCCGTAGGCCAGACGCATGGCAAAGCGCCCCAGAGGGTTATTAGGCCCGGCTGGTACAACGGCTGGCAGTTTCACCCCGCGTTCCAGGGAGCGCTGTCTGATGCCCGCGGTAGGGGTCCAGGTAGGATTAGGGATTTTCTGCCCTATTCTTGTCGTCATCACAGGCGTTTCCAGCCCCTGAAGACCAATACCTATGGGATAGACCTGGACAATATTCTCCCCCCGCGGGAAATAGTACAGGCGCAGTTCCGCAAGGTTTATCACAATGCCCTCACGCGGCACATCCGGCAGCAGTAGCTGAGTTGGAATGGTGACAACCGTCCCGGCACGAGGGACGGGCGCAATGGTGTTATTGGCCTCAAGAATAAGCATCGCGCCGGTATCAAACCGCCTCGCGATAGCCTGTAAGTTTCGGTCGCCCTCCTGCACGGTATAAGTTTGATTCTGACCAATAAGTCGACTGCCCTGCGGCGGCAAAGGATAATCCAGCGCCTGGGCCATGGGTGTGGCGGCGAATACGCCAAGAAAAGAGAGTGTAATTAAAGACGCGTGTTTCATCGTTTTATTCCTGCAGTCGCTGGCAGAACGCCAGAAGATCGAAAGACAGACGAGGTGGTAAAAACCACCTCGCAAAACAGGATCATAGGCAAGAATAAGTTTAGCTAAGATTGGCGGCTTTGGTACGAATAGAACGGATCATTGCTTCAAGACCCTGAGAGCGCGAAGGGGTAAGGTGTTGGGCAAGCTCGAGTCTCTCAAACCACGGCCGCACATCAAAGGCGACAATATCCTGGGGAGGCATCTGCTGGTAGAGAATAAAAACAACGGCGATAAGCCCCTTAACAATTGCCGCATCGCTGTCACCCTCAAAGGCGATCGCACCGTCCGGCTGCTGATGCATCACAATCCACACCTGGCTTTGGCAGCCCTGAATGCGATTTTCAGGTTTGCGCTCTTGCTCAGGCAGCGCGGGCAGGCGCCCGCCAAGTTCAATAATATAGAGATACTTCTCTTCCCAGTTGCTGCAGCGGCTGAAATTCTTCAGCAATTTCTCTTTATCTGGCAATAAGGCCATCACCCTCTCCCTGTTAGCCTAAAAGACGGTGGATGCGCTGTAATCCCGCCACCAGGCGATCCACTTCTTCTTCGGTATTGTAAATAGCGAATGAGGCACGGCACATGGCAGGCACACCGTAGAAAGCCATCAGCGGCATGGCACAGTGATGGCCCGTACGCACGGCAATCCCGTAGTTATCCAAAAAGCTGCCGACGTCGTAGGCGTGGTGTTTGCCAAGATTAAATGCCAGCACCCCAAGACGCTGTTGCGGCCCATAAACTTTCAGGTCAGGAACCGCCTGTAAGGCCTGCTGAGCGTACTGCATCAGCGAATGCTCATACTCGGCGATCCGGGCAAACGTCAGGCTCTCAATGTAGCGCACAGCCGCCCCCAGCCCAAGGATCCCGCCCGTATTCGGTGTGCCAGCTTCAAAACGCCCCGGCGGCGCGGCGTAGGTCGTTCCCTCTGTCAGACTGACGGTGGCGATCATCGCTCCACCGCCTTCCCACGGCGGCATGTCCTGTAAAATCGCCTTACGCGCGTACAGGACGCCGATGCCCGTTGGTCCATAGAGCTTATGGCCCGAGAAAACATAAAAATCACAGTCAAGGGCCTGCACATCCACCGCATGGTGCATGATTGCCTGGGCGCCATCCACCAGCACTTTTACACCGGCCTGATGCGCCGTAGCTATCATGGCCTGTAGCGGATTTTCGGTTCCCAGCACGTTTGAAACCTGAGTGATAGCCAGCAGCTTTGTGCGCTCGTCGATAAGCGTCGGGAACACCTCCAGCTGGAGAGTGCCATCCTCATTCAAGGGGATCACTCGCAGGCTGGCCCCCGTATGCTCACAGAGCATCTGCCAGGGAACGATGTTGGCATGGTGCTCCATCGCGGAGATAATGATGTTATCCCCCGCCTGGATATTAGCCCGCCCCCAGCTGTTGGCGACGAGGTTGATGCCTTCCGTGGTGCCCCGGACAAAGACGATTTCTTCAGGCGAACTGGCATTCATAAAACGGGCGATCTGATTGCGAACGTTCTCCATAAGCTGAGTCGCCTCGGCGCTCAGAGTGTGAATGCCCCGATGCACCGCGGCGTAACCATGACGGTAAAAATCCAGCTCGGCGTCGATAACGGCCTGGGGTTTTTGGGCGCTGGCAGCGCTGTCCAGATATGCCAGCGGCTGGCCGTTCACTTCCCGGCTGAGGATGGGAAAATCCCCCCGCACCCGTGCAATGGAATAACTCATGCTTCGCCTCCTGCAAATCGCTGGCCGATCCTCGCCAGCACCTGCTGTTTTAACGCCTCATCACGAATGCTTTCGGTCAGCTCCGCGGCAAAAGCATAGATAATCATCTGCTGCGCAGCCTGCTCGTCGATGCCCCGTGAACGCAGATAGAACATCTGTTCATCGTCAATGCGCCCGATCGTTGCCCCGTGGCTGCATTTCACATCGTCGGCGTAGATTTCCAGCTGCGGCTTAGTGTCCACCTCTGCCAGGCGGCCGAGTAACAGATTGTTATTGGTCATCTGCCCGTCGGTTTTAATCGCGTGTTGCGCCACCTTGATCATGCCGTTGAAAACGGCGCGGCCTTTGTCACGCACGATGGTTTTATGCAGCTGACGGCTGTTGCAGTAGCCTTTGTTATGCTCAAGCCAGGTGCGCGTGTCGCACACTTCGTGGTTGACCGGAAGCGCCAGACTGTTCATGCGCACAGTGGTATTTTCGCCGTTCAGCTGCGTGCTGGTGTTATGACGCAGTACTGCGGCCCCCAGTAAGAAGCTATTGCTTTCTATCGTCGCATCCTGCGCAACAGCCAAATCGTTATGAGCGAAGTGGTAACTTTGCGCGTTTTCAAACGCCAGCTTGTAATGATGCAGCTGGCTGTTGGCCGCCGCATCTACGGTTAAACGAGCGCCGGTGAAATGGGCATGTTCATCGAAACTGACATAATGTTCAATGACGCTCGCCTTTGCTCCTTCCCCCAAACTGAGGTGATGACGGTAATGCGCCGTATGCATTTCTTTGTGCGCGCTGCCCCGGCTGATGTGCATCAGGAGCAACGGTTTTGCAGGACAGTGGTTTCGGGCAACGCGGATATGCGTGACGCTCTCCGAAAGACTTTCCGTCAGGTGTAAAAACACTTCAGCCTGCACCGGCGTCGGCAAGGATCGGCGTTCATCGTTCACCGTTACTTCAAAACCGCTGCTGGCAAGATCGTCGCTTAGCGCGGCGCTGAAACGTCCGTCAACAAACACCAGCCGCCATGCCTCTACGGATAAAGCCAGCGCATCACGCTGAATATCGCTCAGTGCTTCCGGCGGCGGCACCACAAACTGGTTGTCCAGCAGCCCATCCAGCGGGGTATATTTCCAGTTTTCCTGCTTGCGGGTCGGCAACCCCAGATGCAGCAGCTGCTGCATATGTTCCCCGGCCTCTTTCGTGCGCTTTTTACCCAGCCCTGCAAACAGGGTGTGCCACTGTTGCAGGGCATTGCTGTTACTGCTGTTCGGTAAGCCAGCCATAACCCTGCTCCTCCAGTTGTTTCACCAGGCTGAAATCGCCCGATTTCACGATGCGTCCCTGATACAGCACGTGTACAAAATCTGGCTTGATATAGTCCAGAATACGCTGGTAGTGCGTCACGATGATAAACGAGCGGTTCCCGTCGCGCAGAGAGTTAACACCCTGTGCCACAATCTTCAGGGCGTCGATGTCAAGCCCGGAGTCGGACTCATCCAGTATGCAAAGTTCAGGCTCCAGCACCGCCATTTGCAGAATGTCGTTACGCTTTTTTTCACCGCCGGAGAAGCCAACGTTCACCGAACGGGTCAGCAAATCTTCCGGCATTTTTAGCAGTTTGATTTTCTCTTCCATCAGATCCTGAAAATCAAAGCGATCAAGCTGCTCCTTGCCGCGATACTCGCGCACCGCATTGAGCGCAGTTTGCAAGAAGAACTGATTGCTGACGCCTGGGATCTCCACCGGATACTGGAAAGCCATAAAGATGCCTTCGCCCGCGCGATCTTCAGGGGAAAGCTCCAGCAGATCTTTACCTTTAAACTGAACCTGTCCGCCGGTGACCTGGTAATCCTCGCGCCCGGCAAGGGTGGCAGAAAGCGTACTTTTCCCGGAGCCATTTGGCCCCATAATAGCGTGCACTTCCCCTGGTTTTACTTCCAGATTTAAGCCGCGCAGGATCGCTTTATCCTCAACGCTTACCTGTAAATTTTGAATGCTTAACATAATTTTCCCTTAGGGCTTAACCGACGCTGTGTTCGAGGCTTATCGCTAATAGTTTTTGGGCTTCTACCGCGAACTCGAGCGGCAATTCAGAAAACACGTCTTTACAAAATCCGTTGACGATCATCGAAATGGCGTCGTCCTGGGCAATACCGCGTTGCAGGCAGTAGAAAAGCTGATCTTCACCGATACGTGACGTGGTAGCTTCATGCTCCAGCTGGGCGGTATTGTTGCGGCATTCGACATACGGGAAGGTGTGCGCCCCGCTGTCCGGCCCGATAAGCATCGAGTCGCACTGGGTGAAGTTACGGGCATTGGTCGCCGTCGGCATGATTTTCACCAGCCCGCGATAGCTGTTCTGACTGTGCCCGGCGGAAATCCCCTTCGAGATAATCGTCGAACGGGTATTTTTACCGATGTGGATCATCTTCGTACCGGTATCGGCCTGCTGATTGCCCGCCGTAAGCGCCACGGAGAAGAATTCACCGATGGAGTTATCGCCGCGCAGGATCACGCTTGGGTATTTCCAGGTGATAGCAGAGCCGGTTTCCGACTGCGTCCAGGACATCTTGCTGTTTGCCCCTTCACACAACGCGCGCTTGGTAACAAAGTTCAGGATCCCGCCGGTACTGCCGTCGCCTGGGAACCAGTTTTGCACCGTAGAATATTTAACCTCCGCGTCTTTATGGATGATGACTTCCACCACCGCGGCGTGGAGCTGATAGCTGTCGCGAACCGGTGCGGAACAGCCTTCGATATAGCTGACATAGCTGCCCTCGTCCGCCACCAGGATCGTGCGCTCAAACTGGCCCGTTTTCTCGGCGTTGATACGGAAATAGGTTGAAAGCTCCATCGGGCAGCGTACGCCTTTCGGTACATAGATAAACGTGCCGTCAGAGGCAACGGCGGCATTGAGCGCGGCAAAAAAGTTATCGTTACCCGGCACAACGGTGCCGAGATACTTCTTCACCAGCTCGGGAAACTCATGAATGGCTTCACCAAACGAGCAGAAAATAATGCCCTGTTCAGACAGTTTTTCACGATAGGTGGTGGCAACCGATACGGAGTCGAAAATAGCATCCACGGCAACCTCAGCCCCTTCACGCACCGGCACGCCCAGCTGTTTAAACGCCTCTTCCACTTCGCCGGTCAGATAGGCGTTGCTGCCGGGCTGTTGCACCGCTCCTGGCTGAGATGCGCAGCTGTCGTCGCAGCTGCCGCAGGAAGGCGCGGAATAATAGCTGTAATCCTGATAGTTAAGCTTGTCATAGTGCGCTTTCAGCCAGTGCGGCTCCTCCATCTCAAGCCAGGCACGGTAAGCGTTCAGGCGAAACTCCAGCATCCACTCCGGTTCATTTCGACGAGCAGAGATGGCCCGCACAACGTCTTCGTTGATGCCATGCGCCATTTCGTCGGTTTTCAGCCGGGTGAAGAAGCCTTCTTTGTAATGGTGGCCGCCCGCCCAGGTTTGCACTTCTTCAGACGTTTCAGTATTACGTGACATAATCCCGCCTACACCCCAAAGCTTTCACCGCAGCCACATTCGTGCTGCGCTTTCGGGTTGTTAAATTTGAAGATTTCGTTTAACCCTTCGCGTACATAGTCAACCTCGGTGCCATCAATAAACGGCATGGCCGACAGGGGAACCCACAGCTTTGCACCCTCGGTTTCAAACAGAAGATCGTCTTTACTGGGTTCTTTCACGGTATCGAGCACATAGCCAAAGCCCGCGCATCCCGTTTGCTTGATGCCAAGGCGCACCCCGAGCAGGCCCGGCTGCTGAACGGTCAGATTTCGAATATGCGCGGCTGCTTCAGGGGTCAGGGTCAGCCCCTGCCAGGCAAATTCACTGGGATCGAAGCTACCTGTTTGTACATCCATCGTTCACCTCATTCTGTTATGCCGCCTAAAGGGCGATGCCCATGTTAATGATAACCATTATCAATACAACATCCTGATAACAGGGGTATTCACGACATGCCGTTTTTTTAGACGCCTGAGATAAGGATAGACCCTGCTGAAACTCTTGCAGATAGCGAAAAGAGCTATTTAACCCGCTGAAATTGAGAGGATTTAGTCAAAGCGCACGGGCCGAATGGCCGCAAATGAAAAGATGTATAGAAAATATCTATTTATATGAGAGGCAAAGCTGAAACTTTCTTGTCATGACGCTCAGGCCCCCACTACCCGGGTCTGTGCGGATAGGGAATTCTTTCGGGAACCGGCTCCCTGACTCCTCCTGCTACGGGCATTTGTATTGAGGGGATAAATGCCCGCGCCGTCCATCAGGCAAAGACTACAGCCCCTTTCTTATGAAATGTGACCCTGATTGCCTCATTCACGTCATCCTTGTGCAGATCGCAAGGCTTAACCCAGACGGGCTTGAAACGCTTCATTAGCAGATAAGCCGCTCCTCGTCAGGTTCCGCGCTGAAAACCTTAACGAGAGCGACTTTCGCGTAAACTCAAACCACCGCCGTCGTTAAACGTGAGGTGCAGCACAGCCTTCCCTGCTCGTCGCTGATGTCAATTTGCCATACCTGATGGCGGCGGCCGACGTGCACCGCTTTGCAGACACCACGCACGATGCCTTCCCGCGCAGAGCGCAGATGGTTGGCGTTAATTTCAAGCCCGACGACCTTCTGCTCGCCTTCACAGCACAGATAGCCTGCCACCGAACCGAGCGTTTCTGCCAGCACAACGGATGCACCGCCGTGCAGCAGGCCAAACGGCTGGCGGGTGCGATTATCGACCGGCATAGTGGCTTCCAGCTCGTCATTGCCTATGCGGGTAAAGACGATGCCGACATGGCCGACCATATTTCCGGCGCTCATGGCATTCAGCGCCTCAAGACTGGCTTCACGTGTCCAGATCATCCCATCATCTCCAGTAGCGCCTGTAACGGATGGCGCACGCCGTTACCTTCAATACGTTTCACCTGGCTGCGGCAGGAATAGCCCGTCGCCAGGCAGCGCTGCCGCGGCAGACGCTGCATCGCCTGATGCCAGGAAAGCTCGTAAATACCCAGAGAGTTAGCGTGATTTTTGACCTCATGGCCGTAGGTTCCCGCCATGCCGCAGCAGCCCACGCTGACGTTTTCCAGCTTCGCGCCAAAACGGGCAAAAATAGACGCCCATTGATTTGGCGCGGCTGGCAATGCCGTCACTTCCGTGCAGTGGCCAAACAGATACCAGGACTCGCCGCCCACGGCGGTCGAATCACGATCGGCCAGGACGCCCGTCAGCCATTCATGGACCAGCTGCACATGGAACTCACCGCGCTCTTCCCCCAGGGTTTGTTTGTACTCATCCCGGTAGCAAAGCACCAGCGCCGGATCGACCCCCACCATCGGCATACCAAGCTTCGCCACGCGATTAAGGAACTCAGACGTTTTCCGGGCCGTGCGGGCAAACTTTTGCAGGAAGCCTTTAATGTGCTGCGCTTTGCCATTCGGTGAGAACGGCAGCACCACAGGCGCAAGCCCCAGTTTCTCCACCAGACGTACAAAATCAGCCACCACCTGCGCGTCGTAGTAGCTGGTGAAAGGATCCTGAACCACCAGCACCGTTTTAGCCCTTTGCTCCACGCTGTATCCTTCCAGCTGCTCAAGCGTGGTATTCGCCGAGCGGTGCCCAACGAGCTGCTGCTGTAACGAGGGGGTTGAAAGCATCGGCAAATCGACCATGCCGATATGTTTTTGCGACAGGTTGCGCACCCAGGGCTGGCTCATAAAGAAGTTAAAGGTTTTTGGCGCCCTCGCCATAAGCGGAGCATAGCTTTCCACCGTGGCAACCAAGTGATCGCGCGCCGGGCGCAAATAGCGGGTGTGATAAAGCTGAAGGAAACGAGAGCGGAATGCCGGTACGTCGATTTTAATCGGGCATTGGGTGGAGCAAGCTTTACAGGCCAGACAGCCAGACATTGCCTCTTTCACTTCATGCGAGAAATCATATTCGCCCTTACGGGCATGCCAGGTATTGCGGCTTCTTTCGATTAGCCCGCGCAGGCTGGCCCGCTGTTCCGGCAACTGTTTTTCCAGCGCCTCCGGGTCAACGCCGCGATCGGCCAGCAGACGTAGCCATTCGCGCGTCAGCGTCGCACGGCCTTTCGGCGAATGTATGCGGTTGCTGGTGATCTTCATCGACGGACACATCGGACTTTTCACATCGAAATTAAAGCACAGGCCGTTGCCGTTGCACTCCATTGCGCCGCGCCAGGAAGTGCGCACGGCAATCGGGATCTGTCTGTCAAAAGTGCCGCGTTTAGCCGCGTCCACCTGCATCATCGGGTCGTCAACACCGAGCGGCGGGCAGATTTTACCGGGGTTCAGGCGGTTATCAGGATCGAAGGCGGCTTTGATGCGCCGTAATTCTTCAAACAGCGCCTCACCGAAGAACGCCGGGCTGTATTCTGCGCGGAATCCTTTGCCGTGCTCTCCCCACAGCAGGCCGCCATATTTCGCCGTCAGCGCAACAACCTCATCGGAAATGCGCTTCATCAGCACTTCCTGGTGTGGATCACACATATCCAGCGCCGGGCGAACGTGTAGCACGCCTGCGTCAACGTGGCCGAACATGCCATAGCTCAGGTTATGGCTGTCCAGCAACGCACGGAACTCAGCAATGTAATCGGCAAGATGATGCGGCGGTACGCAGGTATCTTCCGCAAACGGAATAGGTTTAGCCTGTCCCTTCGCATTTCCGAGCAGCCCCACGGCTTTTTTACGCATGCCGTAGATGCGTTCTATGCCGGCCAGGTCGCTGCAAATCTGCCAGCCAATCACCCCGCCTTCGCCCTGGGCCATCAGCGAATCCAGACGTTCGCAAAGCGAAGCAACCTGCCCTTCGATTAACTCAGGATCGTCACCGGCAAACTCAACGATGTTCAGACCCAGCATCTCTTTGTCCGGGACGTCGGTAATTAGCTCGCTCACCGAATGCCAGACGATATCTTCCCGCGCCAGGTTTAATACTTTCGAGTCTACCGTTTCCACAGACAGCGCCCGTGCCTCCACCATAAACGGGGCATTGCGCAGCGCAGAATCAAACGAGTCGTACTTGATATTCACCAGGCACCGCACTTTCGGCAGCCTGGTAATATCCAGCTTCGCTTCGGTAATAAACGCCAGCGTGCCTTCGGAACCGGTAAGGATACGAGTCAGATCGAACCGCGAGAGGTCGTCGTTAAAGACGTGGCGTAAATCGTAACCCGTCAGGAAACGATTTAACTTCGGGAATTTGTCGATAATCAGCTGGCGCTGTTCACGGCAGCGCCCATAAACCGTACGGTAGATTTTACCGATCGGACTTTCATCGCGGCCCAGATCTTCGGCTAAAGCAGAAGACATCGGGTGCGTATCGAGGATCTCGCCGCCCAGCAGCACGGCACGCACGCCCATAACGTGGTCAGACGTTTTGCCGTAGACCAGGGAACCCTGCCCGGAGGCATCGGTATTGATCATGCCGCCGAGCGTAGCCCGGTTGCTGGTGGAAAGTTCCGGAGCAAAGAAATAGCCGTAAGGCTTTAAATACTGGTTGAGCTGGTCTTTAATCACCCCGGCTTCCACGCGCACCCAGCCCTGCTCAGGGTTAATTTCAATGATGCGATTCATATAGCGGGACATGTCAACCACGATGCCTTTATTCAGCGCCTGGCCGTTGGTGCCGGTGCCGCCGCCGCGAGGCGTGAAGACCAGCGGTTTAAAGCGCTCTTCGCAGGCCAGGCGGGCCAGCAGCGCCACATCCGCCGTGGAACGAGGGAATAACACCGCATCCGGTAGCAGCTGATAAATGCTGTTATCCGTTGCCATGGTCAGCCGATCAGCGTAGCTGGTGGCGGTATCACCGGTAAAACCTTGTTGCTCAAGTGCCTGGATAAAATTAAGCACCAGCTGAACCAACCCCGGCGCCTGAGAAATTTGTGGGATCATTGACTGGTCGACCCTGCCTGACGTTATTTAAGTTGTGAGTTATCGTTTGCGTGTACTGCCTTTCGTTTTTATCACATTTTTTTCTCACAAGCGCGTCTTGTTTGCGGCTGTCAAAAATCGAGAAAATACATCATCATTAAGCTATCTGCTTCGCGGTTTAACGCAGGCACTGTGCCATGCGTCTTCTTTTAAGGTGATTTTTTCTATGGTCAAAGTTAGCCAGCCCAAGGATCTGCTGCAGATCCTGCTGTCCGTGCTGTTTATCTCGGTGATGATTATCGCCTGTATATGGATTGTCCGGCCCTTTATTCTCGGCTTTGCCTGGGCGGGTACCGTTGTGCTCTCCACCTGGCCGGTGATGCTGAAATTCCAGCGATTATTATGGGGCAAGCGCTCGCTGGCCGTGCTGGTGATGACCCTGCTGCTGCTGATGCTGTTTGTGATCCCGGTGGCGCTGCTGGTTAACAGCCTGGTGGATAATAGTGGCCCGCTGATTAACTGGGCGACCAAAGGCAATATGGCATTGCCAACCTTTGAATGGCTGCACTCCATTCCGCTTATCGGGGATAAACTTTATGCCGCCTGGAACACGCTTGTTCAAAGCGGTGGCAGTGCGATTATGACAAAAGTCCGTCCGTATATCGGCACCACCACAACCTGGTTCTTAGGCCAGGCCGTGCACATTGGCAGCTTCCTGATGCACTGCGGCCTGATGCTGCTGTTCAGCGTGCTGCTCTACGCCAAAGGTGAAACCCTGGGCAACGGTATACGTCATTTCGCCTTCCGTCTGGCGGGCCAGCGCGGCGACGCGGCGGTTCTGCTGGCGGGACAGGCTATTCGTGCCGTGGCGCTGGGCGTGGTGGTGACCGCGCTGGCTCAGTCTGTGCTGGGTGGCATTGGTCTGGCGGTGGCGGGCATTCCAAATGCCACCCTGCTGACCGTGGTGATGATGCTGTGCTGCCTGGTGCAGATTGGTCCGCTGCTGGTGCTCGTCCCTTCCATTGCCTGGCTCTACTGGAGCGGTGATACGACATGGGGCACCGTGCTGCTGGTCTGGAGCTGCGTGGTGGGCACCATGGACAACTTTATCCGTCCGGTGCTGATTCGCATGGGGGCGGATCTGCCGTTGATTCTTATCCTCTCCGGCGTGATCGGCGGGCTGATCGCCTTCGGGATGATCGGTCTGTTTATTGGCCCGGTACTGCTGGCCGTATCTTATCGTCTGATTTCAGTGTGGATGCATGAAGCCCCGCCGCCGCAGGCTGACCCGGAAGAAGTGGTTGAGCTGCTTGAGGAGCAAGAAGAAATCAAAGCCACGAAGTAATCCTCACCTCCCTCACAGCCGTGGGGGAGTCTTTCCCCACAATGATTAACGAATCTAATCAATCTCTCATTGCCTTCCCGGTCACTACGCCCTTGATTTTATTGATAGCCGGTTATGTGACGCTAAACGTTAACCAGCCGTTAACTATTGAGACGAATCCGAGAGACTCCTCCGCTGAGGATGCCTACTATTACCACACGGTTATGAATCAACACCTTGATTTATAAGCATGGAAATCCCCTGAGTGAAACAATGAATTGCTGTGTGTAGTCTTTGCCCATCTCAACGATGGGCTTTTTTTTACCTTTTTTGCGCCGAATACCCTGTTCAGCGCAAAAAAAAGCCCCTCATGGAGGGGCCTGATGTAACTTGATATGGCTTTAGCTGCTGCGACCACCGGAGCGGCGACCCCCGCCGGCAACCTGAGTGTGACGTTTAACAGCGCGACGAATCTGGTTCGCCTTCATGCGACGACGGTCTTTCTCCACCGCCACTTTACTTGCCGTTTCAGCAGGCAGCTCCACCAGCGTACGCAGGTAGTTGGTCTGTGCCAGATCCAGTTCGGTATAGCCCCCGCGCGGTAAACCTTTTGGCAGCTGAATATCACCGTAACGCACGCGAATCAGGCGACTAACCTGCACGCCCACCGCTTCCCAAAGACGGCGCACCTCACGGTTACGGCCTTCGGTCAGGGTAACGTTATACCACTGGTTAATGCCTTCCCCACCGGTAAACTTGATGGTTTTAAAGGCGGCAGGGCCGTCTTCCAGCTGAACGCCTCGGCCCAGCTGCTTCACTTTGTCCTCGTCGATCTGCCCAAAGACGCGCACGGCGTATTCACGTTCAACTTCACGACTAGGGTGCATCAGGCGGTTAGCCAGCTCCCCGTCGGTAGTGAACAGCAGCAGGCCGCAGGTGTTCACATCCAGACGCCCTACGGCAATCCAGCGTGCGCCACGCAGCTTAGGCAGACGGTCAAACACCGTTGGACGCCCTTCCGGGTCGTTACGGGTACACAACTCGCCTTCCGGCTTGTAATAAGCCAGCACGCGACAAATCTGTTCGGCGGATTCTTTAATAGAGATCAGGTGACCATCAATACGGATTTTCAGGGCCTGAGTCACTTCAACGCGGTCGCCCAGGGTGGCAATTTTGCCATCTACGCTGACTCGTCCTGCTGAAATAATGGTTTCGATTTCACGGCGTGAACCGTGGCCGGCGCGAGCCAGGACTTTTTGTAACTTTTCGCTCTTATCGCTCATTGAGCTTCCTCGGTGTCGCCTTCACAGGCGTCTGGTATACTTTCTAAAACAACGAGTTAGCATCAACATCAACCTAACTCACTGATCTGTAACTCTGTCATGGTACACAGCATGGCAAACAACGTGTCACACAAGCTGTCACACAAATGATTCGTGGGCGCACATACTACACTAACTTTAGACTAAATGATTCAACAAGTTTTGTGCGCTTAAGTCTCGGTACTGAATTATCAGACGCCATCAGAGTTTGCAGCACGGTGGCGAAATGGAAAATGTGAAGGTAAACAAACCGACATTACTAACGGACGGTTGTATCTAATACTGGAGGCAGGTCAGTTCGTCTATAAAACCCGGTCGAAACACTGCCCGTACAGCAAGAGTTTTGACTCATTCGACGATGACAATTAGGGAAATACCGTTTGGGATCTCAGAGTTTGCCCATGTGTTCGTTCCGCTAAAATCAGACTCTGGGAAAGCATTTCCTGTTGTCCATGGCTGCATTGTACGTAAAATGACCAGACAGATTTGGGAAAGGAGGCTTTATGGATATCTCGCTGCTTAATAGGGGATGGAACAGAACATGGTCAGATACCATGGTGAATCTGGAAGCCCGGAAACTCATCGAAACTGCAAATCGGCTGTCAGCATTCTATTTGCAAGATGGTCTTACACGTATCAAGTTTGTCGAAGAGATAAGGCAGGTCGTAGAGAAAGAATTTGAAACTGCACGACGGGCCAAAACCGAAGAAGAATGCATCGCATGTATCAAAAATCTGCGTGCCGAAACAGATAATCTACAAGAACAAGAACGCCTGTTAAGAACCAGAGCCGCTAAACTTTATGCAAAGGTCGAGTTTGTCAGGGAAAACAATAAAATCGTCGGATACGTGATTTCGGCAATCCATATAGTGGTATCTGGAGCGGCATTATTTGGTGGAATGGTTATGATGTCCACTATGACCCCTGTCGGAGTTCTTGCAGGTGCAGTTTTATTCGTTGATGGTATTAACGGTATAACAAAAGAAGCAAGCCATCTTCGCTATGGTGAACAATCCAAATCGGAAGGCATTTTTGCTGATGGCGCAATGGAAACCGCACAATTTTTGGGGTTTAGCTCAAAAAATGGGTTAGCTTTTTATAATGCGGTGACTCTGGGGCTAGTGTCTATAGCATCTTCGGCTTAGCAAGGAAACCAGGGGCCTGGCGATTATTTCGTTGGTTACCGCGTGATTACTACCGAAAAGTTGACACAATGAGCAAGCCCAGGCTAACGATGAAAATCGCTGGATATGGTGTCAAAGCGAAAGTCATTTTTGATCTTCTGGCTACTGATAACAGTACTGATTAAGATTTGTTCGCCCTACAGAATCGCCAGGATTTATAAGCAAGCACAGGCGGTTGTATAAAAATTGCAACCGCTGCTCCACAAGAAAGGCCAATAGCACCAGAGAAAACACTCTGCTCAGATGGGAATATCACAAGAAAAATGAATACAGCAAGGCAACCGGATACAACCCACACAGCAAGAATAAAACGCCTGGCCAGGTCCCTGATGGCATTCCCCAACGTTCCGCCATAGCTTTCAACGTTGTTCTTTATTTTCTGCAAATCCGATGGTGTAAAGCCAGAACTCAACAAAACCTCATCAGTAACATCCATATTGTCCTCTCAGCATTTCTTAACTCTTAACTGGCGATGGTCCTCACGATCATACTGATGAACTTTACAGCATTCCACATGATGTTTGTGCAATGTATCAGATTTCAGACAATAGCAGCCATAAAGCCCCGTTAGTGGTACAAGCAACAAGCGTAGCGACTTCATCTTAATACCACTCCAGATTGTCTATAACACCTAACAAATCAGCCAGCGGGAGACGGTGAGTATAACGGGCGTTGTACAGTCGTTTGTTGGTCATCGTGTGACATCCATTGATGTCAAATCAATAGGTTAGATTCATCTCACACGATAAGTTATTGATTCAACGCGCTGTTTGTAGGCCTCCACAGGCGTCGAAATGGGGTCATGGGGCATACACCCCATTTTAGGCCGCACGGTATAGCCGCAGACAGTATTATAAGAAAGGCTTAACGTCGCCGACACCTTCGCGCAGCACCACCGGAGAATCATCCGTTAAGTCAATCACCGTGGTTGGCTGCTGGCCCAGATAGCCGCCGTGGATAACCAGATCCACAACCTTCTCCAGACGATCTTTGATCTCTTCCGGGTCCGATTCGGTAAACTCGCTGCCCGGCAGCATTAGCGACGTCGACAGCATTGGCTCGCCCAGCACCTCCAGCAGCATCAGCGCAATCGGGTTAGACGGCACGCGCAGACCGATGGTTTTGCGTTTTTCCTGCAACAGGCGGCGCGGAACCTCTTTAGTCCCCTTCAGGATAAACGTGTAGTTACCCGGCGTGTTGTTCTTGATTAAACGAAACGCTGAGTTATCGACAAACGCATAGGTCGACAGCTCGGACAAATCACGGCACATCAGCGTAAAGTTGTGCCCGTCCGGCAAATGACGAATGCGACAGATGCGCTCCATTGCCGCTTTATCTTCCAGCTTGCAGCCAAGCGCATAGCCGGAATCGGTTGGGTAGACAATAACCCCGCCTTTACGGACGATCTCTACCGCCTGATTGATCAGGCGCGGCTGCGGATTGTCGGGATGGATATAGAAAAACTGACTCATACTGCCCTCTCTTTTGCGATGAGGCTGCTCCCCCAGTCCCGCCATACCGGCTCTACGCCTGCGGGCAACCATAGCTTGCGTCCCAGCTCTATCCACGAACAGGGCTGATGAAAATCGGAACCCTGCGAAGCCAGCAGGCCGAACTGCTGAGCATAGCTGGCAAGTACGGTTCTTTCATTGGGGGCCTGCTGACACTGCGCAACTTCCATGGCATCGCCGCCACTTTGCGCAAACTGGGCCAGCAATCTTTTCAGCCACTTTGTGGTCAGGTCGTAGCGGCCTGGATGCGCCAGTACCGCCTGCCCGCCAGAATGATGAATCACATCAATAGCTTGTTCTATTGTACACCACTGAGGCGGAACGTAACCTGTTTTCCCCTTTGCCAGGTACTTCTTAAAGACGTCGGCCATCGTTTTAGCCTTACCGCATTCCACCAAATATCGCGCGAAATGCCCGCGGGTTACGGCCCCGCCGTCGGCTAAACGCATAGCGCCTTCAAGCGCGCCCGGAATTTTTGCTTTATCAAGACGCTCGGCAATAAGTTCGGCACGTTGAGTACGGCGCACCTTTTGTTGCGCAAGAAAAGTCACCAGTTCAGGGTGCTGTTCGTCAATGCCCAGGCCTACGATATGGATCTCGTGGTTTTCCCAGACGGTTGATATTTCCACGCCGCTTATCAAGCGCAGCGGCAGCTGTTTCGCCGCTATTTCTGCCCTCGCCGCGGGCAGCCCGGCAACGGTATCGTGATCGGTAATAGCAAGCATGCCGACGCGATTATCCACCGCGCGCTGCACCAGCGCCTGCGGCGTTAAAAGGCCATCTGAGGCGGTGGTATGGCTATGCAAGTCGTAAATCACCGCTTGGGTAGGTTCGCTCAAAATGGCTCCGGAACGGTTAAAAAAATGAAAATCGCCGTTCATGATAGCGATTTTCCTCCCTAACTAAAAATCGCTATTGACTTTACGCCTGCGAACCAGTTAACTAGTACGCAAGTTCACACAAAAAAGGTATCCGCAAATGAAGGCGATTCATAACATGCACAGCAGCTGGTGGCGTACTTCCTGACCCAGGCGGTACGGTTCGCTATGGCTGTTAATCAGCCCGGATACCAGGCCCGCCATTGCAGCGGGCTTTTTTTTGATAAAAAACAGGTGAAGAGCAAATGATGCAAACACAAAAACCAGCGCTCGAACTCTTAACGCAGGATGCACCATACCGGGATAACCCTACCGCCGTGTTCCACAAGCTGTGTGGCGCCCGTCCGGCAACCCTGTTACTGGAGTCAGCCGATATCGACAGTAAAGACGATTTAAAAAGTCTGCTGCTTGTCGACTGCGCGCTACGCATTACCGCATTAGGTGACACTGTCACCATCCAGGCCCTCTCAGCTAACGGTGCCTCTCTGCTTGCGCTACTGGATGCCACCTTACCGGCAGGCGTGGAGAACGAGCATCAGCCGCAGGGCCGAATTCTGCGGTTCCCGGCCATCAGCCAGCTGCTTGATGAAGATGCACGCCTGTGCTCCCTATCGGTGTTTGATGCGCTGCGTCTTATGCAGGGGCTGGTTACCGTGCCAGAGAACGAACGTGAAGCCATGTTCTTTGGCGGCCTGTTCGCCTATGACCTTGTTGCCGGTTTTGAAGAGCTGCCTGCTCTAAACCAGGATAATAACTGTCCCGATTACTGCTTCTATCTGGCCGAAACCCTACTGGTGATCGACCATCAGAAAAAACAGACCCGTATTCAGGCCAGCCTGTTTACACCTTCCGCAAGTGAGAAAAGCCGTCTGTTACAGCGTAACGAACAGCTGTATCAGCAGTTAAAAGAAGCCCCGGACGCCCTGCCGGTGCAAAAAATTGAGCATATGACCTGCGAAACTAACCAGAGCGATGAAGAGTTCGGCGCGGTGGTTCGCCATATGCAAAAAGCGATTCGCGCAGGTGAAATCTTCCAGGTCGTGCCATCCCGACGTTTCTCGCTACCTTGCCCTTCTCCGCTCGCCGCCTACGAGACGCTGAAAAAGAGCAATCCTAGTCCGTATATGTTCTTTATGCAGGATAACGATTTCACGCTGTTTGGCGCCTCGCCGGAAAGCTCCCTGAAATACGACGCCGCTTCACGCCAGATAGAAATTTATCCCATAGCCGGCACTCGTCCTCGCGGCCGCCGGGCAGACGGATCGCTTGACCGCGACCTCGACAGCCGCTTTGAGCTGGAGATGCGCACCGATCATAAAGAGATGTCCGAACACCTGATGCTGGTCGACCTGGCCCGTAACGATCTGGCACGCATCTGTACGCCGGGCAGCCGCTACATTGCCGATCTGACGAAAGTTGACCGCTACTCCTTCGTGATGCACCTGGTTTCCCGTGTTGTCGGCGAATTGCGCGAGGATCTTGATGTTCTGCACGCCTACCGCGCCTGTATGAATATGGGGACGCTCAGCGGAGCGCCTAAGGTTCGGGCTATGCAGCTTATCGCCAAAGCCGAAGGCGTTCGCCGCGGCAGCTACGGCGGCGCGGTGGGTTACTTTACCGCCCATGGCGACCTGGACACCTGCATCGTGATCCGCTCGGCCTATGTCGAAGACGGTATTGCCACCGTTCAGGCTGGCGCCGGCGTTGTTCTGGACTCCGTCCCGCAGTCCGAGGCCGATGAAACCCGTAATAAAGCCCGCGCTGTTCTGCGCGCCATTGCCACCGCACACCATGCCAGGGAGATGTTCTGATGGCTGACATTCTGCTACTGGATAATATCGACTCCTTCACATATAACCTGGCAGATCAGCTGCGTGCCAACGGACACAACGTGGTTATCTATCGTAATCATGTGCCTGCGCAAACGCTGATTGAACGTCTGGCGACCATGGATAACCCGGTACTGATGCTTTCTCCCGGCCCTGGCGCGCCCAGCGAAGCAGGCTGTATGCCCGAGCTTTTAACCCGCCTGCGCGGCAAACTGCCTATTATTGGTATCTGCCTTGGGCATCAGGCCATCGTTGAAGCCTACGGCGGCTATGTCGGCCAGGCCGGGGAAATACTGCACGGTAAAGCCTCGATTATCTCTCACGATGGCGAAGCCATGTTTGCCGGGCTGCCCAATCCGCTGCCCGTTGCCCGCTATCATTCACTGGTCGGCAGTAATATTCCTGCGGGGCTGACTATCAACGCGCATTTCGACGGCATGGTGATGGCCGTGCGCCACGATGCTGACCGCGTGTGCGGCTTCCAGTTCCACCCTGAGTCTATTCTTACAACTCAGGGCGCGCGCCTGCTGGAGCAGACGCTGGAATGGGCGCAGCTTAAGTTAAAACAGACCAATACGCTTCAGCCAATACTGGACAAGCTCTACCAGGCTCAGACGTTGAGCCGCGAAGAAAGCCACCAGCTTTTCTCCGCTATCGTGCGTGGCGAGCTGAAGCCAGAGCAACTTGCCGCCGCGCTGGTGAGCATGAAAGTGCGCGGCGAACACCCCAATGAAATCGCCGGTGCCGCCTCAGCCCTGCTCGAAGCCGCCGCCCCGTTCCCTAGCCCGGATTATCAGTTCGCGGATATTGTCGGAACCGGCGGTGACGGCAGCAACAGCATTAATATTTCCACCGCCAGCGCCTTTGTCGCAGCGGCGGTTGGACTGAAAGTCGCCAAACACGGTAACCGCAGCGTCTCCAGCCGTTCAGGCTCTTCGGATTTGCTGGCTGCGTTTGGTATCAACCTTGATATGAGTGCCGAAAACTCCCGCCAGGCGCTGGACGATCTGGGCGTTTGTTTCCTGTTTGCGCCTAAGTATCACACAGGTTTCCGCCACGCGATGCCGGTTCGCCAGCAGCTGAAAACCCGCACGCTGTTTAACGTGCTGGGACCGTTGATTAACCCGGCTCATCCACCGCTGGCCTTGATCGGCGTTTACAGCGCAGAGCTGGTGCTGCCGATTGCCGAGACGCTGCGCGTGCTGGGCTACAAACGCGCCGCAGTGGTGCACAGCGGCGGGATGGACGAAGTATCGCTGCATGCGCCAACGCAGGTCGCCGAACTGCATAACGGCGAGATTAAGAGCTATCAGCTGAGCGCCGAAGATTTTGGCCTGCCAGCTTATCATCAGGATCAGCTTGCTGGCGGCACCCCGGAAGAAAACCGTGACATTCTCACCCGCCTGCTACAAGGTAAAGGAGAGACTGCCCATGAGTCAGCCGTGGCGGCCAACGTCGCCATGCTGATGCGCTTACACGGGCACGAAGATCTCAAAGCAAACGCACAACAGGTGCTGGACGTATTGCGCAGCGGCGCAGCTTACGACCGTGTCACCCAACTGGCAGCAAGAGGATAAGACATGCAGGACACCGTATTAACGAAAATCGTCGCGGATAAGGCGATTTGGGTTGAAGCGCGTAAAAAGCAGCAGCCCCTGGCCTGCTTCCAGAATGAAGTTACCCCGGCAACCCGTAATTTTTATCATGCACTGCAAGGTGCGCGTACCGCGTTTATCCTTGAGTGTAAAAAGGCGTCGCCGTCGAAAGGCGTGATTCGCGACGATTTTGACCCGGCGCGCATTGCCGAAGTGTATAAGCACTACGCTTCCGCCATTTCGGTGCTGACCGATGAGAAGTATTTTCAGGGCAGCTTTGATTTTCTGCCGATCGTTAGCCAACAGGTTACCCAGCCGGTACTGTGCAAAGATTTTATTATTGATGCTTACCAGATATACCTGGCACGCTTTTATCAGGCCGACGCCTGCCTGCTGATGCTCTCCGTGCTGGACGACGAGCAATACCGCCAGCTCGCAGCCGTCGCTCACAGCCTGAATATGGGCGTGCTGACAGAGGTCAGCAATGAAGAGGAGCTGGCGCGCGCCATTGAGCTGAAGGCAAAGGTCGTCGGGATCAACAACCGTGACCTGCGCGATCTCTCCATCGACCTGAACCGTACGCGCCAGCTGGCGCCTCGCCTGACGCATGGCGTAACGGTAATCAGCGAATCCGGCATCAGCACCTATGGTCAGATCCGCGAACTGAGTCATTTTGCCAACGGTTTCCTGATTGGCTCCGCGCTGATGGGAGAAGACGATCTCAACGCCGCGGTACGCCGCGTCACCCTTGGCGAAAACAAAGTCTGCGGCCTGACACGCCCGCAAGATGCCCGCGCCGCTCATGAAGCCGGGGCCATTTACGGCGGACTGATTTTTGTCCCGACGTCTCCTCGCTTCGTCAGCGATGAGAAAGCCGCTTCGGTAATAGCCGCCGCCCCTCTGCGTTACGTCGGCGTTTTCCGCAATACGGCGATTAACGAAGTGGCGCTGAAGGTTTCTCAACTGTCGCTTTCAGCTGTGCAGCTGCACGGCGATGAAGATCAGGCCTATATTGACGAGCTTCGCACGCAATTACCGCAGGCCGTGCAAATCTGGAAAGCGCTCAGCGTTAAACATGCCCTGCCCGGGCGCGAATTAAATCACGTCGATAAATACGTGTTCGATAACGGCCAGGGCGGCACGGGACAGAGCTTCGACTGGTCGCTGCTTGCCGGGCAGAAGCTGGACAACGTAATGCTGGCGGGTGGCCTGGGTGCCGATAACTGCGTTGAGGCCGCCCGAGCGGGCTGTGCGGGCCTCGATTTCAATTCCGGCGTCGAAAGCGCGCCGGGCATTAAAGATGCTAACAAGCTGGCAGCTGTCTTTCAGACGCTGCGGGCTTACTAAGGAAAATAATAATGACGTTACTTAATCCCTATTTTGGTGAGTTTGGTGGCATGTACGTGCCGCAGATCCTGATGCCTGCCCTGCGCCAGCTGGAAGAAGCCTTTGTCGCGGCGCAAAGCGATGCAGAATTCCAGGCTGAATTTAACGATCTGCTGAAGAACTATGCGGGGCGTCCGACCGCCCTGACAAAATGCAAAAACATCACCGAGGGTACAAAAACCACGCTGTACCTTAAACGTGAAGATCTGCTCCACGGCGGCGCGCACAAAACTAACCAGGTATTAGGCCAGGCGCTGCTGGCTAAAAAAATGGGTAAAACTGAAATTATCGCTGAAACGGGTGCAGGTCAGCACGGCGTGGCTTCAGCGCTGGCGAGCGCCCTCCTCGGGCTGAAATGCCGCATTTATATGGGCGCGAAGGACGTGGAGCGCCAGTCTCCAAACGTGTTCCGTATGCGTCTGATGGGTGCGGAAGTGATTCCCGTTCACAGCGGCTCCGCCACGCTGAAGGATGCCTGTAACGAAGCGCTGCGCGACTGGTCCGGCAGCTACGACACCGCGCACTATATGCTTGGCACGGCGGCTGGCCCACACCCCTTCCCAACCATCGTGCGCGAATTCCAGCGCATGATCGGGGAAGAAACGAAGGCGCAGATCCTCGAAAGAGAGGGTCGTCTGCCGGATGCCGTTATCGCCTGCGTGGGCGGCGGTTCTAACGCCATCGGTATGTTCGCTGACTTTATCAACGAAACGAAAGTGGGCCTGATTGGCGTGGAGCCTGCGGGACACGGTATTGAAACCGGGGAGCACGGTGCGCCGCTCAAACACGGCCGCGTGGGGATCTATTTCGGTATGAAGTCGCCGATGATGCAAACCGATGAGGGGCAAATCGAAGAGTCGTACTCTGTATCTGCCGGGCTGGATTTCCCGTCGGTCGGGCCGCAGCACGCGCATCTCAACAGCATTGGCCGTGCGGATTATGTTTCGATCACCGATAACGAAGCCCTGGATGCCTTCAAGCTGCTGTGCCGCAAAGAAGGGATCATCCCGGCGCTGGAGTCATCTCACGCCCTGGCCCACGCGCTGAAAATGATGCGTGAAGAGCCGGAAAAAGAGCAGCTGTTGGTCGTCAATCTGTCCGGACGCGGCGACAAAGATATTTTCACCGTCCACGATATTCTGAAAGCGCGAGGGGAAATGTAATGGAACGTTATCAACACGC
The DNA here is from genome assembly GCA_946480445.1 of uncultured Buttiauxella sp. GTDB lineage: Bacteria > Pseudomonadota > Gammaproteobacteria > Enterobacterales > Enterobacteriaceae > Dryocola. Next base: position 74,490 of record CAMLJN010000013.1, read on the forward strand.
ATTTGAGCTGCTTGCGGCTCGCAAGGAAGGCGCTTTTGTTCCCTTTGTTACCCTGGGCGATCCCTCTCCTGAGCTGTCGCTAAAAATTATCGACACGCTGATCGAGGCCGGGGCCGACGCACTCGAGCTGGGTATTCCCTTCTCCGACCCGCTGGCAGACGGCCCGACTATCCAGAATGCCGCCCTGCGCGCTTTTGCCGCAGGTGTGACGCCGACCCAGTGTTTTGAAATGCTGGCCGCGATCCGTCAGAAACACCCGACGATCCCCATTGGCCTGCTGATGTACGCCAACCTGGTCTATAACCGCGGCATTGATGAGTTTTATGCCCTGTGTGCAAAGGTCGGCGTGGACTCCGTGCTGATTGCTGACGTGCCGGTAGAAGAATCTGCGCCGTTCCGTCAGGCCGCGATGCGCCATAACGTGGCACCGATCTTTATCTGCCCGCCAAATGCCGACGACGAGCTGCTGCGTGAAATCGCCACCCATGGGCGCGGCTATACCTATTTGCTTTCCCGTGCTGGCGTGACGGGCGCAGAAACGCGCGCCCAGCTACCGTTGCATCATCTGGTTGAAAAGCTTAATGAGTATCATGCAGCGCCTTCATTACAGGGCTTCGGTATTTCCGAACCCTCGCAGGTTCGCGATGCCATTAAAGCCGGAGCCGCTGGCGCGATTTCAGGCTCAGCTATCGTCAAGATTATTGAGAAGAACGTCGATAAGCCGGATGTGATGCTCAGCGAGCTGCGAGCCTTTGTACAGGCGATGAAAGCGGCAACCAGAAGCTAAGATTTTCGCAAAACCTGACACAAAGAAGGAAAAACTCGCTTTTTCCTTCTTTGTCAGCGCACTCAGGCTGGCATGCTCCGGCCTTGTTTTTAGAAGCGGTAGCCCGCAGAGAACATAAAGACCCACGGATCGATACGCGTCTTGATATTTTGCTGCTCACCGGCGTGCTTAAATTTCACTTCGGTATCAATATCCATGTACCAGACGGACATGTTGAGGAGCCAGTCTTTATCAATCATGTAATCCACACCAACCTGCCCCGCAGCCCCCCAGGAATCTTTCACGCTCAGATCGCTTAATTGAGCGTCTTTACCCGTCTGGTTGAAGCTGGTATCAAAGAAAGTGGTGTAGTTGATACCTGCGCCGATATACGGGCGAACTTTGCTTTTCGCATCGCCAAAATACCACTGCGCCATCAGCGTAGGCGGCAGCTGCTTAACGGTGGCCAGATCGCCTGTCGCACCCAGACCGACCTTATGACGGAACGGCGTAGCGGCCAGCAGTTCAATCCCGATATTGTCGGTCACCATGTAGTCGAAAGTCAGCCCCAGCTGCGTATTATTGCTGACGTTAAAACCGCCCATCCCCAGAACGTTATCCGACCCTTCCGTAGGACGCACAGTCGCCGTACCGGCACGCATAAAGAACTCGCCCGCTTCATGCGCTAACGCTTCGCCAGATAAGCAGGCTAACGCGAGTACTGCCACAGATAATTTTTTCATTGTCCTTCCCTTGTTGTGGTTTTATAAGCGCGCTGAATATACTTACTTTTGGGTACAAAGTGATCCAACAGCGATCACACTTTGCCAGCTAATTTAACATTCAATGATCTGGATTAATTTTTACTGACAACGCGGGAGGGACAAACTTGATCCGGAGTCAATTTTTAACAATACGGAGCCTTTTAAAATCTTTACGTTGGGTTTTTGTCTAAAATTGCGTCAGCGGCTGCGTCATTTTTATTCATAAGCCCCCGCAACGGGCGATTTACGCGCCGCCCAGCCGATCAAACAGATTTTCCAGGGTGCCCTTAGTGGTGCCACAGCTCGCGCTTTCGGGGTACAATCGCGCGTTGAGTTTTAACCGGGCAATTTCAAAGGAGAGTGCATGTCTATCACGGCAGGTTCTGTGTACCGTGACACGGGGAATTTTCTACGCAATCAGTTCATTACTATCCTACTGATCGCATTACTTTGTGCCTTTATTTCGGTCATTATCGGTCATGCCTTTTCACCCAGCGATGCGCAAATGGCTATCCTGAGCGAAGGCGACAATCTGGCCGGCAGCGTGGGCCTGTTTGATCTTGTACAAAACATGACGCCTGAGCAGCAGCAGGTATTACTGAAAGCCTCTGCGGCATCAACATTCTCAGGCCTTATCGGCAATGCGATTCTCGCGGGCAGCATGCTGGTGCTGATGCAGATGGTTTCTGCGGGGCATCGCGTCAGCGCCCTGCGCGCAATCGGCACCTCGGCGCCGGTATTGCCAAAAATGTTTATCCTGATATTCCTGACCACCTTTATGGTGCAGATTGGCATGATGCTGATTGTCGTACCTGGCGTGCTGCTGGCCATTGTTCTGGCGCTGGCACCTGTCATGCTGGTGCAGGATAAAGCCGGTATATTTCAGGCGATGCGTAACAGTATGCGTCTGGTCTGGCGCAATATGCGTCTTGTGGCACCCGCGGTTATCGGCTGGCTGCTGGCTAAGACGGCGCTGCTGCTGCTCGCGTCATCCTTTGCGGCCCTGTCGCCGGAAGTGGGCGCCGTGATTGGCAATACGATAAGCAACCTTATTTCCGGCGTGTTGCTTATCTATTTATTCCGTTTATATATGCTTATTCGTCAGTAACTTTCAATCGCTCCTGGCCGCACGTGATGTCAGTCAGGAGTCCTCTTTTACGGAACAGATTATGAAGCAGTTTCTCGACTTCCTGCCCCTGATTGTCTTCTTCGCATTCTATAAGATGTATGACATCTATGCCGCCAGCGGCGCACTGATTGTAGCGACCGCGCTGGCGCTGGTTTACAGCTGGTTTAAATACCGCAAGCTGGAAAAAATGACGCTGATCACCTTCCTGATGGTGGCAGTGTTCGGCGGCCTCACCCTGTTCTTCCATAACGATGAATTTATCAAATGGAAAGTGACGGTGATTTACGCCCTGTTTGCTGTCGCCCTGCTGGTCAGCCAGCTGGTGATGAAAAAGCCGCTGATCCAGCGCATGCTGGGCAAAGAGATCACCTTGCCGGAGCACGTCTGGGCAAAGCTAAACGTCGCCTGGGCGCTGTTCTTTATCCTCTGCGGCATTGCAAATATCTATATTGCCTTCTGGCTGCCGCAAGACGTCTGGGTGAACTTCAAAGTCTTCGGCCTGACCGCAGCAACGCTGGTGTTTACCCTGCTGAGCGGCGTTTATATTTACCGTCATATGCCGCAGGATGAGAAATGAGTCAGGTCGCACCTCTCGGTGAGCTGGTGTTACGCACCCTGGCTATGCCCGCAGATACCAATGCAAACGGCGATATCTTTGGCGGCTGGCTGATGTCGCAGATGGATATGGGCGGCGCCATTCTGGCCAAAGAGATCGCTCATGGCCGCGTCGTGACGGTCCGCGTGGACGGAATGACGTTTCTGAAACCCGTCGCGGTGGGTGACGTTGTGTGCTGCTACGCAAGCTGTATAAAGCGCGGCAACACCTCGATCACTATCAACGTTGAAGTCTGGGTGAAAAAGGTTTCCTCGGAGCCTATCGGCCAGCGCTATAAAGCTACGGAAGCGGTGTTTATCTACGTCGCCGTAGATAACGACGGAAAACCCCGTCCGTTGCCAAAAACCGCCTGAAAAAAAACCTCCCGCGAGGGAGGTTTATTTATTCCATCGACGCGCCACCGTTAAGGCGGAAGACCACATTCACGATTAACCCTTTCCCGGGTTTACCACTTTCATAGCGCCATTTCTTCATCGCCTGCTTCACTTCCCGCTCAAACATATTCGCAGGCTGGGCAGACAGCACGGTCACGTTGCTGACGCTGCCATCGGCCTCCACATCAAACTTCACTCGCACCTTTCCTTCGATACGTAACGCATTGGCACGGGAAGGATACTGAGGTTGATTGCGGCTCAGGGCTCGCGGCCCCGTAGCCACCGGCGCGATGTTCGCAGCTGGCGCAGGTTTTGCCGCTGGTGCAGGGGTAGTGTTTTGCACCGATGTGCTCGCACGCGGCTCGGCAGGCGTGGCTTCGCGCTTCGGCTGTTCCACCTTTTTCACCGGTTTTGGCTTCGGCTTCGGCTTCGGCTTAGGTTTAGGTTTAGGTTTTGGCTCAGGCTTATGAATGACCGGCGCCTCTTTCGGTGGCTCGGGGGTTGGCTCAGGCTCTGGTTCGGCGACAGGCTCCGGCGGCGGCTGCGCGACCTCAGGCTGCGGCGGCTCAAGATCCTGAGGCGCAACCATCGTTACGCTAATGGGTTGCGCGGGAGCAGGCATCTCAATAACCTGATGTACCGAGGTATAAAGCACCCCTGCAACAACAGCACCATGCAGCACGACGGAAAGCGCGGTCGGCCACGGGAAGCGGCGAGGTAAATCCAGAGTCATTGACGTCATAGTGGCTTCGGTCTCTTAAAACAGGCCGCAATTTTAAATGCAAATAGCAATCATATTCAACAACGCATTGCCCGCAGCGACCACTTTTACGCAATTGCCATTCTTTTTCTGGCATCTGCGTCAGGGATTTAACATCCTGTTTATGTTTCATTTGCAGTCCAGGCGCCATTCCCTTACGGTATTTTACATCCCCATTTAAAAAGGAGTTTTGCTCGTCCTATACGTCATTTATGCGGAAGATAACGCAGATTCGCTGGAAAAACGTCAGGCCGTGCGCCCTGCACACCTGGCGCGTTTACAGCTGCTGCGCGATGAGGGTCGTTTATTAACCGCCGGCCCCATGCCTGCGGTGGACAGCAACGATCCGGGGGCGGCGGGATTTACCGGTTCAACGGTTATCGCAGAGTTCAGCTCGCTGGAAGCAGCCCAGGCCTGGGCTGAAGCAGACCCCTATATCGCAGCGGGGGTCTACAGGCAGGTTGCCGTCAAGCCCTATAAGCAGGTGTTCTGAGTAAAGGTATCGCCTTGCGATGAGGCGATACCTTCAGTTCAGCCCCGCCTGTAGATACCGCTTGCGAAAGCTGTCCGTATCTAATGGACGCGAAAACAGATAACCCTGCGCCAGTTTGATATCGTTGCCGAACAGCGTTTGCATCTGTGAAAAAGTCTCTACCCCTTCGGCTATCACATCCACCTCATGGGCCTTTGCGGCCGCCATGAGGCTTAGGGTTTCCTCGAGACGGGATGCTTTAAAGCAGGCGCGATCGAGCTTAATAAAATCTGTTCCCAGCCTGCCAAGCCTGGCATTCAGGATATCCGTGCCGTCAATATCATCCCAGGCCAGAAGAAAGCCTGCCTGACGTAAAGCCTGCGCATTTTGGATCCCCTGCTCATCCAGCGGGATGGTGTTACCGGTGATTTCAAAAACGATGCTCGCTGGCTGGACTGAATAAAACTCTCCCAGCGCAGCTGTCCGTGCAGCAAACCCCGGGCTGTTTAGCTGTACGGGTGAAAGATTCACATGTAAAGCAAGCGCAAGATTTGCAGGCTCGATCGCCGAAGTCATGTAGCTGAACGCCCGCGCGATAATATGCTCACCGAGGCTGACAATGCCGCCGTTCTCTTCCAGTTTATGGATGAACAAATTTGGGGAAATGTGGTTGCGTCGGTGTATCCCCCGCATCAGCAGCTCGCAGGCTACGCATCTGAAGCTCGAGGTATCAAAAACAGGCTGTAACAGCAAATCCACCGTCAGGTCGAAGTTGTGTTTCATTACGCGATTAACGATATAATCCACACTCTTATCCATCATGAATGCCTTTTCCGCATGAGTGTGATAAGCATTTAGCGCTCCCGTTCAGCCGTCGTTAAAGGCGCGTAAAATACAGGCAAGCGCCTGTCAGACAGTGATGCAGATCAGTAAACTCGCAGATACCGGTTTTCTGGAAGGGATATTTCCGGGCGTGGGAAGGGGTATTTCCGCCCTGCCTGTCAGGCAGCCACTGGCGACCCCGGAAGATCGCCTGTTTTGGGCACCGCTAACTACGGTGCCCGCTTTGCTTTACGCCCATCGATCGTGAATGGCAAATAACAAGACATTGCGCTGTTTGTTCACCAGGCACTTTCTGATGGCGTGTATGCGCATATTACGGCGCGACTGACCTTCCAGCCAGCGCGCTTTGCGCCGTTGTGTCTGACGCAGCATACGCCAGCGCCCAACCTCAGTTCTACTACGCCTCATTTTTACGACTCTACTTTAAAACAGACGGGTCATTATAGTGCCTTATTCCCGGCAAACCAGCCGTTTTACGTCTAGTTTTAGTGTTAACCGGCTACGGTTGTGCGTAAACTCGAAAGCATACGATTTCAAAAGGATTTTTAGGGTATGACAACCTTCTATACCGTTGTTAGTTGGCTGGTCATTTTAGGCTACTGGCTGCTGATTGCCGGGGTGACGTTACGAATACTGATGAAACGCCGGGCCGTGCCCTCTGCCATGGCCTGGCTACTGATTATCTACATCCTGCCGCTGGTGGGGATCATCGCCTACCTTTCCTTCGGTGAACTTCATCTGGGTAAACGCCGGGCGGAACGCGCCAGCGCCATGTGGCCCTCAACGGCTAAATGGCTGAGCGACCTGAAAAGCAGCCAGCATATCTTCGCACAGGAGAACAGCGAGGTAGCCGCATCCCTGTTCCAGCTTTGTGAACGTCGACAGGGCATCGGCGGGGTGAAAGGCAACCAGCTACAGCTTCTCACGACCTCAGATGACACTATGCAGGCCCTGATTCGTGATATAGAGCTTGCCCGCCACAATATTGAGATGGTGTTTTACATCTGGCAGCCGGGCGGCATGGCCGATCAGGTGGCAGAGTCTCTGATGGCCGCTGCGCGGCGCGGTATCCATTGCCGTCTGATGCTCGACTCCGCGGGCAGCGTGGCCTTTTTCCGTAGCCCGTGGGCCAATATGATGCGTAACGCCGGCGTGGAAGTTGTGGAGGCGCTGAAGGTGCATCTGATGCGTGTCTTTTTCCGCCGCATGGACCTGCGCCAGCACCGCAAAATGGTGATGATTGATAATTACATCGCCTACACGGGCAGCATGAACCTGGTTGACCCCCGCTTCTTTAAGCAAGAATCCGGCGTGGGCCAGTGGGTTGATTTAATGGCTCGTATGGAAGGCCCGGTGGCCACAGCGATGGGTATCGTCTATTCCTGCGACTGGGAAATTGAAACCGGCAAGCGCATTTTGCCTCCCCCGCCGGACGCAAACATTATGCCGTTTGAGGAAGCCAGCGGTCACACTATTCATACTATTGCCTCAGGTCCGGGTTTCCCTGAAGATCTGATTCACCAGGCATTGCTGACCTCGGTTTACACCGCGCGTGAATATCTGATTATGACCACGCCTTATTTTGTGCCAAGTGATGATCTCCTGCATGCCATCTGCACCGCCGCCCAGCGGGGCGTCGATGTCAGCATTATTATTCCCCATAAGAATGATTCGCTGCTGGTGGGCTGGGCAAGCCGGGCGTTCTTTACCGAGCTGCTGGCTGCCGGAGTGAAAATCTATCAGTTTGAAGGCGGGCTGTTGCATACCAAGAGCGTGCTGGTCGACGGACAGCTAAGCCTTGTCGGCACCGTTAACCTCGACATGCGCAGCCTGTGGCTCAATTTTGAGATAACCCTGGTGATTGACGATGCCGGGTTTGCCAGTGATTTAGCCGCCGTTCAGGACGATTATATTTCCCGTTCAAGGCTTGTGGATGCCCAGCTGTGGCTGAAACGGCCCCTGTGGCAGCGCGTGGTTGAGCGACTGTTTTACTTCTTCAGCCCGTTGCTGTAAAACGTGGCGCATCAGCACTCGATAAGTGGATGTAAAAATGGAAATGGATCTGAATAACCGTCTGACAGAAGATGAAACTCTGGAACAGGCCTACGACATTTTTCTTGAACTGGCGGTCGATAATCTGGACCCGGCGGACGTCATTTTATTCAATCTTCAGTTTGAAGAGCGCGGCGGTGCTGAGCTGTTCGACCCTGCGGAAGACTGGCAGGAACATGTCGATTTCGATCTGAACCCGGATTTCTTCGCCGAAGTGGTGATTGGCCTTGCCGATACCGACGGCGGAGAACTCAATGATATTTTCGCGCGCGTTTTACTGTGCCGCGAAAAAGATCATAAACTTTGCCACATTCTCTGGCGCGAATAAGCCTTACTGCGCGGCGTTCGCCGCGCTATTTCTTCTCTGCCACAGGCAGATGCTCTCCGCATGTTTTACAGTAGTGAGCGTTAGAGGCATGATCCTGCTGATGACAGCGTGGACATTCCCTGGCGAATTTCCGCCTTTGCATATCCTGCGACATTTGCGCTGTTAATATGCCGGTTGGAATCGCAATCACTGAATAGCCAATCAGAATCAGCAGTGACGCCACAAATCGCCCGATGGCCGTGTGCGGCACAATATCGCCGTAGCCTACCGTAGTCACCGTAACCACCGCCCAATAGACGGACACGCCGAGGCTGGTAAAGCCGTGCGCCTTCCCTTCAATGCCGTACATTAATGCCCCGGCAGAAACCATCACGATAGCAATAAACGCATAGAACAAAACAAGCTGATGGCTGGCCTTGACCAGACTGCGCCAGAGGTTTTTCAAGGCGGGCATATAGCGCAGCAGCTTGAGAATGCGCAGCACGCGCACCGCGCGCATAGCTCGCCAGGCAAAGAAATAATGGATAGCCAGTTCCGGCCACAGCCACAGAACGTAGAGTGGCAGCATAGTGGCAAGATCGATAATCCCCCAGAAGCTGAACACATATTTTATGGGCTTCGGCCATATCAATACGCGCAGAAAATACTCTACGGTAAAAAGAAATGTGAAGAGTATCTCCAGCCAGATAAACAGCCGCCACTCGGTATAAGTGAGTGTAACGTCGCCTCCTACGCTGGATTCGATAAAGACCACGGCCACGCTGAGCATCGCCAGCAAACCGCAAAACGCTTCGAAACGGCGACCTGAACGGGTGTTTTGATCAAACAGAATGCGATAAAGCGAATACCGAAATGCGGATAATTTCCCTGCCACGTGGACCTCGCCTGTAAAAAGGGCTGGCATTATGCCAGCCCCGGGAGATTATAGCGGGTCAACCTTCAGACAGGAAACGGCATGGCGGAAGCTGCCCTCCAGCACCGGTCGGGTTTTGGCACATTCCGGTCCGGCAATCGGGCAGCGGGTACGGAATACGCAGCCTGACGGCGGGTTGATCGGCGAGGGAAGCTCCCCTTCCAGCAGCTGGATAACCTTATTTTTCTCCAGATCCGGATCGGGGATCGGCACCGCCGACATCAGCGCTTTGGTGTAAGGATGCAGCGGGTTGTGATAAACCTCATCGTAGGTTCCAAGCTCTACCGCATGACCCAGATACATCACCAGCACGCGGTCGGAGATGTGTTTCACCACCGCCAGATCGTGTGCGATAAAGATCAGCGACAGGCCCATCTCACGCTGCAATTTTTGCAGCAGGTTTACCACCTGCGCCTGAATCGACACGTCCAGGGCGGATACCGGTTCATCGCAGATAATCAGCTTCGGCTCAAGAATCAGCGCGCGGGCGATACCGATACGCTGACACTGGCCGCCGGAAAACTCATGCGGATAGCGGTTGATAAGGTTAGGCAGCAGGCCAACCTTCATCATCATCGCTTTTACGCGATCGCGAACTTCCTGGCGTGGCATTTTAGGATGATAGGTACGCAGCGGCTCGGCAATAATATCGCCGATATTCATGCGCGGGTTCAGCGAGGCCAGCGGATCCTGGAAAATCATCTGAATGTCGCTGCGCACATCGCGCCACTCTTCCTGATTCATGCCGAGCAGATCTTTGCCAAGCCAGGCCACGCGACCTTCGGTAGCCTTCACCAGGCCAATAATTGCGCGGGCAAAGGTTGATTTACCGCAGCCAGATTCGCCCACGACGCCAAGGGTCTCCCCTTCGTAAAGACGCAGCGTCACGCCATCAACGGCCTTCAGGGTCTTAGAGGGCTGCCAGAACCACTGCTTGCCGTCTTTAATATCAAAATGCACTTTCAGATCGGCAATCTCGAGCAGGACTTTTCTTTCTTCTGTCACGGCGTTCATACCAACTCCTCCACCGGCTTAAAGCAGGCGCGCAGGCGGCCTTCACCAAAGGATTCCAGTGGCGGCATGCTGTTACAAATTTCCATCGCATGCGGGCAGCGCGGCTGGAACGGACAGCCTTTCGGCAGGCGTAACAGGTTCGGCGGATTGCCCGGGATAGTTAACAACGCTTCGCCCTCGGCATCCAGACGCGGGACGGCATTCAGCAGCCCTATCGAGTACGGATGCACCGGCTGGTAAAACACATCGCCTGCTCTGCCGTATTCCATGGTGCGTCCGGCGTACATAACCAGCACCTTGTCACAGATGCCGGCGACCACGCCGAGATCGTGAGTGATCATGATAATCGCCGTATTGAATTCGCGCTTAAGCTCGCTGAGCAGCGTCATAATCTGCGCCTGCACGGTCACGTCCAGGGCGGTGGTTGGCTCATCGGCAATCAGCAGTTTTGGCCTGCACAGCAGCGCCATGGCAATCATCACTCGCTGGCGCATACCGCCGGAAAATTCGTGGGGGAACATGCGCATGCGTTTACGCGCTTCCGGCATTTTCACCGCGTCCAGCATACGAACAGACTCTTCAAAGGCTGCAGCTTTGCCCAGGTTTTTGTGCAGCATCAGCACTTCCATCAGCTGTTCACCCACCCGCATGTACGGATTCAGTGAAGTCATCGGATCCTGGAAAATCATTGAAATCTCTTCGGCGCGCAGGCGGTTCAGCTGGCTCTCCGGCAGGTTCAGAATTTCTTTGCCGTTGAATTTCGCCGAGCCACCAATGCGCCCGTTTGCCGCCAGCAGCCCCATCAGCGCAAACGCCGTCTGGGATTTACCGGAGCCTGATTCACCGACGATACCGAGCGTTTCACCCGCACGCAGGCTGAAGTTCAGATCGTTTACTGCCGTCACATCACCGTCAGGGGTGCCAAAAGTCACGCGCAGATCTTTAACATCAAGCAATGCAGAAGTCTGGCTCAGCGGAGGCACCAGCGCAGGGTTTTCAATTGTGCTCATTGCGGCACTCCTTAACGATCTTTCGGGTCGAGGGCATCACGCAGGCCATCGCCGATAAAGTTGAAACAGAACAAGGTGACCACCAGGAAACCCGCAGGGAACAGCAGCAGCCACGGAGAAACCTCCATGGAGTTGGCGCCATCGCTTAACAATGCGCCCCAGCTGCTCAGCGGCTCCTGGGTACCCAGACCGAGGAAGCTTAAGAAAGATTCGAACAGGATCATGCTCGGCACCAGCAGCGAGGCATAAACCACCACCACGCCCAGCACGTTGGGCACAATATGACGCACGACGATATTGGCAGTAGAGACGCCGCCCACCTGGGCTGCTTCGATAAACTCTTTGCGCTTCAGGCTCAGCGTCTGGCCGCGAACAATACGCGCCATATCCAGCCATGAGACCATCCCGATGGCCACGAAAATCAGCAGGATATTTTGCCCAAAGAAGGTCACCAGCAGGATAACGAAGAACATAAACGGGAAGGAGTTAAGGATTTCCAGCAGGCGCATCATCACGGAGTCAGTTTTGCCGCCGAGGTAGCCCGCAAGCGATCCATACAGGGTGCCTACGACGACGGCCACCAGCGCCGCAGCAACGCCTACCATCAGCGAGATACGGCCGCCGATGGCTACGCGCACCAGCAGGTCACGCCCTGAAGAATCCGTACCGAAATAGTGAGCGGAGGCCATATCCGGCGCGCTCGACATCATGCCCCAGTCGGTGTCGAAATAGGTGAACTGCGACAGCATCGGCGCAAAGGTGACAAAGAGCGCAATCAGCGCCAGCACAATAAGGCTGGCCACCGCCGCACGGTTGTGCATAAAACGGCGACGCGCATCCTGCCACAGGCTACGGCCTTCCACTTCCAGCTTTTCACTGAAATTTTCCAGCGCTTCGCTGTTTTTCTTACTTAACATCATGGCGAACTCCAGCGCTAGTAACGGATTTTCGGATCGATAACGGCATACAGCACGTCGACGATCGCGTTAAAGAGAATAGTCAGCGCGCCGACCAGAATCGTCAGGCTCAGAACCAGAGAATAATCGCGGTTCAGCGCTCCGTTAACGAACAGCTGGCCGATTCCCGGCAGCCCGTAAATGGTTTCAATAACCATCGACCCGGTAATAATGCCGACGAAAGCAGGCCCCAGATAAGACAAAACGGGCAGCAGCGCAGGCTTTAACGCGTGACGCAAAATAATGCGGCGCATCGGTAAGCCTTTGGCACGAGCGGTACGGATAAAGTTGGAGTGCAGCACTTCAATCATCGAGCCGCGCGTAATACGCGCAATGCTCGCAATATAAGCCAGCGACAGCGCCACCATCGGCAGGATCATGTATTGCAGCGCCCCGCCGTTCCATCCCCCGCCGGGCAGCCATTTGAGCGTGATGGCGAAGATCAGCACCAGTAAAGGGGCCACCACGAAACTGGGGATAACCACCCCCGTCATGGCTATGCCCATTACCGCGTAATCCCATTTGGTATTTTGATTCAGCGCGGCGACCACCCCCGCCAGCACGCCAAGCACCACCGCAAAAATAAACGCTGCCGCGCCAAGTTTCGCAGAGACAGGGAAGCTGGAGGCCACCAGGTCGTTCACTGAATAATCTTTATATTTAAATGAGGGTCCAAAATCGCCGTGCGCCAGCTGTTTCAGATAGCTGAAATACTGGGTGGTGATCGGATCGTTTAAATGATATTTGGCTTCGATGTTCGCCATAACCTCAGGCGGAAGCGCGCGCTCGCTGGTGAAAGGACTTCCCGGCGCAAGACGCATCATAAAGAATGAAATAGTAATAAGAATAAAGAGCGTCGGAATTGCTTCCAGACAACGACGTAGAATAAATTTTAACATTGCCCATACCTTCTGGCGTGTGCCTTTGAGTAGCGATGATTAAGACACGATGAGGCAAGCGCGCATGGCGCTACGCCTGCCCCACGAATTGCCATTAATGTTTGATAATATACATATCTTTCGTATAGATATTATCCATTGGGTCTTTACCGGTGTAGCCACCAACCCAAGGTTTCACCAGTCGGGCGTTCACGTAGTAATAAACCGGCACAATAGCTGAGTCTTTGCCCAGCTGCTGTTCAGCTTTGTCATACGCGGCACTACGCTGTGCGTCGTCGGCTGCTTTCAGAGATTCGGCCATGATCGCATCGAACGCCGGGCTCTTATAATGCGCGGTGTTCATGGAGCTGGTCGACAGCATGGTGTTCAGGAAGGAAGTGGGTTCGTTGTAGTCAGCACACCAGCCGGCACGCGCCACATCGTAGTTACCCTGGTGACGTGTATCCAGGAAGGTTTTCCACTCCTGGTTTACCAGCTTCACGTTCACCCCAAGGTTTTTCTGCCAGATAGAGGCCGCGGCAATCGCCAGCTTCTTATGCAGATCGGAGGTGTTGTACAGCAGGTTGAAGGTCAGCGGTTTCTCTTTGGTATAGCCCGCTTCCGCCAGCAGTTTTTTTGCTTCTTCGTTACGTTTTTCCTGAGTCCAGGAGAACCACTCAGGCTTGGTCAGGCTGGCGCCATCGGTGTAAGGCGGGGTGTAGCCATAGGCTGGCAGATCGCCCTGCGCTTTGACTTTGTTAACGATAATGTCGCGATCCAGGCCCAGCTTCAGCGCGGTACGAACACGCGCATCGGTGAACGGGGCTTTCTGGTTGTTGATTTCGTAGTAATAAGTACACAGGTAGGGATCAACATGCACTTCTGCCGGGATCTCTTTTTTCAGTTTCTGGAACAGCTCGATCGGCAGGTTATTATAAGTCATGTCAATTTCGCCGCTGCGGTAGCGGTTAACGTCGGTCACTTCGGACGAAATAGGCAGATAGGTAATCTGGTCGATAACGGTTTTCTTGTTATCCCAGTAGTTAGGGTTACGTTCCATCACGATACGTTCGTTAACAACCCAGTCTTTCAGCTTGTAGGCGCCGTTGGAGACGAGGTTCGCAGGCTGGGTCCATTTCTCACCGAATTTTTCGATGGCGGTTTTATTCACCGGGGACATCGCCGGGTTAACCAACAGTTTGTAGAAGTAAGGTACAGGTTCGCTCAGCGTGACTTCCAGCGTGTGGTCATCAATGGCTTTCACGCCCAGCTCTGCGGGTTTTTTCTTGCCTTCGATGATTTCATCGACGTTGACGATATGGCCGTACTGCGGATAGCTCGCATAAGGCGAGGCGGTATTTGGGTCCACCAGGCGCTGCCAGCTGTAAACAAAATCTTGTGCGGTAACCGGGTCACCGTTGGACCATTTTGCGTCTTTACGCAGATGGAAGGTCCAGACTTTAAAATCTTTGTTGTCCCAGGACTCTGCCACACCCGGGATCGGGTGGCCGTCTTTCGGGGAGGTAACCAGCAGGCCTTCAAACAGGTCGCGACTGACGTTCGACTCCGGCACCCCTTCGATTTTGTTAGGATCGAGGGACTGCGGTTCTGCGCCGTTGTTACGGATTAGGGTTTGCTTTTCTGCCAGTTGAACACCAGCCGGGACGTCTGCCGCATGGGCAACGTTGCCCGCGATCAGCGCGGTGAAAATACTTGCTGCTACCAGACTTTTTTTTGTGATGATGGACATTGTGTTGATACTCCACTCATTATAATTACTGGCCCGAAAGCCAGCCTCTTCCCCTTGGGGTACCGTTACAGCGCGGAGCGTTAAGCGTCTGTAAGGTGTACTGCTTGTTACTGCTTGCTATCACCGACTTTATTATGGGGACGCTCTTCGTGGCGTCCTGTTCCGTCGATTCTTACCAACCTACCCTGTACCCAGGTTGGTTCTGAGAGGCGTCATGTTGCAGAGGAACATGATTTCGCACAGAAATCATTCTCATCTGGAAATGAAACATTTAGCAGCAAATTGTTTTGTCCGGAAAGTATCAAAAGCCCCCAGGTCTCGCCAATACAATTTGCAAATTTGTTAAGCATTTCTCTTTTATCAATTGCTGCGTGGATTTTTGAAGGGCGTCAGGCTGGCGATTAATCCTCTCTATATTGCTGAAAAACAACAAAACAGAGGGACTAATTGCGTTCAGGGGAGGGAAAGGTTCCGCACCCGCGCTGCTACCAACATAAATTTAACAATTGATTATTTTTTAGCACATTCCTCTGTGGGAGCGCTTGATTTACTAATATCATCTCAATAAAGCCGCAGCAAGTACCATTGTGTAATGTGAGATAAATAACAGCGTGTCTGTTAATTTTATGTACAGCTATAACCACCGTCGCGGTTAATACGAGGTTTTCAAAGCAATTTCTTATGGATGATTTTCTTATGGCCCGCGCGGAAATGGGCATTCATATGAGAGCTGATGCATTTTTAACAAAAAAAAAGCAGAATCTATATTCTGCTTTTTCATATGAAAGTTTTAGAACAACTAACTTAACAATCCCGGGAAAATAGACTTCACCCCGGTCACAATAAATTCTATTCCCAGCGCCATCAGCAACAGCCCCATTATACGCGTGATGACGTTAATGCCCGTTTGCCCCAATAGACGAACCAGCCAGGGGGCGATTCGAAACAGCATCCAGCAGCTCAGGGCAAAAAGCGCGATGGCAATAGAGAAGCCAAGCAGATGCCCCCAGCTGTGAAAGCGCGTGCCCCAGACGATGGTGGAGCTGATGGCGCCCGGACCGGCCATCAAAGGTAACGCCAGCGGCACTACCCCCACGCTTTCGCGGATAGCGCTTTCCGACTTCTCTTGTTTGTTCTGCTTATCCTCCCCGAGCTTACCGCTGATCATCGACATGGCAATGGTCACCACCAGGATGCCGCCCGCGATGCGGAAAGAGTCAATAGAGATACCGAAGAGTTGCAGAATGCCGTCACCGAGGAACAGCGATGTCCACAAAATGATGGCAACGGAGAGGTTGGCGGTAAGGTTAGTTTTATTTCTCGCCGCCGCGGTCTGGTAGCTGGTCATGCTGATAAAGACGGGAATAATCCCCACCGGGTTTACCAGCGCGAACAGGCCAATAAAGAACTTAAAATAGGTCGGCAAATCAAACAGGGATTGAGCCACTCGAAACTCCGCAAGTGAACATAGCAAAGGCAGGCGTAATGTAATGGAAAAGCCGTGCTGGCGCTATGCCAAATAGCCGCACAGACCCCGACTGCAGTGAAGTTTTGCGACATGAAGTGATAATGTTACCCATGTGTTGAAATTATGGTAGTTTGTTTTGTCCTTGCTGTGACGAAAGTTTTAAAGCCTTTTCAGGCACATAAATACCGGATGCTGAATGGAGTCAGCCTTGAGTTTATGTGATGCAAATCACAAAAACACTACTCAGAAGTAGGTACTCTTGGTTACACCTGAAGAGCAGATCATTCGTTTGATGAATAGGTTTTCAGGTAAGGCTCTTTTAGTAAATCAGCGAGGCAGTATCCGGAATTTGCGTAGCCTGTTCCCCCTTTTACGCAAGCAGTTGCCCGCTGACTATACTCTCGTCTCGAGCAGCTGATTTACTAAAAGAGTTTAACATTATCAGGAGAGCATTATGGCTGTAACTAATGTCGCTGAACTTAACGCACTCGTAGAGCGTGTCAAGAAAGCCCAGCGTGAATATGCCAACTTTACTCAAGAGCAAGTTGATAAAATCTTCCGCGCCGCCGCTCTGGCTGCCGCTGATGCTCGAATCCCCCTCGCGAAACTGGCCGTTGCCGAATCTGGCATGGGTATTGTTGAAGATAAAGTGATCAAAAACCACTTTGCTTCCGAATATATCTACAACGCCTATAAAGATGAGAAAACCTGCGGCGTGCTGTCTGAAGACGACACCTTCGGGACTATCACCATCGCAGAACCTATCGGTATTATTTGCGGTATCGTGCCGACCACTAACCCAACGTCAACGGCTATCTTTAAATCTCTGATAAGCCTCAAGACCCGTAACGGCATCATTTTCTCCCCGCACCCACGTGCTAAAGACGCCACCAATAAAGCGGCGGATATTGTTCTGCAAGCGGCCATTGCTGCCGGTGCGCCTAAAGATTTGATCGGTTGGATTGACCAGCCTTCCGTTGAGCTGTCTAACGCGCTGATGCATCACCCGGATATCAATATGATCCTGGCGACCGGTGGCCCAGGCATGGTGAAAGCCGCCTACAGCTCCGGTAAACCTGCTATCGGCGTTGGCGCGGGTAACACGCCAGTGGTGGTTGATGAAACCGCAGACATTAAACGCGTGGTGGCTTCTATTCTGATGTCCAAAACCTTCGACAACGGCGTTATCTGTGCTTCCGAACAGTCCGTTATCGTTGTTGATTCAGCCTACGATGCCGTGCGTGAGCGTTTCGCGACCCACGGTGGCTACATGTTGCAGGGTAAAGAGCTGAAAGCTGTTCAGGATATTATCCTGAAAAATGGCGCCCTGAACGCAGCAATCGTTGGTCAGCCAGCGACCAAAATCGCTGAACTGGCAGGCTTCACCGTCCCGGCAGACACCAAAATTCTGATTGGCGAAGTTAGCGTGGTTGATGAATCTGAGCCGTTCGCTCATGAGAAACTCTCCCCTACGCTTGCGATGTATCGCGCCAAAAGCTTCGAAGATGCGGTCGTTAAAGCTGAAAAACTCGTTGAGATGGGCGGTATCGGCCACACCTCATGCCTGTACACCGACCAGGACAATCAGCCAGAGCGCGTTAAACACTTCGGCGACAAAATGAAGACGGCGCGTATTCTGATTAACACCCCTGCCTCTCAGGGGGGTATCGGTGACCTGTATAACTTCAAACTCGCCCCTTCTCTGACTCTGGGTTGTGGTTCATGGGGTGGTAACTCCATCTCTGAAAACGTGGGTCCTAAGCACCTGATCAACAAGAAAACCGTTGCTAAGCGAGCTGAGAACATGTTGTGGCATAAACTTCCGAAATCTATTTACTTCCGCCGTGGCTCCCTGCCAATCGCGCTGGACGAAGTGATTACTGATGGTCACAAACGTGCGATGATCGTGACCGACCGCTTCCTGTTTAACAACGGTTATGCAGACCAGATCACCTCCGTGCTGAAAGCGGCAGGCGTGGAAACTGAAGTCTTCTTCGAAGTTGAAGCTGACCCTACGCTTACCGTTGTCCGTAAAGGCGCAGAGCTGGCGAACTCCTTCAAACCAGACGTGATTATCGCGCTGGGCGGCGGTTCCCCAATGGATGCGGCGAAAATCATGTGGGTCATGTACGAACACCCGGAAACCCACTTCGAAGAGCTGGCGCTGCGCTTTATGGACATCCGTAAACGTATCTACAAGTTCCCGAAAATGGGCGTGAAAGCGAAAATGATCGCGGTGACCACCACTTCCGGTACCGGTTCAGAAGTGACGCCATTTGCGGTTGTCACCGACGATGCAACAGGTCAGAAATACCCTCTGGCTGACTACGCGCTGACCCCAGATATGGCGATTGTGGATGCCAACCTGGTGATGGATATGCCTAAGTCACTGTGTGCATTCGGTGGTCTGGATGCCGTTACCCACGCCCTGGAAGCTTACGTTTCCGTACTGGCGAGCGAATTCTCTGACGGCCAGGCACTGCAGGCGCTGAAACTGCTCAAAGAGAACCTGCCAGCCTCTTATAACGAAGGCGCTAAAAACCCGGTAGCCCGTGAGCGCGTCCATAACGCCGCGACCATCGCAGGTATCGCGTTTGCTAACGCCTTCCTGGGTGTGTGTCACTCCATGGCGCACAAACTGGGTTCTCAGTTCCACATTCCTCACGGTCTGGCGAACGCCCTGCTGATCTCCAACGTTATCCGCTATAACGCGAATGACAACCCAACCAAGCAGACTGCTTTCAGCCAGTATGACCGCCCACAGGCGCGTCGTCGTTATGCTGAGATTGCAGACCATCTGGGTCTGAGCGCACCGGGCGACCGTACTGCGGCTAAGATTGAGAAACTGCTGGCATGGCTGGACAGCATCAAGGCTGAACTGGGTATTCCTAAGTCCATCCGCGAAGCGGGCGTGCAGGAAGCCGACTTCCTGGCACACGTTGACAAACTGTCTGAAGATGCGTTCGATGACCAGTGCACCGGTGCAAACCCACGCTACCCGCTGATCGCCGAGCTGAAACAGATTCTGCTGGATACCTACTACGGTCGTGAATACGTAGAAGGCGAAGTGGCTAAAGAAGCACCAGCCGCCAAAGCTGACAAGAAAGCGAAGAAAACGGCTTAATCGTTAAGCTTCAGTAAAAAACCCGCCGGGGCAACCTGGCGGGTTTTTTTTATAGCCGGATAATCATGAAATACGCAGGCTTAAACAGCCTGTGCGCGCTTTTTGACAGTAAAAGCCCGTCTTGTCTCGGGACAGCCTTTAACGGCCCTGAATGTCTTGCAGAGAGCCTTTGTCCAGCGCTTCTTTATAGTGTTTACGGCAGACCGAAATGTAGCGCTCATTTCCGCCAATGACGACCTGCTCACCCTCGTTATACGGGCGTCCTTCACTGTCGAGACGCAAAACCATGCTCGCCTTACGACCGCAGAAGCAGATAGTTTTTAACTCCACTAACTTATCGGACCAGGCAAGTAAATATTGGCTACCGCCAAACAGCTCGCCGCGAAAATCTGTGCGCAGGCCATAGCACAATACCGGTATATCTAATTCGTCCACCACGTCCGACAAAGCATGTACCTGTTCGCGGGTCAGGAACTGACTCTCGTCGACCAGAACGCAATGAACAGGCGCTCGCGCATGCTCATCACGTATATCGTTGAACAAGCACGTCTCAGGGTTATACAGCTTTGCCGGGGAAGAAAGACCGATCCGTGAGCTGACTTTGCCGGAACCATAACGATTATCAATTTCGGCGGTATACACCAGCGTGCGCATCCCTCTTTCCTGATAATTGTAGGATGACTGAAGTAAAGCCGTGGATTTTCCCGCATTCATCGCGGAGTAATAGAAATAGAGTTGCGCCATACGCCGATAACCTGATTCAAAGTGTAAATATTGATAACGCAGGATTATACCATAAGCCAGGCGCCCGGCATGCCCGCAGTAGATGCCCGCGCATTCTTTCCGGTGTTTGACAAGGCAAATATAAGAACTTTCTAATAGTTGCCAGAGCTTATAGCCTGCCCCTCACCAGGGTTAAAACGCTGTAAAGCACAGAGTTTTATAGGCTTTTATTGCTTTTGCCTATTTAAATACGGCAGCAATTAATATTAACCCGTTAAGAGGATTCATCCTTTTGCACAATAATAGCCCGGATGGCTATTTGACTATTGGTGCGGCAAACGGCTGAAATTTTAGCGTTCGACAATCCCTGTTACTCGCAGGGTTGTTGTTGAAAAATTGAGTGACAGCGCTTTTTTTGTGAGTCACCTCATACCCAATTTAAGTTAATGGGCATTATCAAACAGCTTAAATAACATGAAAATTTCACTTCCTTACTTGTCTCCCTATTGCAGAACTTAATTTAAGGCTCTATTATTACCTCAACAAGCCACCCTAATATAAGTTAGAGATTACAAAAATGAGCGAAGCACTTAAAATTCTGAACAACATCCGTACTCTTCGTGCACAGGCAAGAGAATGCACTCTTGAAACCCTGGAAGAAATGTTAGAGAAATTAGAAGTTGTCGTTAATGAGCGCCGCGAAGAAGAAAGCGCTCAGGCTGCAGAAATTGAAGAGCGTACCCGTAAACTTCAGCAATACCGTGAAATGCTGATTGCTGACGGTATCGATCCTAACGAACTGCTGAACAGCATGGCTGCGACTAAATCAGCGGGTAAAGCTAAGCGTGCTGCACGCCCGGCTAAATACCAGTACATTGATGAAAATGGCGAAACCAAGACCTGGACCGGTCAGGGTCGTACGCCTGCAGTAATCAAAAAAGCGATGGAAGAGCAGGGTAAAAAACTGGAAGACTTCCTGATTGCCTGATCTGACGCTTTAAGTGTTCTGCTTATTAAATCCCGCCCTGGCGGGATTTTTTATGCGTTACGTAAATAAAAAAAGGAAGCCGCGGCTTCCTTTTTTCGTTTAGCTTACTTTATAGAAGGTCTTATACCATTCCACAAAACGCTCTACCCCGTCTGCCACGGATGTCTGGGGTTTGAAACCAATAACCTCATACAGCGCGCTTGTGTCTGCGCTGGTCTCCAGCACATCACCCGGCTGCATCGGCAGCATATTTTTTTGCGCGACCTTACCTAAGGCCGTTTCCAGCGCGGTGATATACTCCATTAGCGTTACCGGGTCACTATTGCCAATATTATATACGCGATAAGGCGCGGAACTGGTCGCCGGGGTCCCTTCTTCCACCGTCCATGATGCATCCGGCTGCGGAATAACATCCTGTAAACGCACTATTGCTTCGGCAATATCATCAATATAAGTAAAATCACGACGCATTTGTCCATGGTTATACACATCAATACTGTTGCCTTCGACGATAGCGCGGGTGAATTTAAATAACGCCATATCCGGGCGTCCCCACGGACCATAGACGGTGAAGAAACGCAGCCCGGTAGTCGGTAAACCATATAAATGTGAATAGGTATGCGACATCAGCTCATTCGCTTTTTTGGTTGCCGCATATAAAGAAATCGGGTGATCGACGGAATCATCCGTAGAAAAAGGAAGTTTACGATTTAAGCCATAGACGGAGCTGGAAGATGCGTAGAGCAAATGGCCAACTTTATTATGGCGACAGCCTTCCAGCACATTCAAATGTCCGACAAGGTTGGAATCGGCATAGGCAAGCGGGTTGTCGATGGAATAACGTACACCGGCCTGCGCAGCCAGGTGAATGACGCGATCGAACTGATGGTGAGCAAATAGCTGTTCCATCCCGCTGCGGTCGGCAAGATCCATCTTTTCGAAGTGGAACTGAGGCTGATGTTTGAGTAAATCGAGACGGGCGAGCTTGAGGCTGACATCATAATAGTCATTCAGGTTATCTATACCGATAACCTGGTGACCGGCAGCAAGCAGACGCTCGCTAACATGAAATCCAATAAATCCTGCTGCGCCGGTAACCAGAAATTTCATACAACCCTCATTTATTACGCAATATTAATGGACGCTCCGCGGCCAATTGCATAATAAACGAAGCCGCGTTTGCTGAGTCTCTCAGGATCATACAGGTTACGGCCGTCAAAGATAACTGGTTGTTTCAGGGAATGCTTAATGACATCAAAATCTGGCGCACGGAAGCTCTGCCACTCAGTACAAATCACCAGCGCATCCGCGCCCTGAAGTGCAGCTTCTTTCGTACCCATCAGTTTCAGATCGTCACGGTGTCCGTAGATGCGCTGGGTTTCGTCCATGGCTTCTGGATCGAATGCCTGCACCTGAGCCCCGCGCTCCCACAGCGCTTCCATCAGGACGCGGCTGGAGGCCTCACGCATATCATCGGTATTGGGTTTGAAAGAAAGCCCCCACAGCGCGAAGGTCTTGCCTTTCAGGTCGTCTCCAAAATGACGATGAATAAACTCAGGGAGTTTCAGCTTCTGGTCGTGGTTGACCTCTTCTACGGCCTGTAAAATACGTGGCGTATAGCCTATCTGCTGAGCGGTACGGATCAGCGCCTGCACGTCTTTCGGGAAGCAGGAGCCGCCATAGCCGCAGCCCGGATAGATAAAGCTGTAGCCGATGCGCGAATCAGAACCGATCCCCTGACGTACTTTTTCGATATCCGCCCCCAGCCTTTCCGCCAGGTTTGAAATCTCATTCATAAAGCTGATTTTTGTCGCCAGCATGCAGTTCGCGGCATACTTGGTCAGCTCTGCGCTGCGGATATCCATCAGGATCATGCGATCGTGATTGCGGTTAAACGGCTCGTAAAGCTCACGCAGCAAATCAACCACGTCTTCGTTATCCGTTCCGATCACAATACGCTCGGGGCGCATGCAGTCAGAAACCGCCGCCCCTTCTTTCAGGAACTCCGGATTAGAAACCACGTCAAACGGGATGTCCACGCCGCGATCTTTCAGGGTTTGCGCCATGACGCTACGGACTTTATCCGCCGTACCGACCGGCACGGTAGATTTGTCCAGCACGACTTTGTGAGACGTCATGTGCTGCGCAATAGTGCGGGCAACGGCCGTGACATACTTGAGATCCGCAGAGCCGTCTTCGTCCGGCGGGGTCCCCACGGCGATAAACTGCATTTCGCCATGCTGCACGCCCAGCTCAGCGTCGGTGCTGAACTGCAGACGACCTTCATCGTAGTTTTTCTTCACCAGCGGCGTCAGGCCCGGCTCAAAAATCGGGATGATGCCGTTTTTCAGGTTTTCTACTTTCTTTGCATCGACGTCGATACACATCACTTCGTGGCCGACTTCTGCCAGCACGGCAGCCTGTACAAGCCCAACGTAGCCGATACCAAATACGGTAACTTTCATGTCTCTATCCTGCGTTGAATTGAATTACTTCTTCGCGCCAACGGTCTCTTCAAGCCAGGCCTTAAACTCTTCGCCAAGCGTATTGTGACGGATGCCGTACTCAACAAACGCCTGCATATAGCCCAGTTTGTTACCGCAGTCATGGCTCACGCCTTTCATGTGGTAGGCTTCAACGGTCTGTTTTTCCATCAGCATCGCGATGGAATCGGTCAGCTGGATTTCATCCCCGGCACCCGGAGGCGTTTTAGACAGCAGCGGCCAGATATCGGCGTTCAGCACATAGCGACCGACAACGGCAAGATTCGAAGGCGCCACGTTGGCCTTAGGTTTCTCAACAATACCCACCATAGGTACGCTGTCACCTTCGTTCAGTTCAACGCCTTTACAGTCGACCACGCCATAGGCGGTCACATCAGCAACCGGTTCAACCATAATCTGGCTGTGACCTGTGGCATCAAAGCGTTTAATCATCTCTGCCAGGTTATCCTGGGAAAGATCGGATTCGAATTCATCAAGAATCACATCCGGAAGAATAACCGCGACCGGCTCATCGCCAACAACCGGGTGGGCGCAGAGCACCGCATGACCTAACCCTTTTGCCAGCCCCTGACGCACCTGCATAATGGTGACGTGCGGCGGGCAAATCGCCTGGACCTCTTCGAGCAGCTGGCGCTTCACGCGTTTTTCCAGCATGGCTTCGAGTTCAAAACTGGTGTCGAAGTGGTTTTCGATGGAGTTTTTCGAAGAATGAGTCACCAGCACAATTTCAGTAATGCCGGCGGCAATGCATTCATTTACCACATACTGAATTAATGGTTTATCAACCAGGGGCAACATTTCTTTCGGAATTGCCTTGGTTGCTGGCAACATGCGCGTTCCCAGTCCTGCAACGGGGATTACTGCTTTTCTAACTTTAGAATTAATGGCAGCCATTGAAAAACCTCCTGGACTGTTCAAGTTTCAAACTTGCTCGTCAATAAAAAAAACGCGTTTGAGTATATCAGCTTAAAAACCAAATCTGCCGCCGATCACCCGCCGCGTGGCTAATTTAAGACAAATACGAATCGGCGTGGCGCGATATTACCACCAGCGCAGGCAAGGGAGAAAAGCAAAATGTCAGCAAATAAACAGATGCTCATTCCGCAGACAACATGAGGCGTAAACGCCCGCCTGCCCCCCACACCTGACACTGCCAAGCCTCGCATCGCTGGCTAATTTGATTTAAATAAGCATTGCCCAGCGTGCCTAAAGGAAGGCCATTGCTGACCTGAATTTGATGCTCCCCGGTATTTAACGTTGCGTTAAGCCCGGCGGAGACCAGGATAAGATTTTTTAAGGTGCTGTGGTAATAACCAACCATCAGCGGAAATTGCCCGGTAAGATTCGCCTGACGCAGTAATTGATTCACCTGTTTAAGCAAATTACCTAATTCCGGCAGCCTCTGCCGCTGGTGCGCAAGCTGTTCCTGTAATAAGCCATTAAAGAGCGCGCGCAGCAGCAGCGCGGCCAGCACGCCATTCTCCCCGGCACGGGTCACATCCAGGCAGTAAAACGCGAGGTCGTTGTCTGACAGGGGGGCAATATCCAGCACCAGCCCGGGCTGGTCGGCCGCCATCAGTTGGCGGTAATTAATCCGGCAGTGGGACATCACCTGCTGTACCGGTGGCTGTAGCTCCTGCAAAAGTTTTGCGGCCGCCTGAGGGTCGCTGGTCAAGGCGTCCCAGTCCTGAAATAAGCGTTCTTCTTCCTCCACGCGGGAGTTAAACATCGTCGGGTAGAGGCAGGCCAGGACGGTTTCTCGCAAACGATTAAGATCTTTTATCGGCTTGAGCAGCACATCCTGGACCCCCAGGCGCAGGGCTTTGGCGATGTCGGACATGTTCTCCGTCGCGGAAATAACCAGTATGGGCGTTTGATCGCCTTCATTGCGGATACGCTCAACCAGTTCCAGGCCGTTCATTCGCGGCATTTCAAGATCGCAAATCAACAAATCCGGCTCAACACCGGGCATGATTTCCAGGGCCTCAATGCCGTCGCAGGCAAGCGATGTGCTGGCCCCAAGGGATAAAAGGTAGTTTTCCAGCAGAGAGCGAAAAACGGGCTCGTCCTCGACGATGAGAATCTGCTTTCCCGCAAGTGGCTGTGTCATGCTCTCTCCCCTGACTGGCAATCAATCAATAGTGGCACGGTATCGCTTTGAGCGCCTGTCAGAATTGCCTGAAGATAAATTAAATAATCAGATTCATTCATGGGGACGAACCAGCGGCAACAGTTCATCCATTTTCTTCTCCACCGCCTGCGTCCCGGCGGAAATGGCTTCCGCCGCACGGTGGAAATCAAGCGTCGAGATTTGCGGGCAGAACGGCTGCAGTAAAATATCCGGAGGATCGCCTGCCATACGGTTGCGTTTCAGACGGTTTTCCAGCACCTGAATAGAGGTGGTCATGATTTCCATCGCGGTGGGCGTGGTACTGGCTCGGCGGTTCTTCATTTTGCCCAGCTGTTCGCGCAGGCGTCCTCGCCAGGTATCAGGCTGCCCACCCCCGACGCTTTCCGTCGCCGCCCCGGTCATATTGACAGACAGCAGGTCTTGCTGCATCAGGTGCGCGTCGTGCTGCAAATCTACGGCAATCACAATATCGGCTCCCAGAGCGCGCGTGAGTGAGACCGGAACCGGGTTAACTACCGCTCCGTCAACAAGCCAGTAGCCGTTGTAGCCCACCGGCGAGAGCAGACCCGGCATGCTGCAAGACGCGCGCACGGCCTGATGCAAATCGCCATCGGTAAACCAGAGTTCACGACCGGTACTCAGATTAGTCGCCACTGAGCCAAAGCGCAGGGAACAACCTTCAATGGATTCTTCAGGAATGATTTTACGGATGTTGTTAAACACTCTTTCGCCGCGCAGCAGCCCGCCGCGACGCCAGGAAAGATCCATCAAACGCAGCACGTCCCAATAGCCAAACGAACGCACCCAGCGTTCCATCACGGGTAGTCTGTCACTGGCGTAGGCAGCCCCCACCAGCGCGCCAACAGAACATCCAGCCACCACGTCAATCTGAATCCCAGCTCTCTTTAACGCATTGATGACACCAATATGCGCCCATCCCTTTGCCGCACCCGACCCTAATGCCAGGCCGATTTTTACCTGTCTCATTCCGCCTCGGTCAATCTCTTTGGGACCTGCGTCCCGTGGCGCCATCGCCACTGCTCGGTTAACATAGTGCAGCCCAGCGTTCTCACGCCATTTATTTTTACCAAGGAGTTACCGTGGAGCAACTTTGTCCTTGTGGCAGCGGATCGCAGTATAGCTTATGTTGCCAGCCTTACCTACGCGATGAGTGCGCCCCCCCTACCCCTGCGCGCCTTATGCGCTCGCGCTATAGCGCCTATGTGATGCAGGATGCAGATTATCTGCTGGCCACCTGGCATCCCGGCGCTCGTCACGAGGCTTTAAAGGCCGATATCAGCGCCAGTTTCGCCCACACGCAGTGGCTGGGACTGACCGTATTTGAAGAGGCCGCAGGTAAGGACAGCTCGGAAGGTTACGTAAGCTTTGTGGCTCGTTTCCAGGATCGTGGCCATGAAAGTGCCATTATTGAGCGTTCACGTTTTTTAAAAGAATCCGGCCGGTGGTACTATGTGGACGGCACGCGCCCGCAGCTGGGTCGTAACGATCCCTGCCCCTGCGGCTCCGGGAAAAAATTTAAAAAATGTTGTGGGCGGTAAACATCCGATCCGTCACCACACTATTGTTAGCAAACACCGTACAACAGGATCCACCAAGTGATGCAGGCATTACAACGCAAAGTACTCCGTACCATCTGCCCTGACGCAAAAGGGCTGATCGCTAAAATCACCAATATTTGCTACAAGCACGAATTGAATATCGTGCAGAACAACGAGTTCGTCGATCACCGTACCGGGCGTTTCTTTATGCGCACCGAGTTAGAAGGCATTTTTAACGACGCCACGCTGCTTGCCGACCTGGACGGCGCTTTGCCGGAAGGCTCGGTGCGTGAGCTGACGCCTGCGGGACGGCGCCGCGTGGTTATTCTTGTCACCAAAGAAGCGCACTGCCTGGGCGATCTGCTGATGAAAGCCACCTACGGCGGCCTGGACGTAGAAATTGCTGCCGTTATCGGCAACCACGAAACGCTGCGCACGCTGGTGGAACGCTTCGATATTCCTTTCCAGCTGGTCAGCCACGAGGGCATGACGCGTGAAGAGCACGACACGCAGATGGCAGACGCCATCGCCGTCTACGAGCCAGATTACGTCGTGTTGGCGAAGTATATGCGCGTCCTGACGCCGCAGTTTGTTTCCCGCTTCCCAAACCAGATTATCAATATTCACCATTCATTCCTGCCAGCCTTTATCGGCGCACGCCCTTACCACCAGGCCTATGAGCGCGGCGTGAAGATCATCGGCGCAACTGCGCACTACGTGAATGACAACCTGGATGAAGGCCCAATCATTATGCAGGACGTGATTCACGTCGATCACTCCTACACGGCGGAAGATATGATGCGTGCCGGTCGCGACGTCGAGAAGAACGTGTTAAGCCGCGCCCTGTATCAGGTGCTGGCCCAGCGAGTTTTCGTCTACGGTAACCGCACCATTATTCTTTAATCACTAAAAATGAATTGCTTAGCTTTACGACGTTACGCGTAAAAAAACGGCAAACGGTTCATTTTCTCGTAGTGAATGCTTTACAGCGGCGCTTCATTTGATATGATGCGCCCCACTTCCCACAAGGAAGCAGGCCAGTAAAGCACTACCCCGTGGTGGGGTTCCCGAGCGGCCAAAGGGAGCAGACTGTAAATCTGCCGTCATCGACTTCGAAGGTTCGAATCCTTCCCCCACCACCATCAATAAGTTCTCAAGCAGCACACCCCTGGCGGGGTTCCCGAGCGGCCAAAGGGAGCAGACTGTAAATCTGCCGTCATCGACTTCG
>CAMLJN010000014.1 GCA_946480445.1 uncultured Buttiauxella sp.
GGGCTGGATGTTTGTGCCACAGGTACAGGTTGCTGCAAACGAAGAGGTGCCGGTGAAACCCGTTACGCCTGCTGAAGCGCAAAAAGACTGGAAGCACTGGGGCAACACGACCCACGGGGACCGTTTTGCTGCCCTGGACCAAATCAATAAAGGCAACGTTGCCGATCTGCAGGTTGCCTGGGTTGCCCATACGGGGGATATTCCGCAAAGCAACGGTTCTGGTGCTGAAGACCAGAACACGCCGCTGCAAATTGGCGACACGCTGTTTGTCTGCACGCCTTACAGTAAAGTGCTGGCGCTGGACGTAGACTCCGGCAAAGAAAAATGGCGTTTTGACAGCAAGGCCACCGCGCCAAACTGGCAGCGCTGCCGTGGCTTAGGCTATTACGAGGAGGCTCCTCAGCGAGCCGCCGCCGCTGCTGAAGCAGCTCAGCCCGCAGCCTGCCCTCGTCGCTTGTTCCTGCCAACTACCGATGCTCGCCTGCTGGCGATCAATGCGGATAACGGCAAGCTTTGTGAAGACTTTGGCGATCGCGGCACGGTGGATCTGAAAGTCGGCATGGGCGAAGTAAAACCTGGCTATTACCAACAAACCTCCACACCGCTGGTCGCAGGTGATGTGGTGGTCGTGGGTGGCCGCGTGGCGGATAACTTCTCTACTGGCGAGCCTCCGGGGGTGGTACGTGCCTACGATGTGCACACCGGTAAGCTTGCGTGGGCGTGGGATCCGGGCAACCCGAACCTGACCGGCGAGCCGCCGGAAGGCCAGACCTACACCCGGGGTACGCCCAACGTATGGTCTGCGATGTCTTACGATGCGAAGTTAGGCCTGATTTATCTGCCGACCGGCAACGCAACGCCAGACTTCTTTGGCGGCACCCGTACGCCGGAAGACGATAAATACAGCTCCTCTATCGTGGCCGTCGATGCCGCCACCGGCCAGGTTCGCTGGCATTATCAGACGACCCACCACGATCTGTGGGATTTTGACCTGCCTTCTCAGCCGCTTCTCTACGATTTGCCTGACGGCAAAGGCAGCACCACGCCGGTTCTTGTGCAGACCTCTAAACAGGGCATGATTTTTATGCTCAATCGCGAAACCGGCGAGCCGGTGGCGAAGGTGGAAGAGCGACCTGTCCCACAGGGCAATATTGAAGGCGAACGTTACTCTAAAACACAGCCGTACTCCGAAGGCATGCCGATGATTGGCAACGAAACGCTGACCGAGTCCGACATGTGGGGCGCCACACCGATAGATTTGCTGATTTGTCGTATCGAATTCAAAGGCATGCGTCATCAGGGCGTCTTCACTCCGCCGGGCCTCGACCGTTCGCTGCAGTACCCAGGCTCGCTGGGCGGCATGAACTGGGGCAGCGTTTCCGTAGATCCCAACAACGGCCTGATGTTCGTCAACGATATGCGCCTGGGGCTGGCAAACTACATGGTGCCACGCGCCAATGTAGCCAAAGATGCCAGCGGCATTGAAATGGGTATTGTGCCTATGGACGGTACGCCGTTTGGCGCTATGCGCGAGCGTTTCCTGTCTCCGTTAGGTATCCCCTGTCAGAAGCCACCGTTTGGCACCATGTCGGCGGTCGATCTGAAATCAGGGAAAATCGTCTGGCAGGTTCCGGTCGGCACCGTGCAGGATACCGGTCCTTTAGGTATCCGCATGCATATGCCGATCCCAATTGGCATGCCGACGCTGGGCGCCTCGCTCTCCACGCAGTCCGGCCTGCTGTTCTTCGCCGGGACTCAGGATTTCTATCTGCGTGCGTTTGATACGGCAAACGGCAAGGAGATCTGGAAATCTCGCCTTCCGGTAGGCAGCCAGTCCGGCCCGATGACCTATGTGTCACCGAAAACCGGCAAGCAGTACATTGTCATTAACGCAGGCGGGGCGCGACAGTCTCCTGACCGCGGTGATTACATTATTGCTTACGCGTTGCCTGACGCTAAATAAGACTAAAACACGGCGGGTAACATGCTGCTTACCCGCCGCATTTAAGAGATATCCGCACTCTGCGCTTTAGCCTCTGTCACCCCATCGGGATAAGCGCCCCACTTTATTGCTAAGCTAAAAAACGCCCCTTTGTCAGTCCGCTTTCACTTATTCGAATGCAAACCCCTCATCCGCCCAGCCGGCGATCCCGCCGATCATGATTTTGACCGGTCGTCCCAGGCGTGCAAGCTTTAATGCGGCCTGGTCGGCTCCGTTACAATGTGGTCCCGCACAGTACACCACAAACAGCGTGTCGGTAGGCCATTCCGCCATACGTTGGACAGTGATATCCCGATGACGCAGGTGTACCGCGCCGGGGAGATGTCGACAAGTAAAATCCTCCACGCTCCCCACGACGTGCAGCAGCACAAAATCTGTATCTCCCCGCGCAAGAGAGGCATGAACATCGGCGCAATCCGTTTCCAGAGTTAAACGCTCTAAAAAATGGGCGGCGGCCATTTCGGGAGTGGCAACCGGGTATTCGGTGACGTAGCTCATCATCTTTCTCCTGTAGATAAGAAGCTTCACTATAGAGGGGTAACGTTGGCTTGACAGGTGGCAGTTATGCCAGATAGCGTCAAGATAATGACAATTGTGCCTCCAGGTGTTGCCTTGAAAAATCCATTAGTGGTTGCCCTCGCCTACGACGGGCTTTGTACCTTTGAATTTGGCGTGGCGGTAGAAGTTTTCGGCCTTGCCCGCCCGGAAATGGGCGAGGACTGGTATCGCTTCGCCGTAGCGAGTATCGACAAAGGAGAACTTCGCGCCACCGGAGGAATTCGCCTTGCTGTGGACGGTGGACTGGAGCTGCTGGAGAAAGCGGGCACCATAGTGGTGCCCGGCTGGCGCGGAGCCGACGCGCCCGTACCGCATGAACTCTGCGAAGCCCTGATAGCCGCGCATCAGCGTGGCGCAAGAATCATGTCCATCTGTTCCGGCGTATTTGTGCTGGCGGCAACGGGATTGCTCGATAACCGGCAGGCCACGACACACTGGCGCTATACCGACCAGCTTCAGCAACGCTACCCGGCTATCCGCGTCACACCAGACGTCCTGTATATCGACAACGGGAGCGTGCTGACCTCCGCAGGCAGCGCTGCGGGCCTCGATCTTGCTTTGCATCTGGTCAGACGGGATTACGGTAGCGCAGCGGCGAACAGCGTGGCCCGGCGACTCGTGATACCGCCCCACCGCGACGGCGGCCAGGCTCAGTTTATCGAGCAGGCCGTACCCAAGGCTTATGAAAGCCATCGTCTGGGGCAGCTGTTCGACCATCTCCACGCTACGCTTTCGGAAAATCACAGCGTGGCGTCACTGGCAAAGTTTGCGGGCATGAGTCCACGAACTTTTCTTCGTCGGTTTGCCTCGGCTACGGGAAGTACACCGGCCAGGTGGCTTCTGAGCGCCCGCTTAATCAGATGCCGTGATTTACTGGAGAATACGACCTGGTCCGTGGAGAAAATTGCCGAACAGACTGGGTTTGGCAGCGCGTCCACTCTGCGCCACCATTTTCGGACACAGCTGGCTACAACCCCTGCGGCTTACCGTAAAACATTTACGCCACCCGACGAATAATTTACCGGCGGAGAGGCTTTGTTTAAGTATTGTACGCTATGATAATTTCACTCTGATGAGTCAATACAATTAACGAGAGGTAACGCTGAAGAAAGGCGAAGAATAGAGAGGATTATTTATGATGGGAAATATGAACGTATTTATGGCCGTACTGGGATGCATTGTTTTTTCCGGTTTTCTGGCCGCGTACTTAAGCCACAAATGGGATGACTGATGAAAGGTGATCGACCCCCACCAACCTCGCCCCTCGCTGAGCAAACTCACGAGGGGCGTTTTATTTATAGCCGCCGCAGGGCGAAAAAAAACCGCCACTTCGAATGACGGTTCAAGTATGCATGGATAAATTTTTATTATTCGTGAAATGAATTTCCGCCGCAGTATTGTTAGCCCGCGCAGATCCAACCACGGCAACAAAATAGCCTGCTTATGTTCAACCCCGCTTAAACAAGCTGCCGGTAACGTCCCCCTCTGTACTGCCCGCCGGTAAACGGTCTTATCGTGTTACTTTTGCTCATCATTCGACAAATTTTTTTGGTGGATGATACGAAACCCGTATGCCTCTTGCCCTTCCCCCGGCTCAAGAGAAAAAAGTGAACTGACGGCGAGTAAATTTGTTGATTCCGTTGTCTTTATAAGGACGCCGTTACCAGCACCGTTCTACAAGTGGAGAAGTTATGCGTAAGTCGAAAGTTGTTTTGCTCTCAGCCCTGCTAATCGGATTGCCCGTTGCCTTTTCCGCACAGGCCTATAGTGAACCCGCGCCAGCCATCCCGCAAAGCAACGCCAGTACTTCGTACGAGCTTAAAGAGTTCTACGCTGACTATAAGCATTTCGCTATCGGCGACACGGCCCCGGCCCTCTATCGCAGCAAAGAATACCAGATTGATGCCTGGCAGCTCCGGCACCTTCCGGCCCCGGAAGCAGGCAGCCACTGGACGTATATGGGCGGCAATTATGTGCTGATCACCGATGCGGAGGGTAAGATTCTGCGCGCCATGAAGGGTGAAATTTTTTACGCGCATTAATCAGCGGCACTCTCTTTAAGCCCTGGTCTTATTCCAGGGCTAAATAGTTTCATCGCTGAATATTACCCCTGATTGACCTTTCCTTGTATTTATCATCTCTTGCTGGCAGGCACGGTAAAACAAGACATTCATCACGAATATCTATCTATTTTTGATCTCGATTAAAGTATTTCACCCCCTGATTTTTACACTATCTGCGGTCGAAAAATTCCTGAAAGTCAGAGGAGCTAAAATATGACAATGACCTACGATCGTAACAGAAATGCTATTACCACCGGCAGCCGCGTGATGATTAACGGCACGGGTAAAACAGGTTACATCACCGCCATCCACGGTGAGGGAAAGACAGCCGAGCAAATCCGCCGCGCTAAGTGCGTAGAGGTTGAGGGCGCTGAAGGCCAATTCGAGCCCGTTGAACTGATTCGCCTCGGTTTCCACTAAGTATTCTCTCGCATTATAAAGACGAGCAAGCCACGGCATGCCATTTGTCGTGGCTTTATATTTATTTAGCTGGCACATAGCCAACTTTAAAAGCAATAGAAGAAATAGTGAAGGCTGGTTTTCCCAGCTTATTCTGGTTGTTCCCTCCGGATATTTACCGCTATTTTTTCACTTATCAATAACGACTGGCGGTAATATCCTACGAAGAGACTTGCATTCACTTTGGCCAGCCTGATGCTGTTTTTTTCTTTAAGCGGCTGTATCTGACATGGCGGCCATCACTACGGCGGCAGGCATCACCCTTCTCACTGGCACTAAAACTCACCCCGGCAGGCTGCCGGGGCAATAATTACGCGTCACGCAGCGCCTTAATTTTCGCATAGCCGTGTTCAAAAATCAGATCGCTCGAGCACATCAATACGATGACATCGCCAGTGGCACATTCGTCAAGTGCGCCGTTTAACTCTGCATCAAAATCTTTTGTCAGCACGGGCATCAGCATTTGCATATCCCCCAGGTAATCTTCGTCTTCATCTGGTGGCATATGTTCAATTTGCGAACCGCGAACCACATAAATCAGCACGTTTTTATCGTTGAACGTGACGGGGGCGCGCAGATGTTTGCCGACAGGATGCTTTGCCATAGGGTTTCCCTTTATTGCGTTGGCGCGAAGAGTCGCGATATGCCGCAAAATATACCTGCCAAATTGCTCCGGGTCGATGCGGCAGGTGTCGATTGCTTATTAATAATGCACAGGCGGCAGATCCAGGCTTACTTTTTCATCCACTGGCCGTTAATACCACGCACATACTCGCCCGGCTGCGCGCGGGTCACGAGCTTTTGTCCGGCAAGTTTCGCCACCTCATCAACTGAAATGTTGTTGCTGTCGGCGAGCTGCTGATAATGCTCCGCCCTCGCCTGATTAATGCTTTTCACCAGCGCGAGCGTCTCTTTATCCTGTTTGATCGGCGCAATATATCCGCTCAGCGTTTCCCCGACCGCGCCCTGCTGCCGCGCTTCATTCAGCGTCATGGCCCACAGAGGCTGGCTTACCAGTAAAGATAAAATCAGCGCGCTTTTGATGACGATGTTCATAGGGGGGTCCTCATCAGAAGAGATCGCTGCGGCTTTTGAGCAGGGTTTCCACATCCTTGTCCACCTTGATGTGGATTTCATGCTCAATTTTCACGTTCATATTAATGGTAATAGGCTCTTTCGGCGCCGCGACCTCAATGCGCGGTACGCAGCCCGAAAGCAGCACGGTTCCGCAAGCCAGTGCCGCGGTGATTAAAATTTTCATTGTCTTTCCTCACATGCTGCGCCGGGTGTCGCACAACGCGCTGGGGGTAGCGCGGTGTGCTGTTCCAGCCAGGTCTGTAAATTGTCGCCAAAGCGCAAACTGCGCCATAGGGTAAAGAGGTTTTCCTGATGGGTGTAGTTTAGATTGACGGTATTCTTCTTGTCGTCCACGTGGCTGATGCCCGTGACGCTCGCGCTCATCGACAGTACGCCAAGATTGTCTAAATTAATTTTCGTCCACGAACGCGAAATCTCCATGTATCTCAGCCAGTTTATCGCCGCCCCCGCAGCCATATTATTCGCTACGATGGCGTCGGCCATGTCTTTATCCATGCGGAATGTCATCGGCCCCGGGTTAGTCAGCCAGCCGTCTTTAATGATCCACTGCGGATGATTCAGCCACAGCGGCAACGCCCCTGTCATTCTGCCAGACATCGTAAACTGCTTGGGATTGACTGCCGCAACCAGCTCGCTCGATGAAATATCCTCAAGCCGCAGCAGCGCCGCATCCCGCTGCGGCATCCGCAGCTGCTGCATCAGTACCTTACCGCCCAGCACATCGACGCTCATATTACTGAGCGTAAGGGGCTGACTGTCGTTCCAGGGATACCAGCCTTCAAGATCGGCGGTAATATTTTGGGCAACCACCTGGTTTTGCACTTCCCCGATACGTAGCGTTACCGGGCCACGGGTGCCCAGATGCCAGGTTGAATCGCTAAAGCGGAACGGGAGCACAAAGTCGACGCCGTTAATCTGGTTATCCGGCAGGCTTACGCTTCCCCCTTTCACCACGCCGTGCCCGCCCGCTTCAAAGCCCTGACCGCTGGCCGCAGAGAACGCCACCTGCGCATACAGGCTGCCGTCACGCAGGTCCAGTTTCCAGTCGGGGGGAACCAGCGGCTGGAAAACGGTCAGCGTTTGTTTTGGCCACCAGGCGTTACCACGAAGGCGCTCGCCGTCCCAGCGTCCGGTCACGCGTACCGGGCCAATTTTCCCGGCGTGCAGATCGCCTTTAAACTGGAATGTAGAAGGATCCACCCCGTCGACGCTAAACTTAAGGACTGAAGGCGGAAGCGTGCTGCCCCCGGTGAATGCCGTGCTTCCCGCTTGCAGAGAAAGCGCACCGGTAAAAGAGGCGTGCTCAGCGCTGCGCTGCCAGTGAACTGGTTTCTCCAGCACCAGACGCGGCTTGCTCATCAGCATCGAGCCATATTGTAATTTGTCGAATCCCGTAGACAGCGAGGTTAATTCAATGCTGCTGTCACGCCATTCTCCCTTGCCGCTCACGTCCCAGCGGGCGTTCATCGGGGCAAAAGCCCCGTTACCCCAGTAGCGCCATTGCCACAAACCGGCATCCGGCAGGAAGTTCTCCGCCTTGCCATCCAGATGCAGGGTAACGCTGCCCATTTTGTTTTCATGAGCCCGTAATATGGCCTGTAGTCTGCCATCTACCCCCTCCCGGGTCACCCGTACTCCTGCCAGCGGCCAGCGGATTTCATCAATATCCAGCGCATCAATGACCCGCCCGCGAGAACGCAGTAGCGCTCCGGGTCTGAACAGTAATTGTGGGTCGGTTATCGAGCCGGTTAACTCGCCCGGCAGCACGGCATAAAATACCAGCGCATCCTGCTTGGCCTCACCCGTGAGCCGTAGCGGCAGCGAGCTGCTGGTCATGCTTAATTTACCCGGGCCAATATTCAGCACCGCATTCCCCTTACCCGCGCTGCCCTGCGTCACTACATTCATGCGCCCGCTGACGGTCGCTGCTTCTAACCCCTGCTGCCAGTCATCCACGCGCAGCGAAACGCCGCCGCGCAAGGGAAAACCCTCATAAGGCCAGAACCACTGCCCGCCGTTAATCTCGAAAATTTTCTGGCTAACGCTCCACGGCAACCTGACCAAAGGTTCACTGTCTGCTGATTTGCTCAGCGTTAAAACACCCTGCTCCTCCTGCCAGTCCAGCACGGCGTTAATTAACTCCGGCTCCTGTGGAAGGCGCAGCGCTGAAGTGACATGCCCCTGCTCGGGCAAACCAGTTGGCACCAGTGGCAGCGTAAAGGAGCCTGCCAGCTCAACCGGATCCATGCCTTCAAAAGCGGAAACGCTGAATTTTTTCAACGTCAGAGCCTGCCCTTTTAATGTGGCATCCACGGTTAAAAGAGCACCTGTGTAGTGAACGTCCTGTTGGATCGGGGTAAGCGACACGCGCAGCTTGCCGGTAAATTGTTGCCAGGGCGTGAGGTTAACTTTATCTACGGTCAGTAGGGTATAAGGCAGCATGGCCTGCCATTCGGCAAGCGTACGGGGAGCGGACGGACCAGACTCATCGAGGGGAATTTTACTGATGCAGTCCGGGTTTAACGTGAGTTCGTCCAGCTGCAGACGCCAGCGGCTCGGATGGCTAAGCGTGGCGTTTTTCACGTTTGCCAGTTCACAGTCACCGGCTAAATAGCGCAGATCGGGGATCAAAAGTGCCCCGCGGCTCAGGCGCGGGCTGGCCTCCATCGCAATGCGCGTCCCCTGCGGAAGCCAGATCCCGGCAAGCGTGGGTAGCCAGTTCGCTACCGTCAACAGCAGCGCCAGCGGCAGCAAAATAAGTATCAATGCCAGTGCAATAATGGCTTTATATTTACCCTTCATGGGCAGTTAATATCCTGATTCAGCGACAATTTATGCCGAAATATGCCATGATTCTTGCATGATTCGGGCCGGGCGTGAAGTCAACGCTATCGACTAAGCTTAGAACAGGGACAAACAGTGGGCGTCAGCAGGCCCCAAAAACGTTTTTTTAAGAATTGTAAGAAAATTTTAAGCATGCTAATTTGACTCTAAAATCATTCTGGAGAAAGTCTTATGAAACTGGCGGTCTATAGCACAAAACAGTACGACAAGAAGTATCTGGAGAGTGTTAACCAGGAATATGGCTTCGAACTTGAATTTTACGACTTTCTTTTAACGGAAAAAACCGCGAAAACGGCACACGGCTGTGACGGCGTGTGTCTGTTCGTCAATGACGACGGCAGCCGTCCGGTGCTCGAAGAACTGAAGAAACATGGCGTGAAGTTTATTGCGCTACGTTGTGCCGGGTTTAACAACGTCGATATAGATGCAGCAAAAGAGCTTGGCCTGCCCGTAGTGCGCGTCCCGGCTTACTCGCCTGAGGCCGTGGCTGAACACGCCATCGGCATGATGATGTGTCTGAATCGCCGTATTCATCGCGCTTACCAGCGCACACGCGACGCCAACTTCTCCCTGGAAGGGCTGACCGGCTTTACCATGTTCGGTAAAACAGCTGGCGTCATCGGCACGGGTAAAATCGGCATTGCGGCGCTGCGCATCCTGAAAGGCTTTGGTATGCGCTTGCTGGCATTCGATCCGTACCCAAGCGCTGCTGCGCTGGAATTAGGCGTGGAGTATGTCGATCTGCCCACCCTCTTTTCCCAGGTGGATGTCATTTCGCTGCACTGCCCGCTGACGCCGGAGAATTATCATCTGCTGAACCGCACCGCTTTCGAGCAAATGAACAACGGCGTCATGGTGATTAACACCAGCCGCGGCGGGCTGATAGATTCTCAGGCGGCGATTGATGCGCTAAAAACCCAGAAAATTGGCGCGCTGGGAATGGATGTCTATGAAAACGAACGCGATCTGTTCTTTGAAGACAATTCTAACGATGTCATTCAGGACGATGTGTTCCGTCGTTTATCCGCCTGCCATAACGTGCTGTTTACCGGCCACCAGGCATTTTTGACCGCCGAGGCGCTGACCAGCATTTCTGAAACGACGCTGGAAAACCTGCGTCAGCTCGAAAATGGCGAGGCATGCGCCAATCAGGTGAGCTGAAGCGGCTGGCGGAGGAGTAGCCGCCCCGTTCAGACTTGGTTTTAGGATTATCCTTACGGAAATCCGGCTTTATTTTTGGCAAAGTAGCGCCAACTCATTGATGACACGAATACTTTAGGGAAACCCATGAAAAAATTAGCTTCACTGATGCTGGCAACAATGGTACTGGCTGGCTGCGCGCAATCCGGTGACAAAGCCCCCCCCGTTACCGCTCAGGATTTGCAGCACCATCGTTTCGTTCTGCAAAGCGTGGACGGCAAGCCACTGACCGGCATCAAGCGTGTGCCCGAGCTGAGTTTCGGCGAGAATATGCATATTGCAGGCAGCATGTGTAACCGCTTTATGGGACAGGCAACCTTAACGGGTGATACGCTGAAAGCGAAAGGTCTGGGGATGACAATGATGCTGTGTGTTGAACCGCAGCTCAACGAACTGGATCATATGATCAACGATATGCTGACCACCGGCGCACAGACCTCGCTGGAAAAGCAGCAGCTGACGCTGAAAACCAGCCAGCACACGCTAGTGTATAAGCTGGCAGACCTGGTTAACTAAGCGCGAATAACTGAGGGAGGATCGCCTTCAACGCCACCTCCCTTCTCTGTTCGACTAGTAGGCCCCGCAGGTGCCTGCGGCAAGCGCATTTTCACTACAGCGTTTACCGTTGGGCATCGCACACATCCCGATAGCCGATCCGTCCAGCTGACGGGCCACGCTCAGCGTCCCCCCGATCATGGCGCAACTCGCCGCTCCCTGATTAGACATCGCAGCACGCATCCCCGGCGCAACGTGGGCCGCGGTCGCCTGCTGTGGCGGCTCGCTGCTACAGGCTGATAACAATGACGTGGATAACACTAGCGCGGCACATCCCGCAACAAATCCTGCACGCATGACTCTCTCCCCTGAATATTGCAAAACCTAAGAATCATAAGCGCCCGCCCCGCGCCTCGTCGAGGGAAAGAGGCAAGAAAAAGTGTTTGTTTTTGCGAACGGGATCACCTCTGTGAGTAAAACTTCGCATAATTCGCTTTCTGAGCACGATTACATCCCATAACCAGCACACAAAAGCGAAAATCCCGCCCCCCGCTATTTGCTAGACTCAGATGATAATTCAGGGCTCGCCGTGGTTATGCGGGTCTTTTTTCTTTGCGCAATGTAAGGTGTCTTATGATCACTATCGACGGCAATGGTGCAGTCGCCTCAGTAGCGTTTCGGGCAAGCGAAGTTATTGCAATCTACCCTATCACCCCCAGTTCAACCATGGCGGAACAGGCCGATGCCTGGTCCGGTGACGGCCGCAAAAACGTCTGGGGTGATACTCCTCGTGTTGTAGAGATGCAGTCGGAGGCAGGCGCCATCGCCACCGTTCACGGTGCGCTGCAAACCGGCGCCCTTTCAACTTCGTTTACCTCATCGCAGGGCCTGCTGCTGATGATTCCTACGCTGTATAAACTGGCCGGGCAGTTAACGCCGTTTGTCCTGCATGTCGCCGCGCGTACCGTGGCAACACATGCACTCTCTATTTTTGGCGATCACTCCGATGTGATGGCCATTCGCCAGACCGGCTGCGCCATGCTGTGCGCCAGCAGCGTTCAGGAAGCACAAGACTTCGCGCTGATTTCGCATATTGCCACCTTAAAAAGCCGCGTGCCGTTTATTCACTTTTTTGACGGATTCCGCACATCGCACGAGATCAACAAAATCGTCCCGCTGGCGGACAGCACCATTCTGGAACTGCTACCGCAAAAAGAGATCGACGAGCACCGCGCACGCGCGTTAAATCCGGAGCATCCTGTGATACGCGGCACGTCCGCTAACCCGGACACTTACTTCCAGTCCCGCGAGGCCACAAACCCGTGGTACAACGCGGTGTATGAACATGTTGAGCAGGCGATGGATAGCTTTGCTGCGGCAACAGGCCGCCAGTACCACCCGTTTGAATACTATGGTCATCCGCAGGCGGAACGCGTAATTATCCTGATGGGTTCCGCAATTGGCACCTGCGAAGAAGTCGTGGACGAACTGCTCACCCGTGGTGAAAAAGTTGGCGTGCTGAAAGTGCGTCTTTTCCGCCCCTTCTCAGCGACTCATCTGCTCAACGTGCTGCCGGAAAGCGCACACAATATTGCCGTGCTGGACAGAACCAAAGAGCCTGGGGCGCTTGCTGAGCCGTTGTACCTGGACGTAATGACCTCGCTTGCGGAAGCCTTCAACCAGGGGCTGCGCGAAACTCTGCCGCGCGTTATTGGCGGCCGCTATGGCCTGTCCTCGAAAGAGTTTGGCCCGGACTGCGTGCTGGCTGTCTTTAATGAACTGCAAGAAGCTAAACCGCGGCCTCGCTTTACCGTAGGCATCTACGACGACGTAACCAACCTTTCGCTTCCCCTGCCGGAAAACACCCTGCCCGCGCGCGCCAAACTGGAAGCGCTATTCTACGGTCTGGGCAGCGACGGCAGCGTTTCGGCGACCAAAAACAACATCAAAATCATCGGTAACTCCACGCCGTTCTTCACCCAGGGCTATTTCGTCTACGATTCCAAAAAGGCGGGTGGCCTGACGGTTTCTCACCTGCGCGTCAGTGAACAGCCGATAGGCTCCACCTACCTGATAGATAAAGCTGATTTCGTGGGCTGCCACCAGCTGCAATTTATTGATAAATACCAGATGGCGGAGCGGATGAAGCCCGGTGGCATCTTCCTGCTCAACACGCCTTACGGCGCGGAGGAGGTCTGGCACCGTTTACCCCAGGAAGTGCAGGCGGTCCTGAACCAGAAAAAAGCCCGCTTCTTTGTGATTAACGCGGCGAAAATCGCGCGTGAATGCCAGCTTGGCGCTCGCATTAATACCGTAATGCAGATGGCCTTCTTCCATCTGACTAACATTCTGCCGGGCGACAGCGCGCTGGCCGAATTGCAGGGTGCGATAGCCAAAAGCTACAGCAGCAAAGGCGAAGAGCTGGTTCAGCGTAACTGGCAGGCGCTGGCGCTGGCCCGGGAGTCGCTGGCCGAAGTCACCCTGCAGGTGGTAAACGAAAGCAGCCCGATGCGCCCGCCGGTCGTTTCCGACGCGGCCCCAGACTTCGTGAAAACCGTTACCGCCGCGATGCTTGCAGGTCTGGGCGACGCGCTTCCTGTTTCCGCCCTGCCGCCGGACGGTACCTGGCCGATGGGCACCACCCAGTGGGAAAAACGCAATATCGCTGAAGAGATCCCCATCTGGAAGCCTGAAATCTGCACCCAGTGTAACCACTGCGTGGCGGCCTGCCCGCACTCGGCTATTCGCGCTAAGGTGGTTCAGCCTGAGATCATGGAGTCAGCTCCCGCCGCGTTGCACTCGCTCAATGTCAAATCCCGCGACATGAAGGGGCAGAAATATGTGTTGCAGGTCGCGCCGGAAGACTGTACCGGCTGCAACCTTTGCGTGGAAGTCTGTCCGGCCAGGGACCGCCAGAACCCGGAAATCAAGGCCATTAACATGATGTCGCGCCTTGAGCACGTTGAAGAGGAAAAAGAGAACTACGACTTCTTCCTGCAGATGCCGGAAATGGATCGTACCAGCCTTGAGCGTATCGACATTCGTACTTCCCAGCTGCTGACGCCGCTGTTTGAGTATTCCGGTGCCTGTTCGGGCTGCGGTGAAACCCCCTATATAAAGCTGCTGACTCAGCTTTATGGCGACCGACTGCTGATTGCTAACGCCACAGGGTGTTCCTCAATTTATGGCGGCAACCTGCCGTCCACGCCTTACACCACCGACGCCAACGGACGCGGGCCTGCGTGGGCCAACTCGCTGTTTGAAGACAACGCCGAATTTGGCCTTGGCTTCCGGCTGACGGTCGATCAGCATCGCGTGCGCGTCATGCGCCTGCTGGAGAAGTTTGCCGATCGGCTTCCAGCCGAACTTAACGAGCAGCTGCATACTGAAGCCACACCAGAAGTTCGTCGCGAACAGGTTGCCGCGCTGCGCCAGCATCTGGCGAACGTGGACGACGCGGATGCCCGCCAGCTGATGACCGATGCCGATGCGCTGGTCGAGAAATCTGTCTGGCTGATAGGCGGCGATGGCTGGGCATACGACATTGGTTTCGGCGGTCTGGACCACGTCATGAGCCTGACAGAAAACGTCAACATTCTGGTGCTGGATACGCAATGCTATTCCAACACCGGCGGCCAGGCGTCAAAAGCCACCCCGCTCGGCGCGGTCACCAAGTTTGGCGAACACGGCAAGCGTAAGGCGCGCAAAGATCTCGGCGTAAGCATGATGATGTACGGGCATGTCTACGTGGCGCAGATATCTCTTGGCGCCCAGCTCAACCAGACGGTGAAAGCGATACAGGAGGCGGAAGCTTATCCAGGCCCATCGCTGATTATCGCCTACAGCCCCTGCGAGGAACACGGCTACGATCTGGCACTCAGCCACGATCAGATGCGCCAGCTCACCGCCACGGGCTTCTGGCCGCTCTACCGCTTCGATCCACGTAGGGCAGACGAAGGCAAGCTGCCGCTGGCGCTGGACTCCCGTCCGCCGTCCGATGCCCTTGCCGAGACGCTGATGATAGAGCAGCGCTTCCGCCGCCTGAACTCGCAGCAGCCGGAGGTCGCGGAGCAGCTGTGGAAGGACGCCGCGCAGGACCTGCAAAAACGCTACGACTTCCTGGCGCAGATGGCGGGCAAGGCGGAAAAAGCCGCCGACAGCTAAACGCTATCGGCAATCAGCACCCAGCAACATAATGCAAGCCCGGATCCTTGGATCCGGGCTTTTTAATTTCACGCTGTAAACCGGTTATCGCGGTGGTCATCAAAAGGGCAAAATGCCTGAACTCATTCCACTTGCAGACTGTGTTCCTTTTTTGGTTTACAGTTGAAAAAATGCGCGCATCTCAAGGACGATACTATGCCCATAAGGACTTATAGATTCTCGCAAGTCGCAATGATGCCAGTTGAAGGCGTCGGCATTCGTGCAAGTTTTTCCATTTCAATTGTCGTCAGAGATGAGAGGTGGTCATCGCAGTGTACATATCTCTGCTCATGGCGACAGCAATGCGGCAAAAGCTGCTGGCTCAGGTAAACTCTTATTCTGGTGTACTGTGACCAATAATGCCAACCATAAAAAATATGTACTTGATAATAAAAGAGGTGAGATGTTTTTCGCAGGCGTTGAGGATGTTGTTATTGGCAGCGCGGAGTTTATCGTTGACGCTAAACATCATATTTACCCTTCTCTAACGGTTGAGGGAGG
Source organism: uncultured Buttiauxella sp. (assembly GCA_946480445.1). Classification (GTDB taxonomy): domain Bacteria; phylum Pseudomonadota; class Gammaproteobacteria; order Enterobacterales; family Enterobacteriaceae; genus Dryocola. The sequence goes on from CAMLJN010000014.1 coordinate 15,424, forward strand.
TTATCAACTTGCAGACTATACAGGACAACATATCCCTCTGCCTGTAAGGATAAGAAAAGTAATTAAACTCGAACCGCTTCAAGGATGATTCAGCATGAAACTTATCATATCTGTCTTACTGTGCTCCCTGATGTTATCTCCCTGCGTCGCATCGAGCAGCTATGCGGACAAGGCAACTGAAACGGGTGCAAAACTGGTCGATGCATACACGAAAGCAAGCAGTAAAAGGAAGCAACGGTTCATCAATGAACTGCAAATATTGACGCATAAACATCCAGAAAACAGCAATGTACGTAAGATGTATGCAAATGTACTGCTGGCGGACAAGCAATATCAGGCGGGTTTACAGCAGATTGAGATTATTAATAAAAAACATGATCCCTCCTCCTTTTTATTAACTGAATGCATGATAAAAGAAAGGCTAAACATCCCCCTTGATGGATGTTATAAGGCTACCGTCAGGATAATGGATAAAAATAAAATAAAGGACATCAATTACCTGACCGCTTTATTTTTTGCATCCGATCCGCGTTTCGATGAAGAGAGAAGTAAACAATTACGTGCGGATGAAATATCTGCTGACCAGGCGGCATATTACAATATTTCCCGCGCAGATTTTTTATTAAACCTTTTCCCCTCACCTTAGCCGACGCTTCACAGGGAGAAGAATTTCTCCCACTCCCCGCAGGGGAGAAGGTCGCGATGAAGGTTTTTTTGCTACTCCCGTAACATATTCCCAACAACCCCATTGCGAAGAATATATTCGTGCGCATGATATCGCCTTGCCTTCCTTAAATGAGCAGAACGATGATTGCCGTTGCCTTAGTAGACGATCACGTAGTGGTGCGCTCCGGTTTCGCACAGCTTTTAAGCCTTGAACCCGATATGCAGATTTCCGGGCAGTTCAGTTCGGCCGCTGAGGCATGGCCTGCGCTTATCAGAAATCCTCCGCATGTCGCGGTACTTGATGTTGCTATGCCCGATGAAAACGGCCTGAGCCTGTTAAAACGCCTGCGCCAACAGCATCCTGGATTCCGCGCCATCATTCTGAGCATTTACGACACCACGGCCTTTGTACAAAGCGCGCTGGATGCAGGAGCCAGCGGCTATCTCACCAAACGCTGCGGGCCTGAAGAGCTGGTGCAAGCCGTTCGCACGGTCGGGATGGGGGGCCATTATTTATGCGCCGATGCGCTACGGGCCTTGCGTCACGCGGGGCAGCCCGCGAAAGTGCTCGAAGGGCTGACGCCGCGCGAACGCGAGGTCTTCGACCTGCTTATCAAAGGCGAAAGCGTACGCAATATTGCCGAACAGCTCGCGCTGAGCCACAAAACGGTACATGTCCATCGCGCCAATATCCTCGGCAAGCTGCAGTGTGAAAGCACTATCGATCTGGTGCATTTCGCCCTCGACCACCAGCTGTTAACCGGACACTGAATGGCTCGCTGCTGGCGTCATCTGCTGCTCTCGTTGTTTATCGTCTTTGCCTGGGGACTGGGTTGGCTTGCGCTGTGGACCATCAGCTTTTACCTCACCCATAATGGCCAACAGGCGGCCCTGTTGCTACCTCAGGGGGTGCATCTTGCCCTGCTGATTGTGTTGCATCGTCGTTACTGGCCCGCTCTGTTTGCGCCGGTTATCGGCTTATCAGGCTGGCTTACGCACCAGCAGCTACTGACCGAAGCGATCATGCTGCTCTCCCCGTTTCTTAGCGCGATCCCCGCCCTGTTTACACAACGCTACTGGCACCGTTTTACGCTTTACTGGCAGCGGCTGTCGCTACTGATGGCCGCCATTACCGGAGATGCGCTGCTGCACACTCTGGCCCTGTCGCCGTTTCAGGCCAGCACGGCTTCCCAGACTCTGCTGACGGCGTTTACCGGCGGCGTTTTACTGACACCCTTTGTCTATCTCATTTATGAGTATCTGCGCCAGCAGTACCTTGAAAATCTGCTTGCTCAGGAGACGCCGAATCCGCCCCTACGCACGTCACTGCTCATCTGGTGCAGCCTGTTTTTCATCATCGGCGTTGGCGCGCAGATGGTGCTCTCACCGGAAATCGAACGCCTGTTGCTGATTGTAGTTTTCCTGCCCAACGTCGTTATGGCCTATAAGTTTGGCTGGCAGGGCGGCGTGCTGGCGGCATTACTTGGCAGCATGATGATCACCCTCGCGAGGCAAATCGGCAGCGGCTTTAATGGCCTGATGGAGATGGAGCTGTTTTTGTCCACCCAGGCGCTGCTGGGGATCGGTCTGGGCATCGCCATCAGCCGCCAACAGCATCTGGCCAACAATCTGCATCGCTATCGCCTGCGCCTTGAGGTTGAACTCCAGGCACGACGCGAGCTGATGGAACAGCTGGTTCACGCCGAGGAGGACACCCGCAAAGACCTCGCCCGCGAGCTACACGACGAAATTGGTCAGAACATTACGGCTATTCAGATCCAGTCTATGCTGGTGAAACGTACCGCCAGCGGCGATGCTGCCACGCAGGCCGCCGAGCAAATCAATCAGCTGGCGCAGCGCATCACTTTTCTACTCGCCAGCTTCTGCGTCAGCTTCGCCCTCCCGTGCTGGATGAAATGTCGCTTGAGAAAGCCCTCCACCACCTTGTTGAGGAGCTTGCCTTTACCGAGCGAGGCATAATCTGCCGCTTTAGCTGGGATCTGCCCGGCCAGCCCGCCAGCAATACCGTCGTTTTTACGCTGTATCGCCTGATGCAGGAATTGCTGAACAATATCTGCAAGCACGCTCAGGCAAGCCTTGTGGAGATCTCTCTGACTTCCTATGAACAAGGTGTTTGTCTGGAAGTGCGGGACGATGGGATTGGCTTAGCCGGTGCCGCACGAGGCGGATTCGGTTTACAGGGTATCGGTGAACGCATCCGCGCTTTAGGCGGTGAGCTGCTGATTGAGGGCCAGTCCGGCACCCGGGTAATTGTTAACCTGCCCACACTTTTTCAACAAAGTCAGGACTAACCAGGAATAAGTCTTAGCGGCCTAAAACCTTATCTCATCCCCTTTTTATCACCCTTTCATATAGTCGTTGTCACCAGGAGAAATCACATGATCGCTGAGCAAGCCCCTGGCCGGGATTACCGCTACTGGCGTCCCAGGTTACTGATTACCATGGTCGTCGGCTATGCCGCTTTCTATCTGACGCGCAAGAGCGTGAGCTTTGTGCTTCCGGCGATGCAGCTCGACCTTGGCCTGAGCAAAAGTGATATCGGTTTGCTGGGCACCCTGTTTTATCTGGCGTACGGGCTGTCGAAATTTGCCGCCGGGCTATGGCACGACAGGCGCGGGCAGCACTGGTTTATGGGCGTTGGCCTGCTGGCTACGGGCGTGATGAATATTCTGTTCGCTTTCGGTACCAGCCTGACGATACTGCTGGTTATCTGGACGCTGAACGGTTTTTTCCAGGGCTGGGGCTGGCCGCCCTGTGCAAGATTGCTGACCCACTGGTACTCGCGAAATGAGCGCGGCTTCTGGTGGGGATGCTGGAATACCTCCATCAATCTTGGCGGTGCGGCGGTGCCGCTGATTTCTGCCCTGATGGCGCTGTGGTTTGGCTGGCAGGCGGCATTGTTTGTACCGGGCGCGCTCGGGATAGCTATCGGCATCTGGCTTTGCCGCCGTTTGATCGGCACACCGGAGGAAAAAGGCTTGCCTGCGGTTGGCGTCTGGCGTCATGACCCGCTTGAGATGCGTCAGGTGCAGCTAAGCCCGCCCATGACGCTCTGGCAAATGTTTCGCAGCACGGTGCTGCAAAACCCGATGATTTGGCTACTGGGCGCCAGTTACGTCCTGGTCTATCTCATTCGTATCTCGCTTAACGACTGGGGCAATATCTGGCTGGCGGAAAGCCACGGCGTCAACCTGCTCAGCGCCAACGCTACGGTGATGTTGTTTGAGATGGGCGGTCTCTTCGGAGCCCTGTTTGCAGGATGGGGATCTGATTTGCTGTTTCGCGGCCAGCGCGCGCCGATGATTTTGCTCTTTGCGCTCGGGCTGTTTGTGTCCGTTGCCGCCCTCTGGCTGTCGCCTGTGCACCACTACGCGCTGCTGGCAATGTGTTTTTTTACCATCGGTTTCTTTGTGTTTGGCCCACAGATGCTAATAGGCCTTGCCGCCGTGGAATGCAGCCACAAGCAGGCGGCGGGCAGCGTAACGGGTTTTTTAGGGCTGTTCGCCTATCTGGGCGCGGCGCTGGCAGGCTGGCCGCTGTCGCAGGTGATTGAACGTTACGGCTGGTCGGGAATGTTCGCCCTGTTAACCATTGCCGCCGCGCTGATCGGATTTTTGCTGATGCCGCTTTTAATGGCGGGCATCAGCGCGAAGGACAGGAGTATCGGAGCCATGGATCCGGCTACCACCTTACCTCAGGACCCTTAGGATAATAATATGAAACTGACCGTACTCTCTTCTCTGATTGCCGCAGGCGTAGCGCTAGCCACGCTTACAGGTACCGCGCAGGCCAAAGGTCGTCTGGTCGTGTATTGCAGCGCCACCAACGAAATGTGTGAAACGGAAACCAAAGCCTTCGGCGAAAAATACGCGGTGAAAACCTCGTTTATCCGCAACGGTTCCGGCAGCACGCTGGCAAAAGTAGATGCGGAAAAGAAAAATCCGCAGGCCGACGTCTGGTATGGCGGCACGCTTGATCCCCAGTCTCAGGCGGGAGAAATGGATCTGCTGGCCGCTTATCAGTCAGCTAATCTCAGCCAAATCATGCCGCAATTCCGCGATCCGGCTAAGCGTAAAGGTCATTACTCCTCTGCGGTCTACGTTGGCATTCTCGGTTTCGGTGTGAACACCCAGCGTCTGAAAGAGAAAAATCTGCCGGTGCCTAAGTGCTGGAAAGATCTGACGAACCCGATTTACAAAGGCGAGATCCAGATAGCCGACCCGCAAAGCTCCGGCACGGCATACACCGCTCTTGCGACCTTCGCTCAGCTCTGGGGTGAGGACCAGGCCTTTGATTACCTGAAAAAACTCAACGGCAATATTTCTCAGTACACAAAATCTGGCATCGCACCGGCGCGCAATGCTGCACGCGGTGAAACCGCCATCGGCATCGGCTTCCTGCACGACTATTCGCTGGAAAAAGAAAACGGTGCTCCGCTGGAGCTTATCTCGCCGTGCGAAGGTACAGGCTATGAAATCGGCGGCGTCAGCATACTGAAAGGCGCGCGAAACATGGATAACGCTAAGCTGTTCGTGGACTGGGTGCTATCCAAAGAAGCACAGGAGCTTTCCTGGAAGAAAGGCAAGTCTTACCAGATCCTGACTAACACCACGGCCGAAACTTCTCCGCTCTCTCTTAAGCTTGATGACCTGAAACTGATCAATTACGACATGGATAAATACGGTGCCACCGACATGCGTAAGGCGCTGATCGGTAAATGGGTCAACGAAGTCAAAATGGGTAACTAACCCGCCCGCAGGTGACAACGTCACCTGCTCCTCTCTTTTTTGGCCGATGAGGCGCTTATGTCTGAAACTTTACTTTTGCGTACCCCGCAAAAGCGGGACGCTATTCTCTGGTGGGTAGCGCTATGCTGGCTGGCCTTCGCCCTGCTGCCCAGCTGGAGCCTGGATTATGGCCTGTTTGAGTCCACCCGCGAGGAAGTGATTGCCGCTTACAGCTGGTCTGGATTCAACATCAGCCTGCTGTGGTATATCCTGCCTTCCCTCCTGCTCGTGCGACCGCTCAACGTTCAGGGCCCGGAGAATAAACAGCGGCACTACTTCGATGCCGGGTGGGCCTTGCTGTGCATGATCTTTATCGTGATTAGCGCAACCCTGACCGAACGTGGCATGGGCTACGCCACGCTGGTGCTGTTTATTGCGCTTGGCATGGCGATCACCCTCGCCCTTACCCGCCTGGAATGGCTTGGCGGCGACAGCTTTGTTATTGGCTCCCTGGTGGCCATCGTTGCGCTGATTGGCGTCTTTATCGTCTGGCCAAGCGTGGCGATTTTTTATTCCCATGTTTACCAGCGACAGCGGCGAATTTGCCCCGCTGGCGTTTATGGCGGTACTCGGCCAGGCGCACATTGTTCAGGTCATCATAAACTCCATCGGCCTGTCGGTTGCCGTCGGGATGGGCTGCACCTTCTTCGGGCTGGTGCTGGCGATTTACACTACCCGTATTGCTAAACGTAGCGCGATTATCGGCCGTATTTTCTCCATCCTGCCCATTGTTACGCCGCCGTTTGTGGTCGGGCTTGGCGTAACGCTGATGATGGGACGTTCCGGCTACCTCACCGAACTGATGGTTGACTGGTTTGGCCTGACCAACACCAACTGGCTTTACGGCTTCACCGGCATCTGGCTGGCGCAGGTTCTCGCCTTTACGCCGATGGCGTTTATGATCCTCGACGGCGCAATCAAAACGATTCACCCGTCGCTGGAGGAAGCGTCTTACACCTTGCGTGCGACGCGCTGGAAAACATTTAAGGGTGTCTTTCTGCCGCTGCTTAAACCCGCACTGGCCAACGCCTTCCTGATCGTTATCGTGCAGTCGCTTGCCGACTTCAGTAATCCGCTGGTGCTCGGCGGTAACTTCGACGTGCTGGCCACGCAAATCTATTTCTATATCACAGGTTCGCAGCTCGATTATCAGGCAGCCAGTACGCTCGGCGCCTTCCTGCTGCTCTTCTCGCTGATGGTGTTCTGCATTCAGTATCTGTGGATTGGCAAACGCTCTTACGTCACGGTTTCAGGTAAAGCTAACCGTGGCGACGTGCAGCCTCTGCCGGTCACGCTGGTGTGGACGGTTATCGCGCTGCTGGCTGTCTGGATTGCCTTTAACGCCCTGCTTTACGGCAGCATTTTTTACGGCAGCTTTACGGTGAACTGGGGGGTGGACTATACCCTGACGCTGGATAACTTCATCAAGCTGTTCGGCCAGGGTATGAGCGACGGAGCATGGCCTTCACTTCTGGATACCCTGCTGTATGCGGGCATTGCGGCGCCGATTACCGCGTTCTTCGGCCTGCTCATCGCGTGGATCGTCGTACGTCAGCAGTTCCGCGGCAAGAAGACCATCGAGTTCACCACCATGCTGTGTTTTGCCGTACCGGGTACCGTGGCGGGCGTCTCTTATATCCTCGCGTTTAACAGCGCGCCGGTCTACCTGACGGGCACCGCCGCCATAGTGATTATGTCGATGGTCATGCGCAACGTACCGGTTGGGATCCGCGCAGGCATAGCCGGACTTGGGCAGATTGACAAGTCGCTGGATGAGGCTTCGCTGAGTCTGCGGGCAGGTTCCCTGCGCACTATCATCAATATTCTTCTGCCCCTGCTGCGCCCTGCCATTCTTTCCGCGCTGATCTACAGCTTTGTACGCGCCATTACCACGGTTAGCGCAATTGTCTTCCTGGTCACGCCGGATACCCGCGTGGCAACGGCCTACATTCTTAATCGCGTGGAAGACGGTGAGTACGGCGTGGCGATCGCCTATGGATCAATTCTGATCGTTGTGATGCTGACGATTATCTTCATTTTTGACTGGCTAATTGGCGAAGCGCGTATCTCCCGCTCGAAAGCCAAAACCACCTCGTGAGTAGGGAGTAAACCATGACACAACCTCATTTTGTAGAACTGCGCGGCGTCACGAAACGGTTTGGCACTAACACCGTCCTGGGTGGCATCAATCTGGCTATTCCCAAAGGCGAGATGGTGACGCTGCTCGGCCCGTCCGGCTGTGGGAAAACCACGGTTTTACGCCTGGTCGCCGGGCTGGAAAAGCCGACCGAGGGACAAATTTTTATCGACGGCGAAGATGTGACGCACCGTTCCATTCAACAGCGCGACATCTGCATGGTCTTCCAGTCCTATGCCCTGTTTCCGCATATGTCGTTGGGCGATAACGTGGGCTATGGCCTGAAAATGCTGGGCACGCCGAAAGCAGAAATAAAAGCCCGTGTGAAAGAAGCGCTGGCGATGGTCGACCTGGCGGGTTTTGAGGAGCGCTTTGTGGATCAGATTTCTGGCGGCCAGCAGCAGCGCGTGGCGCTGGCCCGCGCGCTTATTTTAAAACCAAAAGTGCTGCTGTTCGATGAGCCGCTCAGTAACCTTGATGCCAACCTGCGCCGCAGTATGCGCGACAAAATTCGCGAGTTGCAAAAGCAGTTCAACATAACCTCGCTGTATGTGACTCACGATCAAAGCGAAGCCTTCGCCGTGTCGGATACGGTGCTGGTGATGAACAAGGGGGAAATTATGCAGATCGGCAGCCCGCAAATGCTCTATCGCCAGCCGGCTTCACGCTTTATGGCAAGCTTTATGGGCGATGCTAACGTTTTTCCGGCAACCTTCGGCAACGACGCTGTTGAGATACACGGCTATCGCCTGCCGCGTCCTCCGCAGCTGACAGTTACGCAGCTGCAAGGCACGGTGGGCGTGCGTCCCGAAGCAATCACCCTGAGTGAACAAGGCGAGGAAAGCCAGCGTTGTGTAGTGCGTCATGTCGCCTATATGGGGCCACAGTATGAAGTAACGGTGGAGTGGCATGGACAGGCTCTGCTTTTGCAGGTCAACGCAACCCGCTTACAGCCTGACGTAGGGGATAATTACTATCTGGAGATTCATCCTTACGGCATGTTTATGCTGGTGGATGCGGCGTGAGCAACAGGGTGGATAACCATGACGCTTATCCACCCAACCTCAAACTGTGCTGGATAAAACAAGGCGCTTAGTTTTACGAAACAAAAGCGCCTTAGCCCCCTATAAGTGCCCTGGAACCTCTTGTTTCATAAGCTGGTTTGCGCTTTGAATCAGCAGCTCAAGACCAGCGAGAAGTTCATCATCGGTGCTCGCTGGAAGCAGGCGATGCAGCGCCAGTAAAGCGGTATTATCTTCATCAACGCCGATAACAATCGGGCCTGCATAATTAATGCGTAAATAATAGTGCAACAGATTAACATCGTCAGTGAGCGTTGCAAAAGGGCAACACATTTCCAGACCACTTTCAGATTCACTGAAATAGATCGTCAACTCGTCATCAACTTTAATAAGGGGTTCATCCCCCGGCTCAGCTAAACCTAAGGCATCGTACAAACGGGATAATAAATATGACATATTAACTCTTTAAGAAGATACACACGAAGACAAGCCTTTCACAGATGCCCAGACCGCGGAGTTACCAATTCTTTTTCTGAGGGAAAGATTAATCATATCTGGCCATAAATTCTTCAATACTTTATTTCCGGCCCCACAGGTATTCATCTTCTGAATTTCCAGGTTTCCGCTATTCAAAAGAACATTCTGGAATATGTTACGGCCTTCATTATCAGGTATTGAGCCTGGCAGGCTCGATTTCATCCCCTGATGCAAGGAGATAGCCTCACGCTTTATTTCCGCATCTAACATACCAGTACGGTCCTTTCCACTCTTGCAATTCCAACAAGGGACTGCTTTTATTTCATGCGCCAGCATAGAAATTCTCTGGGCTAATTTGTAAGGTTCATTGCCATCTTTATGATGGAGTTTATCCTTCCAGATGGCTTCAATCTGTTGCTTTAGCTCAGTGACTCTTTGTGCGTTTTCAGGCTGTGTGGCTAAATATTCCTCAACCCAGCGGGATAATTGCTCCATGCCTGTAACATTATACTTATCTGATTTAGTGTTACCAAAACCAAATTTTAGCGCAAGCTCGTTCACTCCGACGTTAAAGGCTGCAACTTGAGGTCTGATGTTTACAGTCTGTAACTTACCCTCGCTGTCCCTTACTTTGATTTTCACAATCTCGGTTAATGAGCGCCAGGCTTGCATCTGGTCGTCAACCATAGAGGCTTCTTCACCAAATATATTTGTTGCCGTAAGTAATCCGGTAGAGACTATTTTCAGATCAACAATTTCATTATTTAATGCACGAGCAAGCAAATCTGGTTTACTGAACAGCGCAGCACTCAGCACTTCTTTGGCTCTGTTTTCAGCCCCCTCTTTGCGCTTACAGGGATCTTTCTCATGGTAAGGGGAAAGCACACCGTGACGTATGCCGCTGAACAGCGTCTTTGACGCTCCATTCTCACTGACACAAAGGCTGGACTGCCATAGGTTAGTAGCATGGACGGTATTCAGAGTATCTCCACTGCATACCCCTTTGCCATTGTAAGCATTCTCAAATATGTCATGATGGCACAACTTCATCTCTGCGCCTGGAATTTGTGTACTGGTGTAGGTATGCTGTTTATGTGTGATGGTATTATCAAAAGTCGTCCAGGATTTGTTATTAAGATAGTTAACCTGTGCTTCTTTATACGCGGCCACCGCCGCCACATATGCTTGCCTGGAAGATAGTTTGTTTTGTTGCTTCAAAACACCGGCAATGCGACTAATCACTTTGCCTTTTATGGCTTTCGCCGCGGCTAAATCTTCTTTTGTTGGCAGCCCATTACCATCGAGTTTGGATATAGCAATTTGCTTATTCATTGCTATAAGTACTGGATCTTCTGAGTTCAGGGCTTTACTGGCAATATTTACGATTTCACACTGATAGTCATACATGCTGCGTAATGAGAAATCTGTACCCCTTCGAATATTAAACTCATCATTCAAAAATTTTTTTGGTATTTCTGCACTCGCCTTAGCTGGTTTTTTTCCTTGTCCACAAAATATCTGCCATCCTTTAAAGAGGACAGTTTTAACCTGTTCGGATAGTGTTTTAACAGAAAAAGGTACTGCTTTGATAGGGCCCAATGGTGGGAAACAGCTGAACATAAATTTTGATACCAACTGGATATAGGATATATTCTTATTTCCTGCATGATGCGGGATTTAAGGATAAATAACTTTCAAAAAATGCTCTTTTGATACCGCTGATTGCTTATGAAAGAATGAAAGGGACGACGCCAGCCTTCGCTCCCCCCCCGCTGCGGGAGTATAAGCAGAAGCGTCATCCGCACTTATATATTATTTCAACAGACGCACCTTGACGGCCTTGCCTTTTATTTTACCCTGCTGGAGCTGTTTCCACGCATGGCGAGCAACGGACTGACGAATAGCGACATAGACGTGTATCGGGTGCACGTCTATCTTGCCAATATCTGCACCATCAAGCCCCATATCTCCTGTCAACGCGCCAAGAATATCGCCTGGGCGCATTTTGGCTTTCTTACCGCCGTCAATGCACAGCGTGGCCATCCCGGCCTCGAGTGGCTTAATGCCGATCCCCGTTGGCGCCTGCTGCCAGTTTAGAGAAAGATTTAGCATCTCGGCTAACACGCTGGCTCGCTGCGCCTCTTCCGGCGCACAGAAACTGATCGCAAGACCGCTCTCACCAGCACGCGCCGTACGGCCGATGCGGTGAACGTGCACTTCCGGATCCCAGGACAACTCGTAGTTGATCACCATCTCCAGCGCTTTGATATCCAGCCCACGGGCCGCAACGTCTGTGGCCACCAGCAGGCGGCTGCTGCCGTTGGCAAAACGCACCAGGGTCTGATCGCGGTCGCGCTGCTCCATGTCGCCATGCAGCGCCAGCACGCTTTGATTGCTTTCGCCCAGCGCATCACACACGGCCTGACAATCTTTTTTGGTATTACAGAACACCACGCAGGATGCAGGCTGATGTTTGCTGAGCAACTTTTGCAGCAGGCCAATTTTGCCGCCGCGTGAAACTTCATAGAACTGCTGCTCCACGGACGGCAATTCATCCACGGAGTCAATTTCGATGGTCAGGGGATCGCGCTGTACGCGTTTGCTGATCGAGGCAATGGCCGTCGGCCAGGTCGCGGAAAACAGCAACGTCTGTCGTTTTGCCGGGGCATGACTTATCACTTCATCAATGGCTTCTGCGAACCCCATGTCCAGCATACGGTCAGCTTCATCCAGCACCAGCGTTTGCAGCGCGTCCAGTTTTACCGTCTCTTTTTTAAGGTGATCCAGCAGGCGCCCCGGAGTGGCAACAATAATATGTGGCGCGTGAATCAAAGAATCACGCTGTATGCCGAAGGGCTGCCCGCCGCATAACGTCAGCACTTTTATATTGGGCATATAACGCGCAAGGCGACGCAATTCCTTTGCCACCTGGTCCGCCAGCTCGCGTGTTGGGCATAGCACCAGAGACTGGGTGATAAACTGGCTGGCATCAATATGTTGCAGCAGGCCAAGGCCGAAAGCCGCGGTTTTACCGCTGCCCGTTTTCGCCTGCGCGCGGACATCTTTCCCTGCAAGAATAGCGGGCAGCGCCGCCGCCTGAACGGGCGTCATGGCGTGATAGCCCAGTTCGTTAAGGTTGGCGAGAAGTTCTGCAGGCAGGACGTTTAAAGTTGAAAAAGATGTCACGGTTTCACTCTCAATAAGGGGCTGACGTACAGCGGCTGGCGCGTAGTCTAGCAGAATCAGCTCGTAGGGTCATTTCCGTGCGCGGGCGCATCCTGACGAACACAGGCATCGCGTCTTTAAAAACAAAAAGACCCACATTAGGGTCTTTTATCCATTATCCATACGGCTAAGCTTAGCGGCGTAGAGGTGAACTAGTTTTCAACGCCTGATAGCGCGCTAACAACCGTTGCCATGGCCTTTGTCGTTAACTCAGAGCGTTTGATCTTTTGATTTGCCAGCGACGTTCTCAACACCCCGGCAATAACAATATGCCTGGGTTCCTGACCCAAATCGCGCATTTCCAGAACGACTTTGCCCACCACGCGGCACATTTCCTGGTATAGCTCTTCGTCTTTGGCCTGCTTTCCCATGCTCGCTCCCTTTTAAAATTCGCCCGACACAATAGCATCATGCCCGCGTGGAACTCAGCCCCGGTTTGGCCATTATTGTCCTCGCATCACAATTTCAACGGCCTCGTGGCTGATTACGCTGCCTACGCCGTCACCTATTGTCTTTCCCTGCCGGTGTAGTTCATCAACAATATTATCCCGATTTATTACCACGCCTTCTGCAATCAGATTCACCACTGCGGCACCAATCGCACAGCCGATTAGCTGCGCACGTTCCTCGTCCCGGCTCATCACACGACTCTCTTGTTATTACCCATAAAAAAAGTAGCACAACTTTTTAAGTCCGCCAGCACATGGCAGGGCTGCGCGATTTTCTGAATGGTGAATTCAAACGCGGAGGGAGAAATGGAAAAATCCGGGAGCCTGTCGACATCGTCAGGCCCCGTAAACATACTGAATAGTCCAGAAGTCACCCTACTTTATCCGTAGCAGGTTTATTAGTTATAGATAAATGACTTATGATTTGCACGGATATATTTTCTGTTGATTTTAAGCAACTTATCCTAAATCATTACTTTACAGTTTTGGTTAAGTGCGAATTTATGAGCGCTTAAGGATAAATCGCGTGCAGAAGGGGCAATCACTAAGCTCAATAAACAAAGAGATCGCCCGTTCAGGCTCTTGTGTAGAGAATGTGGCATTCCATTTATCCGTCATGCGCAGCGTAGTTGCCTGACAGACTTATCGCAGGCACAGCGCTAATGCGGCGATGTTAATAAACTTCATTTATGATAAATTCTCTCAACTGGCGCAGACTCTGTAAGTTAAGCTTAAAGCCAGCAGTTCGAATAATGCTATAGAAGGTTTTCTTTGGTAGCCCTGTCAGCGACGAAGCCCGCTCAATTTCGCCATATTTCTTCAGCGCATCAAGACACATTTGCTGTCTTAGACTCATCATGGAGAGTTTCTGATGGCTTGTAATAAGTTTTTTGACCTCAGAGTAGCGCGGCAGAATGCCCTGGAGAAAAGCACTCTTTAATCTGTACATAGGCTGGCGGAGCGAAACGGGATTAAAAGGTGACAATATCAGAAAATTAGTACAACTGCGGCCAATAAAACATATCCTGTCATCATTTGAAACACCCGCCTCGTTTAAGGCAAGCACCATCTTGCTCAGTCTTTCAAACGAGTTAACGTCTACAAATATCGTTTTTTGCTTCACAGGCCAGCGTTGCAGCTGCCACGTCAACGCCAGCTTCAAATAAGAATTATTACTTATAATTAAACAGGAAAAATTCATGCTAAAGTTATTTATTCAAGTAGTACTACCGACATCCCTTTCGGGCCTGCCCCCCTTATAACACAGAGTGAGCACTGATAAGCCAGAAATGCCTTAAGCTGATTTTGAAAGATATGAGACCAGCAGGCAGAGAAACCCAAAAAGCAGAACAATCATTCCCTGACCAAATGCATACATAGCTGCTAATAAAAAACCCGTCTCTAACACTTTATTTCCCCGAACAAAAATGCCTGCTGAAATATTAAATCTGGATTATTAAACCAATATTCAATGAGTGCAGAACACGGCGCACTACGATTATTATCCCAGACCAAAGCTATCGCTGCGACAGAATGTATCGCAATACATATAAATACGATATTTCTCCGCCTACTGTTTAGCGACCTGTGCACATAGGTAGATTGGTTTGCCCCGTTAATTTTCTGAGCAGGCGAACGAGCACAAGATCCTTTTGGCACCAGTTTGCGTCCACCCAATCACATCACAGATAAAGGGAGGGTTCAGGTTGTGCCCAGGTTGTCAGGCTCTGGATGTTGATACCTCTCTGAGCACAGTAAACAGCAAACTGTCGTTGAGGACCTATATGAGCTGATGGATAAATACGCTGAAAATTTAATATTGATTGCAGAAATATAAACTGGCGATGTTATTTACCGCAAGCCGTCATTCCTTTCCCCCCAATGACCTCCTTCCCGCTCGTTTAAAATCAAGTGCGCAAGGGCGAAAAAAACTTACCGCAGTGTGAGCAACATTGGCCGCGGGTAGAACGCCGCCGTAAAACGTGCTGGCATTCGCCGCCGGAATCCGTACCATACCCGCCATACATTTGCCTGCTGGCTGCTGTCAGCCGGTGTGAACCCGTCGTTTATTGCAAGCCAGATGGGGCATGAAAACGCGCAAATGGTGTATGAAGTCTATGGGGCATGGAATGAAGAATCGAACGGCGATCGGGTACTGATGCTAAACAGTAAACTTGCCCGGTAAAAAAACGTTGCCCCTTATAATGCCCCTTTCAGTTTCAGAGACAGTATAAAATGCAAGATAATCAATCGGTTACAAAAAAAGAACAGTACAATCTGAATAAACTGCAAAAGCGTCTGCGCCGCAACGTCGGTGAAGCCATTGCTGATTACAATATGATCGAAGATGGCGACCGGATTATGGTTTGCCTCTCCGGCGGCAAAGACAGCTATACCATGCTGGAGATCCTGCGCAACCTTCAGCAAAGCGCGCCTATCAGTTTTAGCCTGGTCGCCGTTAACCTCGATCAAAAACAGCCAGGCTTCCCGGAACACATTCTGCCTGCCTACCTGGAAAGCATTGGCGTTGAGTACAAGATTGTTGAAGAGAACACCTACAGCATCGTAAAAGACAAGATCCCGGAAGGAAAAACGACCTGCTCTCTTTGCTCGCGTCTGCGTCGCGGTATTCTGTATCGTACGGCAACAGAGCTGGGGGCGACAAAAATCGCTCTGGGCCATCACCGCGATGACATCCTGCAAACGCTGTTCCTCAATATGTTCTACGGCGGGAAGATGAAAGGGATGCCGCCAAAACTGATGAGCGATGATGGCAAGCACATTGTGATCCGTCCGCTGGCCTACTGCCGCGAAAAAGACATTGAGCGTTTCGCCACGGCTCGCGAATATCCCATCATTCCGTGCAATCTTTGCGGTTCACAGCCTAATTTGCAGCGTCAGGTTATCGGCGAAATGCTGCGCGACTGGGATAAACGCTACCCAGGTCGCATCGAAACCATGTTCAGCGCGATGCAAAACGTGGTGCCTTCACATCTGTGTGATACCGGGCTGTTTGACTTTAAAGGTCTTCAGCATGGTGCCGAAGTCGTGGACGGTGGCGACCTGGCCTTTGACCGCGAAGAATTACCTGTGCAGCCTGCAGGCTGGCAGCCAGACGAAGAGGACGGTGAAATGCCGCTGCAGCGTCTGGACGTGCTGGAAATTAAATAAACCTGCCTTCCCTCTCTGCGGAGAGGGAATTTCCCTAACGGTGCGGCGGCGGATCTATGATGGGTTTTGGATCCGGATCCTGCGGTGGATCGGGTATAGGCTGCGGCTTAGGTATGTGCTCGGGTACCGGAACGGGGTCGCCTGGAAAGGAATCTCGAATAGATTTGCTCATCATCTCCTCCTGTTTTCTCTCTTTTAAGCATAGCTAACAAATCGCAGGCAAAAAAAAGCCGACTTTTAAAAGTCGGCATGGTACGAATCAATTGTGCTATGCAGTAATTCTAAATAAAGGAAGTAAGACAATATGGAGCGCAACGCCCATCGCTTGACGTTGCATTCACCTGCGAGAGAGATAATGCCCTGCTCACGGCATCAGATTTTTGACCTGGCTCAACATTTCGGACATTTACCCGTATCATCTTTGTTGAAAATATGAATTTTTACAACCATTTACTGCGATGTAACCACCAGGCAACACCGCCGATAAGCATTACTAACAAAATACAGAACAGGCTAAAGCCAAAATGCCAGCCGCCGCCGGGAATGCCGCCCAGATTGACGCCAAACAAACCCGTCAGGAAAGTGCTGGGCAAGAATACCATCGCCATCAGCGACATGGTGTAGGTACGCCGCCCCATGGCTTCCTGCATTACCTGGGCAATTTCGTCCGTCATAATGGCCGTGCGCGCAATACAAGAATCTATTTCATCCAGCCCGCGCCCCAGCCTGTCAGAAATATCCTGCATGCGACGACGGTGATCTTCACTCATCCACGACAGACGCTCACTGGCAAGACGCGCATATACGTCTCGCTGCGGCGCCATATAGCGGCGCATAACGATCAGCTGCTTGCGAAGCAAGGCCAGGAAGCCACGCGGCGGGATTTGCTGATCGAGCAGATTATCCTCGAGGTCGATAATTTTGTCGTGCAGCTGTTCGATAAATTCACTGGCGTGATCGGTTAGCGCATCGCAAACATCCACCAGCCAGCTGCCACTGTCCTTAGGTCCGGTGCCCTCGTTCAGGTCATTCACCACGTCATCCAGAGCGAGAACCTGCCGCCGGCGCGTCGAGACGATAAGTCGTTCATCCATATACAAACGCATGGCAACCAGCTGATCCGGGCGCTCGTCTGTGCTGCCGTTAATGCAGCGTAACGTGATAAGCGTTCCTTCTCCCACGCGGGAGACGCGGGGACGCAGGCTCTCGCCAGCCAGAGCATCCCGCACATAGTTTGGCAGCAGCGGCGTGGTGGCCAGCCAGTCTGCGCTGTCGCGGTTGGTATAATTGAGGTGTAGCCAGCATGGGTGCTCACTATCAATAAGGGTATCATCCTCAATCGGTTTGACACCGCCTTCCCCGTCTAACTGCCATGCGAACACGGCATCGGGTACATTGAGCTCTGAGCCTTTCAATACATCCACTCCATTTCCCTCAACAAAACCTGAATTCTGGTGTCAGTCTAGCTATCTTCATCTGTTAATCAACCAGCATACTCCGTAAGCGCGCTGAATTAACTAAAGAAAAATCATTCACTCGCCGTTAACAATAGACAAGATCACTTTACAAGCTACAGTTAACCGCAAAGCGCGCTATCGCTGCGGCCGGTTCAGGAGGAAGTTTGTCAGACAGACGTAAAGCCAACCCCGATTTTGACTTACGCCTCAGTGCAATAAGCAGACATGCCATCAACGTCAGCGGAAACTGGTTTCTCTGGATCAATATTTTGTTTTCCAGTTTTATTCTCGGACGCGACTATTTCTCACCCGCAATCCTTGCCAGCGGAGGTTACCATCCCGCGTATCTGCTGGAAATTTCGATGGGGCTGGCGCTGGCGCTTTCAGCCGGGGTGATATTTATCCTGCGTATGGCTCCCGATCAGCAGGCTCCGTGGCTTAGCCAGCTAACTCGCGGGACGATGCTTTGCCTGAGCGGGCTGTGGGCACTGTGCTTTTACGTTTTCATTGCCAGCGGCGATGTAAAAATTGTTTTCTCGTTTTCTGCCCTGCTGATTTTTACCGCCTTGATTTCGCTCTACTTTGACGCTCGGGTCCTGCTGAGCTTTACCCTCCCGATCTGGATCGTGATTGTGGTATGTAACTTCGTTTACCCCACAACCCTCACGGCGCTTAACGCGATTTTATACGTGCTGATGGCGGCACTTTTTGAATCAGGCAGACGTATCCTGCGCAGCTGGTTTGTGCTGGCCATCCGCCGCGAGCAGGAAAATGCCGACTTAATTAAACAGCTGCAGCTGCTCGCCAATCGCGATCCGCTGACCGGGATTGCTAACCGCCGCGCGTTCCAGCTGCTGCTCGATAAGGAAATTCAGCGTCAGCAGCAAACGGGCAGTTCGCTGTCGGTGATCATGCTCGATGTCGATCACTTTAAGAGGTTCAATGACAGCTACGGGCATCAGGCCGGTGACGAATGTCTGATAAAAGTTGCGCACAGCCTTGAGAAAGCAACACGCAATGCGCAGGACGTAGTGGCCAGATTTGGTGGGGAAGAGTTTATTATTCTGCTGCCGGACACGGATGCCGGAGGGGCGGAAGTGATTGCCCTGCGTATCAAACAAGATCTTCAGCTGCTGGCCGTGGAACATAAAAGCTCGCCGGTTTCCCCCTCGGTCACGCTAAGCCAGGGGATTGCCACCAGTGACAGCAGCGGAAGCTCTTCGGTACGTCTGATTGCCGAGGCGGATGCGGCGCTGTATCACGCTAAAGAAGCGGGCAGGAACGGCTGGCAGCATTTCCAGCGATAAACGCAGGCCAGCTAGCGCAGCTGGCTATCTTTAGAGCCACGGCGGTTATAACCAGAAAATGTCGCCCTTCTGGCATCCTCCTCCTGCTGACACTTGATACAGAGCCGAACGCCAGGCATCGCTTTGCGCCTTGCCTCAGGAATCTGTTCGCCACACTCCTCGCAGTGAGTCAGGCTTTCTCCCTTTGGCAATTCGCTGCGGGCGCGTGCAATAGCGTCTCCGGTTGTGCTGTCGATTTGCTCCTGTACCGCATCATCATTAGCCCATCCTGATGCCATGTTTTACCCTCATCGTTCAGCTGAACACAGGGTTAAGCATAGCACGTCGGCTGCACGTTTTTTATTCACACCATGATCCCTGCCCCTGAGGTCAGGGATCATCACGCTTAGTCGTGCGCTACGATATACATCGTACGGCTATAGGCCACGTCTTCCGGATTATTGATCGGGTAACCTTTCAGCCAGGGCTTGATTAGCCGCCCGTTAGTGTACTGATAGATCGGCGCTATCGGCGCCTGTTCCTGAATAATCCTTTCGGCCTGGTTGTAGTCTTTGTTGCGCGCCGCATCGCTGACTTCCTCGCTCGCCTGCGTCAGCAGCTTGTCATACGCCGGAGAGTTGAAACCTGAAATATTGCCGCTGTGGGTGGAGGTCAGCAGCGACAGGAAGGTAGAAGGCTCGTTGTAATCCCCGACCCAGGAGGCGCGAATCACGTCGAAGTTGCCGGTATTGCGGCTGTCGATATAAGTTTTCCACTCCTGGTTTTGCAGCTTCACGTCCACGCCGAGATTTTTCTTCCACATCGAGGCCACGGCAATGGCAATCTTCTGATGATTTTCAGACGTGTTGTACAGCAGCGTCAGTTTCAGGGGCTTGTGTTCATCATAGCCCGCCGCGCGCAGCAGCGTTTTCGCCTGCGCATTCAGCTCGGCCTGGCTTGTTTGCTCAAACGGCGCCGCGTCAGGTTTGAAACCCGCCGTGACGTCAGGCGTGAAGCGCCAGGCCGGCTTTTCGCCGGTGCCGAGCACTTTCTCCGCCATTAATCTGCGATCGATAGTGATACTCAGTGCCAGCCGCACTTTTGCGTCAGCCGTCGGGCCTTTTTTGGTATTGAACGCGTAATAGTATGTCCCGAGCTGCGGCGGAGTATAAACCTGGTCTGGAATGTCCTTTAGCAGCTTCTGGTACATGTTTTTCGGGAAGGATTCGGTAATATCAATATCCCCCGCCAGATAACGCTTGGTTGCCGCCGTTTCCTGATTAATCGGCACAAAGGTCACCTTAGTCAGCACCGTTTTGCCGTTATCCCAGTAGTTTTTATTGCGCACCACCACCAGCTTTTCGTTAACGACCCGTTCGTTCAGGGCAAACGCACCGTTTCCCACGAGCTTGCCGGGTTTCGTCCAGTTCTGCCCCCACTTTTCCACCACGGCTTTGGGCGTCGGGTAAAGGGCAAAATTCGCCGTCAGGTTCGGGAAGTACGGCACCGGTTTATCCAGCTGGATACGCAGCGTATGGCTGTCCATCGCGGTGACGGCCAGCTTATCGGCGGGCATTTTGCCATCAATGATGGCCTGGGCATTGCTGATACCGGCCAGCGCGGCAAACCAGGCGAAGGGGGAGGTATTTTTAGGGTCGACCAGCCGCTGCCAGCTGTAAACAAAATCTTCTGCTGTCACCGGCGTGCCGTCCGACCAGCGGGTGTTATCACGCAGGGTAAATGTCCAGATACGGTTGTCGTTGCTGTGCCACTTTGTCGCCACACCGGCAACGAGTTCGCCTTTCTCGTTCTGATTGACAAGACCTTCGAAAAGATCGCGAATAACCTGAATTTCTGGCAGCCCTACGGCTTTAACCGGATCCAGCGACGCAGGCTCGTCTTTGATATGGCGAACCAGCTCCTGTGTCGGCGCAAGCTGCGTTCCGGCAGGCACTTGCGCCGCCCAGGCAGGAGAAAATGTGCAGGCTACGGCCAGTGCACACCAGGTAATACGAAAAGTGTTTTTCATCAGTTACCCTACTATGGTTTTTTTATTCGGCAGCGGTTAAATAACGCAATTGCCTGTTTTGCCACTAAGAAAAGCAAACAACATGCCGTATTGCAACCGTGAGAGAGAATTAAATGCCGATAACATGAGCGTCATCATTAACGTCTTACACGCCTGTGGCCGTAAGGCCTTTCGAGGGGCAAATGCCTCGTATGGCGAACCAAGCCTGATCGAGGGCTAAACCCTTTCGCGGCGGCAGCCGTTTGTTTTGAGATGAGATTTTCCGCAAACACTGCTATTAATGTTGAAAACTTATCTTTTAGCCCTGAGGATTTTTTATGCCCGGTCACCGCCCCCGGCCACAACGTGGTCACCTGCCGCCAGGCTGCGAACGCTACGGCAAATCCGTTTTTGGTGCGCCTTTGTTATGGTTTCCCGCAGAGCCGGGCGAAACGCGCAGCGGGCTGATTATTGCCGGTACGCATGGCGATGAAAACGCCGCCGTGGTGACCCTTTCCTGCGCCCTGCGCACGCTGGAGCCAAAATATCGTCGGCACCATGTAGTGCTGGCGGTGAATCCTGACGGCTGTCAGCTGGGTTTGCGGGCTAACGCCAACGGTGTGGATCTGAACCGCAACTTTCCATCAGCAAACTGGAAGGCGGGCGAAACGGTTTATCGCTGGAACAGCAGCGCAGACAAACGCGACGTGGTTTTATCCACCGGGGAAAAACCAGGCAGCGAACCGGAGACGATGGCGCTGTGCCAGCTAATACACTCGCTAAAGCCAGCCTGGGTGGTTTCCTTCCACGATCCTCTGGGCTGTATTGAAGATCCCGAAAACACCCCGCTGGGAAACTGGCTTGCCAACGCTTTTGCATTGCCACTGGTCACAAGCGTAGGCTATGAAACGCCGGGGTCTTTTGGCAGCTGGTGTGCAGATCTCGGCCTTCCTTGTATCACCGCAGAATTCCCGCCGATTTCCGCCGATGAAGCCAGCGAGCGCTACCTGAATGCGATGATGGCACTGCTGAACTGGCATAGCTGAACGCGATTAAGGATATAACCTGCCCGTGACAAAACGCAGCGCGGGCTGAACGTCCACCGCAAGCCAGGTCGGACCGTCGAGATCGGCAAAACGCACCTTCGCCGCCAGCGGCAACGCAGCGGCGATGGCTCGCGATGTACAGAGCATACAGCCCAGCATAACGTCAAAGCCCTGCGCGCGCGCAGCTTGTTCCAGTGCCAATGCTTCGGTCAATCCCCCCGTTTTATCCAGTTTCACATTCACCATATCGTAACGCCCCTTCAGCGCGGGCAGACTGTCGCGCGTGTGGCAGCTTTCATCGGCGCAAATCGGGAGCGGATGGATGAAATTCGCCAGCGCGCTGTCTTCGCCTGCGGGTAGAGGTTGTTCCAGCATCGCAACGTTTAAATCGGCCAGCAGCTGACAGCGAGCGGCCAGGCCATCGCTGCGCCAGGCTTCGTTGGCATCCACAATCAACACGGCGTCAGGCACAGCAGAACGGATAGCGACCATTCGCTCGGCAATCAGGCGGTCATCAAGCTTCACCTTCAACAAACGCGCGCCTTTTTCCCACAGAAGCGCTGCGGCTGCGGCCATCTGTTCGGGTGCGGCAATCGTTACCGTCTGGGCCGTGGCAATCATGTCCGGCAGTTCACTCCCGGCCAGATGAACAAGCGAGGTGCCTTTGCGCCGCGCCTCCAGATCCCACAAGGCGCTGTCAATGGCATTACGGGCAGCACCTGGAGGGAGCGCGTTCTGCAACGCTTCCCTGGTCATCCCAAGCTCAAGCTGCGGCACAACGGTGACAATCTGCGCCAGTACCGAGGCCTCGCTTTCACCGTAGCGCGGATAAGGTGTACATTCGCCTACGGCTTTGACGCCGTCCTCTTCCAGCTCCACTACCACGACAACCGCCTCGCTGCGCGTGCCGCGTGAGATCACAAAGGGGGTATGCAGCGGCCATGCTTCCTGATAAACCTTGACTGTTCTCATTGCTAACCTTGTCAGCGGGATTTGTGCTCAGTATAGAGGGGAACACTTTTGCGTGCAGGATCAGTTTTTTATATTCATCCGATGAATCCTGGAATACACTGCCTGTGGCGTTAATTATATGTAAACAGGAAACTCAACTATGTCACAACTCGTTCATTTCCAGGGCAATCCCGTTGCGGTTGCCGGTCAGATCCCCCAGGCAGGCAGTAAAGCGGCTGCTTTCTCACTGGTCGCTAAAGACCTTTCTGATGTTGCGCTGAGCCAGTTCGCGGGCAAACGTAAGGTGCTGAACATTTTCCCAGCATTGATACCGGCGTCTGTGCGGCATCCGTGCGTAAATTCAACCAGCTGGCGACAGAGATGGAGAACACCGTCGTACTGTGTATTTCCGCCGATCTGCCGTTTGCCCAGTCCCGCTTCTGCGGTGCCGAAGGCCTGAGCAACGTTATCACTCTGTCTACCCTGCGCAATCCAGAGTTCCAGCAGAATTACGGAGTAGGCATCAATGAAGGCGCTCTGAAAGGGCTGACCGCTCGCGCCGTTGTGGTCATTGATGAAAAAGATGAGGTGGTCTTCAGTCAGTTAGTGAACGAAATCACTAATGAGCCGGACTACGCGGCCGCACTGGAAGCCCTGAAGGCTTAAGGTGTGACTGTCCCCCGCAAGGGGGACAATCTATGTTGCTATTACTCTTCCGTTTTGCGCTGGCTCAGACCATATTCACGCAGCTTATTGGCAATAGCCGTATGCGATACGCCAAGACGTTTTGCCAGTTTACGGGTGCTTGGATAAGTCCGGTAAAGCTGGGTCAGAACGGAACGTTCGAAGCGACGCGAAATATCGTCCAGCGTGCCCTCCATCGCCTCTTCCCCCACCGCCAGACTCGCCGCATCGAAATCAGGTAGCAGAATATCCTGCGGACGCAGCTCGTACCCCTCCAGCTGGGTTAACGCCCGGTAAATAGCGTTTTTCAGCTGACGCACGTTACCCGGCCAGCCATAACGCGTCAGCACATTGCTGAGATCGCTTGCCAGTTTCGGACGGGCAACCCCCTGCTCATCGGCAAAGCGGGCCACAAACAGCTCGGTGAGCGGCATAATGTCCTGGGGACGATCCCGCAGCGGCGGCAGGTTCAGCGTCAGCACATTAAGGCGATAATACAGATCCTCGCGGAACTCCCCTTTCTGCACCAGTTCAATCAGGTTCTTCTGCGTCGCGCAAATCACGCGTACATCGACGTGCACCTCATGCTCTTCACCTACACGGCGGAACGTGCCGTCGTTGAGGAACCGCAGCAGCTTAGTCTGCATCCTCGGTGACATCTCGCCGATTTCATCCAGCAGCACCGAGCCGCCGTTCGCCTGCTCAAAGAAGCCTTTCTTGCCTTCAACCGCGTTGGCGTAAGCCCCGGGAGCATGACCGAAAAGTTCGCTCTCCACCACATCGTCCGGCATAGAGCCACAGTTCAGGGCCAGATAGGGCTTTTGCGCGCGCGGGCTGCTGAGGTGGCAGGCATGGGCCAGCAAATCTTTCCCGGTGCCCGTATCGCCCACAATCAGCAGCGGCGCGTTGAGCAGGGCAAGCTTGTGCGCCTGATCGACAACCTGACGCATCTTCGGGCTTACCGCGATAATCTGGCTGAACGCGCTGGTATCAGCCAGGGTGATGTTTTGCAGCTGACGCCCCATGCGTACGGTGGAGCGCAGCATCACGACCGCCCCAACCAGCATCGGCTGATTGTTTTCACCGTCCAGATGCACAGGAGTAATCTCCATCAGGAAATTTTGCCCGTTAATCACAACGTGTTCGGTGTGCGAGTCCGCAGGCGCGCCCTCAAGCCAGCGCATAAAGTTGAAGCCGTTGATAAGGCTCGCGGCATTGTGGTGACGTAATTTCTCTTCCGGCTGGCCAAACAGCGCACAGCTAGCCGGGTTTGCCAGATCAACTTTGCTCTTCATATCCAGCGACAGAACTGGCTCCGGCAGTGCCTCCAGCAAAGCGCTTAACGCACGATGTTCACGCTCAGACGGCATCCAGGGTACGGTACGCACGTCTTTAACCCCGGGAATACGACGTATCTCAGCCATCAGGCTGCTGAATGAATCGAAGGCCAGAGTGGAGAAATTCAGGTAAATGATGCCAACCGGGTCGATTTCAATGCCCCGTAAATCAATCCCACGCAGCACTAATAGATCGAGTAATTCGCGTGTAAGACCAAGGCGGTCCTCACAAAAAACTTCAAGACGCATGGAGATGACCTTTTATCGCAGTAAATAAGAATCATTAGGTAGGGTGATAATACTCCAGATAATTCCCGGTCAGAAGAGATGTGTGAAGAAAAGTTGACAGATAAGTGTATGAATGGCGGCAATGCCGTAAAGCCAGACGGTCACGACATTGCCAGGGTGGGGTTATTCGACAGGTTTCGACCTGTTTTTAGCCATGGTTTCTTTGAGCTGCCCCAGCAGCTGGCGGCGGAAATCACCGAGCCGGGGTTTATCATCTTCCAGCCAGGGCAGCGGGCGACAAAGCTCCATGGCCTTGATGCCCAGGCGGGCCGTCAGCAGACCAGCCCCTATCCCCTGCGCCGCACGGGCTGAGAGACGTGCGGCGATGTCCTGCCCAATCCAGTCCATGCCCACCTCGCGCACCAGCTCGCTGGCGCCTGCAAAGGCAATGTTCAGTAACACAAGACGGAACAAACGGATACGGCTGAAATAGCCCAGTTCAATGCCGTATAAGGTGGCAATGCGGTTAATCAGACGCAGATTACGCCAGGCGATAAACGCCATGTCCACCAACGCCAGCGGGCTTATGGCGATCATCAAGGTAGATTCCGCAGCGCAGCGGCTGATTTCCCGGCGCGCCTGCCCGTCCAGCACCGGCTGAACCAGCTGAGCATATAGCGCCACGATTTCGCGGTCGTTATGGGTCTCATGAATAGCAGCATACCAGCGCTGAAGCGCGGGGTGCCCCTGGTCAAGGCCTGCCTGACGAGCCAGCTTCTCACAAAATCCCCGCCCTTTACCGACGCTGTGGCTGCTGAGTAGATCCCGGGCCTCGTCACGCTCTTCTGCCCGCAGGCGCAGGCGCCATAAACGCCGCCATTCAGTAGCCATTGATCCTACGCCCGCCACCACGATCAATCCTCCGGCAACGCCGCCGCCGAGCGCGATCCAGTCCTGGGTAATATAAGCCTGGTGGATCCACTGCACGCCTTGCGCCACCACGCTTACGCCGAACAGCCCCAGTCCGGCCATGACCATCCGCCGCCAGATACTCCGTTTTGGCCGCAGTGCGGCCTCAACGACGGCTTCGGCCTGGCTGTCTTCTGCCAGATCATCATCCGTGGTCAGCGCGGGGGTGAACTTTTCTGCTTCCGGTTCACTAAAAGCATGGGCTGTTTTGTAGGTCGGTTCTTTTTCAACGTCCAGCGGCTGCGCAAAGTCGATGCGCGGCTTTAAAGGTTGGTTCATCGCAATTTATCCCCAATCAAAAATTCCAGCGCCGCGTCCAGACGAATGTGGGGCAAAGGCCGATCGACATCCATGACCTGCGGGCGGAACTGCTCAAAGTGAAAACCCTGTTTTTCCCAGAATGCGCTGCCCGGCAGACGTGCGGGCACTTCACCGGGATAGACGGTGAGCGGCGCACCGTCGCTCAGGCGGTTGCCCCGCAGGGCCGGAATTTGTTCTCCCTGCACATCCACCAGGCCACTTTGCGTCGCCTGAACCGATGCAATACCCATACATTCACGGTCTATGCCTTCAAAGGCCGCGTTTTGCCAGGCGTCCTGCACCAGCTGTTGCAGAAGGGACACCATATTCGCATGCTGATCGACGGTGACGTGATCCGCTTTGGTGGCGGCAAACAGCAGCGTGTCGATAACGGGCGAAAAGAGCCTGCGGAACAGCGTGCGCTGGCCGTACTGAAAGCTTTGCATCAGCTGCGTCAGCGCGAGCCGCATATCGTTGAAGGCCTGTGGGCCGCTGTTAAGCGGTTGCAAACAGTCCACCAGGACAATCTGCCTGTCGAAGCGCAGGAAGTGATTCTTGTAAAAACCTTTCACGACTTTTTCGCAGTAATACGCAAAGCGTGAACGCAGCATACCGAGGTTGGTGGTCTTATCCGCCTGCGCAAGTCTGGACTCGCCGAAGCTATCGACATCCGGCCACGGGAAAAACTGTAGCGCAGGCGCCCCGGCCATATCGCCCGGCAGCACAAAACGGCCCGGCTGGATAAAGTGCAGCCCTTCTCGCTTACAGCGCAGCAGGTAATCAGTCCAGGCTTCGGAAATAGCAGCAAGACGATTTTCGTCAGCGGGGGCCTGCGGATCCAGGCCCTGACACAGCCTGCGCCATTCGGCTGACCACTCGGCACGATCGCCCTGCAACAGGCCTGTCATCTGGCGCGACCAGCTCAGGTAGTCCTGCGCCAGCATCGGCAAATCCAGCAGCCACTCACCCGGATAATCGACAATTTCCAGATAAAGGGTTGAAGTGTCTTTAAAATGGCGTAGCAAAGAGTCACTGGAGCGATAGCGTAATGCAAGGCGCATTTCGCTGACGCCGCGGGTCGGTGTTGGCCAGCCGGGCGGATCGCCATACAGCTGAGCAAGCCCTTCATCATAGGTAAAACGCTGGATCCCTAAATCACGCTGCGGGACACGCTTAACGCCCAGCAGGCGCTCCTCACGCGCAGCACTCAGCATAGGTAAACGAGCACCGTTGTTGACGCTTAGCAACTGGTTAACCATCGCCGTAATAAAGGCGGTCTTGCCGCTGCGGCTAAGGCCGGTCACCGCCAGCCGTAAATGCCTGTCCACGCCGCGATTCACAAGAGCATTCAGTTCATTCTTGATTCTGTTCATATGCGTCCGGGTTGCGCCCATTTTGGTGAAATGGAATAAATTTCTTCATTGATTGTACTGAATAAGGATCGGCCATAGCCAATCAAAGGGCAAGGAGATGAAAAACAGCGGCAGGACGGGGCGTTATTTAGCAACGCCGCCGTTATAACGAGCGGAAACTTTGCGCAGTATACGCGCCACCAGCGGCTCAATGGCCACGGCCAGCAGCATTTTTAAAGGACGGCGGGCAACGGATTTCACAGCCCATCCCGCAACGCCTGCGGGACCGTAGCGCAGTGCAACGAGCAGAGCTAACTTACCGGCCATTTTCAGACCGGGTTTGGCTTTCTGGCTAACGGTACGAAATGTGGTCATAGTCTCTCCGGGAAGCGGTTTTCAGAATGATGATAAAGTTGAATCAGAACGCCTTCACTCCGGCTCTCCCCCTGGTGAGGGAGAAACCGGTCAGCCGCCTCTTTCTGCGTGTTAAAGCTGGCGGAATCGGCTACGCAGCGTGAAAGTATCAGACGTAATATAGCGCTCCATCGAGCGTAAACGCTGTTCGCCTGCGGCCAGTTGCGCATCCACTTCGTTCAGCAAGTCGCGGCTGGTGGGCTGCGGCTTTTCGCAATCCGCGCCGTAGGGCATCGGGTCGAGAATAAAGGTCAGCGCGATATAAGCCACCAGCACAAAGAAGAACAGACCAAAAATCATGGATAAAACAACAATCAGACGTACCAGCTTTACCGGCACATCAAGGTACTGCGCAATACCTGCGCAAACCCCTTTCAGCATTCCCTTCTCAGGGATACGCCACAGTTTACGACCGGAAAATGAGTTCACCATTATTTGTCTCTCCAGTTCGGGTGTTCAGCATCGAGGATTTGTTCCAGCGCCTGAATGCGCTCACGCATCCGCTGCGCCTCGTCAGTAAGCTGCGCCAGCCGCTGTTGTTCGCTCTGTGAAAGCTGACCGCCGTTGACGGCACGGTTGTTGTAATGCAGCCACAGCCAGATCGGGGCCACAAACAGCACAAAAATGGTTAAGGGTATGGCCAGAAAAAGCGCGCTCATGTGTACTCCTTACAAGTCAGACAAGCTGCGGCGTGGCACGCACAACCGCAGCAGCAAATAGATTAACCGCGATCCTGGCTGTTCATTTTGGCTTTCAAAGCCGCCAGCTGTTCGCTGATTTCATCGTCGGCTTTCAGCTCGGCAAACTGGGTATCGAGGTTTTTCTGTTTGCCAAAGCTGTGGCTTTCCGCCTCGGACTCCATCTGGTCGATACGACGCTCGAAGGATTCAAAACGAGCCATCGCTTCATCCAGCTTACCGCTGTCGAGCTGACGACGCACGTCGCGGGAGGAAGAAGCTGCCTGATGGCGCAGCGTCAGGGCCTGCTGGCGAGCGCGGGTTTCGCTGAGTTTATTTTCCAGCTCGCCAATTTCTTTTTTCATCCGCGTCAGGGTTTCATCGACATGGACCACTTCCTCTTCCAGGCTGGCAATCAGGTCGGTGAGTTTCTGTTTTTCTATCAGGGCCGCGCGGGCCAGATCTTCTTTATCTTTGCGCAGCGCAAGTTCTGCCTTTTCCTGCCATTCAGCCTGCTGGGCGATGGCCTGCTCAACGCGGCGCGAAAGCTGTTTCTTTTCTGCCAGCGCGCGAGCGGAGGTGGAACGCACTTCAACCAGCGTGTCTTCCATTTCCTGAATCATCAGGCGTACCAGCTTCTGCGGATCTTCCGCCTTCTCCAGCAGCGAGTTGATATTGGCGTTCACGATGTCGGCAAAACGAGAAAAAATACCCATAATTCAATCCTCTTTAGTCATTATTTCAGGTGCCATGCACCCTGCACGACTAACTTAATACAATCATCGTGCCAACTTTTTATCTTATTGATTTTTAAGGAAACAGGAAAATTTGACTCACGGCAAATAACGATTATAGTGGTGAAAATAACTAACAAATGGTTAATTTCACCATGCCAGAACGTAAAGATAACCTGATTGGCGAGGCAAACAGCTTTATCGAAGTGTTAGAGCAGGTTTCCCGCCTGGCACCGCTGGAAAAACCCGTTCTTGTCATCGGTGAGAGAGGAACAGGCAAGGAGCTGATTGCCAACCGCCTGCATTTTTTGTCCCGACGCTGGCAGGGACCATTTATCTCCCTTAACTGCGCCGCCCTTAACGATAATCTGCTGGATTCGGAGCTGTTCGGACATGAAGCGGGTGCCTTTACGGGCGCGCAGAAGCGCCATCCGGGCCGGTTTGAACGCGCCGACGGCGGAACCTTGTTTCTTGACGAGCTGGCCACCGCGCCGATGATGGTGCAGGAAAAACTGCTGCGCGTGGTGGAATACGGCGAGCTGGAACGCGTTGGCGGCAGCCAGCCTTTGCAGGTCAATGTGCGGTTGGTTTGCGCCACCAATGCCGATTTACCCAAGCTTGCCGAGGAAGGCAAATTCCGCGCTGACCTGTTGGATCGCCTGGCCTTCGATGTGGTCAACCTCCCTCCTCTTCGCGAACGGCAGCCCGACATCATGCTAATGGCCGAACATTTTGCAATCCAGATGTGCCGTGAATTGCAGCTCCCGCTTTTCCCGGGCTTCACGCCGCAGGCGCAGCAAACCCTGCTTAACTATGGTTGGCCCGGTAATATTCGTGAGCTGAAAAATGTGGTCGAACGCTCTGTTTATCGGCATGGCACAAGCGATGAGCCGGTTGACGACGTCATCGTCGATCCTTTTGCTCGCCGTGAACACATAACGGGACCATACGAAGCGGCTGAAGGCGACGCGCTGCCTGCGCTGCCTGTCGATCTGCGTCAGTGGCAAAACGAGACAGAAAAACGCCTTCTTGAAAATAGCCTTCAGCAGGCGAATCAAAATCAGCGCCGCGCAGCCGATCTCCTGGGGCTAACCTATCACCAGCTGCGCGCCATGATGAAAAAACATCAGGTTCACCCGGCGGACTAGCCAAAGTACGCCGCTTTTATCGCCACTCTGGACAGAAAACTACCGATCGCCACCACTTATTTTGGGCAGAAGGCCAGAGTGCGATACACTTTGGCTATCACCTTCGAAAACTCAAAAACTTATGCGCGGAATTATCCCCTGCCTCTTACTCAGTCTGAGCTGTCTCGGCAGCGTAGCCTTCGCCGCTGCGCCAGACCAGAAGCCCGACGACATCCGCAAAAGTGGATTCGTTTATTGTGTTAACGGCCAGGTCAACACTTTCAACCCGCAGATGGCGAGCAGCGGGCTGACCGTCGACACGATTGCCGCCCAGCTTTATGACCGTCTGCTTGACGTCGATCCTTATACCTATCGTCTGGTGCCTGAGCTGGCACAAAGCTGGGAAGTGCTGGATAACGGCGCGACTTATCGCTTCCACCTGCGCCCCAACGTGCCGTTCCAGACAACGCCCTGGTTTAAGCCGACGCGGACATTGAACGCCGATGATGTGGTGTTCAGCTTCCAGCGGATCTTTGACCGCGACCACCCGTGGCATAACATCAACGGCGGGAACTATCCTTATTTCGACAGCCTCCAGTTCCCTGATTCCGTAAAAAGCGTTCGCAAGCTCGATAACAACACCGTTGAATTCCGGCTTGAAAAACCCGACGCCTCCTTCCTGTGGCATATGGCGACGCATTACGCATCCGTTATGTCGGCAGAATATGCGGCAAACCTCGCAAAAATTGATCGTCAGGAGCTGATTGACCGCCAGCCGGTTGGCACCGGTCCCTTCCAGCTCAGCGAATACCGCTCGGGACAGTATATCCGTCTGGCTCGCCACCCTAAATTCTGGCGCGGCGTGCCGTTAATGCCGCAGGTGGTGCTGGATTTGGGATCCGGCGGCACGGGGCGATTGTCCAAGCTGCTTACCGGTGAGTGCGACGTGCTGGCCTACCCGGCAGCAAGCCAGCTAACTATTTTGCGTGATGACCCGCGCCTGCGTCTGACGCTGCGCCCGGGCATGAACATCGCTTATCTGGCCTTTAACACCAATAAAGCGCCGATGAATAACCCGGAAGTACGGCACGCGCTGGCGCTGGCCATTAATAACCAGCGTTTAATGCAGTCCATCTATTACGGCACCGCGGAAACGGCCGCGTCGATTTTGCCGCGCGCTTCATGGGGATACGACAGCGATTCAAAAATCACAGAATACAACCCGGCAAAAGCACGACAGCGCCTTAAAGATCTTGGCATCAGCAATCTGGAGCTGCGCCTGTGGGTGCCCACCAGCTCGCAGGCCTGGAATCCAAGCCCGCTGAAAACTGCCGAGTTGATTCAGGCCGACATGGCGCAAATTGGCGTGAAGGTGATCATCGTGCCCGTGGAAGGCCGTTTCCAGGAGGCCCGCCTGATGGACATGAATCATGATCTGACGCTTGCCGGTTGGGCAACGGACAGTAACGACCCGGACAGCTTCTTCCGCCCGATGCTAAGCTGTGCGGCAATTCGCTCGCAAACCAACTATGCTCGCTGGTGTGATCCTGCTTTCGATAGCGTGCTGCAAAAGGCCCTCGCTTCGCAGCAGCTGGCATCGCGCATCGAAGCCTATAACGAAGCCCAGGATATTCTTGCCCGTGAGCTGCCCGTATTGCCGCTGGCCTCTTCCTTACGTTTGCAGGCCTATCGCTATGATATTAAAGGGCTGGTGCTCAGCCCGTTTGGCAACGCATCTTTTGCCGGGGTTTCCCGTGACGACGTAGAGGTGAAAAAACCATGATCATCTTTACCCTGCGGCGTCTGCTGCTGCTGCTCATCACCCTGCTCTTTCTGGCGATAGTGGGCTTTAGCCTCAACTACTTTACGCCGCACGCGCCGCTACAGGGGGCATCATTGTGGAACGCCTGGGTGTTCTGGTTTGAAAGCCTGCTGCACTGGGATTTTGGCGTATCCAGCATCAACGGCCAGTCGATCAACGAGCAGCTGCGCGTCGTTTTCCCGGCCACCATGGAGCTTTGTCTGCTCGCTTTTGGCCTCGCGCTGCTGATTGGCATTCCCGTGGGGATGCTTGCCGGCATCACCCGCAATAAATGGCAGGACAAAATTATCAGCGCCCTCGCGCTGGCAGGATTTTCGATTCCCGTTTTCTGGTTCGCCCTGCTCCTGACGCTCTTTTTCTCCCTCACCCTCGGCTGGTTCCCGGTTTCGGGGCGCTTCGATTTGCTCTATGAAGTGAAATCCGTTACCGGTTTTGCGCTGGTTGACGCCTGGCTTTCCGACTCGCCTTACCGCGAGGAAATGATCGTCAGCGCCGTTCGACACATCGTGCTGCCGGTCATTACGCTTGCCGTGGCCCCGACAACGGAAGTCATCCGTTTAATGCGCCTGAGTACAAGCGAAGTCTATGACCAGAACTATATTAAAGCGGCGGCCACCCGAGGCCTGTCCCGGCTGACTATTTTGTATCGCCATGTGCTGCACAATGCTTTGCCGCCCGTGATTCCACGTCTTGGACTGCAGTTTTCAACCATGCTCACGCTCGCAATGATCACGGAAGTGGTCTTTAGCTGGCCCGGGCTTGGGCGCTGGCTGATCAATGCTATTCGCCAGCAGGACTACGCGGCGATCTCCGCAGGCGTCATGGTGATAGGCTCGCTGGTGATCATTGTTAACGTGATTTCCGATATTTTGGGTGCTATGGCTAACCCGTTAAAACATAAGGAATGGTATGCCCTACGATAGCGTCTACCAGGAAAAACGGCCGCCGAGCACGCTGCGTTTAACGTGGCGTAAATTCTACGGCGATACAACGGCGATGATCGGCCTGTACGGCTGCGGTCTGCTCATTCTGCTGTGCGTGTTTGGCGGCGCATTTGCCCCCTACGGCCTGGATCAGCAATTCCTGGGCTACCAGCTCCTGCCGCCGTCGTGGTCACGCTATGGCGAAGTTTCATTCTTCCTTGGCACGGACGATTTAGGCCGTGACCTGTTGAGCCGCCTGTTAAGCGGCGCGGCCCCCACCGTGGGGGGCGCTTTTGTCGTCACGCTTCTGGCAACGCTCTTTGGCGTAGTGCTGGGTGTAATCGCTGGCTCAACACACGGCCTGCGCTCCGCCGTGCTTAACCATATCCTCGATACCTTGCTTTCCATTCCGTCCCTGCTGCTGGCGATTATCGTGGTCGCGTTTGCCGGTCCCCATCTGACGCATGCTATGTTCGCCGTCTGGCTCGCCCTGCTGCCGCGTATGGTGCGCTCGGTTTACAGCGCTGTGCATGACGAGCTGGAAAAAGATTATGTCGTGGCAGCCCGTCTGGACGGGGCGTCCACGCTGAATATTTTATGGTTCGCCGTTATGCCCAATACCGCCTCGACTCTGGTGACCGAAATCACCCGGGCGCTGTCGATGGCTATTCTGGACATAGCCGCACTTGGTTTTCTGGATCTCGGTGCCCAGCTGCCCTCCCCGGAATGGGGAGCGATGCTGGGCGACGCGCTGGAGCTGATTTATGTTGCACCCTGGACCGTGATGCTGCCCGGCGCGGCAATTATGATCAGCGTCCTGCTGGTCAATCTGCTGGGCGATGGCCTGCGCCGTGCGATTAACGCGGGAGTGCAATAATGCCGTTACTTGATATCCGTAACCTGACCATTGAATTTATGACCTCGGAAGGCTGGGTAAAAGCGGTCGACCGCGTCAGCATGACGCTTAACGAAGGTGAAATTCGCGGTCTGGTGGGTGAATCCGGCTCGGGCAAAAGCCTTATCGCCAAAGCAATCTGCGGCGTGACCAAAGATAACTGGCGCGTTACCGCAGACCGTATGCGCTTCGACGACATCGACCTGCTGCGTCTGACCCCTCGCCAGCGCCGCCGTCTGGTAGGCCATAACGTCTCGATGATTTTTCAGGAGCCGCAGTCCTGTCTCGATCCGTCGGAACGCGTGGGCCGTCAGCTTACGCAGAACATC
This sequence comes from uncultured Buttiauxella sp., assembly GCA_946480445.1. GTDB lineage: Bacteria > Pseudomonadota > Gammaproteobacteria > Enterobacterales > Enterobacteriaceae > Dryocola. The sequence continues at coordinate 49,918 of CAMLJN010000014.1, forward strand.
CCGGGCTGGACCTATAAAGGACGCTGGTGGAAGCGCTTTGGCTGGCGTAAACGTCGCGCCATCGAACTGCTGCACCGTGTGGGGATCAAGGATCATAAAGACGCCATGCGCAGCTATCCGTATGAGTTAACGGACGGTGAATGCCAGAAGGTGATGATTGCCATCGCGCTGGCAAACCAGCCGCGCCTGCTGATAGCGGATGAGCCGACCAACGCCATGGAGCCAACCACCCAGTCGCAAATCTTTAAGCTGCTCAACCGGCTTAATCAGTACAACAACACCACCATTTTGCTGATCAGCCACGATCTGCAAATGCTCAGCAAATGGGCAGACAAAATCAACGTCATGTACTGCGGACAGACGGTGGAGAGCGCGACCAGCGAAGAACTTATTGCCACCCCGCACCACCCCTATACTCAGGCTCTGATCCGCGCCATTCCCGACTTTGGCAGCCCGATGCCGCACAAAAGCCGCCTGAATACCCTGCCGGGTGCTATTCCGCTGCTGGAACATTTGCCGATTGGCTGCCGCCTGGGGCCACGCTGCCCTTATGCGCAGCGCAAATGCATTGAAACGCCGCGTCTGAGCGGGGCGAAAACACATTTGTATGCCTGTCATTTCCCGCTGAATATGGAGAGTCAGTAATGGCCGAAACGTTGCTGGAAGTCCGTAATTTAAGTAAGACATTCCGCTACCGTACCGGGCTGTTTCGCCGTCAGCACGTCGAAGCCGTGAAGCCGCTAAGCTTTACCCTGCGCGAGAAACAAACGCTGGCAATCATCGGTGAGAACGGCTCGGGTAAATCGACGCTTGCCAAAATGCTTGCCGGGATGATTGAGCCCACCAGCGGGGAAATCGCCATTGATGACCATCCGCTGCACTTCGGGGACTACTCATACCGCAGCCAGCGGATCCGTATGATCTTCCAGGACCCGAGCACCTCGCTCAACCCTCGCCAGCGTATCTCGCAGATCCTTGATTTCCCTCTGCGCCTGAACACTGACCTGGAGCCGGAAGCGCGTCACAAAAGGATCGTCGAAACGCTGCGCCTGGTGGGTCTGCTGCCCGATCACGCCAGCTACTATCCTCATATGCTGGCCCCGGGTCAGAAGCAGCGTCTGGGCCTCGCTCGTGCGCTGATTTTACGCCCGCAGGTTATCATTGCCGATGAGGCGCTCGCCTCTCTGGATATGTCTATGCGCTCACAGCTCATTAACCTGATGCTGGAATTGCAGGACAAACAGGGTATCGCCTATATCTATGTCACCCAGCATATCGGCATGATGAAGCACATCAGCGACCAGGTGATGGTGATGCATCAGGGCGAAGTGGTCGAGCGCGGCAGCACCGCCGATGTGCTTGCCTCGCCGCTGCATGAACTGACCAAACGTCTGATTGCCAGCCATTTTGGTGAAGCGCTGACGGCGGACGCGTGGCGAAAAGACCGTTAGCACAGGCACGACCTCTGGCGAGGCGATAACCAGTCGGGCTACGGCTGGAAAAATAACGTGACACAACCAGGCGTCAGTGGGATATAATTTCACTTTCGTGTTGAAAAATTGTGACTTTTCATTACTAACCTGATGATTTATAAGTCATAAATAAGCAGAAACTATAAGGATTCAAAGCTATGGGTTTTCTTACCGGTAAACGCATTCTGATCACAGGCGTCGCCAGCAAACTTTCCATCGCCTACGGTATCGCGCAGGCGATGCACCGCGAAGGCGCTGAACTGGCTTTTACCTACCAGAATGAAAAACTGAAAGGCCGTGTGGAAGGTTTTGCTGCCGAGCTGGGTTCAAATATCGTGCTGCCTTGCGACGTAGCTGAAGACGAAAGCATCGACGCGCTGTTTACCGAACTGGCGAAAAGCTGGCCGAAGTTTGACGGTTTCGTTCACTCCATCGGTTTTGCGCCGGGCGATCAGCTTGATGGCGACTACGTGAATGCCGTTACCCGTGAAGGCTTTAAAATCGCGCACGACATCAGCGCTTATAGCTTCGTTGCGATGGCTAAAGTTTGCCGCAAAATGCTGAACCCGGGTTCTGCGCTGCTTACCCTGTCCTACCTGGGCGCCGAGCGTGCTATCCCTAACTACAACGTAATGGGTCTGGCTAAAGCGTCTCTGGAAGCTAACGTACGTTACATGGCAAATGCCATGGGTCCTGAAGGTGTGCGTGTTAACGCCATCTCCGCAGGTCCAATCCGTACTCTGGCGGCAAGCGGCATTAAAGATTTCCGTAAAATGCTGGCACACTGCGAAGCGGTTACCCCGATTCGTCGTACCGTAACCATCGAAGACGTGGGTAACTCCGCGGCCTTCCTGTGCTCCGACCTGTCTGGCGGTATCTCCGGTGAAGTTGTTCACGTTGACGGCGGCTTTAGCATCGCTGCGATGAACGAGCTGGAACTGAAAGACTAAGTCTGCTCGCCACGGGGTGGGTTTCGCCTGCCCCGTTAACCCTCTGTTTTACCTCCCCATATAGCATTCTGATATTTATTATCACCGATCATTCTTTTGTCACCTCCCGCGCTTGCGCCAGGATAAAGCAGCGAATCAGGCCTTTTTCACAGTTGATTAATGGGTCTGTTAACTCTTTGACCAAGGAACGACCATGGAACAACGCCACTTTTCCGGCAAAAGTCACTGGTATCACGAAACCCAATCCAGTCTGTGCCCGGCGGATGTACTGCCGTTAGTTCCCGAAGCTGCGTATGCAGACCGCTTTATCCTCGATCTCACGTTAAGCCCGGAACAACTTGCCGAAGAACACTCGTGGATATCCGCTGCCCGCGAAGCCAGTGAAACCCTGCTGCCGGACAACGTGACGGTCACGCGATTGCATACCCTGAGCAGCTACGATCGCCTGAGCACCGCGCTCACGGTCGCCCAGGTCTATGGCGTACAAAGACTCTGTAATCATTACGCCGCGCGCCTGGCCCCCCAGCCCGGGCCTGATTCTTCACGGGAGAGCAATCGCCGTCTGACGCAGATCACTCAGTACGCCCGCCAGCTGGCCAGCCAGCCAACGTTGATTGATAGCGCTGCACGCAGCCAGCTCGATGAGGTGGGCCTTTCGGTGAACGATATAATTAGCTTTAATCAGCTGATTGGCTTTGTCGGCTTCCAGGCCCGCGCCATTGCCGTCTGGCAGGCATTACAGGCTTTGCCCGTACGCTGGCTGCCCGGGCTGGACACGCTCCAGGACGCACCGGCTGCGCTCTTTAACGGCGAAGGCAGCCAATGGGTGGCCGATCTTCCGCCGCTGGAGCTTCGCTACGCCCGGGCCGAACAGCTGGAAGTGCTAAGCCTCAGCCAACCACTGCGCCCCCTGCTCGGCATGGGATGGCTGCTGGCGCACGACGCGCCGGCGCTTGCCGCCTTAAACCAGCTCATTCGCCTGCTGTGGCAACCCGCACCGACCCACTCGGACGATCAAACCCTGGTCATGCTGCTTTCGGCCAGAATCAACGGTAGCCCGTCCTGCTTTGCCGAGGCCGCCCAGCTTTGGGGCGGCGATAAAAGCCTGCCTGACGCCTTGCGCAACGGTGAACGAGCGTTGCTGGCGTGGAGCCATAATCATCCGCGGGAGCGCGCCATTATCCAGGCCGTTCAACTGTTGACCCGCGCTCCCGACAGATTCAGTGCCGCCCACCTTCAACCCTTATACGAGCAGGGCTATAGCCCTTCTCAGGCCCTGCGACTGCTGGTCAGCTCCGGCCTGTTTGGCTGGCTCAACCGCCTGAAGCTGGGCCTGGGTGGCCAGGCCTGAGCGCTGCATTCCACAAGCTTTCATGGCAAACAGCGCTTGCCGCAAAGGGCGTATTCGCGTAAAACTGTCAGCCGCTCTTATGGCCACGAAAACTAAACGATATGTTTCAGGATAACCCGCTGCTCGCGCAGCTTAAACAGCAATTGCATTCCCAGACTCCTCGCGCCGAAGGCGTGGTAAAAGGGACAGAAAAAGGCTTTGGCTTCCTCGAAGTTGACGCGCAAAAAAGCTACTTCATTCCGCCCCCGCAGATGAAAAAAGTGATGCACGGCGACCGCATCAGTGCCGTGATCCATACGGACAAAGACCGGGAAACCGCTGAGCCTGAAGCGCTTATCGAACCCTTCCTCAGCCGCTTTGTCGGCCGCGTGCAGAAGAAAGACGACCGTCTGTCTATCGTGCCGGACCACCCTCTGTTAAGAGATGCCATTCCGTGCCGCGCCGATCGCAACGTGTCCCACGATTTCCAGAACGGTGACTGGGCGGTGGCAGAAATGAAGCGCCACCCGCTGAAAGGCGACCGCGGCTTCTATGCTGAACTCACGCAGTACATTACCTTTGGTGACGACCATCTCGCCCCGTGGTGGGTGACACTGTCACGGCACAATCTGGAGCGTGAAGCCCCGGACGGCGTGGCAACCGAGATGCTCGACGATGGCCTGGTGCGTGAAGATTTAACCGCCCTGCACTTCGTGACCATCGACAGCGCCAGCACCGAAGATATGGATGATGCCCTGTTCGTGGAAGAACTGGCCGACGGCAAATTGCAGCTGACCGTGGCGATTGCCGACCCAACCGCCTGGATTGCCGAAGGCAGCAAACTCGACAACATCGCCAAAGTTCGTGCGTTCACCAATTACCTGCCGGGCTTTAATATCCCGATGCTGCCACGCGAGCTGTCAGATGACCTGTGCTCCCTGCGAGCTAACGTCACACGCCCGGTCATTGCCTGCCGCATGCTTATCGAAAGCGACGGCGCGATTGGCAGCGACATCCATTTCTTCGCCGCGACAATCGAATCTAAAGCCAAACTGGTTTATGACGAAGTCTCTGACTGGCTGGAAGAAAAAGGTGAATGGCAGCCGCAAAGTGAAGCGATTGCGCAGCAAATTCGCCTGCTGCAACGCATCTGTTTAAGCCGCAGTGAATGGCGTCACACGCACGCGCTGGTCTTTAAAGATCGCCCTGATTACCGCTTCGTACTGGGTGAGAAAGGCGAAGTGCTGGATATTGTTTCCGAGCCACGCCGCATTGCCAACCGTATCGTTGAAGAAGCCATGATTGCCGCGAACGTCTGCGCAGCCCTCGTTCTGCGTGAAAAACTCGGCTTCGGTATCTACAACGTACATACCGGTTTTGATCCGGCGAATACCGAGCAGCTGGCAACCATGCTTGCAGGCCACGGCCTGACCGTGGATGCGCAGGAAGTTCTGACCCTCGACGGCTTCTGCAAGTTACGCCGCGAGCTTGATGCGCAGCCAACGGGCTTCCTGGACAGCCGTATTCGTCGCTACCAGTCGTTTGCGGAGATCAGCACTGAGCCAGGCCCGCACTTCGGCCTGGGTCTTGAAGCCTACGCAACCTGGACCTCCCCGATTCGTAAATACGGCGATATGGTTAACCACCGTCTGCTAAAAGCGATCATTAAGGGTGAATCTGCCCCGCGTCCTCAGGACGAGATCACCGTACAGATGGCCGAGCGCCGCCGCCTGAACCGCATGGCCGAACGCGATGTCGGTGACTGGCTGTACGCCCGCTTCCTGAACGATAAAGTCGGGACCGATACCCGCTTTGCGGCAGAAATCATTGATGTCAGCCGCGGCGGTATGCGTGTCCGTCTGGTAGAAAATGGTGCAGTTGCGTTTATTCCTGCCCCGTTCATTCATGCCGTGCGCGATGAACTGGTTTGCAGCCAGGAGAGTGGCTCAGTGCAAATCAAAGGCGAAGTGGTTTACAAAGTGACGGACGTTATTGATGTGACTATCGCCGAAGTTCGCATGGAAACACGCAGCGTAATCGCCCGTCCGGCCGCGTAGTTTCGCCATGCCAGTCAAAAAGGCTGAACAATTGTTCAGCCTTTTTTTATTACACCGCTTCGGCTTTTCCACCTTTCTGCTTTACCCCGCCGCGCATCTTAATAAAACATCGCCACAGATAATTAATTTTGATTATAGTTTCATGAGTAAATCAGTAAGCAATCCGCCAGGTTTTTTGCCTGTTTTCAGCGCCCCATGCGCTGTGGCGAGCAGAAATCGTGCGGAATAGTTTCATCTTTCTGACAGTTCACACAGATAAACAGGTTTTAAACGTTGTCGCTTGTTTAACATTGGCTTTATGTTGCTAATATAAATAATAAACTGACGCGCTATGCACCGGTTCAGGAGAAACCATGAAAGACGAGTTGGAGCAGAACCTGCTTTACCGTTATTTAGGGACAACCAGCCCATACTGGCGTTTACTTTCCGACAGCAACGCCCTGCAACTCGCAGCGCATGAAACGGCGGATACCAGCCAGGTTATCGCCCTGAGCCAGGAGCAGGCGGATGATATCCGGCAGATGACGGTCATCACCTCCAGCATCACCATGACGATTTCGTTATTCGGCGGCGAGGTGCCGGTGCATCTGGTGGGGCGCAAAGTCTCAAAGCGGGAGTGGGCCGGGACGGCTTCTGCATGGCATGACACCCCTTCTGTGGCGCGGGATCTTGCCCAGGGCCTCTCTTTTGCCGAGCAGGTCGTTTCCGAAGCCAATTCCGTTATCGTTATTCTGGATCGCCAGGGCAATATTCAACGCTTCAACAGGCTCAGCGAAGAGTACACGGGGCTGAAAGAACAGGAAGTCATCGGACAAAACGTTTTTAAACTGTTTATGAGCCGTAGTGAAGCCGCCGCCTCGCGACGTAATATCAGCGGTTTTTTTCGCAACGGCAGCTCCTACGAAGTGGAACGCTGGGTCAAAACCCGCAAAGGCCAGCGCCTGTTTTTGTTCCGCAATAAATTTGTGCACAGCGGCAGTGGCAAAAACGAAATTTATTTGATTTGTTCAGGTACGGATATCACCGAAGAACGTCGCGCGCAGGAGCGTCTGCGCGTGCTGGCAAACACGGATACGATTACCGGCCTGCCTAATCGTAATGCTATCCACGAACAGATCAGCGCCGCGATAGAAAAGCGGGGCGAATCCCAGGTCGGAATTGTTTATCTCGACCTCGACAATTTTAAGAAAGTGAACGATGCCTACGGGCATATGTTTGGCGACCAGCTCTTACAGGCGGTGTCACTGGCGATCCTGAGCTGCCTTGAGGAAGGCCAGGTGCTGGCAAGGCTCGGCGGCGACGAGTTTATCGTGCTGGCCACCGACACCTCGCAGGCAACCCTGGAAGCGATGTCCTCGCGCATTTTGACCCGGCTGAAACAGCCCTTCCGTATCGGACTGATTGAGGTCTATTCCGGCTGTTCGCTGGGCATTTCACTGGCCCCACAGCACGGCGAGGACAGAGAAAGCGTGATTCGCAATGCCGACACGGCGATGTATACCGCTAAAGAGAGCGGGCGCGGCAAATTCTGCGTCTTTTCGCCGGAAATGAACCAGCGGGTCTTTGAATATTTATGGCTCGACACCAATCTGCGTAAGGCCCTGGAAAAAGATCAGCTGGTGATCCACTATCAGCCGAAAATGACCTGGCGCGGTGAGGTGCGCAGCCTGGAAGCGCTGGTACGCTGGCAGTCACCCGAACGCGGCCTGATCCCCCCACTCGACTTTATCTCCTACGCCGAAGAATCAGGGTTGATTGTGCCTCTTGGCCGCTGGGTAATGCTGAGCGTGGTACAGCAGGTCGCGAAATGGCGCGACAAAGGGATCAACCTGCGCGTGGCGGTTAACGTCTCCGCGCGGCAGCTGGCCGATCAGACCATCTTTAGCGATCTCAAGCAGGCGCTAAAAGACCTGAACTTTGAATACTGCCCTATCGACGTGGAGCTAACCGAAAGCTGCCTGATTGAGAATGAAGAGCTGGCGCTCTCCGTGATTCAGCAGTTCAGCAAACTTGGCGCTCAGGTTCATCTGGATGATTTTGGCACCGGCTACTCCTCCCTTTCGCAGCTGGCCCGCTTCCCTATCGACGCCATTAAACTCGACCAGGCGTTTGTCCGGGATATTCATAAGCAATCTGTTTCTCAGTCCCTGGTGCGCGCTATTGTCGCCGTAGCACAGGCGTTGAATTTGCAAGTGATTGCCGAGGGCGTGGAAAACCAGAAGGAGGATGCGTTCCTGACCAAGAATGGCGTTAACGAGCGGCAGGGCTTCTTCTTTGCCAAACCGATGCCCGCGGCCGTCTTCGAACGCTGGTTGAAACGTTACCAGGCGAGAACTGCACGTTAAAAAAGACGCCATTCTGATCAGAAATGGCGTCAACAAAGGTGAAAACTCCACCCCCTTTAAAGATTAACTAAAATGCCTTCTGATCTTAGCCAGCCTTACGTAGGGTCGTGGAAATATGTCGGTTCTGTAATTGCACCAGCCGTTCCATATAAGCAATATCCTTCGGCTGCAAATTAAAGGCCGCGTCTACCCAATCCTCCGTGATATCCATTAGCTCGGCGCGGGGCAATTGCAGCACGCGCTGACGCGCTCTTAACATCGCCCGTACCCCATTCAGCTTAGGTTGCAGAGTGTCGATAAAGGTGCGGGTAGCCACATAACCCTGGTCCGGCTCGAACAGTAAATCGACCAGGCCATGTTGCTCGTACCATTCGGCAGTATGCGACTCCCCTTTATAAATCAGCTCTTCGGCAAGCTTCATCCCCGACCTTCTGGTCACCAGAGAATACCCTCCCATCCCCGGGAAGAGATTAAAGGCTATTTCTGGAAACCCCATGCGGGCATCACGCTGGGCCAGCACAAAATGATGGGCCAGCGCCGCTTCAAAGCCGCCGCCCAGTGCGCTGCCTTCCACCATAGCAAGGCTAATTGCACCGGTGTCAAAACCGCGTGAAGCCGCATGGACACAGTCAACACAGGCACGGGCATAGGCACGTAATGCCTCGCGCCGCCCTTGCTGTATCGTTTCAACAAAGAAGCCTAAATCACCGCCGGTGTTATACATCCCCGGGACCAGCGAACCGGTGACCCAGAAGTCCACGGCAAATCCCGCCTGCTGGACCAGATAACTCATGTTCATGATCTCTTCGATCAACACATGGTTAAAGCAAGGCCGCGGTTGCGCACGGAGCATCATCCATACCGTGCGCCGTTCTTCCTCGTAATAACCGGATAGCTGGGTGAAACGCGCAGTATCGGTAAACAATTTGCAGGTTGGTTGGTTTAAGACAGTCATTTTTTAATCCTGGGTTTCAGGGTGGGAGAACGCGCCAGGGAGTCCCGGCGCGCGTTGCAAAGCAGTGAATTACCGCAAGTGCATGGGCAAACAATAGAATCTGTTTACAGCACGTCACGGTAATTTTTTTGCCCTACCAATTTCCCACAGCTTGCTAAGCCAGATGACGAAACTCATAGATTATTTATATATGTCCGCCGCCGCAGGCATAAAAAAACGCCCGATAAACGGACGTTTTTTGCTTCGGCGCTAAACCCTAGCCTTTGGCTTTTTTCGGCAGCGTTTTCATCAGCTCATCGGGGCTGATGGTCGCCACAATGCTGCCCGGCAAAGGCATCTTCAGGATGTGATTTTTCATCTTGCCAATCACGTGCATTTCACACGGCCGACAATCGAACTTCAGCGTCAAAATCTCATCGCCATGAACCAGCTGCATCGGCGTAGCGCGCCAGCTTTTGATATTACCCTTCGCCTGTTTCGGACACAGGTTGAAAGCAAAACGCAGGCAGTGCTTGGTGATCATCACAGGAACATCGCCCTTCTCTTCATGCGCCTCATAAGCCGCATCAATAAGTTTTACACCATAACGCTGATAGAACTCGCGCGCTTTATGGTTATAAACATTCGCCAGGAAACTGAGATGCTCTTCCGGATAAACGGGCGCAGGCACCGCAACCGCTTTTCGCGTACCGCGTTGATACTGCTGCTCACGGGCTGCGGTCAGGGCATCAACCGCATCACGGCGTAATTGATTCAGCAATCCGTTTGGAACGAACAACGGAGCAGGCAAAGAGATATTGACCGCGCGGGCGGTATACATGGTCTGCCCTAGCTTCGCCAGGCCATCGCGCAGATTGTCATAGGCTTTCTGAGGATTATTTGCGACCTCAAATTTGCCGTCCAGTGTCTGGCTGACGCTGACGCCCCCTTCGCAGGTTAAGGTCAGCACCAGTTGTTCTTCGCCACCGGTCAGATCCATATCCACCGCCACGCGACGCTCGCTGGAGGTTTTCAACAGCGCCTGCTGCCAGTTGTGGTCAAGATTGCGGTTCAACGGGTGGTGAGGACGCACGTTTTTTAGCGTCTCCGGCATTTCGTTTGGCCAGACGCGATACTGATTCTTTCCTGTTTTCTCAACGGTGTTCGCGCGGAAACCGACAATTTCACGCTTGATCAACACATTTAAGCCATCGCCATTGGTCAGTTCATCCTTCACGCTCACATCCAGATGATCCTTACCCACTTTCAGCACTTCACCCACCGGCAGGCCGATAAACTTCGGCGAGTCGAAAGCGCCGATGTCGATTTTACGCTCGTTAACGAAGTAGTCCGTGCTGCCACGGTGGAAGGTTTTGTCCGGCGACGGAATAAAGAAATGGGACGTCACGCCCGCGGATGCACGCTTCAGATCGCTACGATTTTCCATCAGCTCGTCGAGAAGCTGGCGATAATAAGCGGTGATGTTTTTCACGTAGCTCATATCTTTATAACGCCCTTCGATCTTGAAGGAGCGAACACCTGCGTCAACCAGTGCCGCAAGGTTAGCACTCTGATCGTTATCCTTCATCGACAAAAGATGTTTTTCATAGGCTACAACGCGGCCCTGGTCATCTTTTAAGGTATACGGCAGACGGCAGGCCTGCGAACAGTCGCCACGGTTGGCGCTGCGGCCGGTCTGAGCATGCGAAATATTGCACTGCCCTGAGTAGGCTACGCAAAGCGCACCGTGGATAAAGAACTCGATGGTCGCATCGACATGCTCATGGATAGCTTTGATCTGGTTCAGATTCAGCTCACGCGCCAGCACTATCTGTGAGAAACCCACGTCTGAGAGAAACTTAGCTTTCTCCACGCTCCGGATATCACACTGGGTACTGGCATGCAGTTCGATGGGCGGCAGATCCATTTCCAGCACGCCCATATCCTGAACGATCAGCGCATCGACACCGGCCTGGTAAAGATCGTGAATCATCAGCCGCGCGGGTTCCAGCTCGTTATCATGCAGAATGGTATTCAGCGTGACAAAGATTTTGGCTCCGTAACGATGGGCGAAAGGCACCAGTTCGGCCAGATCGCGCAGGCTGTTACCGGCGTTATGGCGCGCGCCGAAGCCCGGGCCGCCGATGTACACCGCGTCCGCGCCGTGCAAAATAGCTTCACGGGCAATGCCGGTATCGCGGGCAGGACTGAGTAATTCAAGATGATTTGCGTGCAGGCGCATAGTTCGTCGTTTTTCTGTAGATAGGCGAAAGGCGGCTATTGTAGTCAGAATGGACGGGTAAAAACAGAGGATGTTTTCTGCCACTCTCCTGCGGCTTGTCGCAGGGCATCGTGTCTTACTGACACTTCCAGCGTATCCCCTACAGAACGACTCCCGGACGCCTGACAGCCTTTGACCGGGCGTTCTGCACTGATTAGCCAGCTGAGATAATCAGTGACGAGGTCCTGGCAACAGTGCCCACGCTTTATAATTTCATTAAGGCTAAGAGCTGAATTTATGCATTAATTGTGTTCTTGCATTGTCAAAGCTCTGAGAGCGTATTTTCGAAATGGCATCCCCCCAGAGTGGGTTTACCTTGATATAATACCCAGAGTTTTTAGCCACTGCGATGAGCTCGCGAAAATCATCCTCATTTTCAATAACACATAACCTGTCAAAGCGCCCCATTTTTTCAGGTAATGCAAAGGTTGCCGGATAATTGGCTAGCGGATCTGTGGCCGGACTGGTTGCATCAACGTTATGGTGTACAATCTTCTCCCCATCCCCCACCAACGCTGAGTTAATCAAGACGATAAGTTGCCGAATACGTTGCGAAGCATTTCCTGTATCTGGATTCTCTTTATGATAGAAACTAACGGGATCAGAATAATCCTGCATTAATACGTGATCGGTGGGTAACGGTTTATGATATGTTGCCACCCGACGATGAAGTACTGTATGTGAAATATCAGGAACAGGCAGATTATCCTGAGCACCAAGATCGCTGATATGTGGCGCTATTATAAGCAAGTCATAGTCCGCAGTGAAAGGTAAGGCATGTTGCGTGGGAGCCAACACCTTTATTTGTTTATCATTATGAAATATAAGATAATTATCTTCACCCAAGCCTGTTAACCTCCTGGCTTCAAAGGAGTATATCTTGCCACTGGGCGCTTTGGCCTTAAAACGACGAACTCCCTTAGCATTTTCAAGAGTAAGATCGTCGATGACCCCCCTTTCCAGTAAACTACCTAATCTGGTTCTGGTGATAATCAAATCTACCGCGGCTGCATGCCCCTCCCTTATGCACTCTTGTATCTGCTGGTTGAATTTATCCCTGCAGGCAACGGATGCATTCTCAAGCTTACTAAAATATTGCTGCTCACAAATAAAACCGGCCTGCGGCCCCCAGCAAGCACTTTTCCCTTTGATATGAAATCCTTTTGTAGGGTAGCCCGATGCAATTAACTCTGTCGCGAGTTTATCTATCGGTCGGACGCCTATAATACAATTCAACTCACTCGCTAAACACTGCAGCGGTAATAAGTGTTTCGGTACCACACCTGTTTTATCCTTAATGAAATCAACCAATGTTTGAATCTCATCTTCACGACCAGCCTTGCGATTATTTTTTGTCGTTTGCTTGCTATAATTACAGGGCATTATTGCAGCAAGATTATATCCAATTTTCATATTGCCCCATCATCATAAAACAGTAAATGATTTCAATTAACCTCTGGCGTTTACGCTAGCAATTATAATTTAATCAACATCACAAATGAATCAAGTTAAAAACCTGATATATAAGCTCCACGCCAGTAAAGCGCCATGAAAACTGACTGTGCTGGTGTCATCCCCAAAATGCTAAATGTAGCGGAGGAAGCCAGACTGCTGCGATTGGGTATCAGAAATTGCAGGACTCGAAAACCAGGGTTCTCTTCTTTAGCCCTGATGACCTGCTGGATTAAGTTTCCCCCCCCTAAACCCACAAACGTTCATGTTCGTCATTAAACGACGCCTGAACGCTCAGCAAGGTCGCGAGCTGCCCCCTCATTTAAAGTTGAGGCAGAGAAAAGTGAGTTTTTCGTTAGAATTTGCAACAGAAAGCATAATTTGTATTCTGTAAATTTACTAATAAGGTAAGCATACTTTAAAAATAATGAGTTTCTTTTAAAAAACGCCAAAATGTCATATTTAAATATAAACGAGTAATCTTTTGGCGTTGTTGAACCAGCAAGAATAGACTCCTGACGCGCGGATACCCCACCCTTACGGGTAGTGAATCAGCGAGTGAAAATGCACAGGCTCCGCCCCTCTGTTACGGTAGCTATGCGCTTTATCACCCGCGAAACGCAGCCCTTCGCCCGCCTTTAATGTTTGCCAATTGCCTTGCGTTTGCAAATCCAGCTGGCCGTCTATCACGATGACATGCTCCACCACGCCGCTGTAGTGCGGGGAAGATTCACTGATAGCGCCGGGCGCAAGCTTGATAGAAAACAGATCAAACCGCAGCTGTTCGTCATGAGGGAACAGCGGCTCCACAATCATGTCGCTGTCTTGCGGGTCGAATACAGGCCGCTCCGGCTGTTCGCCTGCCTCCAGAAACACCGAGAAGGGTACGTTAAGCCCGGTGGCTATTTTCCACAACGTTGCCACCGTCGGGCTGGATTCATTGCGTTCAATCTGGCCCAGCATGGCCTTAGAAACGCCGGTTTTCTCCGCCGTCTGCGTCAGGCTCCAGCCTCGCGCCTGGCGCAATGCCCGCAGTGTCGCACTTAAATAGGCAGTAATATCCATCCTGATCTCCTTGTTAACGCCGTCAGTATAACGCCTTGTGCGCTATAACGCACGGTGATAGAGTGCAGCGGACGCTATAACGCACGAAGGAGATTCTATGCGTACCTCACCGATTCCTATACCCACCGTCCTTGCCGGTTTTGTTGCCGTTCTGGTCGGCTATGCCAGCTCAGCGGCGATTATCTGGCAGGCCGCCGACGCGACGGGTGCCAGCGCCTCGCAGTTTACCGGCTGGCTGACGATGCTGGGCTTCAGCATGGGGATCAGCACGCTCGCACTGACCCTCTGGTATCGGGCCCCTATCCTGACCGCGTGGTCCACGCCAGGCGCCGCGTTACTTGCCACCAGCCTGCACGGCTGCACCATTAACGAGGCCGTCGGCGTGTTTATTTTTGCTTCCGCGCTTATTCTACTCTGCGGGATTACCGGCCTTTTCGCCCGTTTAATGCGGCTTATCCCGCAGACACTTTCGGCAGCGATGCTCGCAGGTATTCTGCTGCGCTTCGGCCTGGATACTTTCTCTTCGTTACAGGGTCACTTTTTACTGTGCGCAACAATGATCGTCGGCTGGCTGCTGGCAAAAGCCCTCGCCCCAAGGTATGCGGTGGTTATTGCCTTAGTGGCAGGTCTGGCTGCGTGCATGCTGAGCGGAGAATTTAAAACGGCAAGCGTGCCGCTGACTGGGGCAATACCGGAATTTACGGCCCCACGCTTTACGCTAACCAGCCTGCTGGGTATCGGTCTGCCCTTCTTTCTGGTGACCATGGCTTCGCAAAACGCGCCCGGCGTTGCCACGCTCAGGGCATCTGGTTATGAGGTTCCGGTGTCTGCGCCGATCGTGGTAACGGCGGCAATTGCCCTGCTGCTGGCCCCGTTTGGCGTCTTCTCTGTTTGCATCGCGGCGATTACGGCGGCTATTTGCCAGGGAACGGAAGCGCATCCTGATCCTGCCCGGCGCTGGCTCGCTGCCGCTGCGGCAGGCTTTTTTTATCTGCTTGCCGGGCTTTTTGGCGGTTCAATTTCTGCCCTTCTTACGGCGCTGCCGCTGGCCTTTATCCAGACGCTTGCCGGGCTTGCGTTGCTCAGCACTATTGCAGGTAGCTTACACCAGGCGCTCAGCCATGAACGGGAACGGGACGCGGCGATTATCACCTTTCTGGTCACCGCTTCGGGGGTGTCGTTTGTGGGAATGGGCTCTGCTTTCTGGGGGCTGGTCGCCGGTGGCGTTTGCTACGGTGTTTTTTCACTCACCCGTAAGGCGTAGCTGCGAGGGCGTGACGCCGACCATAGATTTGAAGCGGTTGCTGAAATGGCTGGCGGAACTAAAACCGCAGGCCATAGCAATTTCTGTCAATGACAGCGGGCTATGACGCACCAGCGTTTCCGCTCGAGCCATCCGACGCTGCATAACATACTGATGCGGGGCCAGTCGGGTTGTCTGTTTAAACATACGCGCAAAATGGAACTCGCTTAGCCCCGCCTCAAGCGCCAGTTCGGCAAGCGTCAAAGGCCCGGCGAGATGCTGTTCTATATAAGCCTGGATATTGCGTAACACCACGGGCGCAAGCCCGCCGCGCACCGCTGGTAAATGCCACTGCACGCTGCTGTAGTTCTGAACCAGATGGGTCAACAGCAGGGTTGAGGCCGTGCTCAGCGTCATATGGTTGGCACTTTGATGCCAGCTGCTGCTCAGTAAAAAATGGCGGTAGAGCTGAGTGATACGCGGATCGTCAGCAAAGATTTTTTCATCCATGACCAGGGACGCGGGGCTGCGATCCCAGACTTGTTCGGCAATGTGCCGCAGGTGCGCATCTGTGCAGTACAGGTGGACAAAAGAGAAATCGTTGCGAATATCCCATGTCGTTTCGCTGTCCTGCGGCATCAGGCAAAATCTGTCCGGACCGCCGCCGTTTTTCCAGCCGCTGGCCGTTTTCTGGTAGGTTTCGTAGCCGTTATTGATATACAGGCTTAGGGTGTGGTGATCGCTGAGCTGGGTCACACGGTCGTGTTGATTTGACCAGGCCGCCAGCTGAATGCCTGAGCCAAGCTGCACGCTGTCATGCAGACGCGCGTTATGCTTACGCAGATTCTCAAAGGCGTGATACGGCTGGGTCATGGGCAATCCGCATTCAGACGAAAACGCTAGTGTAAGGAGTGCTGGCAGCCGTTACCAGCCATTCACCTTATGTCCGCAAAAAAATGCGCAAGAATATGCAAGTCGCGCAAAGCCGTGAAAGCCTCCTCTCTCGTTATCTGGCAAGCTGGCCACCTCGTTTGACGAAGAGATAACAGCATGAACGCATTACTTTATATTCTGGTGGTGGTGATTTGGGGGACAACCTGGCTTGCCATTTATATGCAGCAGGGCGTGGTGTCGGTTCCTGTTTCAATTTTCTGGCGTTTTGCCGTCGCGGCCGCGATCATGCTGGTGACGTTAAAAACGCTTGGCAAGTTACGCCGTATCAGTCCGCAGGATCATCTCTTTTGCGTGCTTCAGGGTGCCTGCGTTTTCGGCTTTAACTTCTTCTGCTTTTACCACGCGTCGGCGTTTATCAGCTCCGGGCTGGAGTCGGTGATCTTCTCGATGGCCGTTCTGTTCAACGCATTTAACAGCATGCTCTTTTTCCGACAGCGTCCGCATCCCAACCTGCTGCCCGCCGCGATATTGGGCATTGCCGGCGTCGTCGCGCTATTCTGGCACGACCTGGTCGCAACAAAGCTTGCACCCGAGCTGCTGCTGGGCATCGGACTGAGCGCCCTGGGAACCTTCGGCTTCTCTCTGGGGAATATGATCAGCACGCGCCATCAGCGACGCGGGCTGGAAACGCTTTCGACGAACACCTACGCCATGCTCTACGGTACGCTGATTATGGGTATCGTTGCAGTGGTTCGTGGTGATTCATTTATGCCGGAGCTTTCGGCACGCTATCTCGGCTCGCTTTTCTATCTGGCAATCTTCGGCTCGGTCATCGCATTTGGCGCTTATTTCACGCTGGTCGGTCGCATTGGCGCAAGCCAGGCGGCTTACAGTACTCTGCTGTTCCCGCTGGTGGCATTAAGCCTGTCCACTGTTTATGAAGGCTATATCTGGCGTAACAATGCTGTTATTGGCCTGGTGATGATTCTGGCAGGCAATCTGGTGATGTTCTCAAAACCTGGCATGTTTAAGGTACTCAGCGGGCACAAAAGAGCGGCGTGAAGGACAGCCCCTCTGTTCGCCGGAGGAGTCTGTAGCGCTATA
This sequence comes from uncultured Buttiauxella sp., assembly GCA_946480445.1. GTDB lineage: Bacteria > Pseudomonadota > Gammaproteobacteria > Enterobacterales > Enterobacteriaceae > Dryocola. The sequence continues at coordinate 67,045 of CAMLJN010000014.1, forward strand.
TAAAAACAATTAGCTCTGCTTCAGAAAAATAAGGGAGCCGTTGTGGCTCCCTTTTGACTACTTCACTTCAAACATCGCGGCATCTGTCGCCATGTCATCAATAACGGATTTCAGGGAGTCCACGGTAATAGGTGTATTTTCATTGCTTACCGTTTTACCTTCGCCTTTACGCACAACTTTCATCACGACTTTATTGGTGGTGGAGTCAATAAGCTCCCCTTCAAAATAGAGATTAGTCTCCATTGTGCGATGGCCTGTCGCAGCCTGCGTACCGGCCACAATCATCGCAACTGGAATGACTTCATAGAACTGCAGGCCCTGCTTGCTGCTGTCCACCCCCGTGATGGCGCCATGGAAAATCAACGTGCGAGGCCCAGGCGTACTCACCAGCTTAATATGCTGTGCAGCGCTCGCCTTCAGCTGAGTGTTGGTATAAGCAAGGATCCTATCGAGCGTCTGCGCGCCCAACTGAGTGGTGGGTTTTGGCACCGGGTAATACGTCACCGGCGTATAAATCAGCTTGTCGTAATTACCGGATTTAAAAGCAGGATCAATCCAGCGCAAAATCGTTTTCCCCGATGGGGAAGTTGTTTGCTGTAGGCCGGAGTAATCTTTTAAAAAACCTGAATATTTTTCTGGCGCCGTGACTTTAGATGCACAGCCGGCAAGCGCCAGTAACCCAGTCAGGCAGGCGACCTTAAAAATAGTTGGAGTACGCATTGAGAATCCCTGTGATTTGCATAGAAGCCTCTTAGTTATAGCAAAGAGAATTTCGCTTAACTATGTAAGAAAAATAAATAGTTACGAATTGAGAGGCGGACCGAAGAACAAAAGCACGCGCAGCTAAACAAACGTATGAATTTTCATCTGCTTTCAGACATTGCGCCGCAATCCGCAGGGTATGCCGTGCCCGCATATTAATACACATAATTTACTGTGAGCAGTCTGGCCGCTCACGAAGCCAGTGCTACAAATCGTCAATTGGTGTTCATATTCACCGCATATTATCCCTTCTTCGCTCTTCCGGGAGCCATAACATCACGAAGAGCGGGCAAGGAAAAGTTGTTATTCATCTCTGGCCTGCGGCTAAGCAAGTCAGTAGCTAACTGCCCTTCCGGGCACACGAACAAGGAGTAGCTATGGTTCCACATTTACGTATTGCGCGCCCGGTAACGGATTTATCCCGCAGCAAAGAACTGTACTGTCGTGGACTGGGTTTGCAACAGACAGGTTCTTTCAGGGAACACGATGGCTTTAGTGGCGTGATGCTCGGACGGGATGATTTGAACTGGCACCTTGAGTTTACCCTTTGCCATCGTCACCCGGTTGAGCCCGCCTCCACGGTGGACGACCTGCTTGTGCTCTACTTTCCTGACGAGGGTGAATGGCGCAAAACCTGCCAGCAGATGGTGCAGGCAGGTTTTCAAAGGATCGACAGCTTTAATCCTTACTGGGATGTGGCCGGACGGACCTTTATTGACAGCGACGGTTACCGCGTGGTGCTGCAAAATCGCGCCTGGCAGCCAACTTAAGGCTTGCGGGCCAACAGCGTGGCAAAACGCAGGCTAATGCGATTGCCTTCGGCGTCGGTTTTATGCAGCTGACCGACGTCCTCGTTGTATTTAACCCGTTCCCAGCCTTGATAATAGCGGCTGAGTTCCCCTTCTTTAAACGCGAACGGGAAACCCAGGGTGCAAGGAAAATCCTCGGTATCCATCGCCGCAACGATCAGGTTATAGCCGCCAGCTTTGGTACAGCGCTGCATATTGGCAATCAGACCCGGGATAGTGCTGCGCTCGAGGAACATCATCACCACGGTGGACAAAATAAAATCGTATTCCCCGTCAAAGGTCTGTTCGTTGAGGTTAACAATATCGGTAACGATATTTTTTAGCCCTTCCGCCTCGATAATCTGATTAAGATTATGGATGCTCATCGGGTTTTTATCCCAGGCGGTCACCTCAAAGCCTTTCTGGTGTAGGTACAGGCTGTTGCGCCCGCCGCCGCAGCCAAGATCCAGCGTTTTACCCGGTGGAACAATCTTCGCAGCGTTTACCACATCGGAGTGCGTTGCGGTGAGGCCATACTTCAGGGTGTAATAATTTTCTTCAGGTAAATTCATCATCGTCGGCGTTTTAACCTTATTCATTTTTTTGAATGTTTAAAATGTATTTTAGATGCATTTTATTCGATCGCCCCGCGAAACGCCACGGCTGCATTTTACCTGCTACGTTTTAAGCTGAGTCGACCGCGGAGCAAGAAGGATGAACAAATACGAACTTACCGGGGATACCCGGCTGCATCACTATCTCCATAAGGGTGAAAAACGCCAGGTAAGACTGCGACAAATTCGGGCCATCAGGCACTTCGGTGAAGTCAAAAGCGGGCAAACGGGCGGCTGGGTAGAAAGTGAAGACAGCCTCAGCCAGCAGGGGAATTGCTGGATCTATGATACTGATAGCCTGGTTTATGGCGACTCGCGCGTTGAAGACGACGCTCAGGTGCGAGGGGCCTCCACGCTTTGTCATCAGGCGCGCATCTTTGAACAAGCGCTGGTGGCGGACTCATTTATCAGCGGCGAATGTCATCTCTACGGCACCTCGCGTGTAACAGAAGGATGCCAGGTTATTGCCCTGCGCGGGCTCACCGCCGACCAGTATAAAATTCTGCAAATCTTTGGTAACGCCACGGTATCCGCGTCGCGCGTGGTGCATCAGGCGCAGATATACGGCGAGGCCAGCGTCAGCCATGCGTTTATCGAGCATCGCGCAGAGGTGTTCGGCTGCGCCGTTGTGGAAGGAAACGAGGAAAACAACGTCTGGATTTGCGACTGCGCTCGCGTTTTTGACAACGCCCGCCTTATCGCCGGCAACGGTGAGGATCAGATCCCTACGCTACGCTACTCTTCCCAGGTATACGGTAATGCGGTGATAAAAGGCGACTGCGTGCTGAAACATCAGGTGCAAGTTTTTGGCAACGCTACGCTTATCGGCGGCCCGGTTCTGCCCGATAACCACGTCCGGATTTACGGCAGCGCCCGCATTACCGGCAATGTCCTTATCGAAAATAACGTACAGATTTACGACAATGCTGCGATCGACGGGCTTGAGGGCGAAATGATCCATCTGCGCGGCATGAAAGACATCAACGGTGAACAGCGCGTGAGCCGGAGCCCTTTTTACGGTGTGTTTTAAGCGCGCCTTGCTTCGACCTGGCTTAGTCAACGATGCGCGCATAAATATTCTGGTCGTGGAAGCTGCCGTTGAGATATTCAGCTTCGCGCAGGCGTCCCTCAAGGGCGAAACCATTGCGCTGCGCCACCCTGTTGCTGGCTTCATTGGTCACAATGCATTTGATAACGAAACGACGCACCGTCCCTTCAGCCGAATACTTAGCTATCGCCGCTTCAATCGCCCTGGAGATAATCCCCTTGCCCTGCTGCCCCTCATCGAGCCAGTAGCCGATATAGCCGGTCTTATTGGTTGGCTCAATCTGATTGAACGAAAATACGCCTACCACCTCATCGCCGCTAAAAATGAGAAACATTTTCGCGTAGCCCCGGTGATGCAGAATGTAATTTCCCTGCGCATTTTTCCTCGAGTCCTCGACAGAAACAACATATTGCGGCCAGTTCATCGTTTTGTTAAGCCAGACCTTATTGCGTTCAACCGCCGTAAAGATCGCCTCAGCATAACGCTCATGCACAGAACGCAGCTCCAGATCGCCATCGAGGATAATCACCTCATCCTGCCAGTTTTCAATGTCCTGCATGGTGTTCTCCTGTTGAACATTTTACCCCCATTATCCTTAACGTAGATTTTAAATAAAGAGAAATGTACCTGCCTCGCGTGTCGCAATCGCTACAGGTTTGTAAATACATATAAATAACACTGTCTTAATATTGAGCAAGGTAAAATTAAGTACTGATAAGGTATTAACTTGATTGTACGCCTGAGGGATGTTTTGTAAGATTTTTTCGCGTACACAGGAGGTAATAGATGTTACACAGCGCAGGAAATAATCACGTAATAAGCGTAGGGAATGGTTATTTAAAGGGATATATTGAGAGTGAAAAAATTGATTCTATAAAAAATAGCACCACGCCTCCAACACTGAGTATCTGGGAGAAAATTAAAGACTTTTTCTGTCATACTAACCAGAAGAAAGCTCTGGATTGCCTGTATAATCTTTATCATCATCAAGAGGACGGATGCTGCTTAGATGTCGTCGAGAGAAATTTCAACGAACTAAAGGGATTAGTATCGGAAGGATACAAAGATAAATTCAAAATTGTCTGCAATGGCGATACCCGGGAATATTGTATCGACGAAGTCGTGCTTCTGTCTCTGGCTGAAGAGAGATCAGCGTCATTAGAGATTATGCCGCCAGACAAAGATGATTCACCAATAAAGGTAGACATGTCAGCCCGCACTTTACAAACTCTGGCTGAAGAGAGATCAGAGTCATTAGAGGTTATGCTGCCAGACAAAGATGATTCCCCAATAAAGGTAGACATGTCAGCCCGCACTTTACAAACTCTGGCTGAAGAGAGAGCAGAGTCATTAGAGGTTATGCCGCCAGACAAAGATGATTCACCAATAAAGGTAGACATGTCAGCCTGCACTTTACAAACAAATAATGACCCTGAACCAGACCCGAGCGAGATGAATATCACTCTTACACCGGAACCTGAGCAAGCAAAGTCGGATCAAAGTGAGTTTGCCCGAGCCTTTAACATAATCATGCCACAAATCCAGGATTATATGTTATCCCAGGCTCCGACTAAAATTTTAAAAAAACTCGGCCTTGATGCAATTAAAGCTAAATCAGCCGGAGAAAAAATAGAGAAATACATTAATGATGATAAATATAATAAAATTGAAAAAGAGCAGCTAATTAAAAAGGAACTGGGCAAATTGTTAAAAATAAAGAAAATCATAGATTTAATACCACAGTACATAAAGGATATGCCGGAGTTTATAACGCTTCAAACTGAAGTGGAGAAATTAAAGAGTTAACTATTCCCAGTCTGGGCGCACTACTGCATCGCTACCGATGACAACCTTCCAGCTCTCAGCAAATAAATAACCAGACCGGATACGCTATTCCATCCTGGTCAGTAATCTAAGCCCCGCATCGCATATGCGGGGCTTTGGCGTCATGACTTCATTATGCGGTCGTCTACATAGCGACGCTTGTCCGGCGCAGGGGGGAAATACTGGTACAGCCAGGTTTCGCTGATGGCGTCACCCTGGCAGCGCAGGAACATGCGCATGTCTACCGGATCGGTGGCATCGTTCGTTGGATACCAGTCAAACAGAATGCGATAGCCGTCGAACGGTTCAACATAAAGGATCTCAATCTGTCTGGCTTCACCGTTAGACAGGGTGATCACCGGCTCAATGCCCTTCGGCGCCGCCGCCTTAAGATCACCGCCCACGAAATCTATCGCAAAACGGCGTGACCATTTATCCGGGAAGTGTTCCCCCGGCGCCCAGCCCTCAGGGAAGCTACCCATACCGGTACGCGTGGCGTAGACGCGAGCCAGATCGGTGGTCACCGGCGGCAGGCCACTCCAGTACAGACGATATTTAAACTCCAGCTCGGTCCCAGCTTTCACCGGTTTTTCCGGTTGCCAGAAGCAAACGATGTTATCGAGCGTTTCCCCGGTCGTTGGAATCTCCATCAGGCAAACGGTGCCTTTACCCCACTTGTTGCGCGGTTCAACCCACAGGCCTGGACGCTTGTTATACCAGCCCATAATGTCCTGATAGTTGGCAAACTCATGATCGAGTTGCAGCAAGCCAAAGCCTTTCGGATTGTTATCGGTGTAGGCGTTAAACTGCAGCTTCTGCGGATTATTCAGCGGACGCGCAATCCATTCGCCGTTGCCGCGCCACATCGCCAGGCGATCGGAATCATGAATTTGTGGATGAATAGTGTCACACATGCGGCGTTCGTTGGTGCCGCAGGCGAACATGCTGGTCATTGGCGCAATGCCGAGCTGTTTGATGTCCTCGCGGGCATAAAGATGATTATCCACCTCCATGACCACGCGTTTTTCTTCACAGCTGATGATGAACTTGTAGGCGCCGGTCACGCTTTTGCTGTCGAGCAGCGCATAGACCACAAAGGTGGTGTCCCCGGCTTTCGGCGTTTCAAACCAGAACGAGGTGAAGTCCGGGAACTCTTCGAGTTGATCGGTGAAAGTATTCACCGCCAGACCGCGAGCAGACAGACCGTACTGGTAGGTATTGTCCACGGCGCGGAAGTAGCTTGCGCCAAGGAAAGAAACAACGTCGCGGCGGGCCAGCTCCGGTGCCTTAAAAGCTTTAAATCCGGCAAAGCCGAGATCCATCTGCCCTTCCAGCTGTCTGGTCTCAACTCCTGCATCGTTGTAATTAAACAGCTCGGGACGGAAGTGAATTTCACGGGACAAGTGCGTTGCGGAGTCAACGGAGAACATGCGCACGCGGCGTTTGAACCCCATCCCTACATGGAAGAACTGCACGTCCAGCTGGCGCTGGTCCAGGTTGTGCCACAGCGAATGCTCCGCGTCGTACTGAATGGCGTTGTAAGCCTGCGGCGTCAGGGTTGCCAGCGTGTCCGGTAACGGTCGCGGTACGCCGCTCCAGGGCTTTTTCGACAGGTCATGGGCCATTGCCTGAAGCACGGAGAAATCGAAGTCGGTAGTACGGCCGTCGGCGATATCAGATTCTGCGGCAAAGGCTGCCCGCGAGAAGAGTGTTGCAAGGGCCGGGGTGCCGCAGGCTGCGGCGAGAGCCATAGAGGCTTTGATAAAACGTCTGCGGTTCATGCCTGGAAAATCGTCCTTTTATGTCGATGTATTTCGTCCTGCTTTGCGGGCAGAACTACGGCAAGCTGAAGCAACCATTACGACCGCACACTCTAGACAAAATTCACCCTGAATCCAATGGTTGTCAGCCGGGATTCGACTTAGGGACACAGTTTTTTTATTTGAACCGGAATGGACTGAAAAATGAGGTGTTTTAAAGTACGCCTCGTCAACACCAGTCTGGCGGACAGCGCTGCGCCATCCGCCCTTTGAACCGCGCAAAAAATGTTTACTTCACGCTGACATCGATCCCCGGAAAATACTTTTTCGCCAGAGCCGTGACCGTGCCATCCGCCTTCACTTTTGCAATGGCGGCATCAAGCTGCTGTTTCGTCTGAGCGTCGCCTTTACGCAGGCCATAGCCGATACCGCTGCCGAGAATTGTATCGTCGCTTACCGGCTGGCCAATAAACCCGAAGCCTTTGCCCTGCGGCTTGCTGAGGAAACCAGCCTGCCCTGCGGCAGACATAACCAGAGAAGCGTCGATGCGCCCGTTTAGCAAATCGCCCCAGGCCATATTCTGATCTTTATAGGAAACAACCGTCACCCCCTGCTTTTCCCAGTGCTCTTTGGCATAGGTTTCCTGAATGGAGCCTTGCAGCACGCCAACAGTTTTGCCTTTCAATCCGGCAGGCGTTGCCTCCACCGCGCTGTCCGCTTTCCCCACCAGCTGAGAAGGAATGCGGTAGATCGGCTGGGTAAAATCAATGCTCTTGCGACGCTGCTCGGTGATGTTCATCGCGGAATTAATAGCATCAAATTTTTTCGCCATCAGACCCGGAATAAGCGCATCGAAAGAGGTTTCGACCCAGGAAAACGTCAGGCTCGCCGCCTTGCAGATAGCATTGCCCAGCTCAATATCAAACCCTTCCAGTTCACCAGCAGAGTTACGGCTTTCAAAAGGTGGGTATTCAGCCTCAACGCCATAGCGTAATTCCGTTGCCGCAAACCCGGAGAGCGAAGAGAACATCCCGACGGCGAATGCCAGCGCGTGTAATTTTTTCATTATGACCCCTGTTCAACGTGGTTTGAGCTGGCATAGCGCCTGTGCGCCCGCCCGCAAAGTTGCTTCATCTTTGGCAAAAGACAGACGGATCAACTGGTTGTCCGTACCGTCGGCATAAAATGCAGAGAGCGGAATCGTCGCTACACCGTACTCGGTTATCAAACGCTTCACCATCTCGCTATCAGGCTCCTCGCTAAAATGCGCGTAGCTTGCCAGCAGGAAGAACGACCCGGCGCTCGGCAGAAGTTTAAACGGCGAATCGGCCAGCAGCGTTTGCATAAGATCGCGCTTGCGCTGATAGAATGCCGCCAGCGATAAATAGGTTTGCGGATCGGCCATGTAATCGGCAAAAGCGTACTGCATTGGCGTATCGGCAGAGAACATCAGAAACTGATGTACTTTGCAGATTTCGCTCATCAATGCCGCCGGAGCCAGGCAATAGCCCACCCGCCATCCCGTGACGTGGAACGTCTTGCCAAATGAGGAGACGATCACGCTGCGTTCAGCTAACTGCGGATGCGTTGCCATACCGTGATGACGCCCGCCGTCAAAAACAATGTGTTCGTACACTTCATCGGACAAAATCACTATATCCGTATTGCGGGTCAGAGCGGCGAGCATTTCCAGGTCGTGAGCGCTAAGTATCTGACCGCTTGGATTATGCGGCGTGTTGATGATAATCATGCGTGTACGAGGCGTAATGGCGGCACGTACTTCATCCCAGTTCACTGAAAAATCCGGCAGGGTCAGCTTTAACGCAACGGGTCTGGCTCCCTGTAAACGCACAATCGGCGCGTAGCTGTCGAATGACGGCTCAAAGTAAATGACTTCATCACCCGGATGAACAAGCCCGCTGATTGCCGTATACAACCCTTCACTGGCGCTGGCGGTGATTAAAATCTCATCGTTAACGTCATAGCGCGCGCCGTAGAGCATTGCCACTTTTTCAGCAATCAGCGCCTTAAGAGGGGCAAGGCCGGTCATCGAAGCATACTGGTTATGATTATCCAGCATGGCTTTCGTCACCCCGGCAATCAGTTTCGGGTCAGGTGCGAAGTTGGGTGCCCCCTGGGAAAGGTTTATCGCGTTATGCTGCGCCGAGAGCTGGCCGATAACGGTAAATATCGTGGTCCCCACATCCGGCAATTTAGAACGAGGTTGCACCGGGGTTTGCATAGTCATGGCCGCTCCTGTTGAGACAAAATCTGCATAACGATTCAATCCTGAGGCGATTGCCATGACAAGCGAATTGTTGTCATAATAGCCATGCAAAAAATGCATGGCTCATGCGGAGAACATTATGGCGCGGCATAATTTTCCACTCAATATGGTAGAAGCTTTTCTGGTCACTGCCCGGCATTTAAACCTGACGCACGCCGCCAAAGAGCTCTGCCTCACTCAGGGTGCCGTAAGCCGCAAAATTGCCGCGCTTGAGGCCTGGTTTGGTTTTACGCTATTTGAACGCCATGCCCGCGGCCTCTACCTGACGCCGCAGGGAAGCGCCCTGCTTCCGGACCTGCAAAACGCCTTTGCAAAGCTGTGCGACGTTGCGCAGCGAGCCTGCCATAAGCCAAGCGTTATCCGCCTTAAGGCTCCCACCTGTGCCATGCGCTGGCTGGTACCCAAAATCATTCAGCTTGAACACCGGGCGCCGGAGCTTCAGGTAGCGCTCACCACCACCGTCGAACACGGTGTGAATTTCAAAAATGAACCCTACGACGCGGCGATTATTTTTGGCCCTCACGGCAAAGCGGGCAGCCTCCTTTTTGAGGAGATCCTCACCCCGGTTATCTGCCCGAGCCTGCTACCTGAAAGAGGATTGTCTGATGAGGTGCTTGGGCGGCTAACGTTTTTGCATCCAACCCGGGATCGTACCGACTGGTCGCTCTGGCTTGCAAATTATCCTGCGGCAAAACCGGTGATGACGAAAAATCAGCATTTTGACACGATGGATCTGGCGATCAGCGCAGCCATTCAGGGCTTTGGCATAGCTATCGCCGACGAAACGCTGGTGGCAGAAGATTTGCGTACGGGCAGGCTGGTGCGCCCTTTTGCCCACAGCGTCAAAACCGGGGCAAGCTACAGGCTTAGGGTGCGAGACGAAAACGGGAACACTCCGGGTCTGCAAGCCTTCTGTGAAAGTTTGCTGACGCTGAGCTAATCGATCTCCCGGGACGGCCACTGTTTTTCAGTCCAGCTGCACATGGTGCTTCATCACGCGTTTAAAAAGCTGCATTCGCAGGCGCATAAACCTGTTAAGCAGCTTAAACTGGGCCTGTTTATTCACGCCCAGCAGCATAGTGACGTCCCGCCGCCTGGCACAGGAAGGCCAGCGTAATACCCCCTCAAGCCTGTTACTTTCGGAGGTCACTTCCCGGGCAAAGTTCGCCCAGTAGTCGCAGACCTGCGCCGAGAATGCAAGATCGCTGTGCGTAACATAATCGCTGGCAGGAGGCGTGAGTGTGAGCGTATTAAACACATAGGGCACTTCGTTCCCGTGCCAGGTGCCGTTTGCGTAGGTTTTGCGTTCTGCTTCGGCCACATAGTCAAAGTAATAACGCCAGCAGGGCTGAGCGATACGTTGCTGGGCCTGCATGACCACAAAGCCCAGCGTGGTAAACGCCATATCGCGGCACACCTGACGGCCCAGCTCCGCGTCGCCTTTTACCCCGGGATACAGCAGCCTGATAAGGCCAAGGCCAAAGCGTCTTTCCCGGCGCAGCCGTTCGATTTGCCCGGCGAGATCGAGTCCAAAATAGCCCAACACGCTGGCCTCATCGCTGTTGCTGCCGATCATTATCGGCACAGCATGTTGTTTTCCGGCGAAGAACACATCCAGCATTGGCTCCGGCAATACCCGATCGCCGCTGACAGGTGCGGGGCCAACACTTAACGGAGGTTCCAGCGGCCAGAATGCTTCAGCGGGCAGTTCGCGCAGCTGTTGGGCCGTGGCGTTCTGCAGACCAAAATGGTCGGCCAGCAGAATACCTTTTTTTAACGCCTGGGCTCTTTCAACGTCCGGCAAGGTATACGCGCTTTGCACGATGGCCTTGTGGAACAGGTTTTTAGCCAGCGGCGAGGCCAGAAGCGACAGTACGCTGCGTGCCCCTGCGGATTCACCGAACAAAGTCACGTTTGAGGCATCTCCGCCAAAGGCGTGAATATTTTCCTGCACCCAATGCAGCGCACTTATTTGATCCAGCAGCGCGAAATTATACAGCGGGCCGTCGGGGTCTTCTTCTTCAAGAGCCGGGTGGGCAAAAAAGCCCAGATGTCCCAGACGGTAATTTATCGACACTAAAATCACGCCGCGCGAGGCAAAAGCCGCGCCGTCATACGGCGTTAATCCCCCGGCACCTATGGTGTAACCGCCACCATGAAGCCAGACCATAACGGGCAGCGGTTTATCGCCGCGCCTGTCAGGAGTCCAGATGTTCAGATACAGGCAGTCCTCTGAGAACTGGCCAGGATCGCCACCGCCTATCGCTTTACAGTATTCGAGGCTTTGCCAGCTGGCGGCAGAAAATTGCCTGGCTGGTCGCACACCGTCCCACTGCGCAGGGGGAGCAGGTGCGCGCCAACGCAAGTTGCCCACCGGTGGGGCTGCATAAGGAATGCCGCGAAATACCGCATAATCCCCTTCCTTCGTCCCTGCAAGTTTACCCTGCTTCACTTCCACTAAAGCATCCGCTACCTGGCTGTCTTGCTCTTCCATCTGCTGTTCCTTTTCAACGACCTCCCAGCAGATTAACGATTTCAGAGCAGACCGCAACGGCGTTTACTGCGATCTTCAGCCTGTTGGTACAGCTCAAACTCATTGGCAACGGGCGCGCCTAGCGCTTGTTCAAAGGCTTCACGGCTGGCGTGACCGTGGCTGCGGGACCCTCCATCCCCGCCCAGATTAGACTGGAAGATACCTGCCGCGCTCACCGGCAAAAAATCTTCGTAGGTGACAGGCTGCGCCACCAGCCAGCCTCGCTCAATCAGCAGCTGCGGATCGTCCCCCGGTTTTATGCTCTGCCGGTGCATCTCTCCCGCAGGCGTCAGGCGGTAGCGAAAGTAAGCCAGCTCCTGGCGACGCAATAACGTATCGCTGTCCGGCAGGCGGCTGAAGACTTCCTGTAAGTGGTGCTGATGACTGAGATTATCTTTACCGCTACCTGCCGCCAGTAGCAGCTCGTCATATAACGCGCGTCCTTTCGGCGTCAGCGCTATACCGCGCTGCTCTATTTCGCCAAACCGTGCCGTATGTGTGCCCTGCCGTTCCCCGGCAAACAGGATGGGTTCTTCCAGCGCCTTAAAGCTTGTCTGCCGCAACAGAATCTGGAATTCACGCCGCGGTGGCCCTTCAATAATGGCTTTCGGGCTGATGCCATATTCCGGCATCAACGCCTGAACGCGATCTATATCAAGCGTGCGTGGAGTCAGGTGATTAATGTGACAGCCCCGGAAACAGACCACGTCAGCTATCAGGCGATGCTGATCGTGCAGCGCCTGATAGGTCTGCGCATCCACCGTGGCATGACTGTGCCAGCGGAAAGTTTCCAGCGCCTCTTTGACAAACTCGTTTGCCTGGCTTTCGCTTAGTCCGCCCTGCTCTTCGTGAAGATCGATCAGCGCCAGGCATCGCGGAGTGAAGATATTTCGCTTCGCCAGAATCGCGGCCGCTTTCTTACGCAGAGCTTCATTTTCGATAAGTTCCAGGCGCAGCAAAGAGGTAAATACGCGGAAAGGGTTACGTGCAAGCGCGGTATCGTCAACCGGCCGAAACGCGGTGGAATGCACCGGCACGCCAGCCTGAGCGAGATCGTAGTAGCCAACCGGCTGCATCCCCATTACCGCAAAGAGCCTGCGCAGCGTAGCCAGCTCTTGCGCTTTCCCCACGCGGATTGCGCCGTGGCGCTCCACGTTCAGCCTTGCCAGCTCGTCGGCATTTTCAAGTTGCTGCTGCAAAAGAGGATTATTTTCCAGCACCGCAAGGTTCACATCGGCCACCAGTTCTAACAGCGAGCCGTACTGGGGCACCTCTTGCTGGTACATCGCCGACATTGCGTGCGAAAATTTTTCCCGAATCTCATCGGCCGTGATGTTGTTCGCCATGATGTCGTTTCTCCAGTGGATATTGCTGAAAGCGTAGAGGGTTGCAGGCCCCTCAGGGCGAAGAATTTGTTTTTTGTGATCGGCTTTACAACCAGAGAGGCTCCCCGTGCTACCGGCACGCTCGATAACTTTTTGCTATGCAAAAGGTGCCATAAATTCACTTTAATTTAACAAATCATTTACCCAAACTGCCTTCGGCCACTTTTAAAACCCTAAAGCCCCTGACCCTACAACCGGAGCCTGCAATGTCTCTACTTTGGCAACCCCGTGAGCTTGTGCATCGTGATTACGACTCTCATCCACCAGCCTTTGCGCCGGGATATAAAACCAGCGTGCTACGTTCTCCACGCAACACGCTTATCTCGCTGCAAAACTCGCTGTCCGAAATCACCGGACCTGTTTTTGGCCAGCAGGATTTAGATCCGCTGGATAACGATCTCATCAAGAATTATGCCAGGGATGGCCTGCCTATCGGCGAACGTATCATCGTCCACGGCTACGTGCGGGATGGCTTCGGCCGACCGATGAAAAACGCGCTGGTCGAGGTGTGGCAGGCCAATGCGGGCGGGCGTTACCGCCAAAAAAGATCGCTACCTGGCCCCAATCGACCCCAATTTCGGCGGCTGTGGGCGCATGCTTACCGATGAAAACGGCTATTACTTTTTCCGCACCGTAAAACCGGGCCCCTATCCGTGGCGCAATCAGGCAAGCGACTGGCGCCCTTCACACATTCACTTTTCCCTTTCCGGTGAGTCTTTCGGGCAGCGTCTTATTACCCAGATGTATTTCGAAGGCGATCCGCTGATTAAGCAGTGCCCGATTGTGAAAACCATTAATAACGAGGATGCCGTACGCACGCTAATTGCCGAACTGGATACCCGGGCCGCCGTTCCGCTGGACTGCCTGGCCTACCGTTTTGATCTGGTCCTGCGCGGCCATCGCACCACCCTGTTTGAAAACCGCACGCAAGGAGTCGCTCAATGAAAGAGTACCTGCGTGAAACAGCCTCCCAGACCGCCGGACCTTATGTTCATATTGGCCTTGCACCGCACGCGGCCGGGTTTTCCATCTTCGAGAAAAACTTTACTCATACGCTGACTAACGCACAGACTGAGGGCGAAAGAATAACTCTGGAAGGCCGCGTGTTTGATGGTTCCGGCACTCCGGTACGCGACGTGCTGCTGGAAGTGTGGCAGGCCAACGCCGCCGGACGCTACAACCACCCGGCCGACCAGCAGCACCATAAAAATATTGATGAAAACTTCCGCGGCTGGGGTCGCACCTGCTCGGATTTTGACAGCGAGATCTGGCGCTTCGAAACCATCAAACCGGGTCAGGTGACCGGCCGGGATGGCAGACTGATGGCTCCCCATCTCAGTCTGTGGATCGTCGCCCGCGGTATTAATCTCGGGCTGCACACGAGAATGTATTTTTCCGACGAGCAGGCAGCCAACGCCCAGGATCCTGTACTGAACCTCATCGAATGGGAAGTACGCCGCAACACGCTGATAGGTCGGCGAGAGCAGCGCGGCAAGGAAACGGTTTATTGCTTCGATATTTTTCTACAGGGTGAGCACGAAACGGTGTTCTTTGACCTGTAAAAAACGGCCGGAGTCCTGCCGCGTTTGTTGCTGCAATTCGGTAATTGTTAATTTTATTTTGTAGGCAAGTTATCATAATTAAACAACTTATCTTGTCATCGCGCTCCGTCTGTTTTTAACATCGCCTATGGAAAAAAATGGTTTGTTCAGTCAGCGCATTCGCCTGCGCCATCTTCATACTTTCGTCGCCGTCGCTCAGCAGGGAACGCTGGGGCGAGCGGCTGAAACCCTTAATCTCAGCCAGCCTGCGCTGTCCAAAACGCTCAATGAGCTGGAGCAGCTTACCGGCACACGTTTGTTTGATCGTGGGCGCTTAGGCGCGCAGCTGACGCTGATGGGTGAGCAGTTTCTGACCCATGCCGTAAAAGTGCTCGACGCGCTGAACCACGCGGGGCAATCGCTGACGCGCAAAGAAGGCGATGTGGAGGAGGTGGTCAGAATCGGCGCTTTGCCAACTGCGGCACTGGGGATCCTCCCTACGGTTATCGGCCAGTTTCATAAACAGCAAAGTGACGTCACCCTTCAGGTCGGCACAATGAATAACACGATGCTGCTTGCCGGCCTGAAATCCGGCGAGCTGGATTTGGGCATCGGCAGGATGTCAGACCCTGACCTGATGGCCGGGCTGAACTATGAGCTGCTGTTTCTGGAATCCCTCAAGCTGGTCGTGCGCCCCGGGCATCCTCTGTTACAGGAAAACATCACCCTCAGCCGGGTAATGGAATGGCCGGTGGTGGTATCACCAAAAGGCACGATTCCGCGTCAGAATGCCGAAACGCTGCTGGTCAGCCAGGGCTGTAAACTGCCTGCCACCTGCATCGAAACCCTGTCGGCCTCGCTTTCACGCCAGCTAACGGTGGATTACAACTACGTGTGGTTTGTGCCATCAGGCGCGGTAAAAGAGGATTTAAAACAGGGCACGCTGACTGCCCTGCCTATTGCCACGCAGGGCGCAGGAGAACCTATTGGGATTTTAACGCGGGTAGACAAGCCCCTTTCTACCAGCGCACAAATTCTGCTCTCTGCCATCCGCAAATCTATGCCGGGCTAGTCCCTGGGGCACATGCCGCTCCGGCCCTCAGGCCTTAACTTGCATCTTATTGATATTGGCGGATGACGCGAACGCTTACCCGCCCTACAATTGTCCGATGCACCGCTTACATCACTTTCCCGATATTCAGAATATGCTGCGCCGGCTAATTTTTGCCGTCGGAATTGGTATCGCCTCCGCGCTGGTCGTCTGGCTTTTTCGCCAGGCAATGTATGGCCTGGAAGGTCTTTTTCTTGGCGACCACAGCGGGAGCCTCGTTGCGGCTGCGGCCGCACTCCCTGCCTGGCGGCGTCTTATCACTCCCGCCATCGGCGGGCTGTTTGCGGGACTGCTGCTCTGGGGATGGCTTCGGGCAACCAGCCAGCGGCCCGGGGCACCAACCGACTATATGGAAGCGATCGAAACGGGCGACGGCAGGCTGGATGTCCCGGCAAGCCTCGTCAAGTCCGCCGCCTCTCTGCTGGTGGTCGCCAGCGGCAGCGCAATCGGCCGTGAGGGCGCAATGGTCCTGCTGGCGACGGTTTTCGCCTCCGTGGCGGCCCAGCGTTTTACGCGCTGCGATGAATGGAAGCTGTGGGTAGCCTGCGGAGCCGCCGCCGGGATGGCCAGCGCCTACCATGCTCCGCTGGCGGGCAGTTTATTTATCGCGGAGATTCTTTTTGGCACTCTGATGCTGGCCTCGCTTGGCCCAGTGGTCATTGCCGCCGTCGCCGCGCTGCTGGTCACTCATTTGCTCAGCGGCGGGCAAAGTTTGCTTTACACGGTAAAGGTGCTAAACGCCCCTTTACCCGGACAGTATATGCTGATGGGGATACTTGGCATGCTGGCCGGCCTGGCCGGGCCGCTGTTCCTGTGGATGATGACGAAAAGCGGCGAACTGTTCCGCCGCATGCATCTCACTCCGCCATTGCAGCTGGCGCTCGGGGGACTTATCGTTGGGTTACTTTCACTGGTCACCCCGCTGGTCTGGGGCAATGGCTACAGCGTCGTGCAGTCGTTTCTCTCGAGGCCTCCGGCCCTGCTCTTCGTGGCGGGGATCCTGGTATGCAAACTGGTCGCCGTCCTGGCGAGCAGTGGCTCCGGCGCGCCCGGCGGCGTCTTCACGCCTACGCTTTTTGTTGGCGCCGCGCTGGGGATGCTGTTCGGGCAGTTCTGCGGGCTGTGGCAGGGCAGCGGAGAGTCTGTGGCGATATTGATGGCGCTCACCGGCATGGCGACGCTGCTTGCGGCCACCACGCATGCTCCGATTATGGCAACGCTGATGGTCTGTGAAATGACCGGGGAGTTTTCTTTGCTCCCCGGCTTGTTGATTGCCTGTGTGGTCGCGTCCGCGCTGTCGCGCTGGTTACGCCCGCACTCCGTCTACCGACAAAGTACCGCTGAGCACCGATAAATCAATGTACTGCGCCAGCTCGCGTTGCTCTGCGCGCGGCAGATAAGGCAGCTCCCCAACCAGCGGTCCAGGCAGTTTTTTGCTCAGGACATGAATAATCTCGGCGTAATGCGCAAGACCCGGATTGATGCGATTTGCCACCCAGCCGACCAGAGGCAACCCGTCGTTGGCGATGGCCTGCGCGGTCAGCAGCGCATGGTTAATACACCCTTCCTGTATCCCCACGACCATCAGAACCGGCAATTGCTCCTGCACCACCCATTCGGACAGCGGGCGCAGATCGTTCATCAGGCTACGCCAGCCGCCCGTTCCCTCGACCACAACATGATCGACCTGAGCGGTAAGCTGCGCTAATCCATCGGACAGCAAGCCGTAATTGATTGGACAATTGTGGCTAACGCTACTTTCCTCTTCGCTCAGGGCGATAGGATTGATGGCGCTGTAAGGCAGCTCAAGCGAAGAAACGCTTTGTAGCACCAGCGCATCTTTGTTACGTAAGCCTTCAGGCGTCTCTTTGCTCCCTTTGGCTACTGGCTTATAGCCAACAACACTTCTGCCGCTGGCAGCCAGCGCCTGCAACAAAGCGCGCGACACGACGGTTTTGCCAACTTCGGTATCCGTACCTGTGATAAAGAAACGCTTAAGCATGGTCACTCCCGGGACATACGCCCAAACTGGTTTAAAAATCGAATAATTCAGGTCCGGGAGTGTAAAAGAACAGAGAAATGGCCAGTTTGAGATAGCGCAATTTTTAGTGGATCAATGCAAATGATTAGCCTTGCAGCAGACGAATTAATAAAGAACCGTTATACATTGCGTCTTTGACCAGCGCCGCCCCCGCCATTGTGCCCCGGTGGTTGTATTGCGTGCTTTCCACAATCATATGCTGGCTGTACGCGGGCAAAGACTGCTGGCGAATGCAGCTTGTGATCGCCGGATGCAAAATGTCCGCGGCGCGATTAAGCGGCGAACCTATCAGAATCTTTTGAGGATTGAACAGGTTAACCATAATGGCAAGGATGCGGCCAACGTTTGTTCCCACGCCAAGAATGATGTCTCTGGCCAGCAGGTCCCCCTGCAGAGCGGCATCACATAATGACTCTACCGTCAGCGGTTGACCGTGCAGCATCGATCCCATCGACTGATTCATACGCTGCTGGGCCAGTTCCAGCACGCTTTCAATGCTGGCAATGGTTTCCAGACAGCCGTGGTTACCGCAGTAGCAGCGCTTGCCGTAGGGATCGACCTGCGTATGGCCAATTTCGACCAGACTGCTGCTGCCCGCATGCAGCAGGCGGCCATCGGTGATCACTCCGGCTCCGACGTTATGGTCGATAACAACCTGAATCACATCCTGCGCCCCGCGTGAAGCGCCGAACAGCCCTTCGGCCATCGTCCAGGCGCTGATGTCATGCTGGATAAACACCGGTACGCCCGTATGGCCTGCCAGCACTTCCCCCAGCGGCATATCGCAAACGTCATAAAACGGCATGCGGTGAACGATGCCGCGAACCGTGTCGATAATCCCCGGTAAAGTAATAGCGATAGCGGTAAGACGCTCAAGCTTGCTCTGATGGCGGATAAAGAACCGATCGACCTCGTTTATCACGCGTTCGAGCAGCGGACTGGAGTCTTCGAGCGGCAGTAAAACGGTATCCTCAACGATCAGCCGACTGCTCAAATCGTGCAGCCCCAGAGAAATTTCCCCCTTATTGATGCGCACCGAGAGGTAATGCCAGGCTTCGGTTTCCAGCATCAGGCCTACCGCCGGACGGCCGCGGCTGCCGGGGTCCTGGATTTCCGTCTCCTGAACCAGATGGGCTTCGAGCATTTCACGCACGATTTTGGTGATGCTGGCGGGAGCCAGCTGTGCAAGGCGAGAGAGATCGATACGCGATACCGGACCGTGGCTGTCAATGAGGCGATAAACCACGCCCGCATTGGTCTGCTTGATCTGATCGATATGGCCCGGTTGGCTGTCAGCAACCACGTCGTGCTCCCTTTATTTTCGCGCTTCGAAATAAACTTTGGGCTATGGTGAAACACTTCAAGCTGAGGAGTCAAATATTTACGTAGGGTTGTGATTTACCGCACATATTAAGGTGCAATTATGCTTATTTTAACGCCGTTGCGGCCTCAGTCAGCAGCGCAGAGAAACGGATCGCGGCGGCCGACAGCTCCCGATGCTTCGGCCAGACCAGCCACATTTCCGACCGGGCTTCCTGCTCGAGCAGCGGCAGCCACACCACATCGCTGAGCCGAACCCGCTGAAAAGAGGCAGGCAGAATTGATACGCCCAGCCCCGCGGAGACTAAACCGATAATGGTCATCGCCTCGCCCACTTCCTGAGTAATGTAAGGCGAAAGAGAAAACCGGTGCAAAAGGCCGAGAATATCGTCGTACAGCCCGGTACCCACATGCGGGTCGAAAAACACAAAAGGTTCGTGGGCCAGCTGACGCAGGGAAATAACCGGTAGCCCGGCAAGGGGATGCTCGCGATGCACCATAGCCAGCAGTGGTTCGCGCAAAACCAGTTTCCAGCTCAGCGTCTCGGGCAGGATCGTGTTGCGCATCAGCCCAAGCTCCAGCTCACCGTCGTTAAGCGGTGCAATCTGCTGACGGGTGTTGATTTCACGCATCTGAATGTGCACATCAGGATAGCGCTTTCTGAAGGTGGACAGGCTGTCGGAGACGCCGCTAATAAACGGCGCCGAGGAGGTAAAACCAATCCGCAGCTCCCCGGTTTCTCCGTTGTGAAGTCGCCCGGCGCGCGCGGCTGCCATATCTACCTGGCTTAATATCTGCCGCGCGTCGGTCAGAAATTGCTGCCCCGCAGCCGTGAGGCTCACGCTGCGGTTGGTTCTGGCCAGCAGCCGGGCGCCAATCTGCTCTTCGAGGATCTGAATTTGCTGGCTGAGCGGCGGCTGGGAGATACGCAGGCGCGCTGCAGCTCGACCAAAGTGCAGCTCTTCTGCCACCGCAATAAAATAACGCAGGTGTCTTAACTCGACATTCATATTTTATAAGTATCAATTGAGAGTATTAATATATTAGACAGAACATTTCCCCTTTTCTACTCTGCTAAAAGCGCATCAACGCAGCGAACCGTTATTCACTAAGGATTGATTTTGAGCCGCACATCTACCGTCAGCCCTGCGCCAGGCCAGAACGTTGACGAACGCTATTCCGCCCGGCCTGCAACGTTTATCAAGCGTGGTACCCCACCGTTTATGCGCGTCACCCTGGCGCTCTTTTCCGCCGGACTTGCAACATTCGCGCTGCTGTATTGCGTACAGCCGATTTTGCCTGTTCTGTCGGCCGAATTTGGCATTTCCCCTGCCAGCAGCAGTATTTCGTTATCCATTTCAACCGCCCTGCTTGCCGTCGGTCTGCTGTTTACCGGGCCGCTTTCCGATGCTATTGGCCGCAAACCGGTGATGGTCACGGCCCTGCTCCTGGCCTCAAGCTGTACGCTGCTGTCGACAATGATGACCAGCTGGCAGGGTATTCTGATCATGCGGGCACTGATTGGTCTGTCGCTCAGCGGAGTCGCCGCCGTCGGCATGACCTACCTGAGCGAGGAGATTCATCCGAGCGTCGTCGCTTTTTCAATGGGCCTGTATATCAGCGGCAACTCCATCGGCGGTATGAGCGGACGGCTGTTAAGCGGGGTGCTCACGGATTTCTTCAGCTGGCGTATCGCCGTGGCGGCTATCGGCTGCTTTGCCCTGGCCTCCGCGCTGATGTTCTGGAAAATACTGCCCGAATCACGCCATTTCCGCCCTTCTTCCCTGCGCCCTAAAACGCTGTTTATTAACTTTCGCCTGCACTGGCGCGATCGGGGCCTGCCGCTGCTTTTTGCCGAGGGCTTTCTGCTGATGGGTGCCTTTGTTACCCTGTTTAACTACATCGGCTATCGCCTGATGGAGGCGCCGTGGTTCTTAAGCCAGGCCCTCGTTGGCCTGTTGTCCGTTGCCTACCTGACCGGCACCTGGAGTTCACCGAAAGCCGGAGCGATGACGGCAAAATTTGGCCGTGGCCCGGTGATGATCGCCGCCACCGGCATTATGCTGTTGGGCCTCCTGCTCACCGTTTTCTCGCCGTTGACGGTTATCTTCGCGGGGATGCTGTTATTTTCCGCCGGGTTCTTTGCCGCGCACTCCGTTGCCAGCAGCTGGATTGGGCAAAGGGCTAAGCGGGCAAAGGGCCAGGCCTCCTCACTGTATCTCTTCAGCTATTATCTCGGCTCCAGCCTGGCGGGTACGCTGGGTGGCGTGTTCTGGCACCACTCTGGCTGGGCCGGGGTTGCCGGTTTTATCGGCTCGTTACTGGTCATCGCTTTGCTGGTCGGCGGTCGTCTGCACTACCGCGCACAGTAACCGCTCGGCGGCCTCGTCTTTGCTGACGCTTTTTGCTATTTTCGCTGCGTTAACAACACTCACGAGGCCCTATGGAAAAGCAAAACTATAACCATCTCACCCGCACCTTCCAGCGTCTGTCTCGCTTCGGACATCTTTCGGCAATTGCAGGCTGGGACATGTTTACCTTTATGCCGCCAAACGGCAGCACCGCACGCGGTGAAGCCCTTGCCGAGCTGAGCGTTTTGCAACACCAGATCCTCACCGATAAGAAAATCGCTACGCTATTACAGGCTGCCGCTCAGGAGGATTTAAACGACGTTGAGCGCGCCAACCTGCGTGAAATGACTCGCCAGTACCAGGAAGCCATTTTGCTGCCCGATTCGCTGGTGGAAGAGAAGTCGCTGGTCGGCACCCGCTGCGAACACGGCTGGCGCACCCAACGTCCGGCTAACGACTGGCAAGGCTTTGCGACAAATTTAAAAGAAGTGGTCAGGGTAAGCCGTGAAGAAGCCCAGCTGCGGGCTGATGCCAAAGGCAAGTCCCGCTATGACGCGCTGCTGGATATCTATGAGCCGGGCATGACGAGCGCCAGGCTGGATACGCTGTTTGGTGATTTGCGCAGCTGGCTGCCGGATCTGCTGCAAAACGTGGTCGATAAGCAGTCAAAGCAGGCAGTCATCACTCCGCAAGGCCCGTTCGCGACGCAAACTCAGCGCGAGCTGGGGCTGGAAACCATGCGCCTGCTTGGCTTCGATTTTAACGGCGGGCGTCTCGATGTCAGCGCTCACCCGTTCTGCGGCGGCGTGCCTGAAGACGTTCGCATTACCACCCGCTATGACGAAAACGATTTGATCAGCTCCCTGTTTGGCGTCATTCATGAAACCGGCCACGCGCGCTACGAGCAGAACCTCCCGCGTGAATGGCTGGGCCAGCCGGTCGCCCAGGCCCGCTCCACCGCCATTCACGAGTCGCAGAGCCTGTTCTTTGAAATGCAGCTTGGCCGCAGTAAGGCGTTCCTCAATCTGTTACGCCCGCAGGTAATTGCCCATTTTGGCGACCGGCCGGCGTTTGAAGCGCAAAACTTTATTGCGCTAAACCAGCGCGTCGAACGCGGTTACATTCGCGTGGATGCGGACGAGGTCAGCTACCCGGCGCACATCGTTTTACGCTATGAAATCGAGCGAGCCCTAATTGAAGGCGATATTGAAGTCGATGATATTCCCGCTCTGTGGGATGAAAAAATGCAGCAGTGGCTGGGTCTGTCGACCAAAGATAACTATCGCAACGGCTGTATGCAGGATATCCACTGGACCGACGGTGCCTTTGGTTACTTCCCGTCTTACACCCTGGGCGCGATGTATGCCGCCCAGCTGTTCAGCGCGGCTAAGCGAGCGCTGCCGCAGCTGGAAAGCGATATCGCGCAGGGGCAATTCACCGCCCTGTTTGACTGGCTGCGTCAGAACATCTGGCAGCATGGCAGCCGCTTCAGCACCGCGCAGCTGATAACCAATGCCACAGGTGAAGATCTTAACCCGTTGTATTTCCGTAAGCATTTAGAAGCACGTTATTTGTAATCCCCCCAGCCGGGGCGGCGCTCCCGGCTCTCTTCCTTTCGCCTTCCCGTCTTTGTACATTCCGTTACACGCCGATACCAATCACTCACTGAAGGCTTTGAATCACAGGCCTATAGTTCATCTCAACGGCCCCGCAGTGGGGTTCACACACAAACAAATTCGAGGATGTCGAGATGAATAAAGTATTAGCTCTGGTTGTTGCCGCGGCCATGGGTCTGTCTTCCGCTGCTTTCGCCGCTGAAACGACTGCCGCTCCTGCCGCTACCGCTGCTGCTCCAGCTAAAGCACCGGCTAAAACCACTCACCATAAAAAACACAAAAAAGCCGCTACCGAGCAAAAAGCTCAAGCCGCGAAGAAACACAAAAAAGAAGTGAAGAAAACTGAAGCGGCAGCCCCTGCCCAGACCGAACAAAAAGCACAGGCGGCTAAAAAGCACCACAAAAAAGCCGTAGCGACCACTGAGGCAGCAAAACCCGCACAGAAAGCGCAGGCGGCCAAAAAGCACCATAAAAAATCAGCTCACCACGCGGCGGCTAAACCAGCTGCGCAGCCAGCAGCATAAGTTTGCCGGTCCTTCCCGGGAAGGTGGCACATTAAAAACACCCGGTTCGCCGGGTGTTAGTTTGCTGGCAAATACCACAGAACGTGGTTTTGGGGATTTGGGATAAACCAGAAGGCCCGCCCCTTGCTTCTGTTGATACATCATCCAGTACATCCAGAAGCGTGGACTTCGCCATTTCTCTGCTGCCCGGCTTGCCGGGTGTTAACTTCCGGAGCCAGGATGATGCTGCGACGCTACGGTTTTGAGATCGTCCTCTCGCTGCTGATTATCTGCGGTCTTATCGCTTTTAGTTTCTGGATTTAAGCGTAGTACGCTGTTTTTACTCCCACTTTCGGCCCGACCCGTCTATAGTTAAACCATTCATCAGGTTTCTACAAAAATCATAATTAATCGCCCCACAGAGTGTGATATGCGCAAAAGAGTTGTATTGCTGTCAGGTGCTTTGTTTTTATTACCGGCTTTATCTTATGCGGATGATGACAGCGCAGCAGCTGTAAAAACGTTGTTTTTTGGCAGCGATGAACGCGTCCGTGTGACCGAGCCTGCCAGCGCCCCCTGGGATGCTATTGGGCAGCTGGAGACCGCCAGCGGCAATTTATGTACCGCTACGTTAATTTCACCGCACCTTGCCCTCACGGCGGGCCACTGTCTTTTGCAACCCCCTCGCGGCAAGCCGGATAAAGCTGTTGCCCTGCGTTTTATCTCTGACAAGGGGAAGTGGCGTTATGAGATTCACGATATAGAAGGCCGGGTGGAAAGCTCGCTTGGTCGTCGCCTGAAAGCCGACGGAGAGGGCTGGATTGTGCCGCCGGGAGCTGCACCCCACGATTTTGGTCTTATTATCCTCCACAACCCACCTTCCGGCATCACGCCTCTGCCGCTGTTTGAGGGCGACCGTGATGCGCTAACCGAAGCCCTTAAGGCCCAGGGTCGCAAAGTCACACAGTCGGGCTATCCGGAAGATCATCTTGACGATCTTTATACGCATAACGGCTGCCTGATAACCGGCTGGGCGCAAAAAACCGTACTCTCCCACCAGTGTGATACGCTGCCGGGCGACAGCGGCTCCCCGCTCATGCTGAAAACGGATAACGGCTGGCAGCTGATTGCCGTGCAAAGTTCTGCCCCGGCGGCCAAAGACCGCTATCGGGCTGATAACCGGGCGATTTCCGTCACCGGTTTTCGTGACAGGCTTCAGGAGCTGGCAAGTCAATGACGGCGCTGCGCAGCTGACAGGCTCAGCCTGAGCGTATTACAGGTCAGAATTTCGCAGCCTGGCAGGGAGGCCAGGCTGCGCGGTATCAGGCGAGTTTTATAATAATCATACCGGCAAGCAGAAAGATCAGCCCCAGCCAGCCGCGGCGAGTGAGGCGTTGGCCGAAAAGTATCCAGCCCGCAGCGACGGTGGCGGCGATACCGAACCCACCCCACAGCGCGTAGGCGACCGAAAGCTCAATCCCTTTCACCGCCTGACCCAGCGCGCTGAACGCCGCAAGGACCGCAAGCAGAGAAAGCACACCATAGCCCCAGCGACGGAAACCGTCAGAATGCTTGAGGAAAATGTTCGCTGCGATTTCCAGCGCGGTGGCGGCAATCAGCCAGGCGGCGTGCACCCATTCAAACGATTGCATGTTTACCCCCACGCGTTTTTTTGGAGGTCGTGCCCGACTTAATCAGCGCGATGCCCACGATAAGCGTAGTCAGACCGGCTAATTTTAAGGGGGAAATTGACTCATCAAACAGCAACACGCTAAACAGCGTAATAAATAAAATACCGATGCCTTCCCACATTGCGTACGCCACACCCAGCGCGATACGTTTAATAGAGAATGACAGCAAAATATAGGAAAGGGCTATCATCACCAGCATGAAAATATAACCCAGGTTATTATCGCTCACGCTTGACCATTTCATAGACAGCGTGCCGGTAATCTCGGCAACAATAGCCAGACCTAATAAAATCCAGTAAATCATGATTTCTCTCCTGACAGAGAAAATAACGGTGCCGCAGCTTGTTTTCCCTTACGGGGACAGACAAACCGAACAAAAAAAAGTTAAATGGCCTTACAGCGCACGAGATGTGCGTGATGGCGGATGCAGGAGAGCGTGACTACAGCGCGTTGCGCCAGTGTTGTTCACCAGAAAGTGAAAAAGTAGAAGTAAAAACGCGGGGGTGGTTCATTAATAACGTTTTGAACAGCTTGTTCGCACACATAATGTCCATAGTATTCACAACATATCCGCGGTGTTGCTTCTCATCAGTTGCGGATAGTAAATTGTCCTCAGTAGTCAATCACACCGATTTTATACCATATTGTAGGGTTATATTTCCTCCCCTTTTCACTTCTTTACGTTCGAAAAGAGGACATTGTTCCTGTATAGCACCGCTATTCCCACGTACTATAGCGAATATTAATGACCGGAGGAGACTTGCGACGCCGGTGCGTTTCAGAGGAATTTTTGGAGAGCTTAATTAATGGCAAAACCCATTATTACCCTTAGCGGATTAAAAGCCGTCATTATGCTGGGAATGCTGATCATCATCATGGCAGGCATCAAAGTGGCGGCGGAGATTATCGTGCCGTTTATTCTGGCACTGTTTATCGCCGTTATCCTTAACCCGGTCATTACAAGGCTGGAAAAAATCCGTCTGCCCAGAGTGCTGGCGATCATGCTGGTGGTGCTGGTTGTTATCTTGTTGATGGCGCTGCTGATGGCCTATCTGGGCACGTCACTCAACGAACTGGCCCGCACTCTGCCCCAGTACCGCTCATCGTTAATTGCCCCGTTAAAAACGCTGGAACCCTGGCTGCAACGTGCCGGTATCGAAGTCTCGGTTGATGAACTGGTGAAATACATCGACCCTAATGCGGCGATGACGCTGGTGACGAACCTTGTTACCCAGCTGTCTAACGCCATGACGTCGGTCTTTCTGCTGCTGCTAACCGTTGTTTTTATGCTGATCGAAGTTCCACAGCTGCCGGTCAAACTGCAACAGCTGATGACACGCCCGGCCGCAGGAATGGAGGCCATCCAGCGTGGGCTGGATAGCGTGAGCCGCTATCTGGTGCTGAAAACAGCCATCAGCCTGGTAACGGGCTTCGTGGTCTGGGTGATGCTGAGTCTGCTGGACGTGCGCTTTGCGTTTGTCTGGGGTCTGCTCGCTTTTTCGCTTAATTACATTCCCAATATCGGTTCGGTGCTCGCTGCCCTTCCCCCGGTCGCCCAGGTGCTGGTGTTCAGCGGGTTTTACGATGCCCTGATCGTGGTGGCAGGCTACCTGGCCATCAATCTTATTTTCGGCAACATGCTCGAACCACGCATGATGGGCCGTGGATTAGGCTTATCGACCCTGGTGGTGTTTTTGTCGCTGATTTTCTGGGGCTGGCTGCTGGGCCCGGTGGGCATGTTGCTGTCTGTTCCGCTGACCATTGTCGTAAAAATCGCCCTGGAACAGACCGACGGCGGTAAAAGCATCGCCGTACTGCTGAGCGATATGAGCAAAGCTTAACCGCAGTGAAGGCGGGCAATACAAGCCCCGTACCGCAACGGAACAGGGCTTGAAAATAACACTAATTCAGCTCAAAGCGCTGGACGATAAACGCCAGGGCTTTTGCAACGCCCTCAGCGCTGATGGTGTGCACCACTCCCGGCTCAAATAACGTTTCAACTTCGCAACCCATCTCCGTGAGCGCGGCGGCGGCTTCGCTTTCCGTCCACGGAATAACCTGGTCCGCCATGCCGTGCACCAGTAGCACAGCCGAATCTGGCGCCGGGTGATAAGGTTCAGGCGACGAGAGGCGCCCGGAGAAAGCCGCCACGCCCGCCAGAGGATAACGCGCCGTCACCAGGGCATCCAGAGCCATGATTGAGCCCTGGGAAAAGCCCAGCAGAATGACCTGGTCTTTACCCGGGATAATAGCGTGCTGCGCGAAGATCCCCTCAAGGGTGGCGTCAAAGGCGGCGCGCGCCTCAACGACACGCGCAGGCCTGCTCTGCTCTGTCACGCCCTGCACGCTAAACCATTGATAGCCTTCCCCGCCGCCGTCAAAGCGTGAGGTGCCATCGGGTGAAGCAAAAATAACCTCCGGCATCACCTGGTTTAAATAGAGCCCGAGGCCTTCTAAATCGGCGCCGGAGCTTCCCACGCCGTGCAAAAAAATTACCAGCTTTTTCATTTATGTCCTTTAAGAGTTAACCGCGGTGAAAACCGTCGCGATCGTGCAGCGCTGACAAAGATCTACAGAGAATCCCACAGGGTTATACACCGTTTCTGTGGATAACTTTACAGAGCTGACGATTTTACCCACCGCAGCGTTTAACGTTGTAGCCAGGGGGAGCTTGCGCTCCAGAAGATAATATCAGCGCCAAGGTAATTCCGGGCAAATTCAGTGAACTCCTCGCGCGTGAATTTCTTCTGGGTTTTAGGGTTAGTGTAGGTGAGCGTCGGCTCCTGCACCGCCATAGCTACCAGCTCCAGCTTGTTTTTATACCGGTGGAAGAAGGGATAAGCATTCTTCATCTGGGCCTGCTTGTAGGGCACGACATCCGGCCCGCCGAGGCCAACCTTGTTTTTCTTCGCCGCCTCAAAAAGGCGGGACATGTAGCGCTTATCATTATCCCATTCACAGGGCCAGAAGTTCACATATTGTACAACATGCGATTTTTTAAAAGCGCCGCGCGCAAACAGCATATTTTCCAGCGTGGCGTTAAAGTAGCCGTCGCAGGTAAACCCGCTCTTCGGGTCTTCCATATTCACGTCTATTGCCGTTTCCGGCAGGTTTACACCTGCCACGCGTCCGTCAAAACGGCTAGCCAAAGCGGCAAGCAGGCTATGAAAGCGCAGCCTTACCGTGCCATTCCACTGCATCGCAACCCAGCCCTGAGCGGCGGCTTTCCCTTCGCCGGGGTTATCTGTCTGCGCGACCAGACCGCCGCGGTACTGCGGCTCCTGTTGCAGATAGAGAGGAATATTACGTGCCTGCGGTTCAAAGAAACGGTCCTGAACCTGAATAAAAAGCTTTTTCTTCAGCCGGGTAGCCGTAGCCAGATCTTTTTCAATGGCGGAAAAATCATAGACCCCTTTTGTTTTTTCGAGCTGCTTCCATGAATAAACTATCTGTACACCCGCGATATCGGGACGGTTGAGAACGTGATTTAGCGCTTCCAGCTCACCCGATGAAGTATAAAGGTAATGCTGAGGTGCCCCCTGGGCGGCACCTGCGGTACAAAAGACGGCAATTGCCAGTAGCTTCATGATTTTCATGACAGTTTCCTTACACAAAATACCCGGTACTGGCCGCGGTACAGAGGCTACCGGCATTTTTATCAGCGCGATTACAGTGCGTAACCTGGTTTTTTGGCGAGCGTTTCCAGCGCAGGTTTGATCTCTTTATCGTAAACGTCCTCCTTCCAGCGATCGGCTTCAACGGGGGTAAGAGCAACAGAGAGCGAATCCTCGGTCGAGTTAAAGTGTTTTTTCAGCACGTCACAAAGATCTGCTGCCAGAGCCTGTTTTTGCTCCTCTGTCAGCGCGCGCGGGAAATGCTTGACGGTAATATGTGGCACAGTCTTACTCCAGTAATATCCGAAAACGTATTCTTAACTGGTCTGCCCCCGGGTTGGCAATAGCAAACTTAACCTGCCAGTACCTGGCGGAAGATATGGCTGAAACTTTCCAGATCGATACCGTAGGTACGATCGTCGAACCGCAATCCTGTGCGTTCTTGTAAGGCTTTATAGGCCGCTGCGGCATCCGCCAGCGTCAGTTTTTCGTCTCCCACTCTGAGCCGATCGTCAAGCAGCGTGGCAGACGTTCCGTCGGCGTAGTGAAGACAGGCCACCAGATGATGCCGAAAACGTGATTCAGGCCAGTGTGCAGAATAGAAGTTCCCGGCCTCGTAGTCGGAGAAGTACTGTTTTTGCCGATCAAAACGGTACATCGGGAGCCATCCCTCTTCCACCAGCGTACTAAGCAGAAAATCGTTTTCAACGTGGGTGATTTTGTATCGCCCGTGCGGGGTCAGTTGCTCAATATCGGGAACGAATTTCAGCGGTGCGGTTAAGGTTTTGCTACCAAAGCCCACGTCGACCAGCCAGCGCCCCTGCGCGCTGCTGACAAGCGCCAGACGATGAGTGCGGGCTGGCATTCTGGCCGGTCGGCTCAACAGCACCCGCCCGGCTAAGTCTTCAACCTCAAACCCAGTCTCCAGCAAAGCCCTTTTCAGCAGTCCGTTCTGCTCAAAGCAATAGCCCCCTCTCCCGGCGGTGACCAGCTTGTTGAACACGCTGTCGTCATCGAGCTGAATTTCCCGCCCCAGCAGGACATCCAGATTTTCAAAAGGTATCGCGCAGGTGTGCAAAAGGTGGATCTGCGTCAGGGTTTGCAAATCCGGAGCAGCGCGGCCGGTAAAGCGAATGCGAGTGAAATAAGCGTTCAGATCAAATGACATAGCGAATCCCCAAAAATGGTGAAAGTCCCGGCACTATAAAAGATTGCCTCCCTGACGAATGATCGTTAGTGCGATCGCAATGCCTTTTAGAGCGTACTCTTTTCTCCTTCCTTTATGTTGCTACGCCGCAGAGTTTGCACACGACCTACTCCCGTCGAGTGGGAATCGGTGTAGAATAAGCCCGGACTTACCGGGCAATAAGGAACCAGGCATGAAACCCAAATCAGTAACGCTTTACGATGTGGCGCAATATGCCGGCGTTTCTTATCAGACCGTGTCGCGGGTCATTAATCAGGCCAGCCATGTTTCAGATAAAACACGTCTGAAAGTTGAAGCCGCAATGACAGCGCTTAACTATGTGCCTAATCGCGTAGCCCAACAGCTGGCCGGTAAGCTCAGTCACACCATAGGGCTTGCCACCACAAATCTATCCCTTCATGCGCCTTCGCAAATTGTCGCCGCCATTAAAACTCAGGCGGGCAAAATGCATTTCAACGTGGTGATCTCCATGATTGAAAGCCCCGGTCTGGCCGCCTGTAAAACTGCGGTCAACAGCCTGCTGTCTCAGCGCGTTGATGGTCTGATTGTGAATATTCCCCTTGAAGACGAAGAGGCGCTGGCCGTACAAAGCAGCTGTGGCCCGGTACCCGCGCTGTTCCTGGATGTCTCCCCGAAGCTTGCGGCCAATACCATCATTTTCGACCCTTTCGAAGGCGCGCGACTGGGCATTGAACATCTTCTGAATCACGGGCATCAAAATATTGCCCTGCTCCGCGGGCCTGCGACATCTGTTTCAGCGCGCCTGCGTTTTGAAGGCTGGAAGCAAACTCTCAGCGAGAGTCATTTAAAGCCCTTCGCGGTAATGGAGGGAGACTGGAGTTCCCGGTCTGGATATGAGCAGGTTTCGCAGCTGCTGCGTGCGGGCAACATCCCGACGGGTATTGTCGTGGCTAACGATCAGATGGCTCTTGGCGCACTGCGGGCGCTCTCTGAGCAGGGCCTTGCGGTGCCGGCAGAGGTGTCCGTGGTAGGCTATGACGATACCGAAGACAGCGCCTGTTTTATTCCCCCGCTGACCACCGTAAAACAAGATTTCAGGCAGCTTGGTAAAGCCAGCGTCAATCGCCTTATCGACCTGATTCATCAGGCTGATACCCAGCCGCACTCGCAGGTTCTGCCTGTCACGCTGGTGGAGCGCAAAACGACCGCCGCTCCCGATACCCATGCCCCTTCTGCTCAGGCGCTGTCTGACGCGCTGCTTGCGCTGGCCCGTCAGGTGGGAAGACTGGCTTAATTTTGTGAATCCTGTCACCTAATCCTGCCCTGCTGCTTTACAGCGCCGTCCGGAAAAATGATATTGCCTTAAATTGTGAGCGGATAACAAAACAATTAAGGAACCGGGACTATGATGATCAAAGCGGGCACTGCGCCCTCCACCCTTGCGGCCGTACTGGCCCGGCGCGACTGGGAAAACCCGGCGGTAACGCAGCTTAACAGGCTGGCCGCCCATCCCCCATTTTCAGCCTGGCGTTCAGCCGGGCAGGCCCGCGATGACAAACCATCCCCATACTCACGCCTGCTCAACGGCACGTGGAAATTCGGCTATTTCACGCAGCCCGAAGCCGTACCTGAAAGCTGGATTAAAGAGGATCTCAGTGAGGCGGAGGAGATCCCCGTCCCGGCAAACTGGCAGATGCTGGGCTTTGATGCGCCAATTTATACCAATGTGACTTACCCGTTCCCCGTCAACCCGCCTTTTGTCCCGACGGAGAACCCCACAGGATGTTACTCGCTCACATTCGATATTGATGAAGCGTGGCTGGCGACAGGACAAACGCGCATTATTTTTGATGGTGTGAACTCGGCCTTCCACCTGTGGTGCAACGGTCACTGGATTGGCTACGCGCAGGACAGTCGTCTGCCGTCGGAATTTGATTTAAGCGAAGCGCTGAAGCCCGGCGAAAACCGTCTCGCCGTGATGGTACTGCGCTGGTGCGACGGTTCATATCTGGAAGACCAGGATATGTGGCGCATGAGTGGGATCTTCCGCGACGTCACTCTGCTACATAAACCGCAAATTCATCTCAGCGACCTGCATGTTAAAACACATCTCTCTGATAGCTATACCCGTGCCGAACTGGAAGCGCTGGTCGTGGTTCAGGGGGATGAGCAGCAGGAATCGCAGATTTACGTTCAGCTGTGGCAGGGCAAGGAGCTGGTTGCACAAAAAGAGCAGCCCCTCGGCAGCGACATTATTGACGAACGTGGCACTTACTCAGATCGCACCACGGTTCGCCTGCCGGTGGAACATCCGCTGCTGTGGAGCGCAGAAACACCGCACCTCTACCGTCTTGTGGTGGTGCTGAAAGATAAACGGGGAACGGTGATTGAAGCTGAGGCCTGCGACGTTGGTTTTCGTACGGTGGAAATCTCACAGGGCCTGCTGAAGCTTAACGGTAAACCGCTGCTTATCCGAGGCACCAACCGTCACGAACACCATCCCGAAAAGGGGCAGGTGATGGATATTGACACCATGCGTCAGGATATCCTGCTGATGAAGCAGCATAACTTTAACGCCGTACGCTGCTCTCATTACCCCAACCATCCTCTGTGGTATCGCCTGTGTGACCGCTACGGTCTGTACGTGGTTGACGAGGCAAATATTGAAACGCACGGCATGGTGCCTATGAATCGCCTGAGCGACGATCCCGTATGGCTGCCCGCCATGACCGAACGCGTTACGCGAATGGTGCAGCGCGATCGTAACCACCCTTCCATCATCATCTGGTCACTGGGCAACGAGTCCGGCCACGGCAGCAATCACGATGCCCTCTACCGCTGGATTAAATCC
>CAMLJN010000015.1 GCA_946480445.1 uncultured Buttiauxella sp.
AAAATATCTGTGCTGCATTATTCAGGGAATGTCGGTGAGCGCGCGTGAAAATGCCAGCTTCGAGGATCTACTCAGCATCGTGAGAACGACACTCCTGTTATTGCCGGAGCTGAAAAAAATCTGATTGCCGGGTGGCTAAGCTCGGGCCTGCCACCCTTTATTTTGTCGCGGCCTATCTTTGTCGGCCTTTGCTCCAGTAGGCCATAAAGTTAATTGCATCATGGCTGACCCCACGCTCACCAATCAGGTGGCGGCGCAGCTTTTTCACCACGGATGACTCCCCGGCAACCCAACCATAAAACTCGCGATTATCACTGGTCGCTTTATCCCACAGCAGTTCCCCTTCCGCCTCTTCCCGAATGACGTTCCGGCCAACGCGAGCGCCGGGCGTACGCGCCCATTGGCTAACAGCGGGCAACAGGCACTCACCGTGCGTGGCCCCCAGTGGTTTTCGTGCAAGCCAGTTGATGTCTGCAAAGGTAAACTCACGCAAATCCACGCAATCCTCCTCCACCGGCACCTCAAAAAAAGCCTGCACCCGGGGCGGGTTTACCAGCCGGGAAAGCTGCTCGAGGATGCCACGCGCGGCGGGTAAGGCAGTTTCATCGGCAATGATGAGCGCATTTTGTAACTGCGACGGCGGGGTCCATTCATAGCCACCGCTGTCCTGGGGGTACTGCGCATTCGGCGCGACAATCTGCAATTTATCGCCTGGCTGCGCGGCAATCGCCCAGGCAGAGGCCGGGCCTTCCGTACCGTGGCTGACAAATTCCACCGTCACTTCCTGACGTTTGCGATCGACTCGGCGAAGCGTATAGGTACGTACAATTGGACGCTTCTCTTTCGGCAGGGCCTGCAACAGCTGATACCACTGTCCTTCATCCGGCAGCATCGGCGGCGTACCATCCTGCGCGGGAAAAATCATTTTAATACGCTGATCGGCACAATCCTGTTTCATCTGCGCGACCTCACTCCCGGTAAAAGTCAGGCTCAGCAGCGAGGGGGAAACTGAGATTTTACGCGTAAGCGTAACGTTAAACAGACGATAGCCCTCTACTGCGGCCATAACCACTCCTTACGAAAAACGTGAATGAGCCTGTCCGCGCCAGATCAGGCAGGACACCAGGGTAAATAAGACGGCGGCCAGAAAGGCTGTCGTAATCAGAGCGGCGCTTTCATGCGAGTGGGAAACCAGCGGTACCAGCAGCGCGCTCAGGCCATAACCGAGCGTATGCCCGGAGGCGATCCAGCCCGCCCCGGCGCCGTCTGTCAGGCGGCCGTTGAGCAGCAGCTGATAGGCCGGAGGCGCAAGCGCCGCACCAAAGGAGAGCGTCGCGCAGCCCAGATAAAACAGTATCAGCGAGCTACCCAGCATCATCCCCAGCCCGGCCAGCATCATAACGCCTGCCAGCAGCAGCAGCGGCACCGGCGCAAGAAGCTGTCTGCGCAACACGCCGAACTGAGCCGCAAGGGAAGCCACGGCGGCCAGGCTCAGCAGCCAGGCCACCTGGTGGCTGATGGCGCTGCTGTCTGCGGGAAACTGGCGGGATAAAGCAGGGGAAAGGCCGAGCTGCATCAGGCTTACCGCAGCGGCAAGCAGAATGGCGCAGAATAAAAAGGGCAGACAGTCTGCCCGCATGCGACCGCTTTTACGTGCGCTAAAGGCCTGGGGAGCCGTACCCGGCAGCCGCAGCAACAGCCCAAGAGCAAGAAGCGGTGCCACCATCAATAGCACAAGCGGCGCAACGGGGTGCAATATCAGCATTCCTGCGGCACACAGCGGGCCAAAAAGCCTGCCGCAGCTCAGACCGGAGCTTATCGAAGCCAGCGCCGCCATGCGCTGCCCTTCCCCGGCGCGCTGCAAGGCCCAGGCCTGACAGGCGGGCACCATCGCCGAGACGGTAAGCCCGTAGATAACCCGCGCCAGGATAAGGATCCCCAGCCCCCCGAGGCTGTTGACCTTCCCCGTAGCCAGCAGCGCGCAGCCCAGACCAAGCAGCATGAAGCTCACGCCATAGCCCGCCAGCGAGCAGAGCACCACGGGTTTGCTGCCCCTGAGCGCGATCTGTTTTCCCCACCACGGCGACGATGGCAGAAATAACATTGACCCAAGGGTGAGCAGTGCCGCCCAAATAGAGAGAGACAAATGGGTTTCACTGACCAGTACAGGTAGCACCACCAGCAGCCCATTTTGCCCAACACCTAATAATCCGGCGCTTATCGCCAGCGGCCAGCTGGAAAGCGCCTTTTGCGGCGGCGCGGCCACGTCAACAGAGGTCACAATGTTAAATATCCGTAAATAATGTGCTGTTAATTAATAATATATTTCGCATTATTGTAACAATTCATATTGATAATGAGAACCGTTATCGGCAGAATTATCATTATCACTTTATCTGGACGTTGTTAAAGATGTATCTAGAGAGTCACTCCCTGGCCGCAGACGTGGCCGCCCACTGTTTTCTCAACGCCCTGATTCGGGAAACCGATGACTGGCAGCTTAGCGACAGCGCTCCGCGGACGCTGATTGTGCCTTTAAGCACAACGCAGGCCCTCCACCTGCGGACAATCTACTTCTCGCCCACCCAGCACCATCGCTTCCAGTTTCCTGCCATGCTGGTTGGCGAAAGCGGCTCTCAGGCGCTGGATTTCGCCACGCTTGCGCAGCTGGTGGTAAATAAGCTTCAGACGGAGCAGCAGCTTTCCGCCGCCGTCTGCGAAGCCTTTTACCAGCGGGTTATGGAAAGCCACGCTCACACGCATCATGCCATCGCCTCCCGTCATGACTGGGCGGCGCTACGTGAACGACCATTAACCTTCGGTGAGGCGGAACAGGCGCTGCTGGTGGGCCATGCCTTCCACCCGGCACCAAAATCCCATAAGCCGTTCAACGAACAGGAATCCCGGCGTTATCTGCCTGATTTTGCTCCGCACTTCCCGCTGCGCTGGTTTGCCGTCGACCGTGAATATCTGGCTGGCGACAGTCTGAACCTGAACCTTCAGCAGCGATTGCAGCGCTTTGCCACTGAAAATGCCCCTGCACTGCTGAGCGAGCAAACTGATAGCCGCTGGCTTTTCCCGTTGCACCCGTGGCAGGCGGATTACCTGCTCGAGCAGGACTGGTGCCGCCAGCTCGCTGAGCGCGGGCTGATCAAAGATTTAGGCGAAGCCGGTCAGGCCTGGTCGCCCACCACCTCAAGCCGCTCGCTCTACTGCGCCCGCAGTCGGGATATGATTAAATTCTCCCTTAGCGTGCGTCTGACCAACTCGGTGCGCACGCTGTCGGTAAAAGAAGTGAAGCGCGGCATGCGTCTTGCCCGCCTGGCGAAAACGACACGCTGGCAGGATTTACAGGCCCGCTTTCCGAGCTTCCGCGTGATGCAGGAAGACGGCTGGGCTGGACTGCGCGATTTGCAGGGCAACGTTATGGAAGAGAGCCTGTTTGCGCTGCGCGACAATCTGCTGTTCAGCGCCCCGGCAAGCCAGACTAATGTGCTGGTAACCTTAACCCAGGCCGCAGCCGACGGTGGAGACTCACTGCTTGTCGCCACGGTTAAACGCCTCGCCGCACGCCTTGCCATCAGTGAAAAACAGGCGGCCCATGCCTGGATTGACGCTTACTGCGAACAGGTTTTGAAACCGCTGTTTATCGCCGAAGCCGACTACGGCCTCGTCCTGCTTGCCCATCAGCAAAACATTCTGGTGGAGATGCAGCAGGATTTACCTGTCGGTCTGCTTTATCGCGACTGCCAGGGCAGCGCATTTATGCCCCACGCGCGCGACTGGCTGGAAGAGATTAGCGAAGCGGACGCGGAAAATGTCTTTA
Organism: uncultured Buttiauxella sp.; assembly: GCA_946480445.1. Taxonomy (GTDB): domain Bacteria; phylum Pseudomonadota; class Gammaproteobacteria; order Enterobacterales; family Enterobacteriaceae; genus Dryocola. The sequence continues at coordinate 3,827 of CAMLJN010000015.1, forward strand.
CGCGCGAGCAGCTTCTTCGCTACTTCCCTTATTACCTGCTGGTGAATTCCACCTTTGCCGTCTCCGCCGCGCTCGGTGTCGCCGGCATGGACAGCGAACAGCATCTGATGGCTCGCGTCCGCGCAGCGCTTGCCGCCCTGCGCCCGCATGTGGCACATCCTACCTGCCTTGACTACGTGCTGGAAAACGCCCACTGGAACGTTAAGGGCAACTTCTTCTGCTATCTGCACGATCACAATGAAAACACCATCGTCGATCCGTCGGTGATCTACTTCGATTTTGCCAATCCGCTGCTGGCCCAGGAGAAATAAATGACTCAGGCAACCATCGTGCACGGCGGCCACGGGCTGCGCTGCGAAAAGCTGGCTACACCTCTGGCGCTGAGCTGGGGGCTGGATAATAGCGCGGTACTAAACTGGCCCGGCCCGCTTCCGGCAGCCTGGCTACGCGACGCGCTGGATCAGATTTTTGTGGCAGCCCCCAGCCTGTCAGCCATCGTGCTGCCGTTTGCCCAGTGGCGCGAAGAGCCGCAGGCGCAGGCGCTCTTCCGCCAAATCCACGGCGATGTGATCCACCGGGACACCTTCTGGCAGCTGCCGCTGTGGCTGAATGAACAACGCACCATCGCGGCTGTAGAAATGAATTTTGATGCCGAACGTGAGATCTATCATCCGCAGCGCCCTGCCCGCCCGAATGGCGAAGTGTATCGCCGCTACGACGCGCGCGTTCGTCATACCCTGAGCTTCCGTGTAGCCGATCCCCAGCAGGACAGCGCCACCTTTACCCGCTGGATGAACGACCCACGCGTCGCGTATTTCTGGGAGCAGACGGGCCCGGAGGCGGAGCAAAAAGCTTATCTGGCGCGCCAGCTCACCGGCAAACACGCCTATCCGCTGATCGGCTGTTTTGACGACCAGCCCTTTGGCTATTTCGAGATTTACTGGGCGCCGGAAGACCGCATTGGCCGCCACTACGCCTGGCAGCCGTTCGACCGCGGGCTGCACTTGCTGGTGGGCGAAGCCCGGTGGCGCGGCGCGCACTTTGTGCAAAGCTGGCTGCGCGGCCTGAGCCACTTCCTGCTGCTGGACGATCCCCGTACCCAGCGCCTGGTGCTGGAACCGCGCGCCGATAACCAGCGCCTGTTCAGGCACCTGCCACAGGCGGGCTATGAAACAATCAAAGAGTTTGACTTCCCGCACAAGCGCTCTCGCCTGGTGATGACCACGCGTCAGGCCTTCTTTAACGAGGTGGGTCTGTGATGCTGTACAGCGACTGGGAGTGGGTAAACCGCCAGCTGGCAGCAAAAATGCTGGCAGAAATGGAGTACGAACAGGTGTTCAGTGCTCAATCGCTGGGTGACAACCGCTATTGCATAAATCTGCCGGGGGCGGAGTGGCACTTCACCGCCGAACGCGGCATCTGGGGCTGGCTGTGGATCGATCCACGTTCGCTGCGCTGCGCCGATTTGGCCCCGGAAGCGCAAACCCTGCTACAACAGCTCCAGCCGGTGCTGAGGATGAGCGATGCGACCGTGGCCGAACATATGCAGGACTTGTTCGCCACTTTGCGCGGCGATCTGCAACTGCTCAGAGCCCGCCGTGGCCTGAGCGCGGAACAGCTTATCGACCTGGATGCGGATCGGCTGCAATGCCTGCTGAGCGGTCATCCGAAGTTTGCTTTCAATAAAGGCCGTCGCGGCTGGGGGCTGGAGGCGCTTGAGCGCTACGCGCCGGAATACGGCAATACCTTCCGGCTGCACTGGCTGGCGGTAGAGCGCGAGCGTATGGTGTGGCGCTGCGATGAAGCGCTGGATATTCAGCAGCTGCTCGCCGGGGCGATGGACAACGCTGAACTGGCGCGTTTCCATCAGCACTGGCGGCGGCTCGGCCTGGATGACAGCTGGCTACCGATGCCCGTCCATCCGTGGCAGTGGCAGCAAAAAATCGCCCTCGAGTTTGTCGCGGATCTGGCCCAGGGCAAGATTATCTCCCTCGGGGAATATGGCGATCGCTGGCTGGCCCAGCAGTCCCTGCGCACCCTGACCAACGCCAGTCGCAAAGGCGGGGTAGATATCAAACTGCCGCTGACCATCTACAACACCTCCTGCTATCGCGGCATTCCGGGTAAATATATTGCTGCCGGGCCGCTCGCCTCGCGCTGGCTGCAACAGATCTTCGCCAACGACGCCACGCTGCAAAAAACGGGAGCCGTCATTCTGGGGGAGCCTGCCGCAGGGTATGTTGCTCACCACGGCTATGGTGCTCTTGCGCAGGCGCCGTATCGTTATCAGGAAATGCTGGGAGTGATCTGGCGTGAAAATCCATCCCGCTGGCTGGATGAGAACGAGACACCGATCCTGATGGCCGCGCTGATGGAATGCGACGAGCAGCAGCAGCCGCTGATTAGCGCGTGGATCGCCCGCTCAGGCCTGAGCGCCGAGGCCTGGTTAACTCAGCTTTTCCGCGCGGTGGTGGTGCCGCTCTACCACCTGCTGTGTCGTTACGGCGTGGCGCTGATTGCCCACGGGCAAAACATTACCCTCGCGATGAAGGACAGCGTGCCACAGCGCGTGCTGCTGAAGGATTTCCAGGGTGATATGCGTCTGGTGAAAGATGACTTCCCGGAAATGGAAAGCCTGCCGCAGGAGGTGCGCGACGTCACCGCTCGCCTGAGCGCAGACTATTTAATTCATGATTTGCAAACCGGTCATTTCGTGACGGTGCTGCGCTTCGTCTCGCCGTTGATGGCCCGCTCCGGCGTCAGCGAGACGCGCTTTTACCAGCTGCTGGCTGACGTGTTGCATGGCTATATGCAGGCCCATCCACAGATGGCGGCCCGCTTTCAACTTTTCGACTTGTTCAGGCCGCAGATTATTCGCGTTGTGCTCAATCCCGTGAAGCTGACCTGGCCGGATCAGGACGGCGGCAGCCGCATGCTGCCAACCTACCTTGAAGACCTTGAGAACCCGCTGTGGCTGGCTACGAAGGAACCATCATGACACCAACTTTAGATTTTATTGGCGTGGGCATCGGCCCGTTTAACCTCAGCATCGCCGCGCTTGCTCATGAAGCGCCAGCCTTCAGCAGCCGGTTTTTTGACAGCCGCCCGCAGTTTGCCTGGCATCCCGGCATGCTGGTGCCGGACTGCCATATGCAGACGATGTTCCTCAAGGATCTGGTCAGCGCCGTTGCGCCAACCAGCCCCTTTAGCTTTATTAACTACCTGGTACAGCGCAAAAAGTTCTACCGCTTTTTGACCACCGAGCTGCGCACGGTTTCACGGGATGAGTTTTCCGACTACCTGCGCTGGGCTGCCGGGAGAATGGAAAACCTTCAGTTCGACAGCAAGGTTGAAAGTATTGATTTTGACGAGCAGCAAAAACGTTTTGTGGTGCAAACGGGCAACGGCGTGAGCTATGCACGCAACCTCTGTCTTGGCACCGGAAAATTGCCTTACCTGCCGCCATGCGTGAAAGAAAGTAACAGCCGTTGCTTCCATGCCAGCGAAATGAGTCTGCGTAAACCCGATCTCAGCGGCAAACGCGTAGCAATTGTGGGCGGTGGTCAGAGCGGCGCGGATCTGTTTCTCAACGCTTTCCGCGGCGAATGGGGTCATCCTCAGCATGTACACTGGGTTTCCCGCCGCAACAATTTCAACGCGCTGGACGAGGCGGCCTTCGCCAATGAGTATTTCACGCCGGAATACGTCCACAGCTTCGGGGAGTTAGGCGAGCATGCCCGCCAGCATATGCTAAGCGAGCAGAAGATGACTTCCGACGGGATAACCGCTGACTCCCTGCTGACCATCTATCGCGAGCTGTATCATCGCTTTGAGGTACTGGGACAGTCGCGCAACGCGAGTCTTCTGCCAAGCCGTTCCGTCACCGATTTACAGGCCCGCGGCCATGCCTGGGCGCTGCATCTAGCTCATCATCTTGATCGGGGGTCCGACATTATCGACTGCGACGTCGTGATATTCGCGACAGGCTATCGCACCGGCTTACCGGGGATGCTCACCCCGCTTCTGCCACGTCTGGCATTGCGCGACGAACAGCAGTTCCAGGTACGCAACGACTTTACCCTTGAGTGGGATGGCCCCAAAGAAAATAACATTTTTGCCGTTAACGCCAGTATGCACACCCACGGCATTGCCGAGCCGCAGCTCAGCCTGATGGCGTGGCGCTCCGCCCGTATTCTGAATCGCGCTCTGGGGCGTGATTTATTCGATCTCAGTCTGCCGACGCCGCTTATCCAGTGGCGCAGCGGCAACCGGGAAGTACCGCAGCCTAACGCTGCTTCGTTGACTCACTACACCGCATCTTTGGGCTGATGGTTGTCAGCCCGCACGAAGGAACAATGATGATATCCAGGAAACACGCACTCTGGGCGCTAAACCCCCTGCTGCTGGCTATGATGGCACCGGCAAATGCGCAGCAAAATAATGAAGAAAATATTGTTGTCTCCGCCAACCGCAGCAACCGAACCGTGGCGGAAATGGCTCAGACGAGCTGGGTGATTGAGAATGCCGAACTGCAACAGCAGGTTCAGGGCGGTAAAGAACTCAAGGATGCGCTGGCGCAGCTTATCCCAGGTCTTGATGTCAGCAGCCAGAGCAGAACTAACTACGGAATGAATATGCGCGGGCGCCCAATGGTGATTCTCATCGACGGCGTGCGCCTTAACTCTTCCCGTACCGACAGCCGTCAGCTGGACTCTATCGACCCGTTCAATATTGAGCACGTCGAGGTCATCGCCGGAGCTACCTCGCTGTATGGCGGCGGCAGCACCGGCGGCCTGATTAATATCGTGACCAAAAAAGGCCAGCCGGAAACGCAGATGGAGTTCGAAACCGGCGTGAAGTCAGGCTTTAACAGCAGCAAAGACCATGATGAGCGTATCGCCAGCGCCCTTTCCGGCGGCAACGAGCACGCCTCAGGGCGCGTCTCCGTGGCCTATCAGAAATTTGGCGGCTGGTATGACGGCAACGGCGATGCGACGCTGCTCGATAATACCCAGACGGGCCTGCAATATTCCGACCGCCTGGATATTATGGGCACCGGCACGCTGAATATAGATGACACCCAGCAGCTCCAGCTGGTCGCCCAGTATTACAAAAGCAAAGGCGATGACGATTACGGCCTGAACCTCGGAAAGGACTTTTCGGCCATTACCGGCGCCAGCAAAGCTTACGTCAGCAAGGGGCTAAATTCTGACCGTGTTCCGGGCACCGAGCGTCACCTGATCAGCCTGCAATACGCCAACAGCGATTTCCTGGGTCAGGAGCTGGTAGGCCAGGTTTACTATCGCGACGAGTCGCAGCTGTTTTACCCGTTCCCGACCGTGAATAAAAGTCAGCAGGTGACGGCCCTTTCCTCCTCTCAACAGGATACCGATCAGTACGGCGCGAAGCTTACCCTGAACAGCGAACCGCTGGACGGCTGGCAGCTGACCTATGGCCTGGACGCCGATCACGAACGCTTTACCTCCAACCAGATGTTCTTTGACCTGGCAAAAGCCAGCGCATCCGGCGGACTGAATAACCAGAGCATTTACACCACGGGACGCTACCCGGCCTATGACATTACTAACCTGGCCGCGTTCCTGCAGTCGAGCTATGACATCAACGATCTCTTTACCTTAAGCGGCGGCGTGCGCTATCAGTACACCGAGAACAAAATCGACGACTTCATCGGTTACGCGCAGCAGCAGGCCATTGCTGCAGGGAAAGCCACGTCTGCCGACGCGATCCCGGGCGGCTCCACCGACTACGACAATGCCCTGTTTAATGCCGGTATCCTGATGCATATTACCGAGCGCCAGCAGACCTGGCTGAATTTCTCCCAGGGCGTGGAGCTGCCTGATCCGGGTAAATATTACGGTCGCGGAACCTATGGCCCGGCCGTTAACGGACATCTGCCGCTCACCAACAGCGTCAACGTCGGAGCAAGCAAACTCCAGGGCGTGAAGGTTGACTCTTACGAACTGGGCTGGCGCTATACCGGCGACAACCTGCGCACCCAGATTGCGACCTACTATTCTCTGTCAGACAAGAGCGTGGTAGCCAATAAAGATCTGACTATCAGCGTGCTGGATGATAAACGTCGTATTTACGGGGTCGAAGGCGCAGTGGATTACTTTATTCCGGACACCAACTGGAGCACCGGCGGTAACTTTAATGTCCTGAAAACGGAATCTAAGGTTAACGGCAAGTGGGAAAAGTATGATGTGAAAGTCGCAAGCCCGTCGAAGGCGACGGCCTACGTGGGCTGGGCACCAGATCCGTGGAGTCTGCGAGTGCAAACCACCACCTCGTTCAAGCTCAGCGACGACGCCGGTAACGAAGTCGACGGCTATACCACCGTCGACTTCCTTGGCAGCTACCAGCTGCCGGTGGGAACGTTGAGTTTCAGCGTTGAGAACCTGCTGGATCGCGATTACACCACCGTCTGGGGTCAGCGCGCACCTATGTATTACAGCCCGGGCTATGGCCCAGCCTCGCTGTATGACTATAAAGGTCGCGGTCGTACCTACGGCGTGAACTACTCAGTGCTGTTCTAAGCCCGTCCCGCAGGCCTGCCACAAGGCAGGCCTGCTCTTAGATCTTATTCAGCTCCAGCTGCCCGTTATCGTTTAAAGGGATCTGCGTACCGGGATCTTTATCCATACGGATTTTCCCCTGCTGATTGCCGATGCGATAAGTCACGTCATAGCCGAGCATTTTTTCTGACTTGTCATAGACGGTTTTACAGCGCTGTTGGGTCGTGGTGTAGGTATCGTTATCCTGCATGGCACCCTGCACCTGGTTACCGGCATAGCCGCCGCCCAGCGCGCCAGCTACGGTCGCCACGTCTCTGCCACGCCCGCCGCCAAACTGATGTCCGATGACGCCACCGGCTACCGCGCCCAGCGCAGAACCGATAAGACGGTTTTCATCCTGTACCGGACGGCGATGCGTGACGGCTACATTACGGCACTCTTTGCGCGGCGTTTTAATTGTCTCCTTGATCGGTGTCGCAGACACCACCTGTGCGTACTGTGGCCCGCGGTCAAATACGTTCATGCTGGCCACCGCGGCAACGCCAAGTGCTGCGGCCACGCCAATACCTATACCCGCTAACATTGATTTATTCACAGGACATCCTCCTGACTGTTTAATTACTCATAATTTTGCAACCAATTACGATCTTCCACCTATCAGAAAAAGGATCAAAAAAGCGGGTTTAGGTGCCGGTATGCCGGGTTTGAGAGAAATCCTAAGCACTAAAAGCTTAGCTTAGGATTTTTGTGTTCAATAGCCGTTAAAAAACAGGTGCAAGACCGTTTTTCAGCCTCATGATGCTGATTCAGGCACGGATACTTCTTGCCATTTAAATCTGCCTCGTCGTATAACTCTATCCGATTCCTGTAACGGGAAAAGGATAGTATTATCTCCCATGTGGCAGCCGTTTATACACTAATTTTACTGCTCCACTCTCTGATCTCCCGAATGCAATCTTTCACTTTATTCAACGTCTCATCATCATAGCCCTCTATGTTACCAAAGGCTTTGAAATTTTTTTCATCAGTAATTTTTGTTGCTAAAAATTTTGTGGCCGGCGTATTCAACTCTACATTTATTGTCTTTTGAAAAGACGCTAAACCAGTAGTAACACGACGAACTTCACTTAGAATTGGCATGTCGCTTTTGAGGATATTATTACAAGCATCGGTAATACTCACGGCCAGGGTATTTATATAGTTAGAGGAATTTATCACAGCATTCATCGCGGCATTCTCTTCGCCCATACATTTGTTATCCTCGCCAACTCCGCCTACCAGTAACCCTCTGATAAAATCCGACTTTTCATTTCTCTCGAATCTAGCAGCTGAATTTCCTTCCACTACCTCTCTTTTATCAGATACAAAGCGTCCTGGAGGCAATAAATTATCTTTCAAATCTGTGTATTTTTGATACTTAACAGGAGAAAAATGATTAGTTGAATTCCGGATTTTATTAAGTTTGTTGGTAATCATTTTTATGGCATAATCTCTATGCTTACTGTCGATTTTTGCCAGTTCAGCGGCAGCTTCCGTGCTTTTGAAAATATACGCCCGTGCCAAAAGATTGATATTCATTTATGTACCCATCGTAAAAATCCAGGGCGCTAATTCTAAATACATTAGATAAGTGACGATATAAATTAACGCCTTTACGATACCCGCACCGTAGATACCAGGGTACTGAGGTTAGATAAGACCAGAAATCCGGGCTACGGTGGTCAGACGGTACAACCCGTCAACAGCAAGATGACAATATTTGACGGACGAAAATGAAAACGGCTCCCTGTAATGGGAGCCATTTTATGTCGCCGTCAGGTCGGCGCTCTTAAACAGTGCTATCGCTTAATGTAGTTTCAGACGCGGACGAATCACGCGGTTGATACTGCCTACCAGCATCATCAGCCCGGTTTTGAAATAGCCGTGCAGCGCAACCTGGTGCATACGATACAGCGAGATATACACGAAGCGAGCCATGCGTCCTTCCACCATCATTGAACCGCGCATCAGGTTGCCCATCAGGCTGCCTACGGTGGAGAACTTAGACAGCGAAACCAGGGAACCGTGATCCTTATAGACATAGGATTTCAGCGGCTGGCCTTTCCTTTGAGCGATGATATTCTTCAGCACCAGGGAAGCCATCTGGTGTGCGGCCTGAGCGCGTGGAGGCACAAAGCCGCCTTCCGGACGTGCGCAGGATGCACAGTCGCCAATCGCATAAATATCAGGATCGCGAGTGGTTTGCAGGGTGGGCTCGGTCACCAGCTGGTTGATGCGGTTAGTTTCAAGCCCGCCGATGTCTTTCATAAAGTCCGGCGCTTTAATGCCCGCCGCCCAGACCATCAGATCGGCGGCAATAAATTCACCGTCTTTGGTATTGAGGCCACCTGCTTCGGCAGATGTCACCATAGTTTGGGTCAGAACACGCACGCCGAGTTTGGTCAGCTCGCTGTGCGCCGCCGCAGAGATTCGCGGAGGCAGCGCAGGAAGAATACGTTCACCCGCTTCCACCAGCGTCACGTTCAGTGCTTCGTTGGTCAGGCCTTTATAACCGTAGCTGTGCAGCTGTTTCACCGCATTGTGCAGCTCGGCCGACAGCTCAACGCCCGTTGCTCCGCCGCCGACGATAGCAATGTTCACTTTGCCACCGGCGCCAAGGTTAGCGGAATATTTCAGGAACAGATTCAGCATCTCCGAGTGGAAACGACGCGCCTGATGCGGGTTATCGAGGAAGATACAGTGATCTTTCACGCCCGGCGTGTTGAAGTCGTTGGAGGTGCTGCCCAACGCCATGACCAGCGTGTCATAGGCAAGCTTGCGTTCAGGTACCAACAGCTCACCCTTCTCGTCGCGCAGTTCCGCAAGGGTTAAGGTTTTGGCTTCGCGGTTGATGTCCACCACGGAACCGAGCTGGAACTGGAAATGGTGGTTACGCGCATGGGCCAGATAGCTCAGCGCGTCCACACCTTCATCCAGAGAGCCGGTGGCCACTTCGTGCAACAGCGGCTTCCACAGATGGCTGTGATTGCGGTCCACCAGCGTAATTTTGGCTTTCTTGCCACGGCCCAGTTTCTTCCCTAACTGTGTGGCCAGTTCAAGTCCGCCTGCACCACCACCTACAATGACAATCTTTCTTAATGGCGTAGTCAAATGACCCCCTAAAATATTAACCAATTGTTAATTAAAAGTTATCTAAATAACGTTTAATTAACAACAGGTTGCGCGTTCACGCCCATTCATCTGACCTGAGAATACCATGAACGGCACATTGGTCATACCAAAATTGATATACATCAATTTTAATGCCGAAAAGATAAACAAAAAGGGCCAGCATAAGCTGACCCGTAATTTTTTTGCTCGCGTTACCGGGATGTTACCCCAGCGTTTTAAACGCTTTGATCCGTTGCAGGTGCGGAGAGATGTTTTTAAATTTATGCGTTTGCTCTTCGTCCCAGACGATTTCATAGAAGTGATGCAGCGTCCCGGCGGTTCTCTGGCTATCCAGAGCCTCATCATGGCGTGACAGGATAGTCAGGCAGCGATCGCGGTTTTTCTCCCGAAAGTTTTGCACACACTTGGTCGTGATGTCGGTGTACTCTTCAGGACGATCGATTTTCCCTTCCATATTCTCCTGCGGAAAAAGATTCGGGTTGAAAATAACCTGCCGCATATCGCACAGAAAACCAATACGTTCAGCCCAGAATCCTCCCAGACCTACGCCACAGATCAGCGGGCGCTCGTCATCGCTCAGCTGCTGCATTTTATCGACTTCTTTAAGCAAGTGCTGCATATCATGTTTCGGGTGCCGGGTACTGTAGCTGATGAGCCGTACATCCGGGTCGATAAACTGAAGCTGCAGCACCTTTTCATGGTTACCGGGACTGTTAGAGTCAAAACCGTGTAAATAGATAATCATTGCATCCTCACCGCACGAATACCGGCCCTGCGGCCGGAGGGGTTAAAGACCCGCCTTGTGGGCCAGCCACTGCTCTTGCAAGGCTTCAAGCTGCTGGCTGACCTGTTTCCAGCGCTCAGAGGCCATCAGCTCCTGACGGGTAAATGAACCTTTATGATACAAAGCTGTAACACGTTCTGCTTTGACCGGAGACAGGTTATCCAGCACGCTCACGGCCCCCTTACGATTATTACAGACAAGGATCATATCGCAACCTGCATCCAGCGAAGCCTGGCCGCGCTCGGCGTAGCTGCCCATAATGGCCGCACCTTCCATCGACAGATCGTCTGAGAAAATCACGCCTTCAAAGCCCAGCTCACCGCGCAACACGGTTTTTAACCAGTGTGGGGATCCGCTGGCCGGACGGGGATCGACCTTGGGGTAGATTACATGCGCAGGCATAATGGCGTCGAGTTTGTTATCGGTAATCAGACTGCGGAAAATCTGCATATCATGCTGGCGAATGACGGCTTCTTCACGCTCGTCGCGCGGCGTTTCCTTATGGGAATCCGCGATGACCGCACCGTGGCCCGGGAAGTGCTTGCCGGTGGTTTTCATTCCAGCGGCGTGCATACCGTCGATGAACCGCGTCGCCATGGCCAGCGCCTTGCGCGGATCTTCATGGTAAGAACGCTCGCCGATGGCCGCGCTGATATGGCCGACATCCAGCACCGGCGCAAAGCTGATATCAATATCCATAGCCAGCATTTCGCAGGCCATTAGCCAGCCCGCATCCTGAGCAAGCTCGCCGCCCTTCTCAAGCCCGTGCAGCGCGGCAAAAGACTGCGCGGCAGGGAGGCGGGTAAACCCTTCCCGGAAACGCTGGACGCGGCCACCTTCCTGATCGACCGCGACCACGAGGTGATTGCGTGAAGCTTCGCGAATCTGGCGCACCAGCTCGCGCAGCTGCTCAGGATCGTGATAGTTACGGGTAAACAGAATCAGCCCACCCACCAGCGGGTGCTGCAGAATTTCGCGCTCTTCGGCATCCAGCTCAAAGCCTGCCACATCCAACATTACCGGACCCACAATTACCTCTCTGTTAGTCATTTATCACTCGCAGCTGGCTCCACGCCTCGTCTGCCAGGGTTAAAAATTGTTTGTCACGCGTTTGCTGCCAGCGGCATTCATACCATGAAGCCATCAGCATCATAACCCAGGGCCGCCAGCCGGTGACCCCATCACGCAGCGTTTGTACTGCAATATTACTTAACTGTGCATAATGCCGCAGCAGCCTCTCGCCATCAGTGTGAGCGGCAGCAAGCACCGCCGCCAGTTCCAGGGCAATGTCTCCGTCTCCGGCATATTCCCAGTCGATTAGCCTCAGGGCATGCGGCTGATGCACCAGGTTACCGGCATGGACGTCCATATGCAGCGGCGCAAGCCGCAGCGGCCTGGGTTCACCCGCGCGCTTCATCTGCTTTAGCCTGCGCAGCCAGAACAGAGTGCGCCTCGCTGGTGATGCCCGCTGCCAGTAATGTTCCAGCAGGGGAAGTAAAGTGATGCGCCAGCCAAAAAGCGGCTGACGATGCAGACGATAAAGTAAATCGCCCAGCAAGTGCGGGGCACAAGGCTGGGTTCTCACCTCGCCTGCCAGCCATTCCACAATAAGCCAGTCTTCAGCCAGGCAGACCGGCTCAGGCCCGATCCCTGTGGGTAAGCGTTTTAAGGCACGGTACTGCCGCCGGAGCGAGACGCCGGGCATCGGCCGCTGAGGCTGACAACGCGCCACCAGCTCCCGATCGCCAATTTTGACATGCAGGCTGCCGCCGCTCAGCCCTTCCAGTTCGCAAAAGCTTCCGGCGGCCTGAGCCGCCGGAAGATGATGGGCAATCGCTGCCTGCAAAGACGCCTTACTGGGTTTGCTGTACTGCACCGTTACCTGACCAGATAATTTCGCCCGTCTGGACCAGCATCAGCTGCATTTTCACCGTTGGAGAACGCACGTTACCGCTGGCATTGCTGTACAGCACATACTGTGCGCCTACGTTACGGGCAATACCGATCGCTTTGCTGCGTGAGCCAAGGCTGTCCTGCGGTGACAGGCCCAGTTGCTGTTTAGCCATGGAAAGCTGCTGGGCGGAAACCAGAGTGAATTTACCGTTGTTGGCAAGCGCTCCGCGTAAGGCCTCCGTTGCTTTACTGGTTTCCAGCGCTCCGTTAGTCCGGTTATTGACGCTGTCCACCAGCAGCACGCCGCCCGGCGTTACGCCGTCAGCCTGCAACATTTTACCGACCAGAGGCTGTAGCGCGCTGCCCCAGTCATAAGTGCGAACTTTTGGCGTCGCAGGGATAGTGGGTTCAGGCTGGGTAACCGGCCCTGGCTGAGTCGGCACCGTCGGTACTGACGGCACGGTTGGCTCAGGCTGAACCGGCTGCGTAGTACCGGGTTTAACTTCATCTACCGGCGCGGGCTGTTCACCGCCACCTTTAATACAGCCGGACAGTATCATCGCCGCGGCGAGCACTACCAGATATCTGTGGATTCCCTTGATCAAAATTCACCCCTTACAAAGACAGAGAGAGACGCACCTTACGTGCATCCGGATAGCTGGCCGTTGAAGATACCGTTAAAGAAGACTTTGCCGGTATCGTGACGGAGCGCGATGGTTCAAGCGGATGAATCTCCAGCCCTTTAATGTCATACCAGTAGAAACGATAGTTGACGGTGACCGGCACGCTGCGCTCATTATACAACTGTGACTGGGAGACGGTGGCCCCCTCAACGGATGAAATATCAGGTTTTTCCGCGCTGATGCCGGACGCCAGCACGGCGGCCTCCATCACCAGCGTCTGCTGATCGCTCACCGGGATCGCCGGACGGGAACCGCACCCCGCCATCAGCAGCCCCGCCAGCAGCAATAAGAGAGGGTTCCTTGTCATCCTGTTATCCTTTATGGGCGAGCATTGGCCCAAGCGCCCTGCCGCCCAGCAGGTGCATATGGATATGATAAACTTCCTGCCCGCCGTGGCGGTTGCAGTTCATGATTAAGCGATAGCCATCTTCCGCAATGCCTTCCTGTTCAGCAATCTTCGCCGCAACGCTCAGCATACGGCCTAACGCCGGTTCATGCTCCGCGGTGACATCATTAACCGTCGGGATCAGTACGTTGGGGATGATAAGAAGATGGCTAGGCGCCTGGGGAGAGATATCGCGGAAAGCCGTGACAAGATCGTCCTGATAAACGATGTCCGCCGGAATTTCGCGGCGAATGATTTTACTGAAAATGGTTTCTTCGGCCATGACGTTTACCTTTTTTCGTTAGAGTGCGGCAGTAGCTGCTGGCGTTATACCGCGCGGCCATGAAGGAAGGCGCGCGACTTAGCGTAAGAGTATGAGCGAGTTACTCCTGCTCTTTCAACCTTAACCCCATATTTCTTTCCTGCTCACCGACTTACTGCTGCACTAATGAGCATCCCCTAACGGAGCGAAGCATCTCTCAACAACTAAAGCGCTATTTCATGCCTCGCTGTAACCTGTATTTACATTCATGATGTGAAGACGTTTCCGTCGATGTTACAGCTCAGTGTTTTACCCTTACCGACTGTCTGCCGCAGCGGCAGAATAAGTCGATCACCCGATTCACCGGCAATCATAAGATCTGCATCGTTAAATGATGATTCCAACATCTATAGGTTTTGTAAAAATGTCTCTAATATCATCACGAAACACTTTGTCAGATTGTTTATCCGCGGTCATGACGGGAACGGATTACGCCCTCAAAGAGGCAACCTCACCAAAAGGGATACTCGAACATATCATCAACTTTTTTACTCGCGGTGGTGTAACTAAATATAATGAAAAAATTTGCGACCAGATAGTAAACAACATGGAGAAGTTATTTGTAGGCCTCGATTACAACGCTATTAAGCGCAGTGAATCCTTTACTCTTGATGACATTCATGGATGTAAAATCATTTTCAGAAATTCACGTGACAACCCGGAAAAAGTACTTATAGAGGTAACAAAAAACTCTGCTAAAGAAAGCCAGGAGATAAATGCAAAAAATTTCTACGATGCATACAGGATGTTAACCATCCGACGTCAATGTCAACTTCCTCAACTGACCGCGATGTATACCGAAGAGGGTCGGTTGAATCTGAAAAATGTGAACCTGGCGGGCCTGAACTTAGCCAGGACTGACCTGTCCAATTTCGATTTATCTTATTCAAACTTGTCCGCAACTAACCTGTCCGATGCAGACCTCTCCAATGCTAACCTCTCCGGGGCTGACCTGTCCAAAAGTACGCTGTGCAGGAGCAAGCTAACGGGGTCTATCCTGGCCGCAGCTAACCTGAAAGATATTGATATGTCCCATGTTGACACATCCAGGGTAAAAATAGGGAACACGCTATTTACGGATGAAGGAGATGAATAGCTCTGAATTTATTGGGAAAATCCTGGAAAGGCTGAGTGTATGTGAGGGAGATCAGGGGGGGCACGGCCCGGCACACCAACGGACAGCGCCAGGATAGCGTCTTTCAACGGCAGACTACGGCAAAAGTGCCTGAACGAGAACTTGTCCATGCATCCAGAAGATGCGGGATACCAAATCGAGGCCAGGCAGCCTCTTAGGGCTCAGATCGCTGACGTAAAAAAGGGAGGCCATTGGCCTCCCTTAGTCTCCCCAACTCACTGATTAGCTGTTACGGATCCACTCATCCATTTCAGTTTTCAGGTTATCGGACTTGGTGCCGAAGATAGCCTGAACGCCTGAACCAGCTACCACCACACCCGCTGCACCCAGTTTCTTCAGGCCAGCCTGGTCGACTTTAGACACGTCGGCCACGCTCACACGCAGACGAGTGATACAGGCGTCGAGGTTAGTGATGTTTTCTTTACCGCCAAAGGCGCTAACCAGAGCCGGAGCCATTTCGCTGGTAGAAGCCGCGGAGCTTTCGGCAGTCGCGTCTTCACGACCCGGGGTTTTCAGATCCAGCGCTTTAATCAGCACGCGGAACACGGTGTAGTACACGGCCGCGTAGCACAGACCCACGATTGGGAACAGCCACAGTTTGCTGCTGTTACCGCTCAGCACGATAAAGTCAATTAAACCGTGGGAGAAGGACGTTCCGTCACGCATACCCAGCAGGATACAGATTGGGAAGGCCAGACCTGCCAGCACCGCGTGGATGATGTACAGAATTGGCGCCACGAACATGAAGGAGAATTCGATTGGCTCGGTGATACCGGTCAGGAACGAGGTCAGCGCAGCGGAGATCATGATGCCGCCGACTTTTGCACGGTTTTCAGGTTTCGCCGAGTGCCAGATAGCGATAGCCGCAGCCGGCAGACCGTACATTTTGAACAGGAAGCCACCGGACAGTTTACCCGCAGTTGGGTCGCCTGCCATATAACGAGGGATGTCGCCGTGGAAGACCTGACCCGCAGCGTTGGTGTATTCACCAATCTGCATCTGGAATGGAACGTTCCAGATGTGGTGCAGACCGAACGGCACCAGGCAGCGTTCTACGAAGCCGTAGATACCGAATGCCACAACCGGGTTCTGATAAGCAGCCCACTGAGAGAAGGTCTGGATAGCCGTCCCGACCGGTGGCCAGATAAAGGACAGCACAACGCCCATGAAGATCGCGGTCAGGCCGGAGATGATCGGCACGAAACGTTTACCGGCGAAGAAGCCCAGATATTCAGGCAGCTTGATGCGGTAGAAACGGTTGAACATATATGCAGCGATCGCACCCGCGATAATACCGCCCAGCACGCCGGTATCGGCCAGGTGCTTAGCCGCGATTTCTTCAGCAGGTAAATGCAGAACCAGCGGGGCGACCACGGCCATGGTTTTTACCATAATGCCGTAGGCAACCACAGCGGCCAGCGCGGAAACGCCGTCGTTGTTGGTGAAGCCCAGCGCCACGCCGATTGCGAAGATCAGCGGCATGTTGGCGAAGACTGACCCGCCCGCTTCCGCCATCACATGAGAGACGACCGCTGGCAGCCAGCTGAAGTTTGCAGAACCGACGCCCAGCAGGATACCTGCGATAGGCAGTACGGATACTGGCAACATCAGCGATTTACCCACCTTTTGCAGGTTAGCAAATGCATTCTTAAACATAATTGAGAGTGCTCCTGAGTATTTGTGCTTTTTTTACGCATTATGCGCGTCGGACCGGGGGGAGAACCAGTCCCTGTGCGGGCATCTAAGCGCCCTTTATTTATTACGCAGAGTAAAATAAATAGAGAAAACTTTGTTTGACGGCTATCACGTTTCTCGGAGAGTCGCGCTGAAAACTTTCAATAATTTACATTACAAATGTCGAAATGTTTCAGTCTGCTGCTGCTCCGCCCTTTTTAAGGCGGAGCACTTTACTCGCTTACGGCATTAATTACGAGCAATAAAATAACTGATAAACATCAGGAAGCGCCCAGCCGGGCCGGGTCGATATGGAAGAGCGCGCCAAAGTTTTTGGTGGTCACATCGGCCAGTTCTTCCATGGTGACCCCTTTGAGTACCGCCATGTATTCCGCCACATCGCGCGTCATTGCAGGCTGGTTCTCTTTACCCCGATGCGGTACGGGAGCCAGATAAGGTGAGTCGGTTTCCACCAGGATACGATCCAGCGGCACATAACGTGCCGCATCGCGCAGCTGCTCGGCATTTCGGAAAGTCAGAATGCCGGAGAAAGAGATATAAAACCCCATATCCAGCAGCTTTCCGGCCGTTTCCCTGTCTTCTGTAAAACAGTGTAGTACTCCGCCGCAGTCTGTCACTTTCTCTTCGCGCAGGATGGCCAGCGTATCGGCGCGGGCATCCCGGGTGTGGACGATAACCGGTTTGTTCAGCTCGCGGCCAATGCGGATATGGTTGCGGAAGGATTCCTGCTGACGCGGCCTGGTTTCAGGGGTATAGAAATAATCCAGCCCGGTTTCACCCAGCGCCACTACGCCAGGTTCGGCAGCCATAAGACGCAGCGCTTCAACGTCGTACTCCTCGTCCTGATTGAGCGGGTGTACGCCGCAGGAAAAGGCGACGTTATCCCGCTCGCCGACCAGCTCGCGCATTCCGCGATAGCCCTCAAGCGTGGTGGCAACGGCAAGACAAAACTTCACGTCTCTGGCAGCCGCCTTGTCGAGAACGTCATCGACGTTTTTGTGCAGAGATTGGTAATCCAGGCCATCAAGATGGCAGTGTGAGTCAACCAGAAACATACAAACACTCTTAAAGATGTGGAGAAGGAAGGATAGCACCGGGTTGCATGAGTCGCTCCCAGGTCAACAGTTGTTCAGTTATCAGCAACTCGCGGTTCACGCCGACGACCGTCATCAGCGACTCGCGGCAGCTAAACCAGCCCTGCAAAATAGCCTGCAGGACGGCGGGCTTTGCGCTACTGGCAAGCGTTGCAACAAGCGGGTGCATATCGTCATTGGTCAACCACTGCTGCGCTCCCTGCTGCCATTTCAGCGCATCGAGAAGCAGCGAGCTGAGCCAGTGAACGCGGCGTACAGCCTCGTCATGATTCAGCGCCGGTAACAGCATCAGCATATCCCCGCAGGCACAGGCCTGAGCGAGTTTTTCACTCAACGCCTGACGATGCTTCCAGTTTCCCGGCTGCAACAGTTCAAGCGCGGCGGCTGGCGCACCGGAGCTGAGGCGCAAAGCGGCCCGCAGCTGAGGGGGATCAAAAGTGCTTTCGCGGGCAAGCCAGGCCTGCGCAAAACTTTCATCCGGCACGGCTAAATACCAGTACAGGCACCGGCTGCGCAACGTCGCGGGTAAACGAGCCGGTTCGCGGCAACCGAGGAAAAACCAGGTATTAGCCGGCGGCTCTTCAAGCGTTTTCAGCAGCGCGTTGGCCGCCGCTTCCGTCAGTAAACCTGCATCTTTCAGCCAGACTACTTTCGCCCCGCCCTGCTGCGCGTGACCGTAGAGCTTTTCGGTAATGTCGCGAATGCTGTCGATACCCAGGCTGCTCTTGCCCTTTTCCGGTTCGATAACATAGCTGTCGGGATGGTTGCCCGCCTGCATAAGCTGGCAGCTGCGGCATTGACCGCAGCTTTTATTGCCCTCGGGCCGCTGACACATTAGCCAGCGACTGAGCGCGTAAATCAGCGCCTCGTCACCCATCCCTGCCAGGGCGTGAAGCAGTAACGCATGGTGCCCGCGCCCGGCCTGATACTGGCCGAGGATTTGCTCAAACGGCCCGCGCAGCCATGGATACCATTTCATCAGATAAGTCCCTTAGCCCAGTCGAGAACCGCCTCGCGAACCGCAGCAGACACCTCATCCAGCGACTGAGTCGCATCGATCGTACGGATACGGCTGTCTGCCGCCGCAAATTCCAGATAGCGTGCGCGCGTGCGGTTAAAGAAGTCGATAGATTCCTGTTCAATGCGATCCAACTCTCCGCGCGCGCGCGCGCGCGTCAGCCCCACCTCAGGTGTGACATCCAGGTAAATCGTCAGATCGGGATAGAAATCGCCCAGCACGGTGTTCCGCAACGCCATCAGCAGCTGCTGATCGATGCAACGACCGCCACCCTGATAAGCCTGAGTGGACAGGTCGTGACGATCGCCAATCACCCAGGCCCCGCGAGCCAGCGCCGGCTTGATAACCGTTTCGACCAGCTGAACACGAGCGGCATAAAACATCAGCACTTCCGCTTTATCGGTCACAATCTCATCGCCGATGCCGGCATTATTGAGCGTTAGCTCACGCAGCCTTTCCGCCAGAGGCGTTCCACCCGGCTCACGCGTGAAGACCAAATCGGTCACGCCAAGCTCTTTTAAGGTGGCGACAACGACGTTGTGCGCGTTTGTCTTCCCTGCTCCTTCGAGCCCCTCGATGACGATAAATTTACTGGTCATTCTTGTCCTTCAGCGTTTTGATATACACCTGCACCGCCTGATTGTGGCTGGCAAGATTGGTATTAAAAGTGTGCCCGCCCTTCCCGTCGGCGACAAAATAGAGATAAGGCGTTTTTGCCGGATGCGCCGCCGCGTTTAAGGACGCAGCGGACGGTACCGCAATCGGCCCCGGCGGCATACCGTTAATCACATAAGTGTTATAAGGCGTGGGCGTTTCCAGATCTTTGCGCGACAGCTTACCATTATAGTTCTCACCCATGCCGTAAATCACCGTCGGATCCGTTTGTAAACGCATACCGATACGCAGACGGTTGATAAACACAGAAGAAACACGGTCGCGTTCGCCTGCCACCGCCGTTTCTTTCTCAACGATAGAGGCCATGGTCACCAGATCGTTTTGCGTTTTATACGGCAGCCCGTCGGCTTTGCCTTCCCACGCTTTCTGGACGGCCTCTTTCATTCTTTCATGGGCGCGTTTGAGCAGTGCCACATCCGTCGTGTTCGCGGTATAGAGCCAGGTATCCGGGAAGAACCAGCCTTCCACCCAGTCAGGATGCTCAAGCTTTAAGACTTCGGCCACCGTCGCGTAGCTGTCATCTTTCAGCGTATGTTTGATGTAAGGCGCATCGCGCAGCTGTTTGAGCCAGTCGCTAAGGCGCAGACCTTCAACAAAGCGGATGGGGAACTGCGCTTCTTTACCGCTGGCCAGCAGCTTGAGCATGTCACGGACGGTCATCTGCGGCGTTAAACGATAGGTACCCGCTTTAAAATGGGCCAGCTCAGGCTCAACTTTGAGCAGCCACTGAAACACGCGTGGCCGGGAAAGCAGCTGCTCTTCATACAGCTGTTTACCTAACGCAAGGCGACCGGTGCCTGCTTTAAGGGTGAAAATAGTTTCCTGCTTAATGGCGAGGTGGCTGTTCGCCAGCTGGCGGACCTTCCACATGCCCACGCCTGCGGCAATCCCCAGCAGCACCAGCAACAGCACAAAGAAACGTAGCATCTTTTTCATCGGTAATCTTTTACTCACAAAGTGGTGCTAAAAAATGATAAAGCTCGCGCGCCTCATAGCGCCAGGACTCCGCCTGTTTTACCGGCACAACCGGCATCAGCGCATTGCAGGCAATCAGCTCATCGGCATCCGCGAGGGTTTCCAGACTCTCACGCACCTCCTGAACCTGCCAGCAGGTATCCCGCAGGCTGGCAATAATGTGCTGACGCATCGTGCCGTTGACCCCCGCACGATCGACACAAGGGGTAAAGACTCGCTCCCCCTTACGCCAGAATAAATTAGCCGCACAGCATTCCGTAAGCCACCCGTCGCTGTCAAGAACCAGCGCCTCCTGGGCAGGCGTCTGTTCAAGATGCGTACGAATAAGAACCTGTTCAAGCCGATTGAGATGTTTGATCCCTGCAAGATGCGGGTTTACCCCAAGACATACCGGGCTTCGCGCAAGGGTGATGCCCTGCGTTTTCCAGTCGTCATAGAAGGTGGGATAAGGCGAAAGACTCAGGATACGCGTCGGAGAGTGGCAACCCGCCGCGCTGTACCCTCGCCCGCCGCTGCCTCTGCTGATAATGACTTTGAGCACGGCACGCACTTCGCGCGCGGCCAGCTGCCTGCACTCTTCTTCCAGCCGTTGCCAGTCGCTAAAGGGGAGGTAAAGTTTTTCGCAGGCAAGTCTCAGGCGGTGCAGATGCTGCGCCAAAAAACTGACGCTGCCGTTACGGATCGCGGCGGTCGTAAAGCAGCCGTCACCGAACTGGACGGCGCGGTCGTTTACCGCAAGCTCTGCCTGCCACTGCCCGTTGATTAAGTACATAGCTGTTCCTCGATGTCCGAAGCGATAAGAGTGCCAGTACGGGGGAAAAGCAGCAAGAAAGGAAGTCTGAAGACGACTGAGGAAACAAACCGGGCCCGCAGGCGGACCCGGTTTATCAACGGTTTTAGACCTTTTTAAAGATCAGAGAACCGTTGGTTCCGCCAAACCCGAAGGAGTTACACAGCGTGTATTCCATGCCTGACACCTGGCGTGCGACGTGTGGAACAAAGTCCAGATCGCAGCCCTCGTCAGGATTGTCGAGGTTGATGGTTGGCGGCACAGCCTGGTCACGCAGCGCCAGAATGGAGTAGATAGACTCTACAGCACCCGCCGCACCCAACAGGTGGCCGGTCATGGATTTGGTCGAACTGACCATCACACGGCTGGCGTCTGCACCAAAGATGGATTTCACCGCCTGGGTTTCAGCTTTGTCACCGGCAGGCGTGGAGGTGCCGTGCGCGTTGACATAACCGATCTGCCCTGGGGTAATGCCTGCATCACGCAGCGCATTTTCCATCGCCAGTGCGGCTCCCGCACCGGATTCCGGTGGAGAAGTCATGTGATAAGCATCGCTGCTCATCCCGAAACCAACGATTTCCGCATAGATTTTGGCGCCGCGTTTTTTCGCATGCTCATACTCTTCGAGCATGATCACACCGGCACCGTCACCCAGCACGAAGCCGTCGCGATCTTTATCCCACGGGCGGCTGGCCGCTTGCGGGTTGTCGTTGCGGGTGGAGAGCGCACGCGCTGCACCAAAGCCGCCGACACCCAGCGGGGTACTGGCTTTCTCTGCACCCCCGGCAAGCATCGCGTCCGCATCGCCATAAGCGATGATACGCGCCGCATGGCCAATGTTATGCACGCCAGAAGTACACGCCGTGGCAATGGAAATGCTGGGACCGCGCAGACCAAACATAATGGTCAGGTGGCCTGCCACCATGTTGACGATAGTCGAGGGTACGAAGAACGGACTGATCTTACGTGGGCCGCCGTTAACCAGCGATGCGTGGTTTTCTTCGATCAGACCCAACCCGCCAATACCAGAGCCGATAGCGGCGCCAATACGGGTGGCATTCTCTTCCGTTACTTCAAGCCCGGAATCCAGCATGGCCTGGTGGCCCGCAACAATTCCATATTGAATGAAGGCATCCATCTTGCGCTGTTCTTTACGCGAGATGATGTCATCACAGTTAAAATCCTTTACTAAGCCAGCAAATTTCGTTGCGTAGGCGCTAGTATCGAAATGGTCGATCAGGCTGATGCCACTCTGACCGGCAAGGAGAGTACTCCAGGTAGACTCTACGGTATTGCCGACAGGAGACAACATGCCCAGTCCGGTCACAACTACACGACGCTTAGACACGTTTGTCCTCCAGGGAGGGAAAAAAAAGACTTGTGGGATAATTCAGATAAAACTCAGGCGGTCGAATGACCGCCTGGAGATGTTCACTTACGCCTGGTGGCCGTTGATATAATCAATGGCAGCCTGAACAGTGGTGATTTTCTCAGCTTCTTCGTCCGGAATCTCAGTATCAAACTCTTCTTCCAGAGCCATTACCAGCTCAACGGTGTCAAGAGAATCAGCGCCCAGGTCCTCAACGAAGGAAGCGGTGTTCACTACTTCTTCTTGCTTAACGCCCAGCTGCTCGCCAATGATTTTCTTAACGCGTTCTTCGATAGTGCTCATACTCTTAAATTTCCTATCAAAACTCGCTTTCGCGATGGTTTTCGTAGTGTATAAAATGTTGAAAAAGATGCAACTAAATCCCGGCAGGTCGTACCACGATTTTACGCTATTTTGCGGGCATTCGCCCAAATAACGCAAATAATTTTAATCGTGGTTAAACCATATACATTCCGCCGTTGACGTGCAGGGTCTCACCAGAGATGTACCCGGCCTCGTCAGAGGCTAAAAATGCAACAGCGCTGGCGATTTCTTTTGCGTCACCTAAGCGACCCGCTGGAACCTGCGCCAGAATACCCGCACGCTGATCGTCAGAGAGCGCACGCGTCATGTCCGTCTCAATAAAACCCGGAGCAACAACGTTCACAGTAATCCCGCGGGACGCCACTTCACGCGCCAGCGATTTACTGAAACCAATCAGACCTGCCTTCGCCGCAGCGTAGTTGGCCTGACCAGCATTTCCCATGGTACCAACCACAGAACCGATAGTGATAATACGACCATGACGCTTTTTCATCATAGCGCGCATTACCGCTTTTGACAGGCGGAATACAGATGACAGGTTAGTTTCGATAATATCGTTCCACTCGTCATCTTTCATGCGCATTAACAGGTTATCACGAGTGATACCGGCATTATTAACCAGAATATCCACTTCGCCAAATTCCGCACGAATATCCCCTAATACTGCCTCGATAGAAGCAGGATCGGTCACATTCAGCATAAAACCTTTGCCGTTAGCGCCTAAATAGTCACTGATGGCCTGCGCGCCGCTTTCGCTGGTCGCGGTGCCAATAACTTTCGCACCGCGGGCCACAAGGGTCTCCGCGATGGCACGGCCGATACCGCGGCTTGCGCCGGTTACCAGCGCAACTTTACCTTCAAAACTCATGGTTTTCCTCGTTTTATTGCTCAAGCGCCGCTGACAGCGAAGCCGGCTCGTTAATGGCCGATGCGGTCAGGGTGTCAACAATACGTTTGGTCAGTCCGGTCAGGACTTTACCAGGACCCACTTCCAGCAGCTGGGATACGCCCTGCGCTGCCATAAATTCAACGGACTTCGTCCACTGCACCGGGCTGTAAAGCTGGCGCACCAGCGCGCTGCGAATCGCTTCAGGAGAAGTTTCGCACTTCACATCCACATTGTTCACTACGGGTACATCCGGCGCGTTAAAGGCGATGCCTTCGAGCGCGACGGCCAGTTTGTCTGCCGCAGGCTTCATCAGCGCACAGTGAGAAGGCACGCTGACCGGTAAAGGCAGCGCACGTTTTGCACCCGCGACTTTACAGGCAGCCCCTGCGCGCTCAACGGCTTCTTTGTTACCGGCAATCACGACCTGGCCTGGCGAGTTGAAGTTTACCGGGGAAACAATCTGCCCCTGAGCCGCTTCTTCACAGGCTTTAGCAATGGCTTCGTCGTCCAGACCGATAATAGCGGACATGGCGCCAGTCCCTTCCGGTACGGCTTCCTGCATCAGCTTGCCGCGCAGTTCAACCAGGCGGACGGCATCGGCGAAGTTAATCACCCCGGCACAAACCAGAGCGGAATACTCGCCCAGGCTGTGACCTGCCATCAGCGCAGGTGCTTTCCCGCCCTGCTGCTGCCAGACGCGGTAGATTGCCACAGAGGCGGCCAGCAACGCAGGCTGGGTCTGCCAGGTTTTATTTAATTCTTCCGCAGGCCCCTGCTGAGTCAGCGCCCAGAGATCATAGCCCAGCGCGTCGGAAGCTTCACGGAAAGTGGCTTCAACGATCGGATAAGCCGCAGCTAAGTCAGCCAGCATGCCGACAGTCTGCGAACCCTGTCCCGGAAAAACAAAAGCGAATTGAGTCATTTCTCATTCCTGTAATCAAAAACGAACCAGTGCTGAACCCCAGGTAAAGCCGCCGCCGAAGGCTTCGAGCAGTACCAGCTGGCCGCGCTTAATGCGCCCGTCACGGACGGCTTCATCCAGCGCCGCAGGTACGGAGGCCGCAGAAGTATTGCCGTGACGATCGAGCGTAACCACGACGTTATCCATCGGCATACCCAGCTTTTTGGCCGTGGCGCTAATGATACGCAGGTTCGCCTGGTGTGGCACCAGCCAGTCGAGGTCGCTACGGTCAAGATTGTTCGCCGCCAGCGTTTCATCAACGATATGAGCAAGCTCGGTGACCGCCACTTTGAAGACTTCATTGCCGGCCATGGTCAGATGAATCGACTTCTCAGGATTCACGCGATCGGCATTTGGCAGCGTCAGCAGTTCGCCGTAGCTTCCGTCGGCATGCAGATGGGTAGAAATGATACCCGGCGCTTCAGAAGCCCCCAGCACCACGGCACCCGCACCGTCGCCAAAAATAACGATTGTCCCACGATCTTCAGGATCGCAGGTACGAGCCAATACATCGGCCCCGATAACCAGCGCATGTTTCACCGCGCCGGACTTCACGTACTGATCGGCCACACTCAACGCGTAGGTAAAACCTGCGCAGGCTGCGGCAACGTCAAACGCCGGGCAGCCTTTAATGCCCAGCATCGCCTGAATCTGACAGGCTGCGCTCGGGAAAGCGTGCGTGGACGAGGTTGTCGCAACAACGATCAGGCCAATTTGTTCTTTGTCGATCCCGGCCATTTCCAGCGCGCGCGTGGCGGCCGCAAAGCCCATCGTCGCAACGGTTTCATCAGGACCGGCGATACGGCGTTCGCGAATACCTGTACGGGTGACAATCCACTCGTTAGACGTATCCACCATTTTTTCCAGGTCGGCGTTAGTCCGCACTTGTTCGGGCAGGAAGCTGCCCGTACCAATAATCTTCGTATACATGTACGCTCAGTCACTCTTAGGTAATACAGATTCCAGGCGGGCAGCAATTCTGCCAGGAACTTGCCGCCGCACCGCCTGCACTGCCTGTTCAATCGCGACAGCAAAGGCTCGCTGATTGGCCGCACCGTGACTCTTAATCACCGTGCCGCGCAATCCTAACAGACAGGCGCCATTATACTGGTCGGGGTTGAGGTGACTGAATCGCCTGGTCAGATGCTTTTGTAACCAATGCTTCAATAAAATCAGCCACCAGGCCCTTTTTTTTCCTTCACCCTGCGATTTCAGCAGCGACAGGAACATTCTGACAACCCCTTCCATGGTCTTGAGTGTGACATTACCCACAAAGCCATCACACACCAGGACGTCCGTTTTTCCGGTCAACAGTTCGTTGGCTTCAAGATAACCAATATAGTTGATAGAAGGCATTGTTTTTAATAATGCAGAGGCATCGCGAATACTGTCGAGGCCTTTTGTCTCTTCTTCACCAATGTTAAGCAGCGCCACCCGGGGATTAGCCAGGCCAAGCACTTCTTCCGCCATCACGGAGCCCATGATCGCAAACTGCACCAGCATAGTACTGTCGCAGTCCACATTGGCACCGAGATCCAGCACCACGGTTTTGCCTTTTTGCTGATGCGGCAACACCGTCATCAACGCCGGCCGTTCAATCCCTTCAATGGGTTTGAGCAATAATTTTGCCAGTCCCATCAGCGCGCCGGTATTACCTGCGCTCACGCAGGCTTCCGCCCGCCCTTCTTTCACCAGCTCAAGCGCCACTCGCATGGAAGATCCGCGACTGGTGCGGATCGCCTGTGACGGCCGGGCATCACTGGCAATAACCGATTCCGCGGCAATAATTTGCAGACGCGAACGTTTTTCAAAATCAGCTTTGGCAAGTAATGGCGTGATGGCGTCGGGATCGCCGACTAGCAGAAGGTTTAACTGAGAATTAGAGTCCAGTGCCTGCAATGCTGCAGGCACTGTCACGGAAGGACCGAAGTCCCCACCCATGGCATCTAACGCAAGGGTTAGACGTCTCAAGGTATCGCCAGATTACTTAGCGATGACCTTGCGGCCGCGGTAGTAACCGTCGGCGGTGATGTGGTGACGCAGATGAGTTTCGCCAGAAACTTTATCCACGGACAGGGTGGTGGTGGTCAGCGCGTCATGGGAACGACGCATGCCACGTTTGGAACGGGTTGGTTTATTCTGTTGTACGGCCATGGACCTTACTCCTCAATTACTTACGCTTTAAACTGGCTAATACGGCAAATGGGTTTGGTTTCTCCGCCTCTGCAGGCAGTTTGCCAAAGACCATGTCCGCCTCGGACACTTCACAGTGTTCAGAATCATGCACCGGAACCACTGGCAAGGAGAGGATGATTTCATCTTCTACCAAAGCCAGAAGGTCGATTTCGCCAAATTCGTTAACCTGAACCGGCTCATACGCTTCCGGGAGTGCTTCAGCCTGCTCGTCTTTGACGATCGGGCTAAAACAATACTGTGTGTAGACCTGATGCGCAAACGGCTTCCCGCAACGCTGACATGAAAGTGTTACTGAGACCTTCGCATCACCGGTTAAAACCGCGAGGCGTTGTTCATCAATAGCAAAACGCATATCGCATTCCACATCACTGTCTACACTTACTACGGATTCGGCGACGCGCTCAACCTGGACAGGTGTATACACACCGTGGTAGTCAAGGCGTTTTTGAGCCGTACGAACCGGATCGAGAGTCAGGGGTAATTTTACCTTTTGCATAGGGCGCGCATATTAACTTTGTAACGTCATAGAGTCAAAGAAAAAGGCCTCGAAACAGCGCCTTTCGCCATTTATTCGCACACATTGCGGTGGCACAGTTTAAAATGCCTTTCACCAATTCGCTATCTTTAATGCAAAAAATATGAAACCTGTTGTGCTTGCTTCCACCTCACCCTTCCGCCGCGCGCTGCTGGAAAAGCTCGGTATACCTTTTATTACGGCCTCGCCGCAAACGGACGAAACAGCAAGACCTGGCGAAACGGCTCGCGAACTGGTCACGCGATTAGCCCAGGCCAAAGCCCAGGCCCTGAAAAAAGAGTACCCCGCTCACTTAATTATCGGCTCGGATCAGGTTTGCGTGCTGAATAACCAGATTACTGGCAAGCCACATACTGAGGAAAACGCCGTACGGCAACTTCTGCTTGCCCGTGGCAGCATCGTGACTTTTTATACCGGCCTTGCGTTATACAACTCGGAAAACGGCCAGCTACAGACGCTGTGCGAACCTTTTGACGTGCATTTTCGTCATTTAAGTGAGGAAGAGATCCGCCACTATGTTCGTAAGGAGCAACCGCTGCAGTGCGCGGGGAGTTTTAAATGCGAGGGGCTTGGCATCGCGCTATTTGAACGCCTGGAAGGACGCGATCCCAATACGCTTGTAGGGCTACCGCTGATCGGGCTGTGTGAGATGCTACGCCATGAAGGGCTGAACCCCCTGATAGCGTAATGGCATTGAGGCGGAGGCGATAAGCCTGCCGCCGTACACTATTAACGCGCGTTTCGCAAAACGTTAAGGCAATGCTTTAACTGTTCGTCGAGCGGCGCCTCAACCCGCATGATTTCGCCGGTGTTCGGGTGAGTGAAACGTAATGCCGCGGCGTGCAGGAATAAACGGTTCAGGCCGGTTCCCGTCAGCTGCTTGTCAAATTCCCGGTCGCCGTAACGGTCATCAAAGGCGATCGGATGGCCCGCATGCAGGGTGTGCACGCGAATCTGGTGCGTACGCCCCGTTACCGGGCTGCAACGCACCAGCGTGGCAAAGGCGTAACGCTCTTCCACTTTAAAGCGCGTCTCCGAGGCTTTACCTTCGCTGCTCACACGCACAATACGCTCGCCGCTTTGCAGAATATTCTTCAGCAACGGCGCCTGCACCACTTTCAGGTGTGACTGCCACTGCCCCCGCACCAGCGCCAGATAATCCTTCTGCATCCCCTTCTCGCGCAGCTGCTCATGAAGCGAGCGCAGAGCGGAACGTTTTTTGGCAACCAGCAAAATACCGGAGGTGTCCCGGTCAAGGCGATGGACCAGCTCCAGGAAGCGAGCCTCCGGACGCAGAGCGCGCAGGCCCTCAATCACGCCAAAGCTTAGACCGCTTCCTCCGTGAACCGCCGTGCCGGATGGCTTGTTCAGCACCAGGATATGGTCATCTTCATAAAGAATGGCGTCAGCCAGGGCGGAGACTTTCTGCAAATGAGGAGAAACCTGCGCCTCCTCACGTTCGGCAACCCTGACCGGCGGGATGCGCACTTCATCACCCGCTTCCAGTTTGTACTCGGGCTTGATGCGCTTTTTGTTTACGCGCACCTCGCCTTTACGCACGATGCGATAAATCATACTTTTCGGCACGCCCTTTAAACGAGCGAGCAAAAAGTTGTCGATACGTTGCCCGGCCTCATCGGCGGAAATAGCAACGATTTTTACGGAAGGTGTCTGCGTTTTCATGGTCGGCGATTCTAAATAGCGTACGCACATAGCGCCACTCATTTTTATGTGCTTAACTGACAATCAGCTTTGTTTTCGTCATATCACCCCTCTTTTCTCGTTTTCTGTCCTGAACGAAAAAAAGGCGAGTGAAAAAACTGTCAGAAACGAGGCATCAAAGGCAAAAGTCACCTTGCTATAATAAGGTTAGCAATGGAATAATGTTGCGGTTTTCCGTGTTGATACTTGTTTGAGCAAGGAATTTTGCGGAATGACCTTTTTTGTCTGAACAAACATCCACGCAGCAATGGCGTAAGACGTATTGTTTTTTCAGGCAGTTAACGGGCTGCGGGTTGCAGCCTGGCCGGTAATATGGAATCAACGCTTGCGAAACTTTTCAGGGCGCTTTATTCCCACAATAATTGCGCTGTATTTCCGTATGAAATACAGGCTACCGACACTTTGCGCCTCTCAGCAAGCGACAACCGTGAGGTTGGCGACTTTGCGATCAGTCACGAGGCCATCGGTTCACTCCCGGTCAGCGTCATCATGCCCGTAGCTAATCACCAATGTAAGAATAATGAGTAAGTTACGATGAAAAGAATGTTAATAAACGCGACTCAGCAAGAAGAGTTGCGTGTTGCCCTTGTAGATGGGCAGCGCCTGTACGACCTGGATATTGAAAGCCCGGGACACGAACAGAAAAAAGCCAACATCTACAAAGGTAAAATCACCCGCATTGAACCAAGTCTGGAAGCGGCATTTGTAGATTACGGCGCGGAACGTCATGGTTTCCTCCCTCTGAAAGAAATTGCCCGCGAGTATTTCCCGTCTAATTATTCATCACATGGCCGCCCGAACATCAAAGATGTGCTGCGCGAAGGCCAGGAAGTGATCGTACAGATTGATAAAGAAGAACGTGGTAATAAAGGCGCCGCCCTGACCACCTTTATCAGCCTGGCAGGCAGCTATCTGGTGCTGATGCCCAACAACCCGCGTGCCGGTGGTATTTCCCGCCGCATCGAGGGCGATGACCGTACCGAACTGAAAGAAGCGCTCTCCTCCCTTGAACTGCCTGACGGCATGGGTCTGATTGTACGTACTGCCGGCGTGGGTAAATCCGCTGAAGCACTGCAATGGGATCTGAGCTTCCGTCTGAAGCACTGGGAAGCCATTCTGAAAGCCGCTGAAAACCGCCCTGCTCCTTTCCTTATTCACCAGGAAAGCAATGTCATCGTGCGCGCTTTCCGCGACTATCTGCGCCAGGACATCGGCGAAATCCTTATCGACAACCCGAAAGTGCTTGAGCTGGCTCGCCAGCATATCGGCGCGCTGGGCCGTCCAGATTTCAGCAGCAAAATTAAGCTCTACACCGGCGAAATCCCGCTGTTCAGCCACTACCAGATCGAATCGCAGATTGAATCTGCCTTCCAGCGTGAAGTCCGTCTGCCTTCCGGCGGCTCGATTGTTATCGACACCACCGAAGCCCTGACCGCCATCGACATCAACTCCGCTCGCGCAACCCGCGGTGGCGATATCGAAGAAACCGCCTTCAACACCAACCTTGAAGCGGCAGATGAAATTGCCCGCCAGCTGCGCCTGCGTGACCTTGGCGGTCTGATCGTCATCGACTTTATTGATATGACCCCGGTACGCCACCAGCGCGCGGTTGAAAACCGTCTGCGTGAAGCGGTACGCCAGGATCGCGCCCGTATCCAGATCAGCCACATTTCTCGTTTCGGCCTGCTGGAGATGTCCCGTCAGCGTCTCTCCCCTTCTCTGGGCGAGTCAAGCCACCATGTGTGCCCGCGCTGTAGCGGTACTGGCACCATCCGCGATAACGAATCCCTGTCGCTGTCCATTCTGCGTCTGATTGAAGAAGAAGCGCTGAAAGAGAACACCCAGGAAGTGCACGCCATCGTTCCTGTGCAGGTTGCTTCTTACCTGCTGAATGAAAAACGTGACGCGGTAAGCGCCATCGAAACCCGCCAGGGTGGGGTAAAAGCCATTATCGTGCCAAACGATCAGATGGAAACCCCGCATTACTCCGTGCTGCGCGTGCGTAAAGGTGAAGAGACGAAAACGCTGAGCTACATGCTGCCTAAGCTGCATGAAGAAGAGATGGCGATGCCTTCTGACGAAGAGTATGCCGAGCGTAAGCGCCCTGAGCAGCCTGCACTGGCAACCTTCGTGATGCCTGATGTGCCTCCTGTCCCGCAGGAAGCCGCACCTAAGGCCGCTCCTAAAGCAAAACCTGCCGCTCCCGTTCAGTCGAACGAAGCCGCGCAGCCTGGTTTGCTGACCCGCCTCTTCGGCGCGCTGAAAAATCTGTTCGCAGGTGAAAGCTCGCCTGAAAGCAAAGAAGTGAAGAAAGAAGAGAAGCCAGCGGAAACCGAGACTCAACGTCAGGGTCAGGAACGTCGTAATAACCGCCGTCAGAACAACCGTCGCGATCGCGGCGACCGTAATGACCGTGGCGATCGCAACAACCGCGACCGTGACAACCGTAACGAGAACCGTGAAGGCCGCGAAACCCGCGAACCGCGCGAGAACCGTGACGAAAACCGCCGCAATCGCCGTCAGGGCCAGCAGCAGAACGCCGAAGTGCGTGAAACTCGCCAGAACGTCGCGACGGAAGAAGTTGAAAAACCCAAAGCGCGCGAGGAGCAACAGCCGCGCCGCGATCGCAACCGTCGCCGCAGCGATGACAAACGTCAGGCACAGCAGGAAGTAAAAGCCCTGCAACGTGACGAGGTGGTGGAAGTCGAAGCGGAATCCGAAGAGCGCGTCCAGGTCATGCCACGCCGTAAACAGCGTCAGCTGACACAGAAAGTCCGCTTCGAATCTGCCGAAGATATTGCCGCCGCTCAGGCAGCCGCTGCTGCAGAAGCTACGCAGGAAAACACCCCTGCTCCGGCTGCCGCAGAGTCTCGTAGCGAACCCGCAACCGTCGTTGCACAGCAGCCAGCCGCTGAGGCAGCAGTCAGCGAGCAGGATGACAACGCGGATGCACGCAATGACGCAAATGGGATGCCACGTCGTTCTCGTCGCTCTCCTCGTCATCTGCGTGTCAGCGGTCAGCGCCGTCGCCGTTATCGCGATGAGCGTTATCCGTCCCAGTCGCCAATGCCGTTAACCGTGGCCTGTGCTTCTCCAGAGCTGGCTTCCGGTAAAGTGTGCATTAGCTACCCGATTGTTCGTCCTCAGGACGCAGCGGCAGAAAACGTTGAGCAGGAAGAAGTGCAGACGGTTTCCGTCAGCGAAGAAGCCCCTGCAGTGGCAGCCGTGGAACAGCAGACTGCCGAAGTGGCCGTTGCTGAACCTGTCGCACAGGCAGAACCGGTCGCTGAACCAGCCGTAGAAACTTCCCACCCTGAAGCGATCGCGACTCCGGTAAACGAGCAGCCTCAGCTCATCGCGCCGCAGGACGAAGCTGTTGCAGAGCAGGTGATTGAAGAAGCCACCCCTGCACAGGTTGAAACTGCACCGCGCGCTGAACAGGCTCCAGCCGCAGTGGAAGAAACCGCGCCTCAGGCACCTGTCGCAGCGGTTGAAGAAGCTAAGCCTGTTGAGCCAGCGCCTGTCGCAGCGGTTGAAGAAGCTAAACCTGTTGAGCCAGCGCCTGTCGCAGCCGCAGAACCTCAGCCGGTTGTGGCAAGCAAACCAGCACAGGCGCCGGTTGCCGTCGTAGCCCACAGCGTTAAACACGCTGCCGCGCCAATGACCCGTGCACCTGCGCCTGACTACGCTCCTGAGCCTGCGCGCTCAAGCGATTGGGTTCGCCCTGACTTCGGGTTTAGCGGCCGCGGTTCCGCAGGTGGCCACAGCGCCACGCATCAGGCGACCGCACCAGCGACTCGTCCGAAAAGCGCCGAGTAAGCTTACGCGCTAATAAAAAGCCGGTCAGGTAACTGACCGGCTTTTTTTACGCCCGAATGGCTCCGGCCCCCTCTTCTCCGGCCGCCGCTTTTGCTTAAAACCGCAGACAAAAAAAAGCCCGCCTCCGGGAGCAGAAGCAGGCACATGATGCGTGCCCAGTTTCATGGCACGCCCAAAACGAGAAAAAGTTACCTGTTAAGCTGGAACAGTGACATTCCCTGCATATCGCTGAAAGCCTTATAAGATGCCTGTAAAGCCGCCTGCTGCATAACATAGGAAGAAATAGTGGCGTTCCAGTCGGCCTCCATCAGGCTGCTCATCTGCGCACTTTGGCCTAACGCACGGTCAGATCCAAGCGCGTCGAGGGTATCTAACTCTTTAAGCTGCGTCCCCAGCTCTGCGCGTACGGTTAACACGTTGTTGAGCGAGTTTTTCAGGCCGCGGTTGGTTTTATCTATTACCGCACCCAGCGCCGCTTTACCCGCATCGTCCAGGTTTTCGGCCGGGGTTTTCAGCGCGGTAATGGCCGAGTCCAGCATTTTGAACAAATCGGTTTCTGATGGCGAACTGTCAGGCTCCGGCACCGCATTGCTGGTAATGGTGTTGAAGACCTGCGTGCCGGTGTGACCGATGGTCATCACGCGCGCGGCATCAACCGACTGGGTGATCGCCTGATCCCCTCCGTTGTAGCTCACGCCCCCGGCTGCGTCGGCAAAAGGCGCTGACTCAGTCTTGTAGCCGGCAAAAATATAGCGGCCGTTACCGTCGGTGCTGTTCGCAAGGTTTAGCAGCTGATCACGCAGACCTTTCAGATCGGTCGCCAGAGAAGCTCTGTCGTCGTCGCTTAAGGTCCCGTTTGCAGCATAAACAATATTTTCCTGCGCGCTTTGGATAGCCGTGGTCACCTGCCCCAGCACATTCTCTTCCAGCGAGACTTTCTGGTTGGCGAAAGTTCTTGCCAGCGCATACTGGCTGTTCTGCGACTGGGCCTGAGACAATACGACAGCTTGCGAAGCGGCAATAGGATCGTCCGAAGGTCGGTTAACGCGCTTGCCCGTAGACATCTGCTCGCCGTAGCGCAGCCACTCGCCCTGAGCGTTGCTCACGCCGCGCATATTCTGGTCATACATCATCTGAGTACTAATACGCATAAGCTACTTCCCTCAATTATCGAATAGCCAGCAGCGCATCAAACATGCTTGATGCCGTTTGCAAAACCTGAGCGTTCGCCAGGTAATACTGCTGGAAGCGCTGAAGGTTGCCATACTCTTCATCCAGGTTGACCCCGGATATAGACTGCTGCTGCTTGCTGAGCTGGGTCACTACGTTGCCTTGCGTCGTGCTGGTGACCTTAAGGCTGGCCGTCTTATTGCCCACGTCGCTGATAAGGCTTGCGTAAGCATCGTTGAACGACTTATTGCCGCCGACTTTTTTCGCACTCTGTAAATCCAGCAAAGCCTGAGCGTTGCGGTTATCGCTGTCGCCTGCGTCTTTTTGGGAGGCAAGTGCGAGCTTACTCTCCTCGGTGATATCCACGCTCATGTTTACCACGGCGTTGGCTACCGGCTTCACGGTAAAGCTGTCGTTCTTCGCCGCGCTCCCGCTGACATCAATTTTCAGGCCGTCGAAGTTCAGGCTCCCGCCGCTGAGGCCGGGGTTAATTTTCGCGTTATCGGACAGGCGGGTAACCTGCCAGTCCGTGCCGTCGAACACCACTTTGTAGTCGCTGGCCTGCACTTTAGTGCTGTCGGTCACGCTCGGCGTTAATGCGCCGCTGCCGGTGTTGCGGCTGTTGCTGAGCACGGATGGACCGCCAATGCCGAACATGTTTGTTCCACCATCACCGTTTGCATCAACCCCTTTGGCATGCTGCTGGTTGAAGGCGTCGGCAAAAGAGAGCGCCAGCTGCCCCAGGCGATTACGCGCGCCGTCAAGGTCCTGGGAACGGAAGGTCAATACGCCGCCCAGGGAACCGCTTTTCAGCTGACTTTCCGGGATTTCAGTCGTGCCTGAAACTTTGTCGACATAGGCGACGGTCATACGGGAAGGATCGGCGCTGGAAGGTACCGCCGCAAGCTGCCCGGCCGTGCTCCCCTGAACCAGATTCAGGCCGTTAGCGATGCTGACGTTATAAGTACCGCCGTCCTGCACGCTCACTTCCACCCCAATGATTTGATTAAGCTGGCTGACCAGCTGATCGCGCTGATCGAGCAAATCATTTGGGCTGGCACCGGCACCGATGCCTTTCAGGCGTGAAATCTGGTCGTTCAGGTTGGCGATTTGCGAGGCGTAGCTGTTGATCTGATCAACGCTGCTTTGCACCGAGAGGTTAACCTGCTTATCCTGGTCGCGCAGATACTGGTCGGTCACCTTAAACTGGTTTACCAGGCCATCGGCTTTGCCCAGCAGAGCCTGACGTGCCGCCGGGTCTTCTGAGTTACTGACCAGCGTTTGCAGACCGGTGAAAAAGCCCTGTAAGGTGGTAGCCAGGGTATTGGTGGTGCCCGACAGCATATCGTCAATCTTCGACATCTGCTGATACTGCGTGGTCAGCCCGCTGCTTTGCGTTTGCGCCGCGCGAAGCTGATTGGTAATAAATGAATCATATTCGCGCTGCACGCCGCTGACATAAACACCGTTGCCAACCCAGCCGCCCGCGCCCAGGGTGCTGTTGGATTGCGAAAGCAGGGTTGTCTGACGGGTATAGCCCGCGACGTTGTAATTCGAAATGTTATTACTGACGGTGTTCAGTGCCGACTGGGCAGCACTCAGGCCACTCATGGCACTGTTAATCAGGCTACTGGACATTGGGATTCCTTAATATATTCCTGACAAAGGCGTAATAGATATTCCAGGTTGGATAAGCGCCAGCGCCATCCACCTGTCATGTCGGATGGCGCTGGCGCTTATCCGGCCGCGAACAGAAGTTTGTCATTAGCCTCAAATCACTAACTAGTATCGGCAGGCTGATGCCGGACTTGAGCCAAATCAGAACAAATTTGACAGATCGTTGTTATAGGCTTTGGAAACTTTGTCGCTCATCGCTTTGAGCTGCTGGATCATGCCCGTCAGCTTGCGCGCATAGTTCGGATCGGTGGCATAACCGGCACTCTGTAAGGCCTGCGCCCCCTGCTCCGGCGTGCTGGCGTTGGTGACAGCCGCGTAGCGCGGATTACGCGACAGCACGGCCACATAGTCGGACAGCGCTTCGAGATAAGAGCTGTAAACGCGGAACTTAGCCTTCACTTTCTTCGACTCGCCGTTTTCAAATTCGGTGGTGGTAATTTCGGTCACCGGACCTTTCCAGCTGGAGGTCGCCTTCACGCCAAACAGGTTAAAACTCGGCTCGCCCGTTGCGGTGCGAATCTGCCGTTGCCCCCAGCCGGACTCCAGCGCGGCCTGCGCAAGGATCAGATGATGGGGGATCCCACTTTGCTCGCTGGCCAGACGCGCCGGAAGCGAAAGCTGGGCGAGGAAGTCCTTGCTGTCACCGCTGAGCGGCTCTTCATTGGATGGCGCTTTCGGCATAGCCTGCCGCACCATCTGTGTGAGCGTCTGATTCTGGAAACTGGTCACCGTTTGCGCATCAAACTTCATCGGCACCTTGCCCGCCTCTTCTGACGGATCGGCGTTTTCACCCATCTGTTTGACCATCATATCCGCCAGGCCCAGGCCTTTGGCGCTGAGCTGCTGGGCAATCTGCTGGTCATACATGCTGGTGTACATGCGCGTCGACTCACTGCTGAAGATCCCGTCTTTCGGCAGCGCCTCGCGCATGCTTTTCAGCATCATCTGCACGAACATCCCTTCCACCTGGCGGGCAACCGATTTCATATTGCCCTTTGGATCCTGCCCGGCCTTCGCCTTCAGATCGTTCAGGGACGTGGCGTCCCATGCGGCATTGGCCAGTGACTGGGTTTCGTTGAGCATCAGATGATTTCCACTTTCGCGCGCAGGCAGCCCGCGCTTTGCATAGATTGCAGAATCGACATCAGCTCCATCGGCGTGGCCGCAAGAGTGTTAAGCGCGCGCACCACATTATTGAGGTTGGCGCTGGATCGCACGCTTTGTAGCGCTCCGCCGCTCTGGCGTAAATCAATCTGCGTCTGCGGCGTGACCACGGTTTGCCCGCCGCCAAACGGCGTATCCGGCTGGCTAACCTGCGCCTGACGGTTAACGGTGACCGACAGGTTGCCCTGCGCGATGGCGCAGCTGTCCAGCGTGACCTCACGGTTCATCACGACCGAGCCGGTACGCGAGTTAATAATGACTTTCGCATCCTGCACCGCCACGTTGACTTCAAGGTTCTGGATATCGGCCAGCAGGCGAACCTGCGAGCTGTTGCCGCTCGGCACGCGAATTTGCACGGTGCGGGCATCCAGGGCTGAAGCGCTGCCGTAGCCGCGAGAGCGGTTGATGGTGTCGGTAATTTGCTGAGCGAGGGTGAAATCATCATCATTAAGCTGCAGATTAATAATGTTGCCCTGTCCGAAGGTGCCCGGAAGCTCACGTTCGATAACCGCGCCGCCGGTAATACGCCCGCCGTTAAGCTGGTTGACCTGCACGCTGCTGCCGCCTGCGGCCGCCCCCGCACCGCCGACCAGAATATTCCCCTGCGCCAGCGCATAGACCTGGTTATCGACCCCCTTCATCGTCGTCATCAACAGCGTTCCGCCGCGCAGACTCTTGGCGTTACCCATAGAGGAAACCACGACGTCGATATTCTGCCCGGAGCGCGCAAATGCGGGATACTTTGCCGTCACCATGACTGCCGCCACGTTTTTCAGCTGCATATTGGTGCCTGCGGGTACGGTGATCCCCATCTGGGATAGCATGTTATTCAGGCTTTGGGTGGTAAAAGGCGTCTGGGTCGTCTGGTCACCCGTTCCGTCCAGGCCCACCACCAGACCATAGCCAATCAGGGAGTTCTCACGCACGCCCTGAACGCTGGTCAGGTCGCGAATACGCTCGGCCTGGGCCTGGGTTGCCACCAGCATCAGCATGGCGAATATATATTTGACCATGATATCTCCCGCTTACATCGGCGATAAATTAAGGAAGAAGCGCTGCAGCCAACCCATGTTCTGCGCTTCATTGATATAGCCGTTACCGACATATTCGATACGGGCATCCGCCACCTGAGTGGACGCCACGGTGTTGCTGCCGCTGATCGTGCGCGGGTTCACTACGCCTGAGAAGCGAATAAATTCGGTGCCCTGGTTGATAGCAATTTGTTTCTCACCCACCACGTGCAGGTTGCCGTTGGCCAGCACCTGATCGACCGTCACGGTCAGGGTGCCGCTGAAGGTATTGCTGGCGTTTGCGCCGCCTTTGCCGTTAAAGCTGTTGCCGCCGGAGCCGTCGATGGAGGCGCGATCGTTGCCAAACAGCCCCTGGAGATAGCGCGGCGTGACGTCCAGACCAAAATTAGTTTTGCCATCACGGCTGGCATTTGCCGACGAGCTTTTGCTCGCGCTGACATTTTCCTGAAGCTGGATGGTCAACGTATCCCCGACGTTGCGAGGGCGACGGTCTTCAAACAGCGGTTGATAACCGTAGTTCACAGGCTGCGCCGTCTGGAAAATTGAACCGTTCACCACGGGTGCCGGACCCGGCACCGGCTGGGCCGTCGTTGCGCCTTCAACCAGCGGTTTGGTGGGGATCAGTGCGCAGCCGCTTGTCGCCAGCACCAGGCAAAGGACAACAGGGCGAAGAACCATAGGTTTTTGCATTGCTTTCATCTTCAGGTCTCGACAGCCGGTGCGCGAACACACCGGCAAACATCTTAGAGTTGCGTCAGTTTTTGCAGCATCTGGTCTGTGGTGGAGACCGCTTTACTGTTGATTTCGTAAGCGCGCTGTACCTGGATCATATTCACCAGCTCTTCAGCCACGTTCACGTTAGAAGTCTCAACGTACCCCTGATACAACAGCCCTGCTCCGTTCAGACCCGGCGTGCTTTCGTTCGGCGTACCGGAGGACTGGGTTTCGGCGTACAGGTTTTCACCCAGGCTTTCCAGACCGGTGTCGTTCATAAAAGTCGTCAGGTTAAGCTGGCCAACCTGTACAGGCTGCGCCTGGCCCTGCTGGGTCACACTCACGATCCCGTCACGACCAACGGTAATGGTCAGCGCGTTCGCCGGAATGGTGATCGCAGGCTGGACCTGGAATCCTCCCGCCGTCACCAGCTGGCCATTCTGGTCAACCTGGAAAGAACCGTCGCGCGTGTAGGCGCTGGAGCCGTCCGGCAGCTGAACCTGGAAAAAGCCCTGACCTTTGATCGCCACATCTTTACTGTTATTGGTCTGCGACAGGTTGCCCTGGCTGTGCAGACGTTCGGTCGCCACCGGACGAACACCGGTACCGATTTGCAGACCCGAAGGCAGCGTGGTTTGCTCAGAGGACTGCGCACCCGGCTGACGAATGGTCTGGTAGAGCAGATCTTCAAAAACGGCGCGCTGGCGCTTAAACCCGTTGGTGGAGACGTTTGCCAGGTTGTTGGCAATCACATCCATATTGGTTTGCTGGGCGTCAAGACCCGTTTTGGCGATCCATAACGAACTGATCATAGTTAATTCCTGTGAGTGATATCGCTGGCGCTTAGCTCATCGACAGCAGCTGGTTAGCACGCTGCTCGTTTTCATCGACGCCGGAGATAATCTTCATCTGCATCTCGAAGCGGCGGGCGTTGGCAATCATGTCGGCCATGGCCTCCACGGGTTTGACGTTGCTGCCTTCAAGCACTCCGGGCATCACCCGGATGCTCGGATCTGTCTGCAATGTCGCGCCACGGGCAGCAACAGCCGTCGGGTTCAGACGGAAGAAGCCGTCGTCGCCACGCACCACTTCCTGCCCGGTCGCTTTGACCAGCTTCAGACGACCGATCGGCGCAACCGTATTCGGTGAATCTCCGGCGTTCAACGCAGAGATGGTGCCATCTGCGGCGATAGTGATCTCGGCCCCGTCAGGAATGGCAATCGGCCCACCGTCACCCATAACCGGCTGCCCGTTGACGGTCAGCTGACCGGTCGGGCTCACCTGCATATTGCCGTTACGCGTATAGGCTTCGCTGCCGTCAGCGCTTTGTACCGCCAGCCAGCCGTCCTGTTGCAAAGCGACGTCCAGCGGACGCTGGGTATAGTCCATCTGCCCCTGACTCATATCCGCCCCGGGCGTCGAGGCGGTAACGAGCGTACGGGTTGGCAGAGATAGCCCTTCCACCGGCACAGCGCGCAGTGCGTTGAGCTGGGCACGAAAGCCCGGTGTTGAGGCGTTGGCCAGGTTGCTGGCCGTCACCGCCTGCTGATTCAGCGTCTGGCTTGCCGCGCCCATGGCGGTATAAATTGCGTGATCCATTAAGCCGTCCCGTCAGGCGCTTAGCGCAGGTTAACCAGGGTGTTGAGGATCTGATCCTGGGTTTTGATGGTCTGCGCGTTGGACTGATAGTTACGCTGCGCGACGATCATATTCACCAGCTCTTTACTCAGATCGACGTTGGAAGACTCCAGCGCGCCGTTGGTCAGGGAACCAAAGTTGCCCGTTCCCGCAGTGCCCAGCAGCGCCACGCCCGAAGAGTTCGTGGCCGCCCAGACGTTATCGCCCTGAGAGGCCAGGCCTTCCGGGTTGGCGAAGTTGGACAGGACGATTTGCCCCAGAACCTGCGTCTGCTCGTTGGAGTAGTTACCGACGAGGGTGCCGTCATCGTTGATCTGGTAGCTCACCAGATCGCCCGGCTTGTAGCCGTTCTGGTTGACCGCCACGATGTTGTTAGAGCCGGTGTTTTGCTGCATGGAGTTTTTAAAATCCAGGGTAAAGGCGACCTGCGGCACACCAGGAATATTCCCCGGGGTGATGCTGGCGCTGCCGCCGGACTGCAGGTTGCCGTTCGCATCAAACACCATCGACGTCTGCTTCTCGACCGGGCTGCCCGCAACGCTGCTGTCCTGGGTGTAAACATCCCAGGTATTAGCGGTGGCCGACTTCACAAAATAGACGTTCATGTCGTGGGCGTTACCCTGACTGTCATAGACGGTGACGGAACCTTTTTTGTTATAAGTGTCGGAATTCGTCGCATCAAATGGCGAGGTCGCAGGCACTTTGTCCGTGGAGTTCAGGTTGACCTGCATCGCCGCAGAGGTGGTCGTTTTCGCTGCCATCAGCGTGTTCGGCACCGAAAGCCCAACCGGGTTGGCACCCTGCTGAATGGTTGGTGGCGTACCGGTTGCCGGGTAGCCGGTCAGCTGCATGCCCTGCATGTTGACCAGGTTACGGTTTTCATCGAGCTTAAACTGGCCGTTACGGCTGTAGTAGACGGAGCCGTTGTCATCCACCAGACGGAAGAAACCGTTCTGGCTGATAGCCACGTCCAGACCGCGCCCGGTGTTAGTGGTGGTGCCGTCGGTAAAGTCCTGGGTAATACCCGCAACTTTAACGCCCAGCCCCACTTTGGAGCCGGCAAACATATCCGCAAAGGAGGCGGAGCCGGATTTAAAGCCGTAGGTGGCGGAGTTGGCAATGTTGTTACCAATCACGTCCAGGTTGGTGGCCGCAGCATTCAGGCCGCTGACCGCTTGAGAAAAGGCCATGTCTTACTCCTGCAAAGGTTAAAGGCTTAAATAATCTGCCTGATTTGATCGAGGGTGGAGGTGCCATAGGTACCCAGGTCCAGCAAGGTCGTGCCTTTGCTGAGCGTGACCCCGTTGACCATGGCGAAGTTAAGCGGTTGAGCAACCAGCTGCGTGCCGCCATTACTGGCGTTGATAGCGACGTTATAGGCGCCATCCGGCGCGGTTGTGCCGTCGGCCATGCTGCCGTCCCAGGTGAAGGTATGCACGCCGGCTGACAGACCACCGATATCAATAGTACGGACAACTTTGCCGCTGTTATCCGTGATAGTGGCGGTGACTTTGTCGGCGGCCTGCTGTAACTCCACGCCAAACGGCGTGGTGGCTTCCTTCCCTGATAAAATTTTCGAGCCGGGGATCATCACGCCGTGACCAATCAGCGCGCTGGCCTGCAGCTGCTGGTTATTGGTCAACTGGCCGGAGACCGAGCCCAGCGTGGTATTAAGTTTTTCAATCCCGCTCACCGTACTGATCTGCGCAAGCTGCGTGGTCAGTTCGTTGTTCTGCATCGGGTTGGTCGGATCCTGGTTTTTTAGCTGCGCCACCAGCAGGGTTAAAAAGCTGCCCTGGAGGTCGGATGCGCTGCTGCCGGTCAGGCTGCTGTTACCGGATGTGTTGCTGGTGCTGCTGGCACCTTTGATCGTGGTGTCATTCACGTTAACGGCGATGGACATGCGTCACTCCTTTATTGACCGAGGGTCAGGGTTTTCAACATCATGCTTTTCACGGTGTTGAGCACTTCCACGTTGGCCTGGTAGCTGCGCGAGGCGGACATGCTGTTCACCATTTCCCCCACCACGTCTACGTTTGGCATACGCACGTAACCTCTGGCATCGGCCAGCGGGTTACCCGGCTGATAAACCAGCTTGTCAGGCGCCTGGCTTTCCACCACGTCGCTGACTTTGACGCCGCCGGTTTGTGCCCCGGGGGCCGCGTCGACCTGGAAAACCACCTGCTTTGCACGGTAAGGCTGACCGTCCGGCCCGGTCGCGCTGTCGGCGTTGGCAAGGTTGCTGGCCGCCACGTTCAGACGCTTGGACTGCGCCGCCATTGCCGAACCGGCAATATCAAAAATATTCAGTAACGCCATGCTTTAATTACCCTGTGACAGCACGGACATCATGCCTTTGATCTG
Source organism: uncultured Buttiauxella sp. (assembly GCA_946480445.1). Classification (GTDB taxonomy): domain Bacteria; phylum Pseudomonadota; class Gammaproteobacteria; order Enterobacterales; family Enterobacteriaceae; genus Dryocola. The sequence goes on from CAMLJN010000015.1 coordinate 46,556, forward strand.
GCCGCCCAATACCTGGAGGTCGGACTGATACTTCAGGCTGTTATCCGCAAAGTTGGTACGCTCACGGTCCATATCGACGGTGTTGCCATCCATCGACGGTTGGTCAGGAATTCGGTAAAGGAGGTTAAGCTGCGGCACGGTTTGGGTTTGCGCCGGAATATGGCGTTCAGACGTCAGAGCAAGCGCTACCCCGCTGCCCGCCACGCGTCCACGGTCCATCACTTTTTTCATTTCGCTGGCGAAATCTATATCGCGCGCCTGAAAACCAGGCGTATCCGCGTTGGCGATGTTCGCCGCCAGAATCTCCTGACGCTGGGCCCGCAAATTAAGCGCTTCCTGCTGAAATCGCAGCGCAGCATCCAGTTTGTCGAGCATGTTCCCTCCGCATAATTAGGATTTGTCCGACAGCTTACGGCCCCTTACGCGTGCGTTATCGACGGAATAAAGACAAAATGCATCGCTATTTGTCGCCTTGATCAATTCCCCCTGCGGTTAAAATCACTGCAACCTGAGCAAGGAGAAGCAGCATGAAGAGTCTGAAATTCTGGGGCGGGATCGCCGCACTGCTGGCCTCCGGCTGGGCTGCGGCGGGCCAGCTTGACGCACCGCTGACTCAGTTTTTCCAGCAGCGTCTGGCAGGGATCAGCGATGAGGTGTCCGTCACGGTGAAAACGCCGGATGCGCAGCTCCCCGCCTGCGAGCAGCCGAGCTTTGCGATGCCGAACAATGGCAGAATGTGGGGCAATGTCAGCGTGCAGGTTCGCTGCGGCAACGATAAGCGCTATATTCAGGCCGTTGTCGCCGCCACGGGAAACTATGTCGTCACGGCCCAGGCTGTCACACGCGGAACTCTGCTGGATCAAAGCAATGTGCAGTTGAAACGTGGACGGCTCGATCAGCTGCCGCCGCGCGCCATGATCGATCTCCAGCAGGCAACGAACGCCGTCACCCTGCGGGATATTGCTCCGGGCCAGCCGGTGATGCTGTCGATGGTGCGTCAGTCCTGGCGAGTAAAAGCCGGACAGCGTGTGCAGGTTATCGCCGCCGGCGACGGTTTCAGCGTGAACTCAGAAGGTCAGGTCTTAAATAATGCGGCGGTGGCGCAAAATGCCCGGGTACGTATGGCCTCGGGTCAGATAGTGAGCGGCACCGTGGGTGCTGATGGGAATATTCTGATTAATCTGTAATCTTTTTAAAGATTCTGCGGCGGCTGCCGATAAATGTTTAACAATGATTTTGACAGGCTAACCGCCGTGAGCCCCCTCGATGAGGATAAGATAATGAGCATTGATCGCACGTCGCCCTTAAAACCGGTAAGTACTGTTCAACCGCGCGAAACGACTGATACCCAGGCGCAGAAAAGCCGCCTGGAAAAGAGTGCCACGGCAAAAAGTACCAGCGTCACCTTAAGTGATGCGCAGGCTAAGCTGATGCAGCCTGGCACCAGCGACATTAATATGGAACGCGTGGAAGCGCTGAAAACGGCCATCCGTAACGGTGAGTTAAAAATGGATACGGGCAAAATCGCCGATGCGCTGATCCAGGAAGCCCAAAGCTATCTACAGAGTAACTAATTGCATGAGTCGTCTGTTAGAAGTGCTCGACCAAATGACTGCGGTGCTGAACTCACTCAAAGAAGTGATGGACGCCGAGCAACAACAATTGTCTGCGGGCCATGTCAATGGCAGCGCCCTGCAACGCATTACTGAAGATAAAAGCTCGCTGCTGGCGACGCTCGACTACCTCGAGCAACAGCGTCGCGAGCAGCAAAATCAGGAGAATGCCCCAAGCCAGGACGTCCACCAGCGCTGGCAGACGATTACGCAGAAAACGCAGCATCTACGCGATATCAATCAGCATAACGGCTGGCTTTTAGAAGATCAGCTGGCTCGTAATGAGCAGGCATTAGCCGTACTCAAGCCGCATCAGGAGCCCAATCTTTACGGGGCGGACGGACAAGCCACGACGGTGAATCGCGGCGGCAATAAAAAGATAACCATCTGAGCCTTACTCCCGACCCTCTCTCTGTCAGAGAGAGGGGGAAGCCACTCGCCGCAAGCGGCCGAGGGAACAGCCCATTCTGGCCTTAGCGCGGTAGCGCCTTCAGCGTCTTCATCGTGGCATCCACATCAATTTCATCCTCAGAGAAAATATGCGTGGTCCCCTGGAACGTGGTGACAGCCAGTTTCTTCAGGGTGCGCATCTCCCCTTCTTTCTTCTCACTTTTCGGCCGGATACTGTTCATCAGCAGTCCAACGGACAGCACCGCGTTATCTTTATCAATCTTCGTGTCAGCAGGCACTTCCTCGCTGTACACCAGGAAAGATTTGATCGCCGTAATTTTGATGCGCTCACCGGCAATAAAGATATATTTACTTTCCGGCTCCACTTTCACCGCATAAGCCGACAGCCCTTTATTGTTGGTGGTGGGTTCAAAAGTCACCGCCGCATCTTTTTTGATAAGTTCAGGATTGGCGACTTTAATCACATGGAAATAACGGTTATCGCCGTTTTCATCTTTGATAAAACCAAAACCTTTTTCTTCAAACCAGGTTGTGATTGTCCCGTTCATCGCTTTACCGCCTAATTAATCGTTCAACATGTCAAATTTTGCAGCGCGCAGTTTAATGCAGAACGCGCGCGCCGACCATGCCTTTGATACAGGTCGGCACTGCAATAATTATAGGGTGCGGCGGGCAAAATCTTTGACTTTAAAGCCAAGCACCATCAGCGTGGCGAAATAGGCCAGGATCCCGGCAACCACTACCGCCATCAGGCGCAGCAGACGGTACGGCATCGTACCGATGTCCCAGGCGGGCATTACCTGCATCATGCCTACCAGCACGGCAGACATCACCACTACCGCCGCCAGCAGGCGCCACAGGAAAGCCGCCCAGCCTGGCTGCGGCTGGAAGATATCCTGCTTGCGCAGCTGCCAGTACAGCAGGCTGGCGTTAATACAGGCAGCCAGACCGATGGAAAGGGACAGGCCTGCATGTTTTAACGGTCCGATAAACGCCAGGTTCATCAGCTGAGTGAGGATCAAAGTGACTATGGCAATTTTTACCGGGGTTTTGATGTCCTGCCGGGAATAAAAACCCGGTGCCAGCACCTTCACCACGATAAGCCCCATCAGCCCAACCGAGTAGGCCACCAGCGCGCGCTGCGTCATCGCCGCGTCAAAGGCGGTGAATTTGCCGTACTGGAACAGCGAGACGGTGAGCGGTTTAGCCAAAATACCCAACGCCACCGCGCTCGGCAGCGCCAGCAGGAAACACAGCCGCAGGCCCCAGTCCATCAGGCGGGAATATTCATCCTGATTGCCGCTGGCAAAACTTTTGGCGAGCGACGGCAGCAGGATAGTGCCCAGCGCCACGCCCAGCACGCCGGAAGGAAACTCCATCAGACGGTCAGCATAGTACATCCAGGAGACGGATCCGGAAGCGAGGAAAGAGGCAAAAATGGTATTGATGATCAGCGAGATCTGGCTGACGGAAACCCCGAGGATAGCCGGGCCCATCTGTTTGATGACGCGCATCGCACCAGCATCTTTGAGATTAATACGCGGCAGCACCAGCATACCAATCTTTTTCAGGTGCGGCAGCTGATAGGCCAGCTGCAACACACCGCCCACGGTCACCGCCCAGGCCAGGGCGAGGATCGGCGGATTAAAGTGCGGGGCGGCAAAGAGCGCAAAGCCAATCATGCTGAGGTTCAGGAATGTCGGCGCAAAGGCCGGTACGGAGAAGCGGTTCCAGGTATTGAGTATCGCCCCCACCAGTGAGGCAAGGGAGATCAGCAGAATATAGGGGAAGGTGATACGCAGCAGGCTTGAGGTGAGCGCAAATTTGTCTGCGGTATCCGCGAACCCCGGCGCCGTCACCAGGATAACCCACGGGGCGGCAATCATGCCGATCAGCGTGACAATGGCCAACGCCAGGGTCAGCAGCCCGGACACGTAGGAGACAAACACGCGCGTGGCATCGTCACCCTGCTTGCTTTTGTACTCGGCGAGAATCGGCACAAAAGCCTGAGAAAATGCCCCTTCGGCAAAGATGCGGCGCAGCAAATTCGGTAGCTTGAACGCCACAAAGAAGGCATCCGTCGCCATTCCTGCCCCAAAAACCCTTGCCACAATGGCGTCGCGGGCAAACCCCAGCACGCGAGAAAACATGGTCATCGAGCTGACGGCCGCCAGCGATTTTAAGAGATTCATTTATTATTCGGTTCCACAAACGTCAACGCCTGCTACGCAGGCGCTCAAACTGGTGACAACACTTATACCGTCATAAAACGAACGGAGGACACCAGACAAATAATAAGGAAAATCAATTCATTGATTTTCGGCAATTCAGACGCAGCGGAAGGAAAAACCACGCTTTTCCCTTCCGCTGCCACAAACGTTAACGCCTGGTGTGCAGGCGTTAACGAGATGCTAAGTTTCTCAGGCGTAGTCTACCGATACGTCGCCGAAATACTACCCTCAGTTGTTACAGGTTTATTCGCTCATTGCCTCGCGCCAGAGCTTTTCCACCACTCTTTGCGCCAGCAGCGCCTGTTCACCGGCGGTTTCCGGAACAGTCTGATTTGTCACACAATCAAGGAAATGACGCGCGCAGCCGGCAAACCCACGCTGCTCGAGCGTACTCTGCCAGCCGGGGACAGGGCGGCTGATAACGCCCGCCCCACTCTCTTCACGCCAGTCGCGCATATCCGTCACGTCATACAATCCGCCTTCCGTCACTGCCTGAACCCACTCGCGCTGACTCCCTGCCCGGCGGTGCATACTGGTGGTGATTTGCAGATGTTCTTTTGCGAAATGATGCTCGGCAAACAGCATTTGCCCCTGTTCATTGGTCAACAGCGTACCGCTTTGCAACTGCGCTTCACCGCCCGCAAGCCACAGCGCGGTATCCACGACGTGCAGGTAATCATCAAGCAGGGTAAAACGCAGATCGTTGGGGCCGACGCTGTCGGCGCGGTGTTTATCCATACGCACCGATGCCCCGTCTGCCAGCTTCGCTTTCAGCTCCTGATACAGCGGCGAGAAACGACGGTTGAACCCTACCATCAGCGTACGTTTCTGGCGCTCGGCAAGTGCCACAAGACGTTCGGCGTCCACCAGATTTTCGGCCAGCGGTTTATCCACGCAGACGCTGACCCCGGCCTGCAGCAGTTCGCTGACAACGGCAAAATGCGTGCTCGTAGGGCTGTGTACAAATACCGCGTCGCACTGCGCGGCGAGATCGGCGATGGATGCAACGAAAGGAATGCGGTAGGTTTCGCAAATTGTCCGGGCTTTCTCTTTTGTCGGCGAGAAGGCCCCCTGCAACGTCCAGTCGCTGGCGGCGCCTAACACCGGTAGCCAGGCTTTTTGCGCGATACCGCCCAGCCCTACCACGCCTACACGAAGTTTAGTCACGGCTTAATCTCCCAGATGTGCAAGCAGCGAGTCGAGACGCAGCCTGAGTTCTGCCACTTCGGCTTCAAGCTGTTCAACCCGGCCAGTCAAATCCCCGGCCACCGCGAAGGATGGGACTGCATTGTCAACCGCAGTCTGCGTCTCCTGCTCCCCGCAGAACAAATGCCTGTAGCGACTTTCACGCTTACCCGGCTCACGCGCAAGGCGCACGACAAATGGGCCATCTTCCCGGTTTGCCAGGGTTTCAAGCGTCTGTTCCACCTGCGCCATATCGCTGAACTCAAACATTCTCCCGGCGCGGCTACGCAGCTCACCAGGCGTTTGCGCCCCGCGCAGCAGTAGCGTGGTCACCACGGCCACCTCGGCAGGCGTTAATTTCAGATCGCCGAACTCCGAGTTACAAAAACGCTGTTCGTATTTAGTCACGCGGTTGCCAAAGCCGCTCACGGTGCGCAGATAGTGACGTTTCACCAGATTATCCAGCGTCTCCTGCACGTCATGTTCTTTAAGATCCATCACCGGTTCCCGGTTCGTCTTCTGATTACAGGCGGTGACCACGCCGTTGACGGACATCGGATACTGTTCTGGCGTGGTAACCTGTTTTTCCATCAGGCTGCCGACCACGCGGGCTTCTACCGCGGTTAACTGATATTTCATCTCATGTCCTCAACGCCCGGGGGTCCAGAGTTTTGACGTCAGCGCGGTCAGGACATGATCCCGCCAGACGCCATCGATCAGTAAATAGTCTTTCGCATAGCCTTCTTTTTCAAAACCCAGCCGCGCAAGCAGATCGCCGCTGCGCTGGTTATGCGGCATATAGTTGGCCATGATGCGATGGATATGTTGGCTGCGCTGCATATAGCGGATAGCCGAGGTCAGGGCCTCGAACATCAACCCCTGGCCCTGCCACTTCTCCCCCAGCGAATAGCCAAGGTAGCAGGCATGGAAGGAACCGCGCACCACGTTTGAAAAATTCGCCACGCCGCGGATCTCTTTTTCATCTTCATCAAGCAAAGCAAAATAGAAAGCGCTGCCGGATTTGTGCATTTCACCAATCATGCCCAGCCGCGCCTGCCAGCCGGAGGGATAGCAGTGGCTGTCGTCACGGACCGGCTCCCAGGGTTTGAGAAACTGGCGGTTTTCAGCGTAATAATCAGCCAGACGCCAGGCATCTCTTTCGTAGACCAGACGCACCACCAGCCTGTCGGTTGTTAAACGGACTTTCGGCACGTTACTGCGGTAACCAAACATGTTCCCCTGCTCCTCACATCCCAAGGTTTTACAAGCCCAACCTGATTACTATACCTGTGCCTGGGGTGGGAGGGAAAACAACAAGATGCAGATTTTTCACCGGGTCATACTTTTTTCGATGAAAGGCATCTATCGAACACGGTGAACGATTAAAAAATATTGTCATCGGCCATCTGTCAAAATGGGATTAGCCAGTGGAGAATGGGGTCAGTCACAACATAAGGGATGCCCTGGAGGGGAGATGTCACGGGTTGCGCAGGCAAGGAGCCTGGGTAAATATTTCCTGTTGCTCGATAATATGCTGGTGGTTCTGGGCTTTTTCGTCGTCTTCCCTTTGATTTCTATCCGTTTCGTCGACCAGATGGGCTGGGCGGCGCTGATGGTGGGTATTGCCCTCGGCCTGCGCCAGCTCACCCAGCAGGGGCTGGGGATTTTCGGCGGCGCTATCGCAGACCGTCTCGGCGCCAAACCCATGATCGTCACCGGCATGCTGCTTCGTGCGGCGGGGTTTGCCCTGATGGGTATCGCCCACGAACCCTGGGTGCTATGGCTCTCCTGCTTTATATCCGCCATCGGCGGCACGCTCTTCGACCCGCCCCGCGCCGCACTGGTGGTAAAACTGGTGCGCCCGCATCAGCGAGGACGCTTTTTCTCCTTGCTGATGATGCAGGACAGCGCTGGCGCGGTTATCGGCGCGCTGCTCGGCAGTTGGCTGCTGCAATATGATTTTCGTCTCGTCTGCGCCGCAGGCGCGGTGATGTTTGTTATTTGCGCGGCTGTCAATGCGTGGCTGCTGCCCGCTTATAAGCTCTCCACCATTCGCACTCCGATGCTTGAAGGCATGGGGCGCGTGCTGCGCGACAGACGCTTTGTCACCTATGTGCTGACCCTGGCAGGTTATTACATGCTGGCCGTGCAGGTGATGCTGATGCTGCCGATTATGGTCAACGAAATCGCCGGGACGCCTGCGGCAGTGAAATGGATGTACGCCATCGAAGCCGCCCTGTCGTTAACCCTGCTCTATCCGATAGCCCGCTGGAGCGAGAAACGTTTTCGCCTTGAGCAACGTGTGATGGCCGGTTTGCTCCTGATGACGCTGGCCTTGCTGCCCGTCGGGCTGACCAGCACTCTGCAACAGCTCTTTGCTCTAATCTGCCTATTTTACATCGGCACGGTTATCGCTGAACCTGCTCGCGAAACGCTTGGTGCCTCGCTTGCTGACGCCCGGGCGCGGGGGAGCTATATGGGCTTCAGCCGTCTGGGCCTCGCGATTGGCGGCGCGTTTGGCTACGCGGGCGGCGGCTGGCTTTACGACGCCGGTAAAACGCTGCATCAGCCCGAACTGCCGTGGCTGATGTTGGGCATTATCGGCTTTATTACCCTGGCGGCACTGTGGTGGCAGTTCAGCCTGAAGCCGGTGGAACCCTCGATGCTTGAACCGGATGCCTAGGCACCCGGTTTGCGGACCTGCATGTTCTCTTCCATACTCGATTGTTAACGTCCACGACATCTAAATGGAGGAGAACGTGAAGCTCTATATTTACGATCACTGCCCGTTCTGCGTGAAAGCGCGCATGATTTTTGGGCTGAAGAATATTCCCGTTGAACTCATCGTGCTGTCTAACGACGACGAAGCCACCCCAACAAAAATGATTGGTCAGAAAATGGCGCCGATTCTGCAAAAAGATGACAGCCGGTATCTGCCCGAAAGCCTAGATATTGTGCACTACGTGGATAAGCTTGATGGCAAACCGCTGCTGACCGGCCCGACCAATGCAGCCATTGCTGAATGGCTGCGCCAGGTGAGCACCTATGTGCAGCACCTGCTGCTGCCGCGCATTGCGAAAGCGCCCTTCGATGAGTTTGCGACGCCCGAGGCTCGCGCATACTTCACCAAAAAGAAAGAAGGGATGATTGGATCTTTCAGTGAGCACCTTGCGCACTCGCCGGGGCTTATCAAGAAAATCAGCGACGACTTACGCAAGCTCGATAAGCTTATCGTGCAGCCGAATGCCGTGAACGGCGAGCTTTCCCTCGACGATATACATCTGTTCCCGCTGCTGCGTAATCTGACGCTGGTGGCCGGAATTGACTATCCAAGCCGGGTCAGAGACTACCGCGACAACATGGCCAAACAGACACAAATTAATCTGCTTTCCTCCCTCGCCCTGTAGTGAGCTGGATCGATAGCGGTCAGCCTTCCGGGCTGACCGCTTTGTTACCTGCTGAGCGCTACAGGCCTTTTTGATCCATCAGCACAGCCAGATCGACCAGACGGTTAGAGAAGGCCCACTCGTTGTCATACCAGGCAAGAATTTTGACCAGATTGCCGCCGATAACCAGCGTTGAAAGCCCGTCGATAATGGATGAACGGGCATCACCCTGATAATCGCTCGATACCAGCGGCTCGTCGCTGTAGCCCAGAATGCCTTTCAGCGGGCCTGATTGCGCAGCTTTACGGAAAGCCTCATTTACCTCCTGCGCGGTCACCTCACGTTTTAAGGTTACCGTCAGGTCAACGATTGAGACAACCGGAACCGGAACACGCAGCGAGTACCCGGTCAGACGCCCGTCCAGCTCGGGGATCACTTTACCCAGCGCTTTAGCGGCACCGCTGGAATAAGGCACGATAGACAGGGCCGCAGCACGCGCGCCGCGCAGGTCTTTTTCCGGCTGGTCATGCAGCGCCTGGCTGTTGGTGTAGGCGTGTGTGGTATTCATCAGACCGTGTTCAATACCAAAGCTGCGCTGCAGGACAAATGCGGCCGGAGCCAGACCGTTGGTGGTACAGCTCCCGTTGCTGACCACCTTGTGCACAGCCGGATCGTATTTCTCGTGGTTAACGCCCATCACCACGGTGATATCATCGTCCTTACCCGGTGCCGAGAGGATCACGCGTCTGGCGCCGCCCTTCGTAATGTGAACCTCTGCTTTAGCCTTATCGGTAAAGAACCCCGTGGCTTCAATAACCAGCTCAACGCCTACGCTGCTCCACGGGATAGCCCCCGGATCTCTTTCGCTGAACACCCGAATCGCTCTGCCATCGAGCAGCAGCTGGCCATCCGCAGCGTCGACATTTGCGGTCAGAGTACCCTGCAGAGAGTCATATTTCAGAAGATGGGCAAGCGTCTTGCTGTCGGTCAGATCGTTGATAGCGACAACCTGGAAATCGTCGCGCCCTAATGCTGCGCGCAGAACGTTTCTGCCGATTCTGCCAAACCCGTTAATGCCTACTTTGACCATGATTTACTCCTCGGTGAGTTGCCTGACGTCAGAGTAAAGCGGAACCTGAATGGCTCAAATGACAATAAAGAATCAATTTACGCCATATCGCGCGCGGAAAAGCGTTCCCGGTAATCTGAGGGGGTGAGCTGGAGATTTCGCTCGAAGACGCGTCGCAGGTTAAGACTGTTGCCAAAACCGGTCGCCATCGCTATTTGCTCCAGCTTGTCATTGCTTTGTTCCAGGTGCTGGCGTGCAGCATCAAGGCGAACCTCTTCGACGAACCTGGCCGGACTGGTGCCGGTTTCGCGGGTGAAAACACGCGTGAAGTTGCGCGGGCTCATTGCCACACGCGCGGCCAGAGCCTCAACGGAAAGATCGCCTGCCAGGTTTTCCAGAATCCAGGCCTGCAGATCGCGAATAGGGCCGGGAACACTGGCCTGGGTAAGCAGAAAACGGCTGAACTGCGACTGCCCGCCAGGCCTGCGCAGAAACATCACCAGATCCTGCGCCACCTCACGGGCCACGGTAAAGCCATGGTCGTCCTCTACCAGCGCCAGCGTCAGGTCAAAGCCAGAGCTAACGCCCGCAGAAGTCCAGATGTCGCCATCCTGAACATAAATGGGCCCTTTCTCCACGCAGACCTGCGGAAAGCCGGCCTGTAATTCGTCAAGCAGCCGCCAGTGCGTCGTGGCACGACGCCCGTCTAGCAGGCCTGCTTTGGCCAGCAACAGCGCTCCCCCGCACACCGAGACAATACGACGGATATTGGGTGCCGCCCGACGCATCCACGCGACGACCGCCTCCCCCTCTTCTTCGTTGTTACCTCTGCCGGTAATCATCACGGTATCGCGCGGCAAAGTCGGGTCCAGCTCTTCCAGCCGATAGTCGGCCAGCAGGTTTAAACCCGAGCGACCGTGCACCACGCGATGCCGCTGGGTGGTGGTAATCGTCACCTCGTAGGGCGAGTTCGGGGAATCCTTACTGCGCAGACGATTGGCCTGAGTCAGTATATCGGCGATACCCGTAGGTTCGAAAAGCATGCCCCCGTCAGGGACAATAATCAGAAATGTCTGCATGTCTTTAAAATACAAAATCAACAAAATAAGTCAACGGCACTTTCAGGACCTGTCGCACTATGGTTTCAGCCTTTTCCTGTAGCACGGCTTAGACTGGTGCATCATGCTGCTTTGTGTCAGGATTTGACGCTACAGCAGGACGTTGAGGAACGCCATGAAGAAGATCATTTTTGCAGCCGTACTGGCCCTGACCGGCCTGGTCGTTGGCTGCAACCAACTTACCCAGTACACAGTCAGCGAGCAGGAAATTAACCAGGCGCTGGCCAAACGCAACAACTTCTCGAAGGATATCGGTCTACCAGGGATTGCCGACGCGCACATCGTGCTGACCAATCTCGCCTCGCAGATTGGCCGCGAAGAACCCAATAAGATCACGCTGACGGGGGATGCTAAGCTTGATATGTCATCGCTTTTCGGCAGTCAAAAAGCCAATATCAAGCTTAAGCTAAAAGCCCTGCCGGCCTTTAATAAAGAAAAAGGCGCCATCTATCTTCAGGAGATGGAAGTCGTCGACGCCACCGTTGAGCCGGAAAAAATGCAGGGCATTTTGCAGACCATCATCCCCTATCTGAACCAATCGCTGCGCAGCTATTTTAATCAGCAGCCCGCCTACGTTCTGAGCGAAGACAAATCCACCGGGGAATCTATGGCGAAGAAATACGCCAAAGGCATCGAAGTAAAGCCTGGCGAAATCATTATTCCTTTCACCAACTAAGCTATTCGCGCAGGGCTGAGGATTTCTGCCCTGCGCAACAAAACCTGCAACAAAGGCGTGCAAACGAAAACGTTTACGCCTATCCTTAGTGCCCGGCATAAAACCAGCCCAACGTTGACTGATTTTCCCTTCCAGCCGGAGCACTTTAATGACCGTATTACCTCAGGTATTAAAAATTCGCCGCCCAGATGACTGGCATGTTCACCTTCGTGATGGAGAGATGCTGAAGACGGTGGTGCCAATGACGTCTGAAACCTACGGTCGGGCTATTGTGATGCCTAATCTGGCCCCGCCTGTGACCACCGTCGAGGCGGCCATCAGCTATCGCCAACGCATACTGGACGCTGTGCCGCAAGGGCATAAGTTCGAACCGCTGATGACCTGCTATCTGACCGATTCGCTGGACCCGAACGAAGTCGAACGGGGCTTTCACGAAGGCGTGTTTACTGCCGCTAAACTTTACCCTGCCAATGCCACCACCAACTCAAGCCACGGCGTGACCAGTACGGCAGCCATTATGCCGGTGCTGGAGAGGATGCAAAAAATCGGCATGCCTTTGCTGATTCACGGTGAAGTCACCCATGCTGATATTGATATTTTTGACCGCGAAGCGCGTTTTATCGAAACGGTGCTGGAACCGCTGCGCCAGCAGCTGCCGGGCCTGAAAATTGTGTTTGAACACATCACCACAAAAGATGCGGCGCAGTATGTCCAGGAAGGCAATTCGCTGCTGGGCGCAACCATTACCCCGCAGCACCTGATGTTTAACCGCAACCATATGCTGGTGGGCGGCGTACGGCCCCATCTGTACTGTCTGCCAATTCTCAAGCGCAGCATTCACCAGGAAGCACTACGCGCCCTGGTGGCCAGCGGCTGCGATCGGGTATTCCTGGGGACGGATTCCGCGCCTCATGCCCGACATCGCAAAGAATCTGGCTGCGGCTGCGCAGGCTGCTATAACTCGCCTTCCGCGCTTGGCGCTTACGCCACGGTGTTTGAAGAGCTTAACGCGCTGGCACATTTTGAGGCCTTCACGTCGCTCAACGGTCCACGCTTCTATGGCCTGCCGGTTAACGAGGAAAGCATTGAGCTGGTGCGTGTGCCGGTGCTTATCCCGGAAACCATTGCCACCGAATACGACGTGATCGTGCCTTTCCTTGCGGGCGAGCAGGTTGCCTGGTCGGTAAAAGCATAAATTTTTACGCCCCCTGTTGCAGGACCAACAAATAAACTGTATAAATAAACAGTATATTGTACAGGGGGTTGTTATGCGTATCGAAGTGACCATTGCTAAAACCACACAGTTACCGCCCGGCGCCGTAGACGCACTGGCAAATGAACTCACACGTCGTATCAGTCAGCATTTCCCGGAAACCAGTAACCATGTGCAGGTGCGCTATGCCGCCGGCAACAACCTCTCGGTGCTGGGCGGGGCAAAAGAAGACAAAGACCGCATCAGCGAAATCCTCCAGGAAACCTGGGAAAGCGCGGATGACTGGTTTGCGGCCGAGTAAATAAAATATCCCTCCTTGTTCTTTTTTGCCGGGTGTCGCCATCCGGTTTTTTTCTCCTCTTTCACTTTCGCTTATTTTTCAGGCAAGAATCTCACGCCCCTCGCATGGTGAGGAATATTCTTAATTAACGCCGTTTTATTGCTCAATCGCCCCCTTTGATATCAAAAAAGTGTTGCAGGGTATTTATATTCCCCCGCCTTCGCTCAAATATTGATATACTGAAGTCGATTCACATTTAAACAAGCATTCAACCTCGCTAGCCGTTTGTCTTAAACACACGTATAAAAGGGGTTATGATGGAAAAAAATAGTGATGTAATCCAGACCCATCCCCTTGTCGGATGGGACATCAGCACCGTAGACAGCTACGATGCGCTGATGCTGCGCCTGCACTACCTGACCTCAAATAACCAAAAGCGTGATGAAACTGAGATCGGCCAAACGTTGTGGCTGACCACGGATGTTGCCCGGCAATTTATTTCCATTTTAGAAGCCGGTATAGCAAAAATTGAATCCAGTGATTACCAGGTAAACGATCATCGCAAGCATTGATAGCGAATGCTGTGAAGAAGCGCCCAAGGCACCCTCGCGGTGCCTTTTTTATTTTTTACGCGGCGTGTAATTGTCAGTTCGCGGAGAATTAATTACCCTGCGAGGTATATTCCAGGGAAAAGAGACCAGCAACATGCATTATGATCTTATCATCGTAGGCAGTGGTTCCGTCGGGGCAGCCGCGGGCTGCTATGCCACCCACTCAGGCCTTAAGGTGCTGATGATCGACAGCGCCCATCCCCCGCATCAGCAGGGCAGCCACCACGGCAGCACTCGTTTAATGCGTCATGCTTATGGCGAAGGGGAAAAATACGTCCCTCTCGTTCTGCGCGCGCAGAAACTGTGGGATGCCCTGGAGCAAATCAGCGGCGAGAAGCTTTTCCACCGTACCGGGGTAATTAATCTTGGCCCTGAAAACTCAGCTTTTATCTCCACCGTCCAGAGCAGCGCCCAAAAATTTGCCCTTCCCCTTGAAACGCTGGATGCGGAAGCGGTGATGAACCGCTGGCCCACCATTAGCGTACCGGAAGGCTATATCGGCTTGTTTGAGCCGGATTCTGGCGTGTTGCGCAGCGAGCAGGCCGTGGCCGCCTATATTCGTCTGGCACGGGAAGGCGGGTGTGCCCAGCTCTTCAACTGCGCGGTGACGAACATCAGCCACACCGAAGAGGGGGTAGTCGTGCAGACCGCTGAAGGTGAGTACACCGGCAGCAAACTTCTGGTCAGCGCCGGCACCTGGGTGACAAAGCTACTGCCGGCGCTGCCGGTCACGCCGGTAAGAAAAATTTTCGCCTGGCATCAGGCTGATGGCCGCTACAGCGAAGAAAATCACTTCCCGGCCTTTACCGGTGAGATGCCGGATGGCAGCCAGTATTACGGTTTCCCGGCCGAAGACAACGAGCTTAAGATCGGCAAGCACAATGGCGGACAGGCGATCAGCGAACCGGAGCAGCGCAAGCCTTTTGGCGCCATAGCAAGCGACGGCAGCGAAGCCTTTAGTTTCCTGCGCAAATTTCTTCCGGGGGTGGGCGTGTGTCTGCACGGCGCGGCCTGCACTTACGACAACTCGCCGGATGAAGACTTTATTATCGACACCCTCCCCGGCCACACCAATACGCTGGTGATAACCGGGCTTAGCGGACACGGCTTTAAATTTGCTTCCGTGCTGGGTGAAATCGCCTGTCAATTCGCCCAGGGGAAAACGTCTGCTTTCGATCTGACGCCTTTCTCACTCTCCCGCTTTAGCTAGTCATTTAACCAGTGGCTCATCCTTATCGGATGAGCTGCTCACCCCTACCGCCTGACAGGAATAGTTATGCACCGAATTATTCATTTCTTGATCAATAATGTTCGCGAACACCTGGTCTTATATCTTGTTTTATGGTTGCTGCTGGCACTCATTGATCTGCTGTGGATCGCTTTTTACTGAGGCTACAAGGGGCGAAAGCGCTGACATAAACTGACAAAATACTGAAGAAAACTTAAATTCAAAGCAAATATTTTGACAATATATTTTTGCAAAACCTCGCCTCAATCCCCTTAGCCAGCTATTTAATCCGCCAAAAAATAGAGTATCGTTCGCCTTAAGCGAAAGCAAAGCCCGTAATTCATTCAATTATTTTGATGTGTATTTTTATTATTATTGTTGTGTCGTGTTTTTGTTGCGTAACCTTTACTTTGCAGTTTATCTTCAGAACCATTCGTAATTCTCAGGCGCATAATTATGCAATGGCGTAACTCCCCAAAACGATACGGACACCTCTCTGTCCTGCTTCACTGGCTTATCGCCCTGGCCCTGTACGGCATGTTCGGTCTTGGCCTGTGGATGGTCACGCTCGGCTACTACGACGGCTGGTACCACAAAGCCCCCGAGCTGCATAAAAGCATCGGCATGGTTATTTTGCTGGTCATGCTGGTTCGCGTGCTGTGGCGCTTTATTTCGCCGCCCCCTTCCGCACTGGCGAGCTATTCGCGGCTTATCCGCGTCAGCGCGGTGACGGCACATGCGCTGCTCTATCTGCTGATTTTCGCCATCCTGGCAAGCGGCTATCTCATTTCGACGGCAGATGGCAAACCTGTCAGCGTATTTGGGCTGTTCGACGTGCCCGCCACGCTCAGCGATTTTGGCGCTCAGGCTGACCTGGCCGGCACACTGCACCTGTGGCTGGCCTGGAGCCTCGTGCTGCTCTCTGCCCTGCACGGACTGGCCGCGCTTAAACACCACTTTATTGACAAAGACGATACCCTCAAGCGCATGCTGGGGAAATCTTCCTGAAACTCTGGAGAGAACGATGAAAAAATACCTGCCTGGAATAGCGTTAACCGTCCTGATGCTCACCGGTGGTCCGGCAATGGCCGCCGACTACAAAATTGACAAGCAGGGCCAGCACGCCTTCGTCAACTTCCGTATTCAGCACCTTGGCTACAGCTGGCTGTACGGCACTTTCCGTGATTTTGACGGCACCTTTACCTTTGACGAGAAAAACCCCGCGGCGGATAAAGTTAACGTCACCATCAATACCACCAGCGTGGATACCAACCATGCCGAGCGTGATAAGCACCTGCGCGGCGCTGAATTCCTGAACGTAGCCAAATTCCCGCAGGCGACCTTTGTCTCCACGGCGGTGAAGAAAGACGGTGAGGCGCTGGGGATCACAGGCAATCTGACGCTCAATGGCGTGACAAAACCCGTTACGCTCGCCGCTAAACTGACGGGCCAGGGTGACGATCCATGGGGAGGTGTGCGTGCAGGATTTGAAGCGGAAGGTAAAATCCGTCTGAAAGACTTTAATATCACCACCGATCTGGGGCCTGCCTCTCAGGAAGTCGATTTGATCATTTCCGTTGAGGGCGTTCGTCAGCAGTGAAGAAAGGTGTCTCCCCTCACGGGGAGACCTAACTCACAGGCAAAGAAGGCAAATGCGCGGTTTTTCCGTCTTTATAGTGAGCTGTCGAAATCAACAATTTGATTTTACTTATTTTTATTCCGGGTCGGGGATACCCAGCGTTGTATTCAGTGCACCGCGAGATTTATTGAAAATCTTATTGCCGTTTTCTCGCCCGGCGCGTCGACGGCGTTGCTCTTCCGCAGGGAGCGCAAGCTCATCGCGACACACTTCGCTACAGCAGCCCTCAAATTTGACCGCACAGGCTGGACACTGGATAAACAGCAAATGACAGCCGTCGTTTTTGCAGTTGGTGTGGCTGTCACACGAAGTGCCACACTGGTGGCAGTGCGCGATCACATCCTCGGAGATCCGCTCCCCCATTCGCTCATCGAAGACAAAGTTTTTGCCCACAAAACGCACCGGGATCCCTTGCTCACGGGCACGGCGGGCATATTCAATAATCCCACCCTCAATGTGATAAACGTTTTTAAACCCGTTATGCCGCATCCAGGCGCTGGCTTTTTCACAGCGTATACCGCCCGTACAGTACATGACGATTTTTTTCTCTTTGTCGTCCTGCAACATATCCACGGCTTTCGGTAGCTGCTCGCGGAAGGTGTCCGCCGGAATTTCTAGCGCGTTCTGGAAATGCCCCACCTCGTATTCATAGTGGTTACGCATATCAATAAAGACCGCTTCGGGATCGTCGAGCATGGCGTTGACTTCCGGCGCCTTCAGATACGCCCCCACGTCGCTGGCATCAAAATCTGGATCCTCAATACCGTCGGCGACAATACGATCGCGCACTTTCATACGCAGCACCCAGAATGACTTACCGTCATCTTCCAGCGCCACGTTGAGTCGCAGGTTATTGAGCGCAGGGTGGAAGCCATACAGCGTTTCACGGAACGCCTCAACGCGGCTTTGTGGCACGCTGATTTGCGCGTTAATCCCTTCCCGGGCAAGGTAGACGCGCCCGAACACATCCAGCGCAACAAAGGCTTTGTAAAGCTCGTCCCGCAGCGTCTGCGGGTCTTCAATGGTGAAATATTTATAGAATGAGATTGTGGTACGCGGCTCGGTTTCGGCCAGCATACGCTCACGCAGTTCATCATTCGATATACGGTTATGTAACACTGGCATGGTGTTCGCTCGCCTATCGTGGTGGAGAAAAAAGTGGGCTGCATCATAAAGCAATTAACGTTAATTTACATCCCTGCGTTTTGCGCTACATTTTCCTCATCTCCAGGAAAAAAACACAACATTTGGTGATTAATCAGGCGCTCCGCCGCCGTTAATTTTGGCTAAGCGTTAAAAAATGTCACAATAGCCCATCAAGAAGATCCGGCATTTGCCGTCACCATAGGTTTTACATGACGAACTTACCGCAATTCTCGCGCGCTTTACTTCATCCCCGCTATTGGGGAACCTGGTTTGGGATTGGTTTACTCTACTTAATTACCCTGCTGCCCTACCCTGTTATTTATCGCCTGGGGCGCGGGCTTGGTCGTTTAGCACTGCGTTTTATGAAACGTCGCGTGCGCATTACCCGGCGCAATCTGGAACTGGCCTTTCCACAAAAAAGCCCCGAGGAGCGTGAAGAGATTCTGGTAAAAAATTTCGAGTCCGTTGGTCTGGGACTGATGGAAACCGGTATCGCCTGGTTCTGGCCAACGTGGCGTATCCAGCGCTGGTGCGAGGTCAGCGGCGTCGACCAGATCCACGCGGTGCAGGCAGCTAAACGCGGTGTACTGCTGATCGGCATCCATTTTCTGACCCTGGAGCTGGGCGCACGTATGTTCGGCATCAATACCCCCGGCATCGGCGTTTATCGCCCCAACGACAATGCCCTGCTCGACTGGCTACAAACCTGGGGCCGTATGCGCTCCAATAAAAGCATGATCGATCGCAAAGATCTGAAGGGAATGATCCGCGCCCTTAAGCAGGGAGAGATTATCTGGTACGCACCGGATCACGATTACGGCCCGCGAGGCAGCGTTTTTGTACCGTTTTTTGGCGTAGACGAAGCGGCGACCACCACCGGGACTTACACCCTAACGCGTATGTCCGGCGCGGCCATAGTGCCCATGGTGCCGCGCAGAAAGCCTGACGGTAAGGGATATGAACTGATCATTCTGCCCGCCGAGTTTTCACCGCCTCTGGAAACGCCTGAAGGCACGGCGCTGTGGATGAATAAAATCATCGAACAGTGCATTCTGATGGCGCCGGAGCAGTATATGTGGCTCCATCGCCGTTTCAAAACGCGCCCGGAAGGCGTCCCTTCCCGCTATAAATAAACGATAGGGCTTTCTCTTTCTGAATGGAGGGGGAAAGCCCGCAGATTTATCCAAAAAAGCTTTCCTGTTTGCCTCTTCCCGACCTTCAGGCGCATACTTAGCAGAGTAATATTTTCGTTCTCTCGCATTCACGCAGCGATCTGCCCTGATTTCTGGAGCGTTATGACTCCCCCTGACAGCAGTATTAACTGGAAGCGCAATCTCACCGTCGCCTGGCTGGGCTGTTTTCTGACGGGGGCAGCTTTCAGCCTCGTAATGCCTTTTCTGCCCCTGTACGTTGAGCTGCTCGGGATCACGGGGCACAGCTCTCTGAATATGTGGTCCGGTATCGTCTTTAGCATCACCTTCCTGTTTTCCGCGATCGCTTCTCCCTTCTGGGGGGGGCTTGCCGACCGCAAAGGGCGAAAAATCATGCTGCTGCGTTCGGCGCTGGGGATGGCCATCGTCATGGTGCTGATGGGATTTGCACAGAATATCTGGCAATTCCTGGCCCTGCGCGCGCTGCTCGGGTTACTGGGGGGCTTTGTGCCTAATGCCAACGCGCTGATAGCGACACAGGTGCCGCGGCATAAAAGCGGCTGGGCGCTGGGGACGCTTTCCACAGGCGGTGTCAGCGGTGCGCTATCAGGCCCGTTAATCGGCGGCCTGCTGGCAGACAGTTACGGGCTGCGTCCCGTCTTCTTTATCACCGCGGCGGTGCTCTTCACCTGCTTTGTCCTGACGCTTTTGTGTATCCGCGAATCCTTTACACCAGTGCCGAAAAAAGACATGCTGCACGCACGCCAGGTTCTCACCTCGCTGAAAAATCCTCGCCTGGTGCTTAACCTGTTTGTCACCACGATGATCATTCAGGTCGCCACCGGCTCCATTGCCCCGATTCTGACGCTTTATGTGCGGGAGCTTGCGGGCAACGTTAACAATCTGGCGTTTATTTGCGGCGTAATAGCCTCGGTGCCGGGCGTTGCGGCGCTGATGAGTGCGCCCCGGTTGGGCAAACTTGGCGACCGAATCGGGCCTGAAAAAATCTTACTGTGCGCGCTTGCCGTCTCCGTTTTGCTGCTTATCCCCATGTCGCTGGTGCAAAACCCGTGGCAGCTGGGGATCCTGCGTTTTTTACTGGGCGCGGCTGACGGCGCACTCCTGCCGGCGGTGCAAACCCTGCTGGTTTACAACACCAGCAACCAGATTGCCGGACGCATCTTTAGCTATAACCAGT
Organism: uncultured Buttiauxella sp.; assembly: GCA_946480445.1. GTDB lineage: Bacteria > Pseudomonadota > Gammaproteobacteria > Enterobacterales > Enterobacteriaceae > Dryocola. Next base: position 66,711 of record CAMLJN010000015.1, read on the forward strand.
CCTTCCGGGATATCGGCAACGTCACCGGCCCGCTGATCGGTGCCGCCATCTCCGCCAGCCACGGCTTCAGAGCGGTCTTCCTCGTCACGGCAGGCGTTGTGCTGTTCAACGTCGTTTACTCCTGGATCAGCCTGCGCAGCAGGCCGGAAAGGGTACGGCTGCCAGGCGATTAGCAGAGTAAAAATCTTCGGTTGCGCACTGATGCCCGCAAGTTAATCAGCAACGCCGCTTGAAATAAGTAATTTGTAGAATCGTTGATGAAGACTCTAACGAATGAGGAAAATTATCATTATGAACCTGAACTCAGATTCTTTTCCTTTGCCAGGGAAAAAGTTCTCCCCATACAGGGAGAACATATCATTAATATTTTTACTGTTGTTGCAGCATTCTTTCTTTAAGTGCTTCAGGTGTTAATGCTTCTTTGCCGATATGGAGCATAACATGACAATTCGCACACACAGGAATGAGATCGTTAATCGGGTTAATTTTGTATTTCTTTTTGATCGTCGCCATAGGGTTTAGATGATGAACCTGAATATAATTCTTACCTGTCTCACCATAGACCGAAGCGAAATCAAATCCGCATATTTTACAGCTATAACCATGATGTTGCAGACACTCTTTTCTTGCCTTAGGGTTTCTCTCGTAATAAACGCTCCACCTTTCTTTCTTCTCACCCTCATAATACTCCTCTTCTATCTCAGGTGAATAGTTATAGCTTTCTTGCTCGGTGGCATACCAATCTTCCCCCTCTCTAACCAGGTACTTCAACTCAATTTCTTGCGCAAAGGACTCTATTTTTGCGGATTTTAACTCATCCTTTTGCTTTTTACGCTTTTGACTAAACGTATAGAGCTGATACCCCTCGAACATGACTTTATTCAAATGTTCACGGGCCTGGATATACCCTAACTTAGCTTCACCATTTTCATTTTCTTGCCAGCGATCGGATAAGATAAGTACGCTCGAGCCGTCTTCAGACTTCAAATCTTGCCATGCACCAAAAATAATTCTTTTGTTTACATCATCAATAAATGACCAACTCCATGTCCAGTTTTTACAAGTTGCACCCAGCGACTTGATGAAATCTGTGCGTGACATAGCCAACTCCTTCGTTTTAACAATTAATTCATCGACACCCACTTCGCGTCGGGGCATTCCTATGATGCCTTAATTATGTTTCTGAATGGAGTAGTATTTGAGGACTGCGTTAATTTAAGGAGTCTGGCTGCTTGCCTGGTTTGAGTGAAGACCATACATGTTGGAGGAATAGCAATCCACCAGGAAATAGTAAAAATCCCAGCCAGTTATAAACTTTAAACCTGGCGGGACTTGCAGGCTTTGACAGTTGTCTGACCACCACCTATATGTTTGAGGGCACCCCATTCAATCCTGCCAGCGAGGCTTATTATGTCAGTCAATGAATATGTCTATTATCAAACCCTGGAAGAAGCCATTGATGCCGCGCGAGAAGTCTTCCTCGCCAACAACCCGGAGGTGGATGAGGAGACTGCCGACGTACAGCAGCTTAATATCCAGAAATATGTCCTGCAAGATGGGGATATTATGTGGCAGGCTGAATTCTTCGCTGACGACAGCGAAAGCGGCGAGTGTTTACCTGTGCTCAGCGGTGAAGCCGCCCAGAGCGTATTTGACGGCGACTATGAAGAGATAGAGCTGCGTCAGGAGTGGCAGGAAGAGAACACGCTGCATGAATGGGATGAGGGTGAGTTTCAGCTGGAGCCACCGCTGGATACGGAAGAAGGTCGGGCCGCCGCCGATGAATGGGATGAACGTTAGCCGTTACTCGTAGGGGCCGTGGCTGGCGTCGATGGGCAGCAGCAGCGTGTCAAAAACCAGCGAGAACGGCAAGTCCAGCACGGTGATATAGCGCCAGGCGCTGTCCCGCACATCCCACTGCACGCCGGGGTAATACTGATTGCCATGCCCCTGCCCCGGCACCGCACGGCTGATAATGCTGCCGCAGCCGCTCAGTACGCAGGCAACCATCAGGACTGTTATCGCTTTTAACACTCTCTTGCTCCTGTCCGCTTGCGGATGAGTATCGCTTTTCGTTTTCCGCGCATAAAAATGCCGACCTTCAGGTCGGCATCAGACTGAGACCAACCTCATCCTTACGCAGGACCAACTGAGATCACCAGATAAAAAACAGGAAAATCAATGAATTGATTTTCGGCAACTCACCACAAAGAAGTGAATGCCGACCTTCAGGTCGGCATTTTTGCTCTTAACGCTTCGCTTACTTAACGGCCAAGGCTGCCGGATTAAGCTCTACCGTTTTGTAGCTGTCCACCCAGGAAGAGTAACGTTCCGGATTAGACCACACGCGGTAGTGCAGGCGGGACATGGTTACCGGATCGCTTAACAGCACCAGACGACGGTCGCGGTTAAGTTTGTCCGGCGTTTCATTCAGCGCCTGCTCAACGTGGCGATCGCGGGCAATTTCCAGCACCTGGCTTGCGCGGTGGCGCGCCGTGGCCATCGCGGTAGTCAGAGCGTTGAACGACGGGTTAAACACCGCGTGCATAAACCCATCATCCAGCGTACGACTGCGGTTAAGCTTCAGGTAATTATCCGTGTCCACCAGCACCTGCGGAGGAGAATACTCTTCCGGGATCAGGAACAGCTTCCAGCGTTTGGTGCGCAACCCAACCGTGGCACGGCTGGAAATCACCGACACGAACGGAGATAGGATCAGCGAGAACACGATAGGCGCAAGCCAGAACAGGAAGCGCAGATCAAGCCACGCCATGCCGACAGCCCACACCAGACCCAGCAGCAGCTGAGAACCGTGGCGCATAAATGCTTCACCCCATGGCGTGGAATCGTCATCACGCTGCGGAGAGTTCCAGACCACTTCCCAGCCGAGAAACGCGCTGACCACAAAAACGGTATGGAACAGCATACGAACCGGCGCGAGCAGCACCGAGAACAGTACCTCCAGCAGCAGAGAAAGCGTCACGCGCAGGAAGCCACCGTACTCCTTCGATCCTTTGCACCAGATGAGGATGATACTCAGCAGCTTAGGCAGGAACAGCAGCACCATCGTCGAGGCAAACAGCGCTATAGCCAGTTCCGGACGCCATTGCGGCCACACCGGGAACAGCTGGCGAGGTTGCAGGAAGTACTGCGGCTCCGTCAGGGCGTGCACCACCTGCAAAGCGGTAGAGAGCGCAAGGAACATAAACCACAGCGGCGCAGACAGATAGGACATAACGCCCGTCAGGAACACCGCACGGTGAACCGGGTGCATCCCCTTAACGAGGAACAGACGGAAGTTCATCAGGTTACCGTGACACCAGCGGCGGTCGCGTTTCAGCTCGTCGAGCAGGTTTGGCGGCAGCTCTTCATAAGACCCCGGCAGATCGTAGGCAATCCATACGCCCCAGCCCGCACGACGCATCAGCGCTGCTTCCACGAAGTCGTGAGACAGGATGGAGCCTGCGAATGAACCTTCACCCGGCAGCGGGGCAAGCGCACAGTGCTCAATGAATGGCTTCACGCGAATAATCGCATTATGGCCCCAGTAGTGGGATTCGCCCAGCTGCCAGAAGTGCAGACCCGCCGTGAACAGCGGACCGTACACCCGAGTGGCAAACTGCTGGCAGCGCGCATACAGCGTGTCCATACCGGAGGCTTTCGGAGAGGACTGGATGATCCCGGCATTCGGGTTCGCTTCCATCAGGCGGACCAGACCGGTCAGACAGTCCCCGGTCATCACTGAATCCGCGTCCAGCACGACCATATAGCTGTACTGATTGCCCCAGCGACGGCAGAAGTCGTCGATGTTTCCGCTCTTGCGCTTCACGCGGCGGCGGCGGCGGCGATAGAAGATCTGCCCTTCCCCCTGCACTTCATTGATAAGTTCCATCCACGCTTTTTGCTCGGCAACACAGATATCCGGGTTGTAGCTGTCGCTTAAGATGTAAACATCGAAGTGCTGCTGCTGCCCGGTAGCCTTCACCGACTCCCAGGTGGCGCGCAGACCGGCAAAGACGCGATCCACATCTTCGTTACAGATAGGCATAATCAACGCGGTACGGTGCGCCGGATTGATAGGCTCATCCCCAACGGTTGAGGCGGAAATGCTGTATTTATCTTTGCCCATCAGCAGTTGCAGGAAGCCCATCAGCGCGGTCCAGAAACCGGCAGACACCCAGCAGAAGAGGATGGCGAAGAGGATCAGAATGCCGCTTTGCAGTATGTACGGCAGCAGCTGCATAAAGGATACCCACAAATCCTGGCCAAGCATATCGACAGGATTGATCATCGCCCAGCCCTGATAGGGCAGGATGGTCTTCATATACCAGGTTGCCACCACGGTTTGAGCAAGCGTGAGGATCAGCAGGATGTAACGACGAACAGTGCCGACGGTACGCCATTTCTGCTCGGCCTCGGCCTCTTCTTTCGACAGATAGCGCGGGTTCACTTCGCGACCGCGCAGCCGGTCCCAGAAACGCCCAATGGGGTTGGTGCGCCACGGGTCCGGGAACATGGAAGAACGCGTAGCTTTCGGCATCGCCTGCAGCTGCGTGCGCCCTTCCTCATCCTCGATCAGCTGGTTGCCCCCCAGCGACCCCGGCCAGCTGGCTTTAAGCCGGGCTTTTACCGATGCCAACGGGGAGTCATCAGCACGATCGTAGTGCTGCCCTTGCGCATCGAGCGCTTCGTGCACCGCCTGCAAATCAGCTGTCGGTAACGCCGCTTTCTGCTCAGCAGTCAGCGGAAGCGCCGCAATATAGTCAGGCGCGGTATCGGTAGACTTATTCATTGGCAGGTAACTGGTAGCTCCAGGTTTCACTCAGGGTCCGATCGCCATTGACCAGAGCCGCACGCATTTCTGTCGGTTTCTTGTCGTCTTTGACTTTCATACGCATTGTTAAACGCCAGCCTTTGGTGACCGGGTTATAACGCACCTGGCTGTCAACGATTTCACCGTTGTCGCCGATGCTGGTCTGAGCGGCAATAGGGGTATCCTGCGGCAGTTTTTTCATCTCCGCGCCGGTGTAATCCACGACAAAGGCGATGGTGCCATCCGGCTGACGAATCAGATTCGATTGCTTCACATCCCCTGTAGAGCGGCGGGTCTGCGCAACATACGCGCTATCCGGCGCGTGCATTTTGTCTTCATCGCGGCTAAAGGTGATGGTGTATTTGAAGTTCATCTCTTTGCCCGGCTCCGGCAGCTGATCCGGCGTCCAGTAGGCTACGATGTTATCGTTGGTTTCGTCGTTAGTTGGGATCTCAACCAGCTCGACGCGACCTTTACCCCAGTCACCCTGCGGTGCCACCCAGGCGCTTGGGCGCCGATCGTAGCGGTCGTCAAGGTCTTCAAAGCGGGAGAACTCTCGGCCGCGTTGCAACAGGCCAAAGCCGACCGGGTTTTCGGTAGCAAAGGAGCTCACGGCCAGGTGTTTTGGATTGTTCAGCGGACGCCAGATCCACTCGCCGTTGCCGGCATGGATAGACAGGCCGTTGGAATCATGCAGCTCCGGACGGAAGTTGGTCGTAGGGGAAGGCTGGTTCGGTCCGAAGAGGAACATGCTGGTCAGCGGGGCAACGCCCAGCTTGCCTACTTTATCGCGCAGATAGACTTTAGACTGCACGTTAACCACGGTGTCACGCCCGGGGGTAATCACAAAACGATAGGCGCCCGTCGCTCGCGGGGAATCCAGCAGCGCATACAGGGTCAGGGTTTTTTCGTTCGGTTTTGGCCGCTCGATCCAGTACTCGCGGAAACGCGGGAACTCTTCGCCAGACGGCAAAGCGGTATCAATCGCGAGGCCACGCGCGGACAGGCCATAAACCTGACCGGAGCCAATCACACGGAAGTAACTCGCCCCGAGCATGCTGACAATTTCGTCGTTCTTATCTTTGCTGTTGATCGGATAGAGCACTTTGAACCCGGCAAAACCGAGGTTTTTTACGGTGTCTTTATCGTGTTTCACATCCCCGAAATTGAAATAATCCGGGTTGTATTTGATCTTGTGGACAGCGGTCGCCGTCACTTCATTAATGGTCACCGGGGTGTCGAAGTACATGCCCTGGTGGTAGAACTCAAGCTTAAATGGGGTCTTTAACTTGCTCCACAAGGCTTTGTCGTGATTGAACTGGATCTGCTGATAGTCCGCATATTTCATGTCGCGAAACTGTGAAGGCAGATTGCTTTTTGGTGCTTCGTAGCTTTTGCCCGCTAATGTTTTCGCCTGTTTTGCGACATCATCAATAGTGAACGCCCATACCGAAGTGGTATAAAGGGACAACATCACTGCAACGCCCAGCCCACACATTTTCATCATTTTTGGTTTATGTTTCATATTAACCAGCACATCCCCCTTTGTGTGCTTAAATCAATCCAATCCATTTTAATGGAAACTTCTGCTTTCCGACAACCAAATACCCGCTTTGTTCAGCGCACTGGCTCAGGCTTTAAGCAAAACAAGACAGCTGCTTACGCTTTCAGACTCCTCATGCAGACAGAATGTCACGGTTAGTGTAGGGTTGCCACGAAATTGATACCGTACGGGACTTCGAGCCTATTGGGATAAGTTCTTAAGGATAAGACGATTAGTCCGATAATGTCTGGAGTATTATGAGTAACACACCTGCGCAACGCGAATTTTTCCTGGATTCTATCCGGGCCTGGCTAATGCTTTTGGGCATACCTTTCCATATCTCTTTGATCTACTCGAGTCACCAGTGGCATGTGAACAGCGCCCTGCCGTCCTGGGGGCTCACCCTGTTTAACGATTTTATCCACGCCTTTCGTATGCAGGTGTTTTTTGTCATATCTGGTTATTTTTCCTACATGCTGTTCCTGCGCTATCCGCTAAAACGCTGGTGGAAAGTGCGCGTGGAGCGTGTGGGTATCCCAATGCTTACGGCCATCCCGCTGCTGACGCTGCCGCAGTTTATGATGCTGCAATACGTTAACGGCAAAGCGGCGAACTGGCATATGCTCACCGCCTATGAAAAGTACAACACGCTTGTCTGGGAGCTGGTGTCGCACCTGTGGTTTTTACTGGTGATGATTGTTTTAACAACCGTTTGTCTTTTTTTGTTTAAAAAGATGAACAGATACGTCACCCGGCATAAAGAAAATAATAACGCGGCATTTTCGTTAGGAAGACTCTCACTTTTATTCCTCGCCTGCGGTATTTTATACGGCGCGATTCGACGCACTATTTTTATTATTCACGCTCCGTTATTAAGCGACGGGTTGTTTAATTTTGTGGTGATGCAAACGCTTTTTTATCTGCCCTTTTTCCTGCTCGGCGCGCTCGCCTTCAGCCGTCCGAATCTGAAAGCGCTGTTTACCACGCCGTCCCCGTGGAGTGCTGTGGGAGCCGCCCTCGCCTTCGTGGCCTACCTGCTTAACCAGCGCTACGGCAGCGGCGATGCGTGGATGTACGAGACGGAAAGCGTTATTACCATGCTGATGGGCTTATGGATGGTCAACGTCGTGTTCTCACTCGGCCACAGGCTGCTTAACTTCCACTCCCCGCGCGTGACCTATTTTGTGAATGCGTCACTGTTTATCTATCTGGTGCATCATCCGCTGACGCTGTTATTCGGGGCGTATATCACCCCGCATATTGCCTCGAATACGCTTGGCTTTATAACAGGATTAGTCTTTGTGGTCGGCATTGCTATTGTGCTTTACGAGATCCACCTGCGTATTCCCGTGCTGCGCTTCCTGTTCTCCGGTAAGCCGCAAAATAGCGCGGCTAAAACGGTAAAATCTGCCTGATAATATACCCCCTCACCTGATGGCCCATCTTCACTGACTGAAAAGCCATCAGGGAGGTTATCTGGCTACAGCAGCCACTCAACGGGCAGACGATAAACCAGACGAACCAGCACCCGTTGCCAGAAACGAGTGTGCGGCTCTTTCTTCCAGACTTTCTCCCGACCACCGTGATTTTCGACCCAGTTCACCCTTCCCCAGCGATCCAGACGTAGCGCCCAGGCCGCTTCTTTCTGGCTTTGGGTGAAACGCTGATGAATATCTTCGGCCAACGGGCCGCTTTCGATAACCAGGCCCATTTCAGTGTTAAGCATGGCCGAACGAGGGTCGAAATTAAACGATCCAATAAAAACCTGCCGTTTGTCGACGCTGAAGGTTTTGGCGTGCAGGCTGGAGCCAGAGTTACCTGTCAGCCCGCGATCGTGCGGCACGTTACGCCCTTCAAACTGCGGCTTTAGCTCAAACAGCTGCACGCCGTGACGCAATAATTTCTTGCGCCAGCGGGCATAGCCCGCGTGAACCGCCGCCACGTCGTTGGCCGCCAGCGAGTTAGTCAGAATGGCGACTTTCACCCCTTTGCGAACCAGACCGAGGATCTGGGCAACCCCCGCTCGGGTCGGAACAAAATAGGCCGAGATAATATCTATTTGCTGCTGCGGCTGGCCGATTACCTTCAGCAGACGCTGGGGCAGCAGCGTATGGCGGCGCGCTTTGCCCTGCCCTTTACGCGGATCGTCGCTTAACAGGCTGGTTCTGGCCCAGTACATTTTCAGCGAGCGGGAAACCAGATGCGTGGCAAACTGGCTGGTGGTCAGCCGGTCGAGATAGCGACGCGCCATAGGATCGTCCTGCCAGTCATCCGGCAGCTGCACGCGCTGCTGAAGATTATCCCCGTCCACTTCCAGCACCTTCTCCAGCCTGGAAACGGACTGGCAGCTCCAGTAGCGGTCGAAATCCCGGCACACATCGGCCACCACCGGGCCTATGGCCAGCACATCCAGATCGGAAAACAGCGGTTGCTCCCCCGCGCCGAAATAGGCATCGCCGATATTGCGCCCGCCGATAATTGTTGCCTCGCCGTCAACGGTGAAACTCTTGTTGTGCATCCGGCGATTCAGGCGCGCAAAATCGGTCAGGTAGCCAAGCGCCCGGAACAGGCGAAAGGAAAAGGGATTAAACAGCCGGACCTCAATATTCGGATGCGAATTGAGCAGGCGAAGCGTGTCATCAAGACCGTTGGTATTATTATCATCCAGCAGCAGCCGCACCTGCACACCGCGCTCGGCGGCTGACAGTAACGCGCTGAACAGCAACCGACCGGACATATCGTTCTGCCAGATGTAATACTGTACATCGAGCGTTTTTTCCGCCATGCCGCACAGCAGATAGCGCGCAGCAAAGGCGTCAAGGCTGTCTGCCAGAGTGTGAATACCGCTAAGGCCGGGATGCTCTGCCGTCGCAGGCGTGATGGCCCGTCCGAGCCTTGTGGCATGCTCGTTAACCACGTCAGAGCAGATCAAGGTATTGTTGATAGATGCGGGCATTTTCATCGTCGAAACAGACAAATACGACCTCTTCGGGCAACGGCCTGATGCCGATATATTTATAAACCACATCCACCGCAATACGCGCGGCAAGCGCCTTTGGGTAACCGTAAGCGCCCGTGCTGATGGCGGGGAAGGCAATGGTTCGGTAGCCGTTTGCCGCCGCCAAATCCAGGCAGTTGCGATAGGTCTGCTCCAGCAGCTCGGCCTCATCGCCATCGCCCCCGTGCCAGACCGGCCCCACGGTATGGATAATGGCTTTAACCGGAATATTTCCTGCTTCGGTAATCACGGCGTGGCCCGGCGCGCATTCCCCCTGCTGCTGGACAATCCGTTTACAGGCCGCCAGCAGCGCAGGCCCCGCCGCCCGATGAATGGCTCCATCCACGCCGCCACCGCCCAGCAAAGATGAGTTGGCCGCATTCACAATGACATCCACGGCGACCTTCGTAATATCGCCTTGAATCACCGACATTCGTTCACTCATTGAGGAACCTCCAGTTAGTCTTTGATACTAGTCTAAACTCAGCCCGCGGTTGGCGTATATCACTAACTGAAGTGACTTTCTCCCACAGGAACCCACCGTTACGGTGAGCGTACCCTCTTTAGCCTGCCGCGCGGGGAAAGTGCGCCGGGGTAACTCGCTGTTTCAGACAATGCCTTAGCTGAGTCTCTCAGATAAGAATGAATTCCGGCTCCAGAGGCGTGCAGAACGGGGTCGTACCGCAGCAGGCGACCAGGGTGTCATTCACTGTGAGATGGGTAAGATAACGTCCCGGCGGGCAAAGCGTTGCCAGCGGCAGCCGTAGCCGGGTGATTTGCCAGACGGTGCCCCCCTGTTGCTTAAGTACGGCCTCATGGGCCGTCCACAATCGCCAGAAGGCGGGAAGCTGCTCGTCAGGCGGCAGCCTTACCAGCCAGTCATAGAGGGCCGGGGCAAAACTGTACTGCGCCACGGCCAGAAAACGCCTGCGGGGTCGCAGCAGCTCAATATCGCACCCCACCGCCTCCTTCCCCACCAGCACCGCAACGCGAGTAGCGCTGTTGCTGATATTAAAAGGCGGCAAGTCAGGATGAAACGGTTTGCCGTTCGGGCCGGTTTCCAGAAGCGGCAGAGCCTCTTTCTCTAAAAGCCTGGCCAGCAGCACTCTCCCCGCCAGCCAGACAGGACGACGCTTGCCCGCGGGGGCCGCCGCCTGCAGCTCCGCGGAGAGCCAGCGCGAAACCTGCGCGTTATCACTCAGACAGGCAACGTCAGCCAACGCCAGCCGGTAGTTCACTATGACCACCGCCGCAGCACAAGCGAGGTATTAATCCCCCCGAAGGCAAAATTATTACTCTGCACAAATTCGCAGTCGATGCTGCGGGCGCAGCCCTGGATATAATCCAGCTCGCCACAGGCCTCGTCCGGGTTACACAGATTGAGCGTTTCGGCGAACCAGCCCTCGCGCATCATTTCGATACTCATCCAGGCCTCCAGCGCGCCACAGGCACCCAGCGTATGGCCGAAATAGCTTTTAAGGGATGAAACCGGCGTTGTTGCACCGAAGACGTTGGCGGTAGCCTGACCTTCCGCGATATCCCCGCGATCCGTTGCCGTGCCGTGGGCGCAGATATAACCGATGTCGCTTGCGGAAAGTCCGGCGGAGCGCAGACCGCGCTCAATACATATCTGCATGGTTTCTTTCTGTGGCTGGGTGATATGGGCCGCGTCACAGTTGGTATGGAAGCCGACGATCTCCGCGTAGATCTTCGCGCCGCGCGCTATGGCATGATCCATGTCTTCCAGAATCAGCGTCCCGGCCCCCTCGCCAATCACCAGGCCATCCCGCAGTCTGTCGAAGGGAGAAGGCGTGGATTGAGGACTGTCATTGCGCTGACTTGTTGCAAACAGCGTGTCGAATACCGCCGCCTCAGACGGGCAAATCTCTTCCGCTCCGCCCGCGACCATCACGGTCTGGTAGCCGTGACGAATGGCTTCCCACGCGTAGCCAATTGCCTGGCTGCCGGAGGTGCAGGCGCTGGAAGTGGGAATAACCCGCCCACGCAGACCAAAAAACAGCCCGGCGTTAACGGCCGCCGTATGCGGCATCATCTGTACATAGGTGGTGCCGGTAATATTGCGCGTATGTTTTTCGGTGAGCATAGTGGCAAACTCGCTCACCGGGCCGGTACTGCCGGTGGATGAGCCATAGGCGATCCCCGTGTCGCCGCAGGTCAATACAGGATCGTCCAGCAGTCCCGCCTGCTCAAGCGCCAGCTCCGTTGCGCGCGTTGCCAGTAGAGATACTCGTCCCATCGCCCGAATGCGTTTCCGGGTGTAGTGCGCAGGTAAAGTGAAATGGTCCACCGGCGCGCCGAGCAGGGTGTTCAGCCCGTCGTAGACCTGCCATTCCGGCATGGTGCGCACGGCATTTTTCCCCGATCTTAGTCCGGCAGAGACAGCCTGCCAGCTCTCCCCAAAGGCGGTGATACCGCCCATTCCGGTAACCACCACGCGGCGAATCACAGCATTCCTCCGTTGATGGAGATGACCTGGCGTGTGACATACCCCGCCACCGGCGACATCAGGTAGCGGGCCAGCCCGGCAACCTCTTCCGGCATCCCCATACGCTGCAATGGAATCAGCCGCATCGCCTCTTTGAGCGCCGCCTCTTCCATCTCAATCATCCCGGTATCAATAAGCCCCGGTGCGATGCAGTTTACGGTGATTTTGCGCTTCGCAAGCTCGATCGCCAGCGCTTTGCTGGCGCCGATAATGCCCGCTTTTGCGGCGCTGTAGTTAACCTGCCCACGATTGCCCATCAGGCCAGATACGGAGGACAACGTAATGATACGCCCTCCGTCACGCAGGCCGATCATGGGCATCACGCACGGCTGAATCACGTTATAGAAGCTGTCGAGATTAGTGTGAATAACGCCGTCCCAGTCCTCATCGCTAAGCGCCGGGAATGCCCCGTCACGGGCAACACCCGCATTATTAACCACGCCCCAGTAGGCACCGTAAGCCTCTATATCTGCGCTCAGCACGGCGCGGCACTGGGCGCGGTCGGCGCTGTCAAACTGCATCAGCCGCCCCGCGCCGCCCTGCGCTTCAATAAGGTTCAGCGTCTGCTGTGCGCCTTCACTGTCGCGGTGATAATGCACCACCACTGAAAAGCCATCTGCGGCCAGCCCGCAGGCGATGGCCCTGCCGATCCCCTTGCTGGCACCGGTTACCAGTACTGTTTTTGTCATGCCTGCCGTCTCATTGAAATAGCTGCTCTAATTCGTCGTTATCGGGTTGATAGGTATTCACTCGCCCGCTGGCTACAATGTGCTTATCTGCCAGAATAACGCCCTCAAAACTGCCAATTTTTTCATCACGCACCAATAGCGTGACCTGGCAATCAAGCAGCGTCTCAGCCGGGAAATGCCCCGTCTGACAGCGCAGGGCGCGACCGCCGAGCAGCATCCCCAGACCTACCGTCTCTTCACCAGCATGAATTTTATGCCAGCCTGACCATACCCCCACCGTCTGGGCGATAATCTCGATGGCAAACCAGCCGGGCAGCGTGCCGTCAGCGGACAGAAATGGGGCAAGAACGCCGTTGGCACTCACCTTAACCTGACAGTGCGCCGTCTCCTGCGTCACGTCGATAACCTTGTCCAGCAGGCACATCGGGGCTTCGTGAGGCAAATAGGCTTCCGGGGATAAATAATCAGTCACGGGAGGCTCCCAGAATCAGGGTGGCGTTATTGCCACCAAAGGCAAAAGAATTCGACAGCATTACCGGCGGGTAATCCGCCCGTGCCACGGTCAGTAAACCGCAGGGCGCAAGGCTCGAATCCTGGGGGGATAGGCTAAAATCCTGCGCGGGCAAAGGTAGCCTGCGGGACAACATTAAATAGCAAAGTACCGCTTCGCAGGCGCCGGCCGCGCCAAGAGTATGGCCGGTGAGATGCTTTGTTGAGCTTCCCGGCACGTGTTCGCCAAACAGCTGATGGATAACTTTTGCCTCAATCTCGTCATTTAAGCGTGTGGCGGTGCCGTGCATATTGATATAGCCGATATCCGTAGGGGCAAGTCCTGCCTGAGCCAGCGCCATTTCAACGGCGCGAATCGCCCCCGCCCCTTGCGGATGCGGAGCCGACATATGCCAGGCATCGGACGATTCACCCACGCCGAGCAGCTGCACCTTTCCTGCCTGCGGACTCAATAAAATCAGGGCGGCAGCCTCACCGATGGTAATGCCGTTACGCCCGGCGCTGAATGGCTGACAGCGGCGTTCGCTCAAAGACTCAAGGCTGTGAAAGCCGTTAACCGGCATCCGGCTTAACGTGTCAGCACCACCCACGATCGCGGCGTCCACCAGGCCCGACTCAATGAGTCTTTTGCCGGTAATGATTGCTCTTGCGCTCGAGGAACACGCCGTGGAAATCGTCAGCGCCGGGCCGCAAAGCCCGAGATATTCGCTTAGAAATCGTGACGGGTCGCCCAGTTCCTGCTGGCCATAGCGATATGTGTCATGCTGCCCGCTGACGTGACGATCGGCCTCGTCCAGCCCGGAGGTACTGGTGCCCAGCACCACCGCCACCCGCCCCTTGCCGTAGCGAGCAATGGCGCAATCGACCTGCGGCTGGATCTGAGCGAGCGCCGCCAGCAGCAGCTGATTATTACGGCTGTGATGCTGCGGAAGGTGTTCAGGAACCGGCGGCAGGTCGCCCGTCACCTGCCCGACCCAGCATTCACCTTTTTGCAGCCAGTTATCCTTGTCCGGCACCATACCCGGCGATAACCCCGCGACGAGATTAGCGGCAATCTCATCGAGCGAATTGCCCATCGCATTGACCATACCTGCGGCGATGAATGAAATCATGGCTGCTCATCCAGATGCTGAATCGCAATGCTGTAGCCAAAACGATGGTGCTGAATACTGACCGGCTCGCGTCTGCCGTCTCGCTCCAGGTACTGAATCGTCTCGATCGCTCCCTGAGTTTCGTCGCGCAGCTCGCGGCGAGAGCCTGTATCCGTCAGCGTCCAGCCCTCTGGCAGCTGCGGCTGCCAGGCGGAAACGGGCCAGTAGCTCAGCATAATATCCGCCAGCACCTGGTTTGCCGGCGGCAGCTCCGGCAGGGTTATCGACTGCTCGGTTTTCACCCCGTGTCTGTCGTAGGAAAGGCGGAACAAACGGATCCCTAAAGGCGAAAGCCCCGCCAGCATTACCTTCTGGCTGTCGGCATTGAGTAAGACCATCAGCGACTGCGTTTTGCCCTTCACCCGCGCGGTGAGCAGCTGCTGCTGGCTGATTGCCGGTGCGATACCCGGCGCGGGCAACGTGACCAGGGTGCCGGGTTTCAGCCATGCCTGTGGGCGGAGAGGATCTTGTTTTGGCGTGCCGCAGGCGCTCAGCAATATAACGCTCAGCAGCAGAATAATTGGACGGTATAAGATCATGAACTTTCCTTTTTCCGGGCAGGCAACGCCAGCGGCGCGGTTAAGTACGCGCAGAATATCCCGCAGCTCAGCACGATACCGAAGCCCGCAATGGCCTGAGTCTGGCTGAACACCAGCATCCCCAGCGTGAGTAAAGTGGTCAGCAGCGCGACGCTGACGGCAAGCAGTGAGGTCAGAGGCGTGCCGCGCGGGTTGCTGAAAAAGAGGGTGTAGTTAATCCCGATCCCCAGTACCAGCATTAAGGCCAGCAACGAGAACAGATTGAGTGGATGCCCGCTGAAGGCCAGCGCCGCCAGCCCGCCACCGAGCGATAATACGGAAGGCACCACGTTGAGAAGCCCGCGCTTTACGCCCAGACGGAACATATAGCTTAGCGCGATGGCGATAACGGCGGCCGTCACCAGGCCGGTCAACAACACACGATAGAAGCCGAACAGCTCGTTAAACGAAGTTTTGCGATCGACCCAGCTTACGCCCGGGAACTTTGCCGCAAGCGCGCCCAGGGCTGCGCTGTTCCGCACGCCGCTCACGGGTATCAGCGCGCCGCTTTTTCCGTTGGGCAAAGAAAGCCACAGTAAACGCCAGCCGTTGCTGACCACGCTTTTCTGCCAGACGTCAGGCGTAACGGGCATTTGCTGTAGATTCGGCGTGCTTATGGCAATCCCCGATTCTGCGAGCCGCTGCAGGACTACCGGCGCGGCGGCACGCAGCAAATGCAAATCCTCCCGCTGACGCGCAAGCGAGGCCAGCGGCAGCAGGCGATAGCCCTCGATAACCTTGTTTTTACGCAACGCGGCAAGCTCCGGGGCAAGTTTTTCCAGCCGCGTGAGCGTCTGCTCGGCGCTGTCACCGTATACCACAAACCATTTCTGATCCATGCCCTGGCCGGTCAGCGCGGTGATCCCCTGCTCTTCACGCACTAAATCCTGCGGTAAAGCCTGCAAAGTGGCAATATCGTCGTTCACACGCAGCATCGTTAACCCCACCGCGCTGATAGTCAGCAAAACAAAAGGGATGCCCAGACGCACTGCCCTGCCAGTCTGCCAGGCGGTCAGCCAGGCCTGGAGCAGCTGTCGGGCGGGAACCTCACGCACCGGCAGCCCGCGCACCGCCCAAGGATACCAGCAGACAACCGTCAGGCAGGAGGCCGTAAGCCCGCTGGCGGCAAACACCGCGAGCTGCTGAATGCCCGGAAACGGAGCGAGCAGCATAATCAGCCAGGCCAGCACCGTTGTTGCGAGGGCCAGCAGCAAGGCGGGCAGCACTTTGCGCAGGCTGTTCAGCGGCGAGCTTTCCGCGCCGTGCACCATGCGTTCGGTCAGGTAATAGAGCGTGTAATCCGCAGACACGCCGATAATCCCCATGCTCATCACCAGCGTCATCAGATGCAGCTTGCCAAAGCACAGCAGCGTGATGGCCGTTCCGGCCAGCCCTCCAATAGCCACCGAGGTGAGGCACAACACCAGCGGAAGAAACGAGCGGAAAACCGCCAGGATCAGCAGCAGGACGCCGATAACCGTCGCCAGGCCCAGCGTGGAGATATCGTGCTTCGCCTGCTGGCTTGCGTAGTCGCTGTAGAACAGCGTACCGCGCGACATGACTTTGGCCTGCGGAAACTGCTGCGCAAGCTGTTGCTGCAACGCGCGAAGCTGGCTTACCGTCTCGCGCCCGCGCTGCATATCAAAAGAGGAGCCGTTCAGTTCGCCGTGCAGCATATACCAGTAGCGGCCCTGCTTGTCTTTTGCCACCAGCCAGCCGTTGATCATGCGCAGCTGGCTGGCCCCCTGCTGTAAAGCCAGCTGTGAGCCTCGTACCAGCATCAGCGGATCGTTAGCCAGCTCTTTTCCGCTGACGCCGGAAAACGCCGAATAAAGCTGGGACAGCACCCACTGCGCCTGGGCTTCACCGCCGTTTTGCAGCCGGATGCGGGTTTGCTCGTCGATTAGCCCGAAGCGGTGCTCAAAATAAAACTTGCCCCAGGCCTGCTGCCCGGCGGCGTTCATCGGCCCCTGAACCTGGGCCAGACCGGGCAGCTTTTGCAGCCGGGCCTGCCACCATTGCGCCGCCCGCTCGTTGGGCTGATGGCCGGGGCTGACCAGCCACAGCATTTGCCTGTCGAGGCGCTGCAAAAAACCCGCTTCGATTTCCGGCGGGATCTGCCCCAGGCTTTGCGACGGCAACAGTGACAGCACGCTGCTGTCGAGCCTGGCCTTCGGCAGCAGCACGCTCAGCGCAATCACCAGCAGCGCCACCGCGACAAACCATGTCCAGGCTGCGTGGCGCTGTCCCTTAGAAAGCGAAACGCTTTTGCTCTTCATGCGTCAGCTTGCGAGGTTCAGGGCGGTGGTCAGTAAAGGTGATTTCGGTGTAATCCCCCTGCCTGTCATTAAGCTCTATGCGGTTAAGGTACTTCTCTCCTTGCAATGAAATCGTGCTGAAGAGCTTATCGAGCGGTGTGGTGGTCGGCGTTAAGACCAGCTGCCATTGCCCGTTGCCACGGTCGGTAAATTCACTGGTGAAGTTCTCATCCAGCACTTTGCGATCGGCCTGGAATAACGCGCGCAGCAGATGGTTAAACTGAAACATCTGCGGGTTGCTGTCGGCGGTGATCACCTGCGGAGGCTGGCTGCCCATCACCTGCACCATATGACTGTCGTCGAGAATAAGCGTCATCGGAAAAGGATGCTGCTGTTGCCACCACAGGCCTTTGCTTTTGGCGATCAGCACTTCACCGCTGGAGTGCAGGGGCTGGGCCATGCCGCTGATCTGGCGTTCCTGCTGGAAAGCGGTGCGCACCACCTGCTGTGCGGCAAACCGCTGCTGAACGTCGTCCAGCGTTACCGCGCTCGCGGTGCCGCAAACCAACAGCAGCGCGCCCAGGAAAAGTTTTCTCATGGCTCAATCCCCATGCGTTCAAATAACACGGCTGGTGAGACGTAGCACATCTCCCCGGTCGCAATGTTCACCGCTACCTGCACGGTGTAGCCCGTTGTCGTTCTTTTTCCGGTGACGGCATCCACGATTTGATAGCCTATCCTGAGACGGTTTTCATACTCCTCAACGCGGGCACGCACCAGAATTTGCTGCTCAAAGGTCACCACGTCGCGGTATTTTACCCGCGTGTCCACCACGGGCCACAGATAGCCGGATTCCTTCATGGCACGATAGCCGTATCCGAACTGATCCAGCAGCGCTTCGCGCGCCACCTCAAAATAGCGGAAGTAGTTGCCGTGCCAGACCACGTTCATGGCATCCACATCGTGGAAAGGGACTTTGATACTCACTTCGGCGGTAAAACGTGGGTCGGTTAGCATCCGGGCTCCTTTTCGGGCGGAAGCCGCCAGAAATCATAAAAATTAAACCAGTCGAGGGGCGAACGCAGGGCATAGGCCTCAAGGCGTTCGGCATAACGGTCGACGGCCTGCTGTAGCGCCTGTTGACGGGTGGCACGCGGCAGGTCGAGGGGATCGGCAAATTCCTCCGCATGAATGCGCAACTTACCCTGCTCACGCAGCACCATCATTAAAATGACCGGACAGCGTAATGCGGCAGCGAGAATAAACGGCCCCTGCGGGAAAGGCGCCTGCGCACCCATAAACTGGCTCCAGCATACGCGACGCTCGCCGCCGCGCTGCGGGTTAACGGCAATTCTGTCGCCAACGATAGCCACCCACTCGCCCGCCTCAAGCTTTTCGCGCAGCATAATGGCCGTTTCAGGCCCTATATGTGTCACGGACAGCAGGTTAACCGCCGCCTGCGGGGCGATCTCTTCGACTATCTGTCTGAAGCGCTGCGCATGATCGGTAAAGACTAAGGCGTTAATGACCAGCCCGGCGTCGACCTGCGCCAGCGCCCTGCTGGCTTCAATATCCCCCAGATGCGCGGCCAGGATCAGCTTGCCGCCGCCCGGCTGAGGCTGCAAAACGTCGCGGCTGCCGGGCGCAAAGCCGATGTCGCGATCCCACTTAATGTCTCCCCGCCAGGCGGCGATTTTATTGAGCATCGCGTCGCCGAAGCGTAAAAAGTGCCGGTAGCTGTTCAGCCCCGCGGGCAAAGCAATCTGCCTGATTTTCGCCTGCTGTTTAACACGGGAGAGCCACTGCCTTGAGGCACGACGCTGCGGGCGGCCCGTCAGCCACATCCAGGCCACCACAGGATACAGGAGGATCGTAAATGCGCCACGCCCCAGCATCGCATAGATACGGATCATAAGCCGCATTCCCGCCAGCCCCTTACGCTCCGGCACCTCAGCCCAGTGTGCGGCTTTGCGACGGCGGGTAAGCAGCGACGGAATACGCGGTAACATGCCGAAAAACAGGCGCGTGTGCATCCAGGAAATCCGCAGGTTGTCACGCAATCCGTCAAAGTGCGAAACACCGTCGGCAGGATAAATCACCCGGGTGCGCAGAAAGTGACTGTCGACGCCCGCCCAGTAAAGCCGCACCATGATTTCCGTATCGAAATCCATGCGTTTTCCCGGCGGATGACGATCGATAACCGCAAGCGTGGCGGGCAAGGGATAAACCCGAAACCCGCACATGCTGTCTTTAAGCGCCAGCGAGAGTGTTTCAACCCACACCCAGACATGCGTGAGGTAGCGCCCGTAGAGCCGGGCCTTAGGAACGGACTCATCATATTCAGGCTGGCCGGAAATCAGCTTTTCGGGATGACGCTGCGCCGCGTCCAGAAAGCGCGGAAGATCTTCGATGCAGTGTTGCCCGTCGGCGTCGAGCTGCACGGCATGGCTGAAACCTGCCTTGCGGGCAGCCTGTAAACCGGCGATTACCGCCTGCCCTTTGCCGCCGTTTTCCGGCAAACGCACAAGCGTTATACCGCGCAGGGTTGCCGTAAGGCACTCTAGCTGCTGCGCCGTCGCCCGATCGCTGCCGTCATCCACAAGGATACAGGGCAGCTGAAACGGCGCCAGCCGGGCCAGCACGCCGGGCAGCATCGCGCCGTGGTTATAACAGGGGATCACCACACAGGGCTGAAACACAGCGGTTTTCCCGCACGAAACGTTCAGGGACATAGTTTGATTTTCCCGCTGCCTGCGGGCAGCCTGGCATCAGCTTCCAGCAAGGTATACTCAAAGCGGAGCGAGCTGCGCGCGTTGTCCCAGCTTAAAGTCAGCTCAAGCAGACTTTCCGGCAGTACCGGACGCTGAAATTTTACGTTCTCAATGGCGCTAAACCGCCTGTCCGGTGCCAGCTCCGCACCGAATGCCATAACCCAGTCGAGCTGGGCCACACCGGGCAGAAGCGGCTGGACGGGAAAATGCCCCTGAAACCAGCCTAGCGTTGCCGGGACAAACAGGTGCAGGCATAGCTGGTTTTCTGTCGGCCGCGTACGCCTTACTTCAATGGGGTTCATGAAATAATTCCTGTAATTGCGCCCAGTCCCTTTTGCTCTGGCTGTTGAGGGGAATACGCTCAACAAAACGCCAGTAGCGAGGTATAGCCACGGGTTCAAGCCACTGACGTAGCGCCTCGCGCCAGAGCCGCTGATATTTTGCGCTTCGCATCGCGGATTCGCACACCACTACGGCGCCGGGCGTCGTTCGGCCCCTCCGGGTAACGGGAATCGCCACCGCATCCAGTATGCCGGGTAACGCCATCAGACGACGTTCGACCTCGCTTAGCGAGACACGTTTTTCCTCAAGTTTGATAATGCGATCGCGACGCCCGAGCAGCCTGAACTTGCCCTGTCCGGTAAAGGCGAGATTATCATCAAGCCCGCATTCTCCGCCGAATATCAAAGGAGAACGTACCTGCCAGCCGCTCGCCTGCGCGATAAATTCAACCGCCGGGAAAGGCTGCCACGGCGCAGCCGCTCGCAGATGTTCGCGCCAGGCAAGCACACCCGTTTCCGTTGTGCCATAGATTTCACTAACCGCTATTCCCAGCCAGTCCCTCACGCGCTGCGCGGTTGTTTCATCCAGCAGGCCGGCCGCAGAAATTGTTTTACGGCATGGCGGAGCGGGCAGATTGCTATCCAGTCGTTTAAGAAAAGCCGGGCTGCTGATAAACAGCAGCGGATGCTTCGTTTGCCCGGCAAGCTGTTCGGGGACATAAATCATCGACGCCGCGCAGGCTAAGCCCAGCGCCATCGGCAGCATAATGCGAAACGTCAGCCCGTACAGATGCTGGTGGCTGACTGAGGCCACCACGCGGCAGCCGCAAAGTTCACTTCCCCAAAGCCCGGCAAGCCAGGCACTCTCGGTGTTCAGGGCGGAGATCGTTTTGAAGACCTGGGCAGGCTCCCCGGTTGACCCGGAGGTAAACAGCACTAAACCTGCATTCTGCGCAACCGGCGGCAAGGTCGCAACAGGTTGAATCGGGAGAGATTGCGGGTTGATTACCGTGCAGCCAGGGTCGATCGGCAAATCTGTTATCACCGCGTCAAACATGGCCCGCTGCTCACGCAGCTGCGTTTCCCGGCAATGCCCCGGCAGAACCGGCGTTTTACCGGCATGAAGCGTGGCAAGCAGAGCGACGATAAATCCGTAGCCGTTCTCAAAACATAGCGCCCAGCGCCCGGCCTGATGCTTGATCAGTTCGCTATACAAACTGTGGACATCCTGCACCAGTCTCGCCTGCGTCCACACCTTATCGCCGTCAAACGCCACAATATGGTCAGCTTTTCGCGCCGCACTCAGCCACTCATTAAGCGGCAGGATCTTATTCATGACGACCCTTTACGCGCTGACGAACCAGCCATTCACCGACAAACAATGCCCCCATCAGACAATAGCTAAACATACCGTTCCACAGCGTCCAGAGATGAATATTCCCGTGCAGGCTGGTCCAGGCAGAGACGGCGCCGTTGAGGACAAAAAAGCTGCACCATAGCTGGGTAACGCGCCGGGTATAGCGCACGGCCGCCGGGGAGAGTTCGCCCTCACGCCAGCGAGCCAGGCGTTCAATAACAGACATACGGCTGAATAAAGAGCCGCCAAATAAAGCGAGCATCACGAGATTAACCACCAGGGGATACCACAGCAGCAATTGTGCCTCGCGCAGCCAGACGCTGCACAGCGTAAGGACTGCACCGACTCCCGCCAGCCCCTGAGCGGCGCGAGTTAGCGCCCCCGTTTTGCCACGTAATGCGGCAAGCCGCAGCATAAACAAAACGGCCAGCAGCGGCAGCAGAAGCTGATAGTGTGGCCGGGTTAACGCCAGCCAGACAGCAAAAGGCCAGCCGACGACGGCCAGCCCTCCGGCAAGCGTTAACCCCCTGGCAGCCCAGCCGCGCATCAGGACTCTTGTTGCAGCCGTTCTACCGCATCCACTACGTCCTGCACGGTGCGTACCGCTTTAAAATCTTCCGGCTTAATTTTCTTGCCGCTGCGTTTTTGCAGGTGAACAACCATGTCCACCGCATCAATGCTGTCGAGATCCAAATCTTCATACAGGCGTGACTCCGGCTTAATCTGTTCCGCGTCCAGCTCGAACAGTTTCACCAGTAATCCGGTCACTTCCTGATAAATCGTTTCGTTCTTCATCTCTTGCTCTTTCTTTGGGTCATTCAGGCGCCGAGCGCCGGATTCAGGCTCGCAATAAAAGCGGCCAGCGTCGCCACGGAGTAAAAATGCTGGCGCAGGGTTTCGTTTTCAGCAGATAACACCACGCCATAGCGTTTCTTTACGCTCAGCCCCAGCTCGAGCGCGTCAATGGAGTCCAGGCCAAGGCCGTCTTCACCGAACAAAGGGGCTTCGCTGTCAATCTCGTCCACGCTAAGATCTTCAAGGTTTAACGTGTCGATAATCAATTGTTTTATCTCGTTTTGTAGAGCTTCCATATGGGCATCCGGGTCTTAACGGGGATCAGGAACCAGTTCCTGACGTAAATAGTGGCTCAGGCGACGAGCCGCCAGGGCCGGAGACTCGTCCTGTGAAGTTATAAAATCCCGGCTCTCAATGCGCTGCTGCACGCGCAGAGTCAGCATCGGCTTGCGCGTCGGGATCTGGTACCAGCGGCTTTGCTTATCCAGGTAACGCTGGTCGCTATGAATATGCACGACGCGCAAAGGACAGCCGCTGCGCACGGCAAGCTGTGCCGCACCACGCTGGATAACCAGGGGTTCCCCGGGGCGGGTTCGCGTTCCTTCCGGGAAAATCAGAATGCTCTCTCCTGCGGCTAAGCGGCGCTGGCTTTCGGGGAGGAGTGTTTCCCCCTGGCTGTTAACCAGATAGTCCGCCGCGCGAATGACGCCTGCAAAACAAGGATTTTTCACCAGGCTTGCTTTGACCAGGCAGCCAATATCCGGCGCGCGGGAGGCGATAAGCACATAATCCAGCAGCGTAGGATGGTTCGCCACGACCAGACAGCCCTTATCGCAGCGCAGCTTGTCCGTGCCGCTGAACCTGTAATCAAAAACGCCCAGAAAGCGCCCAATCCGCAGGAAGAGTCGGAAACTTGCCGAGATACTGCGCCGGGCTAACATCCGCCGTTTATCCCCATCGCGCACGGTTATCAGCAGCAAATTAAACCACAGCAGGGACAGCGCCAGGCCGCCGCTGCCAAAAAGAATAAACAGCCACCCGGTCATGACAACACGCCAGCACCAGTTTAGACGAGCCGCGAGGCTATGCCACATGAGGACGAACCCACTGCCAGCGCAGCCTTTCGCCGGTAAGCGTGAAGGCCGAAGCCTCGCTAAGCCAGGCGTGGAGAAAAGCAAGACTTTGCGGCAGCACGGCTTCTGCTTCTTGCTGCGCGGGTCCACTTTCTACCTGCAACTGCGTACCTGCTTCCAGCAGCAGCGCTACCGCAAACGGAAAGGCTTCCGGCTCCTGCTGCAAATATGGCTGATAAAATTCGGGGATAGCGCCGTCAAAATCGACTATCAGCACGCGCTGATAGCCTGCGTGGTGGAAAGCGGCCACTTCAACCAGCGCCTGCCCGAAAGTATCGCGTCCTGCGGAAACGGAAGAAGATACCAAAGGCTTTTTTGCCGCAATAGTCGCGCAGCCCACCGCCGCGTTATGAACGGACATGGCGAAATCAGTCGGCGAAACAGGCTGTTTTTCAGCAAGCTTTGTCAGAATAGTAAAGTTGCGTTCCAGCTCGCCGTGACGGCTGGCAAAGACCAGCGCATCAGCCTGCTGGCGGGCAAGCACCGCCAGCGCGCACTCCACGGCGAGACGGCTGCCGGACGCCAGGCGGCGGGCAGTCATCATCGGTAAATGGGTACATTTTGCTATTCCGGCTGCCACATCGACAGCCGGAGGCCGGTTTCCCCAGGCCATCCACTGCTCCGCTGCGGATAAACCGGGAGCGCAGGCCTGCCAGTCGACAAGGTTAAAGGCTAACTTCATTCTCGCTACCATCGTTCTTATGCTGCGGCCTGCATATATAGCTTTTTTCAGTTGACGCAGGCTATAGAATAACTCTCAATCCAGTCGGCCAGGGGTCAGAGAAGCTATTTTTTCGTCGCAAAGCATGCGGCGGCGCAGAATAGTAACAAAACCAGCGATGAAATAAATCACCAGGTAGAAAAACTCATGGCCTGACCGCTAAGACCAGGCCATCGTTCTCACTGGTAGGTCACATCCATTATCGCCAGGCGGCGCTGTGGATCGAGGTAACGAACGGAGGTATGGATGAGGGAATCGCTGTGTAGGGTGTAATTTTCCAGCTGGCTGAGGGCAACATTGTAGATTGCTGGTTTTCCGTCTTTAGAGCAGGCAATGCTGACTTTCTGATCCAGCGTCTTAAAATTACATCCTCCCTCGACAATCTCCCCTCTGAAGTGAATCACGCCGCCATCAGTGCCAGCCTGAGCTGGGGGAGAGAGTATCGCCAGTGCTGTAACACATAATAATTTCTTCAACGTCGATGTCATCACGATCTGTACTCCTCAAATTCAGTCTGTATGAGGGTTATCGGCAAATAACGTCTGCACTACAATTAAACATTGGTATACAGGTCACATATTCACAACACGGCGGCCATAATATTTCCCACAGGCCAGCGACAGCGCACGCCATCAGGCCCCTGTTATCGCAGACCAGATGCAGTCCACTGCTGCTGAAGATTAATGTCCTGACCATCAGTAAGCGTGACCCTGAGGGTCACGCTGTCACCGGGATCGATATTCAGGCTCAGACTGGCGAGTTTTTTTGCCTCGTTTGCCTTGATAGCCACGCTGGATTGCTGGCGGCTGGTGCTCTGCCCGGACGTACCTGAACGCGTTGCCGCGAGCGTCATCAGGCACTGACAGTCGACGCTCAGCGTGGCAACGGGTGTAATAGTGTATCTGGCCCCCTGCTTTTGGGTGTCGAAGGTCAGCTGGTTCGCAAGCGCCGCCAGCAAAATTAAGGTATGCATAGCTTCCTCCAGTAAAAAAAACAGGGCCCAGGCCCTGTTTTAGTCTTGCAGATAAAGAAGGAAAAGCGTGGTAGCGCGACGCCTTACTTAGTACTGGGAAGCGCTCGCATGGTTACCAAAGCCAACCTGGGTCACGTTGACATGGGAGCCAGATGCGGTCTGGTCAACCACCGCGCCGTTGTTGCCCCCAAACTGATGTACGGTGACATCAGACTGTTTGCCATTCCACTGGTCGATGGTGGCGTTATTCGCAAACCCATTTTGCAGAAGTTCAATGGAACTTTGATCGGAACCCTGGCCCACATCAGCGCCGTTCGCCCCGCCCAGCTGTTTAATATCGGTAATAGAGTCTTTAGCGTCAGATTGCAGTGCCGTCGCGTTATTACCGCCCCCGGCCTGATAAATTTTCAGGGTTGAATTTTCATTTGCTTGTGGGAAACCGCCACCGCCGCCATACCCATTTGCCAGTGCGCCACCGGAAACAACCAACGCTGCTAATGCTGCCACTTTGAAAAGATTCATGGTGAAACCCCCATCGGATTGAGAATTTAAGCCCAAATGATTTGTGTATTATCGTTGGATAACACGAACCGCCATTTGTGACTGTTTCTGCACGACAACTGCTGTTTTCTGCGTACCCGTCTGGATAATGCTTGCCTTGTTACCTGCGCCCTGCTGGATAATTAAGGCGGCATTGCCAGAATTTGTTTGCTTAATGTCCGCATCATTCGCACTGCCCGTTTGCGAAATATAAGCAAGATTGTAACTTCCTGATTGGTCGACGGTTGCGCGATTACCACTCCCATTCTGGGCGATCTCCGCGGCCTGTCTGGCTCCCTGCTGCCTGACGTCGGCATTATTATTACCGCCGTACTGGCCAATAATGGCTGCCTGATTAAAAGATGCTTTGCTTAATTCATTGACGGCAAAGTTATACTCTGAAGCGGCTAGATCGGGCCCCGCCGCTATCACATAACCAGGCGCACCCAGCAATGCTAACACCATAAATAACGATCTGTTTTTCATGTTGTCACCCTGGACCTGGATGCAGCCAGGTAAATAGATGAAGAGCAATTTATTGTTAACGCAACCAGGAAAAAGTTATTGCTGCGTTACGGAGATGAGTATGTCTGGCGAAACATTTTAAATATCTCACCCACACGTGGTATTTTTATTGTCACCCTCACCCCAAAGCATGAGCCTTCGAAAAAAAATGATGGCAAGAAATTCATTTTAAAAAATCACAAAATAAACACAACCCTTAAGTTACTGACCATGCCGACTGCTATTTCCACCGCCACACTGCGGATCTCATGTAAAGAATCCGCTAAATTGATGGCAACATCGTCACCACGATAACTTTTCTTAAGCGAGGCGGGGCAAACCCTTTCACTCTGTGAATTTACACGTGTGAAATAAAAACAAAAATCAACAGATACAAAAAATAACCAAAAATATCAATAAATTAAAGATAAATGAGTGATTTAATTCATGCTAAAAAATAACCATTAAGTACAACTTTATTATCAATAACAATTAATCAAAAAATTACCGTGAAACATTTTAATATTTTCAGTTACATTGCGTAACATCTTTAACACTTGCTTTAAGATTACTACCCGCTAAATTGAAATCAGCAGTCAGCGTTTTTTATTCCAGGAAGTCAGAGGTTAAAACAGGATGTTTGCCGGTATTTTCATATTTCCTACACAGCAGTACAGCACTTATCAGTATCTCTGGTGAATTAACTTTCTGTTAATTCAGCTGATAGTGCATAAAACCGGATGGAGTTTCATCATGTTTAATGAAGTCCATACTAGACAGGGTCACACCCTGTTGCTGATTACCAAACCTTCGCTGCAGGCTTCGGCTTTATTACAACATTTAAAGTCGTCTCTGTCTGTAAACGGAAAACTACATAACATTCAACGCTCTCTCGAAGAAGTGACGGAAAATGTTCTGGTGTTATTCGATATGGTCGAGGCGGATAAAAAGCTGATCCATTACTGGCAGGATAACTTAAGCCGTAAACACAGCAGCATGAAGGTACTTCTTCTCAACACCCCTGAAGAGTATCAGTTCCGCGACATTGAAAACTGGCCGCATATTAACGGTGTTTTTTATACTTCAGAAGAAGAGCCACGGGTCGTCGAAGGTATTCGCGGCGTGATGGCGGGTGAATGTTATTTCACACAAAAGTTAGCCAGCTACCTTATTAACCATTCAGGAAATTATCGCTTCAACAATGTGGAGTCCTCTTTGTTGACGCACCGTGAAAAGGAAATCCTGAATAAATTGCGTATCGGCTCTTCCAATATTGAAATCGCGCAGTCGCTATTTATTAGTGAGAACACGGTAAAAACACATCTCTATAATTTATTCAAGAAGATAGCCGTGAAGAACCGTACTCAGGCGGTTTCCTGGGCCAACGATAATCTCAGGCGCTAAGGCGATGAAATCTTACCCCGCTTTACTGCTGGCGACAGTATTACTGTACGCTTCCGGGGGCGTTCGCGCCGTTGAAGTGGAAATCCCCGGGCTGTTGACGGATCACACAGTGTCCTCCACGGGTCATGACTTTTACCGTGCCTTCAGCGACAAGTGGGAAAGCAGTTTTACCGGTAACCTGACTATTAATGAGCGACCCAGTGCCCGTTGGGGAAGCTGGATAACCATTACTGTCGATCAGGACGTAATATTTCAGGCTTTTTTATTCCCCACTAAACGCGACTTCGACCGCAACGTCGAGATTGCACTGGCGCAAACCGATGAGGCAATTAAACGCCGACAGATCGACAAGACACTGTTGAGTACCGGCGATTTAACCCAAGACGAATTTTAGGAGGCTGTCATGCGTATCACACATGCAGTGGTGACTCTGCTTGTCTTTAGCCCGCTGGCCTGGGGCGGAAATATGACGTTCCAGTTTGTTAACCCTAACTTTGGCGGCAACCCAAATAACGGTTCGTACCTGTTAAATGGCGCCCAGGCGCAGAACTCCTATAAGGACCCAAGCTACAGCAACGACTTTGGCGTGGAAACACCTTCTGCCCTGGATAACTTCACCCAGGCAATTCAGTCACAAATTCTCGGCGGCTTACTGACCAACATTAACACGGGTAAACCCGGAAGAATGGTCACCAACGACTTTATTGTTGATATTAAAAATACCGACGGCCAGCTCACGCTTAATGTGACTGACCGCAAAACCGGGAAAATATCCACAATACAGGTTGCAGGTTTACAGAACAGTTCTACTGATTTCTAGTGGGCTTAAACAATCAATACGTATTTAAGGATAAACATCATGCAGCGCTTACTTCTTATCGTAGCAGTGTGTTTATTAAGTGGTTGTTTAACCGCGCCACCTAAAGAAGCCGCTAAGCCCACGTTAATGCCTCGGGCACAGAGTTATCGTGATTTAACGCATTTACCGGAAGCAAGAGGAAAACTGTTTGTATCCGTCTATAACATTCAGGATGAAACCGGACAGTTTAAGCCTTATCCGGCGAGTAATTTCTCGACCGCCGTCCCGCAGAGCGCCACCGCTATGCTGGTCACCGCGCTAAAAGACTCACGCTGGTTTATTCCTCTGGAGCGTCAGGGATTACAAAACCTGCTTAACGAGCGCAAAATTATTCGTGCCGCGCAGGAAAACGGCACCGTCGCCGACAATAATCGTCAACCGCTGCAATCCCTTATGGCGGCAAACGTCATGATAGAAGGCTCGATTATTGGTTATGAGAGCAATGTTAAATCCGGCGGGGTGGGCGCACGTTATTTTGGTATCGGTGCGGATACGCAATATCAGCTTGACCAGATAGCCGTTAACCTGCGCGTGGTTAACGTCAGCACCGGTGAGGTTTTATCCTCGGTCAATACCAGCAAAACTATCCTTTCTTATGAAGTACAGGCCGGGGTATTTCGCTTTATTGATTACCAGCGCCTGCTGGAAGGAGAAATTGGCTACACCAGTAACGAACCGGTCATGATGTGCCTGATGTCGGCTATTGAAACCGGGGTGATTTATCTGGTAAATGACGGTATCGATCGCGGCCTGTGGGATCTTAAAAACCCGGCCGACCGCAACAACCCGGTGCTGGTAAAATACAAAGAGTTGTCTGTGCCGCCGGAAGCCTGATCGTTTTTCGAAAAAAAACCAGCCTCGGCTGGTTTTTTTTATTCTGCAATCAAGGACGAGCGTCTGGATTTGCGCGCCGCAAGCCACAGCCCGCTATTTTTCATGGCATAGCCAAAGACCAGACCCAGTAATAAAGAAGGCAGCACTACTCGCCAGTCTCCCGCAGAACCAAAGGTTGCGCAGGCGCCCATAAAAGTACCCGGCACAAATGACAGCAGCAAATGCCGCGCCTGAAGACACATCAGAAATGCCACGACGCCCGTCATGACGTAGCTGAGAATCTCCATATGCGGCGCCAGCGCGCTGCCGTGAATAATAACCTGCGCCCAGAGTACGCCGCTGCACAAAGTACAGAGCGAAATAAACAGCCCTTTCAGGCCACCCTGCGGGCAGGCGAAATAAGCGGTACAACCGAGGAAACCAACCCAGTTGATTAAACCGAGACTCACCGCCACCCAGCCCCAAAGGCCTGAGAGGATACCGGTTGTCAGTGCAAGAGAAATGAGTATGTTCATGGCGGCGTATCATAGCAGAGACTTTGGTCTCCACCACGATCTGCCGCAATTTTTATGAACGAATTTTAACTTTTTGGCATGGTAAATGTGATTATAGCCACATTTTACTGTTCTTCCGACTCTTGCAGCTCATCACGCATCGCCTGTAGCGCTTCACGGCTGATGGCGGCCAGTGTGCGATAGAAAGAGGTGGTGGCATGGGCTTCGACCTTGCCCAGGAAAGTCCCGCACCAGGGCAGGAGGAAGTCATCAAACAGCGTCACCTGAGCGGTAATCTCATCTTCCTGAGACTGATCTTCCAGCCAGGAGGCTGCCAGCAGTAAAGTCCCGAAATGGTCGGCAGGCGTTTCGCCCAGCGGCATACCGCGCGCTTTTAAGAACTCGCGAACCTCCCCCTCGTGGCTGCCCTCTTCCCACGCCGAGCGGTAAGGAGCAACGCTGCACGCCTCCCCGACAAAGAGCGCGTTGTAATCTGCCGCCAGCTGCTGTGGGTCGCAGCTATGTTGCAGGCGCGCCAGCAGCTCATCCTGCTCCAGGGGCCAGCTTGCCGCGAGCTTCCCTTCACGGATCATCGTCAGCAGCGGCACCAGCAGTGGGTCCTGCGGCTGACGGTAAAACAGCGATCCTAATACACGGCAAATTATTGAGAACTCATTCATGCTAACAATCCATTTCGAGGGAGTAATTACAGTGTGGCAAATTCGGCGATGGGCGCCATGCCACGGGCTTCAAGAAAATCTAATAAACGGCGGGGCGAAGTGTTAAGAATGCGATCTTCCGGGAACTCAACTTCTGCCAGCACCTGACGACACTCGTCAAAATCGCCCAGGGTAAAGGCGGTATGCGAATCGGAACCTAAAGAGAGCCAGCCGCCTGCGTCACGCACCGCAGCAGCAATGGCGCGGCAGTTCGGCCCGCTGCCCTTGCGCGAATGGGTGAAAGAGGAGTTATTCAGCTCAAGGGCCACGTTATATTTAGCCGCGGCCTGGGCAATGGCCGTAATATCCACGGGGAACTTAGGATTACCGGGATGGCTGATAATATGCACGTCGCCTGCGGCCATGGTCGCAATCATCGCTTCGGTATGGGTAGCCCGATCCTGGGGAGGGAAAACCGGCTCGTGAAAGCCTGCGATAATCAGATCCAGCGCATCCAGCATTGGGCCGGTGCAGTCAATTTCACCGCGGGTGTTTTTGATATTCGCCTCAATCCCGCGCAAAATTCCCACGCCGTCTACCACGCGCGGCCAGATACGCATGTTAACGAAATGCCAGTAATGTGGGGCGTCAGCCATATCCGGGCCATGATCGGTGATGGCAAACAATTTAATGCCCTTGCTCTTAGCAATAGCGATGTAATCGTGAAGGGTACTGTAGGCGTGGGTACTGGCGACGGTATGCATATGCAGGTCAACGGGATACATGTCTCTCTCCTTTTTCTCTCTTTGCCGCAAGGATAACAGTTATCGCCGTTATTTTTTAGCCCGACGGCTGTGCCGGGCTGCGAATCAGTAGCCGTGCTGCAAGGAAACCTCACCGCCTGGCTTTTCACCTTTTTCCAGCTGACGAATGGTTCTGGCGATATAAGCCATCGCTTCATCAGGCCGGGTGACGGCCGCAATATGTGGCGTTATCGCCACGCGGGGATGCTGCCATAAAGGACTGTGGGTCGGCAAAGGCTCTTTGGCAAACACATCGAGCATTGCCCCTTTGATCCTGCCCTTCTCGAGAGCGGCCAGCAGATCCTCCTCAACCAGGTGCACGCCGCGCGCAAGATTAAGCAGGTAAGCGCTATCCGCGAGCTGTTCCAGCAAAGCCTCGTTGATGATGCCGACAGTCTGCGGGGTATTGGGCAGCAGATTGATAAGCACGCGCGTCCCGCGCAGGAACTCACCAAGCTCGTCGTCACCGGCAAAACTGGTGACACCAGGATAATCTTTCTTGCTGCGGCTCCAGCAGCGCACCGGGAAATCCCAGGCGACAAGGCTTTCAGCAACTTTAGCGCCCAGCACGCCAGCGCCGAGAATGCCGATGGTAAAATCTTCGCGGCGATATTCTACCAGCGGCTGCCATTGCGCCTGCTGTTTCAGGGCCTGATAGTCATCAAACCGGCGAAACCAGTGGAGGACCTGGCTGACCGCGTACTCCTGCATCTGTAGCCCCATGCCGGTGTCCTCCAGGCGGAACAACGGCACACCGGCGGGAAGCATATCAGGATGAGCCTGTAGCCTGCTGAGAATAGAGTCCACACCCGCGCCGAGGGCAAAGACGCCTTTGAGCGTCTTGCGACCCGAGAGCATAGCCACAGGTGGATGCCAGACCAGCGCATAATCGGCAGGTTGATTATCGCCTTCCTTCCATTCACGAACGCGAGCGCTCGGGAGCTGCTGCTGTAAACCTGCCAGCCAGGATGGGGTATCGAATGTTGGGTGATAGAAAATAATATCCACGCTTCCTCCTTTTTTTCTTAGGCTTACGCGAAACGCGCAGCAATTCAAGGACAAGGGTAATAAAAAAGCAGCAGCCTTTGCTGCTTTAAAAAGCAAGTTGCCTGAACTTTGTGTAATCGCACCAGATTTAGCAAAAAGTACATTGACGAGATAAGCGCTTTTCCCTACATTAGCGCCCGTTCCAGCAGCGCTGGTACAACAATATGGTGAGGTGTCCGAGTGGCTGAAGGAGCACGCCTGGAAAGTGTGTATACGGCAACGTATCGAGGGTTCGAATC
Source organism: uncultured Buttiauxella sp. (assembly GCA_946480445.1). Lineage (GTDB taxonomy): Bacteria > Pseudomonadota > Gammaproteobacteria > Enterobacterales > Enterobacteriaceae > Dryocola. The sequence continues at coordinate 99,171 of CAMLJN010000015.1, forward strand.
CCTCCCTCACCGCCATATTTTAAGAAGAGCTCGCATGCAAATGCGGGCTTTT
>CAMLJN010000016.1 GCA_946480445.1 uncultured Buttiauxella sp.
GCTCGAACCGCCGACCCCCTCCGTGTAAAGGAGGTGCTCTACCCACTGCGCTAATCACCCAACGATTACTTCTCGTACCCCACTTCGAGTCACTCACTAATGAATGGTGGGTGATGACGGGCTCGAACCGCCGACCCCCTCCGTGTAAAGGAGATGCTCTACCAACTGAGCTAATCACCCCCGCTGTGTGGAGTCGCATTATAGGGAGACTTGAAAATGAGTCAACGCCTTTTCTAAAGTTTTTGTTCGTTCGTCGTAAAATTAAACAAAGCGATCGCGGATTGTGCGCTGCTGCTTGATTTGCCATCAGTTTAGTGTGTTTGCGGTGAACTAAAAGCATCAACATTGAGGAATCAGCCCACAGTGGTAGAATGTTGCCCACTCATTCTTCCCTGGCATTTGTCGGTTTCCCGGCACTTTTGCGTAATTAAGGCCGTTCAATGAAAATCAAAACTCGCTTTGCGCCAAGCCCTACGGGCTATCTGCACGTTGGTGGCGCCCGTACCGCTCTTTATTCCTGGCTTTTTGCTCGTCACCAAGGCGGCGAGTTCGTGCTGCGTATTGAAGACACCGATCTTGAGCGTTCCACCCCTGAAGCCATTGAAGCCATCATGGATGGAATGAACTGGTTGAGCCTTGAGTGGGATGAAGGCCCGTATTTCCAGACCAAACGTTTCGACCGCTATAACAGCGTAATTGATGAAATGCTTGAGGCGGGCACGGCATATAAATGCTATTGCTCCAAAGAGCGTCTGGACGCGCTGCGTGAAGAGCAGATGGAAAAGGGCGAGAAGCCGCGTTACGACGGGCGCTGCCGTCACGGTCACGAACATCACGCAGCCGATGAGCCTTGCGTAGTGCGTTTTGCCAACCCGCAGGAAGGCACCGTTATTTTTGATGACCAAATCCGTGGCCCTATCGAGTTCAGCAACCAGGAGCTGGACGACCTGATCATTCGCCGTACCGATGGCTCTCCTACTTATAACTTCTGTGTTGTCGTTGATGACTGGGATATGGAGATCACCCACGTTGTCCGTGGCGAAGACCATATCAATAACACGCCGCGTCAAATCAACATTCTGAAAGCGCTAAACGCGCCAGTACCTCTTTATGCGCACGTTTCTATGATCAATGGCGACGACGGTAAAAAACTGTCCAAACGTCACGGCGCGGTCAGCGTGATGCAGTATCGTGACGACGGTTACCTGCCGGAAGCGCTGCTGAACTATCTGGTACGTCTGGGCTGGTCTCATGGCGATCAGGAAATCTTCACCCGTGAAGAGATGATCGGCCTGTTCGATCTGAAGGCGGTCAGCAAATCTGCCAGCGCGTTCAACACTGAAAAGCTCCAGTGGCTGAACCATCACTACATTAACCACCTGCCGCCTGAATACGTTGCTACCCACCTGCAATGGCATATTGAGCAGCAGAATATTGATACCCGCAATGGCCCGCAGCTGGCAGAGCTGGTGAAACTGCTGGGTGAACGCTGCAAGACGCTTAAAGAGATGGCGGAAAGCTGCCGCTACTTCTATGAAGACTTCAGCGAGTTCGATGCCGACGCGGCGAAAAAGCACCTGCGTCCTGTTGCCCGCCAGCCGCTGGAAGTAGTGCGCGATAAGCTGGAAGCGCTGAACGAGTGGACGGCAGAGAATGTACATCATGCCATTCAGGCCACGGCAGATGAGCTGGAAGTGGGCATGGGTAAAGTAGGTATGCCGTTACGGGTCGCCGTCACCGGAGCAGGGCAGTCGCCAGCGCTGGATGTGACGGTTCACGCTATTGGTAAACAGCGCTCCGTTGCCCGCATCAATAAAGCTTTAGGTTTTATTGCCGAGCGTGAAGCCCAGCAGTAATGCTGATAAAGAGGGACGGTGTTTTCCCTCTTTATAATTAGAAGCTGTGAATCAATGCGTTGATTTGCAAGATTTTTATTTAGCGACGCAGGCACGGGCAGCTGTGCCAGAGGATGAGATGAGTCCTCAGTCTGAAACCGGCGAATTATCGCCGGTTTTTTTTAGTCTTCGCGGATCCCCAAACGCTTCAGGACTCCTGCAATTCCTTCCCGCAGAATCAGCGCAGACATCTTCTGCTGCTCACCATCCGACATTTGTTTGATCGAGTTTAGCAGCAGGCCTTCTAAGGTGGAATCGTTCACTGAATACAATGCTGGTTTATCGGCGGCGCGCTTCGCGTTACTGATAAATTCCCGAACGCGATCGTCAATATGGATTAGCCTTGCTTTTCCACCCTGAACACCGGGCTTCTGCGTCGTTGTCCAGTTTTCTTTGCGCACCCACTTATTGATAGTTTGTCGACTATAACCCGTTAGCGTCGCCAGTTCTTCAGGCGTCATTCGTTCCTTGAGCACGGTGTTTTCCTTAAAGCGAAATAAATGGTAGAGGTTCATTTTATGTGATCGCATTACGCGAAACTGTGACAGGATTAACTACAGAGGGATGCGATGCAACCGTGAACTTCATGAGTTGTTTGCTTTTTCGACGATTGATCGCAGATGAAGAAATTGCCGTTGACACTCCGTGATGGGTTTCATATTATGCCGCCCGTCAACACGACAAGGTTTCTACGGTGTGGGGCTATAGCTCAGCTGGGAGAGCGCTTGCATGGCATGCAAGAGGTCAGCGGTTCGATCCCGCTTAGCTCCACCAAATCTTCACCAGCAAGATTTGCTTCGTAGAATCCAGCCTATCGTGGGGCTATAGCTCAGCTGGGAGAGCGCTTGCATGGCATGCAAGAGGTCAGCGGTTCGATCCCGCTTAGCTCCACCAAAATCTAAGACCCTCGCCTAACGGCGGGGGTTTTTGCATTCTGGCCGGCAGAAAGGCCGATACATGGCTGCGTTTAAACGCTAAATATTTATTTAGTGAATGATTTCTATTTTCAAATACCCTGTATCAATATATGTATGCGGTTTTACTGGGCTTAAAATAGCTCTCTTCCATTCTGTACTCGCCCGCGATGACTTGATTTGCAGCGTGAAGAAACGTATTCTTGCCGTCTAAATTATGCGCTCCCGCCAACGCCGAAAAATTAACATCTGTGCTTATGAGTTTTCACAAATTAATCAGAAAAACGCTGACGGCACTGGTGATGTGTTTAGTCTTCGCCCCCTTTGCGCGCCATATCTCGCCTATCACGATGATCGAAGGAAGTCGGGTTTACCTTGCCTATCTCCCTCTTAGCGTGATGATTTCATTGATATTAATCTTTGGTCGCTACGCGGTTGTGCCGCTGATTGTCGGGGTTACGGTAACCTTTGCATACAGCCTTGATTTACCTTTCATTCCGCTGGCGACATTTATCTTCTGCTTATTAGTGCCATTGTTATTCGCCTGTTTTATCACGCGATATTATCTTGGACCCCGCTGGCGCTTTGCGTTAATGAATAAAGGAAGGGGGGGCAGGATATTTTGGTTAGTTTTCTTTGCGCCGTGTTGTACTAAATTATTGATGCATATCGCCGGAGGCTTCATCAGTTATCCCCCTGAGCTTGCGCCTTTCTTTGGTGACAGCTCGCAGATATACACGATAGTGGACTTAGAAAACCTCATTGCGGCCTCGCTAATTTTTCCTCCTCTTTTCTACTGCCCTTTGCGTATGATTCTTAACCCGAATTATGCGCGGGCCTTCTGGCGCCGCTGCGTGCTGCGCTATCTGTCGGCACAATACCGCGTCTTTACCCTGGCCTGGGTCGGGCTGTGGACAGCTTTTCTGGTCTTGCTGTGCTGTGCTTATAAAACAACGTTAATTTCCAGCTACCTTGTTCCCCTTATCTTTGTGCTTTTCACCGCCGGGATTCGCCATTTCGGACCAAGATTAATCTCTTTGCTGTGGGCGGCATCGGCGTGGGTATTGCTGACCTACAACGAAGGCTTTCTGCAAGGCGTCAACACCGAGTTCGCGCTGTCGTTTATCCTCTCGGTCTTTATCTCATTTACCGTCTGTATGCTCTATATGACGATGATCTTCCATAAAAATGAATGGATGAAACGCGTCTATCACGCTCAGGCGATGACAGACCCACTAACCCAGCTGCCCAATCTTCGCGCCCTGGAACAGCATGTGAAACGTTATCCCTCCGGTGTGCTGTGCTGTCTGCGCATGTCCAATCTGGAATTTCTCAGCCGCCACTATGGCGTGATGATGCGTGTACACTGCAAAAAGGAAATTACCCAGCAGCTCAAGCCCTGGCTGGATGAGGGCGAGCAGGTTTTCCAGTTTCCCGGCTGCGAGCTTTTGATTTACCTGCGTGGTTTAGAAACTCAGGCCCGTCTGAGCCACCTTGTCGATTTACTCAATAGCAAGAAAATCAGCTGGAACAACACCCTGCTGGAAATCGAATACGGTGCCTCCTACAGCGTGATGAGTGACGATGATAGCGATTTACATCGTACCTTAGGGCAGCTTAGTTACCTCGCAGAAGAAGCCTGTTCTGTGCATCGTGTGCTGAGCCTGAATATGCAAAGCGAAGCGGTTTCCGGCCAGACCACCGAGCGGGTGCTGCTGCTGCATAAGGTAAAGCATGCATTAAATGAGGAAGGCTCGTTGCAGCTCTATGCTCAGCCGATCGTCAACGGTGAAGGCGTCGGATACAGCGAAATTCTGACCCGGATGTTTTTTGACGGGGAAATGATAACCCCTGATAAATTCATTCCTATTATTGCCGAGTTCAATCTTAGCGCCCGTTTTGATATGCAGGTTATCAGCAAGCTGGTGGACTGGCTAAAACAGCAGCGCAGCCAGGGGCTGGCTCCGCAGTTCTCCGTTAACCTGATGCCGTTGACTCTGATGCAGAAAGACATTGCGCAGCAGATAGTTACGCTATTTGCTGAAAATCAGCTACCCTCAAGTGCCGTGATTATTGAAGTGACAGAGGAGCAGGCTTTCTCAAATTCTGAAACTTCCATTCAGAACATCACTGTGCTGAGGGAAAACGGTTTTAAAATTGCGATTGATGATTTTGGGACGGGCTATGCCAACTACGAGCGGCTAAAGCGCTTGCAGGCAGATATTATAAAAATTGACGGCTGCTTCATAAAGGACATTGCCTCAGACTCGCTGGACACCATGATCGTGAAGTCTATCTGCGATTTGGCGCGTGCAAAGCAGCTGGTTGTGGTCGCGGAATTTGTGGAAACCGAAGAGCAACGCGCCATACTGCTGGGGTTAGGTGTACAGTATTTACAGGGATATTTGACCGGTAAGCCAGAACCTCTTATTGGCGTCCCCGCCTGTGCATAGATGCCTTAGAGCATTGTCACGTTCGTGAGTAGGGAGTAAGCATGTCATCAGCGAATCGGTTCCGTTTGCCAATGGAAAAAACGCTGCGCATCATTCACCTGTGCTTTATCTTCGTTTTTCTGTTAACCAGCCTGCTGTTCTGGCAGCAAGGTGAGCTGTTTAATCACGGCTACCGCACCAGCCAGCTAAGCCACCTGGAAAGCGTTATCGCCCGCCTTGAAAGCCGTGCGCAATACAAAATAGATAACCTGCGCTATCTGCAACGTATTTTTACCGAAGCGCTGGATGATCCGCTTTTCACGGGGAGCGCGAGCCTGTCCACGAATCTTAATGATCCTGTCAACAGCGCGTCATTGTGGATAAATGAACTGCCAATGGTCGGCGGGGGGCAGTCTGAAGCGGACAAGCACATTGCGTCAAAAATCAGGCATGAGCTGTATGCGCTGCGAAAAATACAGAGCCTCTTTCCATTAGCCAGCGATTCGCTGGACACCCCCGCGAGTAACTATTACATCTCGCGGGAAGGGCGCTTTATCGCCTCTCTCTCCACCGAAATGAACGCTCAACTGGTGCGCAGCTATAATCCCCATCGTAAAGAGGGCAGTCTTATTCTCGCCTCACCTTTGCTAAACCCGCAGCGCAACCCATTCTGGACGCGTCAGAATTTAGATGGCACGCAAGATACGCTGATTAATGGCGCTGTGCCGGTGGATTTTCATGGGGAGTGGATAGGATTGCTTGGCGTGGCCTTCACGCCGGAAAAAATCAAAGCGTTACTTGCAGATTCACTTCCTGAAAATACGCAAAGCGCCTACCAGCTGCTTGATTACCGTCTTATGCCACTGAGCGCAACCGTAGGCGCTATTAATAATGTCCAGCTGAATGCTCAGCAGCTTAAGCGCATTGCCAGCCAGCTGGCTGTATCCTCACGCGGCACGCTTCGTTTCGGGGCGGTGTATGTCACCTTTGGCAGCGTGGCGAATACGCAAAGCGTTGTGATTAGCACGCAAACGCTAAGCCAGGGGCTGCACGAGGACTTCGGGCGCTTTAGCCTTTTGCTGGTGGTCATGTGGATTATCTTTGTCCTTCTGCTATGGGCGTCGCACCGCCTGATTTGTCGCCTGGTACGCAATATGGGGACGTTGCAGCGCGAAATGCACTGGCATGCTTATCATGACGATCTGACCAGTGCGCTCAACCGCCGGGGGTTCTTTGAGAAAACAGCCCAGCTTAGTCCGCGCTATAAAGATTATTCTCTGGTGCAGATCGATCTGGACCACTTTAAGAAGGTAAACGATCGCTTCGGGCATCAGGCGGGGGATGCCGTGCTGGTTCATGCAACGCAGTGTATCCAGAAAGCGATCCGCAGCAAGGATGTTCTCGGGCGTCTTGGTGGGGAAGAGTTTTGTATCTACCTGCCGGAGACCCATCTTGAGGCGGCCGTAGCGGTGGCCACGCGCATTAAAAAGCATCTGGAGTTTACCCCGCTGGCGCTAAATAACGGGACAAGACTTTCGATTACGGCATCGCTGGGTGTGGCCGCCTACGGAGAGCATCCTGGATACTCGCTGGAGCAAATACAGTCGCTGGCGGATTTACGGCTCTACAGCGCGAAACAGCGCGGCCGAAATCAGGTCTGTGCGGATGGAGAAGAAGTCGAAGAGGCATAAAAAAAAACCGGGGCAAAAGCTGCCCCGGTTTTTTAACAAGCAAGGGATTACAGGAACAGCGCTGCGATAGAAGCAGACAAAATGCTTACCAGCGTAGAGCCGTAAACCAGCTTCAGGCCGAAGCGGGAAACCACGTTACCCTGTTCTTCATTCAGGCCTTTGATAGCACCGGCGATGATCCCGATAGAAGAGAAGTTGGCGAAGGAAACCAGGAAGACTGACAGGATACCTTCAGCGCGTGGAGACAGAGTGCCTGCCAGTTTTTGCAGATCCATCATCGCCACGAATTCGTTAGAAACGAGTTTGGTCGCCATAATACTGCCCACCTGCAGCGCTTCATGAGCGGGCACACCCATCACCCAGGCTACCGGGTAGAAGATGTAACCCAGAATGCCCTGGAAGGAGATACCAAACACCGCAGCGAACAGCGCGTTCAGCGCGGAAATCAGCGCGATGAAGCCAATCAGCATGGCCGCAACGATGATCGCCACTTTAAAGCCCGCCAGAATGTATTCACCCAGCATTTCGAAGAAACTCTGACCTTCATGCAAATTAGACATTTGCAGGTTTTCTTCGTTTTCATCAACGCGGTACGGGTTAATCAGGGACAGTACGATAAAGGTACTGAACATGTTTAATACCAGAGCCGCCACCACATATTTGGGTTCGAGCATGGTCATATACGCACCGACGATGGACATCGACACGGTAGACATTGCCGTCGCGGCCATGGTGTACATACGGTTGCGCGACATCTTGCCCAGAATATCTTTATACGCGATAAAGTTTTCTGACTGTCCCAAAATCAGAGAGCTTACGGCGTTAAAGGATTCCAGTTTGCCCATGCCGTTCACTTTAGACAGCAGCGTACCGATAAAGCGGATAACGACGGGCAGCACGCGGATATGCTGTAAAATACCGATCAGCGCAGAGATAAAGACGATAGGGCAGAGCACTTTCAGGAAGAAGAAGGCGAGTCCTTCATCATTCATCTTACCGAAGACAAAGTTTGTCCCTTCGTTAGCGAACGACAGCAGTTTCTCGAACATTTCGGAGAAGCCACGCACGAAGCCCAGGCCAACCTCGGAGTTCAGGAAGAACCATGCGAGCAACATTTCAATCACTAACAATTGAATCACAAAGCGAATACGAATTTGCTTGCGGTTAGGGCTGACCAGCAATGCCAGCAGCGCAACCACAGCTAGCGCTAAAACAAAGTGCAGAACGCGGGACATATTTGCTCCAAATATGAGGCAGGTTTAATTTCGTTGCACATTCTATGAAACAAGCAATAAGAAAACGAGAGCAATCGCACACTATAGTAATGACATGTGACGAAGTGCAAAATTAGTGATCAACCATACATTTCTGCTATGTTAAGTAAAGAAGCTAAAAGTTGCGTCAGCGCACACTCTGCTGAAGATAGCAGACTGGCGCCGCAAAAAACGTTAACGCCAATCCAAAGCGGCACACCCACCATCGTTTCTGACTATCAGTGAAATCCCTGTCAACCCTCATCCCGGTCTTGATAATCATTCTCACTTTGATAGCATGAAACATAGCAAAGGCTATATCTCAGAGGCGAACGATGACTAACAGTCGGGTAGATCAAAGCAGCGGGCGTACCGCACGCAAATTGCGACTGGCGTTGATGGGGCCGGCCTTTATCGCCGCCATTGGTTACATCGATCCGGGCAACTTCGCCACCAATATCCAGGCCGGGGCAAGCTTTGGCTACAAACTCCTGTGGGTGGTGGTCTGGGCAAACCTGATGGCGATGATGATACAGGTGCTGTCCGCAAAATTAGGTATCGCCACCGGCAAAAACCTGGCCGAGCAAATTCGTGACCACTATCCACGCCCGGTCGTCTGGTTTTACTGGATCCAGGCTGAAATTATCGCCATGGCGACAGATCTTGCCGAATTTATCGGTGCGGCGATTGGCTTTAAGCTGATTCTTGGCGTCTCGTTATTACAGGGCGCTGTGCTGACGGGAATCGCCACCTTCCTTATCCTTATGCTGCAACGGCGCGGTCAGAAACCCTTAGAAAAAGCGATCGGCGGGCTGCTGTTGTTTGTGGCCGCGGCTTACATTGTCGAGCTGGTGTTCTCGCAGCCTGCCTTTGTTGAGCTGGGTAAAGGTATGCTGATCCCGAGCTTGCCGACCAGCGAGGCCGTCTTCCTTGCCGCAGGCGTGCTGGGTGCGACTATTATGCCGCACGTTATCTACCTGCATTCCTCCCTGACGCAGCACATGCACGACGGCAACCGTGCAGAGCGTTACTCCGCGACAAAATGGGACGTGGCCATTGCGATGACCATCGCAGGGTTTGTGAACCTGGCGATGATGGCGACCGCTGCGGCGGCGTTCCATTTTAGCGGTCATAGCGGCGTGGCCGATCTTGAGAAAGCTTATTTAACGCTTGAACCTTTGCTCAGCCATGCGGCAGCAACGGTATTTGGGCTAAGTCTGGTGGCGGCAGGGCTGTCATCCACCGTGGTCGGCACGCTGGCAGGACAGGTAGTGATGCAGGGCTTTGTGCGGTTTTACATCCCGCTGTGGGTTCGCCGCGCCATTACAATGGCCCCCTCTTTTATTGTGATTCTGATGGGGCTGGACCCCACCCGTATTCTGGTGATGAGTCAGGTTCTGCTGAGCTTTGGTATCGCTCTGGCGCTGGTTCCGCTGCTGATTTTTACCAGCGATAAAAAGCTGATGGGTGAGCTGGTAAATACCCGCCTGGTGAAGCAAACGGGCTGGGCCATTGTCGTGCTGGTGGTGGCGCTCAACCTGTGGCTGATAGTGGGCACCGCGTTAGGGATATAAAAAAACCTCACCCGGTGGGGTGAGGTCGGTACTTAAGTTAGTGGTGATGGCCATGACCATGACCGTGGCCGCGTCCGCGGTGGTCGTCGCGGTCCCTCCATCCTTCACGGTAGCCTCTTTCATAGCTTCCGCGTCCGCGATCCCAGCCGCGATGGCGATGCCAGCCGCGGTCACGCCATTCATAATTCCTGTGCCAGTAGTCACGGTCACGCCAGTCACGTCCGTCCCAGTAGTTACCGCGATAATCCTGATCGCCGATGTTTAATTTTACCGACGGCAACAGGGTGATTTCGCCCGCATTCGCGACCAGCGGGGCAGACGCCAGTAATGCAATCGCAAGAATCAGTGACCTGAACATACTCTCTCCTTAACACACGGTAGCCGCCAGGCGGCCTGTTAACGCAATATTAAGGGTTGGTAAATAAGTGTTTCATCGGCACAACTCTTAAATCGCAGAAGAGAGCACTTTTTGCTAAAAATGACTGCCCGTCACTCCTTGCCGGGTAAGCGTTTACACCAGAATTGCCTCAATCACGGCCCGTTCTGCATCAGTAAAATGGCGATGGGCCAGCATGCCCACGGCGTCATCAATCTGGCTGGTTTTACTGGCCCCGATCAGTACCGAGGTGACGCTTTCATCACGCAGCACCCACGCCAGCGCCATCTGCGACAGCTTTTGCCCGCGGCGCTCGGCCAGCTCATTAAGTTTACGAACCTTCACCTGTTTCTCTTCGGTGAGCTGGTCCGGGCTGAGGAAACGGCTGCCGCTGGCCGCACGAGAATCCGCCGGAATACCGTTCAGATAACGGTCGGTAAGCTGTCCACCGGCCAGCGGCGAAAAGGCGATGCAGCCGACGCCTTTTTCCTGCAGGACATTAAGCAGCCCGCCTTCGACCCAGCGCTCAAACAGGGAGTATTTAGGCTGGTGAATGAGGCACGGCGTGCCCAGATCCTGAAGGATATCAATGGCGCGAGCGGCCAACTCCGCCGGGTAGTTGGACAGCCCGACGTACAGTGCTTTACCCTGACGAACCACATGATCCAGCGCGCACAGGGTTTCCTCCAGAGGCGTGTCCGGGTCCGGGCGGTGATGATAGAAAATATCGACATACTCCAGACCCATGCGTTTAAGACTTTGATCGAGACTGGCAATCAGATATTTACGTGACCCCCAGTCGCCGTATGGCCCGTCCCACATGGTATATCCGGCCTTAGAGGAGATAATCAGCTGGTCACGGTACGGCAAAAAATCTTCACGCAGCAGACGGCCAAAATTTTCTTCCGCCGAGCCGGGCAGCGGGCCGTAGTTATTCGCCAGGTCGAAATGGGTGATCCCGACGTCAAAGGCACGGCGCAGAAGCTGGCGACTGTTATCGAGCAGCGTGGCGTCACCAAAGTTATGCCACAGCCCAAGAGAAATGGCGGGAAGCTTTAGCCCGCTGCGCCCACAGCGGCGGTATTCCATTGTTGCATAGCGTGAAGGATTTGCCTGATAGACCATGTTGGTGCCCTTGTCAGTGAATACTTAACGTAATGTATACGTTTACACCAGAATCTTTGCCAGCAGAATACTCCCCGTTTGGCTGTAAATTCCTCTTTCCAGGCCCTTATTGCTATATATCCTCGACAGCGATCACAAATACCTGATACTCACAGCAAGCCCTCCTGGAAGGAATATGCCATGCGTTATAGTGTTGCGGACTATCTCCTCGATCGCCTTAATGAATGTGGAATTGCTCACCTGTTCGGTGTTCCTGGCGATTACAACTTACAATTCCTCGATAATGTCATCGCCCATCAGGCCCTCGCCTGGGTCGGGTGTGCCAATGAGCTGAATGCCGCCTACGCCGCAGATGGCTATGCGCGATGCAAGGGCGGTGCGGCGCTGCTCACAACTTTTGGCGTAGGTGAGCTGAGCGCCATCAACGGTATTGCGGGAAGCTACTCAGAATACCTGCCGGTTATCCATATTGTGGGATCGCCTTGTCTGGCTGCGCAGCAGCGCGGTGAACTTCTGCACCACTCTTTGGGCGACGGGGACTTTCAGCATTTCTCTCGTATGGCGAAAGAGGTGACCGTGGCTCAGGCCGCTCTTACGCCCGAAAACGCCAGCTACGAGATCGATCGGGTGCTGCGCGAATCATTCAGCACAAGCCGCCCGGGCTACCTGCTGCTGCCAAGCGATGTGGCACTGGCTCCCGCAGTTAAACCAACCCGTCCTTTAGCGCTAACTGTGCCAGCGGCAGATGCTGGCGTGCTGGAGGATTTTCGCAAGGCTGCGCAGGAAAAGCTGACCGAAAGCCGCAGTATCGCGCTGGTGGCGGACTTTCTTGCCCAGCGTTTCGGGCAGCAGAAGGCGCTTCAGCAGTGGATGGACGATACCCCCCTTCGGCATTCAACGCTGCTGATGGGCAAGGGGCTGTTTGACGAAGGGCGGCAAGGCTTTATTGGTACCTACAGCGGTGCGGCGAGTGATGAAGGGATTAGAGCCGCGATAGAAGACGCGGAACTGGTCATCTGCGTGGGGGTGAGATTCTCTGATACCCTCACGGCCGGATTTACTCAGCGGCTTACCGCAGAGCAAACGATAGATATCCAGCCGGACGCCACCCGCATAGGCGATCGCTGGTTTAGCGGGGTGCCAATGGCGCAGGCCGTAGAGGTTCTGCATCAGCTCTGCAAGCGTCAGGTTGCGCACTGGCCTAAGCCCGATCAAAAACCGCCTGCACTGCCCGCCTGCGAGAGTGGCCAGCTGGACCAGCACGCTCTCTGGCAGGCGGTGCAACGATTTTTGCAGCCCGGAGACATAGTGCTTGCGGAGCAGGGGACCGCCGCTTTTGGCGCCGCAACGCTTACCCTTCCGCCGGATACAACCTTTATAACGCAACCGCTGTGGGGATCGATAGGGTTCACGCTGCCCGCCGCATTTGGTGCGCAGACGGCCTGCCCTCATCGCCGCGTCGTGCTGCTAATCGGCGATGGCTCGGCACAGCTCACGATTCAGGAGCTGGGATCTATGCAGCGAGATAAGCAAAAGCCGGTGATCTTCTTGCTTAATAACGAAGGTTACACGGTTGAAAGGGCGATACACGGTGCCGACCAGCGCTACAACGACATCACACCGTGGAACTGGACGCAGCTGCCTCAGGCCATGTTCGAACACTCACAGGCGCAGTGCTGGCGGGTAAGGGAAGCCGTGCAGCTTGATGAGGTGATGGCCAAAGTAGCGAAAGCTGAATATCTGTCGCTTGTCGAAGTCGTATTACCCAAAAAGGATATTCCCGAACTGCTTCAGGCGGTGACATCCGCCCTCGCCAGAAGCAATTCGGGGGCAGGTTAGCGTTCGTTTTTATCGACCATCATCACCGGCTTGCCTGCTAACAGCAGCCAGGCCGGTAGCATAACGATACACAGCAGCGGCAGCAGCTTTATATCCGGCACCACAGCCATCGCCATAAACAAGCTGAGCCAGCCGTCGCGCGTTACCACCAGCACCATGCCCAGAATAGCGCAGGAGAGGGTAATCGCCGCCGGAACGGCCTCCACATGCTGATGCAGCATCATGCCCAGAGCCACGCCGACAAAGACTACCGGGAAAATACGTCCACCCCGGAATCCGCAGGCCGAGGCCACGACCAGCGCGGCGAGTTTCACCCCTGCGATCATCAGCAGTGCGGCGACGGAGTAGTCCTGCGAAAGCGCGAGCTGGCGCATCTCGTCCAGCCCTTTGAACAGGGTGATTTCTCCCCCGATAATCCCGAGCAGCCCAAGTAAAAAGCCTCCCGCACCCAGCACCAGAACGGGATGCTTCAGCTTGTGTATCAGACGGTGCGCTCGCGGCAAACACCATACGGCGACCATGCCCAGTGCGATGGCGATGGCCGTGACAACCGCCCCGCTAAAAATATCCACCACGCGTAATTCAGGGTATTGCACCACCGGCAACGAAAAATCAGGGTGGAAAAAGAGGTTAGTCGTCAGCGCGCCAGCGGCTGCGGCCAAAAGCGGGGCGAATAGCATGTCCCACATGGGGACATCGTTATTGCCGCTTAGCGTTTGCGAGAAGATAAGTGCCGCCGCGACAGGTGTGCCAAACAGCGCGCCAATAGTACCGGCTGCGGCCAGAATAGTCCAGTCCAGCGCACCTACGCGAGGGAAAAGGCGTGCACCAATAGCGACGGCCAGCGCAATATTCACCGCCATAATCGGGTGTTCCGGCCCAAGGCTTACTCCGCCAGCCAGCCCTATAATCAGCGCCAGGAGCAAGCCCGGCAGCGCCATGACCGGAACCCGGGCGCCAATTAGAGGCTCCGTTGCCGGGTCGGGACCGCCATGGCCAGGTATATAGCGAACCACCAGGCCGACGGCGATACCGGTCAGGGTCAGCATCAGCAGGATCCACAGCGGTGAGTTGAGATCGAGGCCAAAACGAGCGGGCAGATCTCTCCACAGATAGCTTTGCAGGACGGCGGCGATTTTCATCACCAGTATCAGCACCAGGCTGGAACAAATGCCGATAATTAATGCTGGAAGGGAAAGAACCAGCATGGTTCTGGCTCGCGGATGGAGCATGAGAGTTCCTTTTTCTGGATTTTATAAACGCACGGCCTGCCGCTTTTTAACGCCCGACAGAGAGCCCCCGGAACCCGCGCTGCAAAAGAGGCTGAAACGGTCAAGCCATTCTGTGACGAAGGTCTATTATTACGGGGCACGTCTCATTGTGACGTTGTTGTTTTGGCGGGCTAATTTTACAGTGTTGCCAGGACTTATTCTGACTTTAGCGGAGCAGTTGAAGAATGACAAAATATGCTTTGGTGGGAGATGTTGGCGGCACCAACGCGCGTCTGGCACTGTGTAACGTTGAAAATGGTGAAATCACGCAGGCAAAAACCTATTCCGGCCTCGACTACCCGAGTCTGGAAGCGGTGGTGGAGCATTATCTCAAAGAGCACAATACGAGCGTGACGGATGGCTGTATTGCCATCGCCTGCCCGATTACCGGCGACTGGGTGGCGATGACCAACCATAGCTGGCAGTTTTCTATCGCTGAGATGAAAAAGAATCTCGGCTTTGCTCATCTGGAAATTATTAACGATTTTACCGCCGTTTCGATGGCGATCCCGATGCTCAAAGAAGAACACCTGATCAAATTTGGGGGTGGCGAGTCGGTAGAAGGCAAACCGGTAGCGGTTTATGGCGCGGGTACCGGCCTGGGCGTAGCGCATCTGGTTCATGTGGATAAACGTTGGGTCAGCCTGCCTGGTGAGGGTGGGCACGTCGATTTTGCGCCAAACAGTGAAGAAGAAGGCATTATTCTTGAAGAGCTGCGCGCGGAAATCGGCCACGTCTCTGCCGAACGTGTGCTGTCTGGACCGGGGCTGGTGAATTTATACCGTGCCATTGTCAAGTCAGATGGCCGCGAACCGGCACGCTACGAACCCAAAGACATCACGGTACGCGCGCTGGAAGATACCTGTACCGACTGTAAGCGTGCGCTGTCGCTGTTTTGCGTCATCATGGGGCGCTTTGGCGGCAACCTGGCCTTAACGCTGGGCTGCTTTGGCGGCGTCTACATTGCCGGAGGGATCGTGCCGCGTTTCCTTGAGTTCTTTAAGGCCTCAGGTTTCCGCGGGGGCTTCGAAGATAAAGGCCGCTTCAAAGACTATGTGAAGGATATCCCTGTCTACCTGATTGTTCACGATCAGCCCGGGCTGCTGGGCGCGGGAGCGCATCTGCGTCAGACACTGGGACAGATTATTTAATCTTCACCCTGTTGCGGTGGAGGGCGCGTGCGCTTATCCACCCGACAACCTCAGCATTACTCCTCAACGGTTTCACGCTTATAACCGCATCAGCTGGCGAAACTCTTTCACCTTGCTGCGGCTCACCGGCACCTGAAAATCCAGATCGCGCAGACGCAGGATATAGGTGTTGTTAAACCAGGGTTCAATCTCCCGAATTTTACTCAGATTCACACAGTAAGAGCGATGGCAGCGGAAAAAGTGGCTTTCCGGCAGGCGGCTGCAAAATTCCGTTATATTCATCGACATCACGTAGGTTTCCCGCCGCGTGTAGACAAACGTCATTTTTTCGTGGGCTTCGGCGTAATAGATATCATCAATATCCGTCACGATAATGCGCTCATCTTTCACCAGATTAATGGTGACATTTTCACGGTTGCCAGCGCTTGCCGCGTGGGGCGCGCTCTGCTGCTGATATGCCGCCTCCAGTTTTTGCAGCATCCCGATGATGCGTGATTCCTGGTAGGGTTTCAGGATGTAGTCAAACGCCTCCAGCTCAAAGGCCTCGACGGCATGTTCTTTCCAGGCGGTAATAAACACGATAAAGGGTTTATGGGCGAACTTGCTGATATTTTGCGCCAGCAGCACGCCGTCGAGGGAAGGGATATTGATATCGAGAAAAATAGCGTCCACTTCGTGATGCTGGAGGTACTTCAGAACATCCATGCCGTCATCAAAGGTGGCGACAATCTCCATCTGCGAGTGCTCTTTAATCAGCCAGTTCAGCTCCTGCTGGGCCAGCACCTCATCTTCGACAATGATGACCTTCATGCTTTTTCTCCTTCCAGCGGTAGCAGGCCTGGCGGAACGGCATTGACCGCCTTAGGCACGTAAAAGGCGATCTCGGTGCCCGGTTCCAGACGACGAATATGCAGCCCTTCGCCATACAGTAGTTTCACACGGTGATGGACATTCAGCAGGCCAATTTTATTGCCCGGCATTTCGTTGGCTTCGACACGTTCAATCACTTTAGGATCGATACCGTTACCCGTGTCCCGTACGGCAATACGGATCCTGTTGCCGCTCTCCTCGACGCTAATGGTGACCACACCTTTACCTTTGCAGGGTTGGATGCCATGGACAATCGCATTTTCCACCAGTGGCTGAATGAGCAGGCTTGGGATCAGGCAGTTCACATCCTCATCAATATGATAGATAACGGTTAGCTTGTCCCCAAAGCGGGCCTGTTCGATGGCGATGTAATCTTTAATCTGATACAGCTCTTTTTTAATGTCGATATGCTCGTCGTCATTAAGCTCGATGTTGTAACGCAGATAGCGCGACAGATTAAAAATCAGCTGGCGGGCGGTGTCCGGATTCAGACGAATCGACGAAGAGATAGCGTTCAGGGCGTTAAATAAAAAATGCGGGTTAATCTTACTTTGCAGCGCCCGCAGCTCGGCTTTGTTCGCCATCTCACGAAGCTGTTCGGCGCGGGAGACTTCCAGCTGGGTGGAGATGATTTGAGAAAGCCCAACCGCCATCTCCTGCAGGGTAGAGGTAATCTGGTGCGCGTGCCGGTAGTAGATCTTCAGGGTGCCGGTGACGACGCCTTTTTCCCACAGGGGGATGATGATCAGCGAATGAATTTCCGGCGTCCGATAGGCCTCGTCGTCGTTGCGGATAATGATTTTGCCGTCGCGCAGGGCCTGCTGGGTTCTCGGGCTGATGCCGACATCGTTCTGCTTATAGTTTTTTTCGCCCACGCCAACGTAGGCCAGCACTTTGTCGATGTTGGTAATGGCCACCGCGTCGGCATGAATATCCTGACGAATAATATTGCAAACCTGGCGCAGAGATTCGCTGTTGACGTGACGAAAGAGCGGCAGCGTTTTATTGGCGATATCCAGGGCTAGTTTGGCCTGGCGTGCGGCGCTTGCCTCTTTCTCTCCCTCAACGCTTTGCACCAGCAGCACGATAAAACCGATAGAAACGGTTCCGACAATCATCGGGATGCCGATTTTGGAAACGATGTCCCAGCCGAGTGCCACCGAGGGAGCCCACAATACGACCAGAATCATCGTCATCGTTTCGCAGAGCATCCCGGCCATAATGCCGACGCGCCAGTGCTGTTCTTTGGGGATTTTGCGGTTTATCCAGCCGGAAATAAAACCGGCTGCAATACTGGTAATAAAGCAAGGGATGGCGGTGATCCCGCCAATATCAATCAGATAACGGTGCGTCCCGGCAATCAGGCCGGTGATGATCCCCACCCAGGGACCAAACAAGATCCCGCCTGACATCACCGCGATAATGCGTACGTTTACCAGCGAGCCTTCGACGTGGACGCCCGACCAGGTACTGAACAGGGCAAACAGCGAGAAAATAGCGGTGACGGCCAGCAGCTCTTTCGGCGTATGGGCATTCTTATGCAGCAGCTCGCGGAACAGGCGGATGCGGATCAGAAAGAACAGGCAAATAAGCATCAGTGCCGCACGGTCGAAGACCGCCAGCAGCATGTTAAAAATTTCGTGCACGGGTTACTCGCATGCCTTAGGAGAGAGGGGCCATGATAAGGAAATTACGGCGGGGTTTCCAGAAATGTGCAGGCGGGGCTTTCTGAGGGCGGATAAACGAAGCGCCGCCCGTCGCAAAATGAGCGGGGGGCGCTGTCGTTTGTCTTTCTAACCTTTAACTTTCTTCATTCCCGCCCAGCTGCTCAAGCCCTGCGGCGGTAAGGTCCGCAGGCGTGGCGCGCCCGTTGAAATCAACCTCAAAGTCGTCGGCGGCGAAGTCAGGCGGCGATTTGCCTGCTACAAATGCGGGCCACTGGCGTTGGAGATAGGCGGCGTTTTTTTCGCACCACGGGGCCGCGGCGATATACATCACGTTGCTGTCTAACTCGCCCAGATGCTCATTCTCCACCGAATGAATGACATCGCAGTGCCAGAACACCGTATCCCCGGCCTCCATATCAGGAATTGAGGAAATCCCGGTTAATAAAAGGGGATGCCACCGTTCGTTAACAGAAAGGGCACGGCCGGGCCATGCGTCGCAAAGTGAGTCTTCCGGTACGTCGTCCTGCAAAGCGCGCAGCAGGATATAGGCCATTGCGTTGGCTACGGGGAGGAGGTTCAACGTGCCGCCGTGTTTGCGCTGTGGGCTAAGCGCAGTCCAGCCCTGGAAGGTGCGGAACATGGAACAAACCGCCGGGGAGGGGAACTCGCGAACTTCCGTACGACCTTCGGCGGCAAAGGGATTGTAACGCTGCCATTCGCCGGAAAAAACGTGGCGATAAACGTGGCGGAAATTTTCATCGAGCCAGCGTTCCACGGAGCCGCCATCCACATGGGGCGAAAGGCCCAGCGAGGTTGAGCGCGGCGGACGACGCCGCGTGCGGTCGGCATAGGTTACCACGCGGTCGGCATCAAAATGCTGTTTGCCGTTGCTTTGCGTTTCCCAAAGGTTATTGAGGAACACCTGCACCGCTTTCATGCGCGCATGCTGGCGGGCTTCAACCTGAGGTTTTGACCAGTAAATGCCGTAAATCTGCGGTTTACTTGCGGCAAGTGTGCCAAAGTAGTTGTCTTCTGCCGCATTCTTCAGCTTTTCAATAAAGTCATTTTCGTCGAGATAGCGACCAATTTCCTCATTCCATGCGCGAGCCTGGGACTGCGGAAACACCCCTTTCACCGTGCAGCATCCTCGCTGGCGTATCAGCGCCTTTTGCTGCTCGCTTACGCGATTATGGATGATGTCATCGGCATAAATTTGCGGGACCGGGTTTTCGCCGCGTGCCCTTTCAGAGAGGATTGCCTCGATCTGGCTTTTTATCTCGTTTTCAAGCTGGGCAAAGACCGCCTTGTAGTGGGGGAGATCTTTACGAAGTCGCTGTTTAACAGCGCGAATTTCCTGAGGTAAAGCGTCAATATTCAGGTTCATACCCGGACTCCACGTCATCGTGAGGGAAGAGGTTATTGGTTTGTTGCTGTCAGGTTAATATAGGCTTTTATCATTAAATAAAACAGGGATTGCTTTCAAATGAAAGTTCATGTTTTGGGCAAGAAAAAATATTTTGCTTAGTCTCTCGACAGAGGATTTTTATTCAGGTTATTTTCAAAGCAGGCCACAACAACGTGGCAGCGTCGCTCGGACGGTCCGGGCGCTTACGTATCAGAGGAATCTATGGCTGACACCAGTCCTAAGCGTCGTTTTTCGCGTATCGATCGCCTTCCCCCCTATGTTTTTAATATCACCGCCGAACTGAAAATGGCGGCGCGCCGCCGCGGCGAAGATATTATCGACTTCAGCATGGGGAACCCGGATGGCCCCACTCCGCCGCATATCGTGGAAAAACTTTGCACCGTTGCGCAGCGCGATGACACCCACGGCTATTCAACCTCGCGAGGCATCCCGCGCTTACGCCGCGCTATCTCACGCTGGTACAAGGATCGCTACGACGTCGATATAGATCCGGAAAGCGAAGCGATTGTGACGATAGGCTCGAAAGAGGGGCTGGCGCACCTGATGCTGGCGACGCTGGATCATGGTGATACCGTTCTGGTGCCGAACCCGAGCTATCCAATACATATCTACGGCGCGGTGATTGCCGGTGCGCAGGTGCGTTCCGTTCCGCTGGTGGAAGGCGTTGATTTCTTTAATGAGCTGGAGCGAGCAATCCGCGAAAGCTACCCAAAACCGAAGATGATGATCCTCGGCTTCCCGTCGAACCCTACCGCGCAGTGCGTGGAGCTGGCGTTCTTTGAGAAAGTCGTGGCGCTGGCTAAACGCTATGACGTGCTGGTGATTCACGATCTGGCCTATGCGGACATTGTTTATGACGGCTGGAAAGCCCCGTCCATTATGCAAGTGCCGGGGGCGAGGGACGTTGCGGTAGAATTCTTCACCCTGTCAAAAAGTTACAATATGGCGGGCTGGCGAATTGGCTTTATGGTGGGTAACCAGGAGCTGGTCAGCGCGCTGGCACGTATCAAGAGCTATCACGATTACGGTACTTTTACCCCGTTGCAGGTGGCTGCCATTGCCGCCCTGGAAGGGGACCAGCAGTGCGTGCATGATATTGCCGGGCAGTATAAACGCCGCCGCGATGTGCTGGTAAAAGGCCTGCATGAAGCAGGCTGGATGGTTGAGTGTCCGAAAGCCTCTATGTATGTCTGGGCAAAAATTCCCGAGCAGTATGCCTCTATGGGATCGCTGGAGTTTGCCAAAAAGCTGTTACAGGAGGCAAAAGTCTGCGTCTCGCCTGGCGTGGGCTTTGGTGACTATGGTGATACCCATGTACGTTTTGCGCTGATCGAAAACCGCGATCGCATTCGCCAGGCGGTACGAGGGATTAAAGCGATGTTCCGCGCCGACGGGCTGCTGCCGGCGGGGGCTAAATCAGCTTCTGAAGCCGCGGAATAAGCAGGCATAACGGATAAAACGAAAACAGGAGCCTTTGGCTCCTGTTACTTATCACTCGCTGCGCGGGGATTATTCAACCATCATCACAAAAGTACCGACCCACAACACCAGAATGACCGAGATACCCATCAGAAAATATTTCACTTCACCTTGCTCCGCGCGCACCTGCGCACTTTAATCGTCAGATAACCGAGTGTAGAAAAGTGAAGCCGCTGTCGTGGGTTTTTGGGATTAGCCTTAGCCTCTAAACCAGCCGTTTCACATTACATTCCTTGGTCGAATAATCGACCAGACGGCGCTAATGTACTCTCTATCAGCAGGGTTTTACAAGAGGCGTAAAACTGTGATGACGATCATTTTTTAAACTTTACATTTCTGGGAATCCATTAAGAAAAAAATTATCTGATTAGAGTCAGTTAACCCTTACTTTGGGCCTCGGGGAGAGGGGAAGGGCTGGCGTTTCGTTTAGAGGTTTAGCCGCTGCGCAGTCTGCCGGGTTTATGCTAATTTTGTGGAAAGAAGGGCTCTGGTGAGAAGGGGAATGAGCGTGAGGATAGATTTAAACAGCGACCTTGGCGAAGGATTCGGCCAGTGGACTATGGGTAACGATGAGGCGATCCTCCGTATCGTCAGTAGTGCCAATGTAGCCTGCGGTTTTCACGCCGGTTCTCCAGCGGGCATTCTGAAAACCTTACGTGCGGCGCAGGTCAGGGGTGTCAGGGTTGGGGCGCACGTTTCCTATCCCGATCTCGTTGGGTTCGGCCGTCGCAATATGGATGTGGCAAGCGATGAACTTACTGCCGATGTCATCTATCAGATTGGCGCTCTGCAAGGGCTTGCGAAAGCGGCTGGGACAGCCGTTCGCTACGTCAAACCCCACGGCGCGCTGTATAACACAATTGCCCACGATGAGCGTCAGGCGCTTGCCGTTATCGAAGGTATTCTTGCTGTTGACGCTTCGCTGCCGCTGGTAGGCCTGGCAGGTTCTCGCGTACTGGAACTGGCCGGAAAAAAGGGGATGACAACGGTTTCCGAAGCGTTTGCGGACCGGGCGTATCACGCTGATGGCACTTTGGTTTCCCGTGGCGAAGCCGGTGCCGTATTGCATGACGTCGAGCAGATCGCAAAACGTATGCTCCAGCTGGTTAGCGAAGGGGGCGTTATGTCCGTTGAAGGCACATTTACCGCCATAAAGGCAGACTCAATCTGCGTGCATGGTGATGGCCTGCGCGCGGTGGAAATTGCGCAGAGGATCAGAGCGTTGCTGGAAGATAAGGGGATTGCCGTGCGGAGTTTTGTCGACTGAACCAGGTGGCCCGCCCGGGAAGGGCGGCGGCTGCACTCAGCCCTCATCTCCGACCTCTGACAAGCACAAAGGAAAGCCAGCTAGCGGGCGCAAAAATACAGGGGGCGCTTACCAATGGTAATCATAAATCCGTTCTTCCCCTGGCTGATAAAGGAGTAATTTAGCGGGCTGTTGGGATAAACGTAAAATGCAGGAAAAATCTTTGCGAAGTATTCGTCCGACAATGTGTCCACATTACCGAGTTTGTTTATCTGGGTAGACACCATCTTGTAGGTGCCATGTTTCTCAGTCCATGTATATAAAACATCCCTTCTGATCGTCCCTTTCGGATGATTATCCTGAAAAACATTGCCGCTAACGGAAATGATACCGGTGTGCTTATCCTGATTGTGCATAAAATCAAGCGTGAAGTTGGCGCTCATCTCCTTGTTAAAGAATGCTATGGATGCCGTGCACTTGATGGGGGCATGATCCTTCAGCCGTATCAGGTGGCTGGAGTAGCCCGCACTGCCCCCCGTGGCTAGCAGAACAAAAGAAAAAACAGTCATTTTTACTTTATTCACTGTTATTCCCCATAATATAGAGCGAGATACAGCCTGACGGTGATGCCGTTGTGTACTCCTGGCGGCAAACAATAGCGCTCAGGGTAGGGTTTGTTTTCGATGACGGGAAATAGACCCAAGGGTATTTATGGCAGTTTAACCCCGAGTCTTTTATTCGCGCTTTGAAAATTTGGTAGTTACCACTGCTGTCAGGATCGTCATTTTTTGAGAAGAAATTGCAGCCCGACTCCTGCTCATGCAGCGTATAGTGGCTAAAAAATGAGGGCTCATCATGCAGGTAAGGCATCGCTTTTACCAGGCTGAGTCCGATGATAAGCAATGCCACTATCAACAGGGTGCGCAGGCGTCCGGGGTAAGCAAGAAATTTGCCGCCGTTAAATATCATTGTCTTGCGCAGCAGGCCAAAGGAGGCTTTGGTTGTTACCTGCTTCGGGGTATCACTTTGGGGCGCGGCTGTTGCCGCCTCGGGGCAGTGGTCGGTACATGTGTCGGCCGCGTTTTCTTCAGCCCGCAGCGACGTTCTCACCCCCTCATAAATCTGGAACCCTTTGCGGGGAATGGTGACGATGAAGGTTTCATCGCTTTCGCCCACGGCACGTAACCCCCGGCGAACAATGGAGATATTTTGGTAGAGAGTATTAGTCGGTACGCGCATACCCTCTACTTCCCAGACCCTTTTGAAAAATTCCTGCTGTAATACAATGTCAGGCGACGCTTCCAGCAAGAGAAGCAGGCAGCGGGCCGCAGGCCCCGTAAGAACAACGTTCAGATTGGGGTCCTTCACTGATATCAGCATTTTCTTCCCTGGCCTGAATTCAATATTATCATTGATGATCCAGTACATATCCCTGTCATTATGTGAGCTATCAGTTATAGGCGAATACTAACGAAACAGGCTAATCCTGCCTGCTTCATTTGTTTAGTATTAATCACATCATTAATAAGAAATACATTAATGTCTTTTATGCCGTAATGTCAAAAGATAATTGAGGGGAAGCGTCACTTATTTTGCTTTTTGTTTCGCAGGCGGGGATGCTGCGATTGATTAATGTACCACTGCACGGATAGTTTATATAAACCCCAAGACAAATCTCACCTCATAATGTGGATTATTCTTAAAAATGGCGCCTGACGTGGCGTGGGGGCACCTCGAGCAAACCCTGCTCTTATGCTGTGACGTCGGCAGAGGATGGCTTTCTGTGCGAACCTGAAACGTTACTCTCGCCGGAGGCTTCATTATATTAATGCCTTAGAGTTGCGATGTATCAGGTTGGCATTATCATCGTGCTTCTTTATTTATCCATACTTCAGAAAGGGAATTTATTACTTGCGTTAATATGCGGGGAGATGGGATGACGCGCGCTCCATGGATCTCTTGTTAAATATGGATAACTATAAAGGAATAGGATGCGTTCTGGTTTTCCTGAGGGCGAGGCTTCTTTTTGTGAACGCAGGTATGACGCATCGGTATGGTAAATGTCATGTGACTGGCATTATAACCCCATTTTTTCTGGTGTATTAATCCTGAGTCGGAATGGCATGGCCTCTGGGGACAATGTACCCCTTCTTCGCTGTAAAGAATACCAGGAATTTTTTTACTGCTTGATATTATGTTTTCCGGGAGTGCTGTTCTTAAAGATAAAGGTAGAGAGATATTCTTGAACTTTCTTATATGATGTGTTTTTGGGTTTAAGGTTTTAATTAAAAGCCATAACCATATGATTTGTAATGATTAATCTTATTTTAATTTGTGTTTAATGACAGGGTGTTATCGTATTGTTTTTTTAAGGTTAATTCACTTTTGTTTCCGGAGGTAACTGTTAACATTTGAGGCGATTAATCGTTGTATGACGACCTGTAACGTATTTTTCTGCTAAACGTTTTAACCCTTCGGTTAAGGGTGGACTTCTGTCAGTAAATTGTCGCGCCGGGTCGTTAAATAACGAGTATGAAAGCCCATGTTAGAGTGGTCGGCCGGTGTGGCTAGCGCAAAGTTTATATAATGATGTGCTTTTGCTACCGCCTGTGCTGGACCTGATGACAACATTTACGATAAATCAGGAAGAAAATGAACAAGCAAAAGACTATGCGTGGACTGATTAAATTCAATCCTATTGCAGCTTCGATTTTGCTGTCTTTGCCAATGATGGCGCAAGCAGCAAATATCGAAATGAAAAATGGTACTTTAACCGCAGCCAACAATGTACCGGTGGTGAATATCAACACTGCCAACGGGCATGGCATTTCCCACAACATTTACGATCGCCTGAACGTCGATAAAAATGGTCTGATTTTAAACAACAGCCAGAAAGGTGCCGACACCTTGCTGGCAGGGAAGATTGACGGTAACAGCAATCTGAGCGCAGGCACTGCGAAGATCATTCTTAACGAAGTCACTTCCAGGAACAAAAGTACCCTTAACGGGATGATGGAAGTCGCCGGTGATAAAGCACACCTGATCATTGCTAACCCGAATGGCATCACGGTGCAGGGCGGTGGTTTCATCAACGCCGAAAAGGCAACCCTGACCACCGGTAAACCAGATATGCAGGACGGTGAGCTGAAAGGGTACTCAGTGAACGGCGGCACGGCAACGATTGGCAAGCTGCAAAGCGCCTCGCCAACCGAGATCCTCGCTCGTTCGGTCGTGGTTAATGGTGAGATTGAAGCCGATAAGCTTTCCGTGGTGGCAGGGAACAACTATGTCAACATGGATGCTCAGGTCACCGGCTCTGTAACAGCCTCGGGCCTGCGCAATATCAACGCCATTGATGTCTCCAGCCTTGGCGGCATGTATGCAAATCGCATCAGCCTGGTCAGCACCGAAAAAGGGGTCGGTGTGCGTAACGCGGGTACTATCGCAGGCGCTGCTGGCGGCGTGCAGATTGACAGCAATGGCAGACTGATTAACAGAAATGCGGCCATCAAATCCTTAGGCGATCTGAGTGTCAAAACCAACGGTGCGCTTGATAACATGACTGGCACAATGGCCAGTGAGAAAAAAATCCACATTGATACCGCTAAGAATGGGGTCAACAACACGCGTGCTGGCAATATCGTTGCGCGTTCGGATGTGTATCTTGATAGCGGTGCGTTTGACAATACAAACGGCAAGGTTGCTTCAGGTGGAATGCTGGCGCTGAATACCAATAACCAGACATTGAGGAACTCAGGCAAAGGCAATACGGTGGGGATAAGCGCCGGTCTTGTTGCCCTGCAAACGGGCTTGCTGGACAACAGTAATGGCCAGATAAAGGGTCAATATGTTGGCGCGAAAGTGGCTAACGTGAACAACACTAACGGTAGTGTTGAAGCGGCTGGCAACCTCGATATTGTCAGCGACGGCAATATCAACAATAACCGCGGGTTGCTGCGTTCAAGCAGCGGTCGTGTTCAGCTGGAAGCTGCCCGTACCCTGGCTAACGGTAAAACCAAAACGGCAGATACGGTAAGCACAGATTCGTTAGGTGTTCTGGCTGGTGATGGCGGCATCAAAATCACCGTAGGTTCGCTGGACAACCACGGCGGTCAACTTGCCTCTACCGGGGATATTTCGCTGGAAACTAAAGGCGAAATCAATAACCTCCAGGGGAGAGTAGCCAGCGGTGCCAATATTTATGCTAAAGCTAACACGCTACAAAATGTGAAGGCGGGTATTAGCGCTCAGAAAAACTTGAAAATCGAACTGGCGAGCAATCTTGTCAACCACATTGGGGTTATCGGTTCTATTGAAGGTGATATTGAGCTGAAGGCCAATCATGTGAATAACAACGGCGGTGTTATTCGTGGTGAAAACCTGACGGTCCAGTCCGCAACCGGCGTGAATAATAGCCAGGCATTAATGGTGGCTAATAAAAAGCTGATTATTGAGACGGCTGCTAATCTGAACAATATCTCAGGTGATACCTTCGGCAGCGCTTACGGCATCTTTTTAGGCATGGCTAACCAGAAGGGTGGCATTGTTGGTCGTGAAGGCGTGGATATTACGGCTAAAAATATTGCCAATGGCAAAAGCCGCATCGTGGCCGAACTGGGGCCGCTTAAGCTGAATGTTGATGGTAACATTGCAAGTAATGATGCCTTGCTGGCTAGTGGAGCAGGCAACTCCCACATTAAAGCAAAAGCGTTCAGCAGCAATTACTCGACGATTTATAGTGCGGGTAATATGACGATTGATGTTGACTCCCTGTCCAGTCTAAGCTCCGGCTCAATGACCAATAATAATGCTACCGGCATTATTGCTGCCGATGGGAATCTGGCGCTGAACGTGAAGAGTTCTTTCACTAACTACGGCTGGATTACTGCAAAAGGTGACGCCGCCATGAACATCACCGGGCAGCTGACCAACTATAACACCATTCTTTCCGACGGTAATTTATCATTAGATGCCAGCTCTGCGCTGACTAATAATAAAGACATTGTTTCTGCTAAAGCGCTCACCATGAAAACTACCGGTGCGCTGAGGAACAATGGTAGCGGAAACATGGTCGGTCGGGTGAGCACGACTGCTCAGGCTCAGGATATTACCAATAATGGTAACCTGGTCGGGGACGAAATGCTGACTGTCAATGCCTCGCGTAATATCTATAACTACGGCAGCATGTACAGCAAAGGCAAGGCCGTTATCGGCGCGAAAATCGTGACGAACAGCGGCAGCAAAACCGTTCTCGGTGGTAGCAAGGGAACGGAACTGAATGCTGATAGAGTTATCGGTAATGGAATAATCGTTGGCATGTAATTAAGCAATAAATAAAAGCAGCGGGGCGACCCACGGTCCTCTGCTGCTTTTATTCTCCAGAGAAAGATCATGAACACCCGATTTTATTTTATGCTACTGCTCGTGGTTTCGTTCTGTAACCTGAATGCCTTTGCCGATACACAATTAAATCGTCTGGTTAAAGAACAACAAAAGAATGATAACAACACCCTGCAGGAATCAAGGGTGGAAAAAAAAGATGTCTTCTCCAGCGTGGAGAATAAATCTGTTGCGGAAATTGAGTTACCGCAGGAGCAGGTTTGCTATGCGATTAATGAACTGGTTGTTGATAACGATTTTTTAAATAATAAAGCGGTAAAAAATATAAAGCAGCAGGTCGCAGGGCAGTGTCTCGGGGCGAAAGGAATAGAAAAGGTTGCCGCAGTTTTACAGGATATATTTATCAAGTCCGGGTACGTCACGACTCGTATCGAGACGCCGATGCAGGATCTGTCATCAAAAAAACTGCTCCTCGCTGTGAGACCGGGACTGATCCAGAACGTGATTATTGAAGATGATGAAATTCGTTCCTGGGTATTACCTTTTGGTAAAGGCGACCTGCTCAATATCAGAAATCTTGAGCAGGGGCTGGAAAACCTGCAAAAAATGCCCGGCGTTGATGTAAAAATCAATATTGAGCCAGGCAATAAAGATGGCTATAGCAATGTGGTTATCAATACTCATCGAGTCAAAAAGTGGAACTTAAGAACCTCATATAACAACTGGGGAGATAAGAGCACTGGACGGCAGGTGGTGGGCGGCGTGGGCTATTTATATAACCTGGCCGGCATGAGTGACATCTTCTATGTGGCGGGTAGCAGCAGTACCACCGGCGCCTATAAAAGCCTCAGCGGCTATTACAGTTTTCCGGTTAGATTTTGGGATTATGAGATTTTCTATAGCCGCAGCCATTCTCGCCAGGGGCTTGATTTTGCGTTCATCAATCTCGACTATCTGGGCGAAAACGAGTACCTGAGCCTGAAGGGATCGCGAACGCTTTATCGGGACACGGATAAAAAAATTAGCGCCAGCGCGGAAATCTTAAGGCGTAAATCAGCCTATAAGCTGGGGGGGATTGAGCTGGCGCTGCAGGAGCGCGATATGGGTAACCTGCGCTTAGGGGTAAATTATAAACAACACTTTACCGATGCCGCGTTTGATTCCACGCTTAGCTGGCAACGTTTTCTGACCTGGCTTGGGGGTAAACAAACCCCGGATATGATGTACGGAGATGTCAGCAAGGAAAGTCAGCTCGTCAATCTTGACGTTAACTATATGAAGTGGCTGCCAACCACCTCATTCCAGAGCTATTACGATATGCGCATACGGGGGCAATATTCACCCCATACGCTCACCTTGCAGGATCAGATAAATGTAGGGGGGCGCTGGAGCGTTCGTGGCTTTGAAAACAGTACCGGTATTGATGGCAATAAAGGGTTTTATATACAAAACACGCTGAATATGGTTACCGGTTTTAATAATGCAACGTTTTATCTGGGGGCCGATTATGGGCAGATTTCCGGCGAGGCCTATCCGCAGAATATGTATAGCAGTAAGAAAATTATTGGGGCCGCTGCGGGAGTCAAAGGTGCTGTGAAATCACTGGAGTATGATTTATCACTCACTACGCCTTTGATGTATCCCTCAAATCTTAATGTCGATCACTACATAATGAGTGTGAATTTTGTTTATCAGCTTTAACCGGGAAGATGAAAGCGATGAAGCGTATAGGTACTGATATTGTTGAAGTGGCGCGTATTGCCAAAGCCATTTCTAACGGACAGCAGGCTTTTCTTGAGCGCGTCTATACCACGCAGGAAATTAGTAAAATTAATGCCACCGATCCTAACTACGAAAGAGCATCAGGATTCTGGGCGGCAAAAGAGTCTGTTGTTAAGGCAATAGGCTGCGGTTTTCGCGACGGTATCCGTTTTCACGATATCAATATCATGCACGATGAATTTGGCTGCCCGCATGTTGAATTCAGCGGCAGGCTGCAAGAAATTATTGCGGAAAAAGAAATTACCGATGTGTCGCTCAGCATCTCCCATTGTCGTAGCTATGCTATCGCCGTTACGCTTATTTCTTAACTAACTGTGTAATTAATATGTATAAATATAATGATTTGCCAGGCAAAAAAGTTCTGGTAACCGGTGCCAGCGGTGATATTGGTCTTGGCGTTTGCGCTAAGTTCCTCGACCAGGATTGCGATGTTTATGCGTTGTATAAATCCAACATTACGCCATTAGCCGAGCTGAAAGAAAATCATCCCGGCGGAAAAAAATTGCATATCGTGCAGTGCGATCTGGCCTGTGCTGACAGCGTGACTGCTTTATGCGGTCACCTGACCCAGGTCGCTGGCAGGATTGATGTGCTGATCAATAACGCGGGCATTGTTAAAGACAGCCTCTTTGCCGCCATGAGCGTTGATGATTTTAGCGTCGTGATGGATACCAATATGCTCAGTATTTTCCGCCTGACCAAAGACGCTCTGATGCTGCTGCGTGCGGCGGAAAGTCCGGCGATAGTGAATGTTGCGTCTATTGCCGCCATTGTGCCGAGCGTAGGCCAGATTAACTACAGTGCTTCCAAAGGCGCGATCCTTGGATTCACGCGTACGTTGGCGGCTGAGCTTGCGCCGCGTGGCGTGCGTGTGAACGCCGTAGCGCCGGGAATGATCGAGTCAAAAATGGTCAAGAAAGTTTCGCGGACCGTAGTGCGTGGCGTAACGAACTCCATTCCCCTCAAGCGTCTGGGTACCTGTGATGAAGTGGCGAACACCATCGTCTATCTCAGCTCATCTGCCTCCAGTTATATTGTCGGCCAGACCATCGTCATTGATGGCGGCCTGGTGATGCGGTGATCTATGTCCAGATATTCGATTCCTTCAAAAATATTCCTCGAAATGGGCGGCTGGCGTCAGCCTTTGCTGATGGTCGACCGGGTCGATGAGTTTAAGTATGGCGCAAATGGTTTTATCCGGGTGATTAAGCATGTCACGTATAATGAACCTTATTTGCTCGGCCATTTCCCCGAAGATCCTATTATGCCAGGGGTGATAATTTCGGAGATATTCGGCCAGGCCAGCGAATACCTCTCCTTTTTTACGGATATTTGTGATATTTATCGTGAGCGCTTTGCTGAGGATATTCAATCCCTGCGTGATATACACGCGCGCATTCACGATCCTGAGATGCTCGATATTATTCGAAGCCGCCGCGCTCAGGTGCGCGGGGTGCTGGCATCACAAAATTTAAAGTTTAAAGATATTGCCTACCCGGGGGATACCATTGAGGTGGTCAGCAAGCTGGCATTTTCAGATATAAATGGCTTCAGGCATTATTCAGTCACGGCTCATGTCGGGAAAAAAATCATCAGCCAGGGAACCATCGTTAATTTTAGGGAAGTAAAATGAATGGGAGTAATAAACATGATGAATGAAAACATTGCCGAGCGTCAGGCCGTGCTCTACACCATTAAGACTGAAATTATTCAGCGTTTGAATATTCAGAAAGAAACCTCGCAGATTGATGATGATACTGCGCTGTTTGGTAATGGATTAAAGCTTGATTCGGTGGATGCCACCGAAATTATTGTGCTGCTGGATAAGGTCTTTGATATCCAGGTGGCAGAGAGTGACGATCCATCTTATATGCGAAGTATTAACAACCTGGTTTCCTTTGTGATTCAGAAGAAGCATGCTTCACGTTAATGCTGAAGGTTACAATATAATAAGGATGTTATGATGAAAACACTGCGCGATTTGCATTTACAGAACAATGCCACTCTGGCGACATATAACAATTATGCGGTGCCATCTGCCTGGCATGACCCTGATGTTGAATATAAAGCGGTAAGGGAAAATGCGTTACTGGTCGATTATTCGCATATGTCTATTGTTCGCCTGATCGGCGATGATGCCTGGGCGCTGGTCAATCATTTTGCCGCTGCTGATATTTCTATTATTCGTGATGAGCAGGGACTGTACTCGCTGGTCCTCAATGAAGATGGCTCTATCCTGGGTGATATCTATGCGCTGTGCACCGATGAGGGGTATTATATACTCTCAGAAAATATCGCCAGCGATGAAATTATTTCACGCCTCAATGACATTCTGCTTAAGGCTGACGAATTAGATATTCAGGAAATACCTGAAATCACGTCGATGAATGAAGATGACTGGGGCATTCTTATGCTCGAAGGCCCGTATTCCTGGGAAGTGATGGCGGAGCTTTATGGTTTCGACGTTATTGGTTTACCTTATTACGAGTATATGAATACCGACGATGAGCTGATGGTCTTCCGCTGCGGCAAGCACGGTGAGTTTGGCTATAAAATGATTGGTCCGCAGTCAATCCTGGTGGATGTCTGGCAAAAACTGCAGACCCTGGGCGAGAAATATCAGCTGAAGACCGGTGGGCTGGACTACCTGAAAAGGGTTCGCGTCGAAAATCCGGGTTGGGATGAGAGTATTTACGCAAACTACAGCCGTAATCCAGTCGAACTGCAGCTGCAGTGGGCGATTCAGTACGATAAAGATGACTTTATCGGCAAAGCGGCGATTGAACCTCTCTCTTTACAGCAGGCGAAGCGCAAGCTCATCGGTATGTTACCGACGGAACAGTGCGCCGGTATTGCCGCCGATGATGTGGTAATGGTTGCGGATAAAGAGGTGGGGGTTGTTGTGAAGTCGATTTATTCCCCGGCCTTGCAGTCGTTTATCGCGCTGACGCTAATTGAGAGTGACTATGCCTGGGCAGATATTGCTGGCTACACTCTTCGCACCGCCGGGGGGGATATTTCCGCGACAACCAGGAGCCTTCCGTTCCTTTATAACCTGAGCATGTTGGTTAACCCAACCGAGCATAGCTATGTCGATCCCGCGAAGGCTAAAAATGCATTAAGCCAGTAAGCATACTGGCTCTGTTTAATCGCGCTGCGATCGGCTGTCGTTTCAGAGCTAATTAATGATCGGTTTAGTAAATTTTTCTATTTAATTTTGTACGTGACTACCAGGCAATAATTATGAAGACGAACAGGAAGCGTGTTGTTATTACAGGGATGGGGATCTTATCGTCTCTGGCTGAAAATATTCAGGATTTCAGGCAGGCGCTGCTGGATAAAAAATGCGGCGTTGCCGACAGCGAGCGTTTTGGCAAATGGTTTGAAAATGCACGGGCCGCCGAGGTTTTGCACGATATCGACTACTCTGAGCTTCCTGAAGAGATCGTTTCGTCTCTCGATAATGCCGCACTCTGGGCATGGAAAGTCGGCAAAGATGCGCTGGGCGAAGCGGGCCTGCTTAACAGCAAAGCCTGCCTTGATGAAATGGGAATGATTGTCGGGGTTTCTTCTGCTGGCACCGAAGCTTTCCTGCCGCTGTTTGAACAGCGTATAGAGGACTTCTCTTTGCGCAAAGCCATGTATTCAGGCGGTTTCTCATCCTGCTGCTCAAGCGTGTCGACGTTGCTGGGCCTGAAAGGCGGCGTTGAACTGGTGGCGACCGCCTGTACGGCCAGCCCGAACGCCGTCGGCATGGCCTTTGATTACATTCAGAGCGGCAAGAGTAAAGCCATGCTGGCCGTCGGCACCGAACCCATCTATCTGCCTACGTTTGCGGGTTTCTATGCGCTCAATGTTATGCACTCTGACTCCTGTACGCCGTTTTCCGGGCAGTCCGGCATGTCTATCGGTGAAGGGGCTGGCGCTCTTGTGCTCGAAGAGTACGAACAGGCCGTCGCTCGCGGGGCAACCATCTACGGGGAAATCCTCTCCTACGCGACCTCCTGCGATGCCTATCATGAAACAGGGCCGGATCCGCGTGCCAGTGGTGCTGTGCAGGTGATGCAAAAAGCCCTGCAAAATGCTGGCATCACGGCGGAGCAGATTGATTATGTTAATGCGCACGGCACCGGCACTGAGGCAAACGATCGTATAGAAACGCTGGCGATGAAAAAGATCTTCGCTAATACCGAGAATTTGCTGATCAGCTCAACGAAGTCCTACTTTGGTCATAACATCGGTGCGGCGGGGATCGTCGAGCTGATCGCCTGCCTGGTGACCCTGCCCGACAACAATGTCCCGCCGACGCTGAACTTCTCCGTTGCGCGTCCGAACTGCGATCTGGACTACGTACCCAATGCTTTTCGTGAAAAGGACGTTAATATTTTCATGAAAAACAACTACGCCTTCGGCGGCAATAACTGCTGCATGATCGTCAGCACGAAGCCGGGCACGGTGCCGGTGAGTGCCTACGCTGCGAAACGCGTTGCGATTTCAGGTATCGGTGCGGTCTCGGCTGCCGGACACAGCGTGAATGAAATCCTCGAGCATATCCGGGAAAACAAAGCCGCGGTTGAACTGGGCGAGGTCTCGTTCCACGATGATACTCAGGAAGAAGCCAGAGAGCTGCTTGGCGTTCTGCTGGCCACCAACCAGTTCAGGGACCTGCTCGGCGACGAGTTTGATCCCGGCAGCAGCACGTTGCCGGAAAGCAATGAGCGCTTTAAAACCTTCCAGGTGAAGGGGCTTGAGCCGCGTAAGCATCTGCGTCGTTTTGATGCGCGTAAAGCCACACGCGGCGGTACCTTTGCGCTTATCGCCCTGTCAGAGGCCCTCAATACCGCGCAGCGTAAAATCAAGCGTGATGGTGAAGAGCTGGGGCTGATCATGGGGATGTCCCGCGGTCCACAGGAGACGACCTATAAATATCTGCAAAGCCTGAAGCCCGATCCGCGTAAGGTGCGTACCTCTGAGTTCCCCGGCTCGCTGATGAACTCCATCGCCACCTTCTGCGGTATTTCTGAAGGAATTAAAGGTTACACCACGACGCTCGCCACCGGCGAGAACGCGGCGCTGGGGGCACTGACCTACGGGTATGAGATTGTGCGTCAGCATCTTCAGCCGCAGGTGATTGTGGGCGGGGCGGACGAATATTTCCCGTCGATGTCGCTGTATATGGATGCCGTGACGCAAAAAATCCACATGACGGCTGACGCCAGCAGCTATCAGATCTACGGCAAAGAGGCGGATGGCTACGTGCCGGGTGAAGGTGCCTGTATGTTGCTGTTAGAAGATCCTGAGGCGGCGGGAAAGCGCGGCGTTGAGGTGCTCGCCGAAATCGTGGGTTATGGCAAGGCATGCAGCAATAGCTATTTTGAGCAGGGGCAGACCGAGGAGAAATCTTCAGCCTTTGCTCTCGCTATCACGCGAGCGCTGGCCGACGCGGGAGTTAGCGCTCAGGACATCGATCTCGTTTGCGGAACCAGCAACGGCAGTAAAGAGAACTCGCAGATTGAAATCGACGCCATTTACCAAAGCTTCCGCCAGGCAAAGCCGCAGGTCCCCGTGGTTAACTATAATGCTTTCTTTGGTTTTGTTGCCTCTTGCGCAGGTTTGCTGAATCTGGCGGTGCTGGCCGACTGTATCAAAAAACAGTATGTACCGGGCATTCCTAATACCCAAACGTTCTGCGATGAGCGCATCAACTTTATTCATCAGCCGCTCAGTCTGTCGCTTCGCAATGTGCTTTTGATCGGTGCGACGGAAGGTGGAAATTACTACGCATTCGTGATCAAAGGATAGCACGGTGAATAACGCAGCTATTATTTCTGGTTACAGCGTACATTTACCCTTTGCGAAAGACAGCGACCAGTTAATTTCTCGTCTGAAACTCGGTGAGCGAGTCAAGACAGTCCCCTGGTTTAAGTCGGACGCTGAAGCCATAAAATGTGGCTTTAAGAGGAATTTAAATGTCGCCGCATTTGCGCAGAGGGAGGAGCGCAATGTTGAGTTTCTGTGTGGTCTGATCGACGACGCGCTCGATCAGGCTGGGCTGGATAAAGGTTGCCTCGCAGGGGAGAACGTCAGGGTCTACTTAACCGGCATAGGGCCGAGAGTCGATGCACAGGATTATAAGCTCTTATATAACCATAACGATCTCGAAGATCTGCTGCTCACTATTTCATTAGCCAAATTGCAGGTGGCTAATATGTCTCAGGATAACGTTGCGCAGAATATCGCGCACCGCTACGGACTGAGGTATATGCCACCTAATCTGAACTGTACCAGCAATTCGGCGTTGACGGCGGTGCACCTTGGCTGCAAGGGCATAGAAAAGGGCGACATCGATCTGGTGCTGGTGAACAACTGTTCAGTCATCAGGACTCAGGATATCTGGTTTCTGGTCAGGCAGTCGATGCTGGAATCCGAAAGCGTGCAGCCTTTTGGGGAAGACGCAAAAGCCGTGCTCTTCGCGGAAGGCTTTAGCGCCCTGCTGCTGGAAAGCGACGGGCACCGTCGTGCAAGGCAGAAGACGGGCGGCGTGCGGCTGAAATCTGTGTACACGCAAATCAGCGCAGGCCGAGGCAATGATTCTTCTATGCTGAGCAGCTGTATGCTGAAAGTGATGAGCCAGGCGCTGAAGGAGTCGCAGCTCACGCCCGCAGACTTATGCGCCATTATTCCACACGGTAACGGCTCGGCGATTACCGATAACGCTGAGGCAAAGGCGATCGCCATACTGACCGGGGAGCAGCCGCTGCCGGTCCTCGCTTATAAAGGGCAGGTTGGCTATACCGCGACAGGATCGGGGACCGTTGATTTGATAATCGGCCATTATTCCTTGCTCCATCGCGAATTACTGACGCCGGTCAGCAATGGCCCCATTACCGAGGCGATGGCCGCCCATCTGCTGACCGACCGCGGGATTGTCAGTCATGAAAAGCAGCATCTGCTGAAAGTTGGGGTGGGCATGGATGGCTCAATTATTGGGATAGTGATGTCTGATCTGGGCGTCGATGGGTAAACTGACAGGGATTACGTTATGTATTTGTCATCATTTTCTCTTACCGAGCCGGAAGATAAAATTTATCTCTATTATCCCAGCTGGCTGAATGCCTGGGAGTCTCATTTATATAATCGCGCCCTGAAGTCAACGGGGGTAAACGGTTGGGGATTTAAACGCTTTGGTACCACCACGGATATTTATGCCAGAGAGATGATCCGTAACCCGCAGTACACTAAATATCTTGATGCATTAGAAGAGGTGTCCACGCAGGCGCTTCAGGAACTGCCCACCAGGCAGCGCATGCAATTATTAAAGTCGCGTACGGCATTTATTTATGTCGATTCGTGGGGGGAGTCAGCGCTGTTTGAAAATATGTCCAGCGCGCTCCATTCCATGATGATAGATACGCTGCCAAAAAACCTGGTAAAGAAATTCGCAATAAAAGAGCCGACATGCAAAATCCGTGGCGAAAAGCAGTCGCTGCTTCAGGCGATGCGGGTGGCGCAGGATTATTTAAGCTGGGAGGTGTTTGATTTCGTCGTGATCTGCGCAGCTTATCGGGCAATCCCCCTGCTGACATTTTCCGATGAGGATATTGCTCTCACGCGCCGGGAACGTAACGCTGTGAAAACGCTGGATATCAATTTATCTATCGAGCGAGTCGGCTGCTTTATCTTCAGCCAGCAGCCGGGTCCTCTGGAGGTCAATTGCGGCCATTATGTTATGCCAGACGCAAAGGCGCCGGGAAACCTCCAGGGGCTGGCGGATGAGCCAGATTTCGATCTCATTTCGTATGCCAGCCTGCGCAAAGCTCGCCTGCCGCCTGCGGCAGAGAAGCCTGCGGCGAAGAGCATTGATCTTGTGGAACGCTATGGCAGCAGCGGTTGCATGACGCCAGCCCTGAGCTGGCACTATCTTCGTCAGCACGCGCTTTCATCGGGAAGAGTGAGAACGATCCTGCCGGATAACGCAGGCGGCTATAACTATTTCGATACCTCATATTAATCGGGAATGCGTAAACACTATGCGAAGCAGTGTAAAGGAACTACCTGCCATCTTCTTAAGCGATATTTATAAGAGCTTCGGCAGCAATGAAAATAAAGTCGAGGCGCTTAAAAATATCAATCTGGAGATTGCGAAAGGCGAATTTATGGCGCTCTGCGGGCCTTCGGGCAGCGGCAAAAGCACGCTGCTCAATACCCTGTCGGGCATTGATAAGCCCTCGTCGGGAACGGTGATATTCCTCAATAAGATGCTTAATGACCTGCAGGCTGATGAACTGGCTGCAATTCGCAGCAAACATCTGGGGTTTATTTTCCAGTTCTTTAATTTGCTGCCGGTGCTGAACGTTTTCGATAACGTATTTTATCCCCTGGTGCTGAACGGCCATTTTAGCCCAAAAGAGGCCAGAGAGCGCACCCTGCACTTTCTCGATAGCGTAGGGCTTGCTCAGCTCACCGACCGCAAACCGGGGCAGTTGTCCGGTGGTCAGCAACAGCGGGTCGCGATTGCCAGAGCGCTGGCTCATGAACCGCAGGTTGTGGTGGCAGATGAGCCTACGGGCAATCTGGATATGGCCATGGGTGAGGCTATTCTGGACCTGCTGATGACCATTAATCAGCAGACCAGAACCACCTTTATTATTTCCACCCATTCCACGCAGCTTAAGGACCGCGCTCAGCGGGTAATTGAAATCAAGGACGGGGAATTAGCTTATGACTCAGCGCGCTAGGCTGTCGGGCTTCTTTGGCTTATTTATGCTGACCTTTCTGTTTGCTCACCCGGTCCGTGCAGCGGAGCTGCCGGAGGTTGAAAAGGTCTTTCAGAAAGGTTTTCCGACACAGCAGGATGCCTTAGCCAAAACAACAGATGCGCTGCGTCTGGAATATAAGAACACGGGAAATATTTCCGCGCTGGTCTTTTACTCCTATGGACTACTGCGTCAGGCGAATCATTTTTTAGCGGTAAATGATTTTATCCATGCATCTGAATATTCCAAACTCGGCTTCTTTTATCTCGATGAAGCGGTTGAGGGCCATGAGGACGATCCGCGCGTAAGGTATCTCCGGGCGCGAATAGATGCCTGGTTACCGGCCAGTATCGGCCGCTGCGTGGTAACGCTGCATGATACTGAGGAGATGCTGAAGAAAGCCGCTGTTTTTGACCAAAGCATTGTCAATTACATCAGCTATATGCGCTATCGCGCGCTATACAGCTGCAAGAAATATCAACAGGCCAGCGAGCTTCTCGCTCAGCTAAAGCAACAGGGGGTAACGTATCCCGGTCATCTGGAACCCGGTTTTGATACCGCGCCGGTCTGGGAGATGAGTGAAGTGACTCAGGTTCTGTTGCCCCTGGTGAAAGGTGATTAAATGTCCAGAGATCTCTTCATTGTTGATGCGGCTGTCGTCGCAGTTATTTGCTTCGTCCTTTACTGTCTGATCTTTAAATCGAGAGATGCGAAATTTGCATTTTTGAATCTTTTCAGACACAAACGACGCTCTTTTTCGACGATTGCGGCTATTATTTTAGGCGGCGTGGCGATATTTCTTTACGGCGGGTTTATCGACTATTCTTTCTGGGTTCTAAAAGAGCAAACGATTCGTACCAATATTGGTCATGTGCAGATTTACAATAAATCTTACTTTGCGACGTCGAATAAAAATCAGAGCCTGATTGCGAATTATCAGTCGCTCAAAGAGGATATTCTGAAAGAGGACGAACTGGCCAGGCATATAGCGACTCTCTCCGGCCAGCTGGAGTTTACCGGTATTGTCTCGCAGTATGAGAATCAAGCATCAAGCTATTTCTCCGCGCTCGGCGTGGAACCCTTACCGGCATTAAAGCTGGGGTCGTTCGATAAGTTAATTTCCGGCAGCGATTTATCGCGGCTGAAAGGCGATGAAATAACCTTAGGCAGCGGGCTGGCCAATACGTTGCAGGCTAAATACGGCGACTGGCTTGATACGCTGGTGGTGAACACCAGAGGCGGGCAGGGTGCGTTATCCCTGAAGGTCAGGGGTGTTTTTTCCTCGGGTATTAAAGAGTATGACGATATGGCCCTCAAAGTTCCGCTGGCGACGGCGCAGCATATTATGGGGACGGATGGCGTCAGTAAGGTACTTATTCTGCTGCGGGATGATGATGTGGATACCTTCAGCGCGAAGCTACGCCAGTATATTGCGGATAAAAATCTGCCCCTGATAGTGAAAGACTGGAAAGAGGCATCTGTATTTTACCAGCAGGTAGAAAGCCTGCTCTCCGGTATATACTTTTTTATCAAGCTTATCGTTGCGCTGATCGTTGTTTTTATGATCGGCAACGCCATGACGATGAATATTATCGAGCGAACCCGGGAAATTACGACTCTGCGAGCGATAGGTCTAAAGCCACGCCACGTTACCCGCCTGTTTTTGCTGGAGGGGATTTTTATCGGCATCATTGGGGCCGTGGGCAGCCTGGTCATTGGCTTTGCACTGGCTGGCATGATTAACGTGTCGGGTATTGCTATGCCGCCTTCACCCGGACAAAGCACAGGCTATACCGCCTTTATTAAAACGAATAGCGCCGATCTGCTGTGGATAACGCTGGTATTACCGATCTTAACCGCCTCGGTGGCTTCCATCCTGCCTGCGCTTCGTGCCTCGCGGTTGAATATTGCCGACGCATTTAAATTTTCCTGAGGAAGGCAGCATGAAAATAAATGGATTTTCCCCGGCCGTTGCCTGTTCTTTATCTTTAATGTTTTTGGCACCCGCATTTGCTGCGGATGACAAGGCTGCGGAGATTATCAGAAGAGCAGATGAAATTCGTTCCCCTAATAAGCCGTTCCGCTATACGGTCGCCGTGCAGGAATATAAAGAGAGTGATTCACAGCCCGGCAATAAGCAGATCTTCGATATTTCGATGCGTTTTATTAAGCCGGAAAACGGCGAGCGGGCCGACGCCCGCTCCCTTATCAGGTTCGTTTATCCTCCCCAGGATAAAGGAAAGGTGATGTTGTCTGACTGGTACGACTTATGGTTTTACACGCCGGAACTGCGCCGCCCGATCCCCGTCTCTCGCCAGCAAAGGCTGGTGGGACAGATTTCAAATGGCGACGTTATTGTCACTAATTTCGACTACGCCTATGACTCAACGCTGCTGGGTGAAGAAGCCTGCGGCCCGCACCTGTGTTACAAGCTGGCGCTGGTACGTAAGACTGAGGAAGTGACTTATCCGAAGATTACTTATTATGTCGAAAAAGAGAGCTATCGCCCCTGGAAGGCGGCTTATTACTCGCTGGATGATAAGTTACTCAAGGAGGTGCTGTACCAGAATTATCAAATGACGTTGGGTAAAGTCAGACCGATGAGGATTATTGTGCGCGAAGCGCGGCACGGAAAGGGACACTCGGTAATGGAATACAGCAATGTTCGTTTTGAATCTTTGCCTGAATCTCATTTTTCCAGGGAATATATTCAGCGAGGTGCAAGATGAACCTCAGGTTAGCCCTTTTGTTTTTCCCCGTTTATTTAGGGGCCTCAACTTACCTACAGGCGGATTGCCTGGCGGGCAGTGAAGTTGCGGAAAATGCAGATGTCGCCTTATTTGCCCAGACGCATTACGTTCATAAGCAAAATTCTCTCTGGCAAATAGACGGGCAAAATCCATTTGCCGCAAATAATATCTATAAC
This sequence comes from uncultured Buttiauxella sp., assembly GCA_946480445.1. Classification (GTDB taxonomy): domain Bacteria; phylum Pseudomonadota; class Gammaproteobacteria; order Enterobacterales; family Enterobacteriaceae; genus Dryocola. The sequence goes on from CAMLJN010000016.1 coordinate 41,014, forward strand.
GATCTGGGGGTTAAATTCAGCAGCGGATGTTCACTGATCGATAACACGCTCGATCTTCATTTTTCCCTGTATGGGTTAACTTATTATCCCACCCGCCAGGTCGGTAAATTTGAGGAAGATAACAGTCGTTCGCGAGCGTTAATTGACCAGCTGCAGGTCACCTACAGCGTCACCGGCAACATCCAGCTTGAAGGCGGGAAAATCAGGGCCAGGCCGGGACTTTTCTTTTTGCGATCGCCTGCCAGCCTTCTCAGCAGCTATTACGGCGGCTTTAAGCCAACCCGTTTTTACGATCCTGCAATGCAGGCGGCCTATGCAGAAACATTCTGGGGCGGCAGATTGAGTCAAGAGGGCGGAGATTACGCGCTGGGAATAACCGTGGTTCCTGAGCTGGCCCGTATTGATAAACGCTATATCTCTTCCGGTAACTGGTCTGCCAGCCAGCGCGCCAACTCAGCTGAACGCTATTTGTTGAGTTATACCGACTATCGTCTGGAAAACCATGCGCCCTCCGTTAATGTGCTGCTTGGCGCTACCCGCTCTGTCGCCTTCAGCGACAGCTACACCTATACGCCTCAGTTTGTGATGAGTGCGGAGCTGGCCTTGCATACCTCGCAGCAGTGGCGTCACTTCTCAGCGGAGAAAGCCGCGGAAGTCATGGACTGGGAATTTCCCTCCTCGCTTTATGAACGCCGGGATAAAAAAGGGATCGAACTGGCTATTGGCGGACAATACACATCAGAACGTTTCAGCGTTGTCGGCCTGGAATACTACTTCCAGAGCGAAGGGTATTCTCAATCGGCATGGCGACAACAAACTGATTTTGTTAAGAAGCTTAATACGCCGACTCACTATGATTTTCTGGATCGCGCATTCGACTCTTATAAATACCTCATGGGAGCCGAAATAAATAATACCGGCAATCAGGGGATGCTGCAGGGAAAGCATTACGTCAATGTTTATAGCAGTTTTCAAATGCGTCACGGGGCGAAGCTGCAACCTTATTTAACCGTCAATATGATGGACGGGAGCGCCATGCCGGGCGTGCATTTTAGTTCCGTGCTCGAAAGAATAGATCAAAAACTTGAGATGTATACCGGCGCCTATACCGCTCTGGGAAAACAGGACTCTGAGTTTGCGATCTTTGGCGAGACGCTGGGTGTCTATTTAGGATTTAAATATCACTTATAAGGATATTGATATGGAAAGTAAGCATATTTCACAGCCGGTGGCATTTCTGTTCGCAGGGCAGGGAAACCCGACGATCGGTATGGGCGCTGACCTGTGGGATGCCAACGCCACGACCAGAAACATCTGGGATTGCGCCAGCGACATCTCAGGCCTTGATCTTCGCCGCCTGTGCCTGAAAGGGCCGATGAACAAATTGATTCAAACCAACGTGCAGCAGATGGCCGTCACGGCCCTTAACGTGACGCTTTACAGCTTGTGCAGGACGCGTTTTGACCAGGCGCCTGTGGTCGGCGCCTGCGGGCATAGCGTCGGCGAATACAGCGCTCTTTATGCGGCGGGCGCGCTATCTCTGGAGGCGCTGTTCAGCACCATTCATTTTCGGGCCAATACGATGAACGCTGTCAGCAAGCGGAATAAGGGGTCAATGTTGGCCGTTAAGGGTATCGGCTACAGTGCTCTGCACGAACTTATTGCCCGCGCCGGTCTTGAGATAGATATCTGCTGCGATAACAGCCATCAGCAGCAGGTTATTGGTGGCTCAAGCGAAGCGCTGAGTGAGTGTACACGCATGCTGATTGCCGCAGGCTTTGAGCCAGTGAAGCTTGGCGTTAGCGGCGCATGGCATACACGTCTGATGAACGAAGGGGTTCAGCAAATGCGGGATTACCTGAAGGACATCGAGATTGTCAGGCCCCGTTTTGATGTGCTGATGAATGTCACCGGCCTGCCGGAAGAGAACGCTCCGCGCATTAAAGAGAATTTATCTCTGCACTTAACCCATACGGTGAAATGGACCGCCGCAATGGAGCGCTTGCTTGCCGCCACTCCGCAAGCCTTGTTTGTAGAGATAAGCCATAAACCTTATCTGGGCTCAATGCTCAATGATTTCTCCGGTTTTACACCGGAGAAGATCGTGCATTGCCGCCAACTTACGTCGATTTTAAGGTGACACCGTGCTGCCCGATTATTTAACTTTTTTACGCTTTCAGGATAAGCGGTTTCTGCCATTCCTGTATTTGATAACTTTGATTCTCCTTGGTTTTTACTGGAAGAATAATGGCTATGTGATAACCCGTCAGGATGCCTGGCTTGTCAGCGGCATTGTCGCCCTGATCGCTTTCGATGTGATTTTTGATCTAAAAGCCTTTTGGTCATATAAACGCGGCGTCGGAAATATAGATTTTTCCTTCTTCGACGGACGACGCCTTTCCAGAGCGGAACGGCTGCTGTCGCAGCCGCTGGCCGCGGGCTTGCTCGCCTGCTGCGCCGTCTGGCTGATGATACAGGGCTGTCTGGCGCTGCCTTCAGCTGTTTATCAGCTGGGCTGTCTGTTTATCTTCTCCCCGCTGGTCGTTTACCTGATGTACGGCTTCGTCAGACACAGCTGTATTAAGCTGGTCGAGACCGGGGGCGCCGAAAAGGTGAAGTATAAGAATCTGTACCGGTACGTTCTATTGCAGATGCTTGTCACCGTGACGCTGAATGTGCTGACGGTTGTGCCGTTGAGAAATAATCCTGACTTTAGGCTAAGTGAGGGATACCTCTCGCCCAGGTTAATGGTCGCGACACTGGTGCTATGCGCAATTGTGCTGGCGCTGAATCTGTTTATGGCACGCTTATCGAAATGCTATGTTTTCCTTGGGCGTTTATTTCTTAAGGAGATCGACTTTTACTTTGCCAGTTCGTTTCCCTGCCGTTCGCTGCACGCCATTCCCTTCTGGCTAAGAATGGTGGTGCTGCTGCTTGCCCAGCTGGCCTGGATCCCGTTAGTGGCCTTAGCGCTGACGCTGTTGGGCTGGGATATCTGGTTTGCAGCCTGGTTCCTGCTTTGCGTCGTCCCCTCGCTGAGCTACTGCTATCTGCACCTCTACTGGCGCTGGCAAAACGACTTTATGATGTCGTGTGATATGTATTTTCGCTACATAGAGATAAAAAAGCTGAACGACCTGTGGTGAGTGAGGTAGAACATTGAGCGTGTTCTTCACGCTCAATGCAAGAAGGGTTTTCAGGGCAGAGCTGGTATGAGGAAGAAGGGGCGTTATATACAGGGCTGAGTTCAATAGCGTTAACCATCCTGGCGCTTCTTCGTAAAAGCCCCGCGATGACTATCGCGCAGCTTGCACAGAAGACAGATTTAACGACAAGAAGGTTGAACGCAATCTCAAATCGTTGCAGGAAAAAGGAAAGCTGGAGCGGGCAGGTGCGGTCCGCAATGGATACTGGCGGGTTTTAAGCCCGCCTTAGCTCAAAGTCATCTCACTCATTTTGCCAAACCGCAGGGGATGAATAAAAAGGCTTACCACATCAGATCATCAGGCACCACAAAGTCGGCGTACGGATCGTCTTCGTCTTTCGCTTCCTGGCTAAGCTCGCAGTTCAATACGATGCTGCTCGGATCGCGCTGTGCAATTTTATCGGCTACGCTTGCGGGAATAATCGCGTATTCGCCGTCGGGATTAGCATCGGTAACCAGGCGAGCAATCGCCAGACGGCCGTTAATCAGCTGAGACTGAGTAACCTTATCGACATAGATTTTTTTAATCAGATTATTGTCGGTGAAGTTATAGCCGATGTCGCCTTTTGCAATCACAATCCTGTTCATTTCAATCAGCTGCTTGACCTGAGCTTTATACTCCTTTGAGAGGGCGGCCAGCTTTTGCTGTTCACTCAGCTGTTTGTCACGTTCGATCTGCGCTTTTTTATTGGCTTCCACAGCCTCTCTCGCCTCACGAGCCTGAACGCGTGATTTTTTAGCGGTCTTCTGCACTTTAGCGATTTTTTTGCTGCTGACGAGTCCAGCTTTAAGCATCTGCTCTTGTAGCGTTAGTTTTGTCATGATCTTTTCTGGGCTGATTAAAAAGTTCTGAGGATTATACCTGCAACGTCCGGGGCTATGCCAGATTACGCATGTGGGCGAGGTTGGGGAGAGGGTGAAGAACGATGGCGTCCCCTGCAGGAATCGAACCTACAACTAGCCCTTAGGAGGGGCTCGTTATATCCATTTAACTAAGGGGACAAGCGGGCTTAGTATACCCGCTTTTGGCGTTACGTTAAGTGCTTTGCGGGCTGATTGCCTGAAAGATAACCGTTTTTTGCTTTATTCCTCACGTTTTTCTTTCTCGGGCCGTGCTTTGCCCCCTTCAACTTTATGCTGGCGTTTTGCTTGCTCTTTTGCCTCGGCTTTCTTCTTGTTGCTCATATCGTTGCGGATTTGCGCGTGGCTTATCAACGCAAAGATAAAGGTGCCGCCGCAGATATTACCTGCAAGCGTTGGCAGGGCGAAGGGCCAGAAGAAGTCGCTCCAGTGGATCGTGCCGTTAAACACCAGGTAGAGGATCTCGACGGAGCCGACGACGATATGGGTTAAATCTCCGAGCGCAACCAGCCAGGTCATAATGATGATCACCACGATTTTTGCCGCGCCCGCCGCGGGGAACATCCACACCATGGTGGCGATGATCCAGCCGGAGATAACCGCATTGGCAAACATTTCTCCCGGCGTGTTTTTCATCACGTCCATGCCGATTTTGACGAACGCATCCCGCGTCTGCTCATCGAAAATAGGCATGTATTCAAACGCATAAGCTGCAAGGCCCGTGCCGATCAGGTTCCCCAGCAGCACTATGCCCCACAGGCGAAGTAGCAGCAGGAAATTGCTGCCGGAGGGCTTCTGCATCACCGGCAGCACGGCGGTGACGGTGTTTTCGGTAAACAGCTGCTGGCGCGCCATAATGACGATAATAAAGCCGAAGGTGTAGCCCAGGTTTTCCAGCAGGAAGCTGCCCGGCACGCCGTCGAGATTGACGTGAAAAACGCCTTTAGCCAGCAATGAAGCGCCCATCGACAGACCCGCCGCTATCGCGGACCACAGCAGGGCCATCGCATCGCGCTCCAGTTCTTTCTCGCCGTCCTGGCGAATATGTTCGTGGATGGCCATCGCCCGGGAAGGGAGCCTGTCCTCATCCATTTCAATCTCTTTACCGCTCGATTTTTCCTCGCTCTCCACTTCCAGATCTTCGCTGGATTTCTCTAATTTATCGTCCTGTAGCTTGTCCATTTCTCGGGATACTCCGCACTTTTATCGTTCTGCTAAGCGTAGCGGTTTTTGCCTCTTTCTCCTGGTCCTGGCAACAATTCGACTTAATCTTGATCTGGATTGGGTGTATTACCCCTTTTTGAGTACCTCTTCGTGTTCTCCCCGGCCTGGAGGGGCATAGATGATGTGGTATTATTTGCACCCCTGATAAAAGTAGTGACTTTCCTATGCTTGATGCCCGCAAATTAACCTGTACCCGCGACGAACGAACGCTTTTTAGCGAGCTGTCGTTTACCGTTTCCGCCGGGGAGATGGTTCAGGTGGCAGGCCAGAACGGCGCCGGGAAAACGTCTTTGCTGCGCATTCTCGCCGGGCTTGCCCAGCCCGAAGAGGGAGAGGTCTGCTGGCAGGGCACGGCGATCGCGCGCCAGCGCGATGTCTATCACCAGGATTTACTGTGGCTCGGTCATCAGCCGGGCATTAAAACTGCGCTTACCGCTTTCGAAAACCTCAGTTTTTTTCATGCCGACTGCGCTGAAACGCTGCGCTGGCAGGCGCTGGCCCAGGCAGGCCTCGTGGGGTTTGAAGACGTGCAGGTTAATCAACTTTCCGCCGGTCAACAGCGGCGCGTGGCGCTGGCGCGTCTGTGGTTGAGTTCGGCAAAGTTATGGATCCTGGACGAGCCTTTTACCGCTATTGATACGGCAGGCGTCGAAAAGCTGACCCGACAAATGGCGCGACATACCGAAGAGGGTGGCATGGTGCTCCTCACCACGCACCAGCCGCTGGCGCTTTCTTCCGTGCGGCAGATTGAGCTGGGAGGGAGCCACTGATGATGCGGCGAATTTTTGGGCAGGAGCTGCGCGTGGTGTTTCGTAAAGGGGCGGAAATCGCCAACCCACTGTGGTTTTTCCTGATCGTTATCACCTTGTTTCCACTTGGCATTGGACCAGAGCCTCAGCTGCTGGCGCGTATTGCCCCGGGCGTGATTTGGGTGGCGGCGCTGCTGGCGTCTTTGCTGGCGATGGACAGACTGTTTCGGGACGATTTTCAGGACGGCTCGCTGGAGCAGCTTATGCTGCTGCCGGTGCCTTTGCCGCTGGTGGTGCTGGCGAAAGTGACCGCTCACTGGGTGGTCACCGGGCTGCCGCTGCTGATCCTCTCGCCGCTGGCGGCATTGCTGCTGGGGCTGGATTTCTACAGCTGGAAAGTGATGGCGCTGACGCTGCTGCTTGGCACGCCGACGCTGAGCTTCCTCGGTGCGCCGGGCGTAGGACTGACCGTTGGGTTGCGGCGCGGTGGGGTGCTGCTGAGCCTGCTTGTCCTGCCGCTGACGATTCCCCTGCTGATTTTCGCGACGGCGGCAATGGACGCCGCATCAATGCATTTACCCGTTGATGGCTATCTGGCCATTCTCGGCGCGCTGCTTGCGGGGAGCGCAACATTAAGTCCGTTCGCCACTGCGGCGGCGCTGCGCGTGAGCGTGCAGTAACTCAATACGTAGGGTGGACAGGCGCCAGCGCCCTCTGCCAGAAATAGTCTTCAATGAGCAACTAACCATGTGGAAAGCGTTACACCAGCTTGCTAAACCAGAACGACTCTACCAGCTCTGTGGGCGATTTGTCCCCTGGCTTGCCGTTGCCTGCGTCCTTACGCTGCTTGCCGGCTGCGTCTGGGGATTTGTCTTCGCGCCCGCGGATTATCAGCAGGGGCAGAGCTACCGCATTATGTACCTGCATGTTCCGGCCGCTATCTGGTCGATGGGGATTTATGCCTCGATGGCCATTGCCGCGTTTATCGGTCTGGTGTGGCAGATAAAAATGTCCGACCTGGCGGTGGCGGCGATGGCGCCCGTTGGCGCCGTATATACTTTTATCGCCCTGGTGACGGGTTCTGCGTGGGGCAAGCCGATGTGGGGAACCTGGTGGATATGGGATGCGCGACTCACCTCTGAGCTGGTTTTGCTGTTCCTTTATGTGGGCGTGATTGCGCTCTATAACGCCTTTGACGACCGTCGGCTGGCGGGACGCGCCGCGGGCATTCTGGTGCTGGTGGGCGTGGTCAATTTGCCCATCATTCATTTCTCCGTGGAGTGGTGGAATACGCTGCATCAGGGCTCGACCAATATGCAGCAGAGCATTGACCCCTCTATGCGCACGCCGCTGCGCCTGACGATTATCGGTTTCCTGCTGCTCTTTATCACCCTGACGCTGATGCGTCTTCGCAACCTTATTCTGCTTCAGGAAAGCCGTCGCCCTTGGGTGTCAGCGCTCGCCAACAAAGGAGGAAGAGCATGAACCGTGCCTTTGCCAACTGGGCCGATTTTTTTGCCATGGGCGGCTACGCCTTTTATGTCTGGCTGGCGGTTGCTTTTACCGTCGTCCCGCTCCTGCTGCTGGTTATCCATACCCGGGTCCGGCACAGAGCCATTTTACAGGGCGTGGAACGCCAGCAGGCACGCGAGCAGCGCATCCGTGCGGCCAAAGCAACAGAAGGAATGTAAGTGAACACACGTCGTAAAAACCGTCTTTATCTGGCCGTTGCGGTGCTGATTGGGTTAGGACTCACTATCACGCTGGTGCTTTATGCGCTGCGCAGCAATATCGATCTCTTTTACACGCCGGGCGAAATACTCTATGGCAAAGGCGAAAGCCAGCTGCGCCCTGAAATCGGCCAGCGCCTGCGGGTTGGCGGCATGGTGCTGCCGGGCAGCGTGAAGCGCGACAAGCAAACTTTAAAAGTGTCGTTCAAACTTTATGATGTGAACGGCGTGGTCGAGGTAACCTACGTCGGCATCCTGCCGGATCTGTTCCGCGAGGGGCAGGGGGTGGTAGCCCAGGGCGTGCTGGAGAAGGACAATCTGATCGCGGCAAAAGAAGTGCTGGCGAAACATGATGAAAATTACACGCCGCCGGAAGTTAAAGAGGCTATGAATAAAAACCACCAGCGAGCGCCCCAGGCCTATAAGGACGGCGGCTCATGATGCCAGAAGTCGGTAGTTTCCTGCTCTGCCTGTCGCTTGGCTGGTCTTTGTTGCTGAGCGTCTATCCGCTGTGGGGCGTGAAGCGCAACGATGCCCGCCTGATCGGCTCGGCGCGTCCGCTTTCATGGGCACTGTTTCTCACCGTACTGGCCTCGTTTTTAATCCTCGTTTATGCCTTTGTGGTCAACGACTTCACCGTGCTGTATGTCGCCAGCAACGCCAATACCGAGCTGCCCGTCTGGTATCGGGTGGCGGCAACCTGGGGCGCCCATGAAGGCTCGTTGATGCTCTGGGTGCTGCTGATGAGCGGATGGACGTTTGCCGTGGCGCTGCTCAGCGGCAGGATGCCGGAACAGGATGTGGCGCGCGTGCTGTCCGTCATGGGCATGATCAACGTCGGTTTTCTGTTGTTTATCATTTTTACCTCCAACCCGTTTACCCGCACCCTGCCGGACTTCCCTATTGAAGGGCGAGACTTAAATCCGCTGTTGCAGGATGTAGGGCTGATCTTCCATCCGCCGCTGCTGTATATGGGCTACGTGGGCTTCTCGGTCGCCTTTGCTTTTTCTATTGCCGCGTTGATGGCAGGCAGGCTGGATACAAACTGGGCGCGCTGGACCCGTCCGTGGACGCTTGCGGCCTGGTCGTTTCTGACCGTTGGCATCGTGCTCGGCTCCTGGTGGGCCTACTACGAGCTGGGCTGGGGAGGCTGGTGGTTCTGGGACCCGGTGGAGAACGCCTCGTTTATGCCGTGGCTTGCGGGCACCGCGCTTATTCATTCGCTTTCGGTCACCGAAAAGCGCGGCAGCTTTAAGGCATGGACCGTGCTATTGGCTATTACGGCATTCTCGCTCTGTCTGCTTGGCACCTTCCTGGTGCGTTCGGGGGTGCTGGTTTCGGTGCACTCTTTTGCCTCCGATCCTGCCCGCGGCATGTTTATTCTCGCTTTCCTGGTGATTGTGATTGGCGGCTCGCTGCTGCTGTATGCCGTGAAAGGCAGCAAAGTGCGTTCCCGCGTGGGGAATGGGCTGTGGTCGCGCGAATCCTTCCTGCTCGGCAATAACGTGCTGCTGATTGCCGCCATGCTGGTGGTGCTGCTGGGAACGTTGCTGCCGCTGGTGCACAAACAGCTGGGCCTGGGCAGTATCTCCATCGGCGAGCCGTTCTTTAACACCATGTTTACCGCGCTGATGGCGCCGTTCGCGCTGTTACTGGGCATTGGTCCGCTGGTGCGCTGGCGGCGTGATGAGCCGCAGAAACTCGTCAGACGGCTGGTTATTGCGCTGGCGGTGACGCAGGGGCTGGCGCTGGCTCTGCCGTGGCTGATGCAGGACCGTGTGAAGGCAATGACGGTTGTGGGTCTGCTGATGGCCGTCTGGGTCTTTGTACTGGCATTAATGGAAGTGTATGAACGTGCAACGCATCGCCGCGGGTTGCTGCTGGGATTATGGAAACTGCCGCGCAGCCACTGGGGCATGGTGCTCGGCCACTTAGGGCTGGCGGTTACGGTGGTGGGCATTGCCTTTAGCCAGAATTACAGCGTTGAGCGCGATGTGAGAATGAAGACCGGGGACAGCATAGATATTCATCAGTATCACTTTGTCTTCCGCGATGTCCACGATCTCGTCGGCCCGAACTACCGTGGCGGTGTAGGGATTATTGACGTTACGCGCAACGGCAAACCTGAAGCGACGCTGCGGGCAGAAAAGCGCATCTATAACAGCAGCCGTTCGATGATGACCGAAGCGGCCATCGACGCTGGTTTTACCCGGGATCTGTATGCCGCGCTGGGTGAAGAGCTGGACGACGGCAGCTGGGCCGTGCGTCTGTATTACAAACCGTTCGTACGCTGGATTTGGGTGGGTGGGCTGTTAATGACCCTGGGGGGATTATGCTGTCTGCTCGATCCCCGCTACCGTTCGCGTAAAAAAGAGCCGGAGGCCGTATGAACCGTAAAATCTTGTTTATCCCGCTGGCGCTTTTTTTACTGCTGGCCGCAGCGTTGCTCTGGCAGCTGACGCGCAATGCGCAGGGCGAAGACCCGACCAATCTGGAGTCAGCGCTGATAGGCAAACCGGTGCCGGTGTTCCGCCTGGAATCGCTGGAAAACCCGGGCAAAATATACGATCAGGCGGTGTTAACGGATGGCAAACCCCTTTTACTGAACGTCTGGGCAACCTGGTGCCCGACCTGTCGTGCGGAGCATCAGTTTCTCAACGGTCTGAAGGCGCAGGGCATTCGGGTCGTCGGGATGAACTACAAAGACGAGCGCCGCAAAGCGATAAGCTGGCTTAACGAGCTGGGCAATCCTTACGCGCTGAGCCTGTTTGACGGTAACGGGATGCTGGGACTGGATCTCGGCGTTTACGGCGCACCAGAAACCTTTTTGATCGACGGTCAGGGTATTATTCGCTATCGCCACGCCGGCGATCTTAACGATCGCGTCTGGCAGCAGGAGCTTAAGCCGCTGTGGGATAAATATAACAAGGAGGCTGGCGCATGAAACGCGGTTTGCTTTTTCTCGTCGCGCTGGTGCTTTCCTTTTCAGTCTCGGCTGCTATCGACACCTTTACCTTTAAAGATGAAGCGCAAGAGCAGCAGTTTCGCGAGCTGACCGAACAGCTGCGCTGCCCGAAATGCCAGAATAACAGCATTGCTGATTCCAACGCGATGATCGCCTCGGATATGCGCCTGAAGGTCTATGAGCTGATGCAGCAGGGCCAGAGCAAGCAGCAGATTGTTGACTATATGGTGGCACGTTACGGCCACTTTGTGACCTACGAGCCGCCGGTCACGCCGTCCACCCTTATCCTCTGGGTACTGCCGGTGCTGGTGATTATCGGCGGGGTGGGTGTCATAGTGGTGCGCAGCCGCAAACGACGGGTCTGGTTTAGCGAAGAAGATGACACCCCCGAACATCGCGAGCCTGCCTCAAAAATCAGCTACTGGATTTTTGCCCCGGGCGCGGTGGTGTTGATGGCCGTGAGCATTGGGGTATATCTGAAAGTTTCCGGTATTAAGCAGGTGCGCGAGTGGCAGCAGGTTACCCGGCAAACGCCTCAGCTCTTACAGCGGGTGATGGATCCAAATGCCGAGCCGCTTAATATGGAGGATATGGCGCGTCTGGGGCTGGGATTACGTACCCGTTTGCAGCAGGACCCTGATAATATTGAGGGCTGGATGATGCTGGGGCGAATTGGTATGGTGCTAAATAACGCAAGTACCGCTACACAAGCCTTTGCACATGCATATAAACTGTCGCCCACTAACGGCGATGTAAAGCTGGGCTATGCTGAAGTATTGACTCGTTCAGGCGATCCGCAGGACAACCTTCTGGGAGGGCGTCTTCTGCGTGAAATGCTAAAGACGGAGCATACAAATGTTCGCGTACTAAGTCTGTTTGCCTTTAATGCTTTCGAGCAGCAGCAATATCCTGAGGCGATAGGTGCCTGGCAGATTATGCTGCGGTTATTACCGGCGAGCGACGAGCGACGTGCCGTGATCGAGCGCAGTATCGAACAGGCAAAGGCCCAGGCGGGGAAGGACATCGCCACACCTGAGAACGCAGATAAACAATAACAGGGAGACGCATATGAATTTTCGCCTGACCGGACTGGCTCTGGCTACGACGCTATTGGTCGGCTGTGCCAGTTCTGGCGACCAGCAGTCACAGGGGCGCTCGGATCCGCTCGAAGGGTTCAACCGCACAATGTACAACTTCAACTTTAACGTGTTGGATCCGTACGTGGTGCGCCCTGTCGCCGTGGCCTGGCGTGATTATGTGCCGCAGCCTGCGCGCAACGGCTTAAGCAACTTCACCGGCAACCTTGAAGAGCCGGCCATCATGGCGAACTATTTCCTGCAGGGCGATCCGTACCAGGGAATGGTGCACTTTACCCGCTTCTTCCTGAATACCTTGCTGGGCATGGGCGGCTTTATCGACGTGGCGGGCCTTGCCAATCCGAAGCTGCAACGTGAGGAGCCGCATCGCTTTGGCTCAACGCTCGGCCATTATGGCGTGGGCTACGGACCTTACGTTCAGCTGCCGTTCTATGGCAGCTTCACGCTGCGTGACGACGGTGGCGACTACGTGGATACGCTCTATCCGGTGCTCTCCTGGCTGACCTGGCCGATGTCTATCGGGAAATGGACGATCGAAGGTATTGAAACGCGTGCGCAGCTGCTGGATTCTGACGGTCTGCTTAAGCAGTCTTCCGATCCGTACATTATGGTGCGCGAAGCCTACTTCCAGCGTCATGACTTTATCGCCAACGGCGGGAAGCTTTCTCCGGAAGCTAACCCGAACGCGGCGGCGATTGAAGATGACCTGAAAGATATAGATTCGCAGTAGGCGATAAGCATAAAAAAAGGCGAACCCAGGGGTTCGCCTTTTTTGTGCCAGCTTTCGGCAGCTATCAGAACGCGTAGTTGAAGTTCATGCCATACAGCCAGGCTTTCCCTTCTGAACGGAAGGTATAGGGGCCTTCTTTGATCTCTACGTGCTGACCGTGCATATAAGAGACGCCAACATCGACAGAAGCATCTTCGTTAAACGCATAGGTTGTCCCCGCGCTCAGCCACAGACGGTCCTGATCCGGGATAGAGATAGAACGGTTTTCAGCCGGAACCGGGCTATCGTCAAATGCGATACCGGTGCGGAAGGTCCAGTTCTTATCCATAAAGTAGGTGGTACCCAGGGCGATGCGGTACGCGTCTTTGAATTTCTCGTCCTTCTGGAACAGCGTCTGGCCATCGGTGCCGGTGGCTTTCAGCTCCTGGAACTGGCTCCAGCTGGTGTAGGTCAGGCTGTAGTGGATAGCCCACTGCGGCGCGACTTTGTTGTAACCAGACAGCTCCCACATTTCCGGCAGATTCAGGGTCAGAGAACCCGGAACGGTTTGCCCATTGGTGCCGGACGGCAGGCCATAACCGGACAGCAGCGGGTTATAGGCGGACGGCAGGCTGCTCTTATAGTCGCCGTCGAAGTCGACTTTGATTTCTGAGCGGTAGGTGAAGCCGTAGCGGTTGTCTTTATCCACTTCATACAGGATACCGGCGTTCCAGCCGAGAAGCCCCACTCATCGCCTTTCAGGTGGGCAATCTGAGTATCAGCAGGGATCTGTGATACCGGACCTGCCAGTTGAGGAGGCAATTTACCGGAGCCTGCGATCAGCTGTGGTAAGTCACCGGCATAGCGCTCGATTTTCGCTTTGGCATAGACCGCATCAAAACCGAGGCCGAAGCTCCAGTTGTTGTTTAAGCGATAGGCACCGCTGAGGTTCAGGTTCAGCGTCTCAAGGTCGGTTTTACCGGCCACTGAACCCGCCGTGTAGTCGTTGTTGAACTCGGTCGCCAGACCGTAGTTGGAGGTCACGGAAGCGCCCCAACCGAACTGCTCGTTGATTGGCGCCACGAAATGCAGGTTCGGTACCCAGGCCGTTGGCGCGATGTTGTCCGCGTTGGTGCTGCGACCTGATGGAGAACGACCGGAGATGTTGACGTCCGGATCGACGAATACCGCACCGCCGGAGAACATTGGACGGTCAAACATCATAATGGTGGCAGGGTTGCGGCTGGCAGAGCCCGCATTATCCGCTACCGCACCTTCCCCGGAATAAGCTCGGCCAAGGCCAGAGGAAGAGAACTCGTTTAATTGAAAGCCGGCTGAGTACGCCTGCGAGGAGACAATTGCCACTGCAACCGCGAGGGCTGACTTTGTAAACAGGTTTTTCTGGCTCATGACCAAAACCTCATAATAGATTTATTTTTATACAAATAATGTTACACACGGTAACAGGAGCGCGAATAGTAGGGGCTGATCGGATACAGAGAAATCTGACCAGTGGCGAGAGTATAGGTCTGACCAGCCAGAATGTTGCAAGGTTGTTTCTAAAGATTTTCAAGTTTGATCGTTAAAACGAGATCTGCCTGGCAAAAATGCGGCCAGGGTTTCTCATTCAGGCGAGTGAAATTTGTTTTAGATCAGTTTTAAGTGTGATTTTGCTCACTTAACGGAGGAGACAAAATTAACGACTGGAGACGCTTCAACAGGGAGCGTAAAATAAGCAGCAATTGTTTAGTCCTTTTCGCGTTTAAATACAGAGGAAATCATAATGAGTAAAAACACCGCTGATGAAACCCCGGTTTGCTGCTGTATTGATGTTGGTTCCATCATCGACAACACCGATTGCACCGCGAGCTACAGCCGGGTCTTTGCCAACAAGGCGCAGGCAGACGAAACCCTGGCAGCGCTGAGCGCGAAGGCTCGTGAAGTGGAATCTGAACCGTGCAAAATTGTGCCGACCTACACCGAGGTCGCTGAAGGCGTGCGTCTGGATATCGACTTTATCTTCAGCTGCCAGGCTGAAACCATGATCTTCCAGCTCGGCCTGCGTTAAGTTTATTTTCTGCTCCAGCGGTGGATGGCGTTCTCGCTTATCCACCCTGTCTCTGTCTTTTTTTTGTCGGTCAGGCTAGCTTCGCGCCCCCGACTCATCCTGCCTTAAAGCGTGTCGTTCCTCCCAATTTTTCAGTCGGCCGGTTGGCTGAATGTAACTTTTTAGTTAAAACTGTGATCAGGTCAGACCACTATTGGTTCAGTGACATTTTTTTTACAGGGGAACGTTATGAGTCAGGCACTTCCGCTGGTGACCCGTCAGGGTGACCGTATTGCCATCGTCAGTGGTTTGCGCACGCCGTTTGCGCGTCAGGCGACGGCTTTCCACGGTGTTCCCGCAATCGACCTGGGGAATATGGTGGTCAGCGAGCTGCTGGCACGCAGTGAAATCCCTCCGGAAATTATCGAACAGCTCGTTTTCGGCCAGGTCGTGCAGATGCCGGAAGCGCCAAATATTGCCCGCGAAATCGTCCTGGGCACGGGCATGAGCGTGCATACTGATGCTTATAGCGTAAGCCGCGCCTGTGCGACGAGTTTCCAGGCCGTGGCGAACGTGGCCGAAAGTTTGCTGGCGGGCACCATTCGCGCCGGGATCGCCGGCGGGGCAGACTCATCTTCCGTCTTGCCCATCGGCGTGAGTAAAAAGCTGGGGCGTACGCTGGTGGATGTGAACAAAGCCCGCACGCTCGGGCAGCGTCTGAAACTCTTTTCACGCCTGCGCCCGCGAGATTTGCTGCCCGTGCCTCCGGCGGTGGCTGAATACTCCACCGGCTTAAGGATGGGGGATACCGCCGAGCAGATGGCAAAAACGCACGGCATCACCCGCGAGCAGCAGGATGCGCTGGCGCATCGCTCCCATGAACGGGCCGCCCAGGCCTGGCAGGAGGGCAAGCTCGCCGAGGAAGTGATGACCGCTTTCATTCCGCCGTACCGCCAGCCGTTTAGCGAAGATAACAATGTGCGTAAAGGTTCGTCGCTTGCGGATTACGCCAAACTGCGTCCTGCTTTCGACCGTAAACACGGCACCGTCACGGCGGCGAACAGCACCCCGTTAACGGATGGTGCTGCGGCTGTGATTCTGATGACGGAGTCCCGCGCCAGAGAGCTTGGCCTTAAGCCGCTGGGCTTTTTACGCAGCTATGCTTTTACCGCCGTGGATGTCTGGAAAGATATGCTGCTTGGCCCTGCCTGGGCGACGCCTCTTGCTCTTGAGAGAGCGGGCATTACGCTTGGCGATCTGACCCTTTTTGATATGCATGAAGCTTTTGCCGCCCAGACGCTGGCCAATTTGAAAATGCTTTCCAGCGAGCGGTTCGCTCGTGATGTGCTCGGCCGCTCCCACGCCACCGGAGAGGTGGATGACGCGAAATTTAACGTGCTCGGCGGTTCAATTGCCTACGGGCATCCGTTTGCGGCTACCGGCGCACGCATGATTACCCAGACGCTGCATGAACTTCGTCGTCGCGGCGGTGGATTGGGCCTGGTGACGGCCTGCGCGGCAGGTGGCCTGGGGGCAGCAATGGTTCTGGAGGTCGAATAATGGAACAGACAAGCGCATTCTCGCTGCACATTCGTCTGGATAACGTAGCGGTCGTGACGATTGACGTGCCCGGCGAAAAAATGAATACCCTCAAGGCATCCTTTGCTCCGGAGGTGCACGCGATAATCAAGCAGGTCAGAGATAACAGCGCCTTACAGGGCCTGGTGTTTATCTCCGGCAAAGCGGACAACTTCATCGCCGGGGCGGACATCAATATGATCGCCGGTTGCAAAACGGCGCAAGAAGCACAGTCTCTGGCGCGTCAGGGCCAGCAGATAATGGCGGAAATTGCCGCGTTGCCCATTCCCGTGGTGGCCGCCATTCATGGTGCCTGCCTCGGCGGAGGGCTTGAGCTGGCGCTGGCCTGCCATTCGCGAATCTGTACCGACGATGAAAAAACGAAGCTGGGCCTGCCGGAAGTGCAGCTTGGCCTGCTGCCGGGATCCGGCGGCACGCAGCGGCTGCCTCGTCTGGTTGGCATCAGCAACGCGCTGGAGATGATCCTCACCGGCAAACAGCTGCGTCCGCGCCAGGCCCTGAAGCTTGGGCTGGTCGACGACGTAGTGCCGCAGTCTGTGTTACTTAACGCAGCCGTTGAGCTGGTGCTTAAGGGCCGCAAACCTTCACGCATTTTGCCCGTTCGCGAACGTGTTCTGGCAGGCCCTCTCGGACGTTCGCTGCTGTTTAATATCGTTAGCAAGAAAACGGAACAGAAAACTAAAGGTAATTACCCCGCCACGCAGCGCATTCTGGAGGTGGTAAAGACGGGCCTGGAGCAGGGAGCGAACAGCGGTTACGAAGCGGAGGCGAAAGCCTTTGGCGAGCTGGCGATGACCCCACAATCAGCGGCGCTTCGCGGCATATTTTTCGCCAGCACTGAGCTTAAAAAAGAGCAGGGCGGTGATGCTGAGCCTCGCCCGATAAACGCCGTTGGGGTATTGGGTGGCGGCCTGATGGGCGGCGGTATTGCCTATGTTACGGCGACGAAAGGTCAGCTTCCGGTTCGCATCAAAGATATCGGCAACGAAGGCATCAACCACGCGTTGAAGTATAGCTGGGATCTGTTGGATAAAAAAGTGCGCCGTCGGCACATGAAAGCGGCAGAACGCCTGCGGGAAATGGCGCGCATTTCCGGCGGTACGGATTATCGCGGTTTCCACAGCCGTGACATTGTGGTGGAGGCCGTTTTCGAAGACCTGGCTCTTAAGCAAAAAATGGTGGCTGAAATTGAGCAACATGCCGCGCCGCACACCGTTTTCGCCTCTAATACCTCGTCTTTACCCATTGCGGACATTGCCGCTAACGCCGCGCGTCCGCAGCAGATTATCGGCCTGCACTACTTCAGCCCGGTCGACAAAATGCCGTTGGTCGAAGTCATCCCTCACGCGGGAACCTCTGCGGAAACCATTTCCACAACGGTGGCCCTGGCTAAAAAACAGGGCAAAACGGCGATCGTTGTGGGTGACAGCGCCGGTTTTTATGTCAACCGCATCCTGGCACCTTACGTTAATGAAGCGATGCGCTGTCTGGTGGAAGGAGAGCCGATCGATAAAATTGATGAGGCGCTGGTGAAGTTTGGTTTCCCGGTGGGGCCAATCCAACTTTTGGATGAGGTGGGCATCGACGTAGGGACTAAAATTAGTCCAATCCTTGAGCAAGCCTACGGTGAACGTTTTGCAGCCCCGGGTGCGATTGCAGAAATATTGAACGACGATCGCAAAGGGAGAAAAAATGGCCGTGGTTTCTATCTTTATGGTGCAAAAGGGCGTAAAAGCAAAAAACAGGTTGACCCTGCTGTTTACAGGCTTATTGGCGTGGCGCCGAAAGGGCAGCTGGCGGCAAAAGACGTCGCTGAACGCTGCGTATTGATGATGCTCAATGAGGCCGCGCGCTGTCTTGATGAAGGCGTCGTTCGCAGCGCTCGTGACGGGGACATTGGGGCCGTGTTTGGCATTGGCTTCCCCCCTTTCCTGGGCGGTCCTTTTCGCTATATGGACAGCCTGGGCGCCGGAGAGGTTGTTGCCAGACTGCAACGCCTGGCCGGTCAGTACGGGGAGCGTTTCTCCCCCTGCGCAAGACTGCAGGAGATGGCAGAAAACAACCTTACTTTTTGGGGAACAATGAACCCTGCGCCGGAAGTCGGGGTCAAAGAAGCATGAGTTTAGCCGGTCTACAGGCCGGCAAGGAACTCGGTGAATGGACGCTGGTCGGTTAATGTGTAAACAGGAATTGACTATACTTGCAGCAATAAGGTAAAAGACAGCGTTTCATTCGATGAACGGATAAGGCACAATGCCCGGCTGCTGAATATATCCTCTCCTGCTGGAGGGGAATTGCAGCATTCCTGGTTAACAAAAGCGGTGCAATATGCAAGTTTTTATCATGCGTCACGGCGACGCAGCACTCGATGCTGCCAGCGACTCGGTACGTCCTTTGACCCAGTGTGGTTGCGACGAATCCCGGGTGATGGCAACCTGGCTCAAAGGCCAGGTCGCAAATATCGAGCGTGTTCTGGTGAGCCCTTACCTGCGAGCTGAACAGACCCTGGACGTAGTGCGTGAAGCACTTACTCTCCCGGAAAAAGAAGATATCCTCCCGGAATTAACCCCGTGCGGCGATGTCGGCCTGGTGAGCGGTTATTTACAGACGCTGGCTAATGAAGGCGTTGAATCGGCGCTGGTGGTTTCCCACCTGCCGCTGGTTGGTTACCTGGTGTCTGAGCTCTGCCCTGAAGAGACGCCACCCATGTTCAGCACCTCGGCCATTGCCAACGTCACCCTGGATGCTCAAACCGGTAAAGGGGTGTTTAACTGGCAGATGAGCCCTTGCAACCTGAAGGTCGCGAAAGCCATCTGAACGCCGTCAGCATGAAAAAAGAGCCGCAAATGCGGCCCTTAAGATGGCAAACAAAGAAGGAAAAAACGTGATTTTTCCTTCTTTGTGGTGAATAGCCGAAAATCAACGCATTGATTTTCCCTGTTTGTCTCTGCTGACTTTTGTTTGTCCTGCGAGAGGATGAGCGCTGTCTTCAGTCTGAAGAGCCGCAAATGCGGCTTTTTTTGTTTTCAGGCTCTGCATCAAAAAGAGACACGGCGTAAGGGAAAGCTAAGGCAATTCAGGCGGCTGCCACTCTTCCACTTCGATCAGCACTAGCAGCGCGGCATCCCCCCCGTACTCCTTTGGGGCCTGATGGAAGGCCATCACATGCGGATGTTGGGCAAGCCACAGCGGCGTTTGCTGTTTTAAAACGTGCTTGCCATGTCCGTGCATCACGCAGGCGCAAAACACATGCTCGCGGCGGCAGGCGGCGATGAGCGCGCCCAGCTCCTGTTTCGCCTGAAGCTGTGTCAGCCCGTGCAAATCCAGAAACAGCTCGGGAGAATAATCTCCCCGGCGGATCTTTTTTAACTCAAAATGGCTAACGTCTTCACGCACATAGCGGGTTGGCCCTTCCGCCGCAAGCCGTGGCTGAAATTCATCGGAAAAGTAATGGCTCGCGTCGACCTGTTCCTGTAACAGTCGTTTCACCGGCACTTCCTGCACCTTTTTGCGCAAGGGGCGGTGAACAATAGTGTCCTGAGTGAGTTTTTTGGTCCCGCTCATCAAATCACGAAAAAGATTCCTTTCTTCAACGCTGAGCGGAGTTTTTTTCTTCATCTGATTCTCGTCTCGCATCTGCTTTGGCGTCAGTTTACCCGCTTTGCGGCGCATCGCTAAATAAAACGCAAATTTCCCCCCCGCCGGAGTGATTGCCTGCTGATTTGTCGCGGCCTTCATGGCACACTAATTGATTATTGAATTAGCGTGAACGGCCTGCGGAGGGCAACGTGGATAAAATTTTCGTCGATGAGGCAGTGAGTGAACTGCACACCATTCAGGATATGCTGCGCTGGGCAGTCAGCCGTTTTAGCGCCGCCAACATCTGGTATGGTCACGGCACCGACAACCCGTGGGATGAAGCCGTTCAGCTGGTGCTGCCAACTCTCTATCTGCCACTGGATATCCCTGAGGATATGCGCACCGCGCGTCTGACCTCAAGTGAGCGTCACCGTATCGTTGAGCGTGTGATTCGCCGCGTGAACGAACGTATTCCCGTAGCCTACCTCACTAATAAAGCCTGGTTCTGCGGCCATGAATTTTATGTCGACGAGCGTGTGCTGGTGCCGCGTTCCCCAATCGGCGAGCTGATTGCTAATCGTTTTGCCGGCCTCTATGACGCAGAGCCTCAGCATATTCTGGATATGTGCACCGGCAGCGGCTGTATCGCTATTGCCTGCGCCTACGAGTTCACCAATGCGGAAGTGGACGCGGTAGATATTTCCCTTGATGCGCTGGCGGTTGCCGAGCAGAACATCGCCGAGCACGGTCTGGAAAATCAGGTTACGCCAATTCGTTCAGATCTGTTCCGCGACCTGCCAAAGGTGCAGTACGACGTGATAGTGACTAACCCGCCGTATGTGGATGCAGAAGACATGTCCGATCTGCCGGGCGAGTTCCGCTTCGAGCCGGAATTAGGGCTGGCGGCGGGCAGCGACGGTCTGAAGCTGGCGCGGCGCATTCTGGCGTGTGCGCCGGAGTATCTGGCCGACGGCGGGATCCTGATTTGTGAAGTCGGTAACAGCATGGTACATCTGATGGAGCAGTACCCGGACGTGCCGTTCACCTGGCTTGAGTTCGACAACGGCGGTGACGGCGTCTTTATGCTGACCAAAGCGCAGCTGATTGCCGCGCGTGAGCACTTCAGCATCTATAAAGATTAAGCTGTGCAGGCGGGCCGTCAGGCCCGTCGCCATTTCGTGCGCGACACAACAAGCTCACAACACAACCATGATAACAACGGTATTTAAGGAGCCGTGATGGCAGGAAACAGTATTGGACAAGTCTTTCGCGTAACGACGTTTGGTGAATCCCACGGCATTGCGCTGGGTTGTATTGTTGATGGCGTACCGCCCGGTATCCCGCTGACAGAAGCCGATTTACAACAGGATCTGGATCGCCGCCGCCCGGGCACTTCTCGTTATA
Source organism: uncultured Buttiauxella sp. (assembly GCA_946480445.1). Taxonomy (GTDB): domain Bacteria; phylum Pseudomonadota; class Gammaproteobacteria; order Enterobacterales; family Enterobacteriaceae; genus Dryocola. The sequence goes on from CAMLJN010000016.1 coordinate 62,183, forward strand.
CCACCCAGCGTCGCGAACCTGACCAGGTCAAGATTCTCTCTGGCGTATTTGAAGGCGTCACCACAGGGACCAGCATCGGTCTGCTGATTGAAAACACCGATCAGCGCTCTCAGGATTACAGTGCCATCAAAGACGTGTTCCGCCCGGGTCACGCTGATTACACCTACGAACAAAAATATGGCCTGCGCGATTACCGTGGCGGGGGCCGTTCTTCAGCTCGTGAAACTGCCATGCGGGTAGCGGCGGGCGCGATCGCCAAAAAGTATCTGGCGCAGCATTACGGCATCAGCATCCGTGGCTGTCTGACCCAGATGGGCGATGTGCCGCTGGAAATCAAAGACTGGGATCAGGTAGAGCAGAACCCGTTCTTCTGCCCGGATCCGGACAAAATCGACACGCTCGATGAGCTGATGCGCGCGCTGAAAAAAGAAGGCGACTCCATTGGGGCGAAAGTGACCGTGATTGCCGATAACGTGCCGCCGGGTCTGGGTGAACCTGTCTTCGATCGCCTGGACGCAGATATCGCTCACGCGCTGATGAGCATTAACGCGGTGAAAGGGGTCGAGATTGGCGACGGCTTTGGCGTGGTCAATCTGCGCGGCAGCCAGAATCGCGACGAGATTACCCGGGAAGGCTTCCAGAGCAATCACGCGGGCGGTATTCTCGGCGGCATCAGCAGCGGCCAGCAGATTGTGGCGACGATGGCGCTGAAGCCAACCTCCAGCATTATGGTGCCGGGGCGCACGCTTAACCGCGAGGGCGAAGAGATCGAAATGGTGACTCGCGGGCGTCACGATCCCTGCGTCGGGATCCGTGCCGTGCCGATCGCAGAAGCGATGCTGGCGATCGTTTTACTGGATCATATGCTGCGTCAGCGCGCTCAGAACGCCGACGTTACCCCTCCTTTACCGCGCTGGTAATGTGATGAAAAAAGCTCTCATGGGGCTGCTGGCACTGGTTGCCAGCACCACCGTTGTTGCCGCTACCCCGTGGCAAAAAATCAGCCATCCGGTGGCGGGCAGCCCGCAGTCGATTGGTGCCTTTTCGAACGGCTGTATCGTGGGCGCCCATGAGCTGCCGCTAAACGACGCTCGCTACCAGGTGATGCGTCAGGATCAGCGTCGCTATTTCGAGCATCCCGATCTGGTGATGTTTATCCAGCGCCTGAGCAATCAGGTGAATCAGCTGGGCCTCGGCACGGTACTGATTGGCGATATGGGCATGGCGGCAGGCGGGCGGTTTAACTCCGGCCATGCCAGCCATCAGACCGGGCTGGACGTCGATATTTTCCTCCAGCTGCCTAAAACGCACTGGACAGCTGCGCAGCTTCTTAAGCCCCAGGCGCTCGATCTGGTTGCCAGTGACAATAAGCGCGTTGTGCAAAGCCTGTGGAAACCGGAAATCAGCAGTCTGATCAAGCTGGCGGCTAAAGACAACGAGGTGACGCGCATCTTTGTGAACCCGGCTATCAAGCAGCAGCTGTGTCTGGATGCAGGAGCCGACCGCGACTGGCTACGTAAAGTCCGCCCGTGGTTCCAGCATCGTGCGCATATGCACGTTCGGCTGCGCTGCCCGGCAGACAGCCTGGAATGCGAAGATCAGCCCCTGCCGCCGCCGGGTGATGGCTGCGGCGCCGAATTGCAAAGCTGGTTTGCTCCTCCGGCGCCAGGCAGTACGCCGCCGAAAAAGAAAACGCCCCCTCCGTTACCCGCCTCTTGTCAGGCTTTGCTGGATGAACACGTTCTCTGATGGAATGGTTTATGGTTTCCCCCCTGATGCTGGCGGTGCTGTTTTTTGTCGCCCTGCTGGCTGGGTTTATTGATGCCCTGGCGGGCGGCGGCGGCCTGTTAACCGTCCCCGCGCTGCTGGCGGCCGGGATGTCACCCGCTCAGGCGCTGGCGACCAACAAGCTGCAGGCCTGCGGCGGATCGGTTTCTGCCTCGCTCTATTTTATCCGCCGTAAAGTAGTGAGCCTTGCCGATCAGAAGCTCAATATTTTGATGACGTTTATTGGCTCCACCACCGGCGCTCTGCTGGTGCAGCACGTTAAATCAGACGTGCTGCGGCAAATTCTGCCGCTGCTGGTCATTGGTATTGGCCTGTATTTTTTGCTGATGCCAAAGCTGGGAGAGGAAGACCGCCAGCGGCGTCTGTACGGCCTGCCTTTTGCGCTGATAGCGGGCGGCTGCGTCGGATTTTACGACGGATTCTTCGGCCCCGGGGCAGGCTCCTTTTACGCGCTGGCTTTTGTTACGCTGTGCGGGTTTAATCTCGCCAAATCTACCGCACACGCCAAAGTGCTGAACGCGACCTCAAACCTTGGCGGGCTGCTGCTGTTTATCATCGGCGGCAAAGTGATTTGGGGCACCGGCCTTGTGATGATGGCCGGGCAATTTTTAGGCGCCCGCATGGGGTCGCGCCTGGTATTAAGCAAAGGGCAGAAGCTGATCCGGCCGATGATTGTGATCGTCTCGGCGGTGATGAGCGCCAAACTGTTATTTGATAGTCACGGAACAGAGATCCTCCACTGGCTGGGGGTAGCATGAATATGACCACAGAACACCATTACCAGCAGCTTGTCGATATTTTCGACGGCTGTTTTAAAGATGATTTTAATACCCGTCTGATTAAAGGCGACGACGAACCGATCTATCTTCCTGCCGATGAGGAAGTGCCGTACCACCGCGTGGTTTTCGCCCACGGCTATTACGCCAGCGGCATGCATGAGATTTCACACTGGTGTATTGCCGGGAAAGCCCGCCGCGAGCTGGTCGACTTCGGTTACTGGTACTGTCCGGACGGACGAGATGCCGAAACACAAAGTAAGTTCGAAGACGTTGAAGTAAAGCCGCAGGCGCTGGAATGGCTGCTGTGCATGGCGGCAGGTTTCCCGTTTAACGTCAGCTGCGACAATCTGAGCGGTGACGTTGAACCGGACAGGGTTGCTTTTCAGCGTCGGGTACATGCTCAGGTGATGGTCTATCTCAAAGAAGGCATCCCGGAGCGTCCGGCGCGGTTAATGGCCGCGCTGCGCGACTACTATAAAACACCGCCGGTCACAGCAGACCTGTTTCCGTGGCCGGAAGATTTAAACTAATTACCTGCAAATGAGGACGTAAGTACGATGATCGCGGATTTTGAAACACGCATTCTGGCGTTAATAGATGGGATGGTTGAACATGCCAGTGATGACGAGCTGTTTGCCAGCGGTTATCTGCGAGGTCACCTGACCCTGGCCGTGGCCGAACTGGAGCAGGGGGACGATCACTCTCCGGAAGCGCTGCATGCCGAAGTTTCCAGCAGCCTTGAGAAGGCAATTCAGGCAGGTGAGCTGTCTCCACGCGATCAGTCCCTGGTGCTCGGCATGTGGGATAATCTTTATAAGCAGGCGGAGTTTAAGTAACTCCTCGCCCTCGGCGCGGCTGCTGCGTCTCTCTCCAGGGGGGGAGAGGGCCGCGGCAAGGACGTAAATTTCGCCGACTATTTCACTTCTCTTCCTCTTAGCAGCTTCCTCACCCAAAACCGATTCGGGCTTAATGCCGCAAGCGTGGAGCTATCCAGTGGGAAAGGCTCATCGCTCATTTGCGCCGCCAGGATTTCCGCTGCCAGTGGGGCGGTGCACAACCCTCGAGAGCCCAGGCCTGCCAGCATAAACAGATTGCTGTATACAGGAGCGAGCGCGGCGTTTTCTTTGTCGGTGGCAAGGTTGGCGTAGCAGTCCAGCGTCTGCTGATAATCCGGCACGCTGCCGATGATGGGCAAATGATCGCGAGTGGCACAGCGTATGCCGCAGCGGGCTTCACCGGCGGAAACATCCACTTCCTGCGGCCAGTCTATATCGGGCAAACAGTTGATCAGACGCTGGCGATTGTGCTGCTGATCTTCTTCGTTGTAGCGCATCTCCTGCACGCCGCGATGATAGCTGGCCCCGATGCAGTGATGCTGGTTGTTCGGGTTCTGCGGCGTCAGGTAGCCGTCGTAGCACAGAACCTGTTTAAGCTTCACCAGCGCCGGACTGCTGGGTATGTGGCTGACCTGCCCACCAACGGCGGAAATCGGCATATTTTCAGTTTGCGCGAAGGCATTTATCTGATGTCCGTTTGCCAGCACGGCTATCGCGTGCTGCTGCGAAGGCCGTTCAGCAAAGCTGAGATGCCAGCCGTCTGCCGTTTTATCCAGCGCCGTCACCCTGTGACCATAGTGCACCTTCAGCCCCTGCTGCTGCGCCAGCTTTATCGCCCCTGCGGTTAGCTGCGCCGGACACAGCCAGCCGCCGAGCGGATAGGTAATGCCGTCACAACCCGTTTCCACGCCGCAGGCATCAGCGAGCGTTTTTTCATCAACGGCGTGGGCGAGAGGCTCGGGGAGGCCAAGGCTGAGCATCTGTTCGATTTTATGCTGGCTTCTTTCATCCCAGCCTAGCTGCGTGACGCCGCACCAGGCATGGTCGAAATCAACGGGTAGCGCATCGTAAAGACGGCGAGCAAAGGTGAAAGAGGCGGCAAAAAATGCCGTCAGCGACGCATCATGCGTGCCGAGCAGCGGGTACAGCGCTCCCTGACGATTGCCGGAAGCGCCCTGGGCGGGGGCTTCATCCTCGCAGTACAGCGAAACCTGCCAGCCGCGACGGAGCAGCGCGAGCGCGAGCAGGGCGCTGGCAACGCCGCCGCCGACAATGGCAACGTCGTTTCCCTGCGCTGCAGGGCGCGCATACCACGGCGTTTGTGCCGGGGCCGGGAGATCCTGTTCCAGCACGCCGGTTAACATGGTGCGCTTGCGCCCGAAACCCTTGGCTTTGGTCATCGTAAAGCCTGCTTCTGTCAGCCCCCGGCGTACAAATCCGGCGCAGGTAAACGTCGCCAGCGTGCCGCCTGGGCGAGCCAGTTTGGCCATCGCGTTGAAGAGCTGCTGCGTCCACATATCCGGGTTTTTCGATGGGGCGAAGCCATCCAGGAACCAGGCGTCGACCTGATGAGTTAAAGTGTCATCCAGCCGTGGTATCAGTTCATTAATATCGCCGAACCACAGGTCCAGCGTGATACGCCCCTGGGCGAGGAGAAGCCGATGGCAGCCGGCAAAGGGCTGCGGCCACTGCTGCTGGAGCTGTTCAGCATAGGTGGCCAGTTCCGGCCAGTGGCTGTGCGCCAGCGCCAAATCGGGGGCGGTCAGCGGGAATTTTTCAAAACTGATAAAGTGCAGGCGCTTAAGCGCCGCTTCCGGCTGTTTTTCGCAAAATTCGTCAAAGGCCTGCCATAAAGTCAAAAAGTTAAGGCCGGTGCCAAAACCGCTCTCTGCTACCACGAACAGGGAACGCTCGTGAGATACGAAGCGCTCTTTCAGATGATTTCCCCCGAGAAAGACATAACGCGTTTCCTCCAGTCCATTATCATTAGAGAAGTACACGTCGTCGAATTCTCGGGATACAGGTGTACCCTCTTCGTTAAAGCCAAGGCTGGCGGATTGTATTGGGGTCTGTTTCACGTAAGTTACTCGTCTGGCAGGCAGTGGAAGGATAGTAACGATGTGTGCGAAGCGGCGCAAATTTCAGGTCGATTTGGCTGATCGGACTTGTTCGGCGTACAAGTGTACGCTATTGTGCGAGTCGAAATCCTAAATAGTGCAGTGGAAGAGGTATTGAATGAAACGTGCAGTGATTACTGGCCTGGGCATCGTTTCCAGCATCGGTAATAACCAGCAGGAAGTCCTGGCATCTCTGCGTGAAGGACGCTCAGGGATCACCTTCTCTCAAGAGTTGAAAGACTCTGGCATGCGTAGCCACGTATGGGGTAACGTCAAGCTGGATACCACCGGCCTCATCGATCGCAAAGTCGTGCGTTTTATGAGCGATGCATCCATCTATGCTTACCTGTCAATGGAACAGGCTATTCAGGACGCAGGTCTGAGTGTAGAAACCTACCAGAACAATCCACGCGTCGGCCTGATTGCAGGTTCCGGCGGTGGTTCCCCTCGTTTCCAGGTGTTTGGCGCTGACGCAATGCGTAGCCCACGCGGCCTGAAAGCGGTTGGCCCTTATGTGGTAACTAAAGCCATGGGCTCCGGTGTATCAGCTTGCCTGGCTACGCCGTTCAAAATTCACGGCGTGAACTACTCCATCAGCTCTGCCTGTGCAACGTCTTCACATTGCATCGGTAACGCGGTAGAACAAATTCAGCTGGGCAAACAGGACATCGTTTTTGCCGGCGGCGGCGAAGAGCTGTGCTGGGAAATGGCCTGCGAGTTCGATGCGATGGGCGCGCTGTCCACTAAATACAACGACGATCCGGCCAAAGCTTCCCGTACCTATGATGCGAACCGTGACGGTTTCGTTATCGCAGGCGGCGGCGGTATGGTGGTGGTTGAGGAACTGGAGCATGCTCTGGCTCGTGGCGCACATATCTACGCTGAAATCGTGGGTTACGGCGCAACGTCCGACGGCGCAGATATGGTTGCCCCTTCAGGTGAAGGCGCGGTGCGCTGCATGAAGATGGCGATGCACGGCGTAGACACGCCAATCGACTACCTGAACACCCACGGGACTTCCACGCCGGTTGGCGATGTGAAAGAACTGGGCGCGATTCGCGAAGTCTTCGGGGATAACTCTCCGGCGATGTCCGCAACCAAAGCGATGACCGGCCACTCTCTGGGGGCCGCAGGCGTCCAGGAAGCGATTTACTCTCTGCTGATGCTGGAACACGGCTTTATCGCGCCGAGCATCAACATTGAAGAGCTGGACGAGCAGGCTAAGGGGCTGAATATCGTGACCGAAGCCACCGACCGTGAGCTGAAAACCGTGATGTCCAACAGCTTCGGCTTTGGCGGCACCAACGCCACGCTGGTGATGCGTAAAATCGACGCCTAATCCGTTAGCGCGTTTGTAAGGGGTGCCTCAGGGCACCCTTTTTTTGCCTTTACGCAGATTGACGAAGCGGCGGTTTAAAGGCACTATGCCTGCCATAACATTATCTTACTGATAATGCGTAAGCGTTTAACGTCAACCAACGCACCTTTAATCTGACCTATCAGATAGAGAGGCGCGGTGTCTGTGTTTTGTCTCCCCGCCTTACTCTGCTGTTAATGGAGTAAGCTGTATGTCTGTTATCTCTGATTCTCCTCTTAAGAAACCTGAGTCGTCGGGTAATCGCCAGCTTTTCAGCATTGCCTTTGCCGTTTTTCTGACTTATATGACGGTCGGCCTGCCGCTGCCCGTGATCCCCCTGTTTGTGCATCAGGAACTTGGCTACGGCAATATGATGGTGGGCCTGGCCGTAGGCATTCAGTTCCTGGCGACGGTGCTGACTCGCGGCTATGCCGGGCGACTTGCCGATCAGCAAGGGGCGAAACGCTCCACCCTCCAGGGGATGTTCTCCTGTGCGCTGGCCGGGGTGGCCTATCTGCTGGCTGCGCTGCTGCCGGTAGACGCGGCGATAAAGTTCGCGCTGCTTATCGTTGGCCGTTTGATTCTGGGCTTTGGTGAAAGTCAGCTGTTGACCGGAACGTTGACGTGGGGCCTTGGCCTGGTAGGCCCGGCACGATCGGGTAAAGTGATGTCCTGGAACGGGATGGCCATTTACGGCGCTTTAGCCGCTGGCGCCCCGCTCGGGCTGTTGATTAATGGCAAATGGGGCTTTGTTGCGCTGGGGATGTCAACGATTGCGCTGCCGCTGCTGGCCTGGTTCTTTAACGGCCGTGTGGAGGCCGTCCCGGCCCATAAGGGCGAGCGTCCGTCGCTGTTGACCGTCATCGGTCTTATCTGGAAGCCCGGCCTGGGGTTAGCTTTGCAGGGCGTGGGATTTGCGGTTATCGGCACCTTTGTTTCGCTCTACTTTATGTCCAAAGGCTGGGCGTGGGCGGGCTTTACCCTGACCGCGTTTGGCGGTGCCTTTGTGCTGATGCGCGTACTTTTTGGCTGGATGCCGGACAGGTTTGGCGGCGTGCGCGTGGCGCTGGTTTCTTTAATCATCGAAACCCTTGGCCTGCTGCTGCTGTGGCAGGCGCCCGTTGCCTGGGTAGCGCTGCTTGGTGCGGCGTTAACCGGCTGCGGCTGTTCGCTGATTTTCCCGGCGCTGGGCGTAGAAGTGGTGAAGCGCGTACCGCCTCAGGTTCGCGGTACCGCGCTGGGCGGCTATGCCGCATTCCAGGATATTTCATATGGCGTCACGGGGCCGCTAACGGGCCTGCTGGCAACGTCGCTTGGCTATCCTTCGGTGTTTCTGGCGGGGGCAATTTCTGCGGTGGTGGGGATTGCGGTCACGCTGGTGACTTTAAGGAAGTAACCAGGCAGAGCGTGGCGCAGGGAGAAGGAATCATTTCTTTTTCCCTCTCCCGAGGGGAAGGGCGGTGTTAAATCACCACCCAAAAAATAAACATCGTGATTATCAGCGCCAGCAGTAAAAGCCCAGGACGTGCCGACATCGCTTTAAACGGCTCGGCAAAAGGCGCAAACAGCGGGCTGAAAATAGGCTGGATATTGCGTACTTCAGTTGTTTCCGAAGGACGTTCGGCGCGCTTCAGGAATACCTGATTCAAAATTTCCTGCACCTGCGCCGTGGTCAGCACCGCCTGCGGCGTGGCCTGAAAGCGCTGCTGTGCATAATCCGTTATGTCTTTCCATTCGGCAGCTTCCAGCGGCTGCTTCAGCGCGGCCTGGATCGTGTGCAAAGTCGGGGCGCTTTGCTGGCTTAACGTCTGGCGCGCCTGTAGCCATGTCGTCAGCAGCGTGAAGTGTTTTGCCGGAATCAGCTCGCCCGATTTTACGCCTGAGAGTTCCAGCATGGACTGCCAGATTTGCTTACCGGGTTCGCCCGTCGCGGCGGTCAGCTTTGCTACCTGCTGATTGAGGGTGCTGTGCTCGGCTGGCAGTAGCGGGCGATCGGTCGCCGGTCTTTGCTGCGGCTGTGGAATCGACAGCTGATTATTCTGCAATAAGGTCAGCACGCTTTTTAACTGCTGCGGCGTAAGCTGGCTTAGCGCGCTTTGTCCAAACTGCTGGCGAATATAGTCGCTCACCGCCTGGCGATTATTTCCCTGCGTCAGCAGCTCGCTGAGCTGCTGCACGATTTGACGCGTCGCAAGGTTCGTCTGTGCGCTGGTCAGACGCTGATTAAGGTTTTGCTCCGCCGCCGGGAAATGGCGCGAAAGCAGCGGGGATTCATTCTTCATCCCCAGATCGTGTTTAAGCCCTGCCCAGACTTCAGCGCTCTGCTGCTGGCTCAGCGCCATGATACGCGTAATCAGGCGTTCGAGTACGGTACGCTGCACGGAGGAAAGCGGTTGTTCGCCTGCCGCAGAAGGCGCTGGGGAAGGTTCCCCCGGAGGGCGAGGTGAGGCCCCCTGAATGGGTTGCATGACTTTTCCTTACTCTGACCTGAACATCGACAAAACAATACACCGTAGCCCGTTATACCCGGACGCGAGATTATGGCACACTATCGGGCTTATTCTCGACGATTAACAGACAGGTACTCACGTGAAAATCCTCGTTGATGAAAATATGCCCTATGCCCGCGAATTATTTAGCCGCCTGGGCGATGTAACCGCCGTGCCTGGCCGCCCAATTCCTGTTTCCGCGCTGGACGATGCCGACGCCCTGATGGTGCGTTCGGTCACCAAAGTGAACGCGGAACTGCTGGACGGCAAAAAAATCCGCTTTGTCGGCACCGCAACGGCGGGCACCGATCATGTCGATGAAGACTGGCTTGAGCGTGCGGGCATTGCTTTTTCCGCGGCACCGGGCTGCAATGCCATCGCCGTAGTCGAATATGTTTTCTCTTCGCTGCTGATGCTTGCGGAGCGCGATGGCTTTAACCTGGCCGATCGTAGCGTAGGTATTGTTGGCGTGGGCAACGTAGGCGCGCGTTTGCAAAAACGTCTCGAGGCTTTTGGCGTGCGCACGCTGCTATGCGATCCTCCTCGCGCCGACCGTGGCGACGCCGGAGATTTCCTGCCACTTGAAGATCTGGTAAAGGAAGCTGACGTACTCACCTTCCATACGCCGCTGTTTAAAGATGGCCCTTATAAGTCTGAGCATCTTGCCGACGAAGCGCTGATCTCTGCTCTTAAGCCCGGCGCTATCCTGATTAACGCCTGTCGTGGTCCGGTGGTTGATAACGCCGCGCTGCTGAAATGTCTGCAAAAGGGTCAGGATCTTAGCGTCGTCCTCGACGTGTGGGAGCCGGAGCCGGATCTCAATGTCGATCTCCTCGAACGGGTGGATATTGGCACGCCGCATATCGCAGGCTATACCCTGGAGGGTAAAGCTCGCGGGACAACGCAGGTCTTTGAAGCCTTGAGCGAGTTTATCGGTCAACGTCAGCAAATCGCGCTCGATACGCTGCTTCCTGCCCCTGAGTTCGGCCGCATCACGCTGCACGGACCGCTCGATCAGGCGATACTCAAAAGACTGGTTCATCTGGTGTATGATGTGCGCCGCGATGATGCCCCGCTGCGAAAAGTAGCGGGTATTCCGGGTGAGTTCGACAAGCTGCGTAAGCATTACCAGGAACGCCGTGAATGGTCATCGCTTTATATTCAGTGCGATGACGCGCAGGCGGCGATAACGCTGCAAAACCTGGGCTTTAGCGCGGTTCATCATAGCGCCCGCTAACCCCGATCTTCTGTCCTGCCGAGGCTGGCCCTCGGCGGGATGCTGTTTTTTAAGTCTGGAGTAAAACCAACATGTCTGAAGGCTGGAATATTGCCGTTTTAGGTGCCACGGGTGCCGTAGGCGCGGCTGTTCTTGAACTGCTCGCTGAGCGCCAGTTCCCGGTTGGTGAGTTGTACGCCCTTGCCCGCACGGAAAGCGCCGGGGAAAGCCTGCGTTACGAAGGCAAAACCGTCATGGTTCAGGATGCACAGGAGTTTGACTGGACTCAGGTGCAGCTGGCCTTTTTTGTCGCCGGGGCCGAAGCCACCGCGCAGTACGTTGCTGAGGCGACTAACGCAGGCTGTCTGGTCATCGACTCCAGCGGCCTGTTCGCCCTCGAGCCGGACGTGCCGTTAGTGGTGCCGGATGTGAACCCTTATGTGCTGGATGAGTATCGTAACCGCAATCTGGTGGCGGTAGCCGACAGCCTGACCAGCCAGCTGCTGACCGCGCTGAAACCGCTGATTGAGCAGGGCGGCCTGTCGCGTATCCAGGTGACTAATTTGGTGGCTGCCTCTGCGCGCGGTAAAGCGGCCGTCGACGCACTGGCGGGGCAAAGCGCCCGCTTGCTTAACGGTATGCCGATCGAAGAAAACGATCTCTTTGGTCGCCAGCTGGCGTTTAACATGCTGCCGCTGGTGCCGGATGCTGAAGGCAGCGTGCGCGCTGAACGACGCCTGGTCAATGAAGTGCGCAAAGTGTTGCAGGATGACGGGCTGCCGATTTCTGCCAGCTACGTGCAGGCTCCTGTCTTCTACGGCCATGCGCAGGTGGTGAATTTTGAAGCGATGCGTCCGCTGGCCGCGGAAGAAGCGCGCGATGCTTTCGGGCAGGTTGCCGACCTTGAGCTTTCAGAGGAGGGTGAATTCCCGACTCAGGTTTCCGATGCTTCCGGCAGCGCCCACCTTTCCGTTGGCTGCGTGCAAAACGATTATGGTATGCCCGAACAGATCCATTTCTGGTCCGTGGCCGATAACGTTCGCTTCGGCGGCGCGCTGATGGCGGTGAAAACGGCTGAGAAACTCGTGCAGGAGTATATGTACTAATGTCCGACGAGTTGATCGCGGCCCCGCGGCATAAGATTGCGCTCGGCATTGAGTACGATGGCAGTAAATATTACGGCTGGCAGCGGCAGAACGAAGTGCGCAGCGTGCAGGAAAAGCTTGAAAAGGCGCTTTCCCAGGTGGCGAATGAACCGATTAACGTTTTCTGTGCCGGCCGCACGGATGCGGGGGTTCACGCCACCGGCCAGGTCGTGCATTTTGAAACGAGCGTCGATCGCAAAGACGCGGCCTGGACGTTAGGCGTGAATGCGAATTTGCCTGCTGACATAGCCGTGAGATGGGTCAAAGCTGTGCCGGACGAGTTTCATGCCCGCTTCAGTGCCACGGCTCGCCGTTATCGCTACATCATCTATAATCAGCGCCTGCGCCCGGCGGTAATGGGACAAGGGGTGACGCATTTTTATCATCCACTGGATGCCGATCGCATGCATCGTGCCGCACAGTGCCTGCTTGGCGAGAACGATTTTACCTCGTTCCGCGCCGTGCAGTGCCAGTCGCGCACGCCGTGGCGTAACCTTATGCATATCACGGTTACCCGCTATGGTTCGTATGTGGTGGTGGATATCAAAGCCAATGCCTTCGTGCACCATATGGTACGCAACATTGTGGGCAGCCTGATGGAAATCGGCTGCGGTAATCAGGATGAAAACTGGATGGCCGAGCTGCTGGCGGCAAAAGATCGTAAGCTTGCTGCCGCCACCGGCAAGGCGGAAGGTCTCTATCTGGTGTCCGTTGATTATCCTGAACATTTTGCGTTACCTCGTCCCCCGATGGGCCCTTTGTTTTTGAGCTGAATGACACAGTCGAGAAAGGTAAATCACAATGGATTTTATCCGCTTCATCATTGATTTTATTTTGCATATTGATGTGCATCTGGCGGAGCTGGTCGCGCAGTACGGCATCTGGGTTTACGCTATTTTGTTCCTGATTCTGTTTTGCGAAACCGGTCTGGTGGTGACGCCTTTCCTGCCGGGCGATTCGCTGCTGTTCGTGGCGGGTGCGCTGGCCGCGCTGCCGAGCAACGATCTTAATGTGCATACCATGGTAATTTTAATGGTGATCGCAGCCATCGTTGGCGACGCTGTGAACTACACGATTGGACGGCTATTTGGCGAAAAACTCTTCAGCAATCCGGATTCGAAGGTTTTCCGCCGCAGCTATCTCGATAAAACACATGCTTTTTACGAGCGTCACGGCGGAAAAACGATTATCCTCGCGCGCTTCGTGCCAATTGTGCGAACGTTCGCACCCTTTGTTGCCGGTATGGGGCATATGTCCTATCGCCATTTTGCGATGTACAACGTGGTTGGCGCGTTGCTGTGGGTGCTGCTGTTTACCTATGCAGGCTACCTGTTTGGCGATTTACCTGTCGTGCAGGAAAATCTGAAGTTGCTGATTGTGGCGATTATTCTGCTGTCGGTCTTGCCCGGCGTCATCGAGATAATCCGCCATAAACGCGCGGCGGCACGCCAGCAAAAATAACTCCATAGCGCGGTTCGACCACTTTTTTATCCAAAGTCGCGGGCCGTTATGTTTTAATGAGCACCATTTACGGTCTGGGGCAGGTCACACTGCCACAGAAAAACTGGCATCGACCAGGTTCAAGCAGAAAGGTCATCAATGAGCTGGATTGAACGAATTCTCAATAAGAGCAATATTACTCCCACCCGCAAGGCGAGCATCCCTGAAGGGGTGTGGACCAAGTGCGACAGCTGTGGCCAGGTCCTGTACCGCGCCGAGCTGGAACGCAATCTTGAGGTCTGTCCTAAGTGCGATCACCATATGCGTATGGCTGCGCGTGAGCGCCTGCACAGTCTGTTAGACGAAGACTCTATGGTGGAGTTGGGTAGCGAGCTTGAGCCAAAAGATGTGCTGAAGTTCAAAGATTCCAAAAAGTACAAAGACCGTCTGGCTTCCGCCCAGAAAGAGACCGGCGAGAAAGACGCGCTGGTGGTCATGAAGGGGACGTTGCACGGTATGCCTGTTGTGGCGGCCGCCTTTGAGTTTGCCTTTATGGGCGGTTCAATGGGCTCTGTCGTGGGTGCGCGTTTTGTGCGTGCCGTTGAGCAGGCGCTGGAAGACAACTGTCCGATGATCTGCTTCTCCGCCTCCGGCGGTGCCCGTATGCAGGAAGCGCTGATGTCGCTGATGCAGATGGCAAAAACCAGTGCCGCACTGGCGAAGATGCAGGAACGCGGTCTGCCGTACATCTCTGTGCTGACCGACCCAACCATGGGCGGCGTATCGGCAAGCTTCGCGATGCTGGGCGATCTGAACATCGCCGAACCGAAAGCGCTGATTGGCTTTGCCGGTCCTCGCGTTATCGAGCAAACGGTCCGTGAAAAACTGCCGCCGGGCTTCCAGCGCAGCGAATTCCTGATTGAAAAAGGGGCGATCGACATGATCGTGCGTCGTCCGGAACTGCGCCTGAAACTGGCCCGTGTGCTGGCTAAGTTTATGAACCTGCCAGCACCGAATCCGGAAGCGCCGCGTGAACCCGTTGTGGTTCCGCCAGCGCCGGAGCAGGGTCAAGAGGCCTGATAGTCAATAAAGGCAGGCCAATTACGGACCTGCCTTTTTTCTTGCACCGTAGACGGACATTATGGAAAAAACTCATATCCCTCAAGCCACGTCGCCCCTGGTCACGTGGCTTTGCTATCTGGAAAACCTCCATTCTAAAACCATCGAGCTGGGTCTGGATCGCGTGCGTAAAGTTGCGGCGACGCTCGATGTGCTAACGCCTGCCCCGACGGTATTTACCGTTGCTGGTACCAACGGCAAAGGCACGACCTGCCGCACGCTGGAAACCGTTCTTATGGCGGCCGGGTATAGCGTGGGCGTTTACAGTTCACCGCATCTGGTGCGTTACACCGAGCGGGTGCGGGTGCAAAATGAAGAGCTGGATGAGGCTTACCACACGGCGGCTTTTGCGCAGATTGAAGCGGCGCGGGGGGAAACCTCGCTCACCTATTTTGAGTACAGCACGCTCTCCGCGCTGCTGCTGTTTAAGCAGCTGAAGGTCGACGTTGTTATCCTTGAGGTTGGCCTGGGGGGTCGCCTGGACGCCACGAATATCGTCGATGCCGATGTGGCCGTGGTGACGAGCATCGCCCTGGATCATACTGACTGGCTTGGTCCTGACTGCGAAAGTATCGGTCGTGAAAAGGCAGGCGTATTCCGCGGCGGTAAACCTGCCGTCGTGGGTGAACCTGATATGCCGCACACTATTGCTGAAGTGGCGGCGCAGAAGGGCGCCGAGCTGCTGCGTCGCGGTGTGGACTGGTCTTATCAGGTTGACGAGACAAGCTGGCGCTTTAAGGACAAGCAAGGGGAGCTTAGCGGCCTTCCTCTGCCGCTGGTGCCGCAGCCAAATGCCGCCACTGCGCTGGCCGCCCTGCGTGCCAGTCAGCTGGCGGTTAGCGAAACCGCCCTGCGAGAAGGCATCGCCAATGCCACCTTACCCGGACGCTTCCAGATTATCGCTGAGGCACCACGCGTTATTCTGGATGTGGCGCACAACCCTCACGCCGCGGCTTATCTTGCCGACAGGCTTGCCGCGCTGCCAAAACAGGGGCGCGTGCTGGCGGTAATCGGCATGTTGCACGATAAAGATATTGCGGGCACGCTGGCCTGTTTGTCGACTCAGGTCGATAGCTGGTATTGTGCTCCACTGGAAGGGCCACGCGGGGCGACGGCGCAGGAGCTGATTGCCCATCTTAAGTCTGGTGTAAGCTATGACAGCGTGGCTCAGGCCTGGTCTGCGGCAATGGCGGCGGCCACGGCAAATGATACCGTGCTGGTGTGTGGTTCGTTCCACACGGTAGCCCACGTAATGGAAGCGCTGGACGCGGGGAGAGCTGGTGGCGAGTAAGTTTCAAAACCGATTAGTCGGGACCATTATTCTGGTTGCGCTGGGCGTCATTGTGCTCCCAGGCCTGCTTGATGGTCAGAAAAAACATTATCAGGACGAGTTTGCGGCGATCCCTTTGGTGCCCAAACCGGGCGATACGGATGAGCCTGACATGCTGCCTGCGGCGACTCAGGCGCTACCTGCACAGCCTCCTGAAGGCGCGGCTGAAGAAGTTCGGGCTGGCAACGCCTTTGCCCCGGGGCTGGACTCCGCAAGGCTTGCGGGCGAAACCGGCGCGGATATTGACGAAGTTCCTGTTGCGCGTGAGAAGCCGCCTCAGCCTGTGGTCGAGAAGCCCAAACCTAAGCCGGTTGAAAAGCCGCAGCCTAAACCCTCAGTGGATCAAACCCAGCAGCGTCTGGCCATGAGCAACGAACAGCCTGAGAAGACCGCGAAACCTGCGAAGCAGGATGAACAGCCGGCAGCCCCTACCGGGAAGGCCTATGTTGTGCAGCTGGGCGCGCTGAAAAATGCCGACAAAGTTAATGAAATTGTTGGTAAACTGCGCGGCGCCGGGTTCCGCGTCTACACCTCACCGTCTACGCCAGTGCCGGGCAAAGTGACCCGCATTCTGGTCGGGCCGGATGCCTCGAAAGAAAAACTGAAATCGTCGTTGGGCGAACTGAGTTCGATTTCAGGGTTAAATGGCGTGGTGATGAATTACACGGTTCGCTAGCCGGGCGTGCGGATACAGTTGGGGTTGCCTTCATCCCAACGCTCTCCTGCGGGAGAGGGAGAAAATCAGCTCGCTTAAGCCCTCTTTTCTTCAGGGAGAGGGCCGTGGCAAGCGGGATCTCAGGGGCAATTTTTTAATGGCGTTGAGCGTTTTTTCAACGCCATTATTTATTTAGGCGAGGGAAGGAAATCCCTACGCAAACGTTTTCTTTTTCTGTTAGAATGCGCCCCGAACTGGACGTCAGGGCGATTTGTCGCGAGATTTGTTCATGGTCTGGATAGATTACGCCATTATGGCGGTCATCGCCTTTTCGGCTCTGATTAGTGTTATTCGTGGGTTTGTACGCGAAGCGTTATCGCTGGTGACATGGGGATGTGCTTTCTTTGTTGCCAGTCATTACTACACTTACCTGGCAGTCTGGTTCACTGGCTTTGAAGACGAACTGGTACGTAATGGGATTGCAATCGCGATACTGTTTATCGCGACACTCATCGTCGGTGCGATAGTCAACTATGTGATTGGCGCGCTGGTGGAGAAAACCGGCCTGTCGGGTACAGACAGGGTGTTGGGGATCTGTTTCGGCGCGCTTCGCGGTGCCCTGATCGTCGCCGCCATTCTGTTCTTTCTCGATACATTTACCGGTTTTTCAAAGAGTGAAGACTGGCAGAAGTCGCAGCTCATCCCGCAATTCAGTTTCATCATCAGATGGTTCTTTGACTATCTGCAAAGCTCGTCAAGTTTCTTGCCCCGGTAATCGTATCGGGGATGTGGCTTAATGAGGAAAAGACACCATGTGCGGTATTGTCGGTATCGCCGGTTTTATGCCGGTAAACCAGTCGATTTATGACGCGTTAACGGTGCTTCAGCACCGTGGGCAGGATGCCGCAGGCATCGTCACCATTGATGCTTTAAATTGCTTCCGTCTGCGTAAAGCAAATGGCCTGGTGAGTGATGTGTTTGAAGCCCGCCACATGCAACGTATGCAGGGCAACATGGGGATTGGCCATGTACGCTATCCGACCGCTGGCAGCTCCAGCGCCTCTGAGGCTCAACCTTTCTACGTTAACTCCCCGTACGGTATTACGCTTGCCCACAACGGCAATCTGACCAACGCTCACGAACTGCGTAAAAAGCTGTTCGAAGAGAAACGCCGTCACATTAACACCACCTCAGACTCTGAAATCCTGCTCAATATTTTTGCCAGCGAGCTGGACAGCTTCCGCAATTATCCGCTGGAAGCCGACAACATTTTTGCCGCCATTGCCGCCACTAACCGCCAGATCCGCGGTGCGTACGCCTGCGTGGCGATGATTATCGGGCATGGCATGGTCGCCTTCCGCGATCCTAACGGCATTCGTCCTCTGGTGATGGGAAAACGCGAGCTGGGCGACGGGCGCACCGAATATATGGTGGCCTCCGAAAGCGTGGCGCTGGATACCCTGGGCTTCGAATTCCTGCGTGATATTGCGCCGGGCGAGGCGGTGTATATCACCGAGAAAGGGCAGCTGTTTACCCGCCAGTGCGCGGACAATCCGACCAGCAACCCTTGCCTGTTTGAATACGTTTACTTTGCGCGTCCAGATTCATTCATCGACAAAATTTCCGTGTATAGCGCGCGTGTTGAAATGGGGAAAAAGCTCGGCGAGAAAATTGCTCGCGAGTGGGAAGACCTGGATATCGACGTGGTCATTCCGATTCCGGAAACCTCCTGCGACATCGCGCTGGAAATTGCCCGCATTCTGGACAAGCCGTATCGCCAGGGCTTTGTGAAGAACCGCTATGTTGGCCGCACCTTTATCATGCCGGGCCAGCAGCTGCGTCGTAAATCCGTGCGCCGCAAGCTCAACGCTAACCGCGCTGAGTTCCGCGATAAGAACGTGCTGTTGGTTGATGACTCCATCGTGCGTGGCACTACGTCTGAACAGATTATTGAGATGGCGCGTGAAGCGGGCGCGAAGAAGGTTTATCTCGCTTCTGCCGCCCCGGAAATTCGTTTCCCTAACGTCTATGGCATTGATATGCCAAGCGCCAACGAGCTGATTGCTCACGGCCGCGAAGTGGATGAAATCCGCCAGATAATCGGTGCCGACGGGCTAATTTTCCAGGACCTGGACGATCTTATCGAAGCGGTACGCGTCGAGAACCCGGACATCACGCAGTTTGAATGTTCGGTGTTTAACGGGGTGTACGTGACCAAAGATGTCGATCACGAATACCTTGAGTATCTTGAGTCGCTGCGTAATGACGATTCTAAGGCTCTGCTGCGTCAGAACGAAGTTGAAAACTTAGAGATGCATAACGAAGGTTAATGACTCTCTCACTTCGCTCCTCTCCCTTTATGGGAGAGGAGCGGGGCAGGTATCCACTCCTTGCATCCACGCCCATCTTGCGGCAAAGTCAGCCCACATCTTCTTTACGGGCGAAAATCATGAAGCGGTTAATTGTTGGGATTTCAGGGGCCAGCGGCGCCATCTACGGCGTGCGGTTGCTTGAGGTGCTACAGCAGGTGCCTGAGGTGGAAACCCATCTCATCGTCAGCAACGCCGCACGCCAGACGCTAAGCCTGGAAACAGATTTCTCCCTGCGTGAAGTGCAGGCGCTGGCCGATGTGGTTCACGATGCCCGTGATATCGCTGCAAACGTCTCCTCAGGCTCTTTTAAGACGCAGGGCATGGTTATCCTGCCGTGCTCCATCAAAACGCTTTCAGGCATTGTGCATAGCTATACGGATGGGCTGCTGGCTCGTGCGGCAGACGTCGTGCTTAAAGAACGCCGTCCGCTGGTGCTTTGCGTGCGTGAAACCCCGCTGCATCTTGGTCACCTCCGGCTGATGACCCAGGCGGCGGAGCTTGGTGCGGTGATCATGCCGCCGGTACCCGCGTTTTATCATCGTCCGCAAACCTTACAAGAGGTTATCGACCAGACGGTAAATCGCGTGCTCGATCAGTTCGATATTGAATTGCCGCAGGACCTGTTCAGGCGCTGGCAGGGGGCATAAAGCCTGCGCCAGCGTGGTGCATCACAAAACGTTTGCCTCAAAATAGGGCAATTTTGTAACCCCGATCTCTTTTAGAGAATTTAGTCCGCATTTTACTTCCCAAACGCTTTGCCCCTTCTCCAGACCTGCTATCTTCAACCTGGTGATTAGTTGCAACGTTTTATTAACATAAAACACTCCGCCTGATTTTACGCGAAATTATGGCATGAGAAGTGCAACTCCCCGTACGCAACACAACACGACGTTACAGATAATAAGAGTCAACTTAAGGGGTATGTATGAAGAAGCAGGTTCTCGCTCTGTCTTTGCTGCTCGGCCTTACCAGCACCGCTTATGCAGCCATTCCGCAGAGCGTTCGTATTGGTACGGATGCCACCTATGCACCGTTCTCTTCGAAAGATGCGAAAGGGGAGTTCGTCTGTTTTGATATCGATCTTGGCAATGAGCTTTGTAAGCGCGTTAACACCAAATGTACCTGGGTGGGCAGCGATTTTGACTCTCTGATCCCGTCTCTGAAAGCGAAGAAAATTGACGCTATTATTTCCTCCCTTTCAATTACGGAAAAACGTCAGCAGGAGATTGCTTTCTCCGACAAACTTTATGCCGCTGATTCACGTCTTATCGCCAGCAAAGGTTCGCCGATTAAGCCCACTCTCGACTCGCTGAAAGGCAAACACGTCGGCGTGCTGCAAGGCTCCACGCAGGAAGCTTTTGCCAATGCAGAATGGCGCCCCAAAGGCGTTGATGTGGTGGCTTATGCTAATCAGGATCTGATCTACTCTGACCTCGCCGCGGGTCGCCTCGACGCCGCCTTCCAGGACGAAGTCGCCGCCAGTGAAGGTTTCCTGAAGCAGCCTGCGGGCAAAGAGTTTGCCTTCGCAGGCCCCTCGGTGAAAGACAAAAGATACTTCGGTGATGGCACCGGTATTGGCCTGCGTAAAGATGAGACGGAGCTGAAAGCCGCCTTCGATAAAGCCTTAGCCGAAATGCGTAAAGACGGCACTTACGACAAATTTGCGAAGAAGTACTTCGATTTTAATGTTTACGGTGAATAAGTTTATCCCGTAGTCTGTAGCCCGGTTATGAATATATTCTTAGCCGGGCTGGATAAAAATGCAGTCACGCCCATTTTTGGTGCATTTTATCCCTCTTATTAAGCCACAACACGACACTGGCGTTAAAAAGACAGTCTATTGAGGATAATTATGAAAAAGTTAGTTTTGTCTCTTTCTCTGGCGCTGGCCTTCTCCAGCGTGTCCACAGCATTCGCCGCTATTTCTAAAAACATCCGCGTGGGGACCGATCCTACCTATGCCCCGTTTGAATCGAAAAACGCTCAGGGCGAGCTGGTGGGCTTTGATATCGACCTGGCAAAAGAGCTCTGCAAGCGCATCGAGGCCAACTGTACTTTTGTTGAGAACCCTCTGGATGCGCTGATCCCTTCTCTGAAAGCGAAAAAAATCGACGTGATTATGTCGTCGCTTTCCATTACGGAAAAACGCCAGCAGGAAATCGCCTTCACCGACAAACTGTACGCGGCGGATTCTCGTCTGGTGGTGGCGAAAGGCTCGGCCATTGAGCCAACGCTCGCGGCGCTGAAAGGTAAACGCGTTGGCGTGCTGCAGGGCACTACTCAGGAAACTTACGGTAACGTCCACTGGGCGCCAAAAGGCGTGGAGATTGTCTCCTATCAGGGTCAGGACTCCATTTACGCTGACCTGACCGCGGGACGCATCGACGCGGCCTTCCAGGATGAGGTTGCTGCCAGCGAAGGTTTCCTGAAGCAGCCTGTCGGCAAGGATTACCAGTTTGGCGGCCCGTCTGTTAAAGACGACAAGCTGTTTGGCGTCGGCACCGGTATGGGGCTGCGTAAAGACGATACCGAGCTGCGTAATGCGCTGAACAAAGCCTTCGCTGAAATGCGTCAGGATGGCACCTACGAGAAACTGGCGAAGAAATACTTCGATTTTGATGTCTACGGTGGTTAACAGTCACCAGTGATTAGCCCTGCCCCTGATGTCGGGCAGGGAGAGTTTATGCAGACACTGACGACAGGATACGCACCATGCTGTATGGCTTTTCTGAAGTGATATTTAAAGGGGCGATTGTCACGCTGGAACTGGCGTTAAGCTCCGTCATCCTCTCCGTGGTGATTGGTCTTATCGGCGCGGGAGCCAGGTTATCAAAAAACCGCCCGCTGGCGCTGCTGTTTGAAGGCTATACCACGCTGATTCGCGGCGTGCCGGATCTGGTGCTGATGCTGCTGATTTTCTATGGCCTGCAAATGCTGCTCAACAGCATTACCGATGCTTTAGGTATGGCGCAGTTTGATATTGACCCGATGGTGGCCGGTATCATTACGCTGGGTTTTATCTACGGCGCCTACTTCACGGAAACCTTCCGGGGTGCCTTCCTCGCCGTCCCCGGCGGGCATATTGAGGCGGCAACGGCCTTTGGCTTTACCGCCTCGCAAACCTTCCGCCGTATCCTGTTCCCCGCCATGATGCGCTATGCCTTACCCGGCATTGGCAACAACTGGCAGGTTATTCTCAAAGCCACCGCGCTGGTGTCTTTACTGGGGCTTGAGGACGTGGTGAAGGCCACGCAGCTGGCGGGCAAAAGCACCTGGCAGCCGTTCTATTTTGCCATTGTCGCCGGGATTATCTATCTGCTCTTTACCACCGTCTCCAACGGGGTGCTGCTCTGGCTTGAACGTCGTTACTCCGTGGGTGTGAAGAGGGCAGAGCTATGATCGACATCCTTCAGGAATACTGGAAATCTCTCCTGTGGACGGACGGCTATCGCTTCACCGGTGTGGCGATCACCCTGTGGCTGCTAATTTCCTCCGTGGTGATGGGCGGCATTCTGGCGCTGTTTCTCGCCATAGGCCGCGTATCCAGCAATAAATTTATCGCTTTCCCGATCTGGCTGTTCACCTACGTTTTTCGCGGTACGCCGCTGTATGTGCAGCTGCTGGTGTTTTATTCCGGTATGTATACGCTGGAGGTGGTGAAGGGCACCGTGCTGCTGAACGAGTTTTTCCGCAGTGGCTTGAACTGTACCGTGCTGGCCCTGACGCTTAATACCTGCGCCTATACGACAGAGATTTTTGCCGGGGCTATTCGTTCCGTACCCCACGGCGAAATTGAAGCTGCGCGCGCCTATGGTTTCTCACGCGTAAAAATGTATCGCTGCATCATATTGCCTTCCGCGCTGCGTATCGCTCTACCGGCCTACAGCAATGAGGTGATCTTAATGCTGCATTCCACGGCGCTGGCGTTTACCGCTACCGTGCCGGATTTGCTGAAGATCGCCCGCGATATTAACTCCGCTACCTACCAGCCGTTTACCGCGTTTGGTATTGCTGCGGTGCTGTACCTGATTATTTCTTACCTGCTGATAAGCCTTTTCCGCCGGGCGGAAAGACGTTTTATGCAGCACGTTAAACCCAGCTCTTCGCACTGAGTAAATCCGATGGCAGAAAATAAACTAAACGTAACTGATTTGCACAAACGCTACGGCGAACATGAAGTGCTTAAAGGGGTTTCTTTAAAGGCCAATGCCGGGGATGTGATAAGCATCATCGGCTCGTCGGGTTCCGGGAAAAGTACCTTTTTGCGCTGCATTAACTTCCTCGAAAAACCGAGTGCGGGCACCATTGTGGTAAGCAACCAGAATATCAATCTGGTGCGGGACAAAGACGGACAGCTCAAGGTGGCGGATAAAAACCAGCTCCGCCTGCTGCGTACCCGTCTGACGATGGTGTTCCAGCACTTCAACCTGTGGAGCCATATGACGGTGCTGGAGAACGTCATGGAAGCGCCGATTCAGGTACTTGGCCTGAATAAACAGGATGCCAGGGAGCGCGCCATCAAATACCTCGCGAAAGTGGGCATTGACGAGCGCCAGCAGGCGAAATACCCGGTGCATCTCTCCGGCGGCCAGCAGCAGCGTGTTTCTATTGCGCGCGCTCTTGCGATGGAGCCAGAAGTCTTGCTGTTCGATGAACCCACCTCGGCGCTGGATCCAGAGCTGGTAGGCGAAGTGCTGCGCATTATGCAGAAGCTGGCCGAAGAGGGGAAAACGATGGTGGTGGTGACGCACGAGATGGATTTTGCCCGCCACGTTTCAAGCCATGTGATTTTCCTGCACCAGGGCAGAATTGAAGAAGAGGGCGCGCCGGAAGAGCTGTTTGGCAACCCAAAAAGCGCTCGCTTACAGCAGTTCCTTTCGGGATCGCTTAAGTAGCGGGGTTTTCCCTTAAAATGGGGGGAGAAGATCAATCATAATTAAAGTTGGTCACTTCCCACTGCTTGCCCCCTCCTTTGGGAGAGGGGGCACCTGTGTATTTTCTTTTGCCTTAACGCACGACATCCGCCAAAGCCTCTTCCAGATCGAAGTAGCGGAAGCCAAATCCTGAGTCCTCAAGCCGCTTAGGCAGCGCTCGCTGCCCGCCTAATACCAGCACCGCTGATTCTCCCATCATTAGCTTCACGGCCGTGGCAGGCGCACGCATAAAGGCCGGGCGATGAAGCGCCTGACCCAGGGCGTGAGAGAACTGTTCGTTGCGTACCGGGTAGGGCGAAACCATATTGAACGGGCCGCGCAGATCGTTGTTCAGTAGCCAGAGAATGCCGTTCACCATATCGTCGATGTGGATCCAGGCGAGATACTGGCGTCCTGTACCTATCGGGCCACCGAGCCCCAGTCTGAAGAGCGGCAGCAGTTTTGCCAGAATGCCGCCTTTAGGGGCCAGCACAACGCCGGTACGCAGCAGGCAGACCCGGGTACTATCGCTCTGCGCTCCGCAGGCGATTTGTTCCCAGCGCGCGCAAAGCTTATGGGTAAATTCGTTGTGCGGCGGCTCATCTTCGGTGACCACAACTTCGCCCAAATCGCCATAGTAGCTGGTGGCCGAGCCGGAGATAAGCACGGAAGGCGGGGTCTGGCTGGCTTTAAACATCTCTACCAGGCGTTCGGTAACCTGCCAGCGGCTTTGGCAAAGGCGCTGTTTCTGCGCCTCCGTCCAGCGTTTATCCGCAATGGGCTCACCTGCAAGGTTGATGACCGCATCAAAGCCGTCAAGGTTGGCATGGTCATTCAGCCCTTTCCATAGCCTGACGCGAGGATCGAGCTTAGGGCGGGTCGCATCCGGGTCGCGGGTGACCACGGTGACATCGTGGCTCGTTTCCAGCAGGCGCGGAATAAGATGGCCGCCAATAAGTCCGCTACCGCCGGTAATCAGTATCTGCATGCGCGTCTCCTGTCGGGTGCGCCTACCTTCGCCAACCCATGGTCATCGACACCGAGTCGGCATAACGCAGCGCGTGAAGTTTATCGATCTCTACTTCAGCATAAGACACCCAGGGATGATCGCATGCGATATCGAGCACATCCTGAGTTAATTTTTCCAGAAGAGAGAAACGGTTACTCTCAACCCACTGAATAATTTTTTTTGTGATGGTCCGGTAGTTCAGGGCGTCGTTGATGTCTTCACTGGCGCGAGCGCGGTCGGCGGGGTAGTGAATAGTGACGTTAACCACGATGTCCTGCCGGTTGGCGATCTCTTCTTCCTTGATACCGATAAAGGTACGCAGGCGGAGATTTTTTATACGAATAATAGCGTCTGGCTGGGGGGATGACATTGCAGGTTTCCTCCGTGTATAGCTTCCCGCCACAGATTACACCACAGCGGGAAGATTTAGACACGGGCCTTAGCGCTTTTCTGCCTGCTTGCGGAGTGGTTCTCCGGGCGAAGGTCACAGTTGAGTTTTGCTCAAGTGACAGCTGCGGATTTTCGCTCTATGTTCAAGAGTCGGAAGCTTTCAATGATGAGGATAACAATGAGCCAGCCCGCCATAACGCTTTGGTCCGATGCAAACTACTTTAGCCCCTACGTCTTGTCTGTTTATGTTGCTCTGAAAGAGAAAGGGCTTAGCTTCACGCTGCAAACTATCGATCTCGCCTGCGGGCAACATTTGCAGCCCGGCTGGAAAGGCTACGATCTCACGCGTCGGGTGCCTGCTCTGAGCGTCGACGATTTTGTGCTAAGCGAATCTTCGGCGATTGATGAATATCTTGAGGAGCGATTTGCACCGCCGACCTGGGAGCGAATTTATCCCCTCGATATTGAGAAACGTGCACGAGCCCGTCAGATACAGGCCTGGCTGCGCAGCGATCTGATGCCGATCCGCGAGGAGCGTTCGACGGATATTGTGTTCGGGGGAGTGGCGAAACCCGCGCTTAGCGTGGAAGGCCAGAAGGCGGCCGAGAAGCTCATTGCCATGGCTGAGGCTGTTCTGCCTGTAGGTCAGCAGAATCTGTTCGGGGAATGGAGCATTGCCGATACCGATCTGGCACTGATGCTCAACAGGCTTATTTTTAACGGGGATGATGTGCCCGAGCGCCTGAAGGAATATGCCGCATTTCAATGGCAACGCGCGTCCGTGCAGCGGTTCATCGCGTTATCAGCTAAACGCCCGGGCTGATTATCTCGCTTTTGTTCGCTATCATTGCGCCACCTATCATTAACAGAGGTGTGAATGATGAAGCTGATGTTTGCCTCGGATATTCACGGTTCCCTGCCAGCTACTGAGAAGGTGCTGGCTATTTTTGCACGCAGCGGCGCGCAGTGGCTCGTGCTGCTGGGCGATTTGCTCAACCACGGGCCGCGCAATGCTCTGCCGGACGGCTACAATCCTGCTGCCGTTGCGGAAAAGCTCAATACCGTAGCGGATAAAATCATTGCGGTGCGCGGTAATTGCGACAGCGAAGTCGATCAGATGCTGCTGCATTTCCCTGTAACCGCGCCGTTTGCGCAAGTCCTCCTGCCCACTTCGCGATTATTTGTGACCCACGGTCATCTTTATCATCCGGAAAAATTACCGCCCTTAGCGGCAAACGATGTTCTGATTTTCGGCCATACTCATCTTCCCGTCGCGCAACGGCGCGAGGCGTTTTACTTCTTCAATCCGGGGTCGGTAAGCATTCCGAAAGGCGGTTTTGAAGCAAGCTATGGCATGCTGGATGATGGCGTTCTGACCGTTCGAGCACTGAATAACGATGGGGTTATTGCACAGGTGGACATTACCCCGTAACTTACCGTTTGTTAAACCGATAACGCGCCGTAAGAGCGCCCTCAAGAGAAGGTTTCCCGATGGTGGAACAGAATCATTTTGTTGGCACGGAATGGGTAGACATTGTCAATGAAGACAATGAAGTGATTGCACAAGCCAGCCGCGAGCAGATGCGCGCGCAGCGGTTACGCCATCGTGCGACTTATATTGTTGTTCATGACGGTATGGGTAAAATTCTGGTGCAGCGCCGCACCGAGTCCAAAGACTTCCTCCCGGGGATGCTCGATGCTACAGCGGGCGGCGTTGTGCAGTCCGACGAGCAGCTTCTGGATTCAGCACGGCGTGAGGCGGAAGAAGAGCTGGGCATCGCCGGTGTGCCTTTTGCCGAGCATGGTCAGTTCTATTTTGAAGATGAACACTGTCGGGTCTGGGGCGGGCTTTTTAGCTGCGTGTCCCACGGTCCGTTTGCGCTGCAGGAAGAAGAAGTCAGTGAAGTGTGCTGGATGTCGCCGGAAGACATTACCGCGCGCTGCGACGAGTTCACCCCGGATTCCCTGAAGGCGCTGGCGCTATGGATGACGCGTAACGCCAAGAACGAAAAGCAGTCTACGACCACCGAAGCTGAGTAAGCCACTCTGGTTTTCGATGAGTTAAAAATAGTGCAAAAAAAAGGCCGCAATCAATGCGGCCTCAGACAGATAACAAACCTCATCTTCTCGCAGAACGAGCAGATAACTCCCAATAAAAAACAAGGAAAATCAATTCGTTGATTTTCGGCAGCTTATCACAAAGAAGGAAAAACCCCGTTTTTCCTTTTTTTTCTGCAACTTAAGGCCGCACTCAATGCGGCCTTTTTGCTTTCTGTCGGTTTAGCCTTGCTGGGAAGACTGGATCGCCGTCAGGGCGATGGTGTAGACGATATCGTCCACCAGTGCGCCACGGGACAGGTCGTTAACCGGCTTACGCATACCCTGCAGCATTGGCCCGATGGAGATCAGGTCCGCAGAGCGCTGTACCGCTTTATAAGTGGTGTTACCGGTGTTCAGGTCAGGGAAGATGAACACCGTTGCACGACCTGCAACAGGGGAGTTAGGTGCCTTGGATTTCGCTACGTCGGCCATAACCGCTGCGTCATACTGCAGTGGGCCGTCGATAACCAGATCCGGGCGTTTTTCCTGCGCAATACGGGTTGCTTCGCGAACTTTCTCAACGTCGCTACCTGCACCCGAGGTGCCGGTGGAGTAGGAAAGCATCGCTACGCGCGGTTCGATGCCGAATGCAGTCGCAGAATCTGCGGACTGAATGGCGATCTCTGCCAGCTGCTCTGCGGTTGGATCCGGATTGATCGCGCAGTCGCCGTAAACATAAACCTGTTCAGGCAGCAGCATGAAGAACACGGAAGAAACCAGCGAGCTGCCCGGAGCCGTTTTGATCAGCTGCAACGGTGGACGGATGGTGTTTGCCGTGGTGTGAACCGCACCGGAAACCAGACCGTCAACTTCGTCCTGTTCCAGCATCAGGGTGCCGAGAACGACGTTGTCTTCCAGCTGCTCACGGGCAACCGCTTCGGTCATGCCTTTGCTCTTACGCAGCTCAACCAGACGAGCAACATAGCTTTCGCGAACCACTTCCGGATCGACGATTTCAATGCCTGCGCCCAGCTCAACGCCCTGCGCCGCAGCAACACGGGTGATTTCATCCGGGTTACCCAGCAGCACACAGGTCGCGATACCGCGTTCAGCACAGATAGCGGCTGCTTTCACGGTACGCGGCTCGTCGCCTTCTGGCAACACGACGCGTTTACCGGCTTTACGAGCCAGCTCGGTCAGCTGGTAGCGGAATGCCGGAGGAGACAGACGACGGCTACGCTCGGAGGTGGCGGTCAGGGATTCGATCCAGTTTGCGTCGATGTGGCTGGCCACATATTCCTGCACTTTTTCGATACGCTGATGGTCGTCGGTTGGGACTTCCAGGTTGAAGCTTTGCAGGCTCAGAGAGGTCTGCCAGGTATTGGTGTTGACCATAAACAGCGGCAGGCCGGTGGCGAACGCACGCTCGCACAGTTTGCTGATGCGTGGGTCCATCTCGTAGCCGCCGGTCAGCAGGATGGCGCCGATCTCAACGCCGTTCATCGCGGCAAGACAGGCGGCAACCAGCACGTCAGGACGGTCTGCGGAAGTGACCAGCAGAGAACCTGGGCGGAAGTGCTCCAGCATGTGCGGGATACTGCGCGCGCAGAAGGTAACGGACTTCACGCGACGGGTATTGATGTCGCCTTCGTTAATGATGGTGGCGTCCAGGTGGCGAGCCATGTCGATTGCACGAGTGGCAATCAGATCGAAGCTCCACGGCACGCAGCCCAGCACCGGCAGCGGGCTGTCGGCAAACAGCGCTTTTGGATCGATGTTGGCGATGTTCGCTTTGGTGGAATCATCAAAAATCTCGGACAGGTCCGGACGGGTACGACCTTGCTCATCAACCGGGGCATTCAGTTTGTTAATGATAACGCCGGTGATGTTGGTGTTTTTGCTGCCGCCGAAGCTGCTGCGCGCCAGCTCAATGCGCTCTTTCATCTGCTCCGGGGAGTTGTTGCCCAGAGACATTACGAAGACGATTTCAGCGTTCAGCGTTTTGGCGATTTCATAGTTCAGGGACTGCGCGAACTGATGTTTACGCGTCGGCACCAGACCTTCCACCAGCACGACTTCAGCATCTTTGCTGTTTGCGTGATAGTTGGCAATGATCTCTTCCATCAGCACGTCTTGCTGGTTGCTGGACAGCAGCGTTTCAACGTGGCTCATGTGCAGCGGTTCAGCCGCAGGGATGGTGGAATTAGCACGAACGATGCTGGTTGTCTGGTCTGGCGTATCGCCACCGGTACGCGGCTGGGCGATAGGCTTGAACACGCTGAGGCGAACGCCTTTTTGTTCCATCGCGCGGATCACACCGAGGCTGACGCTAGTCAGGCCAACGCTGGTTCCGGTAGGGATCAACATAATAGTACGGGACACGGTATATCCTCTTTCGTTTTCGCAAGTCATGGCTTGCGAGACTCAGAAAACAACACCGCCAGCGAAGGCTGGCGGCGGGAGAATCAGGCAGTCAGGCGGAAGGCATCCTGAGCGATAACCAGCTCTTCGTTGGTGGTGATGACCACCGCCGGGCGGGTACCCTCTTTGTTGATGAAGCCGGATTTGCCAAAACGAGCGGCCAGGTTGCGTTCGTGGTCAACTTCAAAGCCCAGAACACCCAGTTTGCCCAGAGACAGTTCACGTACCATCGCGGCGTTTTCACCGATACCACCGGTGAAGACAACGGCATCCAGACGACCTTCCATCAGCGCCGTGTAGGAGCCGATGTATTTTGCCAGACGGTGGCAATAAACATCCATTGCGCGTTTAGCGTCTGCTTTGGTTTCGTAGTTGTCTTCAACATAACGGCAGTCGCTGGTGACTTCGGTCAGACCCAGCAGGCCGGACTCTTTGGTCAGCATTTTGTTGATGTCATCAACGCTCATGCCCAGGGTGTCATGCAGATGGAAGATGATAGCCGGATCGATGTCACCGGAACGGGTGCCCATTACCAGACCTTCCAGCGGGGTCAGACCCATGGAGGTATCAACACATTTGCCGTTACGGATGGCAGAAACAGAGCCGCCGTTGCCCAGGTGGCAGGTGATGATGTTCACGTCTTCCACAGGTTTGTTCAGCATTTTTGCTGCTTCCTGGGTAACGTAGAAGTGGCTGGTACCGTGTGCGCCGTAGCGACGAACGCCGTGCTCTTTGTACAGTTTGTACGGCAGGGCGTAGAGGTAAGACTCTTCAGGCATGGTCTGGTGGAACGCGGTGTCGAACACGGCCACGTTTTTATCCGCCAGTTTAGGGAAGGATTTCAGCGCTTCGGCGATACCGATCAGGTGCGCCGGGTTATGCAGCGGTGCAAAAGAGGCTGAATCTTTGATACCCTGAATCACAGAGTCGTCGATAACAACGGAGCTGGTGTATTTCTCGCCGCCGTGAACAATACGGTGGCCGATTGCGGTCAGCTGCTCGGACAACTCTGGTTTTTGTGCCAGAATGGTATTAACCATATAGTTAAGAGCTTCGCTGTGAGCGGCGCCTGCACCCAAAGCCGCTTCTTGTTTACCGCCATCCATTTTCCACTTGATACGTGCTTCAGGAAGATGGAAACATTCGGCTAAACCAGAAAGGTACTCGTCACCGTTTACCGCATCAATGATGGCGAATTTCAGTGAAGAGCTACCGCAGTTCAGAACCAGTACTAACTTACTCGACATGGAAGTACCTACTTTTACGTGGCTAAAAAAAGGTCAGATAGTCTCTCAGCGTAGCGCATGATGAGGCTGACATTTATGATTAACGTCATGCCAGAAGCGAAAAATTGGCATGGCGAATAAAAACTCTTGAATTTACGCCCTATTGCGCGAGAAAAGTCGGCAAAGGCGAAATGAGTGATGATTTTACGATCGGCCGTTTTGGCTCTAAGACCGTTAAAAACGGGCACAGGATACCTTCCAGGGCCCGTAAAGACAAAATATTTTGAACCCTGTCATTTAGAGTTGTTGTTTTACACGATTATTTTATTTTTTATATGTGAAGTTGAGGTAAAGCCATGTCGACACCCCAGAATAGCCACGTAAGCTGGTTGAGTTTGTTCGGTCGAGGGCAGCATTACTCAAAAACCTGGCCCGTTGATAAGCGCCTTGCGCCTGTTTTCGTTGAAAACCGCGTGATACGCGCCACTCGCTTTGCGATCCGCTTTATGCCTCCACTTGCCGTTTTCACCCTGACCTGGCAGATCGCCCTTGGCGGTCAGCTTGGCCCCGCCGTTGCTACCGCGCTTTTCGCCTGTAGCCTGCCGATGCAGGGGCTATGGTGGTTGGGCAAGCGTTCCGTGACGCCTTTACCGCCCACGCTGCTGAACTGGTTCTATGAAGTGCGCGGCAAATTACAGGAATCGGGGCAGGCGCTGGCGCCCGTTGAGGGCAAACCGAACTATCAGGCGCTGGCCGACGTGCTGAAGCGAGCTTTTAAGCAGCTGGATAAAACTTTCCTGGATGATTTGTAAAACAGGGGCCGTTACGCATATAAAGGAAGGCATACTTTTTAGCAGGTTATCTATCTGCACTTTTGGAGCTTGAAAATGGAAATGACTAACGCCCAGCGGCTGATTTTATCGAACCAGTACAAAATGATGACCATGCTCGACCCGGACAACGCCGAGCGTTACCGCCGCCTGCAAACGATTATCGAGCGCGGCTATGGCCTGCAAATGCGCGAGCTGGACCGCGAGTTCGGTCAGCTGACGGAAGAAACCTGCCGTACCGTCATCGACATCATGGAAATGTATCACGCGATGCATGCCTCCTGGACAAACCTGAAAGATAACCAGAGCATCGACGAACGTCGTGTAACTTTCCTTGGTTTTGATGCGGCAACGGAAGCCCGCTTCCTGGGCTACGTGCGGTTTATGGTGAACGTGGAAGGGCGCTATGCGCACTTTGATGCGGGCACCCATGGCTTTAACGCCCAGACGCCAATGTGGGAAAAGTACCAGCGTATGCTGAAAGTGTGGCAGTCCTGCCCGCGCCAGTATCACTTAAGTGCGAATGAGATCGCGCAGATTATCAATGCCTGAGGGGGCAAGCGTGGTGAAGTGTAAAGGGTTCTTGTTTGATTTAGATGGGACGCTGGTCGATTCTCTGCCAGCGGTGGAACGCGCATGGATAAACTGGGCGAAGCGCTTTGCTATTTCTCCTGAAGAAGTGCTGGGCTTTATCCACGGCAAGCAGGCAATCACTTCACTGCGTCACTTTATGGCGGGCGCACCCGAAGATGAGATTCAGCAGGAGTT
>CAMLJN010000017.1 GCA_946480445.1 uncultured Buttiauxella sp.
ATAGAGTCTGAAGATACCGATGGCGTGAAGGCGCTGCCGGGGGCCGTTGAGCTGCTGACCCATCTGAACGAAGCGGGTATTCCGTGGGCCATCGTGACTTCAGGCTCCATGCCTGTTGCCAGCGCCCGACGTCTGGCGGGCGGTTTGCCAGAACCAGAAGTTTTCGTCACCGCAGAACGCGTGGCGCGCGGCAAGCCTGAGCCGGATGCTTACCTGCTCGGCGCGCAGCTGCTGGGCTTAGAGCCGGAAGAATGCGTGGTGGTAGAGGATGCACCTGCGGGCGTGTTGTCCGGCCTTGCGGCGGGCTGCCATGTCATTGCGGTAAATGCACCGGCTGACACGCCGCGCCTTGAGCATGTTGATTACGCGTTAAAATCTCTCACCGAATTGCTGATCCAGAAGTTGTCGGACGGCAGCGTCGAAGTATTGAGAAAACACTGATCCCATGATTTAACCCCGCGTTCGCGGGGTTTTTTTCTGGCATGCTCCGGAAATCGGTCAACTTTCGGCAAACAAGGATACGTTTTGAACTCGGAACTGATTTGGGTATTGTCGCTGCTCGGTATTGCCGTCGTGCTTTTTGCCACCGGCAAAGTAAGAATGGATGCCGTGGCGCTGCTGGTTATCGTTGCTTTTATCCTGAGCGGTACGCTCACCGTTAGCGAGGCCTTTTCCGGCTTCAGCGATCCCAATGTGATTCTGATTGCCGCACTCTTTATCATCGGGGATGGTCTGGTCCGCACGGGTGTCGCGACCAAAATGGGGGCCTGGCTGGTGGAGGTTGCCGGCAGCAGCGAAACCAAAATGCTGGTCTTCCTGATGCTGACCGTTGCCGGGTTAGGGGCTTTCATGAGTTCCACCGGGGTGGTGGCCATTTTTATTCCCGTTGTCCTTAGCGTCTCCATGCGCATGAAAACTTCCCCCTCACGTTTAATGATGCCGCTTAGCTTCGCGGGGCTTATCAGCGGCATGATGACGCTGGTTGCCACGCCGCCAAACCTGGTCGTCAACAGTGAACTGGTGCGAGAAGGGCTACAAGGGTTTCAGTTCTTCAGCGTCACGCCTATCGGCCTGGTTGTGCTGGTGCTGGGGATTGCCTATATGCTGTTTGCCCGTTTTGCGCTCAACGGGCAAAACAAAGAGGACGGTAAAGAAGGCTGGAAGCGGCGCACCTTTCGCGATCTGATCAAAGACTATCGCCTGACGGGACGCGCCCGTCGCCTGGCTATACGGCCCGGATCGCCATTGATCGGCTATCGTCTGGATGATTTGAAACTGCGCGAACGCTACGGTGCGAACGTGATAGGCCTTGAGCGCTGGCGTAAATTCCGTCGGGTGATAGTGAACGTGACCGGCGGAACAGAGTTTCGTGCCCGCGATGTACTGCTGATCGATATGTCTGCCTCAGAAGTCGATCTGCGTGAGTTCTGTAGTGAACAACTGCTTGAGCCAAGGGTGCTGCGCGGGGAGTATTTTTCCGATCGGGCGCTGGATGTCGGCATGGCTGAAGTCTCGACGATCCCCGATTCAGAGCTTATCGGACAAACGCTGCGTGAGATCGGTTTCCGGACTCGCTATGGCTTGAATGTGGTCGGGCTTAAACGCCATGGAGAAGCGCTTGAAGGCCTGCTGGTCGATGAGCCTCTGCAGCTTGGCGATATTCTGCTGGTGGTGGGAAACTGGAAGCTAATCAGCCAGCTGAATCAGAAAAGCCGCGATTTCCTTGTGTTGAATTTGCCCGTTGAAGAGGGCGAAGCTTCTCCGGCACATAGCCAGGCGCCGCACGCCATTTTTAGTCTGGCGCTGATGGTGGCACTGATGCTGACCGATGAAATCCCCAATCCCGTTGCCGCCATCATTGCCTGCCTGCTGATGGGGAAATTCCGCTGTATTGATATGGAAAGCGCCTACAAAGCGATCCACTGGCCGAGCATAATCTTAATTGTCGGGATGATGCCTTTTGCGCTGGCGCTGCAAAAGACCGGCGGCGTTGATTTGATTGTCAGCGGATTGATGACGCTGGGAGGCGGCTATGGGCCTTACGTGATGCTCGTGTGCCTGTTTGTTATGTGCGCAACGATAGGGCTATTTATCTCGAATACCGCCACGGCGGTGCTGATGGCGCCGATTGCTCTGGCCGCCGCCAACTCTATGGGCGTGTCGCCTTATCCGTTTGCGATGATTGTGGCTCTTGCCGCCTCAGCCGCCTTTATGACGCCGGTTTCCTCCCCGGTCAACACCCTGGTGCTGGGGCCGGGCAACTATAAATTTGGCGACTTTGTGAAACTGGGCGTGCCCTTTACCATCATTGTGATGGTCGTCAGCGTTGTGATGGTGCCGATGCTGTTTCCGTTTTAAGGCGGCCGTGCGGAAGGGGCTATGTGCAAGTGAAAGAGGAATGTCTGAAGCGGATAAGCAGCATGATCGCTATCCGCTCCTTTAGCCATCTACAGCTGGCTAATTTCGTCGAGGGATAGCTGGAAGCTTGGCACAAAAACTTGCATAAAGTAGTCCATCTCCTCGCTGTGCCTGTCCGCCAGCGTTTTTTCCAGGCGGCTTTTGGCCAGCAAAAATTCATTATTACCGGCCGATAGCTCTTCCAGACACTTCAGATAGGCGCACAGGGCATCGGCTTGCTTAACAATGGTTTTTTCTTCCTCGCTGCACCGATGCTCATCAATCAGCGGCGCCCAGATATCCCGTAGTTCTTCGGGAACCATATCGATCAATTTCTGCTGAGCGATTTTTTCGATGGCTTTGTATTCATGGGCAATTTGCGAATTAAAGTACTTAACCGGCGTCGGAAGATCGCCCGTCAGCACCTCGCTGGCGTCGTGGTACATGGCCAGCAGGGCCACATGCTCTGCGTTGAGCTGGCCGTTAAATTTCTTGTTCTTAATGACCGCGAGGGCGTGGGCTACCATGGCAACCTGCAGGCTATGCTCAGAGACGTTCTCGGTGCGAACATTGCGCATCAGCGGCCAACGGTTAATGAGTTTAAGGCGGGAGAGGTGGGCAAAGAAATGGCTCTGGCTCATAGTTACACCTGATGCAACGCTAAAGAGAACCATTGTGGGGTGAGAAAGGGGAAGTTGCAAACTTCCCCTGCCAGTCTTACTGGTGATAGTGACCGAGGAAACGTCCCAGTTTAGTGATGGACATCTCCAGTTCGTCTACCCGCGGCAGCGTGACGATGCGCACATGGTCAGGCCAGGGCCAGTTAAAGGCCGTGCCCTGCACCAGCAGGACTTTTTCCTGTAGCAGGAAATCGAGCACCATTTTCTGGTCATCGTGGATGTTAAAGCGTTTCGCATCTATTTTCGGGAACATATAGAGCGCGCCGCGTGGTTTCACGCAGGAGACGCCCGGAATGTCGTTGATCAGCTCCCAGGCGCGGTTCCGCTGTTCATAGAGTCGCCCGCCAGGCACGATAAACTCGCTGATGCTCTGATAGCCGCCCAGGGCGGTTTGAATGGCATGTTGGGCGGGCACGTTGGCGCACAGACGCATTGAGGCCAGCATTTCCAGACCTTCGATATAGCCTTTCGCGTGTTTTTTTGGCCCGTTCAGCACCATCCAGCCCTGGCGGAAACCGGCCACGCGGTAGGTTTTTGACAGGCCGTTAAAGGTGATAGTCAGCAGATCCGGCGCAAGCGTTGCTATCGAAATATGCTCTGCTTCGTCGTAGAGGATCTTGTCGTAAATCTCATCGGCGAAAATAATCAGGTTGTGCTGACGCGCCAGCTCAACAATTTCCATTAATAATTCTTTTGAATACACCGCGCCGGTTGGGTTATTGGGGTTGATGATCACAATGCCGCGAGTGCGGGGCGTGATTTTGGCCCGGATATCGTCCAGGTCCGGGAACCAGTCGGCAGACTCATCGCACAGATAGTGCACGGCTTTGCCACCGGAGAGCGACACGGCCGCGGTCCACAGCGGGTAATCGGGGGCCGGCACCAGCATTTCATCGCCGCTGTTAAGCAGCGCCTGCATCGACTGGACTATCAGCTCAGAAACGCCGTTGCCGATGTAAATATCTTCGACGGTCACGTCCCGCATACCGCGCGCCTGATAGTGCTGCATGATCGCCTTGCGTGCGGAGTACAAACCTTTTGAATCGCAATAGCCCTGCGCGGTAGGAAGATTGCGAATCACATCGACAAGGATCTCGTCCGGGGCTTCAAAACCAAAGGGGGCGGGATTGCCGATATTCAGTTTGAGGACTTTATTCCCTTCTTCTTCAAGGCGCTTGGCCTCTTTGAGCACGGGACCGCGGATGTCATAACAGACGTTATCTAATTTGCTGGATTTTTCGATAGGGGACATGGGCCTTCGACCTTAAATGTTAGCGTTGCTTCCTGCCGTGGCGGCAACCAGGCTCCAATGTACTCCTGGCCGCCACAGATTTGAACCCAAACAAAGCGCAGACGAGCAATTTATCTTCAGCAGGATGTCATCCGGAAGCGTGTTAAAACTTTAAATGTAGAATTTTAATATTGTTATTTTATAAATTATCAAAATAATAACCTGTATTTTTGATTTTTATATCAGCAGATCTTCCGGGGATAGCGCGATTTGGCAGTGTGTGACTCTGATGTTCCGTTGACCGCGAAGAATTGTATTAGCTCAGGTGACTTGCCAGCTTATCCCCGACGCCCGGTGGGGTAACGAGTTAAAAAGATGTTTATAAACGTAATTGCAGTTGTGATTAATATTTGCAGAGGAAATGATTAAGCAGTTTTAATTATAGCGAGTTGTGTTTTCAACATTATCAGGGAATAAGCTCGGGTTCAAAAGGTAGTGAGAGGAATGAGATGAGATAATTCTCACTGGACCTTATAAATCCAGCCTCTTTGCGGTAAGATACGCGGCCAATTAGGGGGCTTGTCAGCTTTGTGCCTCGGGTAACATTCCGATTTACTCTGTGTTAATTCGTAGCGGGGTTTATGGGTCAACGCCTGGCGAAGCCTGCTGTGGCGGGGCTGTGGGACGTCTTATTACCGCGATAACGCTATATAAGCCAGCCCCTTAAGTGGATTTACAATAAATTCCTATTCTTAAATTACGCGACTGGTATGCCCGCCTGATAGTTTGTATGTTGTATTAGTCAGCGCGATTCTCCGGCGTCACGTTTCGCATTATTGAGTCGCGTAAATGGGAAATAAAAAATTAAAAAATCAGGACGACGATCCCGAAAAGAGGCATAAACTGTCTGGAGGCGTTCTGAAAATGGAATTGCTTTATCTCTTTGATAAATCACAGCAATAGAACAGAGGCAGACTCGCAAGAGCAACCCACTAGTGAAGAAATTATGATTAACGCAAATCGTCCGATACTGAATCTCGACCTCGATCTGCTGAGGACTTTTGTTGCGGTCGCCGATCTCAATACCTTTGCGGCGGCAGCAGCAGCGGTATGCCGTACCCAGTCCGCAGTCAGTCAGCAAATGCAGCGCCTGGAGCAGCTGGTAGGGAAAGAGCTCTTCGCGCGCCACGGTCGTAATAAGCTCTTAACCGAGCATGGTATCCAGCTTTTAGGGTACGCAAGAAAGATCCTGCGCTTTAACGATGAAGCCTGTTCCTCGCTGATGTTCAGCAATCTGCAGGGCGTGTTAACCCTCGGCGCTTCCGATGAAACCGCAGACACTATTTTACCTTTCCTTCTCAACAGGGTCAGTTCGGTTTATCCCAAACTGGCGCTGGATGTGCGGGTCAAACGCAACCCCTTTATGATTGAAATGCTCAATCAGCAGGAAGTTGATCTGGTTGTGACAACCTCTAAACCCGCCCATTTTGATTCTCTGGTTCTGCGTACCTCGCCCACGCTATGGTACTGCGCGGCGGATTACGTCTTCCAGAAAGGGGAGGCGGTGCCGCTTGTCATGCTTGACGATCCAAGCCCGTACCGCGACATGATGCTGGAGCGCCTGAATGAGGCGCGTATTCCGTGGCGCATCTCTTATGTTGCTTCGACCCTTGCGGCGGTCAGGGCCGCCGTCAAAGCGGGGCTGGGTGTTACCGCAAGACCGGTGGAAATGATGAGCCCGGAACTGCGGGTGCTGGGCGTGGCGGACGGCCTTCCCGCGATGCCGGATACTCGCTACCTGCTGTGCCGCAATCCGCAATCGAATAATGAGCTGGCGCAGGCCATATTTAACGCCATGGAAACCAGCCCTAGTCCCTACAACTATGCACTGTCGTCGGATGAAGGCGATGACTCCCTGCTCATTGGGCGTGGCGCAGAGTAATTTACAGCCATTTGTTAGTAACATAATGTAAATTGTAAAAACAGGCCGCTGAAGGGATTATTGCCCTCAGCGGCCTGTTTTTTATTCACTTTGGCTACTTTTACCGCATTCGGGTGGAAAAATTTATTTTAAACAGGCGATTATACCGCTGCGTTTTTCCGCACTGGGGGTTGGCTTCGCCGGGGGGGAATTTCCAGAACATGTTAAAAAACACGGGGCAATGTTGTTTCTTTTAGCCGTGAATTAACAAAAGCGTGTCTCAGATCAAGAAAATACTCCCTCTTAGGGGGATGAATAGTTGAGATTTCCTGCCAAAATAGAGGGGCTATTTATTTTTTCCACTGCACGGACACGATTCACCAGACTCAGATCGGAGTAACTTACTCGGTATCTGCGTGTTTTAACGCACTTAATGTTAATGAATTGCGTTCTATGTAAATTAATGTGTGGATACTTTTGTTAAAGTTGACAAAAGGTTATAGAAAGGAGTAAAAAACCCCATCAATTTGCTGGTAAATTTTTGATTCCAGCAGTTATTGTAAGGTTTATTGTTCCTCCCCATGAATCGATGTGGTGTTCATCTGCCAGCAAGAGCAGAGGTTGTGGCGCCACTTTTGATGAGTAAGCAATGAGTATGTCAACATCCACTGAAGTTATCGCTCATCACTGGGCGTTCGCTGTCTTTCTTATTGTTGCCATTGGCCTGTGTTGCGTAATGCTTCTCGGGGCCTGGTTCCTCGGCGGCAGAGCCCAGGGTCGGCATAAGAACACTCCCTTCGAGTCAGGCATTGACTCCGTTGGTTCCGCGCGTTTACGTCTTTCCGCTAAGTTTTACCTGGTGGCCATGTTCTTCGTGATCTTCGACGTGGAAGCCTTGTATCTCTATGCCTGGTCTAATTCTATCCGTGAAAGTGGCTGGATTGGCTTCGCGGAAGCCGCAATTTTCATTTTAGTGCTACTGGCCGGCCTGGTGTATCTGGTGCGTATTGGCGCCCTGGACTGGACGCCTGCTCGTTCACGTCGTGAACACGTCAACCCGGAAAACAGTATCTCTAATCGTCAGCAGTAACAGCGAGGCAATAAGATGGATTATACGCTCACCCGCATAGATCCTAACGGTGAGAATGACCGTTACCCCCTGCAGAAACAGGAGATCGTAACCGACCCCCTGGAGCAAGAAGTCAATAAAAGCGTGTACATGGGCAAGCTCGAGCACGCTCTGCACGATATGGTCAACTGGGGTCGTAAGAACTCGATCTGGCCGTACAACTTCGGGCTGTCATGCTGCTACGTTGAAATGGTGACGTCATTCACTGCGGTGCATGACGTTGCGCGTTTTGGGGCAGAGGTACTGCGTGCTTCTCCGCGCCAGGCTGACCTGATGGTGGTTGCGGGCACCTGCTTTACCAAAATGGCTCCGGTTATCCAGCGCCTCTACGATCAGATGCTTGAGCCAAAATGGGTGATCTCCATGGGCGCCTGTGCCAACTCTGGCGGCATGTACGACATCTATTCCGTGGTGCAGGGCGTGGATAAATTCCTGCCGGTTGATGTTTACATCCCGGGTTGCCCGCCGCGTCCGGAAGCCTACATGCAGGCGCTGATGCTGCTGCAGGAGTCGATTGGTAAAGAACGCCGCCCTCTGTCATGGGTTGTAGGCGATCAGGGTGTGTACCGCGCCAACATGCAATCAGAGCGCGAGCGTAAGCGCGGCGAGCGAATTGCTGTGACCAACCTGCGGACACCTGACGAGATTTAATTTGCGCCTGTAGTCAGCGAAATGCCTCGCAGATCAATAATATTAACGCGAAGCGCCTGACCGACAGTCACCACAGAACCATTTGCAATGGTGAGAAATATGACCGATTTAACCGCGCAAGACGCCGCTCAGACAGCATGTCTTACCCGTGACCATCTCGATGATCCGGTAATCGGCGAACTGCGTAACCGTTTTGGGCCGGATGCCTTTACCGTTCAGCCAACCCGTACCGGCGTACCGGTTGTCTGGGTCAGGCGTGAGCAGTTACTGGAAGCAGTTGATTTCCTCAAGAGACTCCCGAAACCCTACGTCATGCTGTTCGATTTGCATGGCATGGACGAACGTCTCCGCACCCACCGCGACGGTTTACCGGCCGCGGATTTTTCCGTTTTCTACCACCTGATTTCCATCGATCGCAACCGTGATATCATGCTGAAGGTGGCGCTGTCTGAAAACGATCTGAATGTGCCGACCGTCACTAAACTTTTCCCTAACGCCAACTGGTATGAGCGTGAAACCTGGGAAATGTTTGGCATTACCTTTAATGGCCACCCGCACCTGACGCGTATCATGATGCCGCCGACCTGGGAAGGCCACCCGCTGCGTAAAGATTACCCGGCGCGCGCCACCGAATTCGATCCGTTTGAGTTAACCAAACAGAAAGAAGATCTCGAGATGGAAGCGCTGACCTTCAAACCCGAAGACTGGGGTATGAAACGCAGCAGCGAGCATGAAGATTTCATGTTCCTGAACCTCGGGCCAAACCACCCTTCTGCGCACGGTGCATTCCGCATCATCCTGCAACTCGACGGTGAAGAAATTGTCGATTGCGTACCGGATATCGGTTATCACCACCGCGGCGCGGAAAAAATGGGCGAGCGTCAGTCCTGGCACAGCTACATTCCGTACACTGACCGTATCGAATACCTCGGCGGCTGCGTGAACGAAATGCCGTACGTGCTGGCGGTTGAGAAGCTGGCGGGCATTAAGGTGCCTGAGCGCGTGGAAGTGATCCGCGTCATGCTCTCCGAACTTTTCCGTATTAACAGTCACCTGCTGTACATCTCCACGTTCATTCAGGATGTTGGTGCGATGACGCCGGTGTTCTTCGCCTTTACCGACCGTCAGAAAATCTACGATTTGGTGGAAGCGATTACCGGTTTCCGTATGCACCCGGCCTGGTTCCGTATCGGTGGCGTCGCGCACGACCTGCCAAACGGCTGGGAACGTCTGCTGAAAGAATTCCTCGAGTGGATGCCAAAACGTCTGGATTCCTACGAGAAAGCCGCGCTGCGTAACACCATCCTTAAAGGACGTTCTCAGGGCGTGGCCGCGTACGGGAAGAAAGAAGCGCTGGAGTGGGGGACCACCGGTGCTGGCCTGCGTGCCACCGGTATTGACTTCGATATCCGTAAAGCGCGTCCTTACTCTGGCTACGAAAACTTCGACTTCGAGATCCCGGTTGGCGGTGGCGTGAGCGACTGTTACACCCGCGTAATGCTGAAAGTGGAAGAGCTGCGTCAGAGCCTGCGTATTCTCGAACAGTGTCTGAAAAACATGCCGGCCGGCCCGTTCAAAGCGGATCATCCGCTGACCACGCCGCCGCCGAAAGAGCGCACGCTGCAGCATATCGAAACCCTGATCACTCACTTCCTGCAGGTTTCCTGGGGCCCGGTTATGCCGGCCAACGAATCCTTCCAGATGATTGAAGCGACCAAAGGGATCAACAGTTACTACCTGACCAGCGACGGTAGCACCATGAGCTACCGTACCCGCATCCGTACCCCGAGCTTTGCGCACCTGCAGCAAATCCCGGCGGCTATCCGCGGCAGCCTGGTCTCCGACCTGATTGTCTATCTGGGTAGTATTGATTTTGTCATGTCAGATGTGGACCGCTAACTATGCACGATAAACAACAATCCCAGGCTGAAGCTTTTGAGCTGAGTG
The DNA here is from genome assembly GCA_946480445.1 of uncultured Buttiauxella sp. Taxonomy (GTDB): domain Bacteria; phylum Pseudomonadota; class Gammaproteobacteria; order Enterobacterales; family Enterobacteriaceae; genus Dryocola. The sequence goes on from CAMLJN010000017.1 coordinate 9,957, forward strand.
CGGCTGAGCGCGAAGCTATTGAGCATGAGAAACACCATTACGAAGATGCCCGTGCCGCGTCCATCGAAGCGCTGAAAATCGTTCAGAAACAGCGTGGCTGGGTGCCGGACGGTGCCATTTACGCTATCGCCGACGTGCTGGGCATTCCTGCCAGCGACGTGGAAGGCGTGGCCACCTTCTACAGCCAGATTTTCCGCCAGCCGGTAGGCCGCCATGTGATCCGCTACTGCGACAGCGTGGTGTGCCATATCACGGGCTACCAGGGCATTCAGTCTGCTATCGAAGCCAAACTGAATATCAAACCGGGCCAGACCACCTTTGATGGCCGCTTCACCCTGCTGCCGACCTGCTGTCTGGGAAACTGCGACAAAGGGCCGACCATGATGATTGATGACGATACGCACAGCCATCTGACGCCGGAAGCGATCCCTGATTTGCTGGAGCAGTACAAATGAAGCCAATCATTGTGACTCCCGAAACCCATCCGCTGACGTGGCGGCTGCGCGAGGACAAACAGCCGGTCTGGCTGGAAGAATACCGCAGCAAAAACGGTTACGAAGGCGCGCGTAAAGCCCTGACCGGCATGGCTCCGGACGAGATCGTCAATGCGGTGAAAGACGCCGGCCTGAAAGGGCGCGGCGGTGCAGGGTTCTCCACCGGTCTGAAGTGGAGCCTGATGCCGAAAGACGAATCCATGAACATCCGTTACCTGCTGTGTAACGCCGATGAAATGGAGCCGGGTACCTACAAAGACCGTCTGCTGATGGAGCAGCTGCCGCACCTGCTGGTGGAAGGGATGCTTATTTCAGCCTTTGCGCTGAAAGCCTACCGTGGCTACATCTTCCTGCGCGGCGAATATATCGAAGCGGCTGTTCATCTGCGCCGTGCGATTGCCGAAGCGACCGAGGCGGGCCTGCTGGGTAAAAATATCCTGGGTTCTGGCTTTGATTTTGAACTGATCGTGCACACCGGTGCCGGGCGTTATATCTGCGGGGAAGAAACCGCGCTGATTAACTCTCTGGAAGGCCGCCGCGCGAACCCTCGTTCAAAACCGCCTTTCCCAGCCTCAAGCGGCGTCTGGGGCAAACCGACCTGCGTTAACAACGTTGAAACCCTGTGTAACGTCCCGGCCATTCTCGCCAACGGCGTGGAGTGGTATCAGGGCATTGGCGGGGGCTTAAGCAAAGACGCTGGCACCAAGCTGATGGGCTTCTCTGGCCGAGTGAAAAACCCGGGCGTGTGGGAATTGCCTTTTGGCACCACGGCTCGAGAAATCCTTGAAGATTACGCAGGCGGCATGCGCGATGGCCTGAAATTCAAAGCCTGGCAGCCGGGTGGGGCAGGGACAGACTTCCTGACCGAATCCCATCTTGACCTGCCGATGGAGTTTGAAAGCATCGGTAAAGCAGGCAGCCGTCTGGGGACCGCGCTGGCGATGGCCGTTGACCATGAAATTGGCATGGTGCCGCTGGTCCGTAACCTCGAAGAGTTCTTTGCCCGTGAGTCCTGCGGCTGGTGTACGCCTTGCCGTGATGGCCTGCCGTGGAGCGTAAAAATTCTGCGTGCGCTGGAGCGTGGCGAAGGTCAGCCTGGCGACATTGAAACCCTGGAGCAGCTGTGTCGTTTCCTGGGGCCGGGTAAAACCTTCTGCGCGCATGCGCCGGGGGCGGTTGAGCCATTGCAGAGTGCGATTAAATATTTCCGCGAAGAATTCGAAGCAGGCATTGCCAAACAGGATCTCGGTAACACGCGTGCCATCAATGGCATTCAGCCGAACCTGTTAAAAACGCGCTGGTGATATAGCCCCTCATCCGCTCCTCTCCGCAAGAAGAGAGGGCGAAAAGCAATGTGGGTGAGGGTGCATTGCACAAGAATTTTTGATTAACGCCTGAGTTATTCAGGCCAACTGGAAGCATGCTGACTATGGCTACGATTCATGTAGACGGCAAAGAATATGAGGTTAACGGGGCGGACAACCTGCTGGAAGCTTGTCTCTCCCTCGGCCTTGATATTCCTTATTTTTGCTGGCACCCGGCGCTGGGCAGCGTCGGTGCTTGCCGCCAGTGTGCGGTGAAGCAATATCAGAACGCAGAAGATACCCGCGGTCGCCTGGTGATGTCGTGTATGACACCGGCTTCTGACGGCACCTTTATCTCTATTGACGACGGCGAAGCGAAACAGTTCCGTGAAAGCGTTGTGGAATGGTTGATGACCAACCACCCGCACGACTGTCCGGTTTGTGAAGAAGGCGGCAACTGCCACCTGCAGGATATGACGGTCATGACCGGCCATAGCTTCCGCCGCTACCGTTTCACCAAGCGTACTCACCGCAATCAGGATCTCGGCCCGTTCATCTCTCATGAAATGAACCGCTGTATCGCCTGCTATCGCTGTGTGCGTTACTACAAAGATTATGCAGACGGTAAAGATTTGGGCGTTTATGGCGCTCACGACAACGTCTACTTCGGTCGCCCGGAAGACGGCGTGCTGGAAAGCGAGTTCTCCGGCAACCTGGTAGAAATCTGCCCGACCGGCGTTTTCACCGACAAAACCCACTCCGAACGCTACAACCGTAAGTGGGACATGCAGTTTGCGCCAAGTATTTGCCAGCAGTGCAGCATCGGCTGTAACACCAGCCCGGGCGAGCGCTACGGTGAACTGCGTCGCATCGAAAACCGCTACAACGGCACCGTAAACCACTATTTCCTGTGTGACCGCGGTCGCTTTGGCTATGGCTATGTGAATCTGAAAGACCGTCCGCGTCAGCCGATTCAACGTCGTGGTGACGACTTCATTACCCTGAACGCCGAACAGGCGATGCAGGGCGCGGCCGATATTCTGCGTCAGTCGAAAAAAGTGATCGGTATTGGCTCCCCGCGTGCAAGCGTAGAAAGCAACTTTGCGCTGCGCGAGCTGGTGGGCGCGGATAACTTCTACACCGGTATTGCCGCAGGAGAGCAGGCTCGTCTGCAGCTGATGCTGAAAGTGCTGAAAGAAAGCGGCGTTCACACGCCTGCGCTGCGCGAAATCGAATCCTACGATGCGGTGCTGATTCTGGGCGAAGACGTAACCCAGACAGGCGCTCGCGTTGCGCTGGCTGTTCGCCAGGCGGTGAAAGGTAAAGCGCGTGAAATGGCAGCGGCTCAGAAAGTGGCCGACTGGCAGATCGCGGCGATCATGAACATCGGTCAGCATGCAAAACATCCGCTGTTTGTCACCAACGTGGATAACACCCGTCTGGACGACATTGCGGCGTGGACCTACCGTGCGCCGGTAGAAGATCAGGCTCGCCTGGGCTTTGCTATCGCTAACGCGCTGGACAGCAACGCCCCGGCAGTAGAGCTCGATCGCGACCTGAAGAACAAGGTCGACGTTATTGTTCAGGCGCTGGCCGGTGCGAAAAAACCCCTTATCGTCTCCGGGACTAACTCCGGCAGCGAAGCGGTGATTCAGGCTGCGGCAAACGTTGCCAAAGCGCTGAAAGGCCGCGGTGCCGACGTAGGCATCACTATGATCGCCCGCGCGGTGAACAGCGTCGGTCTGGGCATGATCGGCGGTGGGTCGCTTGAAGAAGCGCTCAGCGAGCTGGAAAGCGGTGCGGCCGATGCGGTCGTGGTGCTGGAAAACGATCTGCATCGTCACGCTTCTGCTGCCCGCGTTGACGCGGCACTCAGCAAAGCACCGCTGGTCATGGTTATCGATCATCAGCGCACGGCGATTATGGATAAAGCCCACCTGGTGCTGTCCACTGCAAGCTTTGCCGAAAGCGACGGTACAGTCGTCAACAACGAAGGCCGCGCGCAGCGCTTCTTCCAGGTTTATGATCCGTCTTACTACGACAACAAGGTTGCGATGCTTGAAAGCTGGCGCTGGCTGCACTCTCTGCACAGTACGGTACAGAGCCGTGAAGTGGACTGGACGCAGCTCGACCATGTCATCGACGCCTGTGTACAGGCGCTGCCGCAGCTGGCCGGTATCAAAGAGGCTGCGCCTGATGCCAGCTTCCGTATTCGCGGTCAGAAACTCTCTCGTTCGCCAATCCGTTCCAGCGGTCGTACGGCCATGCGCGCCAATATCAGCGTGCATGAACCACGTCAGCCGCAGGATAAAGACACCATGTTTGCCTTCTCTATGGAAGGGAACAACAGCCCGCTCGCCGACCGCCAGCAGATTCCTTTTGCCTGGGCACCAGGCTGGAACTCCCCGCAGGCATGGAACAAGTTCCAGGCTGAAGTGGGTGGCAAGCTGCGTCATGGCGATCCGGGCGTGCGCCTGATCGAAGCTTCTGACACCGGTCTGGATTACTTCACCACCGTGCCGGAAAGCTTCCAGGCCGAGGCTGACCAGTGGCGCGTGGCACCGTACTACCATCTGTTTGGTAGCGACGAGATGTCCCAGCGCTCTCCGGTCTTCCAGAGCCGCATGGTTGCACCGTACATCACGCTGAACCCGGCGGATGCCGCTAAGCTTGGCGTAAACGCGGGCAGCCTGATTTCCTTTAGCTACGAAGGCCAGACGCTGAGTCTGCCGCTGCAGCTGTCCGAAGGGCTGACGGCAGGGCAGGTTGGTCTGCCGATGGGCATGCCTGGCATCGCTCCGGTACTGGCGGGTGCTCGTCTTGAAAATCTGCAGGAGGCTGCGCAATGAGCTGGTTGACACCGGATGTTATCGACATTTTGCTGAGCATTCTCAAAGCGGTGGTTATCCTGCTGGTCGTGGTCACCTGCGGCGCGTTCATGAGTTTCGGTGAACGCCGCCTGCTCGGTCTGTTCCAGAACCGTTATGGACCGAACCGCGTAGGCTGGGGCGGCTCGCTTCAGCTGGTTGCCGACATGATCAAAATGTTCTTTAAAGAGGACTGGGTTCCGCGCTTCTCGGATCGCGTGATCTTTACTCTGGCACCCATGATTGCTTTCACCTCGCTGCTGCTGGCCTTCGCGATTGTGCCGGTCAGCCCGAGCTGGGTCGTGGCGGATCTAAACATCGGGATCCTGTTCTTCCTGATGATGGCAGGCCTGGCGGTTTACGCCGTGCTGTTTGCCGGATGGTCCAGCAACAACAAATACTCCCTGCTGGGGGCGATGCGTGCCTCTGCGCAAACGCTCAGCTATGAAGTGTTCCTGGGGCTTTCCCTGATGGGCGTGGTGGCACAGGCGGGGTCGTTCAATATGAGCGATATCGTCAATAACCAGGCGCATCTGTGGAACGTCATCCCGCAGTTCTTCGGCTTTATCACCTTTGCGATTGCGGGCGTTGCGGTTTGTCACCGTCACCCGTTTGACCAGCCGGAAGCCGAGCAGGAACTGGCCGACGGTTATCACATCGAATATTCCGGTATGAAGTTCGGTCTGTTCTTCGTCGGGGAATACATCGGCATCGTCACCGTGTCCGCACTGATTGTGACGCTGTTCTTTGGTGGCTGGAATGGCCCGTGGTTACCACCGTTCATCTGGTTCGCGTTGAAAACCGCGTTCTTCATGATGATGTTCATTTTGATTCGCGCTGCGCTGCCTCGTCCTCGTTATGACCAGGTGATGTCCTTTGGCTGGAAAGTTTGCCTGCCGCTGACGCTTGTCAACTTGCTGGTGACCGCCGCGGTCATTCTCTATCAGGCACCATAAGGGGTGAAAAAACCATGACATTGAAAGAGTTAGTGGTTGGTTTCGGCACCCAGGTACGCAGTATCTGGATGATCGGTCTGCACGCCTTCGCGAAACGCGAAACGCAGATGTATCCGGAAGAACCAGTGTATCTGCCGCCACGTTACCGTGGTCGCATCGTGCTGACGCGCGATCCGGACGGCGAAGAGCGTTGCGTTGCCTGTAACCTGTGTGCGGTTGCCTGCCCGGTCGGCTGTATTTCTCTGCAAAAGGCAGAGACGAAAGATGGCCGCTGGTATCCGGAATTCTTCCGCATCAACTTCTCACGCTGCATTTTCTGTGGTCTGTGCGAAGAAGCCTGTCCAACGACGGCGATTCAGCTGACCCCGGACTTTGAGCTGGGCGAGTTTAAGCGTCAGGATCTGGTGTACGAGAAAGAGGACCTGCTGATTTCCGGTCCGGGTAAATACCCGGAATATAACTTCTACCGGATGGCAGGTATGGCAATCGACGGCAAAGATAAGGGCGAAGCGGAAAACGAAGCCAAGCCTATCGACGTCAAAGGCCTGTTACCTTAAGGAGCAAGGCAATGGAATTCGCTTTTTATATTTGCGCCGTTGTAGCGGTCCTGACCACCCTGCGGGTGATCACGCACAGTAATCCGGTACACGCGCTTTTGTATCTGATTATCTCTTTGCTGGCTATCGCCGGGGTGTTCTTCTCCCTGGGCGCCTATTTTGCCGGCGCGCTGGAGATTATCGTTTACGCCGGGGCCATCATGGTGCTGTTCGTCTTCGTGGTGATGATGCTCAACCTGGGTAACTCGGTGGTGCAGCAGGAGCGCGAGTGGCTGAAGCCGCAGCTGTGGATTGGGCCTGGTGTCCTCTCCGCCCTGCTGCTGGTGGTACTGGTATACGCCATCCTGAGCCTGAACGATCAGGGCATCGACGGGACGGCAATCGACGCGAAACAGGTCGGTATTGCGCTGTTCGGGCCATACGTTCTGGCCGTTGAACTGGCCTCTATGCTGCTGCTGGCAGGTTTGGTTGTGGCCTTCCATCTTGGGCGCGAAGACCGCGCCGGTGAAGTGCTGAGCAATCGTCCAGAGATGGCTACAAAAAGAAAAACGGAGGAGCACGTATGATCCCGCTGCAACATGGACTCATCCTGGCCGCCATTTTGTTTGTACTTGGGCTGACGGGGCTTGTTATCCGTCGCAACCTGTTGTTCATGCTGATCAGCCTGGAAATCATGATTAACGCCGCGGCGCTCGCTTTTGTGGTCGCTGGCAGTTACTGGGGCCAGGCCGATGGTCAGGTGATGTATATCCTGGCGATTAGCCTTGCGGCAGCGGAAGCCAGTATTGGCCTCGCGCTGTTACTGCAGCTCCATCGTCGTCGCCAGAATCTGAATATTGATTCAGTAAGTGAGATGCGTGGATGAACCTTCTCTGGTTAACCATTCTGTTGCCATTTATTGGCTTTGTCCTGCTGGCATTTTCTCGTGGTCGCTGGTCGGAAAACGTTTCTGCCACGGTTGGGATTGGCTCTATCGGCCTGGCGGCGCTGGTTACCGCCATTGCGGGCGTTGATTTCTTTAACAACGGCCAGCAGGCGTTTGTTCAGCCGCTGTGGACCTGGATGTCGGTAGGTGATTTTAATATCGGCTTTAACCTGGTGCTCGACGGCCTGTCGCTGACCATGCTTTCCGTGGTCACCGGCGTAGGCTTCCTGATCCACATGTATGCCTCCTGGTATATGCGTGGGGAAGAGGGCTACTCCCGCTTCTTCGCCTACACCAACCTGTTTATTGCCAGCATGGTTGTGCTGGTCCTGGGCGATAACCTGCTGCTGATGTATCTCGGCTGGGAAGGCGTGGGCCTGTGCTCCTATCTGCTGATCGGTTTCTACTACACCGATCCGAAGAACGGTGCAGCGGCTATGAAAGCCTTCGTCGTGACCCGTGTGGGGGATGTGTTCCTCGCTTTCGCGCTGTTCATTCTCTATAACGAGCTGGGCACGCTGAACTTCCGTGAAATGGTTGAGCTGGCGCCTGCACACTTTGCCGAAGGCAACGAGATGCTGAAGTGGGCAACGCTGATGCTGTTGGGCGGTGCGGTTGGTAAATCTGCCCAGCTGCCGTTGCAGACCTGGCTTGCGGATGCGATGGCTGGCCCAACGCCGGTTTCAGCGCTGATCCACGCGGCGACCATGGTCACCGCGGGCGTCTACCTGATTGCCCGTACTCACGGCCTGTTCCTGATGACGCCTGAAGTGCTGCATCTGGTGGGTATTGTGGGCGCGGTCACGCTGGTGATGGCAGGCTTTGCGGCCCTGGTGCAAACCGACATCAAACGCGTACTTGCTTACTCCACCATGAGCCAGATTGGTTATATGTTCCTGGCGCTTGGCGTACAGGCGTGGGATGCGGCAATTTTCCACCTGATGACCCATGCGTTCTTTAAAGCGCTGCTCTTCCTGTCGTCCGGTTCGGTGATTCTGGCCTGCCACCACGAGCAAAATATCTTCAAAATGGGTGGCCTGCGTAAGTCCATTCCGCTGGTTTATCTCTGCTTCCTGGTCGGTGGCGCGGCGCTGTCAGCCCTGCCGCTGGTTACCGCAGGGTTCTTCAGTAAGGACGAAATCCTTGCCGGAGCGATGGCCAACGGGCATCTCAATCTGATGGTCGCGGGTCTGGTCGGTGCGTTTATGACCTCCCTGTATACCTTCCGGATGATCTTTATCGTCTTCCACGGTAAAGAGCAGATCCACGCTCACGCGGTCAAAGGCATTACTCATCACCTGCCGCTGATTGTGCTGCTGGTGCTGTCCACCTTCGTGGGTGCCATGATTGTTCCACCGCTGGCGGGCGTGCTGCCGGAAACCACCGAGCTTGCGCACAACAGCGTGCTGACTCTTGAGATTACCTCAGGCGTTGTTGCTATCGCCGGTATCCTGATCGCCGCCTGGCTGTGGCTGGGCAAACGTACGCTGGTGACGGCTATCGCCAACAGCGCGCCGGGCCGCTTCTTCGGCACCTGGTGGTTCCATGCCTGGGGCTTCGACTGGCTGTACGACAAAGTGTTCGTGAAGCCGTTCCTCGGCATCGCCTGGCTGCTGAAGCGCGATCCGCTGAACTCGCTGATGAACATTCCAGCGGTGCTTTCCCGCTTCGCAGGCCGCGGTCTGCTGGTGAGCGAGAACGGCTATCTGCGCTGGTATGTGGCTTCGATGAGCATTGGTGCCGTGGTAGTTCTTGGCCTGCTGTTGGTCTTGCGCTAATTCAACGTTTCCTCCCCCGGTGGGGGAGGAAGGTGAGTGATGTTTTGGTTTATTTTGACTTAGGGACACAAATGCCATGCTATTACCCTGGCTAATATTAATCCCCTTTATTGGCGGCTTCCTGTGCTGGCAAACCGAGCGCTTCGGCGTAAAAGTGCCGCGTTGGATTGCGCTGGTGACCATGGGGCTGACTCTGGCACTTTCGCTGCAACTTTGGTTGCAGGGTGGCTACTCTCTGACGCAGGCTACGGGTCTGCCGCAGTGGCAGTCTGAATTTGTCCGGTCGTGGATCCCGCGCTTCGGGATTGAAATCCACTTAGCGCTGGACGGCCTGTCGCTGCTGATGGTCGTGCTGACCGGTCTGCTCGGCGTGCTGGCGGTACTCTGTTCCTGGAATGAAATCGAAAAATATCAGGGCTTCTTCCACTTAAACCTGATGTGGATCCTCGGTGGCGTAATCGGCGTGTTCCTTGCCATCGACATGTTCCTGTTCTTCTTCTTCTGGGAAATGATGCTGGTGCCGATGTACTTCCTGATCGCGCTCTGGGGCCACAAAGCCTCCGACGGGAAGACGCGTATTACCGCAGCAACCAAGTTCTTTATCTATACCCAGGCAAGCGGCCTGGTGATGCTGATCGCCATTCTTGGCCTGGTGTTTGTGCACTACAATGCCACCGGCGTCTGGACCTTTAACTATGAGCTGCTGCTGAAAACGCCGATGTCCCACGGCGTGCAATGGCTGCTGATGCTGGGCTTCTTCATCGCCTTCGCGGTGAAAATGCCGGTGGTACCTTTGCACGGCTGGCTGCCAGACGCACACTCCCAGGCTCCTACTGCGGGTTCCGTTGACCTCGCGGGCATCCTGCTGAAAACGGCGGCCTACGGTCTGCTGCGTTTCTCTCTACCGCTGTTCCCGGAAGCCTCCGCTGAGTTTGCCCCTATTGCCATGTGGCTGGGCGTTATCGGTATCTTCTACGGCGCGTGGATGGCCTTCGCACAGACTGATATCAAGCGTCTGATTGCTTATACCTCCGTTTCCCACATGGGCTTCGTCCTGATTGCCATCTACACCGGCAACCAGCTGGCCTACCAGGGGGCGGTGATTCAGATGATTGCCCACGGCCTTTCCGCGGCGGGGATGTTCATCATTTGCGGCCAGCTCTACGAACGCCTGCATACGCGCGATATGCGCATGATGGGCGGCCTGTGGAACAAAATTAAATGGTTGCCGGGTCTGTCGATGTTCTTTGCTGTGGCAACACTCGGGATGCCGGGCACCGGTAACTTTGTTGGCGAATTCATGATTCTGTTTGGCAGCTTCCATGTGGTGCCGGTCATTACGGTGATTTCGACCTTCGGTCTGGTGTTCGCCTCTGTCTATTCGCTGGCGATGCTGCATCGCGCTTACTTCGGTAAAGCAAAAAGCGAAATCAGCGATAAACAGCTGCCGGGCATGTCGCTGCGCGAGTTCTTTATCATCCTGTTGCTGGTGGTGCTGTTAGTGCTGTTGGGCTTCTATCCGCAGCCTATTCTGGATACCTCGCACGCTGCGATGAGCAATGTTCAGCAGTGGTTCACCAGTTCAATTCCAACTACAAGGCCGTAATTCGCCATGACTATAACTCCTCAACATTTGATCGCGCTGCTACCGCTGTTGATCGTCGGATTGACGGTGGTGGTTGTGATGCTCTCCATAGCGTGGCGACGCGACCATTTTGTCAATGCAACCCTGTCGGTTATCGGCCTTAACGCCGCTCTGGTCTCTTTATGGTTTGTCGGGCAGGCCGGGGCGATGGATGTCACTCCGCTGATGCGCGTCGACGGCTTTGCCATGCTCTATACCGGGCTGGTATTGCTGGCAAGCCTTGCCACCTGTACCTTTGCCTATCCGTGGTTGCAGGGTTACACCGACAACCGCGAAGAGTTCTATCTGCTGGTGCTGATTGCCGCTCTCGGCGGCATTCTGCTGGCCAATGCCAATCATCTGGCCGCGCTGTTCCTCGGTATTGAATTGATTTCACTGCCGCTGTTCGGTCTGGTTGGCTACGCTTTTCGCCAGAAACGTTCGCTTGAAGCGAGCATCAAATACACCATCCTCTCCGCCGCAGCCTCTTCCTTCCTGCTGTTCGGTATGGCGCTGGTGTATGCGGAATCGGGCAACCTGTCGTTTGTCAGCCTTGGCAAGAGCCTGGCGGATAACCTGCTGCACGAGCCGCTGCTGCTGGCGGGCCTGGGGCTGATGATTGTCGGTCTGGGCTTCAAGCTTTCTCTGGTGCCGTTCCACCTGTGGACGCCGGACGTTTATCAGGGCGCACCTGCTCCGGTTTCCACCTTCCTGGCCACCGCCAGCAAGATTGCCATCTTTGGTGTGGTGATGCGTCTGTTCCTCTACGCGCCGGTCGGTAACAGCGAAGCGGTACGCGTGGTGTTGGGCATTATCGCCTTCGCCTCTATCCTCTTCGGTAACCTGATGGCGCTGAGTCAGACTAATATCAAACGTCTGCTCGGCTACTCCTCGATCGCACACCTGGGTTACCTGCTGGTTGCTTTGATTGCACTGCAAAACGGCAGCATGTCGATGGAATCTGTGGGCGTCTATCTGGCCGGTTACCTGTTCAGCAGCCTCGGTGCGTTCGGCGTGGTGAGCCTGATGTCCAGCCCGTACCGTGGCCCGGATGCCGATTCTCTGTACTCTTACCGTGGCCTGTTCTGGCATAAGCCCATTCTGTCTGCGGTGATGACGGTGATGATGCTTTCTCTGGCCGGTATTCCAATGACCCTGGGCTTTATCGGTAAGTTCTACATCATTGCAGTGGGCGTACAGGCTCATCTGTGGTGGCTGACCGGCGCGGTTGTGCTGGGCAGCGCCATCGGCCTTTACTACTATCTGCGCGTTACCGTGAGCCTGTATCTGAGTGCGCCTCAGCAGCTCAACCGTGATACCCCGGGCAACTGGGCTTTCACCGCGGGTGGTGTTGTGGTGCTGATCTCGGCCGTACTGGTTCTGCTGCTGGGTGTCTACCCTCAGCCGCTTATCGACCTTGTACAGCTGGCGAAGCCGTTGATGTAAGCTGAAAGGTCGTCTTTATACCCGCCGGGATGCGGCGGTTTAAAGAAATCATCTGCACCCTGTGAGCGTAAAGCTGACAGGGTGTTTTTTTGGCATGCTTGCTAATTTGAGAACGGGAAAGTTTTTGCCTGATACTGGAGGACTGCACTTCAGGGGTTAGTGCAAACAGAGGAGCAATTTATCCTGACTGTTTGTGTGTAACACAGGCATGTCATGCTGAGGAAAAGGGCGATCAGTGGCGGAGTTGGGCCAGATCGTGTTCGCTTAGCCCGGTCATTTTCATGACGGTGTTGCGGTCGAGACCACTTTGCAACATGGTACGGGCGACTTCGAGTTAGCCTTTCTCAATGCCACGTTGCTCGCCAGGCTGGATGCCCTTCTCCATGCTTTTCTCAATACCTTTTGGTTTAAGCTGCTGTGCGATGGTCATAAGTGCGTTTCCGCGATGCGGCACACGCTGCGCCAGTTCGCGAACAAAAGCTTCGGAGTCTGCTGACTCACCGGCCTGTAAAAGATAGTGTATCAGCGACGTTACCTGGGATGAAGAAAGATAATCGGCCATCAGTAGCGTGACCAGACGGTCCGTGAGGGTAGCCATGTCGCGCTGGTGAATATGTTGTTCCTTCAACACAAACAGAGTATCAGTTTACCCGCAGCGTCTATTGGCAACAGTGGCCTTTAAATAACAGGAGTCTTAAACATGTTGAACTGGCAAGACTTACACCATTCGCAACTGAGCGTGAGCGACCTCTACGGCGTACTGGCGTTGCGCAATGCGGTGTTTATCGTGGAGCAAAACTGTCCGTATCAGGATATCGACGGTGACGATCTGGTGGGCGAGAATCGGCATTTACTGGGCTGGCGTGAAGGCAAATTGGTCGCCTACGCCAGAATTTTGAAAAGTGAAAACGATCTGGAACCGGTGACGATCGGCAGGGTGATTATTGATCCTGCCGTGCGAGGAGAAAAGCTTGGCTACCAGTTAATGGAACGCGCGATAGCATCCTGCGAGCGTCACTGGCCGCAAAGCGCTATTTATCTTGGCTCACAGGCACATTTGCAGGCGTTCTATGCTCATTTTGGTTTCAGGCCGGTAACCGATGTTTATGATGAAGACGGCATTCCCCATGTCGGTATGGCTAACCGATAGCCTGGCTCGCCAGGCGAAAAGAACAGCCATTGTCTATAGTTAGCAGACGAGCAAATTCCTTTCCCTTCCTTTTGTGGAAATAACACGGAGAACATGAATGCAACCGTATGAATCTCGTCTCGATGATGATCTGAGCCTTTTGAGTGAAACGCTTGAGGAAGTGCTGCGTTCTTCCGGGGATCCGGCGGATCAGAAGTACCTTGAGCTGAAAGCGCGTGCTGAGCAAGCTCTTCACGAAGTTAAAGCCCGCGTCAGCAACGCCTCAGACACTTACTACTATCGCGCCAGGCAGGCCGTCTACCGCGCGGATGATTATGTTCGTGAAAAACCCTGGCAGGGGATTGGCGTAGGGGCTGCCGCCGGGCTGATACTCGGGCTGCTGCTGGCCCGACGCTAAGGCGCTTTGGCGCACGGTTTACCGTGCGCCGGATAAAATAAGATCTTACCCACTGGGTGGGATTTTTTTTTAGCGCCATGTCCACGTATAATCGAGGGCTTTTCAGGGAAGGTGGGATAATCGTGAATTCAGTAAGCGTTGCGCTGCAACAACTCCAGCTTGCATTAACAGAAGAATTTACGGACGCACCGGGCCTGAAATGCCTGTGTGTTGACGTCACCCTGAGCGATGCTTTTGACGCCCTTGCCTGGCTGGGCGGCCTGCGGCTTTACCCGTACTTTTACTGGCAGCAACGAGACGGTGATGATGAGGTTGCCGCTCTCGGTGCCGTCTGCCGGTTTAATGCCCTGACGCAGGCGCAGGCTTTTGTGCAGGCAAATCCTGAACAACCTTTCACGCGAATCTGGGGGCTGAATGCCTTCAACCCGGCGGCAGGCTATCTATTTTTACCGCGCCTCGAATGGCGCAGAAAAGGTGGTGAAGCCTGCCTGTGTCTGCATCTCTACAGCGAATCTTCGCTCAAAGAGGATGCCCGGGAGGCGGCGGCTTTCCTTGAACAAATCCTGCCGACCAAACCCTTAGCGCCTCTGCATTTACACTGCCTGAGCGAGCTGCACCATCCGGGGCACAATGAGTGGTGTGAGATGATTGGCAAGGCGACTGAGGCTATTGGGCAAGGGAAACTGGACAAAGTGGTGCTCGCCCGGGCGACAGATCTACAGTTTTCATCGTCGGTTTGCGCCGCAGGATTGATGGCGGCCAGCCGTCGGGTGAATTTCAACTGCTACCATTTTCTGCTGGCTTTTGATGAGCAGAACGCCTTCCTTGGATCAAGCCCGGAAAGGTTGTGGCGGCGAATCGGCTCCGCTTTGCGTACGGAAGCGTTAGCGGGCACCGTGGCGAACCACGTCGAGGATCATCAGGCGTGGGCGTTAGGGCAATGGCTGCTTAAAGATGATAAAAATCAGCGCGAAAATATGCTGGTTGTGGAAGATATCTGTCAGCGTCTGAAGCAGAAGGTTGGCGTGCTCGACGTGCTACCCGCGCAAATTGTTCGCCTGCGTAAGGTTCAGCATCTGCGCCGCTGCATCTGGACGGAGCTTGCGGAGCCTGACGATGCCGTTTGTCTTCAGCAGCTTCAGCCCACGGCGGCCGTTGCCGGGCTGCCGCGCGAGCCTGCAAAATCATTTATCAATGACGTTGAACCCTTTGAACGCGAATGGTACGCGGGATCGGCGGGCTATCTGTCGAGCCAGCAAACTGAGTTCTGCGTAACATTACGTTCCGCAAAAGTGACAGGAGCAACGGTCAGGCTGTATGCCGGAGCGGGGATTGTCGCCGGGTCCGATCCCGAGCTTGAGTGGCAGGAAATTGAAAATAAAGCGGCTGGGCTGCGCACTTTGCTGACCCGGACCGCGTTCTGAATGAACTATTACCGATTCATATCAAATTACTCATTCCAGCAATAATTATAATGAGTCAGCAAAATTGACTCAGGACCAGACTATGTCGATAAGCTCGTTTAACCGCCGTTGGGCGCAGGTGATCCTCGAAGCGCTAACGCGTCACGGCGTGCGTCACGTCTGCATTGCGCCAGGCTCGCGTTCTACGCCGCTGACCTTAACGGCCGCTGAGCATTCGTCCTTTATTTGCCATACCCATTTTGACGAGCGCGGCCTGGGCCATCTTGCCTTAGGCCTGGCAAAAGCCAGCGGTCAGCCCGTTGCGGTGATTGTCACCTCGGGTACAGCGGTGGCCAATCTTTATCCTGCCCTAATTGAAGCGGGGCTGACCGGTGAAAAACTGATTCTTTTAACGGCGGACCGTCCGCCGGAGCTTATCGACTGTGGTGCAAACCAGGCGATTCGTCAGCCTGGCATGTTCGGCTCCCACCCGACGGTTGCGGTAAACTTACCGCGCCCTACGCAGGATATTCCAGCTCGCTGGCTCGTTTCTACTATCGACAGCGCGCTGGGTCAGCAGACCCACGGTGGAATACATATCAACTGCCCGTTTGCTGAGCCACTCTATGGCGCGCTGGATGAGACGGGGATCGGCTGGCAAAGCGAACTGGGCGACTGGTGGCAGGACGAAAAACCGTGGCTGCGGGAAGCCTACGGCCGGGAAGTGGTTAAGCAGCGCGACTGGTTCTTCTGGCGACAAAAACGGGGCGTCGTAGTGGCCGGACGCATGAGCGCGGAAGAGGGCGAACAGGTGGCCGCGTGGGCGAACATGCTCGGTTGGCCGCTGATTGGCGATGTGCTCTCGCAAACCGGGCAGCCTCTGCCGTGTGCCGATCTGTGGCTGAGCAACAGCCGGGCGACCAGCGAACTCGGGCAGGCGCAAATCATCATTCAGTTTGGCAGCAGCCTGACCGGTAAGCGGGTGCTGCAATGGCAGGCTACCTGTGCGCCGGAAGAGTACTGGCTGGTCGATCCGCTTCCCGGCAGACTCGACCCGGCGAACCATCGGGGTCGCCGTCTGTCAGGCAATATTGCCGACTGGCTGGCGTTGCACCCGGCCGAAAAACGGCCCGCCTGGGCTGAGAACCTGGCGCCGCTGGCGCGACTTGCGCAGGGTATCGTTAAACCTGGCACCAGCGAATTTGGCGAAGCGCAGGTGGCTGCTCGTCTGCCTGAACTGCTGCCCGAAGCGGGGCAGCTGTTTCTCGGCAACAGTCTCGTGGTGCGTCTGGTTGATGCTTTTGCACAAATGCCCGCCGGTTATCCGGTCTACAGTAATCGCGGTGCCAGCGGCATTGACGGGCTGCTTTCGACTTCCGCTGGCGTCCAGCGTGCGACGGCTCGTGCCACGCTGACCGTGGTCGGCGATCTCTCCGCTCTGTACGACATGAACTCTCTGGCGCTGCTCCGCCAGGTCTGTGCGCCCTATGTTCTGCTGATTGTGAACAATAACGGCGGGCAAATTTTCTCTCTGTTGCCAACGCCTGCCGCCGAGCGTGAACGCTTTTACTGCATGCCGCAGGACGTGAACTTTGCTCACGCAGCGGCGATGTTCGGCCTGAGCTACCACAACCCCGGCTGCTGGGATGAACTGTATGAAGTGGTGACTGGCGCGTGGCAGCGACCCCAGGCGACGATTATTGAAATTACCGTTGCGGAAACGACCGGGGCGCAGACGCTGCAAACCTTACTCGCTAAGGTCAGCCAGGCATGATACTGCACGCCGTCGCCAGCCCGGGTAGGAGGGCAGAGTTGCCCTGTCTGGTATGGCTGCACGGTTTTTTAGGCAGTGAACAGGAGTGGCGCGCGTTTCACGACGCCTTTGCGGACTGGCCGCAAATACGCGTTGATCTGCCAGGTCATGGCCTGTCAGCTGAGATTACGGTCAAGAGCTTTGCTGACGTCGATGATCTCCTGTGCAATACGTTAGTTAGTTACAACATACTCAACTACTGGCTGGTGGGATACTCCCTCGGCGGTCGTCTCGCGATGTATCACGCTTGCCGCGCAATAAAACCGGGCCTGAAGGGGCTGATTGTCGAAGGCGGCAATCCGGGGCTTGCTGATTCACAGGCTGCGGAACAGCGCCGTGAGGCCGACAGTCTCTGGGCACAACGTTTCCGCGAGCAGCCGCTCCGGCAGGTGCTCGCGGACTGGTATCAGCAGCCAGTGTTCAGTTCGCTGAGCGCGCAGCAGCGTGAAGAGTTAATCGCCCTGCGCAGCGAGAATAATTCACACTCGCTTGCCCTGATGCTTGAGACCACCTCGCTTGGCGTGCAGCCCGATCTGCATGCCGGGCTGAAAGATCTGCGCATTCCGTTTCACTATATTTGTGGCGAGAGGGATGAAAAATTTCGCGCCACGGCAGAAGCTTTGCAGCTGTCACCCCATTTGATTCCTGCAGCCGGGCACAATGCGCACAGGGAAAACCCTGCGGCATTTCGCGCCTGCCTGCTGACTCTGTTGCGTCAACCTATTGAGGACACACCATGATTTATCCTGATGAACAAATGCTCTACGCCCCGATTGAATGGCAGGACTGCTCTGAAGGCTACACCGATATTCGTTACCATAAGTCCTCTGACGGCATCGCCAAAATCACCATCAACCGCCCGGAAGTGCGTAACGCTTTCCGCCCGCTGACTGTAAAAGAGATGATCAACGCGCTGGCGGATGCACGTTATGATGACAATATCGGCGTGATTATCCTGACCGGCGAAGGCGAAAAAGCCTTCTGTGCAGGCGGGGATCAGAAAGTACGTGGCGACTACGGCGGCTATCAGGACGCGAGCGGCACGCACCATCTGAACGTGCTGGATTTTCAGCGTCAGATCCGTACCTGTCCTAAACCTGTGGTGGCGATGGTGGCTGGTTTCTCTATCGGTGGCGGCCACGTGCTGCACATGATGTGCGATCTGACTATCGCCGCTGAGAACGCTATTTTCGGCCAGACCGGCCCGAAAGTGGGATCTTTCGACGGCGGCTGGGGGGCCTCTTACATGGCTCGTATCGTGGGCCAGAAAAAAGCGCGTGAAATCTGGTTCCTGTGCCGTCAGTACGACGCAAAAGAGGCGCTGGACATGGGGCTGGTCAACACCGTTGTGCCTAACGCCGAGCTTGAAAAAGAAACGGTGCGCTGGTGCCGCGAAATGCTGCAAAACAGCCCGATGGCGCTGCGCTGCCTGAAAGCCGCACTGAATGCGGACTGCGACGGTCAGGCCGGACTTCAGGAGCTGGCGGGCAATGCGACAATGCTGTTCTACATGACCGAAGAAGGTCAGGAAGGTCGCAACGCGTTCAACCAGAAACGTCAGCCTGACTTCAGCAAATTCAAACGGAATCCATAATGCGAAGCGTGGGTCTGTGGCGCTTCCAGGTGCCAATGGATGCCGGCGTGGTGCTGCGTGAGCGGCGTCTGAAAACACGCGATGGCCTGCTGGTGCGCCTGAAGCTGGGTGATAAGGAAGGCTGGGGAGAGATCTCCCCGCTGCCCGGTTTTAGCTTTGAGACGGTTGATGAAGCGCAACTTGTTGCCCGGGAATGGTTAACGGACTGGCAAGATGGCGCAGAGTCAGCCCTGCCAGAAATGCCGTCCGTGGCGTTCGGCCTGAGCTGCGCGCTGGCGGAGATGAGCGGCGAGTTACCGGCAGCGGCGGATTACCGGGCAGCACCCTTGTGCACGGGCGATCCGGATGAACTGTTCGCCATGCTGGCGTCACTGCCAGGCGAAAAGGTGGCGAAAGTTAAGGTTGGATTGTACGAAGCCGTGCGTGACGGCATGGTGGTAAACCTGTTACTGGAGGCTGTACCGGACTTACGGCTGCGTCTGGATGCTAACCGGGGCTGGACGCCGCTCAAAGCGCAGCAGTTTGCCAAATACGTTAATCCTGAGCTGCGCCCGCGTATCGCGTTTATCGAAGAGCCGTGTAAGACTCGGGAGCAGTCCCGTGAGTTTGCCCGCGAAACCGGTATTGCTATCGCCTGGGATGAAAGTCTGCGCGAGCCAGATTTTGAGTTTGTCGCAGAACCGGGTCTGAGCGCGGTGGTGATCAAACCGACGCTGACCGGCAGCCTGGCCAAAGTGCGCGAGCAGGTGGCAATCGCTCATGCTTTGGGGCTGACGGCGGTTATCAGCTCGTCCATTGAGTCCAGTCTTGGCCTGATACAGCTGGCGCGTATTGCCGCGTGGCTCACTCCACAAACCCTTCCCGGCCTTGATACGCTGTCGTTGATGCAGGCTCAGCTGGTGCGCGAGTGGCCGAATAGTCCGCTCCCTTGCTGGTCTGTCGCTGAACTTGAGCAAATTGTATGAACTTTAACCTCTGGCCCTGGCAACACTGGGCACGAGTCAACGGCGGCGCCCCAGCTTTAGGGCTGCCGGACACCACGCTTGACTGGCAGGCGCTTAGCCAGCGCGTTGATGCGCTGGCGGGCGGCTTCAGGCGGCAGGGGGTGCGGGAGGGGCAGGGCGTCGCTTTCCGGGCAAAAAACAGTGCGGACATGGTGTTATGCTGGCTGGCGCTGTTGCAATGCGGTGCGCGGATTTTACCGCTGAACCCTCAGCTGCCTGATGTGCTGCTCGAAAAATTGCTGCCCGGCTTATCCATCACTCATGCTTTAGTTTCAGATTCTGCTGCGCCAGTTCCCGGTTTTGACTCGCTGAAGGTCAGTGAAGGCGAAGCCTGGCAGATTGAGTGGCAGCCTGAGCGGCTGGTTTCCATGACCTTAACCTCCGGTTCAAGCGGGCTGCCGAAAGCGGCGGTGCATACCGCCGGGGCTCACTTAGCCAGCGCCGCCGGGGTGCTGTCGGTGATGGACTATGGCCCAGGTGACAGCTGGTTGCTGTCTTTGCCACTTTTCCACGTTTCGGGGCAGGGCATTCTCTGGCGCTGGCTGCTGGCCGGTGGACGCATGGTGGTGCGCGATCTCCATCCGCTGCATAGCGCATTAAAAGATTGTACCCATGCTTCGCTGGTACCAACCCAGCTCTGGCGTCTGCTTGAGCAACCGGAACCCTTTGCCCTGCGCGAAGTTTTGCTCGGTGGTGCGGCGATCCCCGTCGAATTAACCGAGGCCGCCCAGGCCCGGGGAGTAAAATGCTGGTGTGGCTACGGTCTGACAGAGCT
The DNA here is from genome assembly GCA_946480445.1 of uncultured Buttiauxella sp. Classification (GTDB taxonomy): domain Bacteria; phylum Pseudomonadota; class Gammaproteobacteria; order Enterobacterales; family Enterobacteriaceae; genus Dryocola. The sequence goes on from CAMLJN010000017.1 coordinate 30,044, forward strand.
GGCCTCGACGGTTTGTGCGAAATCCGCCGATGGGCTGCCAGATGTTGGCGAAGCCTTGCCGGGGCGTGAAGTCAAAATTGTTGACGAGGAAGTGTGGATCAAAGCGACGAGCCTTGCCTGCGGTTACTGGCAGAATGGCCGTCTCGTCTCCCTGCTCAATGAACAGGGCTGGTTCAGTACTCGCGATCGTGGCGTATTACGCGGCGGTCGCCTGACAATACTCGGCCGCCTGGATAATCAGTTTTTCAGCGGTGGGGAAGGTATTCAGCCCGAAGAAATTGAGCGTGTGCTGCTGGCACATCCGGCGGTGAAGCAGGTCTTTGTGGTGCCCGTTGACGATGCTGAGTTTGGGCAGCGCCCGGTCGCGGTGGTTGAGGCAGAGCCAGACTTTGAGGTAACGGAGCTTGCCAGATGGGTGGAAGGCAGGGTTGCGCGCTTCCAGCAGCCCGTACGTTGGTTACGTTTGCCAGAATGCGTGAAACAAGGTGGGATTAAAATCTCACGCAAAGCCGTGCAGGATTGGGTGGCGGGGAGCTGACTCCCCGCTTTTGTTTTATTGCGCGTCTTTTAACGCTTTCAGCGCGTTTGCCACGCCGGCGCCGTACTCAGGGTGTACCTGACTGAACAGGCCTATCTGGCGCTGCTGAATAAACTCCGGTACGTCTTTCATATCGCCTGCGATGCGGTTGAACATACGCTGATGCTCTTCTTCGCTAAGCAGGTTATACAGCGTGCGCGGCTGGCTGAAGTAGTCAGTATCTTCGCGATGGTTCCAGTGATCTGCGGCACCTTCAAGGCTTAGCGGCGGCTCGCTGAAATCAGGCTGCTCCTGGAAGACGCTGTAGCTGTTTGGTTCATAGGTTGGGCCGTTGCCGCTGTTGCCGTCGATGCGCATCGCGCCGTCGCGGTGGTAGTTGTGGAACGGACATTTTGGCGCGTTAACCGGGATCTGATGGTGATTGACCCCTAAACGATAGCGGTGCGCGTCGCCGTAGGAGAACAGGCGCCCCTGCAACATGCGGTCAGGAGAAAAACCGATACCCGGCACCACGTTTGCCGGAGACATAGCGACCTGCTCAACGTCGGCAAAGTAGTTATCCGGGTTGCGGTTTAGTTCCAGCTCGCCAACCTCAATAAGCGGATAGTCGCCGTGCGGCCAGACTTTGGTCAGATCGAACGGGTTGTAGGGCGTTGTTGACGCCTCGGCTTCCGGCATCACCTGAATAAAGAACTTCCAGCGCGGGAAGTCTCCTTTCTCGATGGCATCGAACAGATCCCGCTGCGAGCTTTCGCGGTCGTTGGCGATGATCGCAGCCGCTTCATCATCCATCAGGTTGGCGATGTCCTGCTGCGTTTTCAGGTGGAATTTCACCCAGAAACGCTCGTTGTCGCTATTGATAAAGCTGAAGGTGTGGCTGCCAAAACCGTGAATATGACGATAAGAGCGTGGCAGGCCGCGGTCGCTAAAGTCGATGGTCAGCTGGTGCAGCGCTTCTGGCAAATGGGAGAAAAAGTCCCATTTATAGGTGGCGTTACGCAGGTTGGTGCGTGGGTCGCGCTTCACGACGTGGTTAAGGTCGGGGAACTTCAGCGGGTCGCGCAGATAGAAAACGGGGGTATTGTTGCCCACTAAATCCCAGTTACCTTCTTCCGTATAGAACTTGATGGAGAAGCCGCGGATATCGCGTTCTGCATCGGCCGCACCGCGTTCGCCTGCGACGGTTGAGAAACGGATAAAGAGATCGGTTTTTTTGCCAATTTCTGAGAAAAGCTTCGCGCGGGTATAGCGGCTGATATCCTGGGTCACGGTAAAGGTGCCGAAGGCGCCTGAACCTTTAGCGTGCATACGACGCTCAGGGATCACTTCACGATCGAAGTGGGCCAGTTTTTCCAGAAACCAGACGTCCTGTAACAGCATCGGCCCCCGAGGGCCAGCGGTCGCCACATTATTATTATTGGCGACCGGCGCTCCGGCAGCGGTAGTTAATCCTTTTTTGCTCATCGTTGTCTCCATGAAGCTTAGTGAATGAGAAGTCGTCACTGCGTGTACTGAACCGGGTGTTATTCTTAAATAAGCTAGTCTGTCAGACAATTTGGCACTTTCTATCACTGCTATTCCTTGATCCTATCATGCAACGGGTAATCATTTTCATTTTCTTACAATCAAATGAGTGAAAGCATTTCTAAGACGTTGATTAGCCGATGCCGGGCTGTACAATCGGCGTTTTTTAGGGGTTACCTCTTTTATTCAGCTCAGGATCCAAGGAATGAACAAATTAATCATGGCCGGCATTGCTGGCCTGGCACTGGCTTCGTCCGCAGCAAATGCTATCAGTGTTAGCGGTGAAGCGGGTCAGAAATACACCAATGTTGGCGTGGGTTTTGGCACCGAAAGCAGCGGTCTTGCCGTAACCGGTAACTATGCCCATAACGATGACAACGGTGATATTGCGGGGCTGGGATTAGGGTTAAATGTGCCGCTGGGGCCGTTGATGGGTACCGTGGGCGGGAAAGGCGTCTACCTGAACCCGAAAGATGGCAAGGAAGGTTATGCGGTTGCCGTTGGCGGCGGGCTGAAGTGGCCGGTTTCTGACAGCTTCTCCCTTTTTGGCGACTACTATTATTCGCCGGATTCGCTCTCCAGCGGTGTGAAAGATTACCAGGAAGCGAGCGCGGGCGTGAGCTGGACAATTATGCGTCCAGTGACTATCAGCGGCGGCTATCGTTATATCGGTCTGAAAGGCAAAGATGGCGATCGTACTAATGCCATTGCCGACGGTCCTTACGTAGGCATCAGCGCCGGGTTCTAAGCCCCTCAGGCTGCGGTCTTACTGCCGCAGCCTGCGTTTTTCCCCTCCCTCCATTCTGCTTAAGGTATAGTGAATCGTTCCCTTCCCACGGAGTAAAACGATGATAAAAGTGGAAATGCTCTCCACCGGCGACGAGGTGTTGTACGGTCAAATTACGGATACCAATGCGGCCTGGCTTGCCGATTACCTGTTCAACCAGGGCTTACCCATGTCGCGCCGTAGTACGGTCGGCGACAGCCTGGAAGATTTAGTTGCCGTGTTAAAAGAGCGCAGCGAGCACGCGGATATTCTTATCGTTAACGGTGGACTCGGGCCAACCAGCGATGATTTAAGCGCGCAGGCGGCGGCCACTGCCGCAGGTGTTGAGCTGGTCGAACATAAAGAATGGCTTGTGCAGATGGAGAGATTTTTCTCTGAGCGCGGACGCGTGATGGCGCCGAGTAATCGCAAGCAGGCGCAGATCCCCGCGAACAGTGAAATGGTGGACAATCCGGTCGGCACGGCCTGCGGGTTTGCTATGCAGCTCAACCGCTGTCTGATGTTCTTCACCCCCGGCGTGCCGTCCGAATTTAAAGAGATGGTAGATAAGCAGATTATGCCTCGCCTGCGCGAGCGTTTTACGCTCCCGGAAGCGCCGCTGTGCCTGCGTCTGACGACTTTTGGCCGCTCTGAAAGCGAACTTGCTCAAAGCCTCGAGCAGCTCAGCCTGCCGGAGGGGGCCGTGATGGGCTATCGTTCATCCATGCCGATTATTGAGCTGAAGCTGACCGGGCCTGCCAGTCTGCGCAAAGAAATGGAGGCCGTGTGGCCTGAAGTGCAGCGTGTAGCGGGAGAAAGCGCGATCTTCGAGGGCACAGAAGGGCTACCCGCTCAGCTTGCCGCACGGCTGAAGGCGAAAGGGCTTCGCCTTGCCATCAGCGAACGGTTCACCGCCGGTCTGCTTTGCCTCCAGCTTGCCTGCGCCGAAGCGCCGCTGGGTAACAGCAACGTGCTGGCACCGGTCGCTGAAACGCTCGTGGAAATAACTCAGCGGGCAAAAGAGTTAGCCGGGCAGACGGGCTGCGAGCTGGCGCTGGCCGTCGGCGCTCTTGAGCATGAGCACCTTAATTTTGCTCTGTGCACCCCAGCGGGTACGCACGGCCTGCGCGTGAAATTTAACGTCAATCGCCACGGATTGCGCACCCGGCAGGAAGTGTGCGCCATGATGGCGCTCAACATGCTGCGCCGCTGGCTTAACGGCTGGGACGTGGCGGCCGATCACGGCTGGATCAACGTGGTCGAGGCCATCGAGCGCTAATTTTCAGGCGAGCGCCCGGGCAAGCAGGGTTATCGGGTGCTCGCACCGCTTGCTGGTGGACATTTCAATCTGCCATTTACAGGTTTCACAGTCGGTCACCACTAAATCAACTCCGCTTTCTTCAATCTGCTTAAACAGCGGCGCACCGATGCTTTGCGAGGTTGCGTAGTTCTCCTTCTTAAAGCCGTAGGTGCCCGCGATGCCGCAGCATTGCGACTCTAGCATCACCAGCTCCACCCCCGGCAGCCGACGCAGCAGATCGAGCGTGTAAAGGGACCAGCCCATTTTTTCCATATGGCAAGGCGTGTGATACGCAATACGCAGCGGCAGCGATTTAAGCTTCAGCTCCCGGCCCGCCTCAAGCTGCTTCCAGATAAACCTTGTCGCCAGTTCGATATGATTGCGCATCGGGCGGGTATCTATGTCCAGCACGTGCGGATATTCATCGCGCAGGGTGAAAGTGCAGGTGGAGGAGGTCGCTATAACCGGGAGGTTATGCTCCAGTACCGCTTTGCGCAGCGATTCGGCGTTAATACCAGCCTGTTTTTTGGCTTTTGCAATGAAGCCATTGGCGATCAGCGGTACGCCGCAGCATTTCTCACGCTCAAGCAATTGCACGCCAAAACCCAGGGCGTTCATTACGCACACCAGATCTTTACCTAACTGCGAATGGTTGTAGTTCACGTAGCAGCCGTGAAAAAACGCAACCTGGTCAGCAAAAGTTTGCTGAGTGGCCGCCTGTTTACGATACCACCGGCGGAAGGTTCCTGAGGAGTATTTGGGCAGCTCCCGATGGCTGTCAATACGCAGCGTTTTATCCAGCAGGCTTCTCACGGGTTTCAATGAGGTTGCCGTGTTCACCAGCGGAGCAAACGGCGTGGAGAGCGTACCCAGTAAATCGGTATGGCTGAGGATCGCGTCCCGCAGATTGAATTTTGTTTTGCCGTAGCGGGCCTTCGCGCGCTGGATAATATCGCCAATTTTGACATCTGAAGGGCAGGCGACTTCACAGCGCTTGCAGTTGGTGCAGTATTTTAGCGCGTCATCATAAAGCCCGGCGTCTTTCAGGCGCAGGCGTTCACCGTCGGGGCCGGACTGTTTTGGGCCAGGATAATCAGGGTTGACGCGGCTCACCGGGCAGGCGGTGGTGCAGACGGTGCATTTGATGCAGTTTTCAAAGCTGGTTTCGTCGAGCAGGCTCATGCGCAGACCTCCTGAGCAGCAAGGATGTGTTGGGCAACGTGCAGCGCCCCCGTCACGGATACGCCCGCGCCGCAACCTTGTTGCAGCGGGTCGAAACCGGCCAGCACCGAACCAATAGCATAGAGATTTTCAATGGGCCGTCCGTCCCGCAAGGGATGGAAGCTTTCGTCGACGGCTACGCCAGCCTGCAGGTAAGGCTGGGGGCTAAAGAAGTCTTCGTGGCACCACGCTTCACGCGTCGCCGGGGCGTGAATGTCGAGGCCAAAAACAGGTTCGCGAATGCCGCTAAATTTGGCCTCCAGCCCGCCACTAAAAAAGCTGCCGCTGGCGAGAACGACGTTTTTTGCCCGCAGAGGCACCTCTCCATGGTTACGCGTGAAAATGGCGGAGACGTTCTGGTGCTGTGTTTCGGCGCGAAGAACCGCATCACCCGGCATCATCAGCCCGTTGAGCTGCTGAAAGCGGCGGCGCAGCTGGTTATACATGCGCATGCCGAGTACCGAAGGCGGCAGAGTGGGCAGCAGGCGAAGCGCGCAGGGTAGCTGGCTGCCTATCGTCCGGAAGGCCTGTGCATCTTCGCTTCCCAGGCAGGCCGGCATGAACAGGACTTCACTGTCGCCTGCCAGGGTTTTTAGCTCTTCGATAAGCAAACTTTGCTGCTCGGGCATATCCATAACGCGTGCAATATTGGCCGCGCGGAACTCGCTGGGATTGTTACGCAGAACATCCAACGCCGGAAGCGTCAACTCGGCGATTCGCACATCAAGCTGCTGCCCGGCCAGCGACCCGGCTACCAGCTCCGCCTGGAAATCCAGAAAGCCCGCGATGCCCACGACGGTAATGCGTTTCCACGGCAGTGGAGCAATGGGGATTTCCTGCGGGCTAAGCCAGGTTGCACGCTGGGTACCGAGCGGTGTGACGCGGCGGTGGTTCTGCTTAAAGCTGCCCTGAAGGGAGATATTGGCCCGGGCAAAGAGCGCCTCGGCGTCGGCTGCATAGCGACAGACGTTCTCTGCACCCATCAGGCTATAGGGATGCAGCGGCGCCTGCTGTTTAAGCGCTTCGAAGGCTTCCGGGGGGGCGTTCACCGGGGTACCATCGGGCAGCTCAGCCAGCAGGTCCAGCGAGCCGGAGGAAAAATGCAGGGCGCTTTGCCCGCGGCTGATAATTACGCAGCGCTGCCCGGCTTCAGCCAGGCGTATGCCGCACATCAGGCCCGCTAAACCGCCGCCGATAATAAGACTGTCAAATTTCATTGCGACTTTCCTTTTTCCAGGCCACAAAGTCCCTGATATACCCAGGCGGTGAATTCGCTCTCGCGCAGCGCATCGTCCCAGGCTATGGGGCGTATGCCTTTCCAGCGTTCGTTAAGAAACGCTGAAAGCTGGTCCAGCGATTGCGCCGGGGTGGCAGAGCCAAAGCGTTGCAGCAACCCGGCTGCACGGCAGGCGCAAAGTTCCCCCTGGCAGGTGCCCATTCCCACGCGGGTTCTACGCCGTAAATCGCCAAGATTGTTTACAGCGAGCCTGTTGACCGCGTAGCGCACTTCGCCTGCGGTAACGGCCTCGCACTCGCATACCAGGCTGTTGCTCAGACGGTCGCCCGCCAGCAGCCGATCTGCCCGATCGCCGTGACGCCATACCGCCGATCGGCGAATGGTCGGGGGCAAAGAGATAACCTTGCTGAGCGTTTCCTCCGGCGAATGCCCGGAGCCGGGAAGAGGAACCGCTGCGGTGGTGCAGGGGGTCGTATTACCCAGCTTCTCGCACACCGCGTTGGTGGCCCATTCCGCCATCAGGCGATAAGTCATAAGTTTGCCGCCGGTGATGGTGATAAAGCCTGCCATACCGTCCCGCTTCGCATGATCGAATAGCACAATCCCCCGGCTGACGCTGCGACCGGTAGGATCGTTGTCGTTGGCTACCAGCGGACGAACCCCCGCGTAAGCGCGCAGAATTCGGGTTTGCGCCAGCTTAGGTGCAAGCTTTGCGCCTTCGCGAATCAAAATATCCACTTCCTGCGGCGTGACGTGCATGTTGTCTATCTGGTCATAGTCGATATGGGTTGAGGTGGTGCCAATCAAAGAGATAGTGTCGCCGGGCACCAGAATATCCGCGTCGGCAGGTTTGCGGCAGCGGTTAATCACCTTGTTATTAATGCGATGTCCGAGGATCAGCAGCGATCCTTTGGCGGGGAACATTCTGACGTTCAAATCGGCGTATTCCGCAATGCGTTGCCCCCAGATCCCCGCCGCGTTGACCACCACCGCAGCATACAGTTCCTGATACTGCTGCGTTTGATGGTTGTACACGCGAACACCTGTTACCCGATCGCCCTTGCGAATCAGACCCGTGACCTCCTGACCGGTGAGGATTTCGGCGCCGTGTTCTCTCGCGTCCAGCATATTGGCGGCGGTCAGGCGAAACGGATCGACTGTGCCATCGGGGACACGCACGGCACCAATGAGGGCTGGATTGGCCGCAGGCTCCAGGCGCAGGGCTTCTTTAGGATCGAGCCGTTGGGCGTCTATCCCGGCCTGCTGACAGGCGGAAATAAAGGTGCTTTGCAGGGCAAGATCGTCTTCGGGAAGGGTGATAAATAAGCCGTCGGTTGTCTCGATACAGTGTCGGGCAATGCGTTTCAGGATACGGTTTTCTTCAATGCACTCCCTTGCCGACTCGCCGTCGGTGAGCGCATAGCGTGCTCCGCTGTGAAGCAGGCCGTGATTGCGGCCCGTTGCGCCAGTCGCGATATCGTGTCGCTCCAGCAGCAGGGTTCGCAACCCGCGCAGGGAACAGTCACGGGCGATCCCTGCGCCCGTTGCGCCGCCGCCGATAATAATAACGTCTACTTCTTTTTTGCCGTCCGTCGCCATATTCCCCTCCCACTGACATTCTCATGATGACCATTCAGCCACAATTAGTAAGGGTAATGTTTGATATCGAACAAATTCGAGCATAAACGAAATGAAAATGTGACCTGATGCACCTTTTCGCAACTTTGTAATAAAAATGTAACGTGATGTGCGGTGTTTCACACTAACCCCATGTAATAATCATTAACATGCGCTCGCAAAAGAACATTGCGTCATAAAAAAACTGCCACGGAGGCATTTATGCTAAGTATTTTCAAACCTGCCGCGCATCAGCCTCGGTTAAAGAAAGAACATATCGATCCGACCTACCGGCGTTTACGCTGGCAAATCTTTATGGGGATTTTCTTCGGCTACGCGGCCTATTACCTGGTGCGTAAAAACTTTACCCTTGCCATGCCGTATCTGGTGGAGCAGGGCTTCTCGCGCGGCGACCTGGGCTTTGCGCTTTCGGGGATTTCCATCGCCTACGGTTTTTCAAAATTCATTATGGGGTCGGTGTCTGACCGCTCGAATCCGCGCGTTTTCCTGCCTGCCGGGCTGATCCTGGCCGCCGCGGTTATGCTGTTTATGGGCTTTGTGCCCTGGGCAACCTCCAGCATTGCGGTAATGTTTGTGCTGCTCTTTTTATGCGGCTGGTTCCAGGGGATGGGGTGGCCGCCGTGCGGGCGTACCATGGTGCACTGGTGGTCGCAGAAAGAGCGCGGGGGAATTGTTTCCATCTGGAACTGCGCGCACAACGTAGGCGGGGGCATTCCGCCGCTGCTGTTCCTGCTGGGCATGGCGTGGTTTAACGACTGGCACGCCGCGCTGTATATGCCTGCCTTCGCGGCGATTCTTGTGGCGCTGATTGCCTTTGGTCTGATGCGTGATACGCCGCAATCCTGCGGCCTGCCGCCGATTGAAGAGTACAAAAACGACTACCCGGACGATTACAACGAAAAGGCTGAAGAAGAGCTGACGGCGAAGCAGATCTTTATGCAGTACGTTTTCCCCAACCGTCTGCTGTGGTATATCGCCATCGCTAACGTGTTCGTCTATCTGCTGCGTTACGGCATTCTTGACTGGTCGCCAACCTATCTGAAAGAAGTGAAGCATTTCGCCATCGACAAATCGTCCTGGGCCTATTTCTTCTATGAATATGCCGGTATCCCGGGGACGCTGCTGTGCGGCTGGATGTCGGACAAAGTCTTCCGGGGCAACCGCGGGGCAACCGGCGTGTTCTTTATGACTCTGGTGACCATTGCGACCGTTGTGTACTGGCTCAACCCGCCGGGCAACCCGGGCGTTGATATGGCCTGTATGATCATTATCGGCTTCCTGATTTATGGCCCGGTGATGCTGATTGGCCTGCATGCTCTGGAGCTGGCGCCGAAAAAGGCGGCGGGGACGGCGGCAGGGTTTACCGGCCTGTTCGGCTATCTGGGCGGATCGGTCGCGGCGAGCGCCATTGTCGGATACACCGTGGACTTCTTCGGCTGGGACGGTGGCTTTATGGTGATGATCGGCGGCAGCGTGCTGGCGGTGATTCTGCTGATTATTGTGATGATCGGTGAGAATAAAAATCATCATGAAAAACTGGCTAAAAACGGTTAACAGGAGCCTGCAACTATGTTTATAAAATCATTACTCGCGGGCATGGTGCTGGTGGCAGCCTCAGCCAGCGCCTTAGCCCAGGCTGCGGAAAAAATCGTTATCGCCCATCGCGGGGCCAGCGGCTATTTACCGGAACATACCCTGCCTGCCAAGGCGATGGCTTATGCTCAGGGAGCCGATTACCTCGAGCAGGATTTGGTGATGACCAAAGACGACAGGCTGGTGGTGCTGCATGACCATTATCTCGATCGTATTACGGATGTGGCTGAGCGTTTCCCGGACAGGGCGCGTAAAGACGGCCGCTATTACGCGATAGATTTCACCCTCGCGGAAATCCGTTCTCTGAAATTTACCGAAGGCTTTGACATTGTGAACGGCAAGAAAGTCCAGACCTTCCCGGGGCGTTTCCCGATGGGCAAGTCTGACTTCCGCATTCATACGTTTGAAGAAGAGATTGAGTTTGTTCAGGGGCTGAACCACGCCACCGGTAAGAACATCGGTATCTATCCGGAGATTAAAGCGCCGTGGTTCCATCACCAGGAAGGTAAAGATATCGCCGCACAAACGCTGGCGGTGCTGAAGCAGTACGGTTACACCAGCAAGCAGGATAAGGTCTATTTGCAATGTTTTGACGCCCACGAACTCAAGCGCATTAAAACGACGCTGGAGCCGAAGCTGGGCATGGATCTGAAACTGGTGCAGCTTATCGCTTACACCGACTGGCAGGAAACGCAGGAGAAGCAGGCTGACGGGAAATGGGTCAACTACAGCTACGACTGGATGTTTAAACCGGGGGCGATGAAGCAGGTCGCGCAGTATGCCGACGGCATCGGTCCTGACTATCATATGCTGGTGGCGGAAGGGGCGACAAAAGGCAACGTTAAGCTTACTGCTTTAGTGAAAGAGGCCCACGCCAGCAATATGACGGTGCATCCTTATACGGTACGCAGCGATGCGCTACCGGATTACGTCAGCGATGTGGATAAGCTTTTTGACGTGCTCTATAACCAGGCGGGGGTAGACGGGCTGTTTACCGACTTCCCGGATAAGGGCGTGCAGTTTTTGCAGCGCCAGAAGTAGGCCAGACAGAAACAGGGCCGCTATTGCGGCCCTCAGACGATAACCTTTGCTTATGCAGGCAGAGGGAATCAAATAAAACCAAGGAAAATCATTTTTTGATTTTCGGCAGCTAACCACCAGGAAGGAAAAACCACGTTTTTTGCTTTCTGGTTAATAAGCTAAGGGCCGCTATTGCGGCCCTTTTTACATCTCTATTTCAATGTCCCCGCGTGCTTTGCAGCAGCAGGGCAGAATCTCGCCGGACTGAATAAAGGCCAGCGGCTCGGTCAGCCACTGGACTTCTCCCGCCACCAGACGGGTTCTGCACGATCCGCAGTAGCCTTCCCGGCACTGATACTCAACGGCAACCTGGTGAGATTCCAGCGCCGCAAGCAGGGAGGGATGTTCTTCCTGACACAGCAGCTGGGTTCCGGTAATGCGCAGTGTAATACGGCTCATTGCTTTAAAGCTGGAAGTCGCTCAGATCGTCGGTGTTCACTTCGGAGTCAATCTGGCCCACCAGATAAGAGCTGACTTCGACTTCCTGCGGGGCGACCTGCACGTTGTCAGAAACCAGCCACGCGTTGATCCACGGGATTGGGTTTGAACGGGTCTGGAACGGCAGATCCAGGCCAACAGCCTGCATACGGATGTTGGTAATGTAATCGACGTACTGGCACAGGATATCTTTGTTCAGGCCAATCATCGAGCCGTCACGGAACAGGTAGCTTGCCCACTCTTTTTCCTGTTCGGCGGCGAGCACGAACAGGTCGTAGCACTCCTGACGGCATTCCTGGGCGATTTCAGCCATTTCAGGATCGTCCTCGCCCGAGCGCATCAGATTGAGCATGTGCTGCGTACCCGTCAGGTGCAGCGCTTCATCGCGGGCGATCAGCTTGATGATTTTTGCGTTGCCTTCCATCAGTTCGCGCTCGGCGAAAGCGAAGGAGCAGGCGAAGCTGACGTAGAAGCGGATGGCTTCCAGCGCGTTTACGCTCATCAGGCACAGATACAGCTGCTTTTTCAGAGCGCGCAGGTTAACGGTAATGGTTTTGCCGTTGACGTTGTGCGTACCTTCGCCCAGCAGGTGCCAGTAGCTGGTCATCTCAATCAGGTTATCGTAATAGCCGGAAATATCTTTCGCGCGCTTGAGGATCTCTTCGTTCGTGACGATGTCGTCAAAAACAATCGCCGGATCGTTAACGATATTACGGATGATATGGGTATAGGAGCGCGAGTGGATCGTTTCGGAAAACGCCCAGGTCTCGACCCAGGTTTCCAGCTCCGGAATAGAGATCAGCGGCAGCAGGGCCACGTTCGGGCTGCGGCCCTGAATGGAGTCGAGCAGCGTCTGGTATTTCAGGTTGCTGATAAAAATGTGCTTTTCGTGTTCCGGCAGGGCCTGGAAGTCGATGCGGTCGCGCGAGACGTCAACTTCTTCCGGGCGCCAGAAGAAGGAGAGCTGCTTTTCAATCAGCTTTTCAAAGATGTCATATTTTTGCTGATCGTAGCGCGCCACGTTCACCGGTTGGCCAAAGAACATGGGCTCAGCAAGCTGGTTGTTTTTCGTCTGTGAAAAAGTGGTGTAAGCCATGAGGTTAAATCCTGTCATGCGTCGAAAAAATCCCCTCAGCGAGGGGAGGGGATTTAGCGTTAGATTTTACATGCGCCGCTTTCGCAGCCATCGTCCTGGATTGAAGGGGCCAGGTCATCCTGCGAATCTTCCGCGCCGTCACGGGTGTTCTGATAGTACAGCGTTTTCACGCCGAATTTATAGGCCGTGAGCAGGTCTTTGAGCAGCTGCTGCATCGGTACTTTGCCTGACGCGAAGCGCGAAGGATCGTAGTTGGTGTTGGCAGAAATCGACTGGTCGATAAATTTCTGCATCAGGCCAACCAGCTGCAGATAACCGTCGTTGTTCGGCATCTCCCACAGCAGCTCGTAGCTGTTTTTCAACTCTTCGTAATCCGGCACGACCTGGCGCAGGATACCATCTTTGGACGCCTTAATACTGATGTGACCGCGCGGCGGCTCAATACCGTTGGTGGCGTTGGAAATCTGCGAAGAGGTTTCAGACGGCATCAGGGCAGACAGCGTGGAGTTACGCAGACCGTGCGCCTTGATGGACTCGCGCAGCCCTTCCCAGTCCAGATGCAGCGGTTCGTTGCTGATAGCATCCAGGTCTTTTTTATAGGTGTCGATCGGCAGAATGCCCTTCGCGTAGGTGGTTTCGTTAAACCACGGGCAGGCACCTTGCTCTTTCGCCAGCTCGTTGGAGGCTTTCAGCAGATAGTACTGAATGGCTTCGAACGTTTTGTGCGTCAGATTATTGGCGCTGCCGTCGGAGTAGCGGACGCCGTGTTTTGCCAGATAGTATGCGAAGTTAATCACACCGATACCCAGGGTACGACGGCCCATAGCACCACGTTTGGCGGCAAGGATTGGGTAGTCCTGGTAATCCAGCAGCGCATCCAGAGCACGTACTGCCAGCACGGCCATCTCTTCTAGCTCGTCCAGGTTCTTAATCGCGCCCAGGTTGAAAGCGGACAGCGTACACAGCGCGATTTCGCCGTTTTCGTCGTTAACGTCATTAAGCGGTTTGGTCGGCAGCGCGATTTCCAGGCACAGGTTGGACTGGCGAACCGGCGCAATGAGCGGATCAAACGGGCTGTGGGTGTTGCAGTGGTCAACGTTCTGAATGTAGATACGGCCCGTAGAAGCACGTTCCTGCATCATCAGAGAGAACAGCTCTACCGCTTTCACACGCTGTTTACGAATGCTGTCGTCTTTTTCGTATTGGGTGTACAGGCGTTCAAACTCGTCCTGATCGGCGAAGAACGCGTCGTACAGCCCCGGGGTGTCAGACGGGCTGAACAGGGTGATATCTTCACCTTTCAGCAGGCGGGTGTACATCAGCTTGTTGATCTGTACGCCGTAATCCATATGACGGACGCGGTTGCCTTCAACGCCGCGGTTGTTTTTCAGTACCAGCAGGCTTTCAACTTCCAGGTGCCACATCGGGTAGAACAGCGTGGCTGCCCCGCCGCGTACGCCGCCCTGAGAGCAGGACTTCACCGCGGTCTGGAAGTGTTTGTAGAACGGGATACAGCCGGTGTGGAAGGCCTCACCGCCGCGAATCGGGCTACCCAGCGCACGGATGCGGCCGGCGTTGATACCGATACCTGCGCGTTGGGAAACGTATTTCACAATCGCGCTGGAAGTGGCGTTAATGGAATCCAGGCTGTCGCCGCACTCGATCAGTACGCAGGAGCTGAACTGACGGGTCGGGGTGCGCACGCCGGACATAATTGGCGTAGGCAATGAAATCTTGAAGGTGGAAACCGCATCATAGAAGCGCTTCACGTAGCTTAAGCGTGTCTCACGCAGGTAGCCGGAGAACAGGCAGGCGGCAACCAGAATATAAAGGAACTGCGCGCTTTCGTAGATCTCACCGGTGACGCGGTTCTGGACCAGGTATTTCCCTTCCAGCTGTTTTACCGCCGCGTAGGAGAAGCTCATATCGCGCTCATGATCGATAAAATCGTCCATCTGCTTGAACTCTTCTTCCGTGTAGTCTTCCAGCAGATGTTGATCGTACTTGCCCAGCTCAACCATCTTCACCACGTGGTTGTAGAGTTTTGGCGGCTCGAACTCGCCGTAGGCTTTTTTGCGCAGGTGGAAGATAGCCAGACGCGCTGCCAGGTACTGGTAATCCGGCGCTTCACGGGAGATTAAATCGGCAGCGGCTTTGATGATGGTTTCATGGATATCAGAGGTTTTGATGCCGTCATAAAACTGAATGTGGGAACGCAGTTCAACCTGAGAAACCGAGACGTTGTTCAGCCCTTCAGCCGCCCAGTCCAGGACCCGATGAATTTTATCCAGATCGATGCGCTCGGTGCGACCGTCACGTTTTGTAACCAGCAGACTCTGATTCATGTGAGTTATACCTATCCGTGAAATGAGTTTTCCCCCATTTATCCACAGTTGACGTCTTGTGACTAACTTTGTGGATAAATACTATATGTAGGGGTTTTTGGAATTAATGACCGCTATATGGTGAGTATTCTAGTAAGTAATCGCCTGAGAACAAGTATTGATTTCGGCAATGATTTGAGGTTGTGACAGGCTGGGTTTCTCTAAGTCCACGGCACATAAGGCTTGTGACAATTGTCAATGGGATGCAAAAAAAATGATATTTTTGATCGAGTGCTGATTTCTTAAACTTAATGGATAATTGCGCAACCTGCTGCTGCGCAAAATCCATAGCATTAACCTATGACCGACGGCTAACTTAACTCTCAGTGTGCAGCATATAGTTGACGTCCACGCCCGGAGCAAGCTTGAAAGTGTTGGTCAGCGGGTTATAGTGCAGGCCGGTCATATGACGTTCCCGCAGCGGCGTAGCATCGACCCAGGCCAGCAGTTCCGCAGGCTTGATGAACTTTTTCACGTCATGCGTCCCTTTTGGCACCATGCGCAGAATGTACTCGGCACCCACCACGGCCATCAGCCAGGATTTGCCGTTGCGGTTAAGCGTGGAGAAGAACACGTGGCCGCCAGGCTTCACGAGTTTTGCGCAGGCTTTTACCACCGACTGCGGGTCGGGGACATGTTCCAGCATCTCCATACAGGTGACCACGTCATACAGGCCCCCGTGTTTATCGGCGTGCTGTTCGACCGTCTCCTGAACGTACTCAACCTGAATACCGCTCTCCAGCGCATGCAGGCGCGCGACCTGCAAGGGTTCAAAACCCATATCCAGGCCGGTGACATTCGCACCTTCGCGCGCCATGCTTTCGGCCAGAATGCCGCCGCCGCAGCCAACATCCAGCACCTTTTTGCCGAACAGGCCGCCCGAACGTTGGTTGATATAGCCCAGACGCAGCGGGTTTATCCGGTGCAGCGGTTTAAACTCGCCTTCTAAATCCCACCAGCGTGACGCAACGGCTTCGAATTTGGCGATTTCGTCATGGTCGACGTTTTGGATTACCGGTTGGTTTTCGGCATTCATGGGGACTCTCACTCCTTGCTCGTGAAGACTGGGGAGTATATCAGCCTGCGTCGACGAATAAAGCGCTGTGCAAACGCGTTCGGGTTTCCCCACTACGCGCCGCTTGTGTTATAATTTGCGACCTTTGAATCCGGGCATACAGTAGAGGGATAGCGGTTACATGAGCGACCTTGCCAGAGAAATTACACCGGTCAACATTGAGGAAGAGCTGAAGAGCTCGTATCTGGATTACGCGATGTCGGTTATTGTCGGCCGCGCACTGCCAGATGTCCGCGATGGACTCAAGCCGGTACACCGTCGCGTACTTTACGCCATGAACGTATTGGGCAATGACTGGAATAAAGCATACAAAAAATCCGCCCGTGTCGTTGGTGACGTAATCGGTAAATACCACCCTCATGGTGATACCGCCGTTTACGACACTATCGTCCGTATGGCGCAGCCATTCTCTTTGCGTTACATGCTGGTCGATGGCCAGGGTAACTTCGGTTCTGTGGACGGTGACTCCGCCGCTGCGATGCGTTATACGGAAATCCGTATGTCGAAAATCGCCCACGAGCTGATGGCCGACCTGGAAAAAGACACGGTGGATTTCGTCGATAACTACGACGGCACCGAGAAAATTCCTGATGTTATGCCGACCAAAATCCCGAACCTGCTGGTTAACGGCTCGTCCGGTATCGCGGTTGGGATGGCGACGAACATTCCGCCACACAACATCACCGAAGTCATCAACGGCTGCCTGGCCTATATCGAAGATGAAAATATCAGCGTAGAAGGGCTGATGGAACACATCCCGGGCCCGGACTTCCCAACGGCGGCCATTATCAATGGTCGTCGCGGCATTGAAGAAGCCTACCGCACCGGGCGCGGCAAAATTTATATTCGCG
Source organism: uncultured Buttiauxella sp. (assembly GCA_946480445.1). GTDB lineage: Bacteria > Pseudomonadota > Gammaproteobacteria > Enterobacterales > Enterobacteriaceae > Dryocola. The sequence continues at coordinate 46,785 of CAMLJN010000017.1, forward strand.
CGCGCGCGGAAGTGGAAGCCGATGCCAAAACGGGCCGTGAAACGATCATCGTTCACGAAATCCCGTATCAGGTAAACAAAGCCCGCCTTATTGAAAAAATCGCCGAGCTGGTGAAAGACAAACGCGTTGAGGGCATCAGCGCCCTGCGCGACGAGTCAGATAAAGACGGGATGCGCATCGTCATTGAAATTAAACGCGATGCGGTGGGTGAAGTGGTGCTCAACAACCTCTACTCCCAGACCCAGCTGCAAACCTCTTTCGGTATCAACATGGTTGCGCTGCACCATGGCCAGCCGAAGATCATGAACCTGAAAGACATTCTTTCTGCGTTCGTGTGTCACCGCCGCGAAGTGGTGACTCGTCGTACCATTTTCGAACTGCGTAAAGCTCGCGATCGCGCCCATATCCTTGAAGGCCTGGCGATTGCGCTGGCTAACATCGATCCGATTATCGAACTGATCCGCCATTCGCCAAACGCTGCTGAAGCGAAAGCTGGCCTGATTGCCCGTTCCTGGGATCTGGGCAACGTTTCCGCCATGCTGGAGCGCGCCGGTGATGACGCAGCCCGCCCTGAGTGGCTGGAGCCGGAGTTCGGTATTCGTGACGGCCAGTACTTCCTGACCGAACAGCAGGCGCAGGCCATTCTGGATCTGCGCTTGCAGAAACTGACCGGCCTTGAGCACGAAAAACTGCTCGACGAATACAAAGAGCTGCTGGAGCAAATTGCCGAGCTGCTGCACATCCTGGGCAGCGCTGAGCGCCTGATGGAAGTGATCCGCGAAGAACTGGAAGCCATGCGCGATCAGTTCGGTGACAACCGTCGTACGGAAATCACCGCCAACACCGCTGATATCAACATTGAAGATCTGATCAACCAGGAAGATGTGGTGGTCACCCTGTCTCACCAGGGCTATGTGAAGTATCAGCCGCTGACGGATTACGAAGCGCAGCGTCGCGGCGGAAAAGGCAAATCTGCCGCACGTATCAAAGAAGAAGACTTTATCGATCGCCTGCTGGTGGCCAACACCCACGATACGATCCTGCTGTTCTCCAGCCGCGGTCGTCTTTACTGGATGAAGGTTTATCAGCTGCCGGAAGCGAGCCGTGGTGCCCGTGGCCGTCCGATTGTTAACCTGCTGCCGCTGGAAGCCGACGAACGCATCACCGCGATCCTGCCGGTGCGTGAGTACGCGGAAGGCATCAACGTGTTTATGGCGACCGCAAGCGGCACCGTGAAGAAAACCGCGCTGACCGACTTCAGCCGTCCACGTTCTGCGGGCATTATCGCCGTTAACCTCAACGAGGGTGACGAGCTGATTGGCGTTGACCTGACCAACGGTCAGGATGAAGCGATGCTGTTCTCCGCCGCGGGTAAAGTGGTGCGCTTCAAAGAGGATGCCGTGCGTACCATGGGCCGTACCGCGACGGGCGTTCGCGGTATCAAGCTTGCCGGTGACGACAAGGTTGTTTCCCTGATCATTCCTCGTGGCGAAGGCTCTATCCTGACCGTCACGCAGAATGGTTACGGTAAACGTACCGCCGCGGATGAGTACCCAACCAAGTCGCGTGCGACCCAGGGGGTTATCTCCATCAAGGTGACCGAGCGTAACGGCAGCGTCGTTGGCGCGGTGCAGGTGGAAGATACCGACCAGATCATGATGATCACCGATGCAGGCACGCTGGTTCGTACCCGCGTCTCTGAAGTGAGCGTCGTGGGCCGTAATACACAGGGCGTTATCCTCATTCGTACCGCGGAAGAGGAAAACGTTGTGGGCCTGCAGCGAGTCGCTGAACCGGTGGATGAAGAAGAACTGGATGCTATCGACGGCACCGTGGCGGAAGGTGATGACGACATCGCTCCGGAAGCGGAAGGTGATGACGAAGTCGCGGACGACGCGGACGAGTAATCAGCATGCTGTCGTTTGAAGCGGCTCGTTCTGGTAAAGGTTGATGTTTTTCAACCCTTAAAACGCCTGATGCATTGCATCGGGCGTTTTGCCTTCATGGCTCAACTAAAAAGGTAAAATAATGGCTATCCCTGAAAAGTATGAAAATGCGGAACGTTGGGCATTCGGTGACGCTGAGTCCCAGGCGGATGAGCTGGCTAAACTGGTGCTTGAGGGGGTCAAAACGGCCACCTGTTCCAACCTCGACGGTGAAGGGATTGCCCGGCCGGGCGATGTTTTTGTGGTGGTCGATGGCAAGAATGAACCCGTTTGCGCCATAGAACTGACCAGGGTAGAGATGAGCACTTTTGATCGGGTAGACGAAGCCCACGCGCAGGCAGAAGGTGAGGGCGATAAAACGCTGGCTTACTGGCGCAAAGAGCATAAGCGTTTTTTTGAAGCCTACGATCTGTTCTCACCGGATATGACCCTGGTGCTGATGCATTTCAAGGTTATCGAAAAGTTCTGAGTGCCATGGGCCGCTAATGCTGTCATTTGCCTGCGGCTACGGCCATTCCGTTTACCGACAGCCCGTGATAGCGATAAACCAGGCCTCTTTGCCGTTGCGAGGTCTGATTTTTGCAGCTACCTTATCGGCATCCCGAGTATTGTTTTCCCGCGACCAGGCTTAATTTGAAATATCTCGTCTCTTTTCGCAGCACATTAAAAGTTTCCCGCTATTTGTTCCGGGCGCTGGCGCTACTGCTGTGGCTGCTGATAGCGCTCTTTTCGGTGTTCTATGTTGTTAACGCGCTGCGTGAAAAAGAGTCGGACATCCATCAGGAATTCAATGTCAGTTTTGACCAGGCGCAGCGCTACATCCAGCGCACCTCGGACGTGGTCAAAGAGCTGAAATACATAGCGGAAAACCGACTGAGCGCCACCAACGGCGTCTTACCGGCGATAGAACGGGACGACGGTAAGGTCGAAACACCTAATTTTATGCCGCTTTTCCCGGACTCGGACTGTTCGGCGGTGAGCGCTTCGTGGCGCAGCTCCCTGCAGTCGCTTGCCTGGTTCCTGCGCTACTGGCGCGATAATTTTTCTGCGGCCTACGATCTTAATCGCGTCTTTCTTATCGGCGGTGACAATCTTTGCATGGCGGATTTCGGCCTGCGAGAAATGCCTCTTGAGCGGGAGAAGGCGCTGAAGACGCTGCATGAACGCATCCTCAAGTACCGTAATGCTCCGCAGGATGAGCGAAGTAACAGCATTTACTGGATTGGGCAGGGATCGCGTCCGGGTATTGGCTATTTTTATACGCTGACGCCTGTCTATCTGGCAAATCGTTTGCAGGCGCTGCTGGGTGTGGAACAAACAGTGCGCATGGAAAACTTCCTCACGCCCGGAACGCTACCGGTAGGCGTGACGATTCTGGATGAAAACAGCCATCCGCTGATTGCGCTGACCGGCCCCGAAACCGGCATCGAACCTGAAGCACGCTGGGTGCAGGAGCGTCCCTGGTTTGGCTATACCTCCGGCTTCAAACACCTGGTGTTGAAGAAAAACTTGCCGCCTTCGTCGCTGAGCGTTATTTACTCTGTGCCTGTTGATATGGTGCTCGAGCGTATTCGTATGCTGATCCTGAACGCGGTTCTGCTGAACGTGCTTATGGGGATCATCCTGTTTGCGCTGGCGAGAATGTATGAGCGCAGGATCTTTATTCCTGCCGAAAACGACGCGCTACGTCTTGAAGAGCACGAGCAGTTCAACCGTAAAATCGTGGCTTCAGCGCCGGTGGGGATTTGTATTCTGCGGACCCTGGACGGCACCAATATCCTCAGTAACGAGCTTGCGCATAATTATTTAAATATGCTGACGCATGAGGACAGGCAGCGGCTGACGCAAATCATCTGCGGGCAGCAGGTTAACTTTGTTGACGTGGTCGCAAGCAACCACACAAATCTGCAAATCAGTTTTGTGCACTCGCGTTACCGAAATGAAAACGTGGCGATTTGCGTGCTGGTAGATGTCAGCGCGCGCGTCAAAATGGAAGAGTCATTGCAGGAAATGGCGCAGGCCTCAGAACAGGCGAGCCAGTCGAAATCCATGTTCCTTGCGACGGTCAGCCACGAGCTGCGTACGCCGCTGTACGGGATTATCGGCAACCTGGACCTGCTGCAAACGAAGCCGCTGCCGAAAGGGGTCGACAGGCTGGTGACGGCGATGAATAACTCCTCTAGCCTGCTGCTGAAAATCATCAGTGATATTCTCGATTTCTCAAAGATTGAATCTGAGCAGCTAAAAATTGAGCCGCGTGAGTTTTCCCCGCGCGAGGTCATGAGCCATATCACGGCGAACTATCTGCCGCTGGTGGTACGTAAACAGCTGGGCCTGTACTGCTTTATTGAGCCGAATGTGCCGCTGGCGCTGCGGGGCGATCCGATGCGTCTGCAACAGGTGATTTCTAACCTGCTAAGCAATGCCATTAAGTTTACCGACGTGGGCTGTATTATTCTGCAAGTCTCCGTGGACGAGAATTATCTCAGCTTCCGCGTGCGCGATACGGGCGTGGGGATCCCGGCGAAGGAAGTCACGCGTCTGTTCGACCCGTTCTTCCAGGTCGGTACCGGGGTACAGCGTAATTTCCAGGGCACGGGGTTAGGGCTTGCGATTTGCGAAAAGCTGATCAGCATGATGGATGGCGATATTGCCGTCGATACGGAGGCGGGGATGGGCAGCCAGTTTACGGTGCGTATTCCTCTGTATGATGCCCAACCCGCGCCTCTCGCGAAGGTTGATGGCCTGGCAGATAAACGCGTCTGGCTTGCCGTGCGCAATGCCTCACTCGGCGGCTATCTGGAAGCTTTGTTCGAGAAGAACAATATTCGCACCCAGCCCTATGAGGGAGAAGAGCCGGATAGCGACGATGTGATTATTACGGACGATGCGCTGGATACGCCGTGGAAAGGACGCGCGGCCATTATCTTCTGCCGTCGCCATATCGGTATTCCACAGGAGACGTCGCCTGGCTGCTGGACGCATAGCGTGGCCGCTCCTCACGATGTACTGAATCTGCTGGGGCGTATCTACAGTATTGATGTGGATGTACCAGGCAGTACCGTGGCGCTACCTTCGCTAAACGAGGTTTGCGAACAGAACGACGATATGATGATTCTGGTGGTCGATGACCATCCGATCAACCGACGGCTGCTTGCCGATCAGCTGGGGTCGCTGGGGTATCAGTGCAAAACCGCAAATGACGGCGTGGATGCGCTCAATGTGCTGAGCAAAAACCACATTGATATTGTCCTGAGCGATGTAAACATGCCTAACATGGATGGCTATCGTCTGACGCAGCGTATTCGCCAGCTCGGCCTGACCTTGCCGGTCATCGGCGTCACGGCTAACGCGCTCGCGGAAGAGAAACAGCGTTGTATAGAGTCGGGGATGGATAGCTGCCTGTCCAAGCCTGTTACGCTGGACGTGATTAAGCAAACGCTGACGGTGTATGCGGCGAGGGTAAGAAACAGCAGAACTTAAAGCCGGTTAATCTTCCCCCGGCGCCTGCAAAAGGGCCGGGGGAAGGGGAGCATTACTCTTCGTCGGCCGGAGACAGGCTCACGGAAGAGAGGTAATTCAACAGAGCAATATCGTTTTCCACGCCCAGTTTCATCATGGCATATTTCTTCTGGCTACTGATGGTTTTAATACTGCGGTTCAGCTTGAGGGCGATCTCCGTGACCAGGAAGCCTTCGGCGAACAGACGCAGCACTTCGCTCTCTTTCGGAGACAGGCGCTTGTCGCCATAGCCGCCAGCGCTGATTTTCTCCAGCAGACGTGACACGCTTTCCGGGGTGAATTTCTTGCCTTTTTGCAGCGCAGCCAGCGCTTTAGGCAGGTCAGTTGGCGCACCCTGTTTGAGCACGATCCCTTCGATATCCAGATCCAACACGGCGCTTAAAATAGCCGGGTTATTGTTCATCGTCAGCACGATGATGGAGATGTTCGGGAAATGGCGTTTGATGTATTTAATCAGCGTGATGCCGTCACCGTATTTGTCTCCAGGCATGGAGAGATCGGTGATCAGCACGTGTGCGTCGAGTTTTGGGAGGTTATTGATCAGGGCTGTGGAGTCTTCAAACTCACCGACAACATTCACCCACTCGATCTGCTCGAGGGATTTACGAATGCCGAACAGAACAATCGGATGGTCGTCGGCAATAATTACGTTCATACTGTTCATGTAATAGGCTACCTTGCTACAGCAAACTCTTGACGTAAGCGTCAATATCGCTGGTATATTTTTGTATGTTGGCAGCATCACTTTCGTGGATGTGATGCTCTAAAGTTTCACATAACTGCTTGCCGGGTACCAGATTGAGCATAGCAAACACCCCTTTCAGGCGGTGAGCCGTCTGTGCCAGCGCAGCATAATCACTGGTCGCTGACTCATTATACAATCTCCTAACATCTTCCGGTACTGTGTCGACAAAGAGTGCGTAATAGCCACTGGCATGCAGCTGTGCGTTTTCATCGCCGCCGAGAGGAGACTCGGGGATTTCCTCGCGTGCCAGTTGCTCCTCTATCAGTTGCAGAACGGCGTCCTGCATGGCGTTGCTGATATTAAAGTTAACGCGGAACTGGCCTGCGCCCAATTTCCGCATTCCGTTTTCATCATCGCTTAAAAGCAATCCTGAAGATGTAAGATTAGACGGATTATCTGTCAGGAAGATATCAAACGCTTGACTGGCTAATCTTTCATCCGGCGTGATGCAGTTCGCTCCCCAGTTCTCAAGCTGGCGGGTAACAATGTTACGCACCTCACTGGAGGTGATGTCCAGCATCGCGACCACTTCATCAAGCAGTTTTTCGTCCTGCTCTTCCGGCTGCGGTTCTGCGGTCATTTTGACATGCAGGTTGTAGCGTGTACCGATGTCCTGGTGCGTCTTGATGCTGAGGTGTCCCCCCAGCTTGCGCGAAAGCTGATCGCACAGATAGAACGTCAGGCCATAGGCCTTACCGTAACGGTCTTCACGGGTTTCGTTGAGGAACGGGAAGTGGAGATTATCAATTTCATCGTTATCGATCCCTTCCCCGGTATCCAGCACGCGGAACAGCAGACGGTCCGGGGCTGATTCTTCCTGGCAGATTTCCAGCGTGATCTTGCCAATCTGGGTGGTGGTCACAGAATAGTGCAAAAGCAGCAGCAGTATTTTACGTAGCGCCTCACGATCGCCGTGACGTTCTTCTTCCGCCGGCAGGTGGTTATTGATCAGCAGCTGTAACCCTTTACGTTTAATAATTGGCAGCATCTCGAGCGCGACTTCATCAACCAGCGCCTGAACGGCAAACCGGGTAACGTTGGTTTTCCAGGTATCGGCTTCCAGCGAGTTCAAAAGCTGAATTTCATCGACCAGCCGAACGATGGTCTGGGCTTCATTCACCAGTTGCTTATGTTCAGGGGTGTTGAAGGCAGCGGCCCGGTTGGCGAGGTTTGTGACCGGCAGCTGCAAAGCCTCGCCGATATGCTGCATAAACGCCACGCGGCCCTGCTGGTTCTTTTCATACAGGCGCTGGGCCTGTTTCAGCTTCTTATTGACCAGTATTTCGCGGTCCTGATCGCGGATAACGAAAATTTGCGTGCGCGGGGCAATCTGGCTGCGGAACTGGCGGATTTCATAAAGCTCATTATTGATGGTGGCCTGGATCACGCCCTGATGCTGATCGGCCATGGCAATAATGTTCTGCAAATTCAGATGCGGCAGCAGATGGTCGGCGATTTTATTGCTGATCACTGTCCTGTTAGCATCCAGATCGTGCACCAGCAGACCCAGCGGCAGCAGGGCGACAATTTCTTCATTCAGGGCGCGGAGCACCTGCAGCTCACCGTTGCCGCTCGGTGCTTCAGACGGGCGGGGCGCCTGCTGGCGAAACGTTGCAAAACCAAATACCGCCAGCGCCAGCAGCCCAAGATTAAGCAGCAGCGGTAGCAGAATATTTTGCAGGGTGTCCATCAGCAGGGTGCCAAATGGCACCTGCCACACAAGGCGTAGCTGAGTACTGGCTAATGGAGAGGCGATTTCAATACGTGCGCTATTAAAACTGATGGTCACACTATCCGGGCCGTCCCTGTCCGCCGCCATCGACGTACCCTGGCTCTCATCCGGCTCAAGCTGGAAACTATCCAGTGACATGGTAGGCGGGATAAGATCGTTAATCGGCAAATCAAAAGCGACTACCGTGGCCAGGTGCCCGGGCTGGTTGAAGGTGGTGCGCAGCGTAAAGTAATGCCCGTTTTGCCAGGCCAGCTTGCGCAGCGCAGAGAAGCTCTCTCGTTCATCAAGCGCGTTTGCCTGCTGCAACATTTCCGCCCGGCGTGAATCGACAATTGTTCCGACGCCCGTTTCCTTAAAGCCGGACGAGAGATCTTTTAAAGGCAGCGTGGAAACCAGAATCATGCTGTTGTCCTGGCCGTTCAGATAATACATCGACCAGGGGCTATTTTCTGCGCCCCACAGCGTATCAAGATAGGTAGAGATGCGCTGGGTCATTTCCAGCGTCGAACTGTCGTGGGAGCCAAAAATCAGCGCTTCGCTCTTACGACGTGGTTTTTCGAGATAATACACATCCTGGCGAAGGCGGGTTTCCTGGAGGCCTTCGCTGGCGCCAGCTGAAGTTGGCGCGGCGGCAACGTTGTCGTAAATTTGCCACGTAGCATAGCGATAGGTATCAACTCTTTTATGCAGCGCATGGGTGATGTCGACAATCTGATAGCTCTTATCTTTCAGCCAGGCGTTAACGGCGCTTTGAACCATCACACCCATAGCGACTAACAGCACGACAATCAACAATAGAAAGAAGCGCGTAATGTTACTGGGAATAAGGGAAAATTTGTTAGGTATCATGCCGTCTGACTGACTCATTATAAGCGCGTAACCCGGCGAACACTCGCCACTCAGGAAAAATGACCCCTTCACCTGCGCAGGCAGGCGTAGCGGCTGTGAGCGATGCGTTAAACGCACCCGCCCTAAGGATACCTTTAACGGGGGCTGCCGTCATCGACTCTCTTATTTACAAGCAGTATAAGGGCAAACGGCCACCTTGCCAGGTGACGGATAATCGCTGAAATCAACCGCAGGCCGGGCAGATAAGCGCAGCGGTAAGGGCGTTATTTTTGGCTAAAAATCAGGCGTGAAACGGCGTTATTATTACGGCGAGCGCGGGTCAAAATAGCAGCTATATTTCCCGGCATAGAGGCAGATGAATACGAAGCGGGAAGGCGTGATTACTTAATAGTCGTTAGTTTTTTGTACAATGTGGCGAGGGAAAATTAAGGTATTGTAAAGAAGGGTAAAAAAAACCGGATGCGGGCATCCGGTATAAATAGGGGTAAACAGACATTCAGAATTGAATGACGGTAATAAATAAAGTTAATGATGATAGCGCTAAGTATTTTAGCGTTAAAAAGGAAAAGCATTTTGTCATTCAGTGCTACATGATAATGGTGCTCGTAACCCACTGATTTTAAAGTGTTGGCAATATTTTTTGATTATTGGTGCGTATTTTTTTAGCTATTCGTGCTTAAAAAAGTTCCCGGAAATATACATTTTGATACATCTATGTAGATAGTTGAAACATCTATAGGGTTTTCGTATCATAATGTCGTTGGATTATTAGGTATTTGTTTTGGACAATGAGTTTGCCGACTGATTAGAGGGTAATCAGTAAGCAGTGGCATATAAAAAGGCATATAACAGAGGGTTAATAATATGAAAGTTAAAGTACTGTCCCTCCTGGTTCCAGCTCTGCTGGTAGCAGGCGCCGCTCACGCGGCCGAAATTTATAACAAAGACGGCAACAAATTAGATCTGTACGGTAAAGTTGATGGTCTGCACTATTTCTCCGATGACAAGAGCGCAGATGGCGATAAAACCTATATGCGTCTGGGCTTCAAAGGCGAAACTCAGGTCAATGACCAAATCACCGGTTACGGCCAGTGGGAATACCAGATCAACGGTAACACTGCTGAAAGCGAAAACAATGCATGGACTCGTGTGGCCTTCGCTGGTCTGCGCGTAGGTGATGCGGGTTCCTTCGACTACGGTCGTAACTACGGCGTGATCTACGACGTAGCAGCATGGACCGACGTTCTGCCTGAGTTCGGCGGTGACACCTATGGCGCTGATAACTTCATGTTCAGCCGTGCAAACGGTGTGGCTACCTACCGTAACACCGACTTCTTCGGTCTGGTTGACGGCCTGAACTTTGCTGCTCAGTACCAGGGTAAAAACGGCAGCGTAAGCGGCGAAGATACCAACGGTCGTGGCGTACTGAACCAGAATGGCGACGGCTACGGTCTGTCCCTGACTTACGATCTGGGCGAAGGTTTCAGCGCAGGTGCTGCAATGTCTTCTTCCAAACGTACTGCTGACCAGAACAAAGCTAACGTCTACGGCGACGGCGATCGTGCTGAAGCTTACACCGGTGGTCTGAAATATGACGCGAACAACGTCTACCTGGCTGCACAGTACACCCAGTCTTACAACGCAACCCGTTTTGGTGGCAGCCACGACTCAGCCGCTTACGGCTTTGCTAACAAAGCACAGAACTTCGAAGTTGTTGCACAGTACCAGTTCGACTTCGGCCTGCGTCCTTCCATCGCTTACCTGCAGTCCAAAGGTAAAGATATCTCCAACGGCACCAATAACTATGGTGACCAGGACCTGGTGAAATATATTGATCTGGGTACCACTTACTACTTCAATAAAAACATGTCCACCTACGTTGACTACAAAATCAACCTGCTGGACGAAAACAAATTTACCCGTGCCGCTGGCATCGGTACCGACAACATCGTTGGTGTAGGTCTGGTTTACCAGTTCTAATTCCGACTCTTGTTGCTAAAGGGCGCCTGCTGGCGCCCTTTTTTGTGCGTAAAAGTCAGCAAAAAGCGTGGTTTTTCGTGATGTTAGTGTCTCAGCCGACATCGGTAAATTGATTTTCCTGTGAAGTGTCTGGAGAGAGGGTTTAGCACGTCGGAACTGATAAGGTTTGTTATCAGTCGGAATGCCTCTGCGGGCGCTTTTTTCTGTCTGCTCTCTCAACAACCCCTCGCTTTTCCTCCCTTGTTTCACCTTTTGGTATACTCTGGCGCCTCTTAACGGGAGAACCAACGCAATGGAAAAACACTTTATTTACCGCGGTCTGATCGCCGTGGCGCTGCTGTTGCTTGCCGGATGTGATAATACGGCGCAGCAAAAAGAGACGGGGCTGGTGCTGGAAGGCAAGACCATGGGCACCTTCTGGCGTGCCAGCCTTGCCGGTGTGGACGGCGCTCGTCAGAACGAATTACGCGCAAAAATTCAGGCGCAGCTTGACGGCGACGATCGCCTGCTTTCAACTTATAAGTCAGACTCAGCGTTATCCCGCTTTAACCAGTCGCGCAGCACTGCGCCTTATCCGGTGACGGAAGCGATGAGCGATATCGTCACGGAATCTCTGCGCATCGGGGCTAAAACTGCGGGCGCTATGGATATTACCGTAGGCCCGCTGGTTAATCTGTGGGGATTTGGCCCGGATAAACAGCCGGTGAAAACGCCGGATCGGGCGCAGATTGATGCCGCTAAGGCATTGACCGGATTACAGCATTTGACCGTTATCAACAAGGCCGGGCAGCAGTGGCTGCAAAAAGATCTTCCCGATCTCTATGTCGACCTTTCGACTATTGGTGAAGGGTACGCTGCGGATCATCTGGCCCGCCTGATGGAACAAAACGGCATCAGCCGCTATCTGGTTTCCGTAGGTGGGGCGGTAGTGACGCGTGGGACCAACGCCGATGGCAAAGCCTGGCGGGTGGCCATCCAGAAACCAACGGACCGGGAAAACGCGGTGCAGGCCGTGGTGGATTTAAACGGCCACGGCATCAGCACCTCCGGCAGCTACCGCAACTATTACGAACTTGAAGGAAAGCGGCTTTCCCACGTTATCGATCCCGCTACCGGCGAGCCGATTCAGCACAAGCTTGTCTCCGCCACGGTGATTGCCACCACGGCGATGGAGGCCGACGGCTGGGATACCGGGCTAATGGTGCTCGGCACTGAAAAAGCAAAACAGGTGGCCGAGAAAGAAGGGCTGGCGGTGTATCTCATCACTAAAGAAGGTGAGGGTTTTACCACCTGGATGTCGCCGCAATTTAAAACTTTCCTGCTGAGCGAGTAGAATTAAAAAGCAAGAATGTGGGTTTCCCTGAACGGCTGGGCTGTCAAAGTCATCCCATGACAGCAAACAGAGGAGCCAGTCATGAACAACATCAATGACACAGGCACAGATGCTGGCCGCTGGCTGGCCGTGGAAACCCGCGATAGCCGCGCCGACGGAGAGTTTTTTTATGCCGTGAAGACAACGGGCATTTTTTGTCGGCCTTCCTGTAGCGCCCGGCGGCCGCTGCGTGAAAATGTCCTGTTCTTTACCGACCCGCAGGCGGCAAAGGCGGCGGGATTCCGTCCCTGTAAACGCTGCCAGCCGGATCGAGTGGCTCCCGAGCTGCGACGAACCGAACGCATCGCGCAGGCTTGTCGCATTCTCGAAGCCAGCCCGGAGCCGCTGAAGCTTGAGTCCCTTGCGGCCCAGGTGGCGATGAGTCCTTTTCATTTTCATCGCTTGTTTAAAAGTGTCACCGGTCTGACGCCGAATGCCTGGCAAAAGGCACTTCGCGCCCGTCGTTTGCGCGAGCAGCTTGCTAAGGGGGAAACGGTGACACGCGCAGCCTTCGATGCGGGATTTCAGTCCGGCAGCAACTATTACCGGCAGGCCGACGAGGCGCTGGGTATGACGGCAAGCCAGTTCCGCAAGGGGGGAGGAGACGCCAGCATCAGGTTTGTCGTCGGCACCTGCGGCCTTGGTGAGTATCTGGTGGCTGAAAGCGCGCGTGGGATCTGCGCTATACTGCTGGGCAATTCTCCGGAAGCCTTAATTTCCGAACTTGAGACGCTTTTCCCCCGCGCTGTGTTAACGGCAGACGATCCGGCTTTTGCCCGACGAGTAGCCCTGGTCGTCAGCTTTCTGGAACATCCAGTTCGTCAGTTCGATTTGCCCCTTGATATTCAGGGGACTGCGTTTCAACAACAGGTCTGGCAGGCGCTACGGGCGATTCCTCCGGGGGAGACCTTAAGCTATCGGGCCATTGCTGAGCAGATCGGTAAACCGAAAGCGGTGAGGGCGGTGGCTGGTGCCTGCGCGGCTAACCGCCTTGCGGTTATCATTCCTTGCCACCGAGTGGTGCGCACGGACGGGGCACTTTCCGGCTATCGCTGGGGGGTGGAACGCAAACAACAGCTTCTGACTCTGGAAGCCGCGCAAAGGAAAAGGTAATGCTCGATCTTTTTGCCGATGAAACGCCCTGGCAGGAGCCGCTTGCCGAAGGGGCTGTTATCCTGCGGCGTTTTGCACGGGCGAGCGCCGCGGCGTTAATTAAGCAGATGGACGAGGTGGTGCAGCTTTCGCCGTTTCGTCAGTTGGTGACGCCCGGCGGCTATACGATGTCGGTGGCGATGAGCAACTGCGGGGCAAGAGGCTGGACGACGAATCCGCAGGGTTACCAGTACTCAGCGAAAGACCCTCTTACCGGTAAGCCCTGGCCTGCTATGCCGCAGATTTTTCGCGAGCTATCTGATGCGGCCTCTGTTGCGGCAGGCTATCCTGGCTTTGCGCCGGACGCCTGCCTTATCAATCGCTACGTGCCGGGCGCAAAACTTTCCCTTCATCAGGATAAAGACGAACCCAATCTGCGCCAGCCGATTGTTTCCGTCTCGCTCGGCCTGCCTGCGGTATTTCAGTTTGGCGGTCTGAAGCGCAGCGATCCGCTGGTGCGGATCATGCTGGAGCACGGCGATGTTGTTGTGTGGGGTGGCCCGTCCCGTTTGTGCTATCACGGCATTTTGCCCTTGAAGCCAGGCTATCACCCGGCAACCGGTGAAGCGCGCTACAACCTTACTTTTCGCAGCACCAGAAAAAGCGATTAAAAATAAGAATTATTCTTGCTGTGGCAGTATTGCCGTTTAAACTGCTCGCTGTTTTTGATAGCGAGTAGTGAGCGATGGAACTTTTACGCGTAGTTTACCGGCAGTATCGTTGGCCATTCCTGATAGTGATGGGGTTAAGCCTGGCCAGCGCGGCCCTCGGCATTGGCCTTATTGCCTTTATCAACCAGCGGCTGATTGAAACCCCGGATATTACGCTGTCGGTTCTGCCGGAATTCCTCGGTTTACTGCTGCTATTGATGGCCGTCACGCTGGGTTCACAGCTCGCGCTGACCACGCTTGGTCACCATTTCGTGTTTCGCCTGCGCAGTGAATTTATCAAGCGTTTGATGGATACCCATGTTGAGCGTGTTGAACAGCTTGGCAGCGCAGCCTTGCTCGCGGGCTTAACCAGCGACGTACGCAATATAACCGTCGCGTTTGTCCGTCTGCCGGAGCTGGTGCAGGGGATTATTCTGACCGCAGGTTCCGCCGCTTATCTGGGCTGGCTGTCGCCAAAAATGCTCGGCGTTACCGCAATCTGGGTCGCCGTCACTATTCTGGGCGGTTATGTGCTGGTGGCCCGTGTATATAAGCACCTTGCCCGTCTGCGCGAAATAGAAGATAGCCTGCATGACGATTACCAGACGGTGATCGAGGGCCGAAAAGAGCTGACGCTTAATCGTGAACGTGCGGAACGTGTCTATGAGGATAGCTATATTCCTCATGCCGCCGATTATCGCCGCCATATTATTCGGGCGGATACCTACCATCTCAGCGCGGTAAACTGGTCGAATATCATGATGCTGGGGGTGATCGGTCTGGTGTTCTGGATGGCGAACAGCCTCGGCTGGTCCGATACCAACACGGCGGCGACGTTTTCACTGACCCTGCTTTTTCTGCGTACGCCGCTGCTTTCAGCCGTGGGCGCCTTACCGACGCTACTCAGCGCCCAGGTAGCTTTTTCTAAACTTCGACAGTTTGAGCTGGCCCCCTATGAAGCGACTTTCCCGCGTTCGCACGAGCCTGCGGCATGGCAAACGCTTGAACTGCGGGATGTTGTTTTCCAGTATGGCGATAATGCTTTCTCCGTCGGGCCGCTCAACCTGAAAATTGAACGTGGCGAGCTTATCTTCCTGATTGGCGGTAACGGCAGCGGAAAGTCCACGCTCGCTATGCTGCTGACCGGGCTGTATCAGCCTGTTTCCGGCGCCCTTTATCTGGACGGCAGGCAAATTGATGCCAGTAATCTGGACGACTACCGCAAACGCTTCTCCGCGGTCTTCACCGACGTCTGGCTGTTTGGCCGTTTGCTGGGTCCGCAGGGAGAACAGGCCCGGCCGGAGCTGGTGGCGACCTGGCTTGAGCGCCTGCAAATGAGCGACAAGCTGAAGCTGGATAATGGCACCATCCTGAATCTGAAACTATCCAAAGGCCAGCGTAAGCGTGTCGCTCTTCTGCTGGCGCTGGCGGAGGAGCGAGATATCATCCTGCTGGATGAATGGGCGGCCGATCAGGACCCGCATTTCCGCCGCGAGTTTTACCAGGTGCTGTTGCCGCTGATGCAGCAGATGGGCAAAACCATCTTTGCAATAAGCCACGACGATCACTACTTCATTCATGCCAATCGCCTGCTGGAAATGCGTCAGGGCCAGCTCAGCGAGCTGACCGGCCACGAACGTGAAAGCGCTTCGCGTGATGCGGTGGCGAGAACGGGCGGCCAGGGTTAGCCGGCCCTTTCTTTTAAGAGGGAAGGAAAAACGCCGCTTTTTCCTTCTTTTTCAGCAATCTCTTACCTGATTTTTTGTTTTCCGCACCTCTTCAGGCTATAACTATCCTCGTCGTTATCAGGGAAATACGCCAGATGTCAGCCATTCCGAAGTACAGCACTCAACAGCGCGCGCAAGATCGTGCAAGAATCCTCCAGATACTGCTTACCAATAAGGCCGTCGCCAGCGGCATTCTGGGTCGTTTGCCGTCGCCCCAGGCGCAGACGCCGGAGCAGGACATCGCTGAAATCGTCTCGCTGGTTGAAAAGCTTCCGGCTCCGGATCTCGCCGATGTGCTCGAGGCGCTGCCTACGGAAGAGCGTCATGCGCTGTGGAGCCTGGTTAAGGAGGATAAGCGCGGGCATGTCTTAATCGAGGCGTCAGAAACCGTGTGGGACGACCTGATCGAGGACATGAGCGATAAGGCCTTGCTTCAGGCTTTAAGGCCGCTCGACATAGACGATCAGATTTACCTTGCCCAGTATTTGCCGCGTGACTTGATGGGCCGCCTGCTTGCTACGATGCCTCAGGCAGAGCGGACTCAGGTTCGAAAAGTCCTGCACTACGATAAGCACAGCGTTGGTGCCATCATGGACTTCGAGGTGATCACCGTCCGGGCAGACGTCACCCTGGCCGTCGTGCAGCGTTATCTGAGGATACGCGGGCACGTGCCGGAGAACACCGACAAACTCTTTGTCACCACGCGGGATAAAACGCTGCTCGGTGAGCTGGGCCTGACAACTATTCTGCTGCATCCGCCTGAAACCCCCGTCTTAAAAGTTATGGACGATAACCCGACCTGTTTCGCCCCGGAAGATGACGATGAGATAGCCGCGCGCACGTTTGAAAGGGATAACCTGGTCAGCGCCGCCGTGATTGACAGCAGCGGTAAGCTGATGGGGCGCCTGACGGTGGATGAGATCGTCGATGTGGTGTATGAGGAGACGGACAACGATCTGCGTCGAATGGGGGGGTTGAGCGCCGAAGAAGACGTCTTTGCTCCCGTAACCAAAGCGGTGAAAGCGCGCTGGGCGTGGCTGGCCATCAATCTGTGTACCGCCTTTGTCGCTTCACGCGTGATAGGGCTTTTCGAACATACTATTTCTCAGCTGGTTGCCCTGGCCTCGTTAATGCCGATTGTAGCCGGGATCGGGGGGAATACCGGGAATCAAACCATCACCATGATTGTTCGCGCCCTGGCGTTGCAGCATATTCAGGCGGGCAACTACTCGTTTCTGGTGCTGCGTGAGCTGGGCGTTGCGTTATTCAACGGCCTCGTCTGGGGCGGGGTGATGGGGGCGGTAACCTGGCTGCTGTACGACGATCCGGCGCTGGGGGGGGTGATGACGCTGGCCATGGTACTCAATCTGTTGGTCGCCGCGCTGATGGGCGTCCTGATCCCGATGATCATGACGCGCCTCGGCAAAGATCCGGCGGTGGGTTCGAGCGTATTGATCACGGCAATTACCGACACCGGCGGATTCTTTATTTTCCTGGGGCTGGCGACACTCTTCCTGCTTTAACCCGCTCTGCGCCAGGCGCCGGGCTGTGAGAACCTGCGATTGTCGAAGGATTCAAACAGGCCGTTGGCCTGTCTTCGTTGCGCCACTTCAGCGCCCATCTCGTCACGATAATCGCCATCCCAGTCGTAAAATATGCCGCAACGCCTCAGGGGAAATACGAGCGGGTTGGGGAGATCAGTGAAGTGGAGGCGTAAAAAAACCAGCTATTAAGCTGGTTTTCCGGGATTGATTGGTCGGCACGGAGAGATTTGAACTCTCGACCCTCGCCACCCCATGACGATGCGCTACCAGGCTGCGCTACGCGCCGACACCGAATGAAATATTACCTTTTTTATCGGCCTTTGCAAGGCTGTTATTCGCTAAGTGACTTATAAATATACAATCAGTTAGCGATAAAACGCTTTTCGTCCGTCAGAACCTGCAGCAGCAGACCCAGCTGAGGCTTGGTTTCTTCCACGCGTTCACCCTGCAAATCATAGATGCGATAGTTGCCGTTATTATCCAGCACCAGCGTCATATGCGGCATGGTAATTGCCAGGCTATTGTTGTCTGCGCCCACAACCCAGTTGTGATGGCGCGTGGCGGCAAACAAATCTTCACCCTGAGAATATTCATTCGCCGGCGTCTTCACGTGCAGGAGACGCTGCATCAGCGTGGTCATGACGTCCTGATGATCGGTCAGTTTACTGATGGTCTGCGCAGGCGTGCCCGGCCAGTGAATCACCAGCGGCACCTGAATACGCGATCGTGACCAGGCAAATGAATCCCTCTCATTGCCCAGCGGGACGCCGTGACCGGCCGTAACAATAACAACGGTGTTCTCCAGCTTGCCCGAGGCTTTCAGGGCATCTAACACCTGCTGGATCTGTTCGTCCACGCTGCGTGCTGCGCGGGCATACCGGCGTGTGAAGTCCTGGCCGTGGCTATCGTCAGTGACGGTGGTGCCGTTAAAGGCAATCCATGAGAACCAACGGTTATCTTCCGATGCGAACTGCTTAAGCCAGCCGATCCACTGTGCAGCCGTCTGGCTATCCGACTGGCTTCTGGCGGTCGGCAAAGAGAAATCGGATAGCAGCGCCTGGCGGTACAGGGAAGAGTTAAAGCCATCGGATGCAAAGAGGCCCAACTGGTAGCCCTGCTGGTTCAGGCCGGTAATCAGCGCCGCCGGGATGCGGGCTGAAAGTACGCCGTCCATATAGGCCGGTGAAATGCCGTAGAACAATCCGAAGATACCGCTATCGGTGCCATTTCCCGCGCTCATATGCTGGGTAAAATTAATATTGCTCTGTGCAAACTGGCTGAGGGCAGGGAGGTCCTTCGCCATTCGCGAGGCGTTCAGACCGTCCACGGTGATCAGCAGTACGTTATGGCCGGTCCCCATATCGCTGAACTGCAAATTACTTAGCGGATACTGCACCGACACCGCCTCTGGATTGCCCTGTTCTACCAGGCGGCGCTGGTACTCTTTGGCATCCAGCAGACCATGTTTCTCAAGGAAGCGGCGCGCCGTCATCGGGTAAGCGAGCGGCAGGTTAGCTCGCTGCATGGTTATCGGGCGATAGAAGTTCGCGTCAGCCCAGATATACATTATGTGGCTACTGAAGAAGGCGACAAAAAACAGCGCAACAACAGGTTTTGCAAAGTGTCTGCGGCGTCCCAGGCTGCGTAGCTTCTGCCAGCTCCAGGTCGCAAACAGCATCTCGATAAGCAGGATGACCGGCACGCTAATAAACATCAGCTGCCAGTCGCGCGCCATCTCGCTCTGGTCCGGATTAATCACCAGTTCCCAGACGATAGGATTGAGGTGGAGATGGAAACGGGTAAAGACTTCGCTGTCGATAAGCAGCAGCGTCATGCCTGCGGTGGCAAAGGCCGCCGACAAAAAGCGCATCAGGCGCTGGGACATCACGACAAAGGTCAGCGGGAAAAGAATCAGCAGATAAGCGGCGAACACTAAAAAGCTGAAGTGGCCGATAACGCTCAGATAGGAGTAAATACGTCCGGTGAGCGTAGTCGGCCAATCGGCGACAAACAGATAGCGGCTACCCAGCAGCGTGGCCAGCAGGATATTAAACAGGGCGAACCAATGTCCCCAACTGACCATCTGGGAAACTTTTTCGCGGTAGCGCTGACGGTTAGTCACCATAACTCGTAGCTACAATCCCTTAATGAGCCTGATCTTCGCTCACGGAGGCTTGCAGCGCCTGCGCGAAAGAGCGAGCCAGCGTCTGGCGTTGAGCGGAGGCCACGCTGGTATTGATCAGGTTAGTGACCATATTCCCCAGCACCATCAGGGAAAGATCGGTCGGCGCATGGTGCTTTTCCAGCACGGCAGCCAGTTCGGTCAGCAGGTCTTCGACTTGTTCATCACTATAACGGGATATTTGTGGCATAAATTAACTGTCAGTTATGTTCGGGGAAGGGCAATATCTTACAGTAGGAAGACCTTTTTTTCTGCTTTTTTATCTTCTGTTGCACAAGGCTTCCGGCAGTGGTTGAATACCGCCCGGTCTAAAAGGAGAGTTTATCATGAGTCTGGATATCAACCAGATTGCCCTGCATCAGCTGATCAAGCGCGGTGAAGAGACGCTTGAGGTGGTGCTGCGCGATTCCCTGCTGGCAACGAACGGTGCCGTAGAAGAGATGATGGCTGAGCTACACCGTGTTTATAGCGCAAAAAATAAAGCATACGGTTTGTTCAGCGAAGAGAGTGAGCTGGCTGAAGCGCTGCGCTCGCAGCGCAGAGGCGACGAGGATTTCCTTGCGTTTAGCCGGGCAGCAACCGGTCGCCTGCGCGACGAACTGGCGAAGTACCCTTTCGCCGATGGCGGTATCGTTCTGTTCTGCCATTACCGTTATCTGGCGGTAGAATACCTGCTGGTCGCCGTGCTCAATAACCTCAGCAGCATGCGCGTTAACGAAGAGCTGGATATCAGTTCCACACACTATCTTGATATTAATCACGCCGATATCGTCGCGCGCGTCGATCTGACGGAGTGGGAAACCAATCCGGAATCGACCCGCTACCTGACCTTCCTGCGCGGGCGTGTTGGCCGTAAAGTTTCTGATTTCTTTATGGATTTCCTGGGTGCCAGCGAAGGACTGAACGCGAAGGCACAGAACAAAGGCTTATTGCAGGCGCTGGATGATTTCACCAGCGAAGCGCAGCTCGATAAAAACGAGCGCCAGGCCGCACGCCAGCAGGTTTACGCCTATTGCAACGAGCAGCTCCAGGCCGGGGAAGAGATTGAGCTTTCTTCGTTAGCCGATGAACTGCCGTGGGCCGTTGATGATAAGAATTTCCAGCAGTTTACCGCCGAGAAAGGTTATGAGCTGGAAGAGAGCTTCCCGGCGGACCGCAGCACGCTACGTCAGCTGACCAAGTATGCAGGCAGCGGCGGAGGCCTAACGATCAACTTCGACGCAATGCTGCTCGGTGAGCGTATTTTCTGGGATCCCGCAACGGATACCTTGACGATTAAAGGCACGCCACCGAATCTGCGCGACCAACTACAGCGCCGTACTTCCGGTAAGTAAAATGCAGCCGGTGGGGGCATATGTGCTTACCCACCCTGCAACGGTTGTAACAACGTAGAATGCTGGGGAGGGTGAGAGGGGCATTCTCATCCGTCAGAAAGCAAAAAACCCGCCGAAGCGGGTTTTTTTTCGAGCTAAATTCGCAATTAAGCGCGAACGAAGTCGATGTGAGTCAGTTTTGGCTTGAACGGGTGACGCTGAACAGCCTGAACTTTCACTTTTACTTCTTTACCGCCAACAACCAGAGTCAGCACTTCTTCGTAGAAACCTGGCTTAGCTTGCAGGTTCATTACGGAGTCGTGGTCCAGTTCGATGGAGATAGGCGCTTCTTCGCCACCGTAAACGATAGCTGGGAATTTATTTGCTGCACGCAGGCGGCGGCTCGCACCCTTGCCCTGCTCTTTACGTTCTTCAACATTGATAGTAAACATTAACTGTTTCTCTCTTAAATAAGCCTGTTACAGGCGACCCAGCAACAGGTAAATGATCTGCTCTGCGGATGCAAAAGCGGGCGGCATTATAGCCATATCTGTCTCTGGCGGCAATGAAAAGAACCTTCAGCCGCGTAATTCATTTGCCCGGCGGAAGCGGCCTTCATAATCAAACACCTTTTCGCGCACGTTCCAGAACTGACCGTTTTTGCGTGCGACCACGAAATCGGGATGGCGCAGCAGCCCCTGCTGGGTGACGACGTCTGTCACGGTTATCCAGCGCAGAGGGACGCCGGGCGCGCGGCTGTGCGGGCGAATAAACAGCTGTTCAAACGCCATTCTCTGGGCTGGCGTATGTAAACGGAAGCGCTCACTTACATCGGCCCCGTCTTCGTCGTAGTAGGTGATTTTCAGCCAGTCGCCTTTCGCATCGCTGCCCTGCTGTAAAGCCATGCCGCTACAGCGCAGGACCAGCGCATCTTTTAGCTTGAGAGCAGCTTTCAGCATATCGTCGGGATCGACAAGCACCCGATCGCACTGATGGCAGCGGCGGGCGGCAATGTCATTTTCAGCGTTGCAGTGAGGGCAGTTTTTAAAGCGGAAGCGATAATCACATTGCTCACGCTGGCCTTCATCATCCTCGAACCAGCCCTGACAGCGGCGGCCAAAGTGTTCGATTATCGTGCCGTCCTGGGTCGTTTTCCCCCAGAAGGTGTTGGCGAACCCGCAGGAGGGGCAGAAGACCTGCACCGGGACATTATCACTCTTGCCTTTAGCGTTGCCGACCTCCGGGGTGAACAGGTCGTGCGGATTGCCGGCGTAATCGAGAATCAGACAGTCGGTTTTACCCGGGAAGAGGCGCAGCCCGCGACCAACGATTTGTTGGTAAAGACTTACTGATTCCGTAGGGCGCAGAATGGCGATTAAATCGACGTGCGGCGCGTCAAATCCCGTGGTCAGCACGGAGACATTGACCAGAAACCTGAACTGCTGATTTTTAAAGGCCTCGATTAGGGTATCGCGTGCCGGGCCGGGCGTATCCGCAGTAATTAAAGCGGCGTCGCTGGCGGGCAGCAGGGCGGTAACTTCTTTGGCGTGTTCAACGGTGGCGGCAAAAATCATGACGCCGCGTCGGTCGGCGGCGAACTCGGCTATCTGGCTGATGATGTGCGGCGTGATGCGCTTTTGTTGTTTCAGCTCGCGGTTAAGATCGGCTTCGCTGAACAGCCCGTTAGACTGCGCCTGTAAGCGGCTGAAATCGTACTGCACAACGGGCATATCGAGTCTTTCCGGCGGCGTAAGATAGCCATGCTTAATCATGTAGCGCAGCGGTAATTCATAGATGCAGTCACGGAATAATGCGTTATTGTCCCCACGCACCATGCCGTGATAGTGATAATGATAGATCCAGCCTTTGCCAAGGCGGTAAGGCGTCGCCGTTAGCCCCAGAAGCCGGAGATCGGGGTTGGCGGTTTTCAGGTGCGTAAGGATCTGTTGATACTGACTGTCATCTGATTCGCCGATGCGATGACACTCATCGACAATCAATAAAGAAAACGCTCCCAGGAACTGCTCAAGGTTGCGTGCCACGGACTGAACGCTGCCGAAGACGACTTTACCGTGGCTTTCTTTGCGTTGCAGGCCTGCGGCGAAAATATCGGCCTCAAGCCCCAGTGCGCAGTATTTGGCATGGTTCTGGGCGACCAGCTCTTTTACGTGAGCCAGCACCAGCACGCGCCCACGGGCAATGCGAGCCAGTTCGGCAATCACCAGGCTCTTACCGGCACCGGTTGGCAGAACAATCACGGCGGGCTCAAGGTGCTTGCGGAAGTGGGCGAGGGTGGCGTCCACCGCTTCCTGTTGATAAGGGCGTAAGCTAAAAGACATCGGCACTCGGCGTTAATTTGGAAAACTTCAGCGGCGATTATTGCACGAAACAGGGTTTTAACTTGAGAGAGTTTTTGATGTCGCTATACTGGCAAACTCATTAACAGGCAAACGATTTTGCCTCACAAAAACGGGCTTAAGCGCCCGGTCAGTTAGCTTTAACTGACACCTCCATGAAACAGGCAAGACTTAATGCGACTCGATAAATTTATTTCGCAGCAGCTCGGCGTGAGCCGTGCCATTGCTGGCCGTGAAATCCGTGCTCAACGTATCACCATCGACGGTGAAGTTGTGCGCGACGCCTCCTTTAAACTGCAGCCTGAACACCAGGTTGCGTTCGACGGAAACCCACTCGATCAGCAGAATGGCCCGCGCTATTTCATGCTTAATAAGCCTCAGGGTTACGTGTGTTCAACGGAAGACCCGGATCACCCAACCGTGCTCTATTTTCTGGACGTGCCCGTGGCACACAAACTCCATGCCGCCGGCCGCCTGGATATTGACACGACCGGCCTGGTGCTGATGACCGACGACGGCCAGTGGTCCCACCGCATTACCTCGCCTCGCCATCACTGCGAGAAAACTTACCTGGTGACGCTGGAACATCCCGTTGCAGATGATACGGCAAGCCAGTTTGCTCATGGCGTGCAGTTGCACAACGAAAAAGACCTCACCAAACCAGCTACGCTTGAAGCGATAACGCCGACGCTGGTCCGCCTGACCATCAGCGAAGGCCGTTACCACCAGGTAAAACGTATGTTTGCCGCGGTGGGCAACCGCGTGATCGGGCTACATCGTGAACGTATTGGTGACATTGAGCTGGATGCCGATCTGGAGCCGGGAGAGTATCGTCCGCTTACGGCAGAAGAGATTGCCAGCGTAGGCATGCCAAAAAGTTAACTTCAGGAGTTGCCGTTGAGTAGTAAGCAGAATTCATCCGTCGGGATTGTGGTGATCCTTGGCCTGCTGGCCATGCTAATGCCGCTGTCGATTGATATGTACCTGCCGGCGCTGCCGGTTATCGCCTCTGAGTTTGGCGTGCCTGCGGGCAGCGCACAGATGACGCTGAGCACCTATATCCTCGGTTTTGCTATTGGTCAGCTGTTTTATGGCCCGATGGCGGACAGCATTGGTCGTAAGCCCGTCGTGCTGGGTGGGACGCTGGTTTTCGCGGCCGCGGCCATCGCCTGCGCACTTTCCAGGACCATTGATTACCTGATTATGATGCGTTTTCTGCACGGCCTTTCCGCCGCCGCGGCAAGCGTGGTGATTAATGCCCTGATGCGGGATATCTATCCGAAGGAGGAGTTCTCGCGCATGATGTCGTTTGTCATGCTGATTACGACCATTGCACCGTTGCTTGCCCCCATGATCGGCGGGGCGGTATTGGTGTGGTTTAGCTGGCACGCGATTTTCTGGATACTGGCTCTGGCCGCGTTGCTCGCCTCGGCGATGATTTTCTTCCTGATCCACGAAACGCTGCCGGTTGAGCGTCGCCAGAAATTTCATCTGCGTACCACCATCGGCAACTTCGCCACGCTCTTCCGCCATAAGCGTGTGCTGAGCTATATGCTGGCGAGCGGCTTCAGCTTTGCCGGGATGTTCTCGTTCCTCAGCGCCGGGCCGTTTGTTTACATTGAGTTAAACCATGTTGCCCCGCAGCACTTTGGCTACTACTTCGCGCTCAACATTGTGTTTTTGTTCGTGATGACCATGATCAACAGCCGCTTCGTCCGCCGGGTAGGCGCGCTGAACATGTTCCGAATTGGCCTGTATATACAGTTTGCAATGGCAATCTGGCTGGTCATCAGCAGTCAGTTTGATTTTGGCTTCTGGGCGCTGGTGGTGGGCGTTGCCGCTTTCGTGGGCTGTGTGTCGATGGTTTCTTCGAATGCGATGGCGGTTATTCTTGATGAGTTTCCCCACATGGCGGGCACCGCCTCCTCGCTGGCAGGCACGTTCCGTTTCGGAATCGGCGCGTTAACGGGCGCCCTGTTATCCATTGCGACCTTTAACACGGCCTGGCCCATGATCTGCTCCATCTTCGTGTGCGCCAGCTGCTCTATTCTTTTCTATATCTACGCCAGTCGTCCTCGCCAGACTGCCGTATAAACCTCAGCGGGTACGTCGCCGTGCCCGTTTGTTAATCCATATCAACGAAATTTCCCCGTCAGCCTCTACAATTTGTTTCGGGAATGTAAATGCGAAAACAACAAAAAGTCACAGCTTTGTAGTTAAAAAGGTTGAGTTGGATCGCAGAAAACGTTACATATAGCGCCGAAACGCGTGTGCAAGCTCACAAATAAAGCGTTAGCAGGCAAAAAAATTAAATAATTACAGTGGAAGACAGCCGTTTAGCGACTGTTTATGCGCAATTTGGCAACATTGTGTTAACCTTTATGTAAACTCTTTGTGTAATACTTTGCTATGAATTTCTCGGGGACACGATTTTGAATACGTTACAGCTTTCCATCGTTCATCGCCTGCCGCAGAGCTATCGCTGGTCTGCGGGCTTTGCGGGTTCGAAGGTTGAACCGATTCCGTCAAACGCGCAGCAGGCGGAAAATAGCCTGATTGGCCTGAAGCTGCTCAGCGAAGACGGCGACAAAGCATGGCCGATTATGCAGAAGCTGAGCCAGGCGCTCAGCGATATCGAAGTCGCCTGCTCGGTTGTGGAGTGTGAGGGCGAACCGTGCCTGTTCGTTAACCATCAGGATGAATCTGCCGCCACCTGCCGCCTGAAGAACTTTGGCGTCGCGATAGCCGAGTCGTTCTCCAGCGCTAATCCTTTCTAAGCGCGCAGAGCATCATCAGGCCAGCGCCAGAAGCTGGCGAGTATATTCCGCCTGCGGCGCCGCAAAGACCTTCTGACATTCCCCCTGTTCGACCACTTCCCCTTGCTTTAATACGATTACCTGATGACACAGGGATTTCACAATCCTGAGATCGTGGCTGATAAAAATATAGGCCAGCCGGTGTTTTTCCTGCAACGATTTGAGCAGCGCGAGAATCTGCGCCTGCACCGATCTGTCCAACGAAGAAGTAGGTTCATCCAGAATGATTAGCTGCGGCTGGAGGATTAAAGCCCGGGCGATAGCAATACGCTGACGCTGCCCGCCAGAGAACTCGGCCGGGTAGCGGCGGCGGGTTTCTGGATCCAGTCCAACTTCGGTCATTGCCGCGATCACCTTTTGCTCCCGGCTGGCGGCGCTGAGCTCGGGGTGATGGACGCGCAGTCCTTCTTCAACGATCTGCAACACATCCAGCCGCGGGTTGAGGGCTGAGTTAGGATCCTGAAACACAACCTGAATGCGATGGCGTAAGGGAAGAAGCTTTTGACGATTCATTTCGTGCAACGCATGTCCGTCAAACCAGATGCTGCCGCTGGAGTGGATCAGCCGCAGTAGCGCAAGTCCTGTAGTACTTTTCCCGGAACCCGACTCCCCCACCAGCCCCAGGCATTCACCTGGGCGCAGCGTAAAACTCAGTCCTTTGATCCCGTAGTGATAGCCAACCGTTTTCTTCAGCAGGCCGCGGCGAAGGGGGAAGGCAACCTCCAGCGCTTCCACTTTTAACAGTGGCGCTGTGCCTGCATCCAGCGGGCACGGCTCGCCGCTCGGTTCGGCTGCCAGCAACTGCCGGGTGTAAGCATGCTGCGGCATGGCAAGGAGGGCTGACGCCGCGTTTTGCTCAACGCACTTGCCGTCACGCATCACCGCAATGCTGTCCGCGAGCTTGCGCACAATGCCCAGGTTATGGGTAATAAACAGCAACCCCATGTTCAGTTCCTGCTTCAGCTCTTTGAGCAACTGCAGAATCTGTGCCTGCACGGTGACGTCCAGGGCCGTTGTTGGCTCATCGGCAATCAGCAGCTCCGGGCGGGTCAGCAGCGCCATCGCAATCATAATGCGTTGACGTTCCCCGCCGGATAGCTGGTGAGGAAAATCGTTCAGGCGCGTTCTGGCGTTGCGGATACCCACCCGATCAAGACAGCTCAGCATTTCAGCCCGCGCGGCTTCGCGGCGCAGACCCCGATGCAAGGAAAGCACCTCATAGAGCTGTTTTTCGATGCTGTGCAGCGGGTTAAGCGAAACCATCGGTTCCTGGAAAATCATCGCGATTTTGTTACCGCGAATACCGCGCAGGGTGCGTTCCGGAGCGTGCAGCAGCTCCTGACCTTTGAAATAAATCTCGCCGGAGGGGTAAACAACGGGCGGCGAGGCCAGAAGACGCAGCACTGAAAGAGCGGTTACGCTTTTTCCGGACCCTGATTCGCCCACCAGCGCCAGCGTTTCGCCCACCTCAATCTGTAGCGATAAATCGTCCACGACCTGACGGGTGATCTCTCCCTGGCGAAAGGCGATGGACAGGTTGTTGATATTAAGTAGCCTGGCAGTCATATCAGTGGGCCTTAGCAGGATCGAAGGCGTCGCGTACCGCTTCGCCAATAAAAATTAACAGCGACAGCAGAACGGCCAGATAAACAAACGCAGTAATGCCAAGCCATGGAGCCTGCAGATTATTTTTACCCTGCAGCAGCAGTTCGCCAAGGGAAGGCGAACCAAGGGGTAAACCGAAGCCAAGGAAATCCAGCGAGGTTAAGGTCGTTATCGAGCCGCAAAGAATGAAGGGTAAAAACGTCAGCGTGGCGACCATGGCATTGGGCAGCATATGGCGGAGCATAATGGCACGATCGCCCACGCCCAGCGCCTGTGCGGCACGGATATAATCGAAATTACGCGTGCGTAAAAACTCTGCGCGCACCACGCTGACAAGGCTCATCCAGCCGAACAATACCGTTATTCCCAACAGCCACCAGAAGTTAGGCTGCACCACGCTGGAAAGCAAAATGATCAGAAAGAGCGTCGGCATGCCGGACCACACTTCAATAAAACGCTGCCCCCAAAGATCGACTCTGCCACCGTAGTAGCCCTGCACAGCACCTGCCACTATGCCAATCACGCTTGAAAACAGCGTTAACAGCAGGCCAAAAAGCAGGGAGATCCGCGTGCCATAGAGCAGACGAGCAAGCACATCGCCGCCGTTGGCATCCGTGCCCAGCCAGTTCTGGCTGCTCGGCGGTGAAGGGAAGGGCACATTTGTCGCATAGTTTATGGCGCTGTCACCGAAGCGGATCGGTGCCCACAGGATCCAGCCATCGTGGCTCAGGTGTTCGGCAAGCCAGGGATCCTGATAGTCTGCGGCGGTCGCCAGCGGCCCACCGAAATCACTTTCGCTATAGTTAACGACGACCGGGAAATAGAACCGATCTTCAAAGTGAACGATCAGAGGGCGATCGTTGGCGATAAGCTCTGCACCCAGACTGAGCACGAATAAAAGGGCGAAGATCCATAGCGACCAGTAGCCGCGTCGGTTCTGGCGAAAACGTGCCCAGCGGGCCTGATTGACCGGACTTAAACGGCTCATGCCCGCCCCTCAAAGTCGATGCGTGGATCGACAAAGGTGTAGGTGATATCGCTGAGAATATTCAGCAGCAGGCCTATCAGGGTGAAAATATACAGGGTGCCGAACATCACCGGGTAATCGCGTGACAGGGTGGCGTCATAGCCCAGCAGACCGAGGCCATTGAGCGAAAAAATCACTTCAATAAGCACCGAGCCGGTAAAAAACATACTGATAAAGGTGGCCGGAAAACCAGCAATCACCAGCAGCATGGCGTTACGGAAAACGTGGCGGTAGAGAATTTTCTTCTCATCGAGACCCTTGGCGCGAGCCGTGACGACGTACTGCTTGCGGATCTCATCCAGAAACGCGTTTTTCGTCAGCATCGTCAGCGTGGCAAAGCCACCTATCACAGTGGCCAGTACCGGCAGGGTGATATGCCAGAGATAATCGGTCATTTTCCCGTACCACGGCAGCGTATCGAAGTTACTCGACACCAGCCCGCGTAGCGGAAACCAGTCCAGATAACTGCCTCCGGCAAAAAGCACGATCGATAATATCGCGAACAAAAAGGCTGGAATGGCGTAGCCAATAATAATGAACGTGCTGCTCCAGATATCAAAGCTGCTGCCGTTGCTGACGGCTTTACGTATCCCGAGCGGTATCGAAACGAGATAGATGATTAAGGTGCTCCACAGGCCAAGCGAAATAGAAACCGGGAGGCTTTCTTTGATCAGATGGAGTACCGAAGCGCTGCGGAACAGGCTATCGCCAAAATCAAAACGCACATAGTTCCACAGCATAGTGAAATAACGTTCATGTAGCGGTTTATCAAAGCCGTAACGGTGTGTTATCTCGGCTATCACCTCCGGGTCAAGCCCACGGGCGCCGCGATACTGGTTATCAGTGCCGTTGCTTACCCCCACTCTGGCATGACCGCTTCCCATCGTGTCTGCACTTACGCCGGGCACGCCTGACCCGTGTCCAAACTGAATATTGGCGATGGCCTGATCGACCGGGCCGCCGGGGGCGATTTGCACGATGAAAAAGTTGAGCGTGATGATGGCCCACAAAGTAGGGATGATGAGCAATAAACGCCTGAGCAGATAGTTTCCCACAATATCCCCTTAGCGCCGCTGCTCAGGGAGCAGCGCGGCTTTGTTAACGTCATACCACCAGGTATCAAATCCGGAGCTGTACAGCGGGTGAATCGCGGGTTTAGAGAATTTGTTCCACCAGGCGAAACGGTCTGCCTTCATATACCACATGGGAAGCATGTAATAATTCCAGGTCAGTACTCTGTCCAGCGCCCTCCCCAGCGGCAGCAGCTTATTCTTATCGCCCTGGTGGGCGATAATTTGGTTAATCAGGTTATCAATCACCGGGCTTTTCACTCCCGGCGCGTTATACGAGGAGTCCACGTATTCCGAAGCCCAGCTAATCTGCACGCTGGCGCTGGGATAGGGCATGGCACTGTAGAGCGTGGGCATCATATCGTAGTCGCGACTGCGCAGGCGGTTAGTAAGCTGGGAGTTATCCACCTGCCTGACGGCCATCGTAATGCCCAGGCGCTCAAGGTTGTGGCGGAAAGGCAGCACCCACTGGGTATTGCCTGTCGTGCCAATTAACAGCTCAAAAGTGAAAGGCTTCCCGGTTTTAGTATTCACCAGCTTCTGGTTTTTTAGCTCCCAGCCCGCCTCTTTTAGCAAAGCAAGGGCTTTTAAAATATTATGGCGATCGAAGCCGTTACCGTTGGATAGTGGCGGGGTGTAGAGGGAGGTGAACACTTCCGGCGGCAGATCTTTTTTCAGCGGAGCAAGGATCTTAAGTTCATCGGCATTGGGCCAGTCGCGCGCCGCATATTCCGTATTCTGGAAGTAGCTGTTCGCCCGGCTGTAAGCCTTGTAAAACAGAGCCTTGTTCATCCATTCAAAATCAAATGCCAGCCCAACGGCTTCACGAACTTTGCGATCCGCAAACACCGGGCGTTGGATATTAAACGCCAGCCAGCGCGTGTCCTGCGCGGCATCGTTTTCCTGCTCTTCTTTCACGATAAAGTGGCTGGAAAAGTGCTTACCGATATAGCGAGTGGCCCAGTTTTTTGCCGAGCTTTCAGCCCTGAAGTCAAAGGCACCCGCCTTGAAGGCTTCAAAAGCGACATTATCGTCGAGGTAATAGTCGTAGCGGATAGAGTCAAAATTCCAGCGCCCCCGGTTGACCGGTAAATCTGCGGCCCAGTAATCCTGCACCCGGGAATAGGTGATGTACTGGCCCATGCGCCAGGCGGTGATTTTATAAGGCCCGCTGGCTAGCGGCGGGGCGGGAAGCGGCTCGCTCAGCTTGTGATGCTGCCAGTATTTTTGGGGGAATATCGGCAGCGAAAACAGGCCGAGCATGCGTTCCTTGTCTGGCTGCGCGAGTTCGATACGCACCGTCAGCGGTGCAATGGCTCTGACCTTTGCTCCTTTATAGATCAGGCGAAACTGCGGTACGCCTTCTGTCATAAACTTGTCGAAGGTGAAAGCAACGTCTTTCGCCCCAATCGGGGAACCGTCATGAAAGCGGGCGCGCGGGTTTATTTCTATTTCAGCCCAGGCGAAATTTTCAGGGTAGCGCGCCATTTCACCGACCAGCGGGTAGTAGCTTCCTGGTTCGTCATCGGAGGAGGCAAACAGCGAATCGTAAAGCGTCTCGGTACGTATACCCGGATTGCCCCGCAGCGCGTAACGATTAAAGTTATCAAAGGTGCCAATGGCGGAAAGGGTGATCTTCCCGCCTTTCGGGGCGGCGGGATTGACGTAATCGAAGTGGGTAAAGTTTATGGCGTATTTAGGCTCTCCCAGTACGGAAAATGAATAGCTTTCTTTGCTATTTTCCGCCTGGCTTCCGACAGTAAACAGGCCAAGGCAAATCAGAATAAAACCGCGTGCCAGCATGAGTCAGGTCAGTCCTTATTAAAGGGGCCGACCTGAATCGCTTCCTTCCTGAAACGATAAACAGGTAAAGACCCGCCGCTTGATAACACTATAAAGATCAATCATAAGTGAGACAGCGGCGATTGTGAAATTAATGGATATCTTTCAGAAAATGATGGTCATTTTGTGATGCATTCCAGCTCGCTAACTGCGCAAGCGTTAACGGGCGGCTGAAATAGTAGCCCTGCAGGTAATTTACGCCGCGTTCGATAAGCCATTTTGCCTGCTCGGGGGTCTCAACCCCTTCGGCAACCGTGGCCATATTCAGACGTTTCGCTAAGGTCAGGACGGCGTCCAGCACGGGAGCCGTAACGGTCTCCATGCCGATAGTATTGACAAAACCGCGGTCGATCTTCAGGTAATCCAGCGTGAATCGTTCCAGATAGATGAGCGCGCTGTGTCCCGTGCCGAAGTCGTCTATGGCGATTTCGAACCCCTGCTCATGCAGCCAGGCAAACAGATTCATAGCTTCCTTTTCTTTGAGCATGTCACGTTCGGTGATTTCAAACACAATCTGAAAACCATCGGGGGGCAGGGAGGCGGCAAACGCCATAATATCGTCTTTAAACGTCGGAGAATGCAGGTGGCTCGGCGCGAGGTTAATGCCGAATTTGCCTCCCGGCGGCAGGATACGCTGCAACATTTCGGCATCCCTGGCGATAAGAGCAAACAAATGGCGCGTTAAAGGCACAATAAGCTGCTGCGCTTCGGCAAAGGCGATAAACGCATCGGGAGGGATCATACCGGCCGTAGGATGGTTCCAACGCATAAGGGCTTCCAGGCCGCTCATTTTTAAGTCATGGGAGCCTACGACCGGCTGATACATCACATAAAACTGCCCTTGCTTAATACCGGTGAGGATCTCTTTACCCGGACGCATTTTCACATAAAGGAAATAGCTGCATATTACGCCACTCAATAAACCAAAGATTAAACCCGCGAGGACGGAAAGCTGGAGGTCTTCAACCGGCCAGGGCTTAGTGTAGAGGTAAATCTTGACCGGATATTGGCTCAGGCTGGTGGTGCGGCTTGGGTTTGGCGGTAATGAATCAACGTTGACAATTTCGCTGGAAAGCGTGGTCAGCGCCCGATTACCAACGATAATCGCGATGATCGGGGCATCGCTCTGGCGAGCGGTAAACAGCAAGTAGGGTGTCAGATTCACATTCAGCGTGGTGAATATGCCGCGACCGTCCCCCTCAGGGTTTTTAAACCAGGTGGCGATAGTCGGTTTCCCCGGCATCATAGGTGTGCCGGTCATAATGCTGAAATCAATATTTTTACTGATATCAATTTCCGGTACCAGATTGCCCATAGCCATGTGCATGGCGCCGGTGGCGGATGAACAATAGGCCTTGCCGTTGCGGACCAGCACGAATGCCCGAACGTAAATATTGAAGGCTGCCCGGGAGGTCAGTTCACCGTTGACGTCCCGACATTCTGTAAACGTCAGGGGCTGAATGCTGTCGGTGGCTACGTGAAGATCGTTAAAAAAAGCGCTGAAATAATGGTTAATATCTTTGGCGAGTATATCGGCGCTTGCTTCACGTTTACCGTGCAGCATCAGACTGGTTATGCCCCCGAACAGCAATGAGCCAAGCAGCCCGGCAATTATGCTGCAATAAGCAATTTGCTTTGGGGTGGAAATGTAGCGGGCAAAAAGAGTAATTGAATACATCAATGGATGTTCCTGCTAACGCAAGAGACGCACGGTTTCTATGGGTTTTTTCCGACTATAGCGCAAAATAGGGCAGGGCGACATCAGGTTTTGCAGAAAAATTTTCGGTTATGTTAAGGCGGTTTGCAAAAGTAATACGATGATTTTTAAGTTTTTTTAACAAACTAAAAAAACGCTGCCTAAGCAGCGTCTTTTTTCTCTTTTGTCGGGCAGCCAAGGGAATTAACGGCCAACAAAATATTAACTTCGGCTTAATACCCGGCGCGCTTCGTTATAGCGCTTATTCCAGTACGGTTCGCTCATGTTGGAAATGGTCACACCGCTGCTGGTAGAAGCATGGACGAACTGGTTATTGCCAATATAGATGCCGACGTGGCGGCCGGTAGAGCCTGCACGGAACAACACTAGATCGCCGGTGCGCAGCTTAGTACGCGAGATGGATTTCCCCATTTCCTGCTGTTCGTAAGTCGAACGTGGCAGCTCCAGGCCAAACTGATCGCGGAAAGTTTGCTGGACAAAAGCTGAGCAATCAATGCCTTTCTTGCTGCTGCCGCCAAGACGGTAACGCACGCCTTTCCAGCTGGCATATTGATCCATGAGACGTGACTTCACATCTACATTACGGACCATTTCTTCGAATTCATCCTGAGAGGCTTGCAGTAAAAAACTGTCTTTATTACCGACTGCATGCGTCTCAGAATGCATATTTGCTGTGTTTGTCGAACTACATGCCGAAAGCATCACGGCGACTGCTACTGCGGGAATCGCCCGCAAGATATATCTCAAAATAGGCTGAGATTTGACCATGTTGTTTATTTTCCCTTGATGTCCTTAACGATGCTAATCGTTATACAAAAATGCCAACGTGACGAGACTAATTACCTGTGCGCTGCAAAACAATTTTTACCGAACAGAAATGTGGGTTGACGCACATTTTTATTCTGGTATGGAAAATTGCGCTTAACAGCACAAAACGTATCAAAGAGTACCCTATCCCCCAGGGCATGGCGAGCGCTTTTAGCGGTTTTTTTATAAGAAAATGTGATGTTAAAAGAACAAAAGTAAATTTGCTCATTTGTTAAACATAAGGTGCGGGTAGCTTGCGCAGGTTGTTCAAAAACAGGGGAATTAATGAGGTTAAATAACGAACAATTACCTGGGGGGATGCAAAAAACATCGGGCATCCCTAAGGATCCCCGATGTTTTGCGCCAGAAGATGTTTATTTGTTGTTATCGAACTGTTTTGTTTTTACCGGGTAACGTCCGGTTCAGTGCATTTATTAACCCATCGCTCAGTGGGGATAACAGTACCCAGGGTAAGCCAACCAGGGCAATTGACAACGACCCGACGAACACGTCGGTAAACCAGTGCGCGCCGATTACGATACGCGGGAAAGCAAAGATCAGGAAAATAAGCACGGCGATAACAAAGGCTCTCTTACCGAAATAACGCAGCATAAAGCCGGTGAAAATAAGCAGCATTAAACCATGATCGCCCGGGAAACTATCTTTTGAGGCATCCTTGGTCGGGATATGCATCAGTTCGCTGACGCGGTGAATATCGGTGAAATAGAGCGTCGGGCTGACGTGAGAAACCGGGATCAAATGACCCAGCTGATTTATCACCACCGCGCTTAACAGCATGACCACGCCCATGATCACCAGACGGCGGCGGCCGTGTGGTGTTTCATGCCACCAGAACCAGGAAAACAGCGAGCCCATAGCCAGCAGAGATATGCCGTCAAACACGCGGTTATTGGTGATGGCTACCAGCACAAGGAAGGTATGGCTTTTGACCAGTTCGGCATTAAAGAAATGGAAGATACCCGCGTCCAGCTCAAACCAAAATCCATGGTTTTCAGGTAGGTACCAGCTAAAGAACAGCGCCAGACCCAGCGCGTTAAGGAACAAAATCAGGGGTAAACGAAGTTTCATCATGCGTATTTTCGATCTTTTTTAACAGTCCGGGAGGGTAGACTTAACAACTTAAACGTAGCCTCAACAAAGTGCTTTGCAAGCTGTTCCAGTCAGTATCTGTATTATTTATCAATTCAATGCGGCTATCCGGGGGGGCTACGTTCTGCGTTGCAATATGCAAATCCTCACCCTGACGGTTAATACGCACCAGACCTTCTGCAATTCTTACTACGCCTTTTACTCTCCCCACCGGTGCAAGACGCGCCCATTCCAGAATGCCTGGGGTGTCAAACACCGTGTCCGCATCAAAAATCCAACCGCAGGCAAAATAACCTTGTCCGTTGTTAAGGCTGCGTCTCCAGCGCTGCTGGCCGGGCAGGGTAAGCGCGGCTAATCCGCGACTGGCGGGATGCGTATGTTGATGTTCATCGCTGCCCGGGAGGGGGCGAAGATTAAGACGGGGCTTATCTAACAGACTGGCGGCAATGACGCCGTTTTCCGCAGGGACTATTTCCCGATCGTCGGCAAACGCCTGCTGCCACTCCGCTAAGGCCGAGCGGCTCGCCACGGTTGCCCGGTCATCCTTGTTCGCAATGATAATATCCGCTGCGGCAAGCTGGTCGCGGAAATTATCATTGTTCAGGCTGCGCGCATCCAGCAGCTGACGGCCATCAAGCAGGCAGAGCGTGGCCCTGAGGTCTATCCATGGCTGATAGACTTCGGCGGTAAGCATATCGAGGATTTGTTTCGGATGGCCAAGGCCGGTGGGTTCGATCAGCAGACGGTCGGGCTTTCCCTGGCGCAGCAGAGTATTAAGACCGACCTGCATCGGCAAACCATTCACGCAGCACATGCAGCCACCGGGAATTTCTTTTAGCAGTGCGCCGCTGTCAGCCAGCAGAGCGCCGTCTATCCCCACCTCGCCAAACTCATTGACCAGCACGGCCCACTTCTCATGTTCAGGCTTGTTCGCCAGCAGATGCAAAATGGTGGTGGTTTTCCCGCTGCCGAGAAAGCCGGTAATCAGATTGGTTCTGGTCACTGTTGCTCCGGGTAATATCAGTGAGATTTATGTGATAAGTCTCACTATCCTGAACAACAATGATGAAAAAATGAAGCCCGACGCGCTTTGAATCACAACAAAAGCGCGTTAACGGCATGGATTGCTAATCAGTCAGCAGATCCTCTACGGCCCGGCGGGCACCTTTTTCGCACAGGGCTGTCCATGCATGGCTGATGCGGCGAACGAAACGATCATTGGTGGGCAGGTCGCTGCCAAAAATTTCTCTCAGCCCCAGCAGCGCGGCCACGCGTTCCTGCTCAGCGCTGGTTTCCACGATATTCTTTATTTTTTGGGCCAGCGGATCGCGCACATCTATGGTCTGCCCTGCATCATCTACGCCGCTGACATATCGCATCCACGCGGCTATCCCCAGCGCCAGACAGGGCCACTCATTTTCCTGTTGAAGATGCCAGCGCACGCTCTCCAGCATGCGCTGCGGTAACTTCTGGCTGCCGTCCATGGCGATTTGCCACGTCCGGTGCTGCAATGCGGGATTGCTGAAACGTTCAAGAAGGCTTTGCGCATACTGCGCTAAATCAACGCCCGTCACGCGCAGAGTCGGCGCCTGTTCCTGCATCATTAAACGCAGCGCCGCCAGGCGGAAGTTCTTATCCGCCATACAG
This sequence comes from uncultured Buttiauxella sp., assembly GCA_946480445.1. Taxonomy (GTDB): domain Bacteria; phylum Pseudomonadota; class Gammaproteobacteria; order Enterobacterales; family Enterobacteriaceae; genus Dryocola. Next base: position 83,497 of record CAMLJN010000017.1, read on the forward strand.
TCGTTAATATGTTGGTAGCCTGCCAGATAGCCCAGCCAGGCGAGGAAAGAGTGGCTGCCGTTAAGCATACGCAGCTTCATCTGCTCCCACGGCAGCACGTCATCCACCATTTCAACGCCTGCAACCTCCCATTTTGTGCGGCCTGCGACGAAATTATCTTCGATAACCCACTGGATGAAAGGTTCGCCCGAAATGGCGCAGGGATCTTCCACGCCCAGCAGTTCAGCAATCTCCTGCAATGATTCTGCCGTTGCCGCAGGCACTATGCGATCGACCATGGTGCCCGGAAACGTCACCTGGTCCTGCACCCAGTCTGCCAGTGCCTGGCTGCGTTTTTCTGCCATACCGATAACCGCGTTACGCACGATGTGGCCATTATCAGGAATGTTATCGCAGGAAAGCACGGTAAAAGGACGCAGGCCTCGTTCGCGGCGGCGATGTAAAGCCTCAACCAGAATGCCCGGTGCGGAATGTGGAGCGGCAGGGTTTTGCAGATCGTGAAGAATACGCTCGTTGGCGGTATCAAGTTTGCCGGTAGCGGGATCGATGCAATAGCCTTTCTCGGTCACGGTGAGCGAGACAATCGCCACCTGCGGCTCGCAGAACTTTTCAACGATCGCCTCCATGCCGTCGAGTTTTGCGTTGAGGCATTCATTCACCGCTCCGACAACAATGGCCTGGTTACCATCGCGGCCTTTTTCCAGCACGGTATACAGATGATCCTGTTCGCGCAGGGCGCTCATCAGTTCATCGCCGCTGAACAGACTAATTTCGCAGATGCCCCAGTTTCCTCCGAGAGCGTTGAGCACCCTGTCAGTCAGCAGGGCCTGATGCGCGCGATGGAAAGCGCCAAAGCCAAAGTGGACGATGCGCGTCTTTAACGCCTGGCGGTCGTAACGCGGCAGCTGGACGCTGTCCGGCAAGGTGACTGAAGCGATGGTATTCATAAATGCAAACCCTGATTAACCAAATGATAACAATCTCAGTGTAAAGTTATATGACAGCAAATAAAATTGGTGTACTGGTTTTATCGCTTTAATGTGAGCTGGATCAACCAATCCGGCGGGGATAATTGATCGGTTAGGGCTTTGCGGTATGGTAGTCGTCATCAACATCTTTTAGAATTGGTATGACAACTTATTAACTGAGGAACTGACAATGGAACAAACCTGGCGTTGGTATGGCCCGAAAGACCCGGTATCACTGGATGATGTGCGCCAGGCGGGCGCCACCGGAGTGGTCACCGCTTTACACCACATTCCCAACGGCGAGGTCTGGCCGGTGGATGAAATAAAACAGCGCCAGGCGGAACTTGCGGTGAAGGGATTGACCTGGTCGGTGGTGGAGAGCATTCCGGTACACGAAGAGATTAAGACCCATACCGGCGACTACGATAAGCATATCGCTAACTACCAGCAGAGTATTCGTAACCTGGCAGCGTGCGGTATTGATACCGTGTGCTACAACTTTATGCCCATCCTCGACTGGACCCGCACCGACCTGGAATATGAGCTGCCGGATGGTTCCAGAGCCCTGCGCTTCGATCAAATTGCCTTTGCTGCGTTTGAGTTGCATATCTTAAAGCGCCCAGGCGCGCAGGCGGATTACAGTGAGGAAGAGCAGCGCCAGGCGCAGGAGTACTTCCATAACATGTCCGATGCCGCAAAAGAGAAGCTGACCCGCAATATCATTGCGGGTTTACCGGGGGCAGAAGAGGGCTATACGCTGGATCAGTTCCGCGCGCGCCTGGCGGAATACGATGGGATTGATAAAGCTCAGCTGCGTGAAAACATGGCTTACTTCCTGCGCGCAATCGTTGCGGTGGCAGAAGAGGTTGGCGTGCGCCTGGCCGTTCACCCGGACGATCCTCCGCGTCCGATACTGGGCCTACCACGTATTGTTTCAACCATCGAAGATATGCAGTGGCTGAAAGAAACGGTCGACAGCATCCACAACGGTTTCACCATGTGTACCGGCTCTTACGGCGTGCGTGCGGATAACGACCTGGTTCGCATGATTGAAACCTTTGGCGATCGCATTCACTTTACCCACCTGCGGGCAACCTGCCGTGAAGACAACCCTAAAACCTTCCATGAAGGCGCGCATCTTCAGGGGGATGTAGATATGGTTTCGGTCGTGAAAGCGATTCTTACCGAAGAGCAACGCCGTAAAAAGAGTGGCGACTTACGTCCGATCCCAATGCGCCCGGACCACGGCCACCAGATGCTTGATGATCTGCATAAGAAAACCAACCCCGGCTATTCGGCCATCGGTCGTCTGAAAGGGCTGGCGGAGGTACGAGGTGTAGAGCTGGCGTTAAAGCAGACTATGTTCCCTGATTTGCTGAAGTAGTCTTAAGTCGTTATAAAAAATCGCCCGAACGCTAAGGCATCTCCTGAAATAAGAAGGATAAACGAGGCAGGCATAGCGTAATGTGATCGAGTTGAGAAAGATTACCGCTATGCCTGCCCGTAGGTGATACAGACCAGCACTTTTTTCCGCAACGCTCTAGAGCGGCTTCATAAAAGCTGGTTGAGAACTCTGCCAGAGACAGCAACTACGTTAATCAATTTTGTCGTACCCACTCTTATTGGGTGTTCACCTGAAGTCCGCAGCGGTAATTCTTACGAAAGTCTGTACTCTTCTTGCCGATGAAAATACGGGTAATGAGCCATTACGAGCCTCTGTTATTCCCGCTCCCCTGCTGTGTTCTTCACTCCAGGCGTTTTTTAGTATTAAAACGCAGGCCAGCTACCTATCATGCAGGAATAAGGTTTTATTTTTTATTTGGTTATACTTTCCTGGAGCACAGAATACATGCGCGGTGCGATGAGTATTAATTCTGACAGAACAGGCGAATTATCATCGCCAAACGATAACAATCAAAGCGTTGCTGAAGGAATAAGTGGCGGAGGGATAACCCGAGGTCTCACTAAGGTTACAAACTTCCCGGCCAGATTTGGGGTAAAGAACACCCCTTATTACTCCGAAAAACGAGATCCCGGGGTTAACCTAAATTGGACGGTTAAAAGTGGGAACGGTGAACCGATTGTCTGCCGACATCTGGCTCATAAATGGAGTGAGATGTTCACAGAAAGCACAGGGAAGGTGAACTTCAGTCAGTTTGCAACGCCTGACGCTCTTCAGAAAGCTATTCCTTCACCAGAACAAATTGATGTGAAGTTACGCGATCCCGCCGTTGTGTTGCTGGCCGAGGATGCGCGGTGGGGGAGGGTGTTTGCTGAAATTTTCGATGATATGAAGCAATGCGAGGACAATCACAGGGCTCTGTATATAGAAACGACGAACCACGCCCTTGCGTGTGGTCTGAAATTCAAAGACAGCCCTGAAGAAGGGAATAAATGTGTTATTCAGTTTTATGACCCAAACAGTACGGTGGCGCACAAACGTGCTGTATTTTATGGCGATATTAATGACTGTCGGAGCCAGATTGAGAAACTGGCAGCGAACGATTTTCTTACGGCCAAGGCTCTGGACTTTTACAAACTCCGGGAGGGTAGCGTGGCTGCATTTGTTGACAGGCGTGCTACCGTTCCGGCTATGACGCTATCACGCCCTCAGGATACCCCATTGCATCCTGAGGTATTTCATTTCTGTTTGAAAATGGGGCTAACTGATGGCCTGAAGTTGATTACGGACAGGCTGAATGGCCAGTTAAAGAGCATGCATAAAAGTCATGTGGCTGAGCTGCTGGCGGCAAAATGTAATGATGGGGTTCCGGGCTTGCAGATGGCTCTGCAGCTTGGTCATGCTGATGCTGTCGAGGTTTTCTGTCAGAGTGTTCAGAAGGCTGGGCTCCCGAAAGAGGTCGTGGCTGAGCTGCTGGCGGCAAAACGTAATGATGGGGTTCCGGGCTTGCATATGGCTCTACAGAATGGTCATGCTGATGCTGTCGAGGTTTACTGTCAGCGTGTTCAGGAGGCTGGGCTCCCGAAAGAGGTCGTGGCTGAGCTGCTGGCGGCAAAACGTAATGATGGGGTTCCGGGCTTGCAGATGGCTCTGCAGCTTGGTCATGCTGATGCTGTCGAGGTTTTCTGTCAGAGTGTTCAGAAGGCTGGGCTCCCGAAAGAGGTCGTGGCTGAGCTGCTGGCGGCAAAACGTAATGA
>CAMLJN010000018.1 GCA_946480445.1 uncultured Buttiauxella sp.
TCTGGTCGAATGCACGAGCAGAACCACCGTAGGTTTTAGCCAGAACGGTAGTGATTGCTGCAGTCAGGGTAGTTTTACCATGGTCAACGTGGCCGATTGTGCCGACGTTAACGTGCGGTTTTGTACGTTCAAATTTTTCTTTAGACACGGCTATATTCCTTACTGTTGTGCTCTCCCCTCAAGGAGAGAGCACGGGATCATTGTTTTAAAAGCCTGGGCTTATTTACCACGAGCTTCGATTACGGCCTGAGCAACGTTGTTCGGTGCATCATCATACTTCAGGAATTCCATGGAGTAAGATGCACGACCTTTAGTCAGTGAACGCAGCTGAGTTGCATATCCGAACATTTCAGACAGCGGAACTTCAGCATGAATCTGAACGCCAGTAGCGTTAGATTCCTGACCTTTCAGCTGACCACGACGACGGCTAAGGTCACCGATGACATCACCAGTGTTCTCTTCCGGCGTTTCAACTTCAACCTTCATGATAGGCTCAAGCAGAACTGGTTTCGCTTTCTTAAAGCCTTCTTTAAAGGCGATAGAAGCGGCCAGTTTAAACGCCAGCTCAGAGGAGTCAACGTCATGGTAAGAACCGAAGTGCAGACGGATACCCATATCAACAACCGGGTAACCAGCCAGAGGGCCAGACTTCAGCTGCTCCTGGATACCTTTATCAACGGCAGGGATGTATTCGCCAGGAATTACACCACCTTTGATGTCGTTGATGAACTCGTAGCCTTTCGGATTTGAGCCCGGCTCCAGTGGGTACATGTCGATAACAACATGACCGTACTGACCACGACCACCAGACTGCTTGGCGTGTTTACCTTCAACATCGGTAACTTTCGCACGAATCGCTTCGCGGTAAGCAACCTGAGGTTTACCCACGTTCGCTTCAACGTTGAATTCACGTTTCATACGGTCAACGATGATGTCGAGGTGCAGCTCACCCATACCGGCGATGATGGTCTGGTTAGATTCTTCATCAGTCCATACGCGGAATGATGGGTCTTCTTTAGCCAGACGGCCCAGAGCCAGACCCATTTTTTCCTGGTCAGCTTTGGTCTTAGGTTCTACTGCGATGGAGATTACCGGCTCAGGGAATTCCATACGTTCCAGAATGATCACGTTGTCTGGATCACACAGGGTGTCACCAGTAGTCACGTCTTTCAGACCGATTGCAGCAGCGATATCGCCTGCACGAACTTCTTTGATCTCTTCACGCTTGTTAGCGTGCATCTGAACGATACGACCAAAACGCTCACGGGCAGCTTTAACGGAGTTCACTACGGTATCACCGGAGTTAACCACGCCAGAGTACACACGGAAGAACGTCAGGTTACCCACGAATGGGTCGGTAGCGATTTTAAATGCCAGAGCAGCAAACGGCTCATCATCGCTAGCGTGACGCTCAGCTGGGGTATCTTTACCATCATCCAGCATACCGTTGATTGCCGGTACGTCGGTTGGTGCTGGCAGGTAATCAATTACCGCATCCAGCATTGCCTGCACGCCTTTGTTCTTAAACGCAGAACCACAGGTCACCAGGATGATTTCGTTGTTCAGCACGCGCTGACGCAGCGCTTTCTTAACTTCTTCCTCGGTCAGCTCTTCGCCGCCCAGGTATTTTTCCATCAGCTCTTCAGAAGCTTCAGCCGCAGATTCGATCAGGTTCTGGTGCCATTCTTCAGCCAGATCCTGCATGTCCGCCGGGATGTCTTCGTATTCGAAGGTCACGCCCTGATCGGCATCGTTCCAGTTGATGGCTTTCATTTTCACCAGGTCGATAACGCCGGTGAAGCCTTCTTCAGCACCAATCGCCAGCTGAAGCGGAACAGGGTTCGCGCCCAGACGGGATTTGATCTGGCCTACAACTTTCAGGAAGTTAGCACCCATACGGTCCATTTTGTTAACGAACGCGATGCGTGGAACTTTGTATTTGTTAGCCTGACGCCATACGGTCTCAGACTGTGGCTGAACACCACCAACTGCGCAGTAAACCATTACCGCACCGTCAAGCACACGCATGGAACGTTCTACTTCGATGGTGAAGTCAACGTGCCCTGGGGTGTCGATGATGTTTACGCGGTGCGGTTCATACTGCTTAGCCATACCTGACCAGAATGCAGTCGTTGCAGCGGAGGTAATGGTGATACCACGTTCCTGTTCCTGCTCCATCCAGTCCATGGTGGCTGCGCCGTCATGAACTTCACCGATTTTATGGTTTACACCGGTGTAGAACAGAATACGTTCGGTAGTAGTGGTTTTACCGGCGTCGATGTGTGCACTGATACCGATGTTACGGTAGCGTGCAATGGGTGTTGTACGAGCCATTTGATTCCTCTATATCCTGGGACGTTCAATTAAGTAACCCAAAGCGGGCAGCTTGTTATGAAGCGCCCGCCTGGTGACTAACACTCCGAAGGGATTACCAACGGTAGTGAGCGAACGCCTTGTTGGCTTCAGCCATACGGTGAACGTCTTCACGTTTCTTAACTGCAGTACCTTTGTTCTCTGCAGCATCAGATAGTTCGTTCGCCAGGCGAAGAGCCATGGATTTATCACCGCGTTTACGAGCAGCTTCTACGATCCAACGCATTGCCAGGGCATTACGACGAACCGGACGGACTTCAACTGGAACCTGATAAGTAGAACCACCTACGCGGCGGGACTTAACTTCGACAGTCGGACGAACGTTGTCCAGAGCGACTTCGAATGCTTCCAGTTCGTTTTTACCAGAACGCTGAGCCAGGGTCTCCAGCGCGGTATAGACGATAGCTTCTGCAGTAGATTTTTTACCATCTACCATCAGGATGTTTACAAATTTAGCCAGCAGTTCTGATCCGAACTTAGGATCCGGCAGAATTTTACGCTGACCAATGACGCGACGACGTGGCATGGAAATACTCCGTTGTTAATTCAGGATTGTCCAAAACTCAAAGAGTTTAGTTTGACATTAATTTAAAACGTTTGGCCTTACTTAACGGAGAACCATTAAGCCTTAGGACGCTTCACGCCGTACTTGGAACGAGATTGCTTACGGTCTTTAACGCCGGAGCAGTCAAGTGCACCACGAACGGTGTGGTAACGAACACCTGGCAAGTCTTTTACACGACCACCACGGATCAGGATCACGGAGTGCTCCTGCAGGTTATGACCTTCACCGCCGATGTAGGAGGTAACTTCAAAACCGTTAGTCAGACGAACACGGCAAACTTTACGCAGTGCGGAGTTCGGTTTTTTAGGAGTGGTGGTATATACACGAGTACATACACCACGTTTTTGCGGGCAGGCTTCCAGCGCAGGCACGTTGCTCTTTGCAACTTTGCGTGCGCGTGGTTTGCGAACCAGCTGGTTAACTGTTGCCATTAAATAGCTCCTGGTTTTAGCTTTTGCTTCGTAAACACGTAATAAAACGCCCTCATATAATATGAGGACGCAGAATTTTAGGGCTGAGCCGAAAAGGTGTCAAGAAATATACAGCGATCCTGGTCTACCAGGTTATCTGCCGTTCATGTTTTACCGCCAATCTGACGAAGTCAGTATAGCCGATCGCATCAGTTTTGGTTGAAATTTGAGCAAGCAAACCGCGTGCTTCGAGATCTTCTCGCAGAACACTGATGGATATGGGGGCGGCGAGCAGCAATTCAAGGTACCGGGTGCCTTCTAAGGCGGCAATCACGCCGTCCTGCGTCAGCAAAAGGTCATCTCCTGCGTTTACGCAGCGCAGCAGCATGTCGATATCCGTCTTAAAGGGCGATTGAGTCAGGATATGTAGCATAAACCCTCAGAAAGTTAAGACGATATCGAATTGATGCAGCATTTCGCGCAGGGCGTCAGGCTCAAGGGACTGCACATCAACAACCCACGCACTGTTTTCCGGGACGCCACGCACTCTGGCAGACTCAGCGCACAAATAGCATTGTTCGATATCGTAGAGCGGCAGTACACGGAACGTGGCTATGTAATCGCGTGAAAGAATTTTTTCCGGCTGCTGGCCGGGCACTATCTGAAAAATGCCATCGCCCATAAAGAAAACGCCGATATCTTCGGATAATGCGGACGTCGCCAGCAGAGCATCGAGTCCCTCGCGCCCTGCTGAAGTACCGTGCGGGGCGGATTTAAAAACAAAGGCCACTCGTTTCATCAAAACTGTACCATTCTTTCGCAGGTCAGCGACGCTTCTGCCAGCGCACCCAGCCCGCTCAGCGTAAAACCAGCCTGAAGATTACTCGCCGGGAGCGCGTTTTGCCTGGCTTCTGCCTCATCCACTATTCCACGACGCAATGCTGCCGCCACGCAGATATGCAGTTCGACGCCCTGCTCCTCATGCAGCTTTTGCCACGCACGTACCACATCCACCTCATCGTTTGCCGGGACAGTAAGCTGGTTGGCATTCAGCACGCCTTCACGATAGAAAAATACGCAGCTCAGCGTATGTCCTTCAGCAATGACCGCCTGAGCAAACTGCAGCGCGCTGCTTGCCTGCTGTGTGCCGTAGGCCGGACCTGTCACCATCATCGCAAAACGCATCTACTTTTCCTGGCCCAGGAAATCGCCGTTTTTAAACTGACGAATGTAGAGATAGACCGTGTGCTTGGAGATATTCAGGCGATCCGCGACCTGGTTAATCGCATCTTTAATATCGAAGATGCCCTTTTCATACAGGTTGAGCACAATCTGACGATTTTTAGCGTTGTTCGACACGTTACGATCGGCATTCACCTCTTCGATGGTGAACTCCAGGGTTTGCATGACCAGATCTTCAACGGAGGAAGCGAAGTTAACCGAAGACGGCACTTCCTGATCCTGCGTCTCCGGCGGAACGAAGGTGGACATGATCTGAGAGAAAGGCACATCGAGGTTCATATTAATGCACAGCAGCCCAATAACACGCTGATCCCGGTTGCGGATAGCGATGGTCACTGACTTCATCAGCACGCCGCTTTTGGCTCGAGTGAAATAGCACTTTGATACGCTGCTGTCGGCTCCGGTCATATCGTGGAGCATGCGGAGCGCAAGATCGGTAATAGGAGAACCTATTTTTCGCCCGGTATGTTCACCGTTTGCGATACGAATGGCGGAACACTTCAGATCCTGGAGGGAATGCAGCACGATCTCACAGTGGGAACCAATCAGCATCGCTAACCCGTCCACGACCGCTTCGTAAGATTTCAGAATATCGAAGTCGGATTGTTCAAAAGGACGCTGATCCAGTAAATCAAGCTCACTGGTTTCGTTAGTTAAAAGCGAATTGGACATTTAAAAATACCACCCTCTACAGAGAGCCTGTCGCGCTTTAGTGGTGTCAGGGCAGACTCATACTCAGTTGAAACGCTGGCCGTTAAGGTAATACAGCGTAACACCCGCTTGCCAGTCTTTATTATTATATCCCTTCACAAATAAAAAACCGCCGCCCCTGAGGGCGGCGGCTAAGCACTGATTACTTGCTCTTCGCAGCGCCATCAGCTTTAGCGTCTGGGGCTGCCTGTGCGGCCTGCGCATCCGCTTTCGGATCGGCCTTCGGCGCCGGTTTAATATCCAGCAGCTCTACTTCAAAGACCAGTGTAGAGTTAGCAGGGATCCCCGGCACGCCGGTTTTACCGTAGGCCAGCTCTGGTGGGATAACCATCTTGATTTTGCCACCTTTCTTGATGTTTTTCAGGCCTTCTGTCCAGCCTGGGATAACACCGTCAAGACGGAAGGACAGCGGCTCGCCACGGGTGTAAGAGTTATCAAACTCTTTACCGTCGATCAGCGTCCCTTTGTAGTTCACAACCACGGTATCGCTGTCTTTTGGCGCATCGCCAGTCCCTGCTTTATCAACTTTATACAGCAGGCCGGTAGAAGAGGTTTTTACGCCTTTCTCTTTAGCAAAGGTATCGCGGAAAGCTTTGCCTTTGTCGGCATTCTCTTTGGCATCTTTTTCCATCTTCGCCTGAGCGGAGGACTTCACGCGGGCTTCGAAGGCCTGCAAAGTCTGCTCGATTTCCTGGTCAGACAGTTTGCTCTTATCCGCAAACGCATCCTGAACACCGGCGATCAGCTGAGCTTTATCCAGTTTGATGCCCAGTTTTTCTTGTTCTTTCAGGGAGTTTTCCATGTAACGGCCCAACGATGCCCCCAGGGCATACGCTGACTTCTGGTCGTCATTTTTGAATGCTGCACTGCTGGCAGCAGGGGCAGCAGCGTCTTTCGCGGCAGCGGCCGGGGCAGCAAACGCTGGTGCGCTCAGGGCTACGGCCATCGTGGTCGCCAGAAGCGTTACTTTAAACAATGATTTCATCCATTTCTCCAGGGCCGGGGCCTCTAACCCCAAGGCTATTTTCAACTAAGAGTCGTACTATAACGTTGCGAGAGAAATCTACACAATCTCTGTGCTCGCTATCGAGTCAAATTCAGACTCTTTTTGCATGAAGAAGTTTCGTTTGTCACCATTTGGCACTGTAACGAAAGGTAATTTTCAGTAGAATCGCCGGAAAGTGTCCATTTGCGGACCAAAGAGGTATGCCATGCAACAAAAATCGACCGAACAACGACTGGAAGATCTGGAGAGCCGTCTTGCTTTCCAGGAAGTAACAATAGAAGAGTTAAATCAGACGGTCACGGCTCACGAACTGGAGATGGTCAAGCTGCGTGAACATTTTCGTTTGTTAGTTGAAAAGCTCAAAGCCAGTCAGCCTTCGATGATCGCCTCCCAGGCTGAAGAGACGCCGCCGCCGCACTACTGATCGGTGGCCAAAGAAAAAGGCGTGTCACAGACACGCCTTTTTTATCGCTTCCGGGCTTAGTGGCAGCCGCAGCCGCCGTTACCGCAACCACCTTTACCTTGCTCATGGTCGCCATGATCGTGGCCGTGACCGCCGCAGCAGCCACCTTCGTGGTCGTGGTGATGATCGTGCTCGCCGTGAACGTGGCCATGGGCCAGCTCTTCGGCTGTTGCTTCACGAATCGCGATAACTTCAACATTGAAGTTCAGGTTCTGGCCAGCCAGCATGTGGTTGCCGTCAACCACCACGTGGTCGTCTTCAACTTCAGTGATTTCAACAGGAACCGGACCCTGATCGGTTTCCGCCATAAAGCGCATACCAACCTGCAGTTCATCAACGCCCATAAAGACGTCTTTCGGGACACGCTGCACCAGATTGTCGTCATACTGGCCGTAAGCGTCGTTTGCACCAACGCTAACATCGAAACGATCGCCAACCACGTGACCTTCAAGCGCGGTTTCCAGCCCTGAAATCAGGGAGCCGTGACCATGCAGGTAGTCAAGCGGCGCACTCACCGGAGACTCATCAACCAACACACCGTCTTCTGTACGTACCTGATAGGCCAGGCTGACCACCAGGTCTTTTGCTACTTTCATGATATCTCCTGAGCGTGGGAAAAAAACTGGCGACGATTGTAGCGGAAATCGACGCCGGTGTACCCTTAAGCTTAAAAAAACTCGGGGGATCTCGCTAGTCCGGATGAAAAATACCGATCACCTGCTCCTGCTCGCGAACATGCTCGCGGGCTTTTTTATCCGCTTCTCGCATCTGGTGTCCGCACTTAACACACTCAACGATATCAATATTATTCTCACGCCACATGGCGAGGGAATCCTGCGCCTGACACTGAGGGCAAACCGCCCCGGCAATAAAACGCTTGCGCACTGACATTGGCTTCACCTGAGATTGCTTTGTGGTTATCTGCCGAAAATCAACAAATTGATTTTCCTGATTTATTTCCTGTCGTCCTCCGACGAGGCTTCCCTCAGAGGGCGAGGTTTCAACGGCCTGAGCGGTTATTCAAATTCATCCCAGCCGTCCAGTTGGCGGCGCTCCTGCTGCATTTCTCGTTCGAATATCTCCTCCAGCTCGCGCCGCGCCTCTTTCACCCTGGAAATCTGCGCGGTATCCGTGTGGACGGGCATCAGTTCGCGCAGCATTCTCATATCCAGACGGCGAAAATGCTGCTGCGCACGATGTGCCTGGTGAGGATGCATCCCCAGGGTCATCAACGCCTTGCGCCCTAACTCCAGCGCGCTGGAAAACGTCTCACGGGAAAACTGCTTCACGCCAGCCTGTAACAGTTCATGGGCTTCTACACGGCCTCGGGCGCGGGCCAGAATCGCCAGATGTGGAAAGTGCTGTTGACACAAATGGACGATCTTCATCGTATCTTCCGGCTCGTTGCAGGTGATCACGATGGATTGTGCCGCTTCTGCTCCCGCTGAACGCAGCAGTTCCAGCTCTGTGGCGTCGCCGTAATACACTTTGTAGCCGTATTTACGCATCAGGCTGACGGAGCTAATGTCCCGCTCAAGCACGGTGATTCGCATTTTATTGGCCATCAGCAGGCGTCCGATAACCTGCCCGAAGCGGCCAAAACCCACAATAATGACCTGCGGCTTGTCATCTTCAACATAAGGTTTTTCATCAGGCTCTTCCGCACTGTTGAAGCGCCGGGCAAGAATGGCGTCAACGCCCTTCATCAATAGTGGCGTGGTCATCATAGAGAGCGTAACCGTCACCAGCAACAGCGGCATCTGGTCACCCAGGAATAGCTTTTGCGAAGACGCGCTCGAAAACAGCACAAAAGCAAATTCGCCCCCCTGACTCAGGACGCCGGAAAACTGTAGCCGTTCTGAACTGCGCAGGCCGTAAACGTGCGAGATGCCATACAGCACGCCAAACTTCACCGCGACAAGGGCAACCACGCCCAGGATCACCAGCAGCAGATGGGTATAAAGCACGCCCAGATTCAGCGCCATGCCGACAGAAATAAAGAACAGCCCCAGCAGCAGGCCTTTAAAGGGATCGATGGCAATTTCCAGCTCGTGCCGGTATTCGCTTTCCGCCAGCAGTACGCCTGCGATAAACGTCCCAAGCGCCATAGAAAGCCCCAGCGCGTCCATAAATAACGCCGATCCCAGCACCAGCAGCAGCGCCGCCGCCGTAAACACTTCTCTTACACCAGACCCGGCGATAAAGCGGAACAGAGGCCGTAACAGATAGCGCCCGCCAATCAACATGCCGGCGAAGGCAAGAACCTTAAAGCCAACTTTCATCCAGTCCGTATGACCATCGTCATTGCCGGCCAGCAGCGGCACGAGTGCCAGAGCCGGAATGACGGCTAAATCCTGGAACAGCAGCACGGAAAAGCCAAGCTGCCCCGCCTCGTTACGGTTCATGCCTTTATCGCGCATCAGCTGTAAAGCCATCGCGGTGGACGACATCGCAAGCCCAAGGCCACCGACGATCGCGGCCTGCCAGGAGAACTTCGTCAGGATCAACAGTCCGGCAAGGATAGCTGCGCTGAGCAGAACCTGCGCGGCCCCGACGCCGAATATTGAACGCCGCAGCGCCCACAGCTTCGCGGGATTAAGCTCAAGGCCAATAATAAACATCAGGAACACGACGCCCAGCTCAGAGAAATGCAGGATCTCATCCACATCGCTGATAAAACCCAGCCCCCACGGCCCTATGGCTATCCCGGCCAGCAAATAGCCGAGCACCGCGCCAATGCCCAGCCGCGCAGCAAGGGGAACGGCGACCACTGCCGCAAATAAAAACAGCACGCCCGCCAGCAGCAAATTAGACCCTTCCATTAGCGCCCTCCCGGCAGTAACGGTGAAGCCAGCCATTCGCCGTACGCTTTTGCGTGGCTTGCCAGCTCCTGCGGCGACTGGCGACGGGCCCAGTAAACAATGATGGGATTCAGCCATTGCATGCGACACATAGCGGCGGTCAGTTCAAATGGCCGCAAAATATCGCTCAGCGGGAAGCGGTTAAAACCATCGTGCCGGTAAGCCCCCTCCGGTTCCCCGGTGGTGATAACACTCCGCCAGTACTTTCCCGCGAGGGCCGTACCTCCTGCACCGCTGGCAAAACCACGGCTTAGCACGCGATCCAGCCACTCTTTGAGTAAGGCAGGGCAACTGTAGGTATAGAGCGGATGTTGAAAGACGATGACATCGTGTTCCAGCAGCAAAGCCTGCTCCTGGTAAATGTCGATAAAAAAGTCCGGATAGTGCGCGTAAAGGTCGTGCACGGTGACATTTTCAAGCTGCTGAGCCGGTTGGAGCAAAACCCGGTTTGCTACCGAGTCCTGGGATTCCGGATGGGCATACAGCAGCAAAACTTTCGGCGGCTGCGACATCATTACCCTCCAGGGCGTCGTCATAGTGATTATTTTGGGCTACCATGCAGCCCGACGCGGTGCCTGATGCATCACGTTACCTTAATATAATGACAATTTAACATACTCTGAACATACGGCGCTTTATGATTGTTTTCTCCTCGTTACAAATTCGTCGCGGCACTCGCGTTCTGCTGGATAACGCTTCCGCTACCATTAACCCGGGCCAGAAAGTCGGCCTCGTGGGTAAAAACGGCTGCGGTAAATCCACGCTGCTGGCGCTGCTAAAGAACGAGATAAGCGCCGATGGCGGAAGTATGACCTTTCCCGGCAACTGGGCTTTGGCCTGGGTAAACCAGGAAACACCCGCGCTGGCAATGCCGGCCATCGAGTATGTCATTGATGGCGATCGGGAGTTCCGTCAGCTGGAAGCCGAGCTTGCGCAGGCCAACGAGCGCAACGACGGACATGCCATAGCGCTGGTACACGGCAAGCTCGATGCGGCCGATGCCTGGACTATTCGCTCCCGCGCCTCCAGCCTGTTGCACGGTTTAGGGTTCAGTAATGAACAGCTCGAGCGCCCGGTCAGCGACTTCTCCGGCGGCTGGCGTATGCGCCTGAACCTGGCGCAGGCGCTGATTTGCCGCTCCGATTTACTGCTGCTTGATGAACCAACTAACCACCTGGATTTAGACGCGGTGATCTGGCTGGAAAGATGGCTGAAAAGCTATCAGGGCACGCTGATTCTCATCTCCCACGACCGGGACTTCCTTGACCCCGTAGTGGGGAAAATTATCCATATCGAACAGGAAAGCATGTTCGAATACACCGGCAACTACTCTTCGTTTGAGGGCCAGCGCGCCACGCGCCTGGCGCAGCAGCAGTCGATGTATGAAAGCCAGCAGGAGCGCGTTGCCCATCTGCAAAGTTTTATCGACCGTTTTAAAGCCAAGGCTTCTAAAGCGAAGCAGGCGCAAAGCCGGGTAAAAATGCTCGAGCGTATGGAGCTGATTGCCCCGGCGCACGTAGATAACCCTTTCCACTTCAGCTTTCGCGCGCCGGAAAGCCTGCCTAACCCTCTGCTACGCATGGAGAAGGTCAGCGCGGGCTATGGCGACCGCGTCATTCTGAACTCTATTAAGCTGAATCTGGTGCCTGGCTCGCGCATCGGCCTGCTGGGCCGCAACGGTGCGGGAAAATCCACGCTGATCAAACTGCTGGCGGGAGAGCTGGCACCTTTGCAGGGTGATATCGGCCTCGCCAAAGGTATTAAGCTCGGCTACTTCGCTCAGCATCAGCTCGAGTATCTGCGCGCCGATGAGTCCCCATTGCAGCATCTGGCACGCATTGCGCCGCGAGAGCTGGAACAGCAGCTGCGCGACTATCTGGGCGGCTTTGGCTTCCGCGGCGATAAAGTTACCGAACACACAGCGCGTTTCTCCGGCGGCGAAAAAGCACGTCTGGTGCTGGCGCTCGTGGTCTGGCAGCGCCCTAACCTGCTGCTGCTCGATGAACCGACGAACCACCTCGATCTGGATATGCGTCAGGCACTGACCGAAGCACTGATTGATTTCGAAGGTGCGCTGGTTGTCGTCTCGCACGACCGCCATCTTCTGCGCTCCACCACCGATGACTTGTATCTGGTGCACGACGGCAAAGTTGAAGCCTTCGATGGCGATCTGGAAGACTATCAGCAGTGGTTAAGCGACCTGCAAAAGCAGGGCAACCAGCCGGAAGACGCGGTCAAAGATAACGTCAACAGCGCCCAGGCGCGCAAAGACCAGAAGCGTCGGGAAGCGGAGCTACGCACCCAGACGCAGCCGCTGCGTAAGCAGATTACCCAGCTTGAAAAGCAGATGGAAAAGCTTAACGCCGAGCTTGCGCAGGTGGAAGAAAAGCTGGCCGACAGTGCTATCTATGAGCAAAGCCGTAAGGCTGAAATGACGGAATGCCTGCAAACGCAGGTGAAGGTGAAGTCGGCGCTTGAAGAGTGTGAAATGGCCTGGCTGGACGCCCAGGAGCAGCTGGAACAGATGATGCAGGCAGAGTAAAGCCAGCATGCTGCACGCCTCTTCAGGAGGAGTGCAGCATCTTTAGTGCCAGATCAGCAGTACGCAGGCGGCGGTCAGCAGCCCCATAAAGACGTTAAAGATGGCCCAGGCGCGACGGCTGCGCAGCAATTTACCAATCAGCGTTCCG
Source organism: uncultured Buttiauxella sp. (assembly GCA_946480445.1). Taxonomy (GTDB): domain Bacteria; phylum Pseudomonadota; class Gammaproteobacteria; order Enterobacterales; family Enterobacteriaceae; genus Dryocola. The sequence continues at coordinate 12,322 of CAMLJN010000018.1, forward strand.
AAGGCAATCCAGATAGCACCCGCCACGATATTGACCAGCGCAATGCCGAGGCTAATCAGCAGTACAGAATGAAGATACTGCGCACCGGCGAGGCTGAAACTGGCGACCGCGCCCAGCGCCATCAGCCAGGCCTTCGGGTTGATAACCTGCAAAAGCCCGCCCTGCCAGAAGGGAATCGGAGACGGTGGCGCGGCATCCGTTTCAAGCCGTTCGTAAGTCGCGGTGCCAATTTTCCAGGCCAGCCATAAAAGATAAGCGCTACCGGCAATCTTCAGGATAAGGTGCAGGGCAGGATAAATCAGGATCAGTCCGCCGACACCGAAGGCGACCAGCAGTAAAATGCACTGCATGCCCAGCATGATGCCTACCATCAAAGGTAAACTGCGCAAAAAACCGTAGTTGGCCCCGGAGGCGGTTAATAACGTATTATTAGGGCCGGGTGTGATAGCGGCTACCCAGAGAAAGCCCAGCATTGAAAAGAAAAGCGTTTCCATGAAAGGGGTGTTCCACACCCGACAGCGTTGATTAGCAAACTAAATGAAACTAACAGTGTGATATGGATCAGACAAGTCCTGCAGAATTGAATTTTCATCATGATGACGGCGAGGATTTCCGCCCGATGCGCGGGATGAGTAACCCTCATCTGCAAACTATGCTGCCCCGCGTGATCCGTCGTCGTGTCAATTTTAAACCCCACTGGCAGCGCCTGGACATGCCGGACGGGGACTTCGTCGATCTCGCCTGGAGCGAGGACCCGCGCATGGCCGTTGAGAAACCGCGTCTGGTGGTCTTTCACGGCCTGGAAGGCAGCCTGCACAGCCCCTACGCTCACGGCCTGATAGAAGCAGCCCAGAAACGCGGCTGGCTGGGCGTGGTGATGCATTTTCGCGGCTGTAGCGGCGTACCCAATCGCATGAAGCGTATCTATCACTCTGGCGAAACCGAAGACGGGACCTTCTTTCTGAACTGGCTGAGTCAGCGTTACGGAGAAGTGCCGACGGCAGCGGTCGGCTTTTCGCTGGGCGGCAATATGCTGGCCTGTCTGATGGCCAAACAGGGCACGGACTGCACTTTAAAAGCTGGGGTGGTCGTCTCTGCCCCGCTGATGCTTGAGCAGTGCTGCGAACATATGGAGCAGGGCTTTTCGCGTTTTTATCAGCGTTATCTTTTAAATCTGCTCAAAAAGAACGCGGCACGCAAGTTAAGGAGCTATCCGGGCACGCTGCCTGTGGACTTACGACAGCTAAAAGGCGTAAGACGAATTCGTGATTTTGACGATCTTATTACCTCAAAGATTCACGGTTTTGCGGACGCGCTGGATTATTATCGACAGTGTAGCGCGATGCCTTTATTACCCAATATCGCCAAACCCACGCTGATCATCCATGCCCAAGACGATCCTTTTATGGATCATCATGTCATTCCTGATAAGGCCTTGTTACCCGAAAATATTGAGTATCAGCTCACCACCCACGGCGGCCACGTCGGCTTTGTCGGTGGCACTTTACGCAAGCCTGAAATGTGGCTTGAACAGCGCATCCCGGCCTGGCTTACGACCTATCTGGACAATTAAGATGATGATTCCCTGGCAAGAGATCGACGCAGAAACGCTCGACAATCTCATAGAATCCTTTGTGTTACGTGAAGGGACGGACTATGGTGAGCAGGAGCGTTCCCTGTCTCAGAAGGTTGCCGATGTCAAACGACAGCTGCAAAGCGGTGAGGCCGTGCTGGTCTGGTCAGAGCTTCATGAGACGGTAAATATTATGCCGCGCGGGCAGTTTCGCGGTTAAACATCGTTGAGCATCCCCATGGAGTTGTTGCCCTATGTCAGCCAAACATCCGGTTATTGCCGTCACAGGTTCCAGCGGTGCAGGAACAACGACCACCAGCCTTGCCTTCCGTAAAATATTCCAGCAGTTAAACCTGCGCGCAGCCGAGGTGGAAGGCGATAGCTTCCACCGCTACACCCGCCCGGAAATGGATATGGCGATCCGTAAGGCGCGCGATCTGGGGCGCCACATCAGCTACTTCGGGCCGGAGGCCAACGACTTTGGCCTGCTGGAGCAGACGTTCGCAGAATATGGCCGCTGCGGCCAGGGCCAGTCCCGCAAATATCTCCACACCTATGACGAAGCCGTTCCCTGGAATCAAATCCCCGGGACGTTCACTCCGTGGCAACCGTTGCCGGAACCCACCGACGTCCTCTTTTACGAAGGGCTGCACGGCGGGGTTGTGACCCCACAAAACGATGTCGCAAGCCACGTTGATTTATTAGTGGGCGTGGTACCGATCGTCAACCTGGAGTGGATTCAGAAACTGGTGCGTGACACCGGCGAGCGCGGACATTCTCGTGAAGCGGTGATGGATTCCGTCGTCAGATCGATGGATGACTACATCAATTTCATCACGCCGCAGTTCTCACGCACGCACATTAACTTCCAGCGCGTGCCCACCGTTGATACTTCCAACCCTTTTGCCGCGCGCGGCATTCCGTCTCTTGACGAAAGCTTTGTGGTCATTCATTTCCGCGGCCTGGATGATATTGATTTCCCGTATCTGCTGGCGATGCTGCAAGGCTCGTTTATCTCCCATATCAACACGCTGGTCGTGCCGGGCGGCAAAATGGGACTGGCAATGGAACTGATTATGACGCCGCTGGTACAGCGGCTGGCTGAAGGCAGAAAAATAGCTTAGGGCGGCAAGTACCGCCCCGGCGAACCATTAAGCTTCGATCACTTCATAGCTGTGGGTGATGTTAGCGGCTTTTTCCAGCATCAGCGCCACTGAGCAGTATTTTTCAGCGGAGAGATCCACCGCGCGGGACACGGCATTATCCTTGAGATCTTTGCCGGTCACGATAAAGTGCAGATTGATATGGGTAAACAGACGAGGCGCTTCTTCGCGGCGCTCTGAAGTCAACTTCACTTCACAATCCGTCACGTTGTGGCGGCCTTTTTGCAAAATAGATACCACGTCAATGGCGCTGCAACCACCGACCGACATCAATACCATCTCCATCGGGCTCGGCGCTTTATCGCCTGAGTTACCGTCCATCAGGATCTGGTGACCCGAGGCGGATTCGCCCAGGAACGTTAACCCCTCAACCCATTTCACTCGTGCCTGCATTTTGCTTACTCCTGTTGAAGAAATTTCTTTCCAGAGTACGCGGATGCAGCAAAACTGGCAACGGAAGGCGACCTGCGTCATGCTGAAACGAGACAATAGGAGACACTTGTCGAAAGCTATGCTAAAACAATCCGGATGCTACATTCCATACGGTGAAGTGATGCGTGTACGCAGAGGACATCACTAATTACAGGCGGCAAGATTGACTTGCAGGCCATTTCCCTCCGGGGAAATATTCTAACGATTGCAACGCCAGACAGGGGTTTTGCATCCTGTCTTTGGTAGCCAGTTTATAACAGAGGATAACCGCGCATGGTGCTTGGCAAACCCCAAACAGACCCGACTCTCGAATGGTTCTTGTCCCATTGCCATATTCATAAGTATCCATCGAAGAGCACGCTGATTCACCAGGGTGAAAAAGCAGAGACCCTGTACTATATCGTCAAGGGCTCCGTGGCCGTGCTGATTAAAGATGAAGAGGGCAAGGAAATGATCCTCTCCTATCTGAACCAGGGCGATTTCATCGGTGAATTGGGCCTGTTTGAAGAAGGTCAGGAGCGCAGCGCCTGGGTTCGCGCGAAAAGCCCGTGTGAAGTGGCTGAAATTTCTTATAAAAAATTCCGTCAACTCATCCAGGTCAACCCGGATATTCTGATGCGTCTTTCCTCGCAGATGGCACGCCGTCTGCAGGTCACCTCCGAGAAAGTGGGCAACCTTGCCTTCCTCGACGTGACAGGCCGCATCGCTCAGACGCTGCTGAACCTGGCAAAACAGCCTGATGCCATGACTCACCCGGACGGGATGCAGATTAAAATCACCCGTCAGGAAATCGGTCAAATCGTCGGCTGCTCTCGTGAAACAGTAGGCCGCATTCTGAAAATGCTGGAAGATCAAAACCTGATCTCCGCTCACGGTAAAACGATCGTCGTTTACGGCACCCGTTAATTACCGCTGCAAAAATGGCGTGTCGCTTCGGTAACACGCCTTTTTTGTCTCTCTCCCCTCCTTAAGCTAAGCCCGCTCTAAATACGGCGAGTCGCCGGTAGGCGGCAAGGGAGGACCCGGTAGCTTAGCAGCGCAATAAGTGACGGGGATGGGGGAGGACAGCCACCCCCCTGCAGCCTGAAGTATGACGAGTCTATGTGGCGCCGACTGATTTATCATCCTGAGGTTAACTATGCGCTGCGGCAGACGCTGGTGCTGTGTCTTCCCGTGGCGATAGGTTTGATTTTCGGCAATCTTCAGGCCGGCCTGCTGTTCTCGCTGGTCCCTGCCTGCTGCAATATGGCAGGCCTCGATACCCCCCATAAACGCTTTTTCAAACGATTAATTATCGGCGGTAGCCTGTTCGCCCTCAGCAGCCTGCTGATGCAGCTGATGCTGCTCTATACCCCTGTACCGTTGCCGGTGATTCTGATGGGCATGGCTTTGTTGCTGGGCGTTACCGCCGAGATCAGCGCCCTTCACGCTCGTCTGCTGCCCGCCTCGCTTATCGCCGCCATCTTTACGCTGAGCATGGCGGGCAATATGCCCATCTGGAAGCCGATGCTGCTCTATGTATCCGGTACCATCTGGTATGGGGTCTTTAACTGGTTCTGGTTCTGGCTGTGGCGCGAACAACCGCTTCGCGAATCGCTTAGCCTGCTCTATCGCCAGCTGGCGGATTACTGCGAAGCCAAATACGGCCTGCTGACCCAGCATACCGACCCGGAAAAAGCACTGCCGCCTTTACTGGCCCGGCAACAAAAGGCCGTCGATCTCATTACCGTCTGCTATCAGCAGATGCATATGCTGGCGGCGAACCAGCAAAACGGCTACAAGCGCCTGCTGCGCGCTTTTCAGGTCGCCCTTGATTTGCAGGAACACATCTCCGTTAGCCTTCATCAGCCGGAAGAGGTGCAGAAGCTTGTGGAGCAGAGCCACGCGGAAGCGGTGATCCGCTGGAATGCGCAAACTATTGCCGCGCGTTTACGCGTGCTGGCCGACGATATTCTTTATCATCGCTATCCGCGGCGTTTTGCGATGGATAAACAAATTGACGCCCTGGAAAAGATTGCCCGTCAACATCCTGATAACCCGGTCGGCCAATTCTGCCACTATCACTTCAGCCGTATCGCGCGCGTGCTGCGCACCCAGCGTCCGCTTTACGTCCGCGATCTGATGGAAGATCGCCAGCGTCGACTACCTCTGTGGCCAGCGCTGAAAAGCTACCTCTCCTTTAAATCAGCGGCGTTACGAAACGCTGCAAGACTCGGCGTGATGCTGACGGTAGCCAGCCTGCTGGGCGCATCTTTACACCTTCCCAAGCCCTACTGGATCCTGATGACCGTCATGTTCGTGACGCAAAACGGCTATGGCGCAACGCGGGTGCGAATACTCCACCGTTCGGCAGGCACGATGGCCGGACTTGCCATTGCGGGTATCGCCCTGCACTTCCACTTTCCGCAGGGCTTTGCCCTGACCGCCATGCTGCTGATAACGCTGGTGAGCTATCTGTTTATCCGCACCAGCTACGGCTGGGCCACCATCGGCTTTACCGTGACGGCGGTTTATACCCTGCAACTGATTACCCTCAGCGCCGAGCAATACATCGTGCCTCGCCTGATAGACACCCTGCTCGGCTGTCTGATTGCTTTTGGCGGCATGGTCTGGCTGTGGCCGCAGTGGCAAAGCGGCCTGCTACGCCAGAACGCCCACGACGCGCTGGAAGCCGATCAGGATGCCATCCGTTTGATTCTGAGCAGCGACCCGGAACCCACGCCGCTGGCCTGGCAGCGCATGAAAGTCAATCAGGCGCACAACGCGCTGTTCAACTCTCTTAATCAGGCGATGCAGGAGCCGGGCTTTAACTCGCATTATCTGGAAGATATGAAGCTGTGGGTGACCCACAGCCAGTTTATCGTGGAGCATATTAACGCGATGACTACCCTTGCACGGGAGCACAATATGCTGACGCCCGATCTGGCACAGCGTTATTTACAGACCTGTGAGATTGCGCTGCAAAGATGTCAGCAGCGGCTGGAATACGACGGGCCGGGTGAGACGAAAGACGCCGTCATTCTTGACTCAGAAGCACTGCCCACCGGGCCGTTAAGCACCCTGGAGCAGCATTTGCAGCGGGTTCTTGGGCACCTCAACACCATGCACACTATCTCGTCCGTGGCATGGCGCCAGCGCCCGCATCATGGGATCTGGCTGAACCGCCGTCTACGGCGGCCCAGCAGCTGATTTATCTTTGCACTATTTTGCCGACGGCCTTAGCGAAGCGCTGCATACCTTCTGTAATATCCGCTTCCTCGACAATCAGCGCAGGCGCAAAGCGCATTACGTCCGGGCCAGCATTGAGCACCATCACTCCTTCCTGCGCGGCCGCATGCAGGAATTCGCGCGCCCGCCCTTTGTAGTGCGGCTTCAGCTCGGCACCGATCAGCAGGCCCATGCCGCGAATATCGCTGAATACATCAAACTGTTCATCGATCTGCTGAAGATGCTGCACAAACAGCTGACGCTTCGCTATCACGCCTTTGAGCACGTCCGGCGTGTTGATGATGTCGAATGCCGCTCCGGCCACGGCGCAGGCCAGCGGATTGCCGCCGTAGGTTGAACCGTGGGTGCCGACATGGAAGGCCGAGGCTATGTCCTGGGTTGTCAGCATTACGCTAACCGGGAAACCTCCGCCCAGCGCCTTCGCGCTGGTTAAAATATCCGGCGTGACGCCATAGCGCATATAGGCAAAGAGTTCGCCTACGCGCCCCATGCCGCACTGCACTTCATCAAACACCAACAGCGCATTATGCTCATCGCAAAGTTCCCGCAGCCCTTGCAGGAACTCAGGCGTTGCGGCCGTCACGCCACCTTCCCCCTGAACAGGTTCCACGACGATCGCACAGGTATGATCGTCCATAACAGCTTTCACCGCGTGCAGGTCATTAAACGGCACATGGATAATATCGCCAGGCTTTGGCCCAAAACCATCGGAATACTTCGGCTGGCCGCCGACGGAAACGGTAAACAGCGAACGACCGTGGAAGGCGTTATGGAAGGCGATGATTTTAGACTTGTACGGGCTGTGGCGCGTGGAGGCGTAGTAGCGGGCCAGCTTGAACGCCGTTTCGTTGGCTTCCGTACCGGAGTTCATAAACAGCACGCGCTCGGCAAAAGTGGCATCAATCAGCTTGCGGCCCAGGCGCAGCGCAGGTTCGTTGGTAAAGACGTTGCTGGTGTGCCACAGGGTTTCGCCCTGAGTTTTCAACGCCTCCACCAGCGCAGGATGGCAATGTCCTAACGCCGTCACCGCGATACCCCCGGCAAAATCCACGTACTCTTTGCCCTGCTGATCCCACACCCGACTGCCTTTCCCCTTCACCGGGATAAATTCTGCCGGTGCATAAATCGGCAGAATCACTTCATCAAAAGTTGCGCGGGTAATCGCTGATTGTTCAGATGCCATGTCTTTTTGACCCTGTTATGCATGAAATTATAATCATAAAATATGCATAAAAAATCACTGCATAGCAATAAAAATCAACGCTTCAGGAAATTGGCCAGCAGCTGATGCCCCTGCTCGCTGAGGATACTTTCCGGATGAAACTGCACGCCCTCCAGCTCCAGCTCACGGTGGCGAATGCCCATGATCTCCTGCCCGTCGGTCCAGGCCGTTACCTCAAAGCAATCAGGTAAGGTCGCGGGATCGACAATCAGCGAGTGATAACGCGTAACGGTAAGGGGATTATTCAGGCCGCAGAATACGCCGCCGTTATTATGGGAAATGGCAGAGGTTTTACCGTGCATGACTTTTTGGGCGCGAACTATCTTTGCGCCATACGCCTGAGCAATCGCCTGATGACCGAGACAAACGCCGAGGATGGGCAGCTTACCGGCAAAGTGTTGTATGGCAGCCAGCGAAATTCCCGCCTCATTTGGCGTGCAGGGGCCGGGTGAAATCACGATTTGCGCGGGAGCAAGCGTGGCAATCTCCGCAAGCGTAATTTCATCATTACGCTTCACCACCACCCCGGCACCCAGCTCGCAAAAATACTGATAGAGGTTCCAGGTAAAGGAATCGTAATTGTCGATAAGCAGTAGCATGGCGGCTCCGGGCAAAAATGAACCGCGCTATTCTATTCGCTTTCCCGCACTTCGCTCACCACTTTAGTGAATATCTCGCTCAGCGGGGCTAGATCCCCAAGCGCAGCGGCCTGGTTGGCCGTCTGCCATGCTTCGGGATCAACCACGCTCCAGTCCAGCACATAGCCTGCATGTATTGCCAGCTGCCCGAAGAACACACGCTGCGCCCGACCGCTGCCCACCAGAAACGGATGAAGCACGTTTATTTCACAATAGTAGTGTGCCAGCCGCGCAACAAACTCAGGCTTTGCAAGATCGACCAGGTAGCCCTCATCCTCCAGAGCCTGCATCAGGTCGTTGCCTTCGTTTTCGATGTACTCGAAATGGCAGAAGTGCGTCTCGCCGAGAGAGATATCCACTTCACGCAGCTCTCCCGCCCAGTCGAACACATCCTGAAATAGCTGCTGATGCAGGGAACACAGCCACGGTAGCCCCCGGTGCAGGGGACCCAGTTCAATGGTAGCGGCCCGCTGAGCAATAAGCTCATCCCGCGGATGCGGCTCAGACACATCCAGGCAACTGCTGGCCTGAAAAGCACGGCTACGCAGCTGCTGCCACAGACGGGATTTTTGTTTCTCGGTGAGTTTTTTGCCCATATCGCCGCCCTTTTATGCGTCACTGGTTGTGCCACAAGTATAAGCAGCATTCTGGACGGTTGCCGGGAAGCAAACGGCGCGCGGGCTAAAACAACCCGCGCACGGGGTATTACGGGAGAACTTTAGCGGAGAGGATAACTATCGGTTTTGACGGAACATTCTGGTAAGGACCGACGTCGTGGGACTGAACCTGGGAGATCTTGTCGGCCACATCCATCCCTTTCACAACTTTACCAAATACCGCATAGCCGAAGTCACGCTGACCGTGATCGAGGAAAGCGTTATCCGCGACGTTGATAAAGAACTGGCTGGTTGCACTGTCTTTATCCGCGGTGCGAGCCATAGAGATGGTGCCACGGGTATTGCGCAGACCGTTGTCCGCTTCGTTTTTAATCGGCGGGTTCGGCTGCTTCTGGTTCATATCTTCGGTAAAGCCGCCGCCCTGAATCATAAAGCCCGGGATAACGCGGTGGAACGTGGTGTTGTTATAAAAACCACTGTTCACATAATCAACAAAGTTTTTCACCGAAACAGGCGCTTTTTGACTATTTAATTCAAGCTCAATATTGCCGGCGGAGGTCGTCAGTAAAACATGGGGATCGCCGCTTGCCGCAAGTGCAGCCGGGGAGAGCGCTGAGAGGGTGAACACAGCTGCAACGGCCACCAGAGTCGATTTGAGCATCAGAAATTCCTTACGAAGGCAGTGAAGAAAGCAAGTTGCTTGATTGTAAAGAGGAGGGGCGATCGACGCCAGCCCTTTACGGTTTTTTACTTTTCATTAAATCAATAACTTGCGTGAATGGATCACTTTTACACATTGAAATATGTGAGCCATTTCATGAAACGAATGGTAATTTCCAAACATAATTGCATTGAATGTTTAATTCGATCACGTTCACGGATAAAATTCATTCGCCCACAGCGCTGTCAATGCGCTTTACACTTCTATTCACAGGCTAGATATGACTAACAGCAACCGTACCAAGCTGCTATGGATCAGCTTTTTCTCCTACGCCCTGACCGGTGCGTTGGTGATTGTCACCGGGATGGTGATGGGAAACATCGCAGAATACTTCCAGCTGCCCGTCTCCAGCATGAGCAATACCTTCACCTTCCTCAACGCTGGCATCCTTATCTCAATCTTCCTGAATGCCTGGCTGATGGAAATTGTGCCGCTGAAAACGCAGCTACGCTTTGGTTTCCTGCTGATGATTCTGGCGGTTGCCGGGCTGATCCTGGGCCATAACCTGACGATCTTCTCCGCCTCCATGTTTGTTCTGGGGCTGGTCAGCGGTATCACCATGTCGATTGGGACCTTCCTGATCACCCATATGTATGAAGGCCGCCAGCGCGGTTCCCGCCTGCTGTTTACCGACTCCTTCTTCAGCATGGCTGGCATGATCTTCCCGATGGTGGCCGCGGTACTTCTGGCGCGCAGCATCAACTGGTACTGGGTCTATGTCTGCATCGGCCTGATTTACGTAGCCATCTTCCTGCTGACGCTGGGCTGTGACTTCCCGGCGCTGGGTAAACACGCCAAGCGCGACGATGCTCAGCCGGTAGCCAAAGAAAAATGGGGCGTCGGCGTTCTGTTCCTGTCTATTGCCGCCCTGTGCTATATCCTCGGCCAGCTGGGCTTTATCTCCTGGGTGCCGGAATATGCCAAAACTCTGGGTATGAGCATTAACGACGCGGGCAAACTGGTAAGCGATTTCTGGATGTCGTACATGGTTGGTATGTGGGCGTTTAGCTTTATCCTGCGCTTCTTCGATCTGCAACGCATTCTGATGGTGCTGGCCGGCGCAGCCACGGTGCTGATGTATTTGTTCAATACAGGCGAACCGGCGCATCTGGCGTGGTTTATCCTGGCGCTGGGCTTCTTCTCCAGCGCGATCTATACCACCATCATCACGCTGGGCTCCCTGCAAACCAAAGTCGCCTCGCCGAAGCTGGTTAACTTTGTTCTCACCTGCGGCACTATCGGCACCATGCTGACCTTCGTGGTCACCGGCCCGATCGTTGCACACAGCGGTCCACACGCCGCGCTGCAAACCGCAAACGGCCTGTACGCGGTAGTGTTCATTATGTGTGTAGTGCTGGGTCTGGTGACCAAACATCGCCAGCATAACGCGGCGGCGGCGTCTCACTAACCAACGAAGTGTGTCGGGTGGCGCTACGCTTACCCGACCTGCGGCTTCATTTTTCGGGCGGACAGGCGAATGTGCCATCCGCCTTTTTCTTACCGACTAAAGTTAATTTCCTGCACCTCGTCGAGCATCACCCAGGTTTGTGACAGCTGCGTCGTGGCAATCACCTTCCCTGCCCTTATAGACCAGCGGACTGGTACCTGACGACGCACAGCATCAAAGCCGCTTTCCGCAGGCAAAATAATCAGGTTTGCAGGTCTGCCTTCTTCAATACCGTACTCCTTCACTCCAAACGTTCTGGCGCTGTTATCAGTGATAAGCTTCAGCCCCTCATCAATTTGCTGATAGCCCATCATCTGGCAAACGTGCAGCCCCATATGCAGCACCTGTAACATGTTGGCGGTCCCCAGCGGGTACCACGGGTCGAAGACATCATCGTGACCAAAGCAGACGTTAATGCCCGCCTCAAGCAGCTCCTTCACGCGGGTGACGCCCCGGCGTTTTGGATAATCATCGAAGCGCCCTTGCAGATGAATATTCACCAGCGGGTTAGCGACAAAGTTAATGCCGGAGAGTTTTAGCAGACGGAATAGCCGGGAAGTATAGGCGCCATTATAAGAGTGCATGGCGGTGGTATGGCTTGCCGTTACGCGCGCGCCAATACCGTCGCGGTGCGCTAACGCCGCAACGGTTTCCACAAAGCGCGACTGCTCGTCGTCGATTTCATCGCAGTGAATATCCAGCAGCCGGTCATATTTCTTCGCCAGCGCGAAGGCTATATGCAAAGACTCCACGCCATATTCGCGGGTGAATTCAAAATGAGGGATTGCCCCGACCACATCAGCGCCAAGCCTTAAGGCCTCTTCCAGCAGCGCCTCACCGTTCGGATAGGAAAGAATGCCCTCCTGCGGAAAGGCGACGATTTGCAGATCCACCCACGGGGCCACCTCCCGCTTCACCTCAAGCATCGCCTTTAAGGCCGTCAACGTCGGGTCTGAAACGTCTACGTGGGTACGCACATACTGAATGCCGTTAGCAATTTGCCATTTCAGCGTTTGCCACGCGCGAAGTTTTACATCCTCGTGGCTAAGTAAAGCTTTACGCTCCGCCCAACGCTCAATCCCCTCAAACAGCGTGCCTGACTGATTCCAGTTTGGCTGCCCGGCGGTTTGCGTCGTATCAAGATGGATATGCGGCTCGATAAACGGCGCCGTTGCCAGACCCCCTTTGCCATCCAACACCTGCTGATTTTCCTGCCGTGGTGCGCCCATCGGCTCAATCGTCTTAATACGCCCTTCTTGGAGGGCGATTTGCCACAGTCCAGCTCGCCCATTCAGGCGAACGTTTTGAATCAATTCCAGGGTTGCGGTACGCATGTTGCCTCCTTTGCGACGGCTCTTTTTATACTTCATAGCACACTCTTCCTGCCCGACCACGAATTTCTGCTGCTGATGAAAAACCAACCAATTCCATAACTTATAAAAACCCACTAAAATCAACCATATACCTCTTAAGGGGTATATAAAGGTGTAATTGATTTGCATCAATAATCGCCGTGGCTGAATCGTTAAGGTAGGCGGTAATAGAAAAGAAATTGAGGCAATTATGAGCAAAGTCAGAATCGCAATTATCGGTAATGGCATGGTCGGCCATCGCTTTATCGAGGACTTACTTGATAAAGCCCAGCCCGACCAGTTCGACATCACCGTCTTTTGTGAAGAACCGCGTAAAGCCTACGATCGCGTGCACCTCTCCTCCTATTTCTCCCACCATACCGCTGAAGAGTTATCCCTGGTTCGTGAAGGCTTCTATGAGAAGCATGGCGTCAATGTGCTGGTGGGCGAACGCGCCATCACCATTAATCGCCAGGAGAAAGTGATCCACTCCAATACCGGCCGCACCGTTTATTACGACAAGCTGGTTATGGCAACCGGCTCTTACCCGTGGGTCCCGCCGATTAAAGGCTCGGAAACCCAGGACTGCTTTGTCTATCGCACCATTGAGGATTTAAACGCCATCGAAGCCTGCGCGCGCCGCAGCAAACGCGGTGCCGTTGTCGGCGGCGGCCTGCTCGGTCTGGAAGCGGCTGGCGCGCTCAAAAACCTCGGCGTGGAAACCCACGTTATCGAGTTTGCCCCAATGCTGATGGCGGAACAGCTCGATCGGATGGGCGGCGAGCAGCTGCGCAATAAAATCGAAAGCATGGGCGTGCGGGTGCACACCAGCAAAAATACCCAGGAAATCGTACAGGAAGGCAAAGAAGCACGTAAAACGATGCGCTTTGCTGACGGCAGCGAGCTTGAGGTCGATTTTATCGTCTTCTCAACCGGTATCCGCCCGCGCGACAAGCTGGCTACGCAGTGTGGCCTGGCAACGGCTCAGCGCGGCGGTATCGTCATTAATGACAGCTGCCAGACCTCCGATCCGGACATCTACGCCATCGGCGAATGTGCCAGCTGGAATAATCGCGTATATGGCCTTGTGGCACCGGGCTACAAAATGGCTCAGGTTACCGCAGACCATCTGCTGAACAACGAAAACGCCTTCGAAGGTGCGGACCTGAGCGCCAAGCTGAAGCTGCTGGGCGTGGACGTCGGCGGCATTGGCGATGCACACGCTCGCACGCCAAACTCACGCAGCTACGTTTATCTGGACGAAAGCAAAGAAGTTTATAAGCGCCTGATCGTCAGCGAAGACAATAAAACGCTGCTCGGTGCGGTGCTGGTTGGCGATACCAGCGACTACGGCAACCTGCTGCAGCTGGTACTGAACGCCATTGAACTGCCGGAAAACCCGGATGCGCTGATCCTGCCTGCTCATGCGGGGAGCGGCAAACCCTCTATCGGCGTCGATAAACTGCCAGACAGCGCGCAGATTTGCTCCTGCTTCGACGTCACCAAAGGCGACCTGGTTTCCGCTATCAATAAAGGCTGCCATACCGTCGCGGCGCTGAAGGCCGAAACCAAAGCCGGTACCGGCTGCGGCGGCTGTATTCCGCTGGTCACTCAGGTCCTGAATGCGGAGCTGGCTAAACAGGGTATCGAAGTGAACAACAACCTGTGCGAGCACTTCGCGTTCTCCCGCCAGGAGCTGTATCACCTTATCCGCGTGGAAGGCATCAAATCCTTCGACGAGCTGCTGACCAAATACGGCAAAGGCTACGGCTGCGAAGTCTGTAAACCTACCGTCGGCTCCCTGCTCGCCTCCTGCTGGAACGATTACGTTCTCAAGCCGGAACACACCCCGCTGCAGGACACCAACGACAACTTCCTGGGCAACATCCAGAAAGATGGCACCTATTCGGTGATCCCTCGCTCCGCCGGTGGTGAAATCACGCCGGAAGGGCTGATGGAAGTGGGTCGTATCGCCCGTGAATACAATCTCTACACTAAAATCACCGGCTCCCAACGTATTGGCCTGTTCGGGGCACAAAAAGAAGATCTGCCGGAGATCTGGCGCCAGCTGATTGAAGCCGGATTCGAAACTGGCCACGCCTATGCGAAAGCGTTGCGCATGGCAAAAACCTGCGTGGGCAGCACCTGGTGCCGCTACGGCGTGGGCGACAGCGTGGGCTTCGGCGTTGAGCTGGAAAACCGCTACAAAGGTATCCGTACCCCACACAAAATGAAGTTTGGCGTTTCCGGCTGTACCCGTGAGTGTGCGGAAGCACAGGGTAAAGACGTGGGCATTATCGCCACCGAAAAAGGCTGGAACCTCTACGTTTGCGGCAACGGCGGCATGAAACCGCGTCATGCGGATCTGCTGGCCGCAGACCTCGATCGCGACACCGTTATCAAGTATCTCGATCGCTTTATGATGTTCTATATCCGTACCGCCGATAAGCTGACCCGTACGGCCTCCTGGCTGGATAACCTTGAAGGCGGCATTGATTATCTGAAGAGTGTGATCATTGAAGACAAGCTGGGCCTGAATGAGCAGCTGGAAGCGGAACTGGCGCGCCTGCGCGAAAAAGTAATTTGCGAGTGGACTGAGACGGTAAACACGCCGGAAGCCCAGGTACGCTTCAAACACTTTATCAACAGCCCGCAGCGTGACCCGAATGTGCAGGTCGTGCCTGAGCGCGAACAACACCGCCCGGCCACGCCCTATGAGCGTATTCCCGTCACCCTGATCGAAGCGGAGGAAATTGTATGAGCCAGTGGACAACCGTTTGTCAGCTAGATGACATCCTGCCAGCAACCGGCGTTTGCGCACTGCTGGGTAACGAGCAGATTGCAATTTTCCGCCCGCGTAACGACGAGCAGGTTTTCGCCATCAGCAATATCGACCCGTTCTTTAAGGCCAGCGTACTGTCGCGCGGCATCATTGCCGAGCATCAGAACGAGCTGTGGGTTGCCAGCCCGCTGAAAAAGCAGCGTTTCCGCCTACGTGACGGACTGTGCATGGAAGACGAAAGCCACTCCGTCGCACACTTTGCCGCTCGTGTTCAGGACGGCAGGGTGCAGATAAAAGCTTAAGACACAAAACACCCCTCATCCTTCCCTCTTCCTTAAGGAGAGGGGCTCGGTCCGCGTCCTCCCGGTAGAGGAGGAGAGGACCGGGGTGAGGGCAAACACTACATTCAGACCTGCTTTTCATTTTTACTTTTCTTTCTTTTATTTGGGATAACAAAAATGTTCACCGATACCATAAACAAGTGTGCGGCGAATGCCGCTCGTATTGCCCGCCTGTCGAAAAATAATCCTCTCGGCTTTTGGATAAGCTCTGCCATGGCAGGTGCCTATGTTGGCCTTGGCATCATCCTTATCTTTACCCTCGGTAATCTGCTCGATCCGGCCATCCGCCCTCTGGTGATGGGAGCCACCTTCGGTATCGCCCTGACGCTGGTGATTATCGCCGGTTCAGAACTGTTCACCGGCCATACCATGTTCCTGACGCTTGGCGTAAAAGCCGGCACCATTTCTCACGGGCAGATGTGGGCGATTTTGCCGCAAACCTGGGCTGGCAACCTGCTCGGCTCCGTGTTTGTTGCGCTGCTTTATAGCTGGGGCGGCGGCAGCCTGCTCCCGGTAGATACCAGCATCGTGCACAGCGTAGCGCTGGCAAAAACCTCCGCACCTGCGATGGTGCTGTTCTTTAAGGGCGCGCTTTGTAACTGGCTCGTTTGCCTGGCTATTTGGATGGCTATTCGCACCGAAGGCGCGGCGAAATTTATCGCTATCTGGTGGTGCCTGTTGGCCTTTATCGCCTCCGGCTATGAGCACTCCATTGCCAATATGACGCTGTTCGCCCTGTCCTGGTTTGGTCATCACAGCGAGGCTTATACGCTGTCTGGCATCGGCCACAATCTGCTGTGAGTGACGCTCGGGAATACCCTCTCCGGTGTAGTATTCATGGGTCTGGGTTATTGGTATGCTACGCCGAAAGCCGAGCGTCCACAGCCTGAGCAAATCGCTGTGCCAGAGACTGTACGCCAATAATTGAGGATTGACCGTGGATCACCTGCCGATATTTTGTCAGCTCCGGGATCGCGCCTGCCTGTTAGTCGGCGGCGGTGATGTCGCAGAGCGTAAAGCACGTTTATTGATGGAGGCAGGTGCCCGCGTCACTGTTAATGCCCTGGATTTCACCCCCCAGTTTAACGCCTGGGCCGAACAGGGGATGCTGACGCTGCATCCGGGGGCATTTTCCCCTGCACTGCTCGAGGAATGCTGGCTTGCCATTGCCGCCACGGATGATGACGAGGTCAACCAGCAGGTCAGCGACATGTGCGAATCCCGCCGTATTTTCTGCAACGTTGTCGATGCGCCTAAGCAGGCAAGCTTTATTATGCCGTCGATTATCGACCGCTCACCGCTCATGATCGCCGTCTCTTCAGGCGGTACCTCCCCGGTCCTTGCACGTCTGCTGCGCGAAAAGCTCGAATCTATTCTGCCGCTTCATCTGGGTAAAATCGCCGGCTACGCAGGCAGCCTGCGCGGCCGCGTAAAGGCAAAGTTTGCCACCATGGGCGAACGTCGCCGCTTCTGGGAGAAGTTCTTTACTAACGACCGCCTGGCACAGTATCTGGCAAACGAAGACCAGAAGGCCATTGAGGAAGAAACCGAGTCGATGTTTGCCCGCGACCTCGACAATCGCGGTGAAGTGGTTCTGGTTGGCGCGGGGCCAGGCGATGCCGGATTGTTGACGCTCAAGGGGCTGCAACAGATTCAGCAGGCGGACGTGGTCGTTTATGACCGCCTGGTCTCCGACGATATTATGAATCTCGTGCGTCGCGATGCGGATCGCGTATTTGTCGGTAAACGTGCCGGTTTCCACTGTGTTCCGCAAGAAGAGATTAACCAGATTCTGCTGCGCGAAGCGCAAAAAGGGAAACGCGTGGTGCGCCTGAAAGGCGGCGATCCGTTTATCTTTGGTCGCGGAGGCGAAGAGCTGGAAACGTTATGCGACGGCGGCATTCCGTTCTCCGTCGTGCCAGGTATTACCGCGGCCTCCGGCTGCTCGGCTTATTCAGGCATTCCGTTAACCCACCGCGATTATGCGCAAAGCGTACGTCTGATTACGGGGCACCTGAAAACGGGCGGCGAGCTGGACTGGATAAACCTGGCGGCAGAAAAGCAGACGCTGGTGTTTTATATGGGGCTGAATCAGGCCGTTGCCATCCAGGAAAACCTGATTAAGCACGGCATGTCGGCCGATATGCCGGTCGCACTGGTGGAAAACGGTACATCCGTGAAGCAACGCGTGGTCAACGGCGAGTTACGCAACCTTGGCGAACTGGCCACTCAGGTTGCCAGTCCGGCGCTGATTATTGTCGGCCGCGTAGTGGCGCTGCGCGACAGGCTGAACTGGTTCTCGAATCACTGATCTTCACGCCAGACGCAAAAAAGGAGGCTTTCGCCTCCTCTGACCGATGACAAACGCTTTCCTCACCCAGGACAAGCACAGGCCACCAAATAAAAAACAAGGAAAATCAATTCATTGATTTTCGGCCGATAACCGCAAAGAAGGAAAAACCACGCTTTTTCCTTCTTTGTCAGCAACCTCAGGAGGCTTTCGCCTCCTTTTTTAGTTTGTTGTGCTGCTCGCCAGGCTTACGGCTGGGCAACAAAGCCAATCACTTCGTAGACTTTTTTCAACGTGGCGCTGGCGTGAGCGCGGGCTTTCTCAGCGCCGTCTTTCATCACCTGCTGCAAGAAAGCTTCATCGTTGCGGAAACGGTAATAGCGTTCCTGAAGCTCAGTCAGCATGCCTGAAACGGCTTCAGCTACATCGCCTTTCAGGTGGCCATACATTTTACCTTCAAAATGCTGCTCCAGCTCCTGAATGGATTTCCCCGTTACGCCAGACATAATATCCAGCAGGTTGGAAACCCCGGCTTTGCTGGCCACGTCATAGCGCACTACGGGCGGCTCATCGGAATCGGTTACCGCGCGTTTGAGCTTTTTCACCACCGATTTCGGATCTTCGAGCAGGCCGATAACGTTGTTGCGGTTATCGTCAGACTTGGACATTTTCTTCGTTGGCTCAAGCAGGGACATGACGCGGGCGCCAGATTTAGGAATAAACGGCTCCGGCACTTTGAACACTTCACCGTACAGCGCGTTAAAACGTGCAGCGATATCGCGGCTCAGCTCCAGGTGCTGTTTCTGATCTTCACCGACCGGTACCAGGTTGGTCTGATAGAGCAGAATGTCCGCCGCCATCAGCACCGGATAGTCGAACAGCCCGGCATTGATGTTTTCCGCATAACGACTGGATTTATCTTTGAACTGCGTCATACGGCTCAGCTCGCCGAAATAGGTATAGCAGTTCAGCACCCAGCTCAGCTGCGCGTGCTCCGGCACGTGGGACTGAACAAAGATAGTGCTTTTAGCCGGGTCGATGCCACAGGCCAGATACAGGGCCAGCGTGTCGAGCGTTGCTTTACGCAGCGCAGCTGCGTCCTGACGGACGGTGATCGCGTGCTGGTCAACAATGCAGTAAATGCAGTGGTAATCATCTTGCATGTTAACCCACTGACGCAGCGCACCCATGTAGTTACCAATGGTCAATTCACCTGAAGGCTGCGCGCCGCTAAAAACGATGGGTTTACTCATGTGCTGATTCCTGATTTTCTATGCAAGGGAGCCCGAGAGCGGGCAATAAGTCGCTGAACTTATCAAACACGAAGTCCGGTTTGCTCAGCTCAATGGCTTCACCGTAGTTATAACCGTAGGTCATACCGACGCAAGGGCAGCCCGCAGCCTGTGCGGCAAGAATATCATTGCGGGAATCGCCCACAAAGAGCAGCGCTTCTGCGCTCAGGTCTAGCGTCTCCATCACCTTAAATAACGGCTCCGGATGCGGTTTTTTATTTTCCACATCATCGCCACCGATGATGAGCTGGAAATATTTTGCGATGCCCAGGCTTTCCAGCAGCGGCGTCACAAAAGGCGTAGGTTTATTGGTCACTATCGCCATTGGCAAACCTTTTTCTGCCAGAGCGGCCAGCGTACCGGCTACGTGTGGGAACAGGAAACTGCCTTCATCTACCGTCTGCGCGTAGTAGCCGTCAAAAAGTTTGCGTGCCATCAGGCACTGGTCGAACAGAGGCTCCTGGCCTTTTAACGCCCACGTCAGCGCGCGTTGCACCAGCACATCGGCACCGTTACCAATCCATTTTTCAACGTTTTCTTCACCTGCGGTTGGCAGTTCAAGCGCATACAGCGCCCGATCCATCGCCTGAGCCAGGCCCAGCGCGGTATCCACCAGTGTGCCGTCGAGATCGAAGGCAATCCCGCGAATTTTATCTAACTTATCCATGACTTACCTTTGCCAGCTCGTCGCGCATGCGATCGATAACCACTTTATAATCAGGTTGGCTGAAGATGGCTGAGCCGGTGACAAACATATCCGCACCCGCCGCCGCTATCTCCGCAATATTCTCAACTTTCACGCCACCATCGACTTCAAGGCGAATGTCATAGCCGGAGGCATCAATGCGTTCGCGGACCTGCCGCAGTTTTTCCAGCGTATGTGGAATAAACGACTGCCCGCCGAAGCCCGGGTTGACGGACATCAGCAAAATCACATCCAGCTTATCCATGACGTGATCCAGCCAGCTAAGCGAGGTTGCCGGGTTCAGCACCAGGCCTGCTTTGCAGCCGTGCTCTTTGATCAGTTGCAGGGAACGGTCAACATGCTCAGATGCTTCCGGATGGAAGGTGATGATACTGGCACCGGCCTCGGCAAAGTCAGGAATCAGGCGGTCGACGGGTTTCACCATCAGGTGCACGTCAATCGGCGCGGTGATGCCGTAATCACGGAGCGATTTCAGCACCATAGGTCCGATGGTCAGATTAGGAACGTAGTGGTTATCCATAACATCGAAATGGACGACGTCGCTACCTGCGGCCAGGACTTTGGCCGTGTCTTCACCCAGGCGGGCAAAATCGGCAGACAGGATTGAGGGGGCAATCAAATACTGTTTCATCCGCTTCTCCAATACAGACTGATGACAAACCTCATGCGCTTGCGAGACGAAAATTTCCCACCAGATGAATAAAAGGGAAACCAATTTATTGGTTTCCAGCTACTTATCAACACAGATGGGCAAGCAAGGCTTGCGCCCTCTGTGTCCGTCAACTGATTTTCATTCCTGGGGCGAACGAAATGGCTCAGGCCACGCCGTAGAGCGCCAGCAGTTCATCCACTTTGTTACGCGTTCCACCATTTCGGCTGATGCTGCGTCTTACCTGCAGCTTATGCAGCTTTGCCTGCTGATACCAGATACGCGTTAACTCCGTATCATGGTTGGAGATCAGCACCGGTATGCTGTCTCCCTGCAAACTTTCCGCCAGCTGCGCCAGATGCTGTTGCTGAACCATGCTGAAGCTGTCCGTATGATACGCCGTGAAGTTCGCCGTAGCCGATAAGGGGGCGTAGGGCGGATCGCAGTACACCACCGACCCCGCAGCAACATTCGTCATGCTGACATCATACGACTGGCAGACAAAAGTGGCATGTTGTGCCCGCTCGGCAAAATGATACAGCTCCTCTTCGGGGAAGTACGGCTTGCTGTAGCGACCAAACGGCACGTTAAATTCACCCCGCAGGTTATAACGACAAAGGCCGTTATAACAATGGCGGTTAAGATACAAAAACAGCACGGCACGACGGAAAGCATCCTTGCACTGATTAAACTCAGCGCGAAAACGATAGAAGGCTACGCTGTCGTTGTGCACAGGCGCGAACAGGCTGCGAGCTTCCTGAACATAATCATCAGTACGAACTTTAACAATGTTGTACAGGTTAATCAGATCGCTGTTGATGTCCGCGAGGATATAACGTGAATAGTCAGTGTTCAGAAAGACAGAGCCTGCACCCACAAACGGCTCAATCAGACAGTCACCTTCCGGCAGGTATTTTTTTATGTCGTCAAGCAGGGGGTATTTCCCCCCTGCCCATTTCAGAAATGCGCGATTTTTTTTCATGCTGTCTAACTATTTACACCTTCTCCAGCTGTGGAAAGGTTCCGACAGCGACTGCGCTTATTTATCACTTCAGATCGGACTGCACCTGATGAATGGGTTTGGCCCACGGGTTTTTAGCTTGCACGTCAGCAGGCAGCGTTGAAACTGCGCGTTTCGCTTCATCTTTGCTGGCATAAACTCCGCTAATCAGGACGTACCATGGCTGACCGTTACGCACAGTCTGGTAAACCATGTAGTGTTGCAGATTCTCTTTCTTCGCCCAGGCATTGAGGTTAGCCGAGTTAGAAGAGGAGCTAAGCTGCAGCGTATAGTGGCTACCCGGCGCGCCTTTAATTGCGCTGGCATCACCCGTAACCGTTGTGGCCGCAGGGGCTGCCTTGCTGGCTGTCGCCGCTGGTGCCGCTGCTTTTGGCGTTTGGGTGGCCGTTGCTACCGGTGCCTTAACGGGTTCTTTAACCGGTGCAGTAGCGGCAGGCTCGCTGCGTTTTGCCGTGGTGACCGGTTTTGATTGCGTTACCGGTGCTTTTGCCGTTGCCTGAGGCCTGGTCTGTGCTGGCTGCGTTTTATGCGGCTCAATCACGACTTTTTTACGCTCAGGACGAGTCGTAGCGGCAGGCTGACGAACCGGCTCATGACTTGAGGTAGTCTGCGACGGCGCAGAGGCGTTATTGCTGCCCGCAACACGCGCCACGGTTGCCGGCTGTGTCGGTAAAGTCGAACCGTTCGCGGCGCTGTCAATCTGACCCTGCTGCTGGATCAGCGCATTATTCAGATCGCCCGGCACTTCCACACGCTGCTGGCCTTCAGGCGTTTGCTGAGCCTGCGCTTCAGTTGGCGTAGAAGAAATAGGCGGTAAATTCACTTCCTGCTGCTGATTTCCGGCGTTCGCGGTTTGATTCGCGACGTTGCTTTCCCCTGGCTGTGGCTGGGCGCCATTAGCCTGGTTGGCGGCGGAATCATTAGCACCAGAAAGATCGATATTCCTTTCGGCATTCGGATTTTTATTGACCGTCTCAGTATCCGTTGCAGGCGATTTGAGCGCGGAGCCAATACCGATGATAAGCAGCAGTAAAATAAGAATACCCACGCCCATCATGATGTGCTGACGAGAGACAGGTACATTCTGTTTCGGTGCTTTTTTACGACCGCGCGCGGGACGGCGCTCGGCGGCCTCTACCTTCAGACCCTCATCGCTTGCGTACTCTTCTTCGTCGTCACGTGGGCGACGCGATCGCGAGGAGCGAGGCTCATCAGCATCAAGATCGACATCGTCGACGTTAAGCTGCGGTTCGTTGTCGAAGCCATCTGACTTGCGTGAACGCCCTGGACGACGATCGCTGGGATCGGGTTTCAGCTCGTCTTCCGGTTTGAATTCATCCATTTAACACCCCACTCAAAGGCTTATGCCAGCGATACGGACTTTGCACATCACCCGACGTTAAAAGTCACCTGACAGCGGCGACCAATCATTTCTAATAGTTAAGCCTGCTGACAATCAGCAATGGCTGACAGAACGACATTGTGTGGCACTCCGCCACGGACTTCACTCTTCCCGATAGCCAACGGCAGCACGAGACGCAGCTCGCCTGCGAGGACTTTTTTATCACGCATCATGTGGGGCATATATGCGTCTGCTGACATTTCTTGCGGCCCGGTAACGGGCAGCCCGGCACGCTGTAGCAGCTTAATCACCCGCTGCACATCGGCTTCACTAAATTGCCCCAAACGACACGCTGTACGCGCAGCCATGACCATACCGGCCGCCACCGCTTCGCCGTGTAACCAGTTGCCATAGCCCATCTCGGCCTCAATCGCATGACCAAAGGTATGGCCCAGATTGAGTAAAGCACGTAAGCCGCTTTCGCGCTCGTCGGCGGCAACAACTTCGGCTTTCAACTCACAACAACGGCGAATACAGTAAGCCATTGCTTTGCCATCCAGGGCTAACAGAGCATCGAGATTATCCTCCAGCCAGCTAAAGAACGCCGCATCGAGAATAATGCCGTATTTAATGACTTCAGCCAGGCCCGACGCCAGCTCCCGTGTCGGTAAGGTACTCAGACAGTCGAGATCCACCACCACCGAAGCAGGCTGGTAGAAAGCGCCAATCATATTTTTACCGAGAGGATGGTTTACGGCCGTTTTGCCGCCAACGGAGGAGTCCACCTGCGAGAGCAAAGTGGTTGGAACCTGAATAAAGCGTACGCCACGCTGATAGCTTGCTGCCGCAAAACCGGTCAGATCGCCCACTACGCCGCCACCAAGGGCTATCAGCGTCGTGTCACGACCGTGTGGCTTTTTGAGCAGTGCCGTAAAAACGGTCTCCAGCACAGCCAGGCTTTTGAATTGTTCGCCATCCGGAAGGATGACGGAATCGACTTTAACGCCCGCTTGCTCAAGCAGACCACGCACCCGGTCCAGGTAGAGTGGCGCCAGGGTTTCGTTGGTCACCAGCATCGTCTGGTCGCCAGCTTTCAGCGGCCAAAAAGACGCCGAGTCATTAAATAACCCGGCAGCGATGGTGATAGGGTAACTACGTTCCCCGAGAGTAACAGCTAACCTCTCCATAACGCGAAGTCCACCTTAAGAAGCTTTGCCCGCAGGCGTTGTTCGATTAAGCCAGAATCAATTGCTTTCCAACATATGAATAATCTGGTTAGCAACGACTTTGGCGCTTTGGTCGTCAGTGCGAATCGTCACATCGGCAATCTCTTCGTAAAGAGGATTGCGTTCCTGTGCCAGGGCCTCAAGAACTTCACGCGGTGGCGTCTCAACCTGCAACAACGGACGCTTTTTATCGCGCTGCGTGCGGGCAAGCTGCTTTTCAATTGTGGTTTCAAGATAAACCACAACACCACGGGCCGAGAGACGGTTACGGGTTTCGCGAGACTTCACAGAGCCGCCACCAGTCGCCAGCACAATGCCCTGTTTTTCAGTGAGTTCGTTAATGATTTTTTCTTCGCGATCGCGGAAGCCTTCTTCGCCTTCAACGTCGAATACCCAGCCCACATCAGCTCCAGTACGTTTCTCAATCTCTTGATCAGAATCGAAAAATTCCATATTGAGTTGCTGAGCTAACTGACGCCCAATAGTGCTTTTGCCGGCACCCATAGGCCCAACCAGAAAGATATTGCGTTTCTCTGCCATTTTTTCGGTACTACTAAGACAATTCGTTGATGATAAACCCACCCGGTAACAACCTGCTGCGGCGGGACATGAACTGAAACCTCATAAGCGATAGTGCGAGAGTCAGACTAAAAATTATCTCAACACTCAAGGTAGTTTGGCAACCGATTAAATCATTCAACCTCTCCGGTGAGGGGTGAAATGCATCATTCAGGCATATCGGCCGCAGGAAATCATTACCCTGCCTCTCGAAACGGTACACCTTGTAAGCTAATTCCTCTCTGCCGTCAAACACCTGGGCTGCGATTATGAGAAAAAACGTTTCAGGCAAAGAGAATAGACTACGGAAGCGGGATGAGTCTGGGAGTAATAAAAACGACCAGCTCACGTCGTTGAGCATCTTTTGTATCATGCTGAAACAGGCCGCCCAGCAGCGGGATCTCTCCCAGCAGCGGCACGCTGTCACGGTTCGATTTGTTATGCTGCTGAAAAATACCGCCTAACGCGAGCGTTTCCCCGTCTTTTACGCTGACGGTAGTCTCGATCTCTTGCTTGTCGATAGCCAGCGCTTCTCCTCCGGCCTGCTGAATACTTCGTCCCGGCATGTTCTGGCTGATGCGCAGTTTTAAACGAATAGTGCCGCGTGGCTGGATGGCGGGTGTCACCTCCATGCCCAATACGGCCTCTTTAAACTCCACTGATGTCCTTCCCCCTCTGCTGCCTGCGACCTGATACGGGATCTCCGTGCCCTGTTTAATGCTCGCGGGCTGCTGGTGAGCAGCCATCAGCCGCGGGCTGGCGATAATTTCAAGCTGCTGCTGCTGTTCGAGGGCGGATAACGCTATCTCGAGAAAACGGCCATCAATACGGGCGACGGTAAACCCGATATTAGCGGCAGGATTATTCACGGAGACACCCGCAGCCAGGCCGGTAATACGGCCGCTGCTGCGCTGCTCTTCCTGAGGCAGACTCCATTTCACCCCCAGTTCGCGCAGCTTATTTTGATTGATGGTGACAATATGCGCCGCAATTTCTACCTGTCCCATAGGACTGTCCATTTCTGTCATCCAGCGGGCAACCTGTTTAAGGACGGGCTCGCTGTCACGTACAATAAGACGATTTGTACGTTTATCTACCGTGACGATCCCTCGCGGGCTTAACAGCTTTTCGCCTGCGGCTTTAAGCGAGTCTGCCAGTTCAGTGGCGTCGGCATAAACCGGAGAGAAAACCTGATAATGCAGCGGCTGCGTTAGCGCTTCTCGCCTGCGCCTGTCCTCCTTCTGCGCCAGCTGCTGCGTTTTCGGCACAATCTGCAAGACATTGCCTTCCCGGAGCTGTGCCAGCTGTGCGGTTTTCAGCACCAGTTGAAAGGCCTGCTGCGGGGAAATCTCTTGCAAATGCAGTGACACCACCCCTTCCACGCCCGGGGCAATCAGCAGGTTAATATTTTGCTGCTCTGCCAGAGCCTGCAAAACCTGCACCACGGGCGCATCATCCAGCACCAGCGAAAGATTTTTATCCGCGAGGCTGATCAGCGGCCATGCCATCAGCAGCACGAATAAGCGCATCCAGGCCATAGTTTTTCCCTTTTATCTTCCAGACGTAAACAGGCTGAGCGCATTCCGAAGGCAGGACGACGGAGACATACTGCCGGGCGATCTCCGCGACAGACGCGCCTGGCACCATCGGCATTCCTTTGCGAACGCGACGCCAGTTTTGCTGCGCATCTCTCATAATGGCCACGCTGCCAGTTTCCGCACTAATCACCCCATACAGCCTCCACCGTTGCAGACGATCGGTAACGGCCGCACAAGGCGACTCAGGCGGCTGAAAGGGATTGCGTGGCAGAGCTGTAGCCTCCTGCGTCAACAGCAGCAAAACCAGCAGGATGTTAAGGTTCATCAGCCATCTCCAGCAGCAGAGTCAGTTTAAGCCGCTCATCCGCTGGCTCAACGCTGAAACCTTGCAGGCGCATTGCGCGATAACCCGACAGACGGGCAAACATCGCGGGCAGCTTCTCCCATGTCAGAAGCATTTCCAGCACCGCAGGTTTACTTTCCGGCTGCCATTTCTCAAGCTTCCCTCCGGCATAACGGACAAGTTCCGCGGCCGAGAAACGCTCATCTGGCAATGCATCGATCCGCCGCCCTGCCTCTTTGGTTGACGCCAGCGAAGCGATAAGGTTATGCCGCAGCACGCTGACCCGGGCTTGCGTCTGTTGGTTATCCCGCGCAGCACCATCGATCGATGCCTGTCGTGGCTGGATCAGAATAAGCGTCGTCAGCAGGGCAGCCGCACCACTGAATGCGGCCAGGCTCGCATACCTGAGCCACCCGGGCAGGGCTGACCAGCGTTCATACAGCATTGTTCACCTCCAGCCCGATCGTGAAGGTGAACAGCAGCAGCCCATTTTTATCGCGTTTAATGCCTCCCGCAGTCACGCCAGTGGCTTCTTCAAGCTGGCGCAGGTTTTGCTCAAGCGTCTCAATATCCTCAGGCTTACCGGCATTCCCTTTAAGCACCAGCCGTTCATTGCTGACGGATAAAGCGCTAAGCCACACGCTCGCGGGTAGCCGCTCAGCGAGCCGTGTCAGCCTTGCCTCCCAGGCATGAACGGCAAGCCGTTGCAGCTGGCGTTCTTCCGCTAACTTTTGCAAACTTGCCCGCGCCCGGGCTACCTGATTTTTATGCGCCAGCGCCTCACTGAGCTGCGCCAGATACGCCCCGGCAAGGTTTTCCCGTTCCCTTTGCCACGCCAGTGAGGTAAACCTTGCGATACCCGGCAGGATGGCGAGAATCAGGCATGCCGTGACTCCCCCTCGCCAGTAACGCCGCCGCTTTTGACGTCGCAGCTGTCGCCACGGCAGAAGGTTGAGCAAAACGGTCATCCGTTTGTCCCCCCGATGGCCAGAGCGATGGCAACGGTGAAAATCCCGCTATGCTTTGGGAGAGGCGGTTGCAGCCGAGCCAGCGCACGCAGAGCATCCAGCAGTTTTGCCCCCGCAGGTAAAGGCTCGGGTTCCGCGCTGCTGAAGGCCACCTGCCGGGGACTGACAGAGAGCTGCAGGCAGAGTTCAGCGAGGGTCTGCGTCTGAGCGCTATCGACCCACCCCCAGTTCGCCTCTTCGCCCGAGGTTGCCCAAAGCCAGTGGTCGCACTCCCGATGCGCAAGCAGCACTGGCCCGTCTGCAGTAAAGAGATGGCCGAGCGCAGGCAAAGCGCTGGCGCCAGGCGTCAAGGTAGCGGGAAACAATCGCTGCTTTGCCAGGCAGCCGAGCAGGCCATCAACTTCGCTTTGGCGGGCCGCCGTGACTAAGAGCTGGGCGCTCTGCTGCAATACCGCCGTGTAATCCCAGCTCAGCTGCGAGGGCTGCATCTGTAATTGCCTTGCGGTGGCACCAATAAGATAGTTTTCACGGGCAGGTTCCCGCAGGCGATTGTCCGGGACAGGTACGGCCCGCTGCAAAGTGCGGCGGGTCGGAAAGGCAACGCGTAATTCATAACGCAACGGCAGCTGACGTCGCCATTGAGCCAACACGGTCATGAGCTGCCGGGTCGACTGGAGCACGCCCTCGTGAAAGGTATTTTCCGGCAGGGGAAGCAGCCACCACTGTCGCAGCTGCCAGCCCTGCCGTTGCCTTTGCACCGCCACCGCCCGCAGCGTTTGCCGTTGAATTTCCAGACCTATTTGCCACGTTTGAAATGCCATAGCGACGATCTCCTTATCAACAGTGTCTGAATTTGCCATATCAAAGCTTCTGGCTTGCCTTTATACTACCGCGCGGTTGTTTAGAAACTGCCCAAGTGAAACCTAATGGGAAATTTAAGGTGAAGTTCGTAAAGTATTTATTAATCCTTGCAGTCTGTTGCATTCTGCTGGGAGCCGGCTCGATCTACGGTTTATACAAATATATTGAGCCGCAGCTACCTGATGTCGCCACGCTAAAAGACGTGCGGCTGCAGATTCCAATGCAGGTCTATAGCGCTGACGGGGAATTAATTGCCCAGTACGGCGAGAAACGTCGTATCCCGCTAACGCTGAACCAAATCCCACCGGTCATGGTGAAGGCGTTCATCGCTACCGAGGACAGCCGCTTCTACGAGCATCACGGTGTCGATCCGGTCGGGATTTTCCGTGCGGCAAGCGTCGCGCTGTTCTCAGGCCGAGCTTCGCAGGGGGCGAGTACCATTACCCAGCAGCTGGCACGTAACTTCTTCCTGAGCCCGGAACGCACCATGATGCGTAAGATTAAGGAAGTCTTCCTCGCGGTACGCATTGAACAGCTGCTCTCTAAAGATGAAATCTTAGAGCTGTATCTCAACAAGATTTACCTCGGCTATCGCGCTTACGGTGTAGGTGCAGCAGCCCAGGTCTATTTTGGCAAACCTGTCGACCAGCTGACGCTCAGTGAAATGGCCGTCATTGCTGGCCTGCCGAAAGCACCTTCAACGTTCAACCCGTTGTATTCTCTGGAAAGGTCAACCTTGCGCCGCAATGTCGTGCTCGCACGTATGCTGAGTGAAAACTACATCACTCAGTCTCAGTACGACGAAGCGCGTCGCCAGCCGATTGTGGCGAACTATCACGCCCCGGAAATTGCGTTTTCTGCTCCTTACCTCTCCGAGCTGGTGCGTCAGGAGTTGGTCGCTCGCTACGGCGAGAAGGCCTATGAAGACGGCTATAAAGTTTACACCACAGTTACCCGTAAAATTCAGCAAGGCGCGCAGCAGGCCGTGCGTAATAACGTCATGGCCTACGATATGCGTCATGGCTACCGCGGCCCGTCAAACGTGCTGTGGAAAGCGGGTGAAAGCGCCTGGGACGAGAAGAAAATTATCGACTCCCTGAAGAGCCTGCCGGTTTATGGTCCTCTGTTCCCGGCGGCGATCACCGCCGCCAATCCAGCCGAAGCTACGGCGTTAATGGCCGATGGCAGCTCCGTATCTTTGGCCATGAGCGGTATGCGCTGGGCACGCCCTTATCGCTCTGATACTGCGCAAGGCCCAACGCCGCGCAAAGTGACCGATGTTGTACAGGCAGGCCAGCAGGTATGGGTTCGCAAAGTTGATGATGCCTGGTGGTTAGGACAGGTTCCGGATGTAAACTCGGCGCTGGTTTCTATTAACCCGCACGACGGTGCCGTACTGGCCCTGGTGGGCGGATTTGACTTCAACCAGAGCAAATTTAACCGCGCAACTCAGGCGCTGCGTCAGGTTGGGTCGAACATTAAACCCTTCCTCTACACCGCGGCGATGGATAAAGGCTTAACGCTTGCCAGCATCCTGAATGATGTGCCGATTTCGCGTTGGGATGCAGGCGCAGGTTCCGACTGGCGGCCGAAAAACTCCCCGGCAGAATATGCCGGGCCGATTCGCCTTCGCCAGGGTCTGGGCCAGTCGAAAAACGTGGTAATGGTCCGTGCGATGCGGGCGATGGGCGTTGATTACGCAGCAGAATATCTGCAACGTTTCGGCTTCCCGGCGCAAAATATCGTGCATACCGAATCTTTAGCGCTGGGCTCGGCATCCTTCACGCCGATGCAGGTTGCACGCGGCTATTCGGTCATGGCCAACGGCGGCTTCCTGGTGGATCCTTATTTCATCACTAAGATTGTCGATGACAACAACCAGACCGTTTTCGAAGTGAAGCCGAAAGTGGCCTGCCCGCAATGCGATCTCCCGGTGATTTACGGCGAAACGCAGAAGTCGAACGTACTGGGTAATCAGGACGTGGAAGACGTAGCGGTTTCACAGGAGCAGCAAAACGCCAGCGTGCCAATGCCGAAACTGGAGCAGGCTAACAACGATCTCGTCGCGCAGGTCTCTGCACCCGAGTATGCCCCTCACGTTATCAACACGCCGCTGACATTCCTGATTAAAAGCGCGCTCAACACCAATATCTACGGTGAACCGGGCTGGCAGGGTACGGGATGGCGTGCAGGACGCGATCTGAAACGTCGTGATATCGGCGGCAAAACCGGTACGACAAACAGCTCCAAAGATGCGTGGTTCTCAGGATACGGTCCCGGGGTTGTCACCTCAGTCTGGATAGGCTTTGACGATCACCGCCGCAACCTTGGCCGCACTTCGGCAAGCGGTGCCATTAAGGATCAGATTTCAGGCTATGAAGGGGGTGCGAAGAGCGCACAACCTGCGTGGGATGACTTTATGAAAGTGGCGCTCGATGGCGTACCGGAAGAGCCGTTAACGCCTCCTCCGGGTATTGTGACGGTCAATATCGATCGCAGCACCGGCCAGCTTGCCAACGGCGGCAACAGCCGTGAAGAGTATTTCATAGAGGGCACGCAGCCGACACAGCAGGCGGTGCATGAAGTGGGAACGACGATCATTGATAACGGCGAAGAACACGAGCTCTTCTAGAAAAAAGCCCTTCAAACGAAGGGCTTTTTTATGCGGTTCTGGTTATAAACGTCCCTGCTCTTTTAACCATTCGCGGAGCAGGAACAGCGCGCTGACGTTGCGTGCCTCGCTGAAATCTTCTTCATCCAGCAGACTCATCAGCGACGTAAGCGGCCAGCGAACCTGCGGCAACTCTTCGGGCTCGTCACCCTCCAGCGATTCAGGGTAGAGATCTTCCGCAATCACAATATTCATTTTGCTGGAGAAATAAGAGGGCGCCATAGTGAGCTTTTTCACGAAGGTCAGCTCTTTTGCGCCAAACCCCACCTCTTCTTTTAGCTCACGGTTAGCCGCTTCAAACACGGTTTCACCCGGGTCGATAAGCCCTTTGGAGAAACCAAGCTCGTAAGACTCCGTGCCAACGGCATATTCGCGGATCAGGATCACATGATCGTCGATAATCGGGACTATCATCACCGCTTCACGAGAGGATGGCCGCATACGTTCATAGACGCGTCGGACACCGTTGCTAAACTCCAGGTCCACCGTCTCAACATTAAACAAGCGTGAACGAGCCACGGTTTCTACATGCAAAATGGTTGGTTTTTTTAAGGATTTGCTCATCGGGGCTGGATTTAACAGTGAAGACAGAATGCTATTGTGCGGTATGCCGCACATCCCGCGCAACGCACATTGGTTATTATTTACATATTTGTAACCTGAGTGGGCCATAGTCGGGCAGGCTTATCTGTCAAGCTTAAGCAATGAAATAGGAATTTGCTGATATTTACCCGGAAGTCGCTTTGCTAACATCATGTTACCGCAGGTCGTTCCCTACAAATTTCTTTCAAGTTCCTGTTCATACCTGCCGATAACTACTCTTACACCCATAACGTTGTGAAGGGGTGCAGCTAGCTGTGCTTGAACTTGAACAAAAAAATGAGTACTTGATGGTGAAAGCATGAGCACCTTACTACTTCTACTCGCTGCTATGCTGGCCTGCATACTGATTGCCGGATGGTTGGTCTGGCGCAGCCTGAGGCTGCGAGCCCCCCTTGCCCATACGCAATCCTTTACCGGGGCCACCTCACGCAAACTCACCGCGGAAGAACGTGCCGCCGTTGAACACTATATCGAGACGCATACCCGCACGCAGGATATTGTCGGACCTTCTGGCGCCAGCACCGCGCCGGTCAAACTGGTGCTGAACGCGCAAAGCAATACCGTGCTGACGCTCACTCGCTCCATTACCCGCTATGGCCTGTCCACTGACGATCCCAACAAATGGCGCTATTACCTTGACTCCACCGAGGTTCATCTGCCGCCGTTCTGGGAGCAGTACATCACCAACGACAACAACGTCGAGCTGATCCGTACGGACAGCGTCCCCCTGGTCATTTCCCTCAACGGGCATACGCTGGGCGAAGACAGCAGCGACAGTCGGGGATTTGCTCTTGAACGCAGCCCTCACAGCCATGCGTCCATCCGTGGCGAAGAAAGTGAACAAATCGAACTGCTGAACATCCGCCAGGAAACCCCGGAGGAAGCCGCGCTGAGCCGCCCGGACGGCCTGCGTGAAGCCCTCCTGATAAGCGTCGCGTTCGTGATGCTCTTTCTTTGCCTGGTAACGCCTCCCGTCGTGCTGCCGTGGCTGCTGGGCGGCGCCATTATGCTGCTGGCCGCAAGCCTCTGGGGGCTGTACGCACCGCCCGCTAAAAATACGCTTCGTGAAATCCATTGCCTGCGCGGCACCCCTAAACGCTGGGGATTGTTTGGTGAATCTAATCAGGACCAAATCAACAACATCTCGCTGGGCATTATAGATCTCGTCTATCCCCCGCACTGGCAGCCCTATGTGGTGCAGGATCTCGGGCAGAAAACCGACATTGATATTTATCTCGATCGTCACGTTGTTCGCCAGGGGCGCTTTTTGTCGTTGCACGACGAGGTTAAAAACTTTCCGCTCCAGCACTGGATGCGTAACCTGGTTATTGCCAGCGGCGCGCTGTTCGTCCTGCTGATGCTGACGATCTGGGTGCCGCTGGATATGCCGCTGAAGCTGAGCATTGCCTGGCTCAAAGGCGCGCAGACTATTGAGGCGACCAGCGTGAGCCAGCTTAATAAAACCAAGCTCCGCGTGGGCGATACGCTGCGCGTGAAAGGCAGTGGCATGTGCAATATTCATTTGCCCGGCGCCTACCTGAACCGACAAAATTATCCGTTTACCCCGTTCGACTGTTCGCAAATTATCTGGAACACGGCAAAACCGTTGCCGTTGCCGGAATCAGACATTATGGATAAAGCGACCGCGTTAACGGAGGCCGTCAGCGGGCAAATCCACCCAGAAACGGCGGCGGACTCAAAGGTGAACCCGCAGCTCAGAACCGCCATTCAGAAATCAGGTATGGTGCTGCTCGATGATTTCGCCGGGATCGTGCAAAAAACGCAGGCGCTGTGTACCGCTGCCGATGAATGTGTGCGGCTAAAAAACGCGCTGATCAACCTCGGCAATACGAAAGACTGGGAGTCACTGACCAAACGCGCCGACGCCGGCAAGCTGGATGGTGTGAATGTCCTGCTGCGCCCGGTTAGCGCCGAATCGCTCGATAATCTGGTCACCACGTCCACCGCGCCCTTCTTTATTCGGGAAACGGCTCGCGCCGCGCAGAAGCTCAACAGCCCTGCGCCAGGCGGCTTTATCATTATTAGCGATGAAGGAAGTGACCTGGTCGATCAGCCGTTGCCGCCGGTGCCCCTCTATGACTATCCTGCGCAGGAGCAGTGGGGAGAATTTCTGCGCCTCGCCGATATGCTGCTGCAAACACCTTTCAGCGCCGAAGGGATCATCACCGGCCTGAGCACAGACGCAAACGGGACGCAGCATGTGACCCTGCACCGTATTCCTGACGCCAGCAGCCTGTGGCGCTATATCGCCACCACAGCGCTGCTGGCGGGGATGCTGGTTTGCCTGTTCGTCAACGGCCTCCTTGCGCTGCGCCGCTACCGCCGTAGCAGCATACGGCTGGCACACATCCAACAGTACTACGACAGCTGTATAAACCCTGCGCTGACACAGCTTCCGGCAGTACGCTCGCTGTTCTAAACTTCGCGCGGCAGGTTGTGCTAACCTGTTGCGCAGTTTTCCTCCAATCAGGTTCAACCCATGCATATTGATATTGCCTGGCAGGATGTCGATACCGTTCTGCTGGACATGGACGGCACGCTGCTGGATCTCGCCTTTGACAATCACTTCTGGCAAAAGCTGGTCCCGGAAACGGTAAGCCGTGAACGAAACATTCCTCTGGATGAGGCCCACAGGCTTATTGCCCATGAATATCACGCCGTGCAACATACGCTAAACTGGTACTGTCTGGATTACTGGAGCGAGCGGCTGGGGCTGGATATCTGCGCCATGACTACCGCACAGGGGCCAAATGCCGTGCTGCGCGAGGACACAGTGCCCTTTCTTGAGGCGTTAAAGTCCTGTGGAAAAAGACGTATTCTTCTGACCAATGCCCATCCGCATAACCTGGCGGTC
The DNA here is from genome assembly GCA_946480445.1 of uncultured Buttiauxella sp. GTDB lineage: Bacteria > Pseudomonadota > Gammaproteobacteria > Enterobacterales > Enterobacteriaceae > Dryocola. The sequence continues at coordinate 46,781 of CAMLJN010000018.1, forward strand.
AAACTCGAGCACACCGGTTTAGCGCAGCACCTTGATTTATTACTTTCCACCCACACATTTGGTTATCCGAAAGAAGATCAGCGTTTGTGGCAGGCTGTTGCCGCCCATACGGGTCTGGATGAGGCAAGAACTGTCTTCGTCGATGACAGCGAGCCCATTCTGGATGCAGCGGCACAATTTGGCATTCGTTATTGTCTGGGCATCACCAACCCGGACTCAAGCGTGGCCGATAAAATCTATCAGCGCCATCCCGGCTTGAATGACTACCGCCGTCTGATCCCCGCACTCGGGGGAAAGGAGACACCATGAAAGAGAAACCGCCCGCCGCTGTACGCCTCGATAAATGGCTGTGGGCAGCGCGCTTTTACAAAACTCGCGCCATAGCACGGGAAATGATTGATGGCGGCAAAGTGCATTACAACGGGCAGCGTAGCAAACCCAGCAAAGTTGTGGAACTTAATGCCACGCTGACCCTGCGTCAGGGCAACGACGAACGCACGATCATCGTTCTAGGTATCACGGAGCAACGTCGTCCGGCAACGGAAGCCATGCAGCTTTATGAAGAGACGGCACAAAGCGTTGAAAAAAGAGAAAAAACGGCGCTGGCCCGCAAAATGAACGCCCTGACCATGCCGCACCCGGACCGTCGCCCGGATAAAAAAGAGCGCCGGGATCTGATGAAATTTAAACACGGCGGCAACGACCAGTAGCTGCCGCCAGACTGAGAGAAAACTATGGCTCAACACGACCAACTCCACCGTTACCTTTTTGAAAACTACGCTGTACGCGGCGAACTGGTAACGGTATCCGACACCTGGCAGCAGATCATGGAGAACCATGATTACCCGCAGCCGGTAAAAAAAATCCTCGGCGAACTGCTGGTCGCAACTAGCCTGTTGACCGCCACCCTGAAGTTTGACGGCGATATTACCGTCCAGCTGCAGGGCGACGGCCCGATGACGCTTGCGGTGATCAACGGCAACAACAAGCAAGAAATGCGCGGCGTCGCTCGCGTGCAGGGCGATATTCCTGCCGATGCGGATCTGAAAACGCTGGTCGGTAACGGCTACCTGGTGATCACCATCACCCCAAGTGAAGGCGAACGCTATCAGGGCGTTGTGGGCCTGGAAGGCGACACGCTGGCGGCCTGCCTGGAAGATTACTTCCTGCGTTCTGAACAGCTCCCTACCCGTCTGTTCATTCGTACCGGCGACGTGGAAGGCAAAGCGGCGGCCGGCGGTATGCTGCTCCAGGTTTTACCTGCGCAAAACGCTCAGGACAACGACTTTGCTCACCTGGCGACGCTTACGGAAACCATCAAAGCAGAAGAGCTGCTGACGCTGCCTGCCAATGAAGTGCTGTGGCGTCTGTACCACGAAGAAGAAGTGACGCTCTACGATCCGCAGGACGTTACGTTTAAATGCACCTGTTCGCGTGAACGCTGTGCCGACGCGCTGAAAACCCTGCCTGATGAAGAAGTGGACAGCATTATCGCCGAAGACAGCGAAATCGACATGAACTGTGATTACTGCGGCACCCACTATGTCTTCAACGCCATGGACATCGCAGAGATTCGGAATAACGCCTCCCCGGCGGATCCACAGGTTCACTGATTGTCCCCAGGGCGGATGGCGATCGCGCTTACCCGCCCTGGTTTTGCATCTCTTTTCTCAGAAACGCGCGCTCAATCACATCCCGCCCGTCAATAGCACTATTTTTTAACATATTCAGAATATTTTCACCGACGCTAAAGCAATTCCTGCCATACTCTCACCCCGTTGTAACTAGCCTCACAGTGTTTTCCGCTAGCTGAGTTCGAATGGATGCTCAAATCTATGAGTTTGGTCGCGGTTAACAACCCATAAACAACCCTACAATCTCAGGCAGTACAAATTGGCTAAGGAGCAGTGACATGCGAGTTAAAGGCATAACCCCGCAGGATCTCAAGGCTTACGGTATCAACGATGCGAGTGAAGTCATCTACAACCCCGATTACGACACCCTGTATCGCGAAGAGCTTGATCCCAGTCTGGAAGGCTTTGAGCGTGGCGTAGAAACAAATCTCGGCGCCGTTGCCGTTGATACCGGCATTTTTACTGGCCGCTCTCCAAAAGATAAATATATCGTTCGTGATGACACCACCCGCGACACGCTCTGGTGGGCGGATAACGGCAAAGGTAAGAACGACAATAAACCCCTCTCCGTAGAGACCTGGCAAAGCCTGAAAGGCCTGGTCACTCAACAGCTCTCCGGTAAACGGTTGTTCATTATCGACGCGTTCTGCGGCGCCAATGCTGACACCCGCCTCTCGGTGCGTTTTATTACCGAAGTGGCCTGGCAGGCCCATTTCGTTAAAAACATGTTTATCCGCCCAACCGAGGAAGAGCTCGAGGCATTCAAACCTGACTTCGTGGTGATGAATGGCGCGAAGTGCACCAACCCGCACTGGCAGGAACAGGGACTGAACTCCGAAAACTTCATCGCCTTTAACCTGACCGAACGGATGCAGCTGATCGGCGGCACCTGGTACGGCGGCGAAATGAAAAAAGGGATGTTCTCCATCATGAACTACCTGCTGCCGCTGAAAGGCATTGCCTCCATGCACTGCTCGGCAAACGTAGGCGAAGAAGGGGATGTCGCGGTGTTCTTCGGGCTTTCTGGTACCGGCAAAACCACGCTGTCCACCGATCCCAAACGCCGCCTGATCGGCGATGACGAGCACGGCTGGGACGACGATGGCGTATTTAACTTTGAAGGTGGCTGCTACGCGAAGACAATTCGCCTGTCCGAAGAGGCTGAACCAGATATCTACCACGCGATTCGTCGCGATGCGCTGCTGGAAAACGTCACCGTGCGTGCTGATGGCTCTATCGACTTCGACGACAGCTCCAAAACAGAAAATACCCGCGTCTCCTACCCGATTTACCACATCGACAATATCGTCAAGCCGGTATCCAAAGCGGGCCACGCCACTAAGGTGATTTTCCTGACGGCGGATGCCTTTGGCGTGTTGCCGCCGGTTTCAAGGCTGACAGCCAACCAGACTCAGTACCACTTCCTGTCCGGCTTTACCGCCAAGCTGGCCGGTACCGAGCGCGGCGTGACGGAGCCAACGCCAACCTTCTCCGCCTGTTTTGGTGCTGCCTTCTTATCATTGCACCCTACGCAGTATGCCGAAGTGCTGGTGAAACGCATGCAGGCTTCCGGCGCCCAGGCCTATCTGGTCAACACCGGCTGGAACGGCACGGGCAAACGTATCTCCATTAAAGATACGCGCGCCATTATCGACGCCATTCTGGATGGCCGCCTTGATGACGCAGAAACCTTTACGCTGCCGATGTTCGATCTTGCTATCCCGACGGAGCTGGCAGGCGTCGATCCGCATATTCTGGACCCGCGTAATACCTACGCCTCACCGGAGCAGTGGCAGGAGAAAGCCGAGCAGCTGGCGAAGCTGTTTATCACGAACTTCGAGAAGTACACCGATACGCCCGCCGGGGCCGCACTGGTGAGTGCAGGACCGAAGATCTGAATCAGCCGGTAAAGCGCCGTCCGACAACATGCATAAAAAAACGAACCTCCAGGGGTTCGTTTTTTATTTCAGAGCGGCTTACTTTCTTTCATCTGGTGAACAACTTTGCTTATCGGCAAAGGCAGGTACGCTCTTATCCGCAAGCCACCCCGCTCGCTGGTGCCAATATCCAGCAGGCCGTTATGGTTGTCGATAATACGCTGCACAATCGCCAGCCCCAGCCCGGTGCCGCTGGTGCTGCGTGCGCTGTCGCCCCGTACAAAAGGCTGGAACAGATGTTTAAGCTGCTCAGGCTTAATGCCCGGGCCGTCATCTTCCACCTGGAACCAGGCGCGGTTCAGCTCGCCGCCGCTGCTGACTTTAATCCAGCCGTTGCCGTAACGAGCGGCGTTGACCACCATATTGGCCACGGCGCGCTTAACGGACAGGGGATGAATATTGACCAACAGTTCACCGGCCTGCAATGCCGTGTCGATTTCGCGCTCATAACCACTTTCTGCGGCCACCACTTCACCCAACACGCTATTAAGGTCCGTGATTTCCAGCGGCATTTCCTGGCCGGTTCGCAGGTAGTCAATAAACTGCTCGATAATCGCGTTGCACTCTTCGATATCTTTATTGATCGACTCGGCAAGGTAGCCGTCTTCCTGGCCCATCATTTCCGTTGCCAGGCGAATACGCGTGAGCGGCGTACGCAGGTCGTGACTTACGCCTGCCATTAACAGCGTGCGATCGTCCGCCAGCTGTTTGACGCCTGCGGCCATATGGTTAAACGCCCGGGTTACGGAGCGCACCTCGGAGGCACCGTATTCGCGCAGCGGCGGCGGGATAATGCCTTTCCCCACCTGCAAGGCAGCATGTTCCAGATCCACCAGCGGTCGGTTTTGTATACGGATAAACAGCCACGCCCCCCCTATCGCCAGCAGCATAATCGCCAGCGTATAGCGGAACAGCGGGGAGAAATCGCCCTGATGGATTTCCGTGAGCGGGACACGCACCCAGATATTCGGTGACAGCCAGGTTTTCAGCCAGACAACGGGCGAGCTTTTGTTAACCTCGACGCGGACTTCCGTCGGGCCACCGAGCTGCTGCGCCATTTGCTGACTCAGAAATTCATAGTGCTGCGCCCAGCGCAGGCCCGCGTCCTCCGCCGCCTCGCTCGAGTAGAGCGATATTCCCAGCTCGCGATAGATTTCACGGCGAAAAGCCGGAGGCACCACCAGCTGCGTGCCATCTTCCAGCTGCAGCTTATCGGTCATCAGCATACGCACTTCGTAAGCCAGGACCTTATTAAACTGCTGCAGGCTCGGCAGAATGGCAAAATTGAGCACCACAAGATAGGTCGTCACCAGGCTGACAAACAGCAGGGTGACGATCAGCAGCAGCGTACGGGCAAACGAGCTTCTGGGTGAGAAGCGAACTCGCCTCATGCCTTAGAGCCGTCCGGCACAAATACGTAACCCAGGCCCCATACGGTCTGGATATAGCGCGGGTGCGCCGGGTCTTCTTCCACCATACGGCGCAGGCGGGAGATTTGCACATCAATGGAGCGTTCCATGGCGCTGTATTCGCGGCCGCGCGCAAGGTTCATCAGCTTATCGCGGGACAGCGGTTCGCGCGGGTGGCTCACCAGGGCTTTGAGGACGGCAAATTCGCCGCTGGTCAACGGCATCGGCTCGTCTTCACGGAACATCTCGCGGGTGCCAAGGTTAAGCTTAAACTTACCAAAAGCAATGACCGCTTCCTCCTGAGAAGGTGCGCCGGGCAGTTCGTTGGCCTGACGGCGCAGCACAGCACGAATACGGGCAAGCAGCTCACGCGGGTTGAACGGTTTTGGAATATAGTCGTCCGCGCCAATCTCCAGCCCTACAATGCGGTCAACTTCTTCCCCTTTTGCCGTCACCATAATGATCGGCATAGGGTTGCTTTGGCTGCGCAGGCGGCGGCAAATAGACAAACCATCTTCGCCAGGCAGCATAAGATCCAGCACCATCAGGTGGAAGGATTCTCGCGTTAACAGGCGATCCATCTGTTCAGCGTTGGCGACGCTGCGAACCTGGAAGCCCTGCTCTGTAAGATAACGCTCTAACAGCGCCCGCAGACGCATGTCGTCATCCACAACCAGAATCTTATAATTCTCTTGCATTCTCTTACTCCCAAAGGCTCGAACAGTTGAAGTGCGTATTCTTAAAAAACTGTATCAATAGGACCAGTCAAATCTGGTATACATTCTAGTCGAAATTGTTACAAAGCATATTAAACAGGCGGTTATCAGTGATTTTTAGCCCGAAATGATGACTGGCTTCTCACTATGCCAGATTGCCATCACCCTGTTACATCGGTTTAAATCGCCCTGATCATTTTTCACAGTAAAGGCCCAACGATGAAAACGCCCTTAATCACCCGTGAAGGCTACGAAAAGCTGAAACAGGAAATGGATTACCTCTGGCGGGAAGAGCGCCCGGAGGTGACAAAGAAAGTCACCTGGGCGGCAAGCCTTGGCGATCGCAGTGAAAATGCCGACTACCAGTACAACAAAAAACGCCTGCGCGAGATAGACCGCCGGGTGCGTTATCTGACGAAATGCCTCGAGAATCTGCGGATCGTGGACTATTCCCCGCAGCAGGAAGGTAAAGTGTTCTTCGGGGCCTGGGTGGAAATTGAAAATGACGACGGCAATCTGCTGACTTTCCGCATAGTCGGCTACGACGAAATCTTCGGCCGTAAAGACTACATTTCGATTGATTCGCCTATGGCCCGCGCGCTGCTTAAAAAAGAAGTCGGCGACCTGGCCGTGGTGCAAACCCCGGCCGGGGAAGCCAACTGGTACGTCAATAAAATCGAATATGTGAAATAGGCCCGGTGTCAGCTACAGAACCGTCCGATTCACGCCCGCGCGGGCGCTGTGGCTGGCATTTTGTCCCCTCAGTCCGTATAACTATCCACTGAATTTTTCCGCACTACACAGATGAAAAAGCCATGATGAATGATTCACTCTGCCGCATTATTGCCGGTGAGCTTAAGGCCAGAAATGAGCAGGTTGATGCTGCCGTTCGCCTGCTCGACGAAGGGAACACCGTGCCGTTTATCGCACGTTATCGTAAAGAAGTGACCGGCGGGCTGGACGACACCCAGCTGCGCCAGCTGGAAAGCCGCCTGAGCTATCTGCGCGAACTGGAAGAGCGCCGCCAGGCCATTCTGAAATCTATCGCTGAACAGGGCAAGCTGAGCGACGAACTGGCCGGCGCCATCAACGGCACGCTGAGCAAGACCGAGCTGGAAGACCTTTACCTGCCGTATAAGCCCAAGCGCCGTACGCGCGGACAGATCGCTATCGAAGCAGGGCTAGAACCGCTGGCGGAAACGCTGTGGAACGAACCGTCGCACGATCCTGACCAGCAAGCAGCCCGCTACGTTGACGCCGATAAAGGCGTTGTCGATACCAAAGCCGCCCTCGATGGCGCACGTTATATCCTGATGGAAAGGTTCGCCGAAGATGCCGCCCTGCTGGCAAAAGTGCGTAACTATCTATGGAAAAATGCCCACCTTGTGGCCACCGTCGTCAGCGGCAAAGAAGAGGAAGGCGCGAAATTCCGCGACTACTTCGACCATCACGAACCTATTGCCAGCGTGCCTTCTCACCGCGCGCTCGCCATGTTCCGCGGCCGCAACGAAGGGATCCTCCAGCTTGCGCTAAATGCCGATCCCCAGCACGACGAACCGCCGCGTGAGAGCTACTGCGAACAGCTGATTATCGACCATCTCGGCCTGCGCCTGAACAATGCTCCGGCAGACGCCTGGCGTCGCGCCGTGGTGAGCTGGACCTGGCGCATTAAGGTGCTGATGCATCTGGAAACCGAGCTGATGGGCACCGTGCGCGAACGCGCCGAAGATGAAGCGATCAATGTCTTTGCCCGCAACCTGCACGACCTCTTGATGGCCGCACCTGCTGGTCTGCGCGCCACTATGGGCCTCGATCCGGGCCTGCGTACCGGTGTGAAAGTCGCGGTGGTGGATGCCACCGGCAAACTGGTCGCCACCGACACAATTTATCCTCACACCGGCCAGGCAGCAAAAGCCGCGGTGGCCGTCGCGGCGCTGTGCGAAAAGCACAATGTCGAGCTGGTCGCGATAGGCAACGGCACCGCGTCACGCGAAACCGAGCGTTTCTTCCTCGACGTACAGCAGCAGTTCCCGAAAGTCACCGCTCAGAAAGTTATCGTCAGCGAAGCGGGAGCATCCGTTTATTCCGCCTCCGAACTGGCGGCGCTGGAATTCCCGGATCTGGACGTGTCGATTCGCGGCGCGGTATCTATTGCCCGCCGTCTTCAGGACCCGCTCGCCGAGCTGGTGAAAATCGATCCCAAGTCCATCGGAGTTGGCCAGTATCAGCACGATGTCAGCCAGTCACAACTGGCGAAAAAGCTCGACGCCGTTGTGGAAGACTGCGTGAACGCCGTGGGCGTGGACCTGAATACAGCTTCCGTACCGCTGCTCACCCGCGTCGCCGGTTTAACCCGCATGATGGCGCAAAATATCGTTAACTGGCGCGATGAAAACGGACGTTTCCAGGATCGTCAGCAGCTGCTGAAAGTTAGCCGTCTGGGGCCAAAAGCCTTTGAACAGTGCGCGGGCTTCCTGCGGATCAACCACGGCAATAACCCGCTGGATGCCTCCACCGTTCACCCGGAAGCCTACCCGGTTGTCGAACGAATTCTGGCCGCCACGCAGCAGGCGCTGGCAAATCTGATGGGCAACGGCGAAGCGCTGCGCGGCCTGAAGGCAAGTGAGTTTACCGATGAGCGTTTCGGCGTCCCCACGGTTACCGACATCATCAAAGAGCTGGAAAAACCGGGCCGCGACCCACGCCCTGAATTTAAAACCGCGAAGTTTGCCGACGGCGTGGAAACCATGAACGACCTGACGCCGGGCATGGTGCTGGAAGGTGCCGTCACCAACGTGACCAACTTCGGTGCCTTCGTGGATATCGGCGTGCACCAGGACGGTCTGGTGCATATTTCCTCGCTTTCCGATAAATTCATCGACGATCCGCATAAAGTGGTGAAGGCCGGGGATATCGTCAAAGTGAAGGTGATGGAAGTGGACCTGGCGCGCAAACGTATTGCGCTAACCATGCGTCTTGACGAACAGCCGGGGGAAACCAATAGCCGTCGCAGCAACGCACCGTCGCGCGGGGAGCAAAACAACGCTCGCCGTCCTGCGCAGCAACAGGCTAAACCGCGCGGGCGTGACAGCGCCAGCAACGGCAATAGCGCGATGGGCGACGCCCTGGCCGCCGCATTCGGTAAGAAACGCTAACAAAGGTCGGGTGGCGAGACGCCGCCCCCTTTACGGGTTGGTTCATTCTCTGTAGGGTGGGGAAGCGCTTGCGCCATCCACCTTTTTTGTTATTAGCACTTATTGCTCCTTTCCTCCGCAGAAGGGCCATGTCAATAACATTTAATTACCAATCCAGTTAATACCTTAATTAATCTAATAACTTCCTTAAAATAGCGTCGGGGATAACACCCACTTATTGAAACCTCATATTATCATTTCCTTAACACATGAAATATTAAGGCAACCTTAACGCAGGAAAAATAATGAGGTTACCTTTTATTCACCAACTTAACCTGTTGTTATTATTTGATTAAATTAATAGCGAGTGCTAATAATACCCCATCATATAACGACACCGCTTGTTTCATTTAACGTTTCAAAAACGCGAGCTTGTTCATAAAATAGTGATTGAAGATAAAAACTATTCTCATTATCATTGCTGTGTTTGTTATTTCTCCTTTTTCCTCACCAGATGTTGGCTTTCATTGCGCAACAGGACGTGCCAGTGAATACGGTCGTTCAGTCGGCGACGAATATGAGTCTCGTTTAAGAAGGTCCTATGCAATTCTTACCGAACAGCACATGGAAAATTACCGGCTTTGCCCGCGAAATCAGCCCGGCGTACCGTCAAAAGTTACTTTCACTCGGCATGCTGCCAGGCTCGTCTTTTAATATCGTTCGCGTGGCACCTTTAGGCGACCCTGTGCATATAGAAACGCGCCGTGTCAGCCTTGTTCTGCGTAAAAAAGATCTCGAACTCTTAAACGTTGAGGCCATTGCCTGAGCGGTCGATCTGCGCACGCGCGCATTTGTGCAAATTCTCTCAAGCAGACGAAGATGATGAAAAATTTAACCATAGGCTTAATCGGCAACCCTAACTCAGGGAAAACCACGCTGTTTAACCAGCTGACGGGTTCGCGCCAGCGGGTGGGTAACTGGGCGGGGGTGACCGTTGAAAGAAAAGAAGGTCAGTTTGCCACCCTTGAACACCAGGTGACGCTGGTCGATCTGCCGGGCACCTACTCCCTGACGACCATCTCGTCTCAGACCTCCTTAGACGAACAAATTGCCTGCCACTATATTCTGAGCGGCGACGCTGACCTGCTGATTAACGTAGTGGACGCCTCCAACCTCGAGCGCAATCTCTATCTGACCTTGCAGCTGCTGGAGCTGGGCATTCCGTGCATTGTTGCGCTGAACATGCTCGATATCGCCGAGAAGCAGAATATCCGTATTGATATTGATGCCCTCTCCGCCCGTCTTGGCTGCCCGGTCGTGCCTTTGGTGTCTACCCGGGGCCGGGGTATCGAAGGGTTGAAGTTAGCCATCGATCGCCGCCAGCCCAATAACCATGCAAAACTGGTGCTCTACCCGCAGGCACTCCTCGACGAAGTCGATAATCTCGCCGGCGAGATGTCTGAAGAGATGCCCGCCCAGCAGCGGCGTTGGCTCGCATTACAAATGCTCGAAGGGGATATTTACAGCCAGGCCTTTGCCGGCAGCGCCCTGGAAAAGCTCGACAGCACCCGCGCAAAACTCGCCAGCACGATTGAAGACCCGGCCTTGCTGATTGCCGACGCCCGCTATCAGTGTATTGCCGCCATTTGCGATACCGTCAGCAACAGCCTGACCGCCGAGCCTCACAAGCTGACGACGATGATGGACAAAGTTATCCTCAACCGTTTCCTCGGCCTGCCGGTATTTATGCTGGTGATGTACCTCATGTTCCTGCTGGCGATTAACATTGGCGGTGCGCTACAGCCTATTTTCGATGGAGGCTCCGCCGCTATCTTTATCCACGGCATTCAGTGGGTCGGCGCCACTCTGCACTTCCCCGAATGGCTCACTATTTTCCTCGCCCAGGGCATTGGTGGCGGGATCAATACCGTGCTACCGCTGGTGCCGCAAATCGGCATGATGTACCTGTTCCTCTCCTTCCTTGAAGATTCCGGCTATATGGCACGAGCCGCCTTTGTGATGGACAGGCTGATGCAATCCCTTGGCCTGCCGGGCAAATCTTTCGTACCGCTGATCGTCGGCTTCGGTTGTAACGTGCCTTCGGTAATGGGCGCCCGCACTCTGGATGCCCCGCGTGAACGCCTGATGACCATTATGATGGCCCCGTTTATGTCCTGCGGCGCCCGTCTGGCTATCTTTGCGGTGTTTGCCGCAGCCTTCTTTGGCCAACAGGGCGCGCTCGTGGTGTTCTCCCTTTACATGCTCGGTATTGTGATGGCCGTGCTGACGGGACTGATGCTGAAACACACCATCATGCGCGGGGAGGCCACGCCGTTTGTGATGGAGCTGCCGGTGTATCACGTTCCACATCTGAAAAGCCTGCTGCTGCAAACCTGGCAGCGTCTGAAAGGATTCGTGCTGCGTGCCGGTAAAGTGATTGTGGTGGTCAGTATTTTCATCGGCGCACTGAACAGCTTCTCCTTTAGCGGCAAAGCCGTAGACAACATTAACGACTCCGCGCTGGCCTCCGTAAGCCGCGTGTTAACGCCGTTACTGAAGCCCATTGGCGTGCATGAAGATAACTGGCAGGCAACCGTCGGGCTGTTTACCGGTGCTATGGCGAAAGAAGTGGTGGTGGGTACCCTGAACACGCTCTACACCGCGGAAGATATGCACAACGAAACGTTTGATGCGGCAAGCTTTAACCTGCTTGATGAGCTGGGGGCCGCCGCCGGTGAAACCTGGCAAAGCCTGAAAGATACCTTCAGCCTGAGCGTGCTCGCCAACCCAATCGAAGCCAGCAAAGGCGACGGGGAAATGGCCACCGGGGCGATGGGCGTGATGAGCAGCAAGTTCGGCAGCCCGGCCGCCGCCTACAGCTACCTGATCTTCGTCCTGCTCTATATTCCGTGTATCTCGGTGATGGGCGCGGTAGCCCGTGAATCCAGCCGTGGCTGGATGACCTTCTCCGTGCTCTGGGGGCTGAATATCGCTTACTCACTTGCAACGCTCTACTACCAGACCGTGTCTTACCAGGACCATCCGCAGTACAGCCTGGTTTGCATTCTGGTAGTGATCCTGTTTAACGTGCTGCTGATCGGTGGTCTGCGCCGTGCCCGTAGTCGTGTCGATGTCAGCCTGCTGGCCACGCGCAAAACAGCGGAGGCGGCCTGCTGCAAAAGCAGCACCGGCGACTGTCACTAAGGGGGAAAGATGGCGAGCCTGATTGATATTCGTAATGCGCTGGCGTTACAGGGCCGACTGGATGCGCTACAGATAAGCCAGCAGCTCGCCACCCCACTGCCGCTGGTTAACGCCATGCTGGGGCGATTAGAAGCGATGGGCAAAGCAATGCGTGTGAAGGAAGACCCGACCGACTGTCTGACGGGAAGCTGCAAAAGCTGTCCGGAAGGGAAAAAATGCGTGCGGGAAATCTGGACGCTACAAAGCCAGTCCTGAAAAAGGCGGGGAAACCCGCCTTTTTGTGTCCTTAACTTACTTATACACGTCCGCCGTCGCGCGAACATCTTTGGTGTACTTTTCAGCGCTCGTCACAACGTAATAGGTCCCGCCCAGCTCATCCGCTTTCTTAGAAAGATCGCGTTTTGCGTCCATCGGCGCCGTCTTGTTGTCTGTCACAATAGTGCCGATTTTGGTCAGGTTCATCTCTTTAACTTTGTCTTTTTGCAACTCTTTAGCTGCCATCGCGCCAAAAGAAACCGCACCAATCAAAAGCGAAGTCACAATACCTGTCAGTAATTTCATAGCCATAACTCTCCATCGGTATATGTTATTGAACATCCGGACTCATTTCCGTAACGGCGAAAGATTCACAAACATCGTCGGTGAACCTAAGAAGTATTGTTGTGAATTTCATTTTTCGCCACAGACGAGATTCTTATCAGATGATTCGTTGACGGAAATCAGCAATGCTCCGGCAAAACGCCTCAGGATGAGAGATGAACGGCGCGTGTGCCGCCTTAGGGAAAATATGCGACAGGCTACGCGGATAACGGGCATCAAGCAGGCTGGCCACCTTGCGCGGAACCAGGCCATCCAGAGAGCCGTACAGGCGCAGGAAAGGCACGGATAACTCAGCAAGGGATTCACGCAGATCGACCGTTTTTAAGATCTCCAGCCCGCCGTTTAACACTTCCACGTCAGGCATTGGCTGTTCCAGCACCACGGCTTTCAACAGCCGCGCGTCCTGACGTGCGGTATCTGTTCCCAGCGTCTGCAACGCGAGGAAACGTTCGACGGTACGCTGAAAGTTATCGGTCAGCTGCTGCTGAAAACCGGCCAGCACTTCCGGTTTGATGCCGGGCCACTCGCCGTGAGCGGTAAAACAGGGTGAAGAGGCTACGGTGATTAGCGCGTGAACGCGTTCCGGGTGGCTAAGTGCAATCTGGCTGGCAACCAGACCGCCCAGGCTCCAGCCGAGCCAGATCGCTTTTTCCGGCGCACGGGCCAGCACGGTCTGCGCCATTTGCGGCAAACTTTGCGCTCCAAATCCCTGGCTGCGACCATAGCCGGGCAAATCGATCAGGTGCAAACGAAACTGCGAGCCGAGTTCCTCGCTTATGCAATGCCAGACTTCGGCATTCAGCCCCCAGCCGTGCAACAGCACAAGATCACTATTTCCTTCACCTTTTGTCTGCCACCAGAGTTCGTTCATCAGCTACTGTTCTCGTTTTTAAATGCTCAGGAGATGAATATGCTAACAATCCCGGGGCTGTGTTGGCTATGCCATATGCCGCTTGCGTGTCCGGCATGGGGAATATGCTCGCGCTGCTCGTCTGCCCTAACCTCTCCGGCCTGCTGCCCGCGCTGCGGATTACCTGCTGCGCAAGGTATTGCGCAATGTGGCCGCTGTCTGCAAAAGCCCCCGCCGTGGGACAAACTGCTGTTCGTCACCGATTACCGTGCGCCGCTTAAGTCCCTCGTCCACAGGCTAAAATTTACTGCCACCACGGCACTTGCTCCGGCGCTCGCACGGCTGATATTGCTTAAAGTCAACGAAGCAAGACGGAACGGCGCGGTTGCGAAACCAGAAGTCATCATCGCTGTTCCACTGCATTCCAGGCGGGCCTGGCGCAGGGGCTTTAACCAGAGCGCCCTGTTAGCCGCGCCTCTGGCGCACTGGCTACAATGTGATTATCAGCAGGCTGCTATCAGGCGAACCAGAGCCACCGCAGCGCAGCACAAGCTGGGGGCAAACCAGCGGCGTCGTAATCTTCGGGGCGCGTTCAGGGTTGAATTTCCAGTGGCCGGTCGCCATATGGTCATTGTGGATGATGTCGTCACGACGGGCAGCACCGTGGCGGAAATGGCTCGCCTGCTGAAAAAGCGAGGTGCGGCCACCGTCCAGGTCTGGTGCCTTTGTCGAACCTTGTAGACCCTCGATGATGGGCGTATTATAACCGACTAAAATAGTCAACTATTGAGCAATCGCTATGATCCGTATTTCCGATACTGCACAATCTCACTTTGCCAAACTGCTGGCAGGTCAGGAAGAAGGGACGCAAATCCGCGTATTCGTTATTAATCCCGGAACTCCAAATGCGGAGTGCGGGGTTTCTTATTGCCCGCCGGATGCGGTTGAAGCAAGCGATACAGCCCTGAAATTCGAGCAGTTGACCGCTTATGTCGATGAGCTGAGCGCGCCTTATCTCGAAGATGCAGAAATTGATTTCGTCACCGACCAGCTGGGTTCTCAGCTCACGCTGAAAGCCCCGAACGCGAAAATGCGTAAAGTCGCCGACGATGCCCCGCTAATGGAGCGCGTTGAATACATGCTGCAGGCTACGGTAAACCCACAGTTAGCGGGCCACGGCGGTCGCGTAACGCTGATGGAAATTACCGAAGACGGTCTCGCTATTCTGCAATTTGGCGGCGGCTGCAACGGCTGTTCCATGGTGGATGTCACGCTAAAAGAAGGCATCGAGAAGCAGCTGCTGGCCGAGTTCCCGGAGCTGAAAGGCGTTCGCGATCTGACCGAACACCAGCGCGGCGAGCACTCTTACTACTGATTTCTATCCCCCCGCCTGGCGGGGGGATTTTTTTTAGCCCTTCTTACGCCGCTTATCCAAATCCTTCAGCAGCTTATTGACCTGTTGGTCGGCAAACATCTTCTCAAGCGATGTCGATAATTTGCGCCGCCAGTTTTTGTACTGATAGCTGGTGCCGGGAATATTGACCGGTTCCGCCATACCCAGCCAGTCTTCCGGCTGCAGGCCCAGCAGCGCACTGTTGCTGTCGGCAATATAACGCTGCATACCGCGGTTAAGCGTGGCGGTCATCGCCATCAGCGATGCTTTGTGCCCTGCACGCTTCGGCAGGCAGCCATACTTATGCAATCCTTCCAGCAGCCCCTGCTTCGCCCGCTCGCGATCCTGATAAAGCTCGCTTAGCACGTCCTCATCCGGATACAGCCCCAGCGTTTTCCCAAGCGTTAAGTCCCCGCTTTCCCAGTAGCCGCGCAGGGTCGGGAGATCGTGCGTCGTGGCCACCGCCATCGACTGCTTCGGCCATGCAAGCGGGGCGCGGAACTGCTTTTCCTGGTCATGTTCGAAATAGAGTACTTTGTACGAGTAAACTCCGCTGTCACGCAGTTTGCCGACGATTTCTACCGGTACCGTGCCAAGATCTTCCCCGATCACCATGCAGCTGTGACGTTTGCTTTCCAGCGCAAGGATCGACAGCAGGTCATCAACCGGATAGTGCACGTATGCGCCCTTATCCGCCGTATCGCCATACGGAATCCACCACAGGCGCAGCATCGACATGACATGATCGATACGCAGCGCGCCACAGCTGGTCATATTGGCTCGCAGCAGCTCGATGTATGGCTCGTAGGCCCGCGCGGTAATGACATGTGGGTCCATCGGCGGCAGACCCCAGTTCTGCCCAAGCGGGCCGAGAATATCCGGCGGCGCGCCAACGGATGCTTTCAGACAGTACAGCTCGCGGTCGCACCAGGTTTCCGAGCCGCCTTCCGCAACCCCCACCGCCAGATCGCGATAGAGCCCAATGGGCATTTTAAAGCCCTGGCTGGTCTGCCAGCAGGCGTCGAACTGGGTGAAGGCCAGATACTGTAGCCAAAGATAGAAGTTCACTTCATCGGCCTGTTCGCGACAAAATGCTTTGACCTCTTTGCTGTGCGCATCGCGAAAACCTTCCGGCCATACCGGCCAGCCCCAGCGCATTTCATCTTCTTTGACCTGATAAGCATGCAGAGCATCATAGGCAGCCTGGTAATACAGACTCTCGCCGCCGCCTGCGACAAAATCTTTAAAAGCCTGCACCAGTTCGTCACGCGCATCTCGTCTGGAAAACTGTTTCCAGGCCATGCGTAACGCGGTCATTTTCAGCATGGTTACGGCTGAATAATCGACCCATTCCGCATCGCGTGCGGATTTCAACGTGGCCTTTGTGGTAGGCATATTCCACCAGGCCTGCGCTTCGTCGCTTAACAGAAAATCATCTATCGCATTCACATCTATATAAATGATATTCAGCCAGCGACGAGAAGAGGGGCTGTACGGGCTTGCGCTTTCAGGGTTCGCCGGGTAGAGCGCATGAATCGGGTTCAGGCCGATAAAAGCACCGCCGCGTCTGGCGACCTCTATTAACATGCGCTGGAGATCGCCAAAATCACCGATACCCCAGTTATGCTCCGAACGCAGGGTGTAGAGCTGTACGCAGGCGCCCCACAGCTTCTTGTCGCGCCGCAGCGCTTCAGGTTCATAACAGCGCTGAGGCGCGACAATGACACGACACTGCCAGCGATGTTGATGCTGGCTGAGCGTGAGGTCGTGATAGCCTTCCGGCAGCCCTGCCGGTAGCGCCAGCTTTTTACCCGCCTGCACCTGCCCTGAATGTTGCTTTCCCTCTTCCGTTGTCAGCAGCCAGGTATACTCGCCCTCACCTGCAAGTGGCAGGGCCATTTTGCCGCCTGCGGTAAAGACCTGCACGTTAGGGACAGGGGTGACCGCCCCCTTTCCAGGGGCGGCGACACCACTCATGGCTTCCAGCAAACGCAGCTTGGTCTGCGCCGGAATGGCCTGCGGCTTGCCATGAGCATTGATGTAGTTGGCTGCAATTCCTGCCGCCTGCGCGGCGTTATCAAGGCGTTTGCTCTCCATGTCGCTCCCTTAGCGTTTTGCTTGCCAGATGCGTTGCTGGTAATCACGGATAGAGCGATCCGAGCTGAACATGCCGCAGCGAGCAGTATTCAGAATGGCCGCGCGGGTCCAGGCTTCCTGGTCAAGATAAAGCTCGTCGGCCAGCTTTTGCGCCGCAGCATAGGCGGTGAAATCAGCCATCACCAGATACGGGTCACCGCCTTCTTTGCCGATGCTGTGGTAGTAGCCCGGTGCCGCCTTCGCCCCAAACAGATAAACGCGTGGGACGCGGTCGGCCTGCGGGTTCTCACGAATCTCCTTGTACTGCGCCAGAATATGCAGCAGATTCAGGTGCTGACGCTTGTATTCATGCAGGCGCTTAATCTGCACGTCGAACAGCGCATTTGGGTTGATCTCAATGCCGGTGCGCGCTTTCACAAATGCCGCCAGCTTCACCTTGTTCTGGTGTTTTATTTCGCGGTATTCCTTACGGAATTTCGCGTCATCGGCGAACTTCTCCAGCCCTTCGAGCACGTCCAGATCGTTGGCCCATTCTTTGCTGAGCTTCTTATCCAGCAGTGCGGATAGCGCAGGGTTACACTGTTTGATCCAGCGGCGAGGCGTGATGCCGTTGGTGACGTTATGGAATTTATTTGGCCAGAGCTGGTGGTATTCCGGGAACAGATCCTTCACCACCAGATCCGAGTGCAGTGCCGCCACACCATTGACCGCGAAGCCGCTCACCACGCACATGTTCGCCATGCGCACCTGTTTATCATGCACAACGGCCAGTTTCGCCCATACGGCAGCGTCCCCAGGCCAGGTTTTATCCACCCGCTTTTTAAAGCGAGCGTTGATCTCGTTGATGATCTGCATATGACGCGGCAGCAGCGCTTTAACCAGTTTCTCATCCCAGCATTCCAGCGCTTCCGGCATCAGCGTGTGGTTGGTGTAAGCGAAGGTTTTGCTGGTGATGGCCCAGGCATCGTCCCAGCTCAGCTGGTGCTCGTCGATCAGCACGCGCAGCAATTCAGGGATCGCAATGGTTGGGTGCGTATCATTTAGCTGAATAACTTCGTACTCGGCCAGCTCAGCAAGCTTGCGGCCCGCCAGATGATGACGACGCAAAATATCCGCCACGGAACAGGCACACTGGAAATACTGCTGCATCAGGCGCAGTTTTTTGCCGTTCAGGTGGTTGTCGTTCGGATAGAGAACCTTGGTCAGTTTTTCCGCGTCGATGCCCTGCTGCTCTGCTTTCAGGAAATCGCCGTCGTTAAATTTGGTGAGATCGAACGGATGCGCGTGTTTCGCCTGCCACAGACGCAGCGGCTGGGCCACGCCGTTACGGTAGCCAAGCACGGGTAAATCCCAGGCCTCGCCCTGGAAGACAAACGCCGGTTCCCAGCGTACGGTCTTGCCCTCTTTGATCACTTTGCCGCCTACGCCAACCTGCACGTCAAGCTGCGAGTTATGCTGGAACCACGGATAGCTGCCGCGCTGCCAGTCATCCGGCGCTTCCATCTGTTGGCCATCCCTGAAGGACTGACGGAAAAGACCGTACTGGTAGTTCAGACCGTAGCCGATAGCCGACTGTCCTACCGTGGCCATGGAATCAAGGAAGCAGGCCGCAAGGCGCCCTAACCCTCCGTTGCCCAGTGCCGGGTCCGTTTCTTCTTCCAGCAGGTCGGTCAGATTAATGTCGAAAGCGTTCAGCTCATCCGCCACGCTCTGATACCAGCCCAGGTTCAGCAGGTTATTGCCGGTCAGGCGGCCAATCAGAAACTCCATCGAGATATAGTTAACGTGGCGTTGTTTTGCCTGCGGTTTGGCAGCAGGCTGCGCTGCCAACAGCTCTGCCAGCGCGCCGCTCACGGCGTGCCACCATTGATGCCGGGTCATTTCACCGGCGTGTTGAAGACCGTAACGCTGCCACTGACGGGTCAGCGCAGCCTGAAATTGTGCTTTATCGAAGGTCGGCTGTGACATAGAGAATCGGGTCCTGTAATGGTCTGAATGCATTACCCGCTAGTGTGCCGGGCGGCCTGGGCTTGTTCCTCATCCTGAGGGGGAAAAGGCTGGGAGGAGTAGCGGGGATGAGCTAAAAGTGTGATCCCTGACACTTAAAACGACTCCTCTGCCGAGCGTTGAGCGCCTTTACCCCTGCCTGATTCGGACAACAAATGTTCGCTGGCGTTCGATACGCTGACGCGTCTGAAACCGATTTCTGCTCAGGCTGGATGCCGATGCAGGGCGGTTGATAAGCGCAATACAGGCCGCCGTAAACCCGCATTCTGGCAACAAAAATATGGATCTGTGACAAAGTGCAACTTACAGCGCACGTAAACCTAAACAATCTTGCAATAGAGAAGAATCTGGACGACCTTAACGGTAAGCATTAATTACGAAGCGTAAAAAAAATCGTACTTGTACATAATCCCCTCACTTTTTCGCCCGGCCGCGCTCCCTAAGCGGTGCGAAAGATGACGGGTTAATTCACACACAGTGAAGTGACTGACTATGTTGATCCCATCCAAACTGAGCCGCCCGGTACGTCTGGAAAATACCGTGGTTCGCGACCGTCTGTTGGTCAAGCTATCAACAGCCGCCAATTATCGGCTGGCGTTGGTAACAAGCCCGGCAGGCTACGGCAAAACCACACTGGTCTCCCAGTGGGCCGCAGGGAAAAATGAGTTAGGCTGGTACTCCCTTGATGAGGGAGACAACCAGCAGGAACGCTTTGCCAGTTATTTGATCAGCGCCCTTCAGCAGGCGACCGGCGGTCATTGTGTCAGCAGTGAAGTCATGGCACAGAAGCGCCAGTACGCGAGCCTCTCCTCACTCTTTGCGCAGCTCTTTATCGAGCTTGCGGAATGGCATCGCCCGCTGTACCTGGTAATTGATGATTATCACCTAATCAGCAACCCGGTGATTCATGAAGCGATGCGCTTTTTTATTCGCCATCAGCCGGAAAATATGACGCTGGTCGTACTCTCCCGTAACCTGCCGCAGCTGGGCATCGCAAATCTGCGCGTGCGCGATCAGCTGCTGGAAATCGGTAGCCAGCAGCTCGCCTTTACCCATCAGGAAGCCAAGCAATTCTTTGACTGCCGTCTGAACACGCCGATTGAGCAGGCCGACAGCAGCCGCCTTTGCGACGATGTTGCCGGCTGGGCGACAGCCCTACAGCTGATTGCCCTTTCCGCACGCCAGAGCAATACGCCCGCGCACCACTCTGCGCGCCGCCTCTCAGGCATCAATGCCAGCCATCTGTCCGATTATCTGGTGGATGAAGTACTGGATAACGTTGATGCGCCCACGCGCAATTTCCTGCTGCGCAGCTCGATTTTGCGCTCAATGAATGACGCTCTGATCGTGCGCGTCACCGGGGAAGAAAATGGCCAGATGCGCCTGGAAGAAACCGAGCGTCAGGGTCTGTTCCTGCAACGCATGGACGACTCCGGTGAATGGTTCTGCTTCCACCCGCTGTTTGGCAGCTTCCTGCGCCAGCGCTGTCAGTGGGAGCTGGCCGCCGAGCTGCCTGATATTCATCGTGCCGCCGCCGAAAGCTGGATGGCGCAGGGTTTTCCCAGCGAAGCCATTCACCACGCCTTAGCCGCAGGCGACGCCGGTATGCTGCGCGACATCCTGCTGCATCATGCCTGGGCGCTGTTTAACCACAGCGAACTGACGCTGCTTGAAGAGTCCCTGAAGGCCCTGCCGTGGGAAAGCCTGCTGGAGAATCCAAAGCTGGTGCTGCTGCAGGCCTGGCTGATGCAAAGCCAGCACCGTTACAGCGAAGTAAATACGCTGCTGGCGCGCGCGGAGCAGGAGATGAATCTGGTGATGGACGACACCCTGCACGGCGAGTTCAACGCCCTGCGTGCTCAGGTTGCCATCAATGACGGCGACCCCGACGAGGCCGAACGACTGGCAATGGTGGCGCTGGAGATGCTGCCGCTGGCCAACTTCTACAGCCGTATTGTGGCTACGTCCGTGCACGGCGAAGTGCTGCACTGTAAAGGGGATTTGACGAAGTCTCTGTCCGTCATGCAGCAAACCGAGCAGATGTCGCGGCGTCACGACGTGTGGTATTACGCGCTCTGGAGCCTTATCCAGCAAAGCGAAATCCTGCTTGCGCAGGGCTTCTTGCAGGCCGCATGGGAGACGCAGGAGAAGGCGTTTATCCTGATTCGCGAGCAGCATCTGGAACAGCTGCCGCTACATGAATTTTTGCTGCGCATTCGGGCGCAGCTGCTGTGGGCCTGGTCGCGTCTGGATGAGGCTGAAACCTCTGCGCGCGCCGGGGTGGAAGTCCTGTCCGGCTACCAGCCGCAGCAGCAGCTGCAATGTCTGGCCCTACTGGTGCAGTGCTCGCTGGCTCGCGGCGATCTGGACAACGCCCGTAGCCATCTTAACCGTCTTGAAAACCTGCTGGGCAATGGGCCGTATCACAGCGACTGGGTATCCAACGCCGATAAAGTGCGGGTGATATACTGGCAAATGACGGGCGATAAAAAGTCTGCCGCCAACTGGCTACGCCTGACGCCCAAACCTGAATTTGCCAATAACCATTTCCTGCAAAGCCAGTGGCGCAACATCGCCCGCGCGCAGATTTTGCTGGGGGAATTTGACCCGGCGGAGATGGTGCTGGAAGAACTTAACGAGAACGCGCGCAGCCTGCGTCTGATGAGCGATCTTAACCGCAACCTGCTGCTGTTAAATCAGCTTTACTGGCAGTCGGGGCGCAAAAGCGACGCCCAGCGCGTGCTGCTTGAGGCGCTGGCGCTGGCAAACCGAACCGGATTTATCAGCCACTTTGTGATTGAAGGCGAAGCGATGGCGCAGCAGCTGCGCCAGCTTATCCAGCTCAATACGCTGCCGGAGCTGGACCAGCATCGCGCCCAGCGAATTTTGCGCGAGATTAACCAGCATCACCGCCATAAGTTTGCCCACTTCGACGAAAACTTCGTTAACCGTTTGCTGACGCACCCGGAAGTCCCGGAG
Organism: uncultured Buttiauxella sp.; assembly: GCA_946480445.1. Taxonomy (GTDB): domain Bacteria; phylum Pseudomonadota; class Gammaproteobacteria; order Enterobacterales; family Enterobacteriaceae; genus Dryocola. The sequence goes on from CAMLJN010000018.1 coordinate 68,741, forward strand.
CTTATCCGCACCAGTCCCCTGACCCAGCGTGAATGGCAGGTTCTGGGGCTGATTTATTCAGGCTACAGCAACGATCAAATCGCGGGCGAGCTGGATGTGGCGGCCACCACCATCAAAACGCATATCCGTAATTTGTATCAAAAGTTAGGGGTGGCTCATCGCCAGGACGCGGTACAGCATGCGCAGAAGCTGCTGAAAATGATGGGGTACGGGGTGTAAACCACAGTTCCTCCCCTTATCCAGGAAAGACAAGGGGGCGGGATGATATCCTCCTCGCCCCTTTGAGGGGAGGAGGACATTGTTTTAAGAAGCCAGCGACAGCGAAGGTTTACCCACCTGTTTTGCCAGCCACTGCGCTACGCGCGCCTGCTGCTCTTCAGTCAGCCACATGCCAAGTTTTGTGCGTCGCCAGATAGCGTCATCCACGCGTTTTACCCACTCGTGCTCGGCCAGATAACGCAGCTCCGCTTCGTAAAACTCATGGCCAAAATCTTCCCCCAGATCGCTAACGCTTGCTGCCTGCGCCAGAATCAGCTCAGCGTTGCTGCCGTAAGTACGAGCCAGTCGGCGCGCCAGACTTTCGCTCAGGAAGCTGTAACGACGACACAGCTGCGCCGCGAAATCATCGCGATCGCCCTGAATATCCCCGCCGGGCAGCTTGCTGCCTTTGGTCCAGGCCGGGCCCATTTTTGGGTAATAGCTTTGCAGCTTGTCCAGCGCATGTTCCGCCAGTTTACGATAGGTGGTGAGCTTGCCACCAAATACCGACAGCAAAGGCGCTTTGCCATTTTCGTCGTGAATATCCAGCGTGTAATCGCGGGTGATCGCCTGCGGCGAATCAGATTCATCATCACACAGCGGACGCACGCCGGAGTAAGTCCAGACAATATCTTCGCGCGTCAGCGTCTTTTTAAAGTGCTCGTTATAAACATCCAGCAGATAGTTCACTTCGCTCTCGTCGATGTGTACCGCTTTCGGATCGCCTTTATATTCCACGTCGGTGGTGCCGATGATAGAAAACTCATCCATCCACGGAATCACAAACACGATGCGCTTATCTTCATTTTGCAGGATGTAGGCCTGCTTCTGGTTGTGCACGCGAGGCACAACGATATGGCTGCCTTTGATCAGACGGATACCATACGGAGAAGGAAGCTTCAGACCGTCGTCAAAGAAGTCTTTTACCCACGGACCGGTCGCGTTGACCAGGCCACGCGCGCGCCAGGTAAAGGTTTCACCGGTATCAATATCCTGCGCTTCAACAATCCAGTACCCGTTTTCGCGGCGTGCGCTGGTAGCGCGGGTACGGGTTTTCACCTCGCCGCCTTTACGCGTCACCATCTGAGCATTTGCCAGCACCAGGCGCGCATCGTCTACCCAGCAGTCTGAATATTCGAAACCGCGCACAATTTCAGATTTCAGGACCGAATCTGCGCCAAAACGCAAACCGGTCGAGGCCGGTAAACTGGTGCGTTTGCCGAGGTGGTCGTACATAAACAGACCGATACGGATCATCCACGCCGGGCGCAGATGAGGGCGATGTGGCAGGCGAAAACGCATCGGGAAAGCGATATGTGGGGCCATATTCAGCAGCACTTCTCGCTCAGCCAGCGCTTCGCTTACAAGGCGAAACTCGTAGTGTTCCAGATAGCGCAGGCCACCGTGGATCAGTTTTGAACTGGCGGAGGACGTGGCGCAGGCCAGATCTTGCCCCTCCAGCATTAACACGGAGAGTCCGCGGCCAGCGGCATCCGCCGCGATACCGGCGCCGTTAATCCCGCCGCCGATGACAATCAGATCTTTGGTTTCCATGCTGCCCTCACCCACTTTCGTTAAAGCTCATAAATGTTCGTTATCGCTCATAATAGCAAGGGAACGCGCTTTTGGTAACGAAAAAAAAACATTTCTGCGTGATATGGATAACATAATGACGTTAATATCAGCGGCCAGAGACGGGTTTCGCTTAGTATGGGGTAGCCCGTCCCCTTTCTTTTATCTGCAAATGAGCAAAGCTATGGACCATTTTGAATGTATTGGTATTGAAGAAGCGCACCAGAAGCTACACCAGAAGCTGGCGGTGCTGGTGGATATTCGCGACCCGCAGAGTTTTGCGATGGGCCACACGCCGGGCGCTTTCCACCTGACCAACGACAGGCTGGTGGCCTTTATGCAGCAAACAGATTTTGAGACGCCGGTGATGGTGATGTGCTATCACGGTAACAGCAGCAAGGGCGCGGCCCAGTACCTGCTTCAGCAGGGCTACGACAATGTCTACAGCATTGACGGCGGCTTTGATGCCTGGCATCGCCATTTCCCGGCGGAAGTCGCTCACGGTGCCGCATAAGGTTCAGAAAACCCGAGCGTTGCAGGTATACTGCTTCCTTTTGTACGGATTTGGTTGAAACCCTATGATCATGATCACCTCGTTTGCCAACCCGCGAGTCGCGCAGGCCTTTGTCGACTACATGGCAACCCAGGGCGTTATCCTCACGATTCAACAGCATACCCAAAGCGATATCTGGCTGGCAGATGACAGCCAGCTCTCTCGTGTTCACCGGGAGCTGGAGCAGTTTCTGGCCAACCCGGGCGATCCACGCTATCTGGCGGCAAGCTGGTCTGCGGGAGATACTTCAAGTGGCCTGAGCTATCAGCGCTACCCTTTCCTTGCGACTATTCGCCAAAAGGCCGGACCTTTCACGCTGGCGACGATCGCCGCGTGCGTACTGGTCTGGCTGGCAATGCAGGTGTTCGGCGATCGTAGCGTAATGGTCTGGCTTGCATGGCCGTATGATGAGAGCCTGCGCTATGAATTCTGGCGCTATTTTAGCCATGCGCTGCTGCACTTTTCGCTGCTGCATATCACCTTCAACCTGTTATGGTGGTGGTATCTCGGCGGGCCGCTGGAGAAGCGTCTGGGTAGCGGCAAGCTGATTACGCTGACCATTATTTCTGCCCTGCTTAGCGGTTATGTACAGGCTAAATTCAGCGGCCCGCTGTTTGGTGGGCTGTCCGGCACGGTCTATGCGCTGATGGGCTATGTCTGGCTGCGCGGCGAACGGGACCCTGAAAGCGGCATCTTTATGCAGCGCGGCCTGATGGTCTTTGCGGTGCTGTGGATAGTGCTGGGCTTCTTCGATATTTTAGGCCTGGCGATTGCTAACGCGGCGCACCTTACCGGGCTGCTGGTGGGCCTTGCGATGGCGCTGGTTGATACGCTACATGCGCGAAAACGAACATAAGAATCAGGAGCAGAGCGTGAAGCAAACACAACGTCACGACGCCATTGTCGAACTGGTTAAAAAACAGGGCTATGTCAGCACCGAGGAGCTGGTCGAGCAGTTTGCCGTCAGCCCACAGACCATTCGCCGCGATCTGAACGATCTGGCGGATCAGAATATGATTATGCGCCACCACGGCGGTGCCGCGCTGCCATCAAGCTCCGTCAATACCTCCTGGCATGACCGCAAGGCCACGCAAACGGCAGAGAAAGAGCGCATTGCCCGCAAAGTGGCCAGCCAGATCCCTGACGGCGCCACGCTGTTTATCGACATCGGCACCACTCCTGAAGCCGTGGCTCACGCGCTGCTGGACCACAGCAACCTGCGCGTGGTGACCAATAATCTGAACGTCGCCAATACGCTGATGGTCAAAGAAGACTTCCGTATTATTCTGGCAGGCGGCGAACTGCGCAGCCGCGATGGTGGAATCATTGGCGAGGCGACGCTGGATTTCATCTCCCAGTTCCGCCTGGACTTCGGCATTCTGGGCATCAGCGGCATCGACGGCGACGGCTCACTGCTGGAATTTGACTACCACGAAGTGCGTACCAAACGCGCAATTATTGATAACTCGCGCTGCGTGATGCTGGTTGTCGATCATTCCAAATTCGGCCGTAACGCCATGGTCAATCTGGGCAGCATCAGCCTGGTGGATCAGGTTTACACCGACACCCTGCCCCCGGCGGGCGTGATGAAGGTGATTAAGGATAATAACGTGCAGCTGGAGCTGTGCTGATCCAGCTCCTCTCCCTGAAAGGAGAGGAGCAAGACACTTACAGTCTCACCGGTTTGATATGCCAGATCTCGTCGGCGTATTCCTGAATTGTCCTGTCGGACGAGAAATAGCCCATATTGGCAATATTGTGCATGGCGCGGATCGTCCACTCCTCCGGCTGGCGGTACAGCTCGTCCACCTTATCCTGGCAATCCACATAGCTGCGATAATCCGCCAGCACCTGATAGTGATCCCCGAAGTTAATCAGTGAATCCAGCAGGTCGCGGTAGCGTGTCGGCTCGCCCGGGCTGAACATGCCGGTGCCGATTTGCGTCAGCACCTGATGCAGCTCTGCATCTTTTTCATAATATTCACGGGGTTTATAGCCGTTGCGCCGCAGTGCCTCGACCTCCTCCGCCGTATTGCCAAAGATAAAGATATTCTCCGCCCCAACGTGCTCCAGCATTTCAACGTTGGCCCCGTCCAGCGTGCCGATGGTCAGAGCGCCGTTCAGCCCAAACTTCATATTGCTGGTGCCGGACGCTTCCGTTCCCGCAAGCGAGATCTGCTCGGAGAGATCGGCTGCCGGAATAATGATCTGGGCAAGGCTCACGCTGTAGTTCGGGATAAACACGACCTTCAGCCGGTCTTTCACATCCGGGTCGTTGTTTATTACCGCTGCAACATCGTTGATAAGGTGAATGATGTGCTTTGCCATGTAGTAGGCGGAGGCCGCTTTACCGGCGAAAATATTCACCCGCGGCACCCAGTTGGCCGTCGGGTCAGCTTTGATGCGGTTGTAGCGCGTAATAACGTGCAGCACGTTCATCAGCTGGCGTTTGTATTCATGAATGCGCTTGATCTGCACGTCGAACAGGGCATTCGGGTTCACCACCACGTTAAGCTCCCGCCCAATGTATTCCGCCAGCCTTTTTTTGTTAGCGAGCTTCGCCTTGCGCACATCTTCATGAATGGCAGGATAATCAATATGCTGCATAAGCTCGTTGAGCTGGCTGAGATCGGTGCGCCAGGTGCGACCGATATTTTCATCCAGCACCTCTGAAAGCGAGGGGTTCGCCAGCGCCAGCCAGCGGCGAGGGGTCACGCCATTGGTTTTATTGCAAAATCGCATCGGGAAGATGGCCGCAAAGTCGGCAAACAGAGACTGCACCATCAGGTTTGAGTGCAGCTCCGACACGCCGTTGACCTTGTGGCTGGTGACTACGGCAAGCCACGCCATGCGCACCCGGCGTCCATTCGACTCGTCGATAATGGAGGTCCGTCCAAGCAGCTCCGTGTCGTTCGGGTACTGCTCCTGAAGCGTTTTCAGGAAGTAATCATTAATCTCGAAGATAATTTGCAGGTGACGCGGCAGAATTTTACCCAGCATATCCACCGGCCAGGTTTCCAGCGCCTCGCTCATCAGCGTATGGTTGGTATAAGAAAACACCTGGCAGGTCACTTCAAAGGCATCCTCCCAGCTGAATTTGTGCTCGTCTATCAGCACGCGCATCAGCTCGGGGATGGATAACACCGGATGGGTGTCATTAAGGTGAATCGCAATTTTATCCGCAAGGTTGGCGTAGGTTTTGTGCAGCTGATAATGGCGGCTAAGAATGTCCTGCACCGTGGCCGATACGAGGAAATATTCCTGTCGCAGGCGCAGCTCCCGCCCGGAGTAAGTGGAGTCATCCGGGTACAGCACGCGAGAAACGTTTTCCGAATGGTTTTTGTCTTCTACCGCCGCAAAGTAATCGCCCTGGTTAAATTTACCCAGGTTGATTTCGCTACTTGCCTGCGCATTCCACAGCCGTAACGTGTTGGTGGCGTCGGTATCGTAGCCGGGGATGATCTGGTCGTAGGCCACCGCCAGAATCTCTTCCGTTTCTACCCAGCGGGGATTTTTGCCCTCAAATTGTACCCGACCGCCAAAGCGCACTTTATAGCGCGTATTGTGGCGCTTGAACTCCCACGGGTTGCCATACTCCAGCCAGTAGTCCGGGGACTCTTTCTGGCGGCCGTCGACGATGTTCTGTTTAAACATGCCGTAATCGTAGCGGATACCGTAGCCGCGCCCCGGTAGCCCAAGCGTTGCCAGCGAGTCCAGGAAACAGGCCGCAAGACGGCCCAGACCACCGTTGCCGAGGCCGGGGTCGTTCTCTTCGTCAATCAACTCTTCAAGATCGAGGCCCATTTCTTCCAGGGCGTTCTTTACATCTTCGTAAATGCCAAGCGAGAGCAGCGCGTTAGAAAGCGTACGGCCAATCAGGAATTCCATCGACAGGTAGTAAACCTGGCGAACCTCCTGAGACAGCTGGGCCCGGTTCGAGCGCAGCCAGCGCTCAACGAGGCGGTCGCGAACGGCAAAGAGCGTGGCATTAAGCCATTCATGTTTATTGGCGATGGCAGGGTCTTTCCCCACCGTAAACATTAGCTTATAAGCAATAGAGTGCTTCAACGCCTCGACGCTAAGCGTGGGTGATGCATAGGAAAAGGGTGCATTCATAGCAGTGATTCCCGGATGATTACATTAAGCGTTGATAAAGGTCGCGGTAAGACTGCGCCGCCACCTGCCAGCTAAAATCCATACCCATGGCCTGACGCTGGACAAAACGCCACAGCGACGGACGGGACCACAGCACGAAAGCACGCCGAATCGCTCTTAGCAGCGACCAGGCATTACTGTCTTCAAACACGAACCCGCTGGCAATGCCGTCCGCCAGGTTTTCAAGCGAGCTATCTGAAACCGTATCCGCCAGCCCGCCGGTACGCCTGACCAGCGGCAGCGTGCCGTACTTCAACCCGTAGAGCTGCGTTAAACCGCAGGGTTCAAACCGACTCGGCACCAGAATGACATCCGCGCCGCCGATAATGCGATGGGAGAAAGCTTCGTGATAGCCAATTTGTACCCCTACCTGACCGGGGTGCTCCGCCGCCGCCGCCAGGAAGCCTTCCTGCATTACCGCATCGCCCGCGCCCAGCAGCGCCAGCTGTCCGCCCTGCTCCAGCAACCCCGGCAGCGCCTCAAGCACTAAATCCAGCCCTTTTTGACTGGTTAACCGGCTGACCACCGCAAACAGCGGCGCTTTATCGTTAACCTTCAGTCCCATGGCAATTTGCAGCTGGCGTTTGTTTTCGGCCTTATCCTCAAGCGTGTCACGGTTATAGCGTGAGGCAAGCAGCAGGTCGTTTGCCGGGTCCCAGATGCTGTCATCGACACCGTTGAGGATGCCGGATAAACGCCCTTCACGCTGGCGCTGGCGCAGCAGCCCTTCCATGCCGTAGGCAAACTGCGGCTCGGTAATTTCCCGCGCGTAGGTGGGACTTACCGCCGTAATATGATCAGCATAATAAAGACCGGCTTTCAAGTACGAAATTTGACCATTGAACTCCAGGCCGTTCATGTCATAGAACGACCAGGGCAGATCAATATCGTTGATATGATGGGCGTAAAACAGCCCCTGGTAGGCCAGGTTGTGTACGGTAAATACCGACTTTGCCGGGTTACCGCGGGCGCGTAAATACGCTGGCGCCAACCCCGCATGCCAGTCGTGGGCGTGCACGATATCCGGCCGCCAGAAGGGGTCCAGCCCACAGGCCATTTCACAGGCGACCCAGCCGAGCAGCGCAAAGCGCTGCACATTATCAGGGTAAGCGAACTGGTTGGTGTCGTGGTAAGGGCTGCCCGGCCTGTCGTACAGATGAGGCGCATCGATCAGGTAAATACCCACGCCGTTAAAGTGGCCATATAACAAAGTCATATGACCGGCGAAGGTATCGCGATGGGCAACCACCTGCACATCAGCTATACCACGCCGGATATCCGGAAAAGCAGGCAGCAAGACGCGTGCTTCCACGCCCCCCGCTATCTGAGCGGCGGGCAGCGCGCCTAAAACGTCAGCAAGGCCACCGGTTTTCAACAGCGGAAAGATTTCAGAACATACATGTAAGACCTGCATTATCGCTCCCGTATGGCAAGTCGCGGCGTCGTCTTTTGTCAGGTACACAGCGCCGAACGATAAAATGACACCGCGCGGCACGCGCCGCACGTGAGCCATAATCCTTTACTTCTTAACCTTGCAGTCTGGCCAGCATCTCGCGAGTCACCAGCACAATGCCTTCTTCCGAACGATAAAAACGACGCGCGTCTTCTTCAGCATTTTCTCCCACGACCAGCCCTTCGGGGATCACGCATGCGCGGTCGATAATGCAGCGCCGCAGGCGACATGAGCGCCCTACCTTCACGTCCGGCAGTAAGACTGACGAGTCGATATTGCAAAAGGAGTTGACCCGCACGCGTGGGAAGAGCACCGACTGCACGACCACCGACCCGGAGATAATGCAGCCGCCGGACACCAGCGAGTTCAGCGTCATGCCGTGGCTGCCCGAGCGATCCTGCACAAATTTTGCGGGCGGCAGCGGCTCCATATGGGTACGGATGGGCCATTCCTGATCGTACATATCCAGTTCAGGCGTGACGGACGCGAGGTCAAGGTTCGCCTTCCAGTAGGCTTCCAGCGTCCCCACATCGCGCCAGTACGGCTCCGCATCCGGATCAGACTGCACGCAGGAAAGCGGGAACGGATGGGCGAAGGCCACGCCGGATTCCATCACGTGGGGAATGATGTCCTTGCCAAAATCATGGCTGGAGTTTTCATCCGCGTCATCCGCCTCCAGCAGCTCATAGAGATACTCCGCATCAAAAACATAAATCCCCATGCTGGCTAACGCTTTTGTGTCATCACCCGGCATCGACGGGGGATTCGCTGGCTTCTCGACAAATTCAATTATCTTGTCATTTTCGTCCACGGCCATGACGCCAAACGCCGTGGCTTCATGCAGCGGCACCGGCATACAGGCCACCGTACAGCGCGCGCCCTTCTCGACGTGGTCGATAAGCATCCGCGAGTAGTCCTGCTTATAGATATGGTCCCCGGCGAGGATCACGACGTATTCGGCCTTATAACGGCGAATAATGTCGAGGTTCTGGGTCACCGCATCAGCCGTGCCTCGATACCAGTTTTCCCCATGCACGCGCTGCTGAGCGGGCAACAGGTCAACAAACTCGTTCATCTCTTCGCTGAAAAAAGACCAGCCGCGCTGAATATGCTGCACCAGCGTGTGCGACTGATACTGCGTGATCACACCGATACGGCGGATCCCGGAGTTAATGCAGTTGGATAACGCAAAGTCGATAATGCGGAACTTGCCGCCAAAGTGGACGGCGGGCTTGGCACGCGTCGACGTTAAATCTTTTAAGCGGGTACCACGGCCACCTGCCAGAATCAGGGCAACGGATTTATTCGGCAGCTGTCTTGCCAACATCAGGGGATCGTTCTTCTCAAACCTAACCATGACTGACTCCTTTTTCATGACTTCTGGAATACGCAGACTCCGTGCGCAGGCCCGTGCCAGACAGCCATCACCACCGGGTTATCCTCACCGGCAAACGGAGGAATGGCTCGCCACTCCCCTTCGGGTAATACGATATCCGCGACTTCTTCTGTGGCATTTATCGCAATCAGCCAACGTTCGCTGAGCAGGATTTGTAAACGATGAATCCCGTTCTGCCATTCGTCAGCGTTCAGAGGCTGAGCCTCTTTGTTTAACCAACGCACATTGTCGTCACCTTCCTCCCACCAGCTGTTCCGGGTGAGAGCCGGGATCTTCTGGCGCAGATGAATCAATGCCGCAGCAAAAGTGGTTAAACCGTCGTTGCAGTGCTGCCAGTCAAGCCAGGTCAGAGCGTTATCCTGGCAGTAGGCGTTGTTGTTGCCGTGCTGGCTGTGTCCATGTTCGTCGCCGGCCAGCAGCATTGGCGTTCCCTGCGAGAGCAATAACAGGGTCAGCAACGCATGCACGCTGTCCCGGCGTCGCTCTTTGATAAGCAGGCTGGCTTCCAGCCCCTCGAACCCATAGTTGTTGCTGTAGTTATTGTTTGTTCCATCCCGGTTATCTTCGCCGTTAGCTTCGTTGTGCTTTTGGTTGAAGCTCACGCAGTCGCGTAGGGTAAAGCCGTCGTGCGCGGTGACTAAGTTGATGCTGGTTGAAGGACGCCGCTCACCGTGACGATAGACATCGCTTGAACCGGCAAACCGGCAGGCGAAGCCGCCCAACGAGAGATCCTGTTGCAGCCAGAAACGACGCATACCGTCACGAAAATGATCGTTCCACTCGGCAAACAACGGTGGGAAATTCCCCACCTGATAACCGCCCGCACCGATATCCCAGGGCTCGGCGATCAGCTTAATCTGCGAGAGCACGGGATCGTTTTTTATTGCATCAAACAGCGGCGCATCCTGACGGAAATCGGGCGTGCGACCCATAACGGAAGCGAGATCGAATCGGAAACCGTCCACATGCAGGCTATCAACCCAATAGCGCAGGCAATCCATCATCTGGGCAACCACGCCGGGCGTGCTCAAATTCAGCGTATTGCCGCAGCCCGTCCAGTTCTGGTAGTCGCCGTTATCCATTAACCAATAATAGCTACGGTTGTCGATTCCGCTCAGGGAGAGGGTTGGCCCATCGCGATCCAGCTCGGCGCTGTGGTTAAGGACGATATCGAGGATCACCTCAATACCGGCTTTGTGCAGTTCTTTGATGGCACCGCGTAACTCATTGGCGGCATTAAGCGGATCCTGATTGACGGCGTAATAACCCTCGACACAGTAAAATGCGCGTGGGTTGTAACCCCAGTAGTTGCTAAGTCCCAGATGCGCAACGCGCGGCTCGGTAACAAAGTGCGCAACCGGCAACAGCTCCAGCGCCGTAATCCCCAACCGCCTGAAGTAGGCAATCATGACCGGATGGCCGAGCGCCGCATAGGTACCGCGTAGCGCTTCGGGGATGCCCGGATGAAGTAGCGTCAGGCCGCGAACGTGGGCTTCATAAATAACGGTGTTACCCCATGGCGTGTGCAGTGGCTCATCGCCTTCCCAGTCGAACGTTTCCCTGACGACCACACATTTCGCCATCTGCGGAGCGCTGTCTTCCGGATCGGGGTCGTCGTAGCCACCATGAAGATGCGGATGGTTTTCAACCCCGCCCACCACCACCCTGGCGCAGGGATCGAGCAGAAGTTTGGCCGGGTTAAAACGATGGCCATTTTGCGGATCCCACGGGCCATGTGATCCACCGCGCGATAAAAAAGCCGCAATCCGTGAGATAAATAACACGGTGCG